>NZ_VOBQ01000003.1 GCF_007833165.1 Caenimonas sedimenti | reverse complement strand
CCGACGACCTGAAGGGCATGAAGGTGCGCGGCCCGACACGGCAGATCACCAAGATGCTCGGCTACGTCGGCGCCACCCCGGTGGGCATGCCGCTGCCGCAGATCCCCGATGCGCTGTCCAAGGGCACCATCGATGGCTGCGTGATCCCGTGGGAGGTGGTGCCCTCGGTGAAGGTGCATGAGCTGACCAAGTTCCACAGCGAGTTCGAGAACTCCGGTGGCGCGCTTTACACGACCACGTTCGTGATGAGCATGAACAAGGCGAAGTACAACTCGCTGGCGCCGGACCTGAAGAAGATCATCGACAACAACTCCGGCATGGCCACGTCGGCCTGGCTGGGCAAGACGCAGCAGGGCAACGATCCCCTGGGCCGCAAGGCCGCGGAGGACCGCAAGAACCAGATCTACCAGATCACGGCCGCGGATGCCCAGGAGTTCAAGCGCAAGGCGCGCCTGGTCGAAGTCGAATGGGTGCAGGACATGGACAAGCGCGGCCACGACGGCAAGAAGCTGCTGGAAACGGCCCGCGCGCTGATCGACAAGCACGGCAAGGCGGCCGCGGCCCCGGCCAAGAAGGCGTGACAATCGCGGGGTGACGACCTTCCGAAGCCCCATCAAACACTGCCGCAATTGCGGCACCGCCGTCGTCTACCGCCTGCCGGACGACGGCGACACGCGCGAGCGCGCGGTCTGCCCCAACTGCGACACGATCCACTACGAGAACCCGCTGAACGTGGTCGGGACGGTGCCGTATTGGGGCCGGCAGGTCCTGCTTTGCAAGCGCAACATCGAACCCCGGTGGGGCAAGTGGACGTTGCCGGCCGGCTTCATGGAACTCGGTGAGTCCACCGAACAGGGTGCGGCCCGCGAGACCACTGAAGAGGCCGGCGCGCAGTTCGAGATGGAGGGGCTGTTCACCGTGCTGAGCGTGCCGCGCGTGGGCCAGGTCCACCTGTTCTACCGGGCGCGCCTGCTGAGCGAAGTGTTCGACCCGGGCCATGAAACGATCGAGGCCCGCTTGTTCGATGAAGAGCAGGTTCCCTGGGACGACATCGCCTTCCGGACCGTGCACGAGACGCTGAAGCGCTTCTTCGACGACCGGCGGGCCGGGCACTTCGGCGTGCACAACCTCGACATCGTCTAGGCCGGGAGCGCTTCCTCCCCGGCCCCTATTGCGGGCCCTGGCGCTGCTTGCTTTCCTCGCGCAGGCGGATTTCCTCGCGCCGCTTCACACACAGCGGGTGGTTGCGGGTGCCGGGCTTGTCGCACTGCTCGGCCAGGCAAAACTCGCGCGACAGGAACACCTTGTCGCGGCATTGCTCGACGGGGCTGCTGCCAGCGTTCACCGCTGGTGCCGCCGGCGGCGGGACGGGGCGCGGTGGCGGCGCCGGCGGCTGGTCGTCCGACCGGGGGACGGGCGCCGTGAATATCGGCCGGCTTGGCTCGGAAGCCGGTGCCCCGGGCCGCGCCGATGGCCGCGCGCTGGCGGGACGGCGGGCCTGACTGGCGGCGGCGGCGCGGGCGCTCGCTGAGCCCGCGGGCATGCTCGCCCCCGGAGTGGGTGCGATCACGAAGGGAGGCGGGCTGGCCGGCGGGGCAACGACCACAGGCGCATTTGCGGCAACAGGAGGCGCATCAGCTTGAGGGACTGGCTGGGGGGCGGCCGCGACGGGTTCAGGGGCTGAAGCGGCCGGCGTCGGGACGGCGACGACAGGCGGTGCGCTGCCGCCGCGGCTGAACATGACAGCCAAGGCGATCCCCGCGGCCACGAAAATGCCGATGCCCGCCAGCACGGCAACGGGCACCTTCTGGCGCGGCGCCGGCGCTGCGGTCTCGTCATCATCCATCGCACGCTTGCCGGCGCTCACGCCAGGGGTGCGGGCTGCGGGGGTTGCGGCGGCGGGCGCCGGCCGGGCTTCGGCTTTCACCGCGGGTTCAGTGACGTCCTGCGCTGGAGCGGCCGAGCCGATCGTCGTCGCCTCCTCCGAGGCCAGCACCTTGGCGGCGAACGCCTCGGCCTGTGCCAAAGGCGTGAGCGGAGCGGGTTCGGTGCTGTCGTAGGGCACGCCGGGGCGCGGCTCGATGACAGTCTTGGTGTAGTCCTCTTCGTCACTGAAAACCGAGGAGGAAGCGGGAGCAGGCGCCACGAAGGTGGTCGTCGCCACGAAAGCCGGCGCGGACGGATTCGTCGGTTCGCGGCTGGGAAGAAACGGCCGCGAAGAGTCGGAGCGCAGGCGCGTGGCCTCCATGTCCTGGTCGGCGGCACCGCCGATTCCGGGCTGCGTGCCTCCGCCGAAATTCGTCGAGTCACCGGACTGCCCCGAGAGCCGCCGCAAGCGGCGGCGCGCGAGGTCGGCGTAGATGCCGGCCGGAAACTTCTCCAGGAAACCCTCGAGTTCCTCGGCGTCCGTGGAGTCCTTGACGTCCTTCCAGTAGACCAGCTCCAGTTCCTGGGTGACGGCGCTGACGGTTCCCGTGTTGGTCCCCCCGCCAGGCCGCGTCATGCTGCCGGGCACCGAGCGGCCCCCCCGCGAGTTCGTGCCCTGCGGTTCGACCTTCTTGTTCGGGTTCTCCGGCGGCACCACCGTCTGGTCCTCGGCGCGCCGGATGGCGGATTGCAGCGCGACAGCGAAATCACGCGCCGTGGCGAAGCGCTCATCCCGGCCCTTGGCCAGCGCCCGCGCCACCACCGCATCGAGCGCCGGCGGCAGCCGCGCATTGAACGAGCTCGGCGCCGGCGGGTTGTGCCCGATGATCTGGTGGATGATGGAGAAGTCGTTGTCGCCGTCGAACGGGCGCTTGTCGGTGAGCAACTGGTACAGCACGATGCCCACGGAGAACAGGTCGGCCCGCGAGTCGATCTTCTGGCCCTGCACCTGCTCGGGGGCCATGTACTTCAGCGTGCCGACCATGCTGCCCTGGGTGCGGGTGGCGTCGCCCGAATCCTGGATGCGCGCGACGCCGAAGTCGGTGAGCTTGACCCGGCCGCCCGGTTCGATCAGCAGGTTCGCCGGCTTGATGTCGCGGTGCACGATGCCCTGCTTGTGCGCATAGTCGAGCGCGGACAGCAGGTCGCGGATGATCTTGAGGGACTGCTCCAGCGAATAGCGCACGCCCCGGTCCAGGTGGTGCTTGAGGTCGTCGCCCTGGATGTATTCCATGACCAGGAAGGCGATGTCGCCGTCGCGGTCCGAGTCGTAGACGCTGACGATGTTGGGGTGCTGCAGCCGCGCGGCCGAGCGTGCCTCGGTACGGAAACGATGCTCGTATTCCGCGGCGGCTTCTTCGGACAGGTTTTCGACCTTGACGGTCTTGATCGCGACGCGCCGGTCCAGGTTGGGATCGCGCCCCTCATAGACCACACCCATGGCGCCCTTGCCCAGCACCCGGATCAGTTCATAGCGGCCCAGCTTTTTCAGACTCACTTCAGCACTGCCGTGGGTAACAGGTAGAAACCCATTCTAGCCTTGCTCTCGCGCGGACCGGTCACCGTCGTTTGGCGGCTGTGTCGCGTTTCACACGGAGGAACTCCCGGATGTAGGCATCGACGAAGTGGCGGTCCAGCACGCGCTGCACCCATTGCTCCATCACCTGGCTCTGTTCGCCGTAATCCTTGACGAAGGCGTCCCAGGCCCGGGACGACTCGAAGAGGCGTCCTCCGGTGCCCAGCAGGCGCGTCTTCAGGGTCTCCGGATTGAACTCATCCAGCGTTCCGCGCACGGCTTCGCGCGATGCGAGGGCGACCGCCTGCTGGTGCGCCAGCACGTCCGCCACGATGTCGCCGACGGCACGGTCGGGCTGCACGAAACCGGCCGCGGCGATGCGGCCGCCGAACAGGTAGAAAAGCTTGGCCTCCGGCGGCATGTCCATCCGCAAGGGGTTGCTGTCCTTGGCGCCGATCATGGTGCGGTCTTCGGCGTGCAGCTCCTGCTTGGTCGCGGAGGCGCCCTGCGCGGCCTGCATCAGCCCCGCCAGCGCGATGCGCGTCAGGCGGCCGATGGTTTCCAACTCGCCGTCGCTCAACGCGGGCGCGCGCGTGGGATCGAGACCGAGGCCCTGGAAGAACGACTTCAAATCCGTCGCGGCCCCGAGGCTGTCGGCATGCAGCGCGCCGCTGGGCGAGCCCGGGCCGAACGTGCTGCCGAAGCCCCAGTCACCGAACGGATCGTCGTCCGTGGGCGCCGGCACGGTGTCCATCGCCTCCATCATCCCGCGGACCGCCGAGGTGGAATTGGCGGTCTCGCGCTCGAGCATCTCCCAGGGGTCCGCCGCTGGCGCGTCGCCGGAAACCATCGAGACGGTGACGCGATAGGACGACAGCAGCAGGGCTTCACCAACATGGAGTACGCCGCGGCCGCCGGGCGGCACCTCGCCGCCCGGGAGGTCGACCCCGTTCACGACGGACAGGACGTGGAAGTGCAGCTGCTCGGCCTCGTTCCAGACACTCAGGTGCCGGCGCGACACATTGCGCTCCGGGTCGGCCAGGCAGATCGTGCAGTCAGGGTCACGCCCCAGGATGAGCGCGGGGTCGCCCGGGTTGAGCCGGCGCGTGAAGTCCAGGCCCGGGCCGGCGATGTGCAGTTCCAGCGCCACGGGGAGGGGTCCTGCCGGTCAGGCCTTGACCGCGAAATGCGCCGATGGGGCGTCTTCCGCTTCGCGTTCGCAGCCGAACGTGATCTGGCCGTTGCCCACGAGGTAGAGCTCGGTGCGGCGCAACACCACCGGCTCGCTCTGGTTGCCCACGTAGACCCAGGTGCCGAAGCTCGAGACGTCGCTCAGCACGTACTGGCCGCCCCGCCATTCGATGGTGGCGTGGATGCGGGACACGCGCGAGTCGTTCACGGACAGGCTGGCCGAGGTGGAGCGGCCGAGCGTCATGCGCTCGCTGCGGGGGGTGAGCCGCACGGTCTGCCCCGCGGCAGTGACCTCGAGGTGGCCCTGCTGTGAGGGCGGCGAGAACATCGACGCGCCCATCACGGTGGCGTCGGTTTCGTGTTCGGGCTGCCATTGCACGCTGAAGACTTCCGACGCCTCGGTCTTGCCGCGCAGGTACATCGGCCCCAGGCTGCGCAACTGGGCCTGGTGGGCGGCGCTCAGCGCATCGCGCACGCGCTGCGTGGTGAGGATCTGGTCGGCACCGGCCAGGTCGGCCAGGCGGGCGGCACTGTTGACGGCGTCGCCGTAGCAGTCACCTTCGATCTCCACCACCTCGCCCGACTCGATGCCCATCTGCATCTGGACCGGATTGCCCAGGCCGCCCGGCACCAGCGGCTTTTCGACCAGCCGCTTCTGGATCGCCACGCAGGCCGTCAACGCATCGCCTTCCACCGGGAATACGACGAACAAACCGTCCCCGAGCAGCTTGACCACGCGGCCGTTGTGCTGTTCGAACGTCTTGGAGAGCGCCGTGGTGAGCTGGGTGACGAAGCGCCCGGCGGTCTCGTCGCCGAGCCGCTCGAAGATGCCGGTGCTCCCGACCAGGTCAGCGAATACGACAGTGGGCACGGTGGCGGCTCAGTCCCCGGTTATGTTTTCGTCTCGGCGCATGCTCGATCATTTTATGCCCGCTTGTGCAGCCCTCTTGTGCTGCATATCACCGCTTATACCCGCAACCCCAAAAGACGAAGCCGGCAGACCCCGAAGGACCTGCCGGCTTGCTGATGTCGCTGGTCGGCGTGGCGGGATTCGAACTCGCGACCCCTTGCACCCCATGCAAGTGCGCTACCAGGCTGCGCTACACGCCGAGCCCGCCATTATAGCCAGCACGGCGGGCCGTGCCCGCACATCAATGCACCGCGTTCAGCAAGTCACGGATCTCGAACAGTTCGCGCTTCAGCAACTGCAGCTTCTGCGTCATCATTTCGCGCTCCTCGGCGGGGCCGTCGTCGAAGGCCTCGATCGGGGAGTCGTCCATCTCGATCACTTCCACCCCTTCGAGCATGACTTCACCGGCGCGGCGCTTGTCGCGCTCGACCTGCACGATCTCCTGCAGCTTGTTGCGCGCGCCGCTGATCGTGAAGCCCTGGTCGTACAGCAGGTCCCGGATGCGCCGGATCATCAGCACCTCGTGATGCTGGTAGTAACGGCGGTTGCCGCGGCGCTTCATGGGCCGCAACTGCGTGAATTCCTGCTCCCAATACCGTAGCACGTGCGGCTTGACGCCGCATAGCTCGCTGACCTCACCGATGGTGAAGTAGCGCTTGGCGGGTATGGCTGGGAGGCCTTTCTCCATTGAAATCAATCTTGTAGGAGAGAAAGCTGCTAGGTTACTCTAACTGGTGCCGGAAGCAAAGACCGCCCCGCCGGCCTGCCGCCAGGCGTTGCTTTTTCGGGTGCCGGACGGTCATCCCCGCCCAGCCATCCGCTCTACCCCGGATTGGGGTCGGTGGGACCGCCGGCGCCCTGGATCTGCTCCTTGAGCTTGTGGCTGGCGTGGAACGTGACGACCCGGCGCGCGTCGATGGGGATCGCCTCCCCCGTGCGCGGGTTGCGGCCCGGCCGCGGCGCCTTGGTGCGGATCTGGAAATTGCCGAACCCGGAAATCTTGACGTCCTGGCCATCCACCAGGCTGGCGGCGATGAGGTCGAAGAACGCGTCGATCATGTCCTTCGACTCGCGCTTGTTCAGGCCGATCTGCTCGAACAGCAGCTCCGCGAGCTGGGCCTTGGTGAGTGCCGGCGTCTCCAGGCTCTCGACGGCAAACTCCATGATGTCCTCTCGCGTTCTTGTTGTTGTCAGGTCGGCCAATGCGTCATCCCCTCAGGCGGCCACCGAGATCGCCGGCGATGCGCTCGACCACCGCGCGCACCGCCGCATCGATCTGTTCGTCGGTCAGTGTGGCTTCGGCACTCGCCAGCGTCAAGCGCACCGCCAGGCTTTTTTCGTTGGCTGCCAGCGCGGGCGTGGCCTGCTTCGGCTTGTAGACGTCGAACAGCCAGGCATCGCGCAGCAGGCCCTTCGTGTCGGCCGCATGGATCGCGGCCATCAACGCCGCATGGTCCACGTTGTCGGCCACGATGACGGCGATGTCGCGCTCCGCCGGCTGGAACTTGGGCACGGGCTCGAACACCGGGATCCGCCTCTCGGTGACGGCCTCGAGATCCAGCTCGAACAGCACCGGCGGGTGTGGCAGCTCCCATTGCTGGCGCCAGCGCGGGTGCAGCTCGCCCACCACGCCGACCTGGCGGCCGCCGAGCAGGATCGCGGCGCAGCGCCCCGGGTGCAGCGCCGGATGGCTGGCGGCCACGAACTCAGCGCGCGCGGGGGACAGGAGCGCCTCGACGTCCCCCTTGGCGTCGTAGAAATCGCTCCCCGGCGTCTTGCGGCCCCACTGCAATCCGTCCGGCTCGCCATAGGCCAGCCCGGCCACCTTCATCGGCTGGCGCACGCCATGGACCGTGGTGTCGCTGGTCGGCACGCCGGCGTCGCGCGCGAACACGCGGCCCAGTTCGAACACGCGCACGCGCTCGGCCTTGCGGTCCAGGTTGAACTTCAGCACCTGCAGCAAGGAGCCGAGCAGGGAGGAGCGCATCACGCTCATCTGGCTGGCAATCGGGTTCAGCAGCTGGATCGGGTTGGCGTTGCCGGCGAGGTCACGCTCCCAGTGCGCTTCGACGAAACTGAAATTGATGGTTTCCTGGTAGCCCAGCGCCGCCAGCAGGCGTCGCGTGGCAAACCGGTTGCGGCGGTTCTCGGGCGGCAGCTTGGCGGTGATCGGCGCCAGCGGCGGCGTGGTGGGCAGGTTCGCGTAGCCGACGATGCGCACGACCTCCTCGATCAGGTCTTCCTCGATCGTCAGGTCAAAGCGGTACGCGGGCGGCGTGACGGTCACATTGCCGCGGTCGGCTTGCGCCGGCAGTCCGAGGCGCCGGAACGCGTCAAGGCACTGCGCTTCGGTCACGGGCATGCCGATGACCTTGGCCGCGCGCGCCACCCGCATGTGGACGGGCTTGCGCTCGGGCAGCTGGACGACCTGGTCGTCCATGGGCCCCGCTTCGCCGCCGCAGATATCGAGGATGAGCCGGGTGATGTGCTCGATGTGCTCGACGGTCAGGCTCGGGTCGACCCCGCGCTCGAAGCGGTGACCGGCATCGGTGGAGAAGTTGTAGCGGCGCGAACGCCCCTGCACCGCCTCGGGCCACCAGAAGGCCGCCTCCACGTAGACATTGCGGGTCGCGTCCGAAACGGCCGTCGCGTCGCCACCCATGATGCCGGCGAGCGATTCCACCTCGACATCGTCCGCGATGACGCCGACCTTGCCGTCCACCTCGATGGTGGTGCCGTTCAGCAGCTTCAGCTGCTCGCCAGGGCGGCCCCAGCGCACGTCGAGGGCGCCGTGGATCTTGTCGTAATCGAAGATGTGCGAAGGCCGTCCGAATTCGAACATCACGTAATTGGAAATGTCGACCAGGGCGGTCACGCTGCGCTGGCCGCAGCGGGCCAGGCGGTCCACCATCCATTGCGGCGTCTTCGCGGTGGTGTCCACATTGCGGATGATGCGGCCAGAGAAGCGGCCGCACAGGTCGGGCGCGCTGACCTTCACCTTGAGCTTCGCGTCGTGCACCGGCGGGACTGGTGGGAACGCGGGCTGAACAAGGGGCGCGCCGGTCAGCGCCGCCAGTTCGCGAGCCACGCCGTAGACGCTGAGGGCATGCGCCAGGTTCGGCGTGAGCTTGAGCGTGAAGACGTGATCGTCGAGCTGCAGCGTCTCCCGGACGTCCTGGCCCAGCCGGGCTCCGGCGTCCAGTTCCAGCAGGCCGCCATGGTCGTCGCTCAGCTTCAGCTCACGCGCGGAGCACAGCATGCCCTGGCTCTCGACGCCGCGCAGCTTGCCCAGTTTGATGGCGAAGGGCTGGCCGTCCTCGCCGGGCGGCAATTCGGCGCCCACCAGCGCGCAGGGCACTTTGATCCCGACGCGCGCATTCGGCGCGCCGCAGACGATGTTCAGCAGTGCGCCCTGCCCCACGTCCACCTGACAGACCCGCAGGCGGTCAGCATTGGGGTGCTGGGCGGCTTCCTTGATCTCACCAACGACGACCTTCGTGAACGGCGGCGCGACCGGGCGGAGTTCTTCCACCTCCAACCCGCCCATGGTGAGCGTGTCGGCGATTTCCTGGGCAGACAACGGTGGGTTGCAAAAGGCGCGAAGCCACGACTCTGGGAATTGCATGGGGCTTAGCGGAATTGCTGGAGGAAACGGATGTCGCCATCGAAGAACAGGCGCAGGTCGTTCACGCCATAGCGCAGCATGGTCAGGCGGTCCGGGCCCATGCCGAAAGCGAAACCGATGAACTTCTCGGGGTCCAGGCCCATGTTGCGCACCACGGTCGGGTGCACCTGGCCGGAACCCGCGACCTCGAGCCAGCGGCCGGCCAGCGGCCCGCTCTGGAACTGGATGTCGATCTCGGCGCTGGGCTCGGTGAACGGAAAGAAGCTGGGCCGGAACCGCAGCGCCAGGTCGTCGCTCTCGAAGAAGGTGCGGCAGAAGTCCGTGAAGACGACCTTCAGGTCCTTGAAGCTCACGTTCTCGCCCAGCCACAGGCCTTCGCACTGGTGGAACATCGGCGAGTGGGTGGCGTCGCTGTCGACGCGGTAGGTGCGGCCCGGGGCGATGACGCGGATCTCGGGCATGGCCTCACCGCGCTTCACCGCTTCGGCGAACTTCTTGACGTGCTGGTGGGCGTAGCGCACCTGCATCGGGCTGGTGTGCGGGCGCAGGTTGTAGTGGATGCCGTCGTCGCCCTGCATGTCGACGTAGAACGTGTCCTGCATCGACCGCGCCGGATGGTTCGGCGGGTTGTTCAGCGAGGTGAAGCTGTGCCAGTCGCTTTCGACCTCGGGGCCGTCGGCCACGTCGAAGCCCATGCTGGCGAAGATCTGCTCGATGCGCTCCATGGTCAGGCTGACCGGGTGCAGCCCGCCGGGTTCGCGCAGTCGGCCGGGCAGGGAGACATCGAGCGCTTCCGCTTTCAATTGCGCTTCGAGCTCGGCGTCCGCCAGGGCCTGGCGGCGCTCGGCGAGCGCCTGCTCGATCGCCTGCTTGGCCTGGTTGATCGCGGCGCCGCGCGCCTTCTTCTCGTCCACGGGCAGCGCGCCCAGGCCCTTCATCAGCTCGGTGATGCGGCCGGCCTTGCCGGTGAACTGCGCCTTGGCGTTTTCCAGGTCGGCTGGCGTGGAGGCACCCGCGAATGCGCTGCGGGCGCTCTCGACGACGGAAGCCAGATCGTTCGTGGTCATAAATGAAAAAGAGGCTAGCGCCCTTGCAAGCCCTAGCCTCTGGAGTGTGTTGCCTGGGTAGTGTGGACCGACTCAGGCAGCCAGCTTGGCCTTGACTTGTTCCACGATGCCGGTAAACGCGGCGGGGTCGTGATAGGCGATATCGGCGAGGACCTTGCGGTCGATGTCGATGCCGGCCTTGCGGATCCCGTTGGCGAACTGGCTGTAGGTCAGGCCGTTGGCGCGGGCCGCGGCGTTGATACGCGCGATCCACAGCTGACGGAAGACGCGCTTCTTGGCGCGGCGGTCGCGGTAGGCATACTGCCCCGCCTTCATCACCGCTTCTTTGGCGATGCGGTAGACGTTACCGCGGCGGCCGCGGAAACCCTTGGCGAGTGCGAGGACCTTCTTGTGTCGGGCGCGAGCCGTGACACCACGTTTGACGCGAGGCATGTGTGTTCTCCTTCTTCGTCTGGTGGTTACAGGCCCGCGAACGGCAGCATCTGCGCCATGTGACCCATGTTGGTCTCATGAACGCTGACAGGGCCGCGCAGGTGGCGCTTGTTCTTGGTGGACTTCTTGGTCAGGATGTGACGCTTGAAGGCCTGGCCGCGCTTGACCGTCCCGCCGGGACGGACGCGGAAGCGCTTTTTCGCTCCGCTCTTGGTCTTCATCTTGGGCATTTCTGCTCCTTCTAATTTGTGCTCGTGAGGCGCCGCGGATGTTTCCGCGTCTTGGAGGCCCCGAGCCACTAATGCGGCGGGCTTGCGCCCGCCTTTTTGTTCACCACGGACGACCAGCCCGTGGATCTTCAAAACTTTCCGATCCCCTGCCCGCTCAAGCCGTCGTCGTCGCGGCCGCCGCTTCGGCGGCCTTCTGCGCGCTTGGCTTGCGCTTGCCCGGCGCGATCATCATGATCATCTGCCGGCCCTCCAGCTTGGGGAACTGCTCCACGAGGATGGTGTCCCCGAGGTCGTCCCGAAGGCGCTGCAACAGCGCCATGCCGATTTCCTGGTGCGTGATCTCGCGGCCGCGGAAGCGGAGCGTGATCTTGCACTTGTCGCCTTCTTCCAGGAACCTGCGGATGTTGCGCAACTTGATGTTGTAGTCGCCGTCATCCGTGCCCGGGCGGAACTTGACTTCCTTGACCTCGATGACCTTCTGCTTCGACTTCGCCTCGGCCGCCTTCTTCTGCTCCTGGTACTTGAACTTGCCGTAGTCCATCAACCGGCACACGGGCGGGTTGGCGGTGGCGGCAATTTCGACCAGGTCAACGTCTGCCTCGCCTGCCATGCGCAGGGCTTCGGACAGGCTGACGATGCCCAGGGGCTCGTTGTTCGGCCCGGAGAGCCGGACCTCCGGGGCCATGATTTCCCGGTTCAGGCGGTGCTTGCGTTCCTCGCGTTGGCGGCGGTCGCGAAAGTCAGTAGCGATGGTCTCTATTCCTTCAAATCAATGACTGTCCTCAGACAGCGAAACCGCCCCAGTCCGCGCTTCAGAGCAGGAAAGCAGACTCGTCCCGGAAGGTGAATCAGCTCTTGCTGGCGATGTCGGAGGCGACTCTTTGGGAGAACGCTTCGAGGGACATCGCACCGAGGTCCACATTGCCCCGGGCGCGCACTGCGACGGCACCAGCCGCCCTCTCTTTCTCGCCGACGACGAGGAGGTAAGGCGGCTTTTGCAACGAATGCTCGCGTATTTTATACGTTATTTTCTCGTTGCGCAGGTCGAGCTCCACCCTAAGCCCTTGATTTTGCAGAGCTTTGGCGACTTCCCGGGCGTAATCGGACTGCGAATCCGTGATGTTCAGCACGACCGCCTGCACCGGCGCCAGCCAGGCCGGCAGCGCGCCGGCGTGGTGTTCGACCAACATCCCGATGAACCGCTCCAGGCTGCCCACAATGGCCCGGTGCAGCATGACGGGGTGGGCCCGGCCGCTGGTTTCGGTCACGTATTCGGCGCCCAGACGCTCGGCCGTATTGAAGTCCACCTGCATCGTGCCGCACTGCCACTGCCGGCCCAGGGCATCCTTCAGGGTGTATTCGATCTTCGGGCCGTAGAAGGCGCCGTCGCCCGGCGACACCACGAAATCGACACCCGAGCGGCGCAGCGACTCCATGACCGCATGCTCGGCCTTGTCCCACAGCTCATCCGAGCCGACGCGGTTCTCCGGCCGCGTGGCGACCTTGTAGAGGATGTCCGTGAAGCCGAAATCTCGGTAGACCTGCTGCAGCTTGGCGGTGTAGGCGACGCATTCGTCGAGGATCTGGTCTTCCGTCACGAAGGCATGGCCGTCATCCTGCGTGAAACCGCGCACCCGCATGATGCCGTGCAAGGCGCCGGAGGGCTCGTTGCGGTGGCACTGGCCGAATTCACCGTAGCGCAGCGGCAGGTCGCGGTAGCTGCGCATGTGCGACTTGAAGATCAGCACATGGCCGGGGCAGTTCATCGGCTTGAGCGCGTAGTCGCGCTTTTCGCTCTCGGTGACGAACATGTTCTCGCGGTAGTTCTGCCAGTGGCCCGTCTTCTCCCAGAGGCTCTTGTCGAGGATCTGCGGGCCCTTCACTTCCTGGTAGCCCGTGTCCTTGTAGACCTGCCGCATGTACTGCTCGACGGCCTGCCAGATGGCCCAGCCCCTGGGGTGCCAGAACACCACGCCCGGCGCGACGTCGTCGATGTGGAACAGGTCGAGCTCACGGCCGAGCTTGCGGTGGTCGCGCTTTTCGGCCTCTTCCAGCATCGTCAGGTACTGCTGCAGCTCGTCCTTCGTCGCCCAGGCCGTGCCGTAGATGCGTTGCAGCATCTCGTTGCGGTGGTCGCCGCGCCAGTAGGCGCCCGCCACCTTCATGAGCTTGAAGAATTTCAGCTTGCCCGTGCTCGGCACGTGCGGCCCGCGGCACAAATCCTCGAAGCCGCCCTCGGCGTACAGCGAAACGTCCTCGCCGGCCGGGATGCTGCCGATGATCTCGGCCTTGTAGTGCTCGCCCATACCCTTGAAATGCGCCACCGCCTCGTCGCGCGGCAGCACACGCCGCGTGACGGGCTCGTCCTTGGCCGCGAGTTCCGCCATGCGCTTCTCGATGGCGACCAGGTCTTCGGGCGTGAAAGGCCGCTTGTAGGAGAAGTCGTAGAAGAACCCGTTCTCGATCACCGGTCCGATGGTGACCTGGGCTTCGGGAAACAGCTCCTTCACCGCATAGGCCAGCAGGTGCGCCGTCGAGTGGCGGATGACGTCCAGCCCCTCAGGATCCTTGGCCGTCAGGATCGCGAGCTTGGCGTCGGCGGTGATGGGATGGCTCGTGTCGACGACCTTGCCGTCGACCTTGCCGGCCAGCGCGGCCTTGGCCAGGCCGGCGCCGATGGAGGCGGCGACTTCGGCCACCGTCACGGGGCCGGGGAACTCACGGCGCGAGCCGTCGGGGAGCGTGATCTGGATCATGGTGAAAAGCGTTTCGGCAAACAAAAAAGCGCGGGACAAGCCGCGCTTTTTCAGTTGGGTGGAAGCAACTCAGTGCACGCGACGACGCGGCCGCTAGCGGGCCGTGGACCTTTCCGGGGTAGTTCGCGGTGTCATAACCAAGGTGCCTTTCTCGCTCTTGCTGCAAGGATTCGAGCCGGGATTCTAACCCGCGGGCACGAATCCCACACCGCCGCAGCGGGGGCAATCCGTGATGACGGTCTGCTTCTCGACTTCGAAATGCTCGTTGATGTTCTCGCTGTCGATGCGCAGCTCACCGGTGCCGCTGCATTCGGGGCAGCGCTGCTGGTTGAGCTTGCTGGCGTCGAAGACACCGGTCTTTTCGTCTGTCGATGCGCTCATGGCCGGTCCCCGCTCTGTTTTCGTACAGGCCCAAATGTACTGAGGAATCCGGGAAAGGCAAAACCGGCCGCCGGGCCGGCCAAAAAAAAGCCCGCGGGCTGGCCGCGGGCGATTCGATGAGAAAAGTAGCGGGGGCGCGGCGCTCAGGCTGCCTTCTTGTGGTCGTCGAAGAACTGCTCGTCTTCGGT
The DNA here is from genome assembly GCF_007833165.1 of Caenimonas sedimenti. Taxonomy (GTDB): domain Bacteria; phylum Pseudomonadota; class Gammaproteobacteria; order Burkholderiales; family Burkholderiaceae_C; genus Ramlibacter; species Ramlibacter sedimenti. The sequence goes on along the minus strand of NZ_VOBQ01000003.1, from coordinate 268,662 downwards.
CGAACCCTTCAGCGCGGCCGTGGAGGCATTCGCCTCGATCGTCGTGGTGACCGCGTCGAAATAGCCCGTGCCCACCTCGCGCTGGTGCTTGACGGCGGTGAAGCCCTTGTCGGCGGCGGCGAACTCGGCCTGCTGCAGCTCGACGAAAGCCGTCATGTTGTTGCGGGCATAGCCGTAGGCCAGGTTGAACATCGAGTAGTTCAGGCTGTGGAAGCCGGCCAGCGTGATGAACTGGAACTTGTAGCCCATGGCGCCGAGTTCCTTCTGGAACTTGGCGATGGTGGCGTCGTCGAGGTTCTTTTTCCAGTTGAAGGAAGGCGAGCAGTTGTAGGCCAGCAGCTTGCCGGGGAACTTGGCGTGGATCGCGTCCGCGAACTGCTTGGCGAAGGCCAGGTCCGGCGTGCCGGTCTCGCACCAGATCAGGTCGGCGTACTCGGCATACGCCAGGCCGCGGCTGATGGCCTGCTCGGCGCCGTTGCGGCTGCGGTAGAAGCCTTCGACCGTGCGCTCGCCGGTGAAGAAAGGCTTGTCGTTCTCGTCGACATCGGTGGTCACCAGGTCGGCGGCTTCGGCATCGGTGCGGGCCAGCAGGATGGTGGGGGTGCCCATCACGTCGGCGGCCAGGCGGGCGGCGACCAGCTTCGACACCGCTTCGCGGGTCGGCACCAGCACCTTGCCGCCCATGTGGCCGCACTTCTTGGCGGCGGCCAGCTGGTCTTCGAAGTGCACGCCGGCGGCGCCCGCTTCGATCATGGCCTTCATCAATTCGAAAGCGTTCAGCACGCCGCCGAAGCCGGCTTCCGCGTCCGCCACGATCGGGGCGAAGTAGTCCACGAAGCCTTCGTCGCCGTGGCTCTTGCCCTCGCTCCACTGGATCTGGTCAGCGCGGGCGAAGGTGGCGTTGATCTTCTTCACGACCTTCGGCACGGAATCCACCGAATACAGCGACTGGTCGGGGTACATCTCGCCATTGCTGTTGGCGTCGCCCGCCACCTGCCAGCCGGACAGGTAGATGGCCTTCAGGCCGGCCTTGACCTGCTGCATGGCCTGGTTGCCCGTGAGCGCGCCCAGCGTGTTGACGAAGGGCTCCGTGTTGATCAGGTTCCACAGCTTTTCGGCGCCACGCTTCGCCAGCGTGTGCTCCACCTGCAGGGAGCCGCGCAGGCGCACGACGTCGGCAGCCGAGTAGCCGCGCTTGATGCCTTTCCAGCGCGGGTTCTCGGCCCAGTCTTTTTCCAGTTGGGCGATCTGCTGTTCGCGGGTCAGGTGGGTCCAGTTGCTCATTTGCTTTCACTCCGAAGGTTGCGTTGGGAACCGTTGCGGCCTGCACGGATGCAAGTGCAGTGCCGATGGGTGAACTGTAAGTCTTGTACAAGACCTTGTGAAGCTCTTATGTCTTATACAAGACACAAATTATCGTCAATGAATTCAATGGGTTACGGACAATATTCCTCAATGCGGAAAACTCTTTCTTGTATTGAGAAAATTTGGCGCGCCGCAGCATTGCTATTTTTTGCAATACGAAAAGCTTTTCACGGCTGGTGAAACAGGATCCAGTCGCCATGCCCGATCGACTGCTTGCCGCGCGCGCGTGCCGCATTGATCTCGTACACCAGGCACCGGATCGGGCGGCCCTGCACCGAAACGGGAACCTCGCGCTTGAAATACTCGCTCTCGGGTCCCGGGACGATCTGCTCGATCCCGTCCAGGACCTGTTCGAGCTCGGGCGTGACGCGGTAGACCTCGCCAACGACGGTGACCGCTTCCTCGCCGCCCAGCGTGAGGCCGGGATACCAGTCGATGTGGTACAGGATGCCTTGCACCTCGCCCATGCCCACGTAGTCGGGCGCCGGCTCCAGGCGGTTGATGTCGTTCCGGCCGCCGCGGCGCAGCGTGCCGTAGACGAAGACGTGGCGCCGGGCCCCATCGGATTCGCGCAGCGAATCCGCGGGGTGCGGTTGCGGGTCGGCTTCAGGCATGATGCGGCGTTTTTCGCGAACAGGCGCCATTCTCGGTGAGCTTCGTCCCCAATCGCCCGCTGGCCTATGGCTGCCTCGCCCTCAGCATGGCGCTGGTGGGCAGCTACGTCGCCCTCTCCAAGCCATTGGCGGCCGCCATCCCCGTGTTCCTGCTCGCCTGGCTTCGCTTCGGCATCGGCGGCACCGCCATGCTGCATTGGCTGCGCCGGCCGGCGAACGAAGCGCCCATGACCGCCCGCACGCGCAAGCTGCTGTTTCTCGAGTCCTTCCTCGGCAACTTCCTGTTTTCGATCTGCATGCTGTTCGGCGTGAGCCTGACCAGCGCCGTTTCCGCGGGTGTGATCATGGCGTCCATCCCCGCGGTCGTCGCCATCCTGAGCTGGCTCTTCCTGCGCGAACGGATCGCGCCCCGCGTCTGGGGCGCGGTGGCCTGCGCGGCTTTCGGGATCGCGCTGTTGGCGGCCGGCAAAGCCGAAGAACGAGGCGGAGCCGCCTCGGCCGACGCGCAATGGGCCTGGCTCGGCAACCTGCTGGTGTTCGGCGCGGTCCTGTGCGAAGCGGCCTATGCGGTGATCGGCAAGGCGCTGACCGGCGCGCTGGGGCCCAAGCGCATCACCGCGCTGATCAACCTCTGGGGTTTCGCGCTGGTGACGCCGTTCGGGATCTGGGCGGCCTTGCAATTCGATTTCGGCTCGGTCCAGGGCCACACCTGGCTGCTGCTGCTGTTCTATTCGCTGGCGGCCAGCGTCTGGACGGTGTGGCTCTGGATGACCGGACTGAAGGTCGTGCCCGCGGCCCAGGCCGGCGTTTTCACCGTGATGCTCCCGGTCTCCGCCGCGGCGGTGGGCGTGCTCGCCCTCGGCGAGAGCCTCGGCGGCCTGCAACTGCTGGCGTTGGCGATCGCGCTGGCCGGGGTGGTTCTGGCGACGTGGCGCCCTGGATCCCCACGTACGCCTTAGCTCCTCGCGCGGGGATGACAGGTCGCAAGGACCGCTTCGCGGCCCTCAGCGACCTGTCACCTTCCGGATCGCGGGTTTGATGTTCTCCCGCCGGGCCGGCAGGACGGCGGCATGCTCGCGCGGCGTGTTCAGCACGATGGAAGTGGATGTCTCCGTCAGGATGCAGAACTTGGTGACGACCGCGTCGAGGTGCTCGACATCGATGACCGCGATTTCCAGGATCCAGCTGTCTTCCCCAGTCACGTTGAAGGCGTTCACGACCTCGGGCGTCTGCTCGATCAGCTTGACGACCCGGGCGTATTCCACCCGGCCCACGCGCACGATGGCCCGGATGCCATAGCCCAGGCGCTGGTAGTCCACCACCGCCCGGTAGCCTTTGATGAAGCCGGCCATCTCCAGCTTGCGCACGCGCTCGGTCACGGCCGGCTGGCTCAGGTGCACCTGCCGGCCGAGCTCCGCCATGGTGATGCGCGCGTCGCGCTGCAATTCCCCCAGGATGCGGGCGTCGTAGGCGTCGAGCTCTGGAACTTCGGTCGGCATGCGGATCTACCTTGAAATCAACGGCCGCGACAGCCGCGGACCTTCAATGATGCATGGAAGACGGCCATCGGGCAATTTAGCATCGTGGACATGAACAGCGCCGTCCTCTCCTCGCGCCCTGCCCCTCGCGCCTCGCTCCTGCTGCCCGCCCTGCTGGCCTGCTATGTGATCTGGGGGTCCACCTACCTCGCCATCCGCCTGGCGCTGGTGAGTTTCCCGCCCTTCTTCCAGATGGGCACGCGCTTCCTCGCCGCCGGCGTGCTGCTGATGGCCTGGGTGGCCTGGAAGAGGCGTCCACTGCCCACGGTCGCACAGTGGCGCAACGCGCTGGTCATCGGGACCCTGATGCTGGGTGGCGGCATGGGCCTGGTGGCCAGCGCCGGGCAGCACATCGGCTCCGGCCTCATCGCCGCCTTCATCGCCATCGTCCCCATGCTGGTCTGCGGCTGGGGCCTGCTGTTCGGTCAGCGCCCCAGCCGCCTCGAGTTCGCCGGCATGGCGGTGGGCGTGGCCGGCGTCCTGCTGCTGGTGCAAGGGGCCAGCTTTTCGGCGGCGCCCGTGGGCATGGCGTGCATCGCAGGCGCGACGCTGGCCTGGTCGCTGGGCTCGGTGCTCTCGACGACGCGCCTGCCGCTGGCCGCGGGCCCCGCCGGCTTCGCCAGTGAAATGTTGTGTGGTGGCGCGGTGTTGATGCTGATTTCTCTCGCGTTGGGTGAGCAGTTCACCGCACCGCCGCAGCCGCAGGCGCTTGCCGCATGGCTCTATCTCGTGGTGTTCGGCTCGCTCATCGCCTTCAGCGCGTACCTCTACCTGCTGGCCAATGCGAGTCCCGCGATGGCGACCAGCTACGCCTTCGTGAACCCCGTGATCGCGCTTTTCCTGGGCGTCGCCTTCGCCTCGGAGGCGGTTTCCAATGGCGAATGGCTGGCCTGCGGCGTCATCCTCTTCGGCGTTTTCCTGATCTTCAGAGGGAAAACAGCCAACGGGCCCGGATAAAAAAGCAACATCTCCCAATGAAAAAGCCTCGTTTCCGCTTGGAAACGGGGTTTTTCTCCTTTAGCATCCGCAGTGCCAGCGAGAGTGGCAGTTCCGCTGGTGGTTCTTATCAACTTCTAGAAGGAAATCAAAATGGCAACTGCGAAAAAGGCGGCGAAAAAAGCCCCGGCGAAGAAGGCGGCTCCGGCCAAGAAGGCGGCAGCGAAGAAGGCGGCTCCGGCGAAGAAGGCCGCAGCCAAGAAGGCGCCCGCGAAGAAGGCGGCTCCGGCCAAGAAGGCCGCAGCCAAGAAGGCGGCGCCCGCGAAGAAGGCAGCGAAGAAGGCTCCGGCCAAGAAGCGCACCCCCAACGCGGCGTTCATGAAGCCCCTGACCCCCAGCCCGCAACTCGCGGCCGTGGTGGGCTCCGCTCCGCTGCCCCGCACGGAAATCGTGAGCAAGCTGTGGGCGTACATCAAGAAGAACAAGCTGCAGGACGCGGTCAACAAGCGCATGGTCAATGGCGATGCCAAGCTGAAGGAACTCTTCGGCAAGGCCCAGGTGTCCATGTTCGAAATGGCCGGCCTCATCGGCAAGCACGTCAAGTAAGCGGCAACGCTTCTGACGACAAGGGCCGCGCATGCGGCCCTTTTTCATTTGGCGGCCGCTCGGGCGGCCCTCCTCATTTCTTCAAGGCGTTCGCGCGGATCGCACTCAAGGTGCCACGCGTGGTGATCACCTCGGGATCCAGCATCACCTCGATCAGCGTGCCCTGCTTCCGTTCGAGTGCCGCAAGCAGTTCGGGCTCGAACTCGGCCGTGCGCGTGATGCGGACACCGGCGTAGCCGTAGGCCCGGGCCAAGCCAACGAAATCCGGGTTCGCCAGTTCGGTGCCATGCACGTGCGTGGGGTAGTCGCGCTCCTGGTGCATGCGGATGGTGCCGTACATGCCGTTGTTCAGCAGCACGATGATGGACTTCGCGCCGTACTGCGCCGCCGTCGCCAGCTCCTGCCCGTTCATCAGGAAGTCGCCGTCGCCCGCCATCGTGAGCGCGACGCGTCCCGACACGATGTTGGCCGCGATGCCGGCCGGCACCCCATAGCCCATGGCCCCGACCGTCGGGGCGAGCTGCGTCTTGTGCCCCTTGGCCAGGCCGTGATGCTGGAAGAAGCGGTGCGTCCACGAAGCAAAATTGCCGGCGCCATTGGTCAGCACCGCATCGGCGGGCAGGTGCTTCGCCAACAGTCCGACGATGGCCGGCATGTCGATCTCGCCCGGCAGCGCCTGCGGCACGAGGTTGCCCTCGTAGTCGGCCCGCGCGGCTTCGGTCCAGGCGGTCCACGGCACCTCGGGCGGAGCGGTCAGCACTTCGAGCGAACGCGCCGCGGCGTTCATGGTCGCGTTGATCGCGAGGTCGGCCTGGTAGACGCGATTCAGCTCCTCGGCGCTGGCGTGGATGTGCACCAGCTTCTGCTTCGCCTTGGGCGGCGTCAGCAGCGTATAGCCGCCGGTCGTCATCTCGCCCAGGCGCGGACCGATGGCCAGGATGAGGTCGCTTTCCTTCACCCGCGCCGCCAGCTTCGGATTGATGCCGATGCCCACGTCGCCCGCGTACTGCGGATGATGGTTGTCGAAGGTGTCCTGGAAGCGGAAGGCATTGCCCACGGGCAGCTTCCAGTTCTCGGCGAAGCGCTGCAACGCTTGCGCGGCCTGCGGGGTCCAGCCGCCGCCACCGGCAATGACGAAGGGCTTCTGCGCGGCCAGCAGCATCTCGCGCAATTTGCGCAACGAGCCCGGGTCGCTCCAGGCTTCCACCGCCTCGACCTTGGCAACCGGTCGCGCGGCGGTTTCCTTCACCAGCATGTCCTCGGGCAGCACCAGCACCACCGGGCCGGGCCGGCCGTTCATGGCGGTGGCAAAGGCGCGCGCCACGTATTCAGGGATGCGGTCCGGCTCATCGATGCGCTCCACCCGCTTCGCCATGCCCTTGGTGCTGGGGCCGAAGAAGCTCATGTAGTCGACTTCCTGGAAGGCTTCGCGGTCGCGCTGGTCGCTGGCGACGTCACCGACGAACAGCACCATCGGCGTCGAATCCTGGAACGCGGTGTGCACGCCGATCGAGGCGTTGGTGGCGCCGGGGCCGCGCGTCACGAAGCACACGCCCGGCCGCCCGGTCATCTTGCCGGCGGCCTCCGCCATGTAGGCCGCGCCGCCCTCCTGGCGATTGATGATGAAGCGGATCTGCTCGCGGTAGGCGTGGAAGCCGTCGAGGACGGCGAGGTAGCTCTCGCCCGGCACGCCGAAGGCGTGCGTCACGCCTTGCGCCACCAGGCATTCGACGATGAGATGGCCGGCGATCTGCGATGTGGCTTGCATGCTTGACTTAATTAACTGGAAAGTGAATTATCGGCGCATGGCCAGAGACCCCATCGCCGTGCCCGAAGAGCGGATGCGCGACGCAGACCGCTCGCAGAGCACCATCTTAGCCGCCGCCCGCGATGAATTCGCCGAGTGCGGCCTGGGTGGCGCACGCATGGACCGCATCGCGGAACGCGCAGGCCTGAACAAGCGGCTCATCTACTACTACTTCGAGGACAAGGAGAAGCTGTTCCAGGCGGTGCTGGAGCAGGCCTACCGTGACATCCGCGAGGAGGAGATCAAGCTGCACCTGCTGGAGCTCGAGCCGGCGGCCGCCGTGCGGCGCCTGATCGAGTTCACGTGGGATTACTACCTCGCGCATCCCGAATTCATGACGCTGCTCAACAGCGCCAACCTGCACAAGGCCCGCCACCTCGCCGGATCGGAGCGCGCCCGCGAACTCAATTCCCCGCTGGTGGAAACACTGGCCGCCGTGCTGGAGCGCGGACGCCGGGAAGGCAAGTTCCGCGGCGGGGTCGATCCGGTACAGCTGTACGTATCGATCGCCGGCCTGTCGTACTTCTACCTGTCCAACAACCCCACGCTGTCGGCCATCTTCGGCCGCGACCTCCTGGCGCCGAAGGCCCGCAGCGAGCGCCTCTCCCACATGAGCGACGTGATCCTGGGCTACTTGCTGCGCAGCTGAGAAACCCGCTGGCGCCGGGGGGCTTGCGCCGGCTCGCGCTCGCCCTATAATTCACCAGTTAGTGAATTAGCCAGTCCACACCTCATCCAGGAGACATCGATGAAGCTGAACCGTCGCACCGTGGCCGCCGCCGCCCTCGCCTTCTTCGCACCCCTCGCCGCCTTCGCCCAGGCCGGCTACCCGAACAAACCCATTCGCGTGATCGTCCCGTTCGCCGCGGGAAGCACCACCGACATCATTGCCCGTGCGATCGCCGACAAGATGGGCCAGAGCATGGGCCAGCAACTGGTCATCGAAAACAAGGGCGGCGCCAGCGGCACCATCGGCCAGGCCCAGGTGGCGCAAGCCGCGCCGGACGGCTACACGATCATGGTGCACTCGTCGTCGCACACGGTCAGCCCGCATACCTTCGCGAAGCTGCCCTTCGACACCGAGAAGGACTTCGTGGGCATCACGCCGATCTCCTCCACGCCGAACGTGCTGGTGATGTCGCCCAGCAAGAACATCAAGACGCTGCAGCAGCTGCTGGCCGCGGCGCGCGCCAAGCCGGGCAGCATGAACTTCGCCTCGGCCGGCCAGGGCAGTGCCACACACCTGAACGCCGAGAAGTTCAAGCTGGCCGCCAGGATCGAAGCGACGAACATCCCCTTCAAGGGCTCGGCCGAAGCCGTGACCGAGGTGATGGCCGGCCGCGTCGACTATTACTTCTCGCCGATCGCCCCGGTGATCGGTCAGATCAGGAACGGGCAACTGGTGGCTCTCGCCGTGGGTTCGCCCAAGCGCGCCGCCGCCCTGCCGGATGTTCCCACGACGGCCGAAGCCGGCGTGCCCGGTTCCGAATTCAACTTCTGGATCGGCATGATGGCGCCGGCGAAGACCCCACCCGCCATCGTCCAGCGGCTGCAGGACGAAGTGGTGAAGGCCCTGGCCACGCCCGAGGTGAAGGAACGTTTCGCCACGCTGGGCGCCGACGCCTGGACGCTCGAGCCGGCCGCCTTCGACGCGTACATCCGCGAGGAAATCAAGAGCAACGCCGCGCTGGTGAAGGCTGCTGGCCTGCAGGTCACGCAGTAAGGGACGACGACCATGGCTACCCAACGACTCGGAATCATCATGCACGGCGTCACCGGACGCATGGGCATGAACCAGCACCTGATCCGCTCCATCGTCGCCATCCGCAACCAGGGCGGTGTCACGCTCTCGAACGGCGACAAGGTCATGCCGGACCCCATCCTCATCGGCCGCAACGCCGAGAAGATCGAGGCCCTGGCCCGCGCGCACAAGATCGAGCGCTGGGGCACGGACCTCGACAAGGCGCTGCAGAACAAGGACGACACGGTTTTCTTCGACGCCGGCACGACGCAGATGCGTCCGACGCTGCTGGCCAAGGCGCTGCGCGCCGGCAAGCACGTGTACTGCGAAAAGCCGATCGCCACGACCCTGGGCGAAGCCGTCGAAATCGCCAAGACCGCGGAAGCGTCCGGCCTGAAGCACGGCGCCGTGCAGGACAAGCTGTTCCTGCCCGGCCTGCGCAAGCTCGACATGCTGCGCCGCTCCGGCTTCTTCGGCCGCATGCTGTCGCTGCGGCTGGAGTTCGGCTACTGGGTCTTCGAGGGTGACCTGCAGCCGATCCAGCGTCCCAGCTGGAACTACCGGGCCGAGGACGGCGGCGGGATGATCCTGGACATGATGTGCCACTGGCGCTACGTGCTCGACAACCTGTTCGGCGAAGTCAAGTCCATCTCCTGCACCGCGGCGACCCACATCCCGCGCCGGTGGGACGAAGCCGGCCAACCGTATGACGCCACCGCCGACGACGCCGCCTATGCGACCGCCGAATTGATCGGCCACAACGGCGAACCCGTCATCGCGCAACTGAACATGTCGTGGGCCACGCGCGTACGGCGCGACGACCTCGTCACCTTCCACGTCGACGGCACGCACGGTTCGGCCGTGGCAGGCTTGACGGACTGCCGCGCCCAAAGCCGCGTGACGACCCCGCGGCCGGTCTGGAATCCGGACGTCAAGCAGACCATCGACTTCTTCGACGGCTGGCAGGAAGTGCCCGACACCCAGACCTACGACAACGGCTTCAAGATCCAGTGGGAGCACTTCATCCGCCATGTGGTGGAAGACGCACCCTACAAATGGACCCTGCCGGAAGGCGCCAAGGGCGTGCAGCTGGTCGAGGCGGCCCTGCAAAGTTCCAAGGAACGCCGCTGGGTGGACGTGCCCGCATTGAACTTCTGAGAGCGCCATGGCACTGACCGTCAAGCTGCCGACGCCCGCCGGCGCACTGGAAACCTACACCGTGCGCGGCAGCGCACCGGTGAAGCCCGCGGCCGGCGTGAAGTTCAACCGCATCGCCTATTCGGCGGCGCACGTCGTGGCCGATCCGTTGGCAGCCATCGACCCATGGCTGCAGGCCGCGGTCGACTGGGACGCCACCATCGCCTACCGCCAGCGGCTCTGGTCGCTGGGCCTGGGCGTTGCCGAAGCCATGGACACCGCGCAGCGAGGCATGGGCCTGGACTGGCCGACTTCACTGGAGCTGATCCGCCGCTCGCTCGATGCGGCGCGGGACGTCCCCGGAGCCCTCGTGGCTTCCGGCTGCGGCACCGATCACCTCGCGCCGGAGAACGCGAAGACAGTGGACGACGTCATCCGCGCCTACGAAGAGCAGATGGCCGCCATCGAGAAACTGGGCGGCAAGCTGATCGTGATGGCCAGCCGCGCGCTGGCTCGCGTGGCCACTTCGCCCGCCGACTACGAGAAGGTCTACGGCCGCATCCTGTCGCAGGCGAAGCAGCCCGTGGTGCTGCACTGGCTCGGCGACATGTTCGATCCGGCGCTGGCGGGCTATTGGGGTACGAAGGACGTGGACGCCGCGATGGACACGGCCGTGGGCATCATCGCCGCGCACGCGTCCAAGGTGGATGGCATCAAGATCTCGCTGCTGGACAAGGACAAGGAAATCGCCATGCGCCGGCGCCTGCCAGCCGGCGTGCGCATGTATACGGGCGACGACTTCAACTACGCCGAACTGATCGCGGGTGACGCTTTCGGCAGCGAACCCACGCATGGCAAGAGCGACGCGCTGCTCGGCATCTTCGACGCCATCGCGCCGGCGGCGAGCGCCGCGCTCGGCGAACTGGCGCAAGGCAACATCGAGAAGTTCCACGCCATCCTGGGTCCGACCGTGCCGCTCTCGCGCCACATCTTCGCGGCGCCCACGCGCTTCTACAAGACCGGCGTGGTCTTCATGGCCTGGCTGAACGGCCACCAGAAGCACTTCACGATGGTGGGCGGGCAGCAGAGCACGCGCAGCCTCCAGCACTTCGCCGAGCTGTTCCGGCTGGCCGATGCGGCCAACCTGCTGGAGCAGCCGGAGCTGGCGGTGCGCCGGATGAACACCCTGCTCGCGCTGCACGGGATCGAAGGATGAGGGATTTCTCGGCCGACCACCGCTGGCTGTCCCTCAACACCGCGACGATCCGCAAGAGCCGCGGGGCCGACCTGCCGCTCACGGACATCCTCGAGGCCTGCGCGCGCAAGGGCATCCGCGCCGTCTCGCCGTGGCGCGACCAGGTCGCGGCAGCCGGCCTCGCGAATGTGTCGAAACTGGTGCGGCAGCACGGCCTGGAGCTCTCCGGCTATTGCCGCGGCGGCATGTTCCCGGCTGTCGATGCCGCCGGCGTGCGGGCCGCGCGTGACGACAACCGGCGCGCGGTGGATGAGGCGAAAGAGTTGAACGCCACCTGCCTGGTGCTGGTGGTGGGCGCGCTGCCCGGCGCGTTGCAAGGCAAGGCGACGCACAAGGACATCGCGCTTGCGCGCAACCAGGTGCAGGACGGCATCGCCGAACTGCTGGAGTACGCCCGCCAGGCGAAGATGCCGCTCGCCATCGAGCCGTTGCACCCGATGTACGCGGCGGATCGCGCCTGCATCAACACCATGGAGCAGGCGCTCGACGTGTGCGACGCCCTCGATCCAGGCAAGTCAGGAGCGCTGGGGGTCGCCGTCGACGTCTACCACGTGTGGTGGGACCCGAAGCTGCAGCAGCAGATCGAACGCGCGGGGCGCGAACGCCTGCTCGCGTTCCACGTCTGCGACTGGCTCACGCCCACCACCGACCTGCTGAACGACCGCGGCATGATGGGTGACGGCGTCATCGACATTCCCAGGATCCGCGGCTGGGTCGAAGCGCAGGGCTTCGCGGGCTACAGCGAGGTGGAGATCTTCTCCACCGGCAACTGGTGGCAGCGCGATGCGGAAGAGACGCTGGACACCTGCATCGCGAGGCACAGGTCCAGCGTCTGAGGGCGGGCCCGTCAGCCCACCGAGCTGTGCACCTGCAGCCCCGGGCGCCCCGCCGGCGGCACCACGCGCGCGGCACTCGCGCCGAACTCGATCTCGCCCGACAGCTGCCCGCCTTCCTCGATCACCACCTTGCCATAGCGGATGCGCCCGGTCACCTTGCCGGTGGAATAGATCACCAGCTTCTGCCGCACCGTGAGATTGCCGTCGAACAGGCCGCGGATCTCCGCGATGTCGATCTCGGCGGAGCCCTTGAAGGCACCGCGTTCGGAAATCTGGATCACGCGCGAATCCATCGTCGCTTCGACCGAGCCTTCGACCACGAGGGTGTCGCAGTCGGTGATCTCGACGCCCTTCAGCTTGATGTTCGGACCCACCGTCAGCTTGCTCTCGCCCTCCTTCGCCGGGGCGGCGGCGGCAGCAGCCGGCGCGGGCGCGGCCACGGGTGCCGCACCGGACACGGCGGCGGCGTTCGGGCTGGTGCCCGGCCGCCCCAGGGGCTCGCTCTCGCGCTTGTTGCTGTTGAAGAACGGGGATTGCAATGCCATGGGAACAGTCCTCTGAGTGGGTGTGGATGGAGAGCTGCCGATGCTACGCAGCGCACCTCTTACATGTTCATCGGATGAGGCAAGAGAGGTAACCAATTCCGTTGCGTGATGAAGACGATGCATGGGCGCTTTCGACGCTTCGCGCGCATCGGGGCTTGCGGCTCGCGCGGAGGCGCTGCACCATGGGTGGTGGACGGAGGAACCATGGCCCCAAGACTCGCATGCATGCTGGCGGCGCTCACGCTGGCCGCCGCGAATGTCGCCTGCGCCGCGACCGCGGGCCCCAACGACGATCAGCAGATCGAACACAGCGCATCCAACCTGCTGGTGGTGTTGCGCGAGTCGCCCGGCGCCAACAAGCAGGCCGAAGGCCTGGAGCCGTTCGGCAAGATCGCCACCCGGCTGCCCAATGGGCGCGACATCGAATTCGAGCCCAGCTGGTACCAGTACCTGGGCGACCTGCACCTGCGCATCGTTTTCGACGGCGGCCGCCAGGTCCAGAGCGCCTTGCCCCAGGACCTGGAACGGCTGTCGCTGGCGCCCGAACAAGCCCTCACGCGCGCCATCGGCAACCTGCGGGCGCGCTATGGCCCACCGGTGGCGCTGCCGTGGAGCGGCGGCCTCATGCAGGTCGGCGGCGACGCGCCCGACTTGAACAGCAGCTACCTGCTGGATCGCGACTTCTGGAACACGCAGCTGCGCGAACATCCGGCGGGCGTCGTCGTCGCGGTGCCCCGGCGCGGCGGCCTGGTCTTTGCCCCCGCCGACAACGAGACGGCCGTCATCAGCTTGCGCTTCGCCGCCGCCGCGCTCTACGCGGCGGGCGACCGCAACCGGCTGTCGTCCGCGCTGTACCTGTTCAAGGACGGGCGCTGGTCGGTGTTCCAGCCGCCGCAGAAGCCCTTCGACTAGCGCGGCCCTCTCAGCGCACCAGCAGCCGGCCCGCGAAGCGAAATCCCCCCTGGTGCGGCGTCAGCACCACCATCTCCGCGGTGGCCGGCGAGACGTCCGTCAGGGCCAGCGTGGTCGACCCATGCGTCACCATGAAGACATTGCCGCGGCCGGCGCGTTCGGCCACCAGCTTCTTCAGGGCCTCCACCTGCGCGACCGCGCGCTCCGGCCGGCCGAACAGGTTGCCGAGCGCCGCATGGACCTGCGGCTCCTTGCCGAAGACCAGCCGGGCGGTTTCCAGGCAGCGGCACCAGGGGCTGGAGAGCAGCGTGCCCACCGGCACTTTCTGCTCCCGCAACGCCTTGGCGAGCATGCGGGCCTCACGCCGGCCTTCGTCGTTCAGGTTGCGCTGGGTGGTGCAGTCGTCGAGCTTCATGCCGGCGGGGTCTCCCACGCCGGGCGTCGTCAGCCCATGGCGGATCAGGACGACCTGCCCGCCGCCCTTCAACAGGGACCAGACGGCCTCGTCGTCGGCCCACGCAGCGGGCGCGACCGCCAGCAGCAGCCAGGCGACCTGCCGGCACAGCAATCCCAACGACAGCATGGCCATCTCCTTCCGATAGCATGCTAATCCGACTTCAGGAGTCCCGCCAGTGCGACCTGCCCTACCGCGGCGTCAGTTCCTCCAGGCTGCCCTGGCCGGCATGGCCGGGGCGGTCACGCCGGCCGGCGCGCAGCCGGCCATGGCAACGCGCCCCATTCCCTCGACCGGCGAGCAGGTGCCGCTGGTCGGGCTCGGCACCTGGATCACCTTCAACGTCGGCCAGGATCCGCCGGCCAGGGCGCGCTGCGCGGAGGTGATGCGCGCCTTCTTCGAGGGCGGCGGCCGCGTGATCGATTCCTCGCCCATGTACGGCTCCTCGCAGGGGGTCGTCGGCGAGGGCCTGCGCAAGCTGGGAGCCCAGCGTGGCGTGTTCGCGGCCGACAAGGTGTGGACCTCCGGCGACGGCGCCGCGCAGGTGGAAGCGTCGCGCCGGCAATGGCAGGTCGAACGCTTCGACCTGCTGCAGGTGCACAACCTGCTCGCCTGGGAAAAGCAGCTGCCGCTGGTGCTGGAGATGAAGGCGCGCGGCCTGGTGCGGACAGTGGGGATCACCACCTCCGAAGGCCGGCGGCACGCCGAGATCGAGCAGATCATGCGCACGCATCGCATCGACTTCGTGCAGCTCACCTACAACATCCTCGACCGGGAGGCCGAGGCCAGGCTGCTCCCCCTGGCGCGGGACCGTGGCATCGCCGTGCTCGCGAACCGGCCGTTCCGCGAAGGCGCGCTGCTGCGGCAGCTGCAGCGCCACCCGTTGCCGCCCTGGGCCGCGGAGGCCGGTTGCTCCTCCTGGGCGCAGTTCGCGTTGAAGTTCGTGGTGTCGCATCCGGCGGTGACTTGCGCCATCCCGGCCACCAGCCGCGTCGACCACGTGCGGGAGAACCTGGGCGTGGCGCGCGGCCGCATGCCCGACGCCGCCATGCGTCAGCGCATGGCGGCCCACGTCGCGGCCCTGTGAGAAGCGCCCGATGAGCGAGTGGTGGTCGTATGGCCTGTCCGACTTCCTGATGTTCGCGCCGGGCACCTATTGGCGCTTCGTGGAACTGCACAACCGCGAGTACTGGCCGGGCCCGCTGGTGGCCGGCATCCTGGGCTTGGCCGCGTGGTGGATCACCGCACGGCAAGGGCCCGGTGGCCAGCGGTGGATGATGCTGTTGCTGGCCGCGGCCTGGTTCTGGGTCGGCTGGGCGTTCTATTGGGATCGGCTCGCGCAGATTCACCTGGCGGCGCCGCTGCTGGCCGGGGCGGCGCTCGTGCAGGGCGCGTTGCTCGTTGCGGTGGGGCTCGTGCCCCAGCACTCTGAGCCACGCCCCATCTCACTCCGCATGCGCAGGGCCAGCCTCGCCGCCGCCCTGGGAGCCATCGTTCTCTATCCATGGGCCGGGCTGCTGACCGGACGGCCCCTGGCGCAGGCCGAGGTGTTCGGCTGGATGCCGGACCCGACCGCCCTGGGCACGTTGGGGCTGGTGTTCGCCGTGCCGGCGCTGCGGCTCTGGCAGCGCGGCCTGCTCGCGGTGCTGCCGGCGCTGTTCATGCTGGCGGGTGCGGTGCACCACGCCAGCATGGCTCAATAGGGCACGCTGTACCGCATCCCCCGGAACCGCAGGACCGCGGCCTTGGGCCGGATCTGCTCGAGCACCAGGCCTGGCGCGAGCTCCGCGCCCTCGTGCATCACTTGCCCGCCCACCACCAGCATGCGTTGCGCGGCGTTCTCCGAATGGACGCCGCCGTTGATCACGAGCTTGGGCAAGTCACGCTGCACATCGGGCGGCAGGTCGGCGAACGCGACGACGCGTTCCGCGGGTGCGGGGGCCGCGGCCGGGGGCAAAGGCATCGCGCCGGGCGGCGCGGCGGCGGGCGCCGACGCAGGGAGCACGGGCACCCGCCGTGGCGCCACGGCGGGGCCGGCCGCGGCAACGGGAGCCGCCGGCGGTGCGGCCGCGGGCATCGGGGGCGGTGCGGGCTGCACCGCGGCGGCAGGCACGGCCGGGACGGGAATCGGCGCGGGCGCAGGCGCAGGCGCGCTCGGCGTGATCGGCGTGATCGGCCCGGCAACCGGCGGTGAAGCCGCCGGCGGCGCTGGACGCCAGAAGGCCAATGCAGCAGCGACGGCCAGACCCGCCGTCATGCCGGCGATCCAAGGCCAGCGCGAGCGCCGCCCAGCGTCGGCGCCGTGCTGCAAGGCGGCAGGCTGCGCATGGATGCCACGGGCGGGGTCCCGCTCGCGTTCGGCATCTGCCTTGCGCAGCGCGTCGAGGATGTAGGACATGGAAAGCGGCTCTCAGGGTTCCGTGCGCAGCCGCGGCTCGTCCACGCCGCTCGCGCGATTGAGTTGCATGAAGGTCAGGGGCCCGGGGTGGCCGTCGGCCGGCAGGCCTTGCGCGACCTGGAAGGCGCGCACGTCGGCGCGCAACCGCACATCCAGCCGTTGCGGCCCCGGCCGCGGTGAAGTTCCTTTCGCGCCCGCCAGCCGCTGCGCCAGCCATTCGACGGTGGGCCCGGCCTGGCCTTCGGTGAAGCTGTCGCGGTAACCGGCAGGCACGCGGACCAGCGTCGCAAATTCACCGTCCCAGCGTTCCGCCAGCGCCGCCAGCGTCACGGTCTGCTCCGAGCCGGCGGCGCGCAGGGTCGCGCTTTGCTCCGTCAGGCCGGAGAGGATCGCGTACGAGGGCTTGCCGGTCGCGGCGTCCAGCGTCACGATGCCCGGCCGGCCCAATTGGCGGATCAGCGCCAGGTTCAGCTTGCGGGTGAAGCAATGCAGCTGCTCGCGCGCGAGCGCGGCGCAGGGCTCGCCCTGGGCCGGGTCGGCTTTCCAGGACTGGGCCAGCTCGCGCCAGGCCTGCTTCTCGTCGCGCAGGAGGACGGGAGGGGGCGCGGGCGGTGGGGGAGTCGGCACCGTCACGGGTGCCGCCACGATTGCTGGCGCGGATGCCGTCACGGCCACCGGCGGCGGCGGTGCAGGTTTCGAGACGGCCACCGGCGCCGGCCGCACCGGCTCCTCCGTGACCTTTGTCGCCGCGGCGAGCAGGCCCGCGCCCGCGGCCAGCCCCAGCCCGGCGGCCAGCATGGTGCGGCGCCAGGGCCCCGCAGCCCGCGTCTGCGCAGGAAAGACTTCGGCCGCGGCGCGATCCGCGATCCGTCTGGTCACCGTGGCCTGTCCGCCCGCGTAGGCGCCGAGCAGCGCCCGGTCGCACAGCAAGTTGATGCGGCGCGGCACCCCACCCGCCAGCGCGTGGATGCGACGCAGCGCCCCGCGGTCGAACGGCAGCGGGCGCTCCAGCCCGCAGACTTCCAGCCGGTGCCGGATGTACTGTGCCGTTTCAGCCTCGCCAAGCGCCGCCAGGTGATAGCGCGCGATCACGCGCTGGGCGAGCTGCTCGAGTTCGGGCCGCGCCAGCATCTCGCGCAGTTCAGGCTGGCCGATCAGGATGATCTGCAGCAGCTTGCGCTCGCTGGTCTCCAGGTTGGTCAGCAGGCGGAGCTGCTCCAGCACGTCGGCCGAGAGGTTCTGCGCCTCGTCGATGACCAGCACGTTGTTGCGGCCGGCGGCGTGCGTCGCCAGCAGGAAGGCGTTGAGCGGATCGAGGTAGTCCTTGACGGTGGGCGGCAGCAGGTCGCGCGAGCGCACCTCGATGCCGAACTCATGGCACACCGTCTCCAGCAGCTCGATCACGGTGAGCTTCGGATTGAAGATGTACGCGAGATTGCAGTGCTGGGGCACCTGCTCCAGGAAGGAACGGCAGACCGTCGTCTTGCCGGTGCCGATCTCGCCTGTGAGCAGCACGAAGCCGCCGCCGCCCTGCACGCCGTACAGCAGGTGCGCCAGCGCTTCGCGGTGCTGTTCGCTCATGAACAGCAGGCGCGGGTCGGGCGCGATGGAAAACGGGTCCTGTTTCAGCCCGTAGTAGGCGGCATACATAGCCGGCAAGGATAACGCGCGCTTGTTGCGCGCCGGTTTTCAGGCCGGCGCGAGCACCGTGCGCCGCACCTTGCGCACATTGAATGCGCTGGCGATCAGCACGGATTGCATGATGACCAGCCCCAGCCAGACGCCCTGGTAATTCTGGCGGTCCATCAGCGCCCCAAAGATCAGCGGGGCGATCGCCTGCCCGATGTCGAGCCCGGAATAGACGACGCCATACACGCGTCCGCTGGCGTTTTCGGGCGTGGATTTCTTCACCAGCAGGTCGCGCGATGGGCCGGCGATGCCGCTCACGAAGCCCATGGCGCCGAACATGAAGGGGACCAGGATCGCGGGAACAGGTGCGAAGCCGATGGCCAGCGCGATCAGCGCCGCCATGCCGAAGCCCGCGCCCACGACACGCTCGATGCGGGCCGGGTCCGAGGCCAGGAAGCCGCCCAGCACCATGCCTCCGGCGCTGCACACCATGTAAATGGTGAGGCAGGCCGCGGCCACCCCCACCGGCACCTGGTGCAGCTGCCGCGCGGCTTCGGGCGCGAAAGCCTGGATCACGCTCAGCACCACGGCATAGAAGAAAAAGAAGGCGAAGCACATCCACACGGCGGGGATGCGCAGGAAGGCGAAGCTGCCTTCGGCCTGCACCTGAGCCGTCGTGCCAGGCTTGGCGGCAGGCGCCGCCGGCAGGGTCAGCGCATCACGCTTCCAGAACAGGACGCCCAGGACCACGAGGGTCAACACACCCGCCGATGCCAGCGCGGCCCGCCACCCGAACGCAATGGCGATCGGCACCATCAGCGCGGGCGCCAGCGCCCAGCCCAGGCTGCCCGTGATGCCGTGGAAGCTGTAAGCGTGGCCCAACCGGGGCGCGCTGACCTTACGGTTCAACAGCGTGTAGTCCACCGGATGGAAAACGCCGTTGCCGATGCCGGCGACGATGGCGAAGAAGGCCATGGACCAGTAATTGGGACTGATGGCGAAGCCAAAGGCGGCCACGGCAATCAGGCCCAGCCCGGCGAACAGCACCGGCCGCGGCCCATGCTTGTCCACGAGGAAGCCCGAGGCCGCCTGCACCGCGCAGGAAACCACGAAGAACAGCGTCATCAGGAAACCGAGCTCGATGTAGCTGGCGTTGAACGCGTCCTTCAGCCAGGGAAACAGCGGCGCCAGCAGGAGCTGGCTGAAGTGGCTGATCATGTGGGCGATGCCCACGAGTCCGATGACGCCGGCGTCCTGCCGCAGCGGGACGGCGGACAAAGGCAGCGCATTGCTGGGTGTGCTCATGGCTCAAATCGTAGTCGCGCACGGGCTTTCTGAAATGCGACAGAAGGACAGCTTTCGGCGAAAATCAGCCAATGCCTGTAACCGTGCCTCGTGCCAGCCGCGCCACCCCCGTCGGCGACACCGATCCGTTCACGCCCGATCGCGCGCGCCCGGTGCGGGTGCGCTCCCGCACCATGCCCGCCGACACCCATTTCGATCCGCACCGGCACGCGTGGGCGCAGCTTGCCTATTGCGCCACCGGAATCGTGCAAGTGACAGCCGCCGCCCCTGGCGACGCGGCCGGCGAAGTCACCTACATCGTCCCGCCATCGCGCGCCGTCTGGATCGCACCGGGCGCGCGCCATTCCGTGCACGTGCTGGAAGATGCGCAGTTCCGCACCCTGTACATCGACGACTCGGCCACGCCCGCGGGCTGGGGGGGTTGCCGGGTGCTGGTGGTCTCGCCGCTGTTGCGCGAGCTGGTGCACGCGCTGGACGCCCCGCGCCTGCCGCAGCCGCGGCAGGACCTGCTCACGCGGCTGGTGCTGGACGAACTCGCCAGGGCGGCGACGCAGCCACTGGGCGTGCCGATGCCGCCCGCGCAAGGCGGCGACAAGCGGCTGCGGGCCCTGTGCGAATCGGTGCTGCGCGCGCCCGCGGAGCGTGCCACGCTGGCGCAGTGGGCCGCCGACGTCGGGGCCAGCGAGCGGACGATGGCGCGGCTCTTTCGCGATGAGCTCGGCACGAGCTACCAGCAGTGGCGCCAGCAGGCGGTGCTTGCGCACGCCCTGCCCTTGCTGGCCCGCGGTGTCCCGGTGAGCCATGTGGCCGCCGCCAGCGGCTATGCGAGCGACAGCGCCTTCACCGCGATGTTCAAGGCAGCGATGGGGCAACCGCCGAGCGCACTGCAGGGCCGCGCCCCAGCCTGACCGGGTGGCGGCCGGCGGATGTACATTCCGAAACATCCGTCGAAAGTACGCGTAACGCAGCGCCATGACGCCCCTGGTCCAGCCCTTCCGAGATGCCGCCACCGGCACGGTCACCTACGTCCTCTACGAGCGCCCGGATGCCCCATGCGCGATCGTCGACCCGGTGCTGGATTACGACGCGAGCTCGGGGCGCACCAGCACCGCCTCGGCGGAACGGGTGATGGCCTTCCTGGCCGAGCACCGGCTGCAACTCGAGTGGATCCTGGAAACGCACGCGCATGCGGACCACCTGAGCGCCGCCGCCTGGCTGCGCGAGCTGCTGGGCGGGCGCATCGCGGCGGGCCGCAAGATCGTGGAGGTGCAGGTGGTGTTCAAGGAACTGTTCCACCTGGAAGACGATTTCGCGACCGATGGCAGCCAGTTCGACAAGCTGTTCGCCGACGGTGAAACCTTCTCCGTCGGCCAGCTTGCCGGAAAGGCGATCACGGTGCCCGGCCACACGCCGGCCTGCGTGGCCTACCAGTTCGGGGACATCGTCTTCGTGGGCGACACCCTGTTGATGCCGGATCTCGGCACGGCCCGCTGCGATTTCCCCGGCGGCAGCGCGGCCCAGCTCTATCGCTCGGTGCGCCGGCTGCTGCAATTGCCGCCGGCCACGCGCCTCTTCGTCTGCCACGACGAACCGCCGGCCGACCGCGAGCCGCGTTGGGAAACGACAGTGGCGGAGCAGCGCAGGCACAACATCCACCTGAACGACGGCGTCACGGAGGAGGAGTTCGTCGCCCTGCGCAACGCACGCGACGCGAGCCTGGGCCTGCCGCCGCTGATGCTGCCGGCCGTGCAGGTGAACATCCGGGCCGGCCAGTTGCCGCCGCCGGAGGCCAACGGCGTGGCTTACCTGAAGATTCCCCTGAACCTGATGTGAGGCAGCTTCAGGCCCACAAGGCGCGCATGGCGTCGGCGAAAGGCGCCGCGACATCGGCGGGCTCCACCGCCCGCCCCGCCACATAGACCTGCCGCGGCACCGTGCCGGGGCTGGAGAACACCAGCGCATCCAGCAGGTGGTCGTCCGGCACGCCCAGCAGCGCCGGCGCCTGCGCATCGAGCACCATGAAATCGGCCCGCTGCCCGACGGCCAGCCCCGCCAGCGGCACGCCGGCGGCGGCGCTTCCGCCCTCCAGCGCGCCTTCGAACAAGGCACCGGCCGAACTCTCCGTCAGCGCGGCACGCGCCGCGACATTGCGCTGGCGCAGCGCGAACCGTTGCGAATACTCCAGCAGCCGCAGCTCCTCCATCCAGCTGCGGCTGACGTGGCTGTCCGAGCCGATCGACCAGCGCCCGCTGGCGCCCAGCCAGGGCGGCAGGTCGAACACGCCGTCGCCCAGGTTCGCTTCTGTCGTCGGGCACAGCACGATCGCCGCTCCGCGTGCGCGCAATGCCGCCAGCTCGTCGCGGTCGGCATGCGTTGCATGCACCAGGTTCCAGCGCTCGTCCACGGGCGCGTTTCGCACCAGCCATTCGATGGGCCGCATGCCGTGGGTCTCGATGCAATCCTCCACCTCGCGCCGCTGCTCGCTGATGTGGATGTGGATCGGGCGCCGGCCGGCACCCGCGGACGCTTCGGCCAGTGCGGCCTGGTCCACCGCCCGCAACGAGTGCAGCGCCACGCCCGCATTCACCAGCGGCCCTTCCCCACCCAGGCCGTCCGCGATGCGCAGCACGGATTCCGGCGTGGAAGCGAAGCGCCGCTGGTCCTCGCGCAAACCCGGGGCACCGAAGCCACTGCGCATGTAGAGCGTGGGCAGCAGCGTCAGCCCGATGCCCACGCGGCGGGCCGCGCGCGCGAGCGCCAGCGCCATCTCCAGCGGCTGCGCGTAGGCCCGGCCATCGACGTCGTTGTGCAGGTAGTGGAACTCGCACACCTGCGTGTAGCCGGCACGCAGCAGCTCCGCGTACAGGTAGGCCGCGATGGCTTCCACCTGGGCCGGCGACACGCGCAGCGCCGCGCTGTACATGCGGTCGCGCCAGCGCCAGAAGTCGTCCTCGCCGCCGCCGCTGCGCTCCGTCAGCCCGGCGATGGCGCGCTGGAAGGCGTGGCTGTGGGCATTCACCAGGCCGGGCAGCACCGGGCCGGCCAGGCGCTGGACCCCATGCGCCGCGCCCTCGGCCGCGCTGTCCGGCGTCACCTGGCTCCAGAGGCCGAATGCATCCGTCTGCAGCAGGACGTCGTTCGCCCAGGCGCCCGCCACCCAGGCGCGGGGCGCGAAGAAGCGCTGGCCTTCAGCCGCCATGCAGCCTCTGCGCCGCCTCCAGCGCCGCGCCCACCATGGAGCGCAGCGTGGGCCGGATGGCGGCAGCCTTCAGCTCGTCGTAGACGAAGGGAAAGGTTTCGGCCATGTACAGCTTCTGCGTCATCTCGAGCTGCACGGCGTGGACGTGCTCCGCCGGCCGCCCGTAGTGGCGCGTGATGTAGCCGCCCTGGAACCGCCCGTTGAGCACGTGGGTCGCCCCAGGCGCGCGCGCCGCCGCCGCGGTGACGGCGGCCGCGATGGACGGGTGCGCGCTCGCACCGCCCGCGGTGCCGATGTTGAGGTCGGGCAGCAGGCCTTCGAACAGCCAGGGGATCTGCGAGCGGATGCTGTGCGCGTCCCAGAGCACGGCGAAGCCGTGCAGGGACTTCAACCGCGCCAGCTCGGCCGCCAGTGCGTCGTGGTAAGGCTGCCAGTGCTGCTCGCGGCGTCGCTGCCGCTCCGCGGCGTCGGGCGCGCCGCCTTCGACATGCAGCGGTTCGCCAGTGAAGAAGCGGGTCGGGCACAGCTCGGTGTTCGAGGCGCCGGGATACATGGGCGCGTCGTCGGGCGGCCGGTTCAGGTCGATCACGTAGCGCGAGAGCCGGGGCGTCAGCACGCTGGCGCCGAATTCATCCAGGAAGTCGTAGAGCCGGGCCAGGTGCCAGTCGGTGTCCTCGACGTCGATGGCGCGAGGCACGTACCCGCCGACCAGCTCCGGCAGGATCTCGGTGCCGATGTGTGGCATGCTGACCAGCAGCGGGGCCGTGCCGGTATGCAGGTCGAAGGTCATGCGGCCAGTCCTCCAGCGACGGTCTGGCGCCGCGGATTGGCGCCGATGGCATAGCAAAGTTGCGCGGGCCGCGCGACGTCCCACAGGACGAAGTCGGCGCGCTGCCCGGGGGCAAGCGTACCGCGATCGGTCAATCCCAGGGCGCGCGCAGCCGCGCGCGTCACTCCCGCCAGCGCTTCCTCGGGAGTCAGCCGGAACAGCGTGCAGGCCATGTTCAGCATGAGCAGCAGCGAGGTACAGGGCGAACTGCCCGGGTTGCAGTCGGTCGACACGGCGATCGGCACACCCTGAGAGCGCAACAGGTCCACCGGCGGCAGCCGCGTTTCGCGCAGGAAGTAGAAGGCGCCGGGCAGCAGCACCGCCACCGAGTTGGCGGCGGCCATCGCGCGGGCACCCTCCTCGCTCAACCACTCGAGGTGGTCGCAACTCAAGGCGCCGTAGCGCGCGGCCAGCGCCGCGCCGCCACTGTCGCTCAATTGTTCGGCGTGCAGCTTCACCGGCAACGCGAGGGAACTCGCGGCCTCGAACACCCGGGCGGTCTGCTCAGGACTGAAGGCGATCCGTTCGCAGAACGCATCGACGGCATCGACCAGGCCTTCGCCATGCAAGGCGGGCAGCATGTTCAGCACTTCGGTGATGTAGTCGTCCGCGCGGCCGGCGAATTCCGGCGGCAACGCGTGGGCGCCGAGAAAGGTCGTGCGCACGGCGACTCCCTCTTCCTGGCCCAGCCGGCGCGCCACGCGCAGGCACTTGCGCTCCTCGGCCAGCGAGAGGCCGTAGCCGGACTTGATCTCGACGGTCGTCACACCCTCAGCTTTCAGCGCGCGCAGGCGGACCCGGCTCTGCTCCAGCAGCTCGTCCTCCGAAGCCGCGCGCGTCGCGCGCACCGTGGAAGCGATGCCGCCGCCCGCACGGGCGATGTCTTCATAGCTGGCGCCATTCAGCCGGAGTTCGAACTCGTGCGCCCGGTCGCCGCCGTAGACGAGGTGCGTGTGGCAATCGATCAGGCCGGGCGTGATGAGCGCACCGCCGCAATCGTGCCGCGCTTGGGCCTGCGCATCCCATTCCGCCGGCAAAGCGGCGCGTGGCCCCAGCCACGCAATTCGACCGTCCTCGACGACCAGGGCCGCATCCTCGACCAGGCCGTAGGGCGAACCGCGCGCCATGGTCGCCACCGAACACCGGTGCCAGAGCGCGATGCTCACAGGCGGAACTCGATCCATAGGGCCTGGGTGGCTTGCAACTGCACCGAGGCGGGACCTTCCGTCTGCAGCCAGGCGAAGCTGCCGGGCCGCAGGTCGGCCGCCGCCGGACCGCAAGCGACCTGCGCCGCATTCGCGTGCACATACACGCCGACGATCGCGGGCACCTGCGGTTCAAAGCGCTGCGGGCCGGCGGTTCTGCGCAGCAGCGCTCGCCCCGGCGGTGCCATCAGGTTGAAGTCGCGCGTGCCGTCAGCGGCCACGCGGCAATCGACCGGCGCCGCGCCATCGAATCGCAACGGCGCGCTGTCCGCATCGAGCGTGTGCTCGTCCTGCCCCACCCGCAGCCGCACCGCGCCACCCTCCAGCACGGCGAACCAGCGCTCGATGCCGGGATAGGCGGAAAACGGGCCATCCGAAGCGATGTCCGCAACCGAGACCCGCAGTTCCCAATCGGCAACGGCCGGCCAGGCCAGCAGCTCGCGCGTCACGCCGCCGCCATTGCGCCAGGGGCTGGCCGCGACTTCGGCGAGCGTGACGACATTCCACCTCATGCCTGAAACTGCCCCGCGATGCTGTACCGGGCGCCGGGATACACCAGCCGCGCCACGCTGGCCGCGTGGGCGCCGCTCACGGTGCGCCGCATCATGACCAGACAGGGCTCGCCGCGCCGGATGCCGAGTTCGCGCGCCTCCACCTCGTTGGGCAGGCAGGCCTCGATCGAATAGCTCGCCTCGGTCAGGGGTGCGTGCTGCAGCAGGTGCAGCGTGGGCGAGGTCTGGGTGAAATCGGTGTTCAGGTAGTCCGGCGCCGCCGCGGGATTCACGTAGCGGTCCTCGTACTGGATGGGCACGCCGTTCTCCATGTGCACCAGGATGGTATGGAACACCCGCGCGCCCTTGCGCAGCCCGAGCGACTCGGCGACGGCCGGGCCGGCCTTTTCCTCCGTGACTTCCAGGATGCGCGTGGTGTGCACGTGACCGCGCTCGGCCACCTCTTCGTGGATGTCGCGAATGACGAGCTGCGACGAGATGCGGTGCAGCTGGGCCACTTTGGTGCCCGAACCCTGGACACGCGTCACCAGCCCCTCGGCGGCGAGTTCGCGCAGGGCGCGGTTCGCCGTCATGCGGCTGATGCCGAACTGCTCCATGAGGGCGCTTTCACTCGGCACGGGGTCGCCCGGCTTCCAGTCGCCCCTGGCGATATGCTGCCGCACCCAGGCTTTGACCTGCTCATAGGCGGGCACCACGTCTTTCTGCATGGCCGGGATGATAACCCCGGTTGACACAAGTTGTATAGACAACTAGGATGCCTGCGAATTCGTATCAGGAGCCCGCCGTGTCCGACCACTCCCAGTCCGCCTACCTGGCCGCCGGGCCGCGCCCGGTCAAGTCCCCGCACGGCACGCAGCTCAGCTGCGCCAACTGGCAGATCGAGGGCGCGTACCGGATGATCCAGAACAACCTGGACCCGGCGGTCGCCGAGAACCCGGACGAGCTGGTCGTCTACGGCGGCATCGGCAAGGCGGCGCGCAACTGGCCGGCCTTCGAGGCGATCCTCGCCACCCTGAAAAAGCTGCAGCCCGATGAAACGCTGCTGGTGCAATCCGGCAAGCCGGTCGGGGTGTTCCGCACGCACCCGGGGGCGCCGCGGGTGCTCATCGCCAATTCCAACCTGGTGCCCAAGTGGGCCACCTGGGAACACTTCAACGAGCTCGACCGCCAGGGCCTGATGATGTACGGCCAGATGACGGCCGGCAGCTGGATCTACATCGGCACCCAGGGCATCGTCCAGGGCACCTACGAGACCTTCGCCGAAGCGGCGCGCCAGCACTACGGCGGCAGCCTCGCCGGCCGCTGGGTGCTGACGGCCGGGTTGGGCGGCATGGGCGGCGCACAACCGCTCGCGGCTTCGTTCGCCGGCGCCTGCTCGCTCAACATCGAATGCCAGCAGTCGCGCATCGATTTCCGGCTGCGCACGAAGTATCTCGACAAGCAGGCCAAGGACCTGGACGAAGCGCTGGCCCTGATCGCGCACCACACGGCGCGCAAGGAGGCCGTGTCCATTGGCCTGTGCGGCAATGCCGCCGAGATCGTGCCGGAGCTGGCGCGGCGCGCCCAGGCCGGCGGGCTCCGGCCCGACATCGTGACCGACCAGACCTCGGCGCACGACATCATCAATGGCTACCTGCCCGCGGGCTGGACGGTCGAACAATGGCAGGCCGCGCAGAAAGATCCGGCGCAGCACGCGGCCTTGACGCAGGCCGCGGGCGAATCGTGTGCCGTGCACGTGCGCGCGATGCTGGCCTTCCACGCCATGGGTGTTCCCACCGTCGACTACGGCAACAACCTGCGCCAGGTCGCACAGGACTTCGGCGTGGCCGACGCCTTCGCCTATCCTGGCTTCGTGCCGGCGTACATCCGTCCGCTGTTCTGCCGCGGCGTCGGTCCGTTCCGCTGGGTCGCGCTCTCCGGTGACCCGGAAGACATCCGCAAGACCGACGCCAAGCTGAAGGAATTGTTCCCGCGGAACGAATCCCTGCATCGCTGGCTGGACATGGCGGGCGAGCGCATCGCCTTCCAGGGCCTGCCCGCTCGCATCTGCTGGATCGGCCTGGGCGAACGGCACATTGCGGGCCTGGCGTTCAACGAGATGGTGAAGAACGGTGAGCTGAAGGCGCCCATCGTGATCGGCCGCGACCACCTGGACAGCGGCTCGGTCGCCTCGCCCAACCGCGAAACCGAAGCCATGCGCGACGGCAGCGACGCGGTGAGCGACTGGCCGATGCTGAATGCGCTGCTGAACACCGCGAGCGGTGCCACCTGGGTCAGCCTGCACCACGGCGGCGGCGTTGGCATGGGCTATTCGCAGCACGCGGGCGTGGTGATCGTCTGCGACGGCACGGCTGAAGCGGCGGAGAAGATCGAACGGGTGCTGTTCAACGACCCCGCCACAGGCGTGATGCGCCACGCGGATGCCGGCTACGAGATCGCGGCGGAGTGCGCGCGCGAGCAGAAGTTGAACCTGCCGATGATCGGTTGAGCGTGCCAGGACCGGAAATCCTCGTTCCCGGCGAGCTCTCCCTGGCGCAGCTGCGCCGGCTGTGCGCCCCCGAGCCTTTGCAGGTCGCGCTGGCACCGTCCTGCCGCGCCGTCATTGCCGCCAGCGCCGAACAGGTGCGGCGCGCCACCGAAGGCGACGCACCGGTCTACGGCGTCAACACCGGCTTCGGCAAGCTCGCCACGCAACGCATCGCCAGGGAAGACTTGGCCCTGCTGCAGCTCAAGCTGCTGCGCTCGCACGCCGTCGGTGTCGGCGAGCCCTTGTCGCAGCGCGTCGTGCGCTTGATCCTGCTGCTGAAGGCCGCCAGCCTGGCGCGCGGTTACTCGGGGGTGCGGGAGGAAGTCATCGATGGGTTGCTGGCCCTGCACAACCGCGGCGTGATTCCGGTGATTCCCTGCCAGGGCTCCGTGGGCGCATCGGGTGATCTCGCGCCGCTCGCCCACCTGAGCCTGCCCCTGATCGGCGAAGGCGAAGTCTTCTACGACAACGAACGCATGCCGGCGGCGCACGCGCTGGAACGCGCCGGCCTGAAGCCGCTGGTGCTCGGCGCCAAGGAAGGCCTGGCCCTGATCAACGGCACGCAGGTGTCGACGGCGCTGGCCATCGACGCCCTGCTCACCGCCGACCGCGTGTTCGAGGCGGCCGTGATCGCCGGCGGCCTGACGCTGGACGCCGCCCGCGGCAGCGACGCGCCTTTCGACCCGCGCATCCATGCCGTGCGCGGCCAGCCGGGCCAGATCGCCTGCGCGTCGGCCTACCGCGCGCTCACGGCCAGCAGCGAAATCCGCCGCTCCCACCTGGAAAACGACGACCGCGTGCAGGACCCCTATTGCCTGCGCTGCCAGCCGCAGGTGATGGGAGCTTGCCTGGACCAGATGCGCTACGCGGCGCAGGTGCTGGTCCGCGAAGCCAACGCCGTCACCGACAACCCGCTGGTGTTCGCGGCGGAAGGCGAGATGATCTCCGGCGGGAACTTCCACGCCGAACCGGTCGCGCTGGTCGCCGATGCGCTGGCCGTGGCGATCGCGGAGATCGGCGCGATTTCGGAGCGCCGCGTCGCCATGCTGGTCGACACGGTGGTTTCCCGACTGCCGCCCTTCCTGACGCCCGAGCCGGGGCTGAACTCCGGCTTCATGATCGTGCACGTCACGGCGGCCGCGCTCGCTTCGGAGAACAAGTCGCTGGCGCACCCCGCCAGCGTGGACAGCCTGCCGACCTCGGCCAACCAGGAAGACCACGTGAGCATGGCCACCTTCGCCGCCCGGCGCCTGGGACCGATGCTACGCAACACCGCCCACATCGTCGCCATCGAGCTGCTGGCCGCCGCGCAGGGGATCGAATTCCTGCGGCCGCTGCAAAGCTCGCCGGGGCTGGAAGGCGTGCTGCGCCTGCTGCGCAGCGTCTCGCCGGCGATGATGGCCGACCGCAGCCTGGCCCGCGACATGGAAGCCGTGCACCACCTGGTCTGCAGCGGCGACATCGGCCACGCCATCGAAAGCGCCATCCCGGAGTTGCACGCATTGCATCTGGCATGACGGTTGCATAGAGTTCCCTACCTTCCCACGAATCGGAGAATCCCATGAAGAAGCTGCTCGCCCTGTCGCTCGCCGCGTTCGCCGCCACCGCGGTGCAGGCGCAGGAAACCAAAGTCGCCATCGGCATCTCGGGCTGGACCGGCTTCGCGCCGCTCACGCTGGCCAAGGAAGCCGGCATCTTCAAGAAGAACGGCCTGGACGTGACGATCAAGAAGATCCCGCAGAAGGACCGCCACCTGGCCATCGCCTCCGGCGACATCCAGTGCGCCGCCACCACGGTGGAAACCTGGGTGGTCTGGAACGCCGCCGGCGTCGCCACCACGCAAATCTTCCAACTGGACAAGAGCTACGGCGCCGACGGCATGGTGGTGAAGCCTGGGATCGCGAAGATCAGCGACCTGAAGGGCAAGACCATTGGCGCCAGCGCTCCCGGCACGTCCCCGTATTTCGCCCTCGCCTGGATGCTGAAGAAGAACGGCATGTCGGTGAAGGACGTGAAGGTCACGACGATGGAGCCGCAGCCCGCCGCCAACGCCATCCTTGCGGGCGTGGCCGATCTCGATGCCGCCATGACCTACGAGCCCTACCTGTCGGCCGTGCGCGCCAAGCCGGAAGCCGGCAAGATCCTCGCCACCACGCTCGACTACCCGATGGTGATGGACACCTTCGGCTGCGCCCCCAAGTTCCTGACGGACAACGCCAAGGCCGCCAAGGCGCTGGCCGACAGCTATTTCGAGGCCGTCGAGATGATCAAGAAGGACCCGGCCAAGAGCTACGAGATCATGGGCGCCGACGTCAAGCAGACCGGCGAGGCATTCGGCAAATCGGCCAGCTTCCTGCGCTGGCAGGACAAGGCGGCCAACCAGAAGTTCTTCGCGGGCGAGCACGCGGCGTTCACCAAGGAAGCGGCCGACCTGCTGCTGGAAGCGGGCGTGATCCGGGCCATCCCGGACCTGAGCAAGCTGGCCGACACGACCTTCATCCGGTAACTTGCGCCCCCTGCAACCCGTCGCCCCCGGCACGCGCATCGCGCTGGGGGTCGGCTTCTTCGTGCTGTTCGTCGCCGTGTGGGCTGCCGCCACGCTGGGCGGGTTCGTCTCCAAGACCTTCCTCGCCGACCCCATCACCATGGTGAAGTCCGGCTATGACCTGCTCCTCAAGCAGGGCTTCGCCAAGGACATCGGCATGACCATCTGGCGGGTGTTCGGCGGCTTCGCGATCGCCGCGGTGCTCGCGGTTCCGCTCGGCGTGCTGATGGGCGCCTACAAGCCCATCGAAGCCTTCTTCGAGCCGTTCGTGAGCTTCGCGCGCTACCTGCCGGCCTCGGCCTTCATCCCGCTCCTGATCCTCTGGGCGGGCATCGGCGAGGCGCAGAAGCTGGCGGTCATCTTCATCGGCTCTTTTTTCCAGCTGGTGCTGATGGTCGCGGTAAGCGTGGGCAACACCCGGCGCGACCTGGTCGAGGCCGCCTACACGCTGGGCGCCGGCGACCGCGGCATTGTCACGCGCGTGCTGCTTCCTTCCAGCGCGCCGGAAATTGCGGAGACCCTGCGCATGGTGCTGGGCTGGGCCTGGACCTACGTGATCGTGGCGGAGCTGATCGGCGCGTCCAGCGGCATCGGGCACATGATCACCGACAGCCAGTCGCTGCTGGCCACCGACCAGATCATCTTCGGCATCATCGTCATCGGCCTCATCGGCCTGGTGACCGACTTCGCCTTCAAGGCCTTCAACCGCAAACTCTACCCGTGGGCGCAGCTGTCCAGATGAGCGTTCTCCATATTTCCGGGGTCTCCAAGACTTTCACCGGCGGCACAGTGGCCCTGCAGGCGACCGATCTGCAGGTCGAAGAGAACGACTTCATCACCATCCTCGGCCCCTCCGGCTGCGGCAAGAGCACCTTGCTGCGCATGGTGGCCGGGCTGGACAGCCCCACGACCGGCAGCATCGCCCTGGACGGCAAACCGGTGGCCGGGCCGGGCGCCGACCGTGGCATGGTCTTCCAGAGCTACACGCTGTTCCCCTGGCTCACGGTGCTGCAGAACGTGTGCTTCGGCCTGCGCGAGAAAGGCATGCCGCTGGCCGACCAGCACGCGCTGGCCCGCCAGTTCATCGCCAAGGTGGGGCTGAACGGATTCGAGAACCACTTCCCGAAGCAGCTCTCCGGCGGCATGCAGCAGCGCACCGCCCTGGCCCGTGCGCTGGCCAACGCACCCCGCATCCTGCTGATGGACGAACCTTTCGGCGCGCTGGACCACCAGACCCGCGAACTGATGCAGGAATTGCTGCAGGGCATCTGGGAGGCCGAACAGAAGACGGTGCTGTTCGTCACCCACGACATCGACGAAGCCATCTTCATGGGCAACCGCGCGGTGGTCATGAGCGCGCGGCCCGGCCGCATCAAATGCGACCTGCCGGTGCCGCTGCCGCACCCGCGGCACTATGCGATGAAAACCGCGCCCGAATTCATGCAGCTGAAGGCGCGCCTGACCGAGGAAATCCGGGTGGAAGTCCAGCGGGCCGCCGGGCTGGGTGAACTCGGCATTGGAAGTCTTCCTACACCACGCGCATCAGCTTTCTGACCGGCCAGCCTCAGCCATTTTTCCAGAATCGCCGCATGGGCCGGGACTGCATTCCGGCAGGGAAGAAACATGAGCAGCGCCAGCGATTCAAGACAGGATACCGGCGGGGGCCAGGAGCAGCCGTCCTCCGGCTCGGAGCAGGAACATGCCGGAAGCTCCGGCGAGGGCGCCGCGAGCGCGCTCGCGCAACTGAAGACCCAGACCAAGCAGCATCGCCGCCTGACGGGCGACAACGAAGACCCGTCCGGGGGGCCCGGCCAATGACAAAGGACGGCAAGAGCAAACTCCCGCCGGCTGAAGACGGCTCCACCGGAGGTGACCGGGCGGCGCGCAGCGGCGAAGGTTCCAATACGGCCCTGGAAGCGCTGATCCGCAAGCGCAAGCAGCAGGGGTTCGACCTCACCGACGAAGACTCCGCGGACAACCTGCCTCCCGCCCTGCCGACGTAGACTGCGTACGTGGCCATTCCCCGCAGCGCCGGTTTGCTGATGTATCGCCGCCAAGGCGATGCCGTCGAAGTGCTGCTGGCCCATCCGGGCGGGCCCTTCTGGGCCCGCAAGGACCTCGGCGCCTGGACGTTGCCCAAGGGTGAATACGACGAGACCGAAGCGCCGCTGGAGGCCGCCTGCCGTGAATTCGTGGAGGAAACCGGCTTCCCTTGCCAGCCTCCGTTCGAGCCTCTGGGTGAAGTCCGGCAAAAAAGCGGCAAGCGCATCAGCGCCTGGGCCTTCGAAGGCAATGCCGACCCGGCCGCCCTGCGCAGCGATCTCTTCGAAATGGAATGGCCGCCCCGGTCCGGGCGGCAACAGTCGTTCCCCGAGATCGACCGGGTCGCGTGGTTTGGGCTCGATGAGGCCCGCTACAAGCTCATCCCGGGCCAGGCGCCCTTCCTGGACGCGCTGACCCGATCGCTTTCGCTCAAGCCGTAGCCATCGCCCGCCGGCCCGCCGGCGCCCGGCGGCTGGCGATCACGCTGCCCGCGAGTTCCAGCAGTTCGGCTTCGTCTTCCGCTTCCTCGCGCGTCGCCGTCGCGGCGCCGCGTTCGGCCTGCTCCGCGTGCGCCCAGGCGGCACGGATGGCTTGCAGGGCTTCTTCGACGCTCAACCGTGAACCGCCCTTGATGCGGAACCAGTTCGCGCACAGGGACTTTTCAGCGTCGTCGAAACAGCCGCCGTACTGAGCGTAGCCGATGTAGCCGACGCAGTAGGCGGGCGCGTAGTCTTCGAAGTCGTATTCCCGGCGGTAGTAGGACTCACCCCAATACACGCTCTGCCAGTAGGCCTCATGCACGTGCGGATCGATGCGGGCGTCGACGCAGATCCGCGGCTCGTCCGCTTGGTCGTGCCAGTAATCGGTCTGCGTGTCCTGCGTTGCGGCGGTCATGTCGGGTACTCCGTGTGTTTTCACTGGATGCCATGTTCGCCATTCGGCGCGGACCGCGGCGTAGGACGCCATCGTCGCGCTGGTGTCGGAGGCCGCACCCGTCGCATGCAGGCGCGCCCCCGGCGCAGCGCGCGCCGGCCGCTTACTTGCCCCGCAAGTACTCGCGGACTTTCTCGGCGCGGTCCCCCACGGCCTGCACGGCTTCCTTCAGGCGCTCCGGGGTCGTGTTGAGGCTGTTGGCCCAGTCACGCAATTCGTACTCCTGGTTGACGTTGACGCGTTCGCGGTCCTGGCCGCCGGATTGGGTCTTGTCGTCGGACATGGGAAATCTCCTGATCGTTTGCAAAAATTCATCCTAGGAAGGCTCAACCACGGCGCCTGTAGGACGCTGCTGTCACTTGGGCGGCTGGCGCGCCTGCACCGCCACGCCATACTTGGGGCGACTGGAGGTCAACATGGAAATTCGGGACAAGGTGGCCATCGTCACCGGCGGCGCGAGCGGCATCGGCGCGGGGATGGCCCAGCATTGGGCGCGGCAGGGCGCACGCGGCGTCGTCGTGGCCGACCTGAACCTCGAGCGCGCGCAGGGCGTCGCGGCGGGCATTGGCGCGCAAGCGGTGGCGATGAAATGCGACGTCAGCCGGGAGGCCGACATCCAGCAGCTCGTCCACGCCACGCGCGAGCGTTTCGGCCAGGTCGACATCTACTTCTCGAATGCGGGGATCCTCGGCAAGCCGGGCGGCATCGACCTCGAGGATGCCTTGTGGGACAAGATGTGGCAGGTGCACGGGATGGCCCACATCTGGGCGGCACGCGCCGTGGTGCCCGAGATGGTGGCCCGCGGCGAAGGCTATTTCGTGATCACGGCTTCAGCGGCGGGGCTGCTGAACATCGTGGAATCGGCACCCTACGGCGTCACCAAGCACGCGGCGGTCGCCATCGCGGAATGGCTGCGCATCGCCTATGGGCGCCAGGGCGTTCGCGTGTCCTGCCTGTGTCCGCAGTCGGTGCAGACGGACATGACCGCCGGCGGGACCGGTTCGGCCGGGCTTGACGGCGTCCTCACGCCCGAGCAGGTGGCGGAAGTCGTGACCCAGACCATGCGCGAGGAGAAGTTCCTCGCCCTGCCCCACCCCGAGGTGGCCAAGTACTTCCTGAACAAGGGCCAGGACTACGACCGCTGGCTGGGCGGCATGCAGAAGCTGTATTCGGCGCACATGGGCGCCGGCGCCAAACCTTAGGTCCAGGCCGCGATCGACGGTCGCACCGCGCGGGCACGCGTGGCGCGCCGGTCAACCCTTGAAGATGTCGTTGAAGACCTTGTGGGGCGGCATGTCCTTGGCGAAAGCAAAGTCGCCCTGCTCCAGCATTTTCCTGGCGGCCGCCATCATCGACCCGTAGGCGACCCGCGCGAGGGAGCCGCCCACGCTCAGGCGGCGCACGCCGGCTTCCTGCAGCTGCGCCAGGGTGAGCGGCACGCTGCCCATGATGACGTTGAGCGGCCGGTCGATGGCGGCGAGCACCGTGCGGATGTCCTCGAGCGTCTTCAGGCCGGGCGCGAACAGCACGTCCGCGCCGGCCTCCTGGTAGGCCTGCAGCCGGCGGATCGTGTCCGGCAGGTCGTTGCGGCCCCACAGGTGGTTCTCGGCACGCGCCGTGAGCATGAACTTGAAGCCGGTTGATCGCGCCGCCGCGACCGCCGCGCGAATCCGGTCGGTGGCCGCGTCGATGTCGTAGATCGGGTTGGCCGCGTCGCCAGTCGAATCCTCGATGGAGCCGCCGACGACGCCGGCCAGCGCAGCCTGCCGGATCGTCTCTGCCGCGTCTTCCGGCTTGTGCCCGTAACCGTTCTCGAGATCGGCGCTGACCGGCAGGTTCGTCGCGGCGCACAGCTCGCGCAGGTGCAGCATCTTCTCCTCGCGCGTGACGCTCATGTCGGGCTTGCCGCGCGAGAACGCGAACCCGGCGCTGGTGGACGCCAGCGCCTCGAACCCCATGTGCTCCAGCAGGCGGGCCGAGCCGGTGTCCCACGGGTTGGGAATGAGGAAGCACTGGGTGCCCGCGTGCAGCTGTTCGAAGCGCTGCGCCTTTGCTTGCTGGGTTTTCATCCGCCGCATTCTTGCACCGGCGGCGCAATGAAGCTGGCAGCAGGGAAATTGGAATCTGACCCCAATTAGCGGAGCGTGTCGAAGAGCGCGCGGGCCTGGCCGTGGCAAAGCGGCGGTTCGAAATCCGTGTGGTACGCGGCGAAGTACGCTGCATGGGCGGGGCTGGCCGGGTCCGCGGGTGCCTGGCCGTTGGTGCCATGGGCGGCGCGGATGGCCGCATCGACATCGACCGAGCTCACCGTGGTGACGCCGCGGCTGTCGAAGTCGGCCTTGAGCACGTTCTGGTGCAAGGCTGGCGAGACCGTGGGGTCGGCGGCGCCGCCGCACAGCAATGTGCGCGCACGCGGTGACCAGCCCAGCAAGTCGTTCCTTCGTGCCGCCACACGCAGCGGATGCGCCGGGTCGGTCTGCATGGCCGCCAGGTAGGCCGGCTGGAACAGCAGGTCGCGCGCCTGCCTTGCCGACACGTCGGAGCCGGGCAGCAGCCCGCTGGTCCGCAGGGACTCGAAGGTGTGCGTCGGATGGGGCAGCAGCGACTCGATGTAGGCGGCATAGGGATCGCGGAAAGCCTGGCGCACGTCGGCATAGGCGTTGCCGTAGATCTTCTGCCAGCTGGTCACGAGGAACGGCAGGAAGTACTGGACCCCTGTGATGTCGGCGCCGCTCGCGAGCAGGCCGGAGAGGTTGTAAGGGCCGGCCAGGTGCGCGCCTGCCACCAGGTTGATCTCGCCGGCGTGCGATTGCTCGATCTGCCGTTGCGCCGCCATCGACGCGTGCGCCCCCTGCGAGTAGCCGGCCAGCATGACCTTGCCGGACAACGCGGCGCCTTGCAGGGCGGAGGCGTTGCGGGCGGCGCGGATCGCGTCGACGAGCGTCGTGGCCTCGCTGTCCGCATGCAGGTACGGGTGGAAAGCATGCGTGGACTTGGCGAAACCGAGATAGTCGATGGCTACGACGGCATAGCCGTGGCCGGCATAGGTCGCGGCCAGCATCGCCGTCTCCCGGTCGGCGGTGTCCGCCAGCGTGCGCGCCCGGTTCACTTCGGTGCTGCGCGCGTAGGCGACGAGCGGATGGCTCTGCGCCGCGCACGCCCCCGCCGGCAGCAGCAGCGCGGCCGATGCATTCGACGCGGCGCCATCCACGCCGGGCGTCCGGTAGTTCAGCGCCAGGACGCGGACGTCGCAGCGGGCGCCGTTGCCCAGCGCTGTGGCCGTGGATGTGCCCACCTGGACAGGGGGTTCCAGCAGCGCGCCGCGCGTTGCGGTGGGGTCGGCCGGGCCGCCACCGCTGCCGCCGCCACCGCCACAGGCCGCCAGGGCGAACGTCACGAGGACGGCGAGGCAAGAGGAAGGAAGATGCATCGGGGTGTGCCTCATGGCCCGGCGAGCGGGAGCGAGAGCGTGAATGTCGTGCCGCGTTCGGCTTCCGATTCGACCTGCACGGATCCGCCATGGGCCTTGGCGATCTCGCGCACGATGTACAGGCCCAGACCGACGCCGCGCGCCTGCGCCACCTTGGTGGTGCCCCGGATCATGGGTTCGAAGAGCGCATCGCGCAACGCGGGCGGGATGGGGTCGCCATGGTTGTGGATGGACAGCATGCAGCGCCCCTCCTGCCGGGCGACCGTCACGGTCACGGGGCTGTCCGGCGAGCCATAGTGCGCGGCGTTCGCGACCAGGTTGCCGAGGGCCTGCGCGATGCGGTCCGCATCGGCCTGGCAGGCGACGGCTGAACCCGCATGAACAATGCGGCGCTCCGGAAACGCCGCACTCAACTCACCGATGCAGTCCGCCACCACTTCGTTCAGGTCCACCCTGACGAGGCGCACCGAGATGCCTTTGCCCAGCCGCGCCTGGGTGAAGTCCAGGAGGTCCGCGATCAGCCGTTCGGCGCGCCCGACGGAACGTTCGACGCGGGCGAGCGCGGTCCGCTGGGTGTCCGACAACGTGCCCATCCCCATCAGCACCGCACTCATGTGGATGGCCGACAGCGGGTTGCGCAGGTCATGGCTCACGATGCCGACCATCTGCTCGGCAAACAGCGCGCGGTCCTCCGCCTGCGCGCGCGCCACGGCGAGATCGGTCTGGTCCTGCGCGTGCTGGGTGGCCAGGTCTTCGGCGCGCCGGCGTTGCAGCAGCAGTTCGCGCTCGTACTTGTGGCGATCCTCGGCGACGAAGACGGCGACGTGCATCAGGCGCTCACCCTGCCAGGCCCGCTCGGCCAGGTTCACCATCACGGGGATCGGCGCGGGCTGGCAACGCAGTTCCAGCTTCACCTCGGCCACGGAGCCCTGCATCCGCACCAGCGGTGCCAGGTGGGTCTGGTAGAAGATGCGCCCGCCCATGGTGAGCAGGTCCTGGAAACGCGCAACGCCGACCAGGTCTTCCTTGCGGCATTTCAACCAGCGGCACAGGGTGCTGTTGACATCCAGGATCTCGCCCCTGGCGCCTGCCAGCAGCAGGCCGCATGGCGCCGAATCGTAGAGTTCGTCCGGCCCGGGCAGCGGGCGAGAAGCCATGGTCAGGGCCTGCCAACGCTATTTCTGGCGATGCGTTGCTCGCCAAAAAGGTCATGCGCAAGGCGCGAGTCCGCCGACGCAGTGACCTGCGTCAAGGACTCGTAACGCGGCGCATGGCCTTTTTGGCCGCAACCCGCAGGGAACGTGCCTAAAACCGCGCCATGCGTCGTTCCACTCCTAGCCAAGGCGGCCAGCCTTGGCGTCGTCGTGCGCCTAGCCTGGCGCGGTTTTAGACACGTTCGCATCGTCAGAAATAGCGTTGGCAGGCCCTGATTTCAGCGGGCCGCGAGGAATTCTTCCATCGCGGCGACGCTGGCGCTCGGCGCGCTCAGGTGGGGACAGTGCCCGACATTCTCGATGATGCGCAGGGTGCTCCTGGGGAGGACCCGATGCATGTACTCGCCGACGGCCACCGGAGCGATGACGTCGTCGCTGCACTGGAGGATCAGGGTGGGGGCCTGCAGCTTGGGCAGGTCCGCCCGGTGGTCCGAAAGGAAGGTCACGCGGGCGAAATGCTTGGCGATCTCGGGGTCGGTGCGGCAGAAGCTGTTGGTGAGCTCGGCCGCCAGTTCCGGCTTGTCGGGCGCGCCCATGATCACGGGAGCCATGTTGCTCGACCAGCCGAGGTAGTTGCTCTCGAGGGTTTCCAGCAGCGCGAGGATGTCGCTGCGCTCGAAGCCGCCGAAATACTCGCCGTCGTTGACGTAGCAAGGCGACGGACCCACCATGATCTGCGCCGCGAAGCGCTCCGGGCACTTCACGTTGGCCAGGGCGCCGATCATCGCGCTGACGGAATGGCCCACGTGGATGGCGGGCTCGCCGGGCGCCACCTCGTCCAGGATCTCGCAGATGTCGTCGGCGTAGCCGTGCAAGGTGGCGTACTTGTCGAAGTCGAAGGCCGAGAGGTCCGAGTTCCCGTTGCCGACCAGGTCGACCAGGATCACCTTGTAGCGATCGGCAAACCGGGGCGCGAGCAACCGCCACATGTGCTGGTCGCAGCCGAAGCCGTGCACGAAGATCATCGGGGTGCCGGACCCTTCGACGTGGACGTTGTTGCGGCGCAGGACGGACATGGAAGATGCTCTCTCGAAGGGACGGTCGAGTATGACGCGCCCGCCCGGCGCCGTCCGTAGGAAAGAACCTACGGCCGCCGCGGTGCCGCGGTCTTTACCTTCGCACCGTCAGCGGCGGGCCGCCGCCCGCGCGGGCCGCGCCGACAACGCAGGCCTGCGAGAACCCGTGGCGCGAGAAAACCGCGAGCACGTCGGCCACCACATCCGGGCTGCAGGAAACCAGCAAACCGCCGCTGGTCTGCGGGTCGGTCAGCAAGGCCTTGTCAACGGCGCCGAACTCGTCAGGCAATGCCACTTCGGCGCCGTAGCCCGCCCAGTTGCGGCCGGACGCGCCGGTGACGTGGCCCGCTTCGGCCAGGGCCCGCACACCCTCGATCAACGGTACCGCGGGCCAATCGATCTCGAGCGCCAGCCCGGCGCCGCGCGCGAGTTCCAGCGCGTGTCCCGCCAGCCCGAAGCCGGTGACGTCCGTCATGGCATGCACCCCTTCGAGCGCCGCGAGTTCCGGGCCCGGCGTGTTCAGGCGCGTGGTGGTGGTGATCATGCGTTCGTAGCCGGCGGCGTCGAGTTGCTCCTTCTTCAAGGCGGCGGACAGCACGCCGACGCCCAGCGGCTTGCCGAGCACCAGCACGTCGGCCGCGCGGGCGTCCGCGTTGCGCTTGACGCGCTTGGGATGCACCAGCCCCAGCGCCACCAGCCCGTAGATCGCCTCCACCGAATCGATGGTGTGGCCGCCCGCAACCGGGATGCCCGCGGCCTGGCAGACCGATTCGCCGCCCGCCAGGATGCGCGCGATGGTCGCCGTGCCCAGCACGTTGATCGGCATGCCGACAAGTGCGAGCGCCATGATCGGCGTGCCGCCCATGGCATAGACGTCCGAGATGGCATTGGTGGCGGCGATGCGGCCGAAGTCGAACGGGTCGTCGACGATCGGCATGAAGAAGTCGGTGGTGGCGATCAGCGCCTGCTCGTCGTTGAGCTGGTACACCGCCGCGTCATCCGCGGTTTCGATGCCGACCAGCAATTGCGGCGGCACCGGCATGCGGGCCGTGCCCTTGAGGATCTCCGACAGCACCCCGGGGGCGATCTTGCAGCCGCAGCCTCCACCGTGCGAGAGCGAGGTGAGGCGGGGTTCGGGCTTGGCGGTCGGACGGGCGGCTTGCATGCCGGCATTTTGCATGCCCCCGCCTGGGACGCCCTACTTCATCAAGCCAACGACCCCGACGATGATCAGGTAGATGGCGATGATGTAATTGAGCAGCTTGGGCATCACGAGGATGAGGATGCCGGCCACGAGCGCGGCGACCGGGCCGAGCTGGTTGATGTATTGCATGCGTGAGCTCCGAAAGAGGAAGCCCAGTATGGACCCGCCCGCGCCCGCGTGCGGCGGCCGTTACACGTAGCGCTCGGGGTCGGTCGTTTCCGCGAGTCCTTGCGACTCCCGCAGGATCCGCACTTTCTCGCGCAGGCAATGCACCCGCAACAGCAGCAGTGCCTCCCTGTCCGGGGCTGGAGCGGCCGCCTCCACCAGCCGCCGCTCGGCATCCATCAGCTGGACTTGCAGCTCCAGCCACTGGGGGTGCTCGGGTTCATGATTCCAGCTGTGTTGCATTTGCGGGCACCGGTTCTCCGGGGCGATGGGCCGGAGCTGCGCGAATGTTGCTCGCCCGGTCTCAATGCGCAATGGCTGCCCCATGAACCCCGTGTAAATCCGCGTGCCCAGGCCGTAACAATTCCTCATCTTCCGGGATCGCGCGGCGTGAAGCTCAAGCTTGTCGCCGCCACCCCTCGTTGGACTAGCTTCGGTACGACCGGACTTCGTCCGTCAGCGCCAGCAGGTCCACCGGCTTGACGAAGTGCTTGTTGAAGCCGGCCTCGGCGGACTTCTTCCGGTCCTCTTCCTGGCCCCAGCCGCTCAGCGCAATCAGCATCATCTCGCGGCCCCAGGACTGCTGGCGGATCCGGCGCGCCACTTCGTGCCCGCTGAGGTGCGGCAGGCCGATGTCGAGCACGATCACGTGCGGGAGGAAGTCCTGCGCGGCGCCCAGGGCTTCGAGGCCGTCGTGCACGGTGCGGGTCTGGTAACCCACGAGGGTGAGCACCTGCGCCAGCGTCTCCGCGCCGTCGACGTTGTCGTCCACGACCAGGACGCGCAGGTCACCCGCACTCGCCACTTCCAGCGGCGCATGCGGCGCGGCGCCCAAGGCCGGCTGGGCCTTGCTGGACAGCGGCAGGCGGACCGTGAACACCGACCCCCGGCCGGTCCCGCCGCTCTGGACCGAGACCTGGCCCCGGTGCAGCTCCACCAGCCGCTTCACCAGCGCCAGGCCAATGCCGAGGCCGCCTTGCGAACGCTCCAGCGTGCGGTCGATCTGGGTGAACAGGTCAAAGACCTTCGGCAGGTACTCCTTCGGGATCCCGACGCCCGAATCGCGGACCGTGACCACCGCGTGCCCATCGGCCGCGACCGCGGAGAGCTCGATGGTGCCGCGCTCCGGCGTGTACTTGGCCGCGTTGTTCAACAGGTTCGAGACCACCTGGCACAGCCGTGTCTCGTCGGCATCGACCATGAGCGTCTGCGGCAGGGGCAAGGTCACCGTCAGGGCGTGCCGCCGCGCTTCCACCAGCGGCCGGCTGGTCTCGACGGCCGTCTGGATGATCTGGTTCAGGTCGGTCCGTTCGAGCCGCAGCTGCACCTTGCCCTGGCTGATGCGGCTCACGTCCAGCAGGTCGTCCACCAGGTGCACCATCTGGCCGAGCTGGCGCTCCATGATGTGGCGCGCCCTTTCGTGCACCTCGGCACTCGGCGTCAGCTGCATGAGCTGCAAGGCATTGCGGATGGGCGCCAGGGGGTTGCGCAGTTCATGCGCCAGCGTCGCCAGGAATTCGTCCTTCTGGCGGTCGGCCTCCTGCAAGGCGCGTTCGGCCTCGACCCGCTCGGTGATGTTGCGGATCACGTACAACTGGCCGGTCCGCGCGCCGGAAGCATCGCGCAACAGCGAGACCCGCGTTTCCACGTGGATGTTGCTGCCATCGACGGTGCGGTGCACCGAGATCGCCTGGAACGCACCTTGCCGGTCCAGGGCCTCCTTGGCCGCCTGGCGGGCCGCGTCGTCGGTCCAGGTCTCCTCGAAGACCTCGGCCTTCGGACGGCCCAGGGTCGCCGATGCCGTCTTGCCGTACAGCCGCTCGGCGGCCGGGTTCATGAAGACCAGGTGGTGGTCGTTGTCGAAAGCGAGCACCGAGTCTTCCATCTGCGACAACACGTCCTGCCGCAGCTTGTTGGTGGCGGCATTCGAGCTGTCGAGCGTGTAGATGTCGCTGCCGACGATGAGCGCATCGACGTCGCCGCTCTGGATCGCGCGCAACGTGTCATGCGCCTCCTGCAGCTGGATGCGCAGTTCGGCGTTCTCGTGCGCCATGGCCTCCGGATCCGGCCCCATGGCGTCCATGGTCCAGTCGCCCGCCGCCGTCATGCCGCGCTCCTGCCCCTGAGGCCGAGGCCGTCCAGCAGCCGGTCGGCGTTGGACATGTCGCCGATGAACTTGCGCACGGGAAGCGGCGAAACCCGCACCAGCGTCGGCGCTGCCAGCACCTGGTCCTGCATCGCCTTGTCGACGTTGTCGGCGATGCTGAGGATCTCGAGCTGGTAGCGGCCCGCCAGGTGCTGCTCGCAGAAGGCGCGCGTATTGACGACGGCCTTCGACGAGAGGGGCGCCGCGGAGCTGAGGTAGAGCCGCAGGATGCAATCGTCGTTCATGGCTCAGTCCCGCGGGATGACGTCGAGTCCGACCAGCACCCGCTCCTCGTTGGAAAGGTCGCCGATGATCTTGCGGATGGGTTCCGGGAATTTGCGCACCAGGGTCGGCACCGCCAGGATCTGGTCGCCCGCCGCCAGCTGCGGGTTGACGAGCAGGTCGATGACTTCGATGCTGTAGCGGCCCGCCAGGTGGGTCTCGCACACCACTTTGAGGTTGGCGAGCGCCGCAGCGGACTTGGGCGTGGTGCCGGCGACGTAGAGCCGGAGCTGCCACTCGGCGACGGGGGCGTTCTTGCCCGTGGGGCTGGACGTCTTGCTGCTCATTTTTTCTGCTTTCCTGCTGGCTGCCGGCTCGCCTTCGTCGGCGCGCGGGCGGCGGCGATCTTGCGCGCGCGGGCCGCCATGCCCTCGGCCTCGAGCTTCTCGCGCGCGATCTGGAAGTTGATTTCGCCTGCGCGCTCCTCCGCTTCCGCGGTCAGCGAGGCGATCTGCGAATCCAGCATGCGGCGCCGCGTCGCCAGCTCGCGGATCCGGCGCTCGTGGTCCTGCTCTCGCAATTCGCCGGCGGCGAGTTCCTGGGCTTCCTGGGCCATGCGGGCCGTGCCGGTGAGCACGCGGTCCCCGGACAGGTACACGTCGACCAGGTCCACCCCGTGGTCGCTGAAGACGAACTCACGCACCTGGTTGCTGTGGTGCATCCCGCGCGACTTGAGCACCTGCAGCGTGCGGGTGCGCTCCCCGTTGAAGGCGAGGTTGTTCAGCAGCAGCCAGCTGTCCATCAGCGATGACACGCCGACCTCGGAGCTGGCGACGGGCTGGCTCGTGTCCGCGGTCAGGCTGGTGAACATCGCCGTGATGGCCCGCGCCTTGAGGAAATCGATCAGGCGCATCAGCGTGAGCTTGAGCCCGCTGTCCTGCTGGGTGGCGCTCAGGTTGCTGATCGGGTCGACCACGACAATGTCCGGCTTGAACTCCCGCACCAGGTCGTAGATTTCGACGAG
Organism: Caenimonas sedimenti; assembly: GCF_007833165.1. Taxonomy (GTDB): domain Bacteria; phylum Pseudomonadota; class Gammaproteobacteria; order Burkholderiales; family Burkholderiaceae_C; genus Ramlibacter; species Ramlibacter sedimenti. Next base: position 225,370 of record NZ_VOBQ01000003.1, on the reverse strand, counting down.
GTGCTGCTCCAGGCCATGCAGGGTGGGCCGGGTGGCGTGGATCTTCAGCAGCCCCTTCTTCACCCACTGGCCGAGGTCGAGGCCGATCGAACCCATGTTGCGCAGCAATTGGCTTTGCGACTCCTCGTAGGCGAAGATCAGCGCCCGCTCGCCGCGCTCGCACGCCGCCGCCGCGAAGCTGGAGGACACGCTGCTCTTGCCTGTGCCCGGGGCGCCCGACACCAGGACGCTGCTGCCCTTGTAGAGGCCCTGGCCGCCGAACATGTCGTCGAGCCCGGCGATGCCGGTGGAAACCCGCTCGCGCGGTGCCTCATGCTCCAGCCGCATCGAGGTGACGGGAAGGACCGACAGCCCGTGGGAGCCGATCAGGAAGGGATACTCATTGGTGCCGTGGGCCGATCCGCGGTACTTGACGACACGCAGCCACCGGGTCGAAACCTGATCCGCGATCCGATGGTCGAGCAGGATCACGCAGTCGGCCACATACTCCTCGAGCCCATAGCGTGTGAGCGTGCCCTCGCCGCGCTCGCCGGTGATCACCGCGGTCATGCCGCGTTCTTTCAGCCAGCGGAAGAGGCGCCGCAGTTCGGAGCGCAGGATCGCATGGTTCGGGATGCCCGCGAACAGCGCTTCGACGGTATCGAGCACCACGCGCTTGGCGTTGACCTGGTCGATGGCATGGCCCAGGCGGATGAACAGGCCGTCGAGGTCGTACGCCCCGGTCTCCTCGATCTCGCTGCGCTCGACGTGAACGAAGTCGATGGCGACCTTCTTCTCGCGCACGAGCTTGTCGATGTCGAATCCCAGCGAACGCAGGTTGTCCGCGAGCTCCTGGGCGTTCTCCTCGAACATCATGAACACGCCGTTCTCGCCGAAATCCGTGGCCCCGCGCACGATGAATTCGGCACCCAGCATGGTCTTGCCGCAGCCGGCGGCCCCGCAGACGAGTGTGGGGCGCCCGCGCGGGAGTCCGCCCTGGGTGATCTCGTCCAGGCCGGCGATGCCGGTCGGCGCCTTTTCGATGCTTCCCCGAGGGCCGCCCGCCCGGTGTTTTTCGGATGTTTTTGCCACGGTAGCCGGCCTGGGCCGGGATGGGTTGGAACAGCGACGAATGCTATCGGATCGAGCTGTTTCCGGGGCGACCTCAGCCGTCGGACGGCAAGCACATCGGGTGTGCGTACGCCGCACACACCGTGGCGGCGCCGTCCTACGGATGAGCCGTGCGCGCCTACCCCGGCCTGGCCTGCTTTTCGACTTGCGTGCGCAGGCGTTCCTCCTGCTCCCGCAGCTCCGGCGTGAACTCCGCGCCGAAGTCCTCCGCCTCGAACACCTGGCGGATCTCGATTTCGGATTCACCCGGCATCGGGTTGGGGCACCGCTTGACCCAGTCGATGGCTTCCTGCAGCGAGGCGCACTTCCACATCCAGAAACCGGCCACCAGCTCCTTGGTTTCGGCGAAGGGGCCGTCGATGACCTTGCGGTCCTTGCCCGAGAAGCGGACCCGGGCGCCTTTCGAACTGGGGTGCAGGCCTTCGCCCGCCTGCATGATGCCGGCCTTCACCAGCTCTTCATTGAACTGCCCCATCTTGGCCAGCATCTGCTCGCTGGGCATCACGCCGGCCTCGCTGTCGGCCGTGGCCTTCACCAGAATCATGAATCGCATCTCGGGTTCTCCTTTGCGTTGGCATCCGGAGCAGAAGCGCTCCTGCATGCACGACGAACGAGCCCGCGTGATTTCGACAACCCGCGGGCCGGGAACCCCAAAGTTTGCAACAGGACGCGACGCCAGCGCAGGGCGGAGGCTCAGGCGCGCAGCATTCCTGTCCTGTCGTGGCAGTTGAAGTACTCGAAGTGCTGCTCGTCCGTGGTGGCCACGGACACCTCGTGGTAGAGCTTCAGTTTCGCGGCCGGCCCCAGCGCCGACAGGTACTTCATCGCAGCCCCGAAGATGGCCACGTGCGTCGGGTGCGACTCGGCCCAGCGCTCCAGCGCGGCCAGGCTTTTCCACCAGCTCATGCCGAAACTCTTTTCCAGCTCAGCCCCCTGCGCGTCCAGCACGCGCATGTAGCGGTTGGCGAAGCAGCCGATGGCCAAGCCGTCGTCCCGCAGGAAATCCATTCCCTGGCGCAACACCGGCTCCACGTCCTCCAGGTACATGCGACGCTCTTCCGGCGGCGTGTCGCCCCAGTCCTGGCCGGAGCGGATCAGGCACACGTTGTCGTGCGGGACCACCCGGCGATAGAGGCCCTCGGTCACCACGCGGGGCGCGCCGGCGGGCGCGAGCGCTTCGGTTTGCGACGCCGGCATGCGATCACGCGCGCCACCCCAGTACGCGTGCTCCTGCACCACGTCGCTCATGCCCGCGGAGACCACGGCCACGCCCTCGGCGCGCTCGCTGGACGAGAACAGGGTCTCGAAACGCTCCATCCTGGGCCTCAGCACCTCGGTGAAGGTGCCGCAGCCATCGAGCTTGTTCGCACCGGAAGCCCAGTGGGTGCCGTGCGCCGCGAACCACGCGTCGAACACGGCCGGCCGGTCCCAGTAGGCGATGGAGATGATGTTGGTGTACCCGGCCTCGTCCACATGGGACGCGCGGTCCCAATGCCCGGGAGCATTGGCCGCGCTGAAGGCTTGCTCCAGGCCGGCCAGTGCCTCACGGGGCTGGGCCGTCATCGACCCCCGGAACTGCAAGCCGAAATAGGCCATGGCCACCTGGGCCACGGCAGGCTGGAAGCGCGCCACGAACGAGGGGTACGGAGGCTGGTAGTCGTCGGGCACGCGCTTCTGGCGCGTGCGCGGGCACTGCAGGTGGACAGGGATGGCGGATTCCATGGTGCGAGCCTCAGTGCGTCAGCGGCGATGCCGGCTCGGCCGCGAGTTCGCCGCCCACCACCATGCCGGGCAGTGCCTGCGCCACCACCCGGTCTCCCGGCGTCTTGTTCAGCAGCAGGCGCGTCACGTCCGGCCGCGCGTAGTGCCCCGACGGATCCGCAGCGGCCTTGGCCAGGGAGATCATCCCCAGGTCGATGTCGGCGATGACGAGGCCCTCCTCGTTCTCGGGCAGCGGTGTGCCCATGGGTGACCCATCCGGCGCGTAGATCCGCGCGAAGCCGCCGCCTTCCAGCAGCAGCTGGCGCTTCACGTCGTCGGTGCACAGCAGCTCCACCATCTCCTTCGACACCGTGGCACACGGCGCGAGCACGAAGCACTGGCCTTCGGCCGCGTACATCTGGCTGGCCGCGTTGTTCAACTCCGGCCCCAGGGCGAACGCGGCGCCGCGGTACAGGGAGAAGCTGGGCCAGGCCGCCACGTGGATCTGTTCGTTCTGCGCGTACATGGCGTACTTGGTGAGCGGCTGCAGGTGCTCCCAGCAGCAGAGCGACCCGATGTTGCCGATGGCGGTCTCCATCACGGCCAGGTGGCTGCCATCGCCTTCGCCGAAGACCGTCCGCTCCACGTGCGTGGGCTTCAGCTTGCGGCGCGTCTGCACCACGTTGCCCTGATCGTCGAACAGGGCCTGCGCCATGTAGAGGCTGCCGCCGGCCTTCTCGCTGAAGCCCATGGACAGCCACATCCGGTGCTTCTTCGCCGCCTGCGCGAGCCGCCGGAACTCCGGCGAATCGAGGGTGAGCGAGTTGTCGTGGTAGCGCTGCACGAAAGGCATGCCGCCGGCCGGCGAATCCAGCCAGATCCACCACGGATAGCCGGGGATCCAGGTTTCGGGAAAGGCGATCAGCTGCACGCCCTTGTCGGCGGCGCGGGCCATCAGGCTCACGGCCTTGTCGATCGTGGCGTCGACGTCCAGGAACACGGGCGCCGCCTGGACGGCCGCGACGCGGGGCTTGGGGTGAGAACGGCTGGGCATGGCGGGCTCCTGGTGGTTGCAAAGGTGGAGCGATGGTCCGCCGGCACGGCCACGGCGTCTTGCCCAGGATTCGCCGCCTTGTTGACCTGGCTTCTCCGGGGCCTGTCGCCGACGGCGCTTTCGGTCCAGAATGGGCGCGCAGCAGGAGCTCCCATGGGCCAAGTCCTCACCACCGACACGGTGGCCGCCGGCCAGCGGCTCGCCTACTGGGTCGACATGATCTGCAGCACCTATGTGCAGCTGGAATGCGACGCGCGCGCTGCGGGTCCCTTCGACGGCGCCATCGAGAGCCACCGGATGCCGGGGCTCGACCTGTCCGTGGTGACCGCGAGCGCGCAGGACGTGCTGCGCACGCGCCGCCACCTGGCGCAGGCCGACGACGACTGTTTCCTGGTCAGCATCCAGGCGCGCGGCCACGGCCGCATCGAGCAGGACGGCCGCACCGCGCTGCTGGCGCCCGGCGACTTCGCCTTGTACGACAGCACGCGCGAGTACGGCCTGCATTTCGACGACGGCTTCCAGCAGATCGTATTGAAGCTGCCCGGCGAGCGGCTGCGCAACCTGGTGCGGGACACCGACAAGCTCACCGCCACGGCCGTCAGCGGCAAGGCCGGAGCGGGCCACCTGATGATCAACATGATCGACACGCTCTGGCGGGACATGGATACGTTGCAGCCCGCCAGCGCCGCGGCCGTGGCCGACGGCGTGATGAACATCCTGCTGGCCGGCCTGCAGACCCTGCCGGCGAGTCACTGCCCGGGCCTGTCGTCACTGGCCACCTATCACCTGGGCCGGATCAAGCAGGTGATCGCGACGCGGCTGGCGGACCCCGCATTCGGCGTGAACGACCTGGCCAGGGAGCTGGGCATGTCGGTGGCCCACATCCACCGGCTGTTCAAGAACGAGGCGACGACGCCGGCGCAGTACATCTGGGGCCGGCGGCTCGAGGCGTGCTCCCGCGACCTGCTGGATGCGCGGATGGCGCACCGCGCGATCAGTGACATCGCGTTCAGCTGGGGCTTCAACGACGCGGCGCACTTCAGCCGGGCCTTCAAGGAGCGTTTCGGCCAGGGGCCTCGCGCCTGGCGCATGCAGCGCAAGCTGCTGCCGAACTGACCGGGGCCGCACCATGCCCACGAAAACCTTCACCAACGGCCGCATCCGCAAGGCCGACTACGACTCGCGGTCGCGCCAGCTCGACCTGCACTTCGACAACAAGTCCGTGCTGGCCTACAAGCATGTGCCGGAAGAGGTGTTCCGGCGCCTCTGCAGCGCGCCCTACCCGGCCACGTACTGGGAGGACAGGATCGCGGAGGAGTATCCCAAGGGCACGCCGATGACGTCGCAGTTGGACCCCGACGGCGCGAAGAAGCTGGGCGACCTGCTCGGGGGCGGCGACCCGTCCTGAGCGGTCGCATGCGGCGGGCGCATGCACCCCATGCGAAACCGCCGCTTGGCGACTGTTGAGAGCCCGCCTATGCTGCGCGCATGGCCAACATCACACGAGAGATCCCCGTCAACGTGCCGCCCGGGCAGGTCTGGGAACAGGTCAAGGACCTGGGGAACACGCACCGGCTGTTCGCCGGCGTGCTGACGGATTGCAAGCTGGAGGAAGGCGCCCGCGTCGTCACTTTCGCCAACGGCATGGTGGTGCGCGAACTGATCGTGGAGGTCAGCGACGAGCGGCGGCGCGTTGCCTATGCGGCCGTCGGCGGGCGCACGACCCACCACAACGCGTCGCTGCAGGTCCTGCCGGGTGAAGCCGGCGGCAGCAGGGTGGTGTGGACGACCGACTTCCTGCCGGATTCGGTGGCGCCAGGGATCGCCGGGCTGGTGGACGCGGGCGCTGCGGCGCTGAAGCGCAACCTCGAGCGCCGAGCCTAGAACCGTTGCTTCGGCTCGACGTCGGTCACGTCACCCACGCGACCGAGGGGCGCCGCGTCCGCCCGGGGCGTGCGACTTGCGGCACCCGCCCGCCGGTACATGGCGAAGCCGTTGCGCGGATGCATGCGCATCACGAACGGCATCACCGGCCGGCCAGTCAGCCTGGCCCAGCCGGCGCGCAGCAGCCACAGCGCCAGCACGATCACGAACACGACGGCCAGGCTGGCCGCGAAGACGAGGCCTGCCGCCAGCAGGAACAGCCGGAACACGAAGGAGAGGATGGTGGGCATGCCGTCGGAGGGTGGAATGAACCCTGATTTTGCACCTTCGCCATTAGCTGACGATTAGCGGATGGCTCGGCGGGCGAGCCCCCATCCCGGCCTTCCCCCGCAGGGGGAAGGGGCAAGTCAAGCCGGCTGGGGCTCCTGCGGCGCCGGCGTGGCCCCGCCGAAATGGAACACCCCCGGCTCGCGCACCGGGTCCACTTCCACCGGGATCGCGCTCTTGGGCGGGAAGCGCCCCTCCAGGATCAGCTTGGACAGCGGGTTCTCGATGCGCTGCTGGATCGCGCGCTTCAGCGGCCGTGCGCCGTAGATCGGATCGAACCCCACCTTCGCGAGCTCTTCCAGCGCCGCCGGGCTGACCTGCAGCATCAGGTCCATCTTCGCCAGGCGCTGCTCCAGCACGCGCAACTGGATCTTCGCGATCTTGGCGATGTGGTCCGCGCCCAGGCCATGGAACACCACGGTCTCATCGATGCGGTTCAGGAACTCGGGACGGAAGTGGTTCTTCAGCTCGTCCCACACCGCCTCCTTCACGTCCTCGTAAGGACGGCCCGTCATGCCCTGGATCATGTGGCTGCCGATGTTGCTGGTCATCACGATCACCGTGTTCTTGAAGTCGACGGTGCGGCCCTGGCCATCGGTCAGGCGGCCATCGTCCAGCACCTGCAGCAGCACGTTGAAGACGTCGTGGTGCGCCTTCTCGACCTCGTCGAGCAGGATCACGCTGTACGGCTTGCGGCGCACGGCTTCCGTGAGGTAGCCGCCCTCTTCGTAGCCCACGTAGCCGGGGGGCGCGCCGATCAGGCGGGCCACGGAGTGCTTCTCCATGAATTCGCTCATGTCGACCCGGATCAGGTGCTCCTCGGTGTCGAAGAGGAAGTTCGCGAGCGCCTTGCACAGCTCTGTCTTGCCGACCCCAGTCGGGCCCAGGAAGAGGAAGCTGCCGGTCGGCCGGTTCGGGTCGGACAGGCCCGCGCGCGAACGCCGGATCGCGTTCGAAACCGCGGTGATCGCCTCGGACTGGCCGACCACGCGGTCGTGCAGCTTCGCTTCCATCAGCAGCAGCTTCTCGCGCTCGCCCTGCATCAGTTTGGACACGGGAATGCCGGTGGCCCTCGCCACGACTTCGGCGATCTCTTCGGCGCCGACCTGCGTGCGCAGCAACTGCGGCCGGCCCGTCTTCGCCTTGCCGGTCTCGGCGACCTGCGCCTCCTTCAGCTGCTTCTCCAGTTCGGGGATGCGGCCATATTGCAGTTCGGCGACCTTGTTGAAGTCGCCCTTGCGCTTGAACTCCTCGATCTGCTGCAGGACCTTGTCCTTTTCCTCGCGCACCTGCGCGCTGCCCTGGGCCTGCGCCTTCTCGGACTTCCAGATCTCCTCCAGGTCGGAGATCTCCTTTTGCAGCCGGACGATCTCCTCCTCGATCAGCGCCATGCGCTTCTGCGAAGCCTCGTCCTTTTCCTTGCGCACCGCCTCGCGCTCGATCTGCAGCTGGATCATGCGGCGGTCCAGCCGGTCGATGGCCTCGGGCTTGGAGTCGATTTCGATCTTGATCTTCGACGCCGCCTCGTCGATCAGGTCGATCGCCTTGTCCGGCAGGAAGCGGTCGGTGATGTAGCGGTGGCTCAATTCGGCCGCGGCGACGATGGCCGGGTCGGTGATGTCCACGCCATGGTGCACCTCATACTTCTCCTGCAGGCCGCGCAGGATCGCGATGGTCGCTTCCACCGTCGGCTCACCCACCAGGATCTTCTGGAATCGGCGCTCGAGCGCGGCGTCCTTCTCGATGTACTTGCGGTATTCGTCGAGCGTGGTGGCACCCACGCAATGCAATTCGCCACGCGCGAGGGCGGGCTTGAGCATGTTGCCGGCATCCATGGCCCCTTCGGCCTTGCCGGCGCCCACCATGGTGTGCAGCTCGTCGATGAAGACGATGGTCTGGCCTTCGTCCTGCGCCAGTTCCTTCAGCACGTTCTTCAGCCGTTCCTCGAACTCGCCGCGGAACTTGGCGCCGGCCAGCAGCGCCGCCATGTCCAGCGACAGCACGCGCTTGCCCTTGAGGGACTCGGGCACCTCGCCCGCGATGATGCGTTGCGCCAGGCCTTCGACGATGGCCGTCTTGCCCACGCCCGGCTCGCCGATCAGCACCGGGTTGTTCTTGGTGCGCCGCTGCAGGACCTGGATGGCGCGGCGGATCTCCTCGTCGCGGCCGATCACCGGGTCGAGCTTGCCCATGCGGGCGCGCTCGGTCAGGTCCAGGGTGTACTTCTTGAGCGATTCGCGCTGGCCTTCGGCTTCCGCGCTGTCCACGTTCTGGCCGCCACGCACCGCGTCGATGGCCGATTCGAGCGCCTTGCGCGAGATGCCGTTCTCGCGCGCGATCCGGCCGATGTCCTGCTTGGTCTCGGCCACCGCCAGCAGGAAGAGTTCGCTGGCAATGAACTGGTCGCCGCGCTTCAGCGATTCCTTCTCCGCCGCCTGCAGCAGGCTGGCGAGATCGCGTCCCACCTGGACTTGCTCGTGGCCCTCGACGGTGGGCAATTTGTGCATGGCGCCCTCGGCGGCCGCCAGCAGCCCCGGCACGTTGACGCCGGCCCGCTGCAGCAGCGGGCGCGGCCCGTCCTCCTGCCGCAGCATGGCCACCAGCAGGTGCGCGGGTTCGATGTAGGCGTGGTCGTTGCCCAGCGCCAGCGTCTGGGCTTCGCCCAGGGCTTCCTGGAATTTGGTCGTGAGTTTGTCAAGTCGCATGGAATGGCTCCGTTGCAGACCAGATAGCGCGAAAGTGGCCGTTTTCAAGCCCGAATCTAAGGCAGTCCCGCCTTTCCGGGATGACTAGAATCAAACGCATGCAGATCCACCAGATGTCGGTCACCTACCTGCCGGAGCAGGACCGCATCCTCATGCGGATCAATACGACGGCCGCGGAGGAGATGCGCCTGTGGCTCACGCGCCGGCTGATGGTCGGGTTGTGGCCCCTGCTCTCCAAGATGCTGACCGAGCACCTACTCAAGCTGGAATCGGCCGGTGCCGCCGTCACCGGCGCCAACCCCGAGCTGAAGAAGATGCTGGCCGAGTTCCGCAAGGAAGAGTTCCTGCAGCACGCCGACTTCGACACGCCCTACAAGGAGGAGCAGAACCGCCTGCCCCTGGGCGAGGAGCCCCTGCTCGTGACGGACGTGGATGCAACGCCGCTCGCGGGGGGCCCCCTGCGGTTGAGCTTCAACGAGCGGCCGCCCGGCGGTGACCGCAAACCGCGCAACTTCCAGCTGGAGATGGCGCCGAAGCTGATGCAGGGCTTGATGCACCTGCTGGAGCAGGCGCTGGTGCAGTCGCAGTGGCGGGAGGCGTTCGTGCCGGTGTCGCCGCCGGAGACGGCGGCGGATGATCCGGATGCGACGCGGCCGCGGTATTTGAATTGACGCGCCTGTCACCCTTCGGGCTTCAACGCGAACCCGGCAACCTGCTTGTATTCCTCCGAGATGCGCCGCAACTCCTCCTGGCTGACCAGGTCGTCGATGCTGCCCGCGTAGGGCCGGTGGCCCGCCAGTTCATCCGCCTTCATGATGATGAAGTCGGGCGGTACCGTGCGATTCGTCTCCACGATGCGTGAGGTCGGCGCGAGCCGCTGCGCTTCGTAGCGTTGCAAGGCGGCCCGGGGATCCCCGGCAGCCGCCAACTCGCGCGCCAGCGTCGCCGCATCGATCAGGGCCTGCGCGCTGCCATTGGACCCGCGGGGATACATGGGGTGCGCCGCGTCCCCCAGCAGCGTGATGCGGCCGAACGTCCAGCGCGGCACCGGGTCCCGGTCGACCATCGGGTACTCGAAGACCTGCCGGGCCTGCAGGATCAGCTGCGGCACGTCCAGCCAGTCGAAGCGCCAGTCGGCGAACATGGGAACGATGTCCTCCGGCCGCCCCGGCTTGTTCCAGTCGTTCATGGCGGCACCCGACTGCCGGATTTCCGCCACCCAATTGATCAGCTGGCTGCCCTGCCCATCGACGTCGTCCACGATGGGGTAGATGACCATCTTGCCGGTGTCGATCGAGCCGATGCGCAGGTAGCTCTTGCCGGTGAGGATGGGCTTGTGGACGGTCACGCCGCGCCAGGTGTTGATGCCGGCGAAGGCCAGGCCCTCCGCCGGGTAGAACTGCCGGCGCAAGGCGGAATTGACGCCGTCGCAGGCGACGACCACGTCGGCCCGCACGGTGTCGCGGCGGCGCCCCTGGCTGTCCTGGAAGCCGAGCGTCACGCCCTCCGGGTCCTGCTCGGCCCCCGTGCAGCGGTGGTCCAGGTGGACGCGGTCCGCGCCCAGCCTCTGCACTGCCGCGCGGTACAGCACGGTGTGCAGCTTGCCGCGATGGATGCCGATCTCCGGCAGCGCATACCCGGCATGGCGCCCGCGCGCCTCGCGGAAGATGAACTGTCCCCACCGGTTGAAGAACACGCTCTCCAGGTTCGCTATGCCCTGCGCCTCCAGCGGCGCCTGCACGCCGAGCGCGGCCAGCTCCCGCATGGCGTGCGGCAGCAAGGTGATGCCCACCCCGATCTCGCGGATGTCCGGCGCGCTCTCGTAGACGTCGCATTCGATGCCGCGGCCATGCAAACCCAGCGCGAGGGCCAGACCGCCGATGCCGCCGCCCACGATCGCGATGCGCATCATTCCGCCTTGATGCCCTGTGACTTCACCAGTTGCGCCCACCGGTCGGCATCCCGCTCGACCAGGCGCTTGAATTCGTCCGGACTGCTGGTGGCGGGGTCCATGCCCTGGGTCTGGAAGGCGGCGCGCACGTCGGGCGCCGCCAGGATCTCCTTCAGCTCGCGATTGAGCCGCGCCACGAGCTCGGGCGAGGTGCCCGGCGGCGCGAAGATGCCGTACCACATGTCGACGTTGACATTGCCGGCACGCGCCTCGGCCAGGGTGGGCAGGTCCGGCAGCAGCGCATGCCGCTTGTCGCTTCCGATGGCGAGGGCCACGAGCTTGCCCCCCTTGATCTGCGGCAGTGCCACGTGGATCGGCAGGAACATTGCATCCACCTGGCCCCCGAGCAGGTCGGTCACCGCCTGCGCCGTGCCCCGGTAGGGAATGTGCGTGAGGAACACGCCGGCGGTCTGCTTGAACAGCTCCATGGACATGTGGTGCGGGGTGCCGACGCCGGGACTCGCATAGTTGAGCCTGCCGGGCCGTGCCTTGGCAGCCGCCACCAAGTCGGCCGCGGTCTTGTAGCCGGTTTGCGGATGCGTCACCAGCAGGAGCTGGCCCCAGCTGGTCAGCGACACCGGCATCAGGTCCTTCACCGGATCGAAGGGCAGTTGCGGATAGAGGCCGCGGTTCATCACCAGGGTGTTCACGCTCACCAGCAGCGTGCCGCCGTTGGGCGCGGCGCGCACGACGGCCTCGGTGCCGATGTTGCCGGACGCGCCCGGGCGGTTGTCCACCACCACGGGACGGCCGAGGCGTTCGCCGAGCTTGGGGCCGACCGTGCGGGCGATGAGGTCGATGCCGGTGCCGGGCGTGAAGGGCACGATCAGGCGCAGGGGCGCCTGGGCGGCACCGGCCGGCGGCGTCTGGGCACTTGCCGCAAACGCGGCCAAGGCGAGGGCCGCTGCGGCGACACGGATGATCGGTTTCATGATGGGATGCCTCCAGTTGGCATGCTAACCACTATTCGGTGCGCCGCGCAAGGCACAATCCACGGATACCCGCAGCCCCATCCGATGCCCAGCCTCCAACAGAAGAACGCCAGCACGCTTTCGCGCCTCTATGCCCGCCCCGGCTTCCTGCTGCGGCGCGCCCACCAGATCTCGGCCGCGGTGTTCGAGGATGCCTGCCGGGAGCTGGGCCTCACGCCGGCGCAGTTCGGCGTGCTGACGGTGCTGCAGGCGCATCCCGGCATGGGCCAGTCGAGCCTGGCGCGCGCGCTCGGCTTCGACAAGGTCACGGTGCTGCGCGTGCTGCGCGGGCTCCAGGCGCGCGGCTTCGTCAGCCGTTCGCCGGCCCAGGACAACCGCCGCAACGTGTCGGTGACGCTCACCGCCGCGGGCGCGGCGGTGCTGGAGCAGGCGCAGAAGCCGGCTGAGAAGGCCTACAAGCGCCTGATGGCGCCGCTGAGCAAGGAACAGCAGGCGCAGTTGCTGGACCTGCTGCAGTTGCTGACGGGGGAGCTGGAAGAGGAAGCGCGCGCCGCGTTCGTCCCGCCGGGCGTGGCCGCCGCTGCGCGCGAGACGGCCTGACTATCCATTGCCGCCGGGGATGCCCCAGCGCGCGGCCGCCGCGTCGTCGCTGACCCGCGCGTCCACCCACTGCTCACCCTGCGGCGTCCGTTCCTTCTTCCAGAACGGTGCCTGCGTCTTCAGGTAGTCCATCAGGAATTCGCAGGCCTGGTAGCTCTGGCCGCGGTGCGCGGAGGTGACGGCCACCAGCACGATCTGGTCGCCGGGCGCCAGCAGCCCAACCCGGTGGATGATGCGCACGCCGAAGATGTCGAAGCGATGCAGCGCCTCGTCGATCATGGCCTCGATGGCCTTCTCGGTCATGCCGGGGTAGTGTTCCAGCTCCATGGAAAGCACGGGAGGCCCATGGGTCCCTTCCTCGCGTCCCCGGACGGTCCCGACAAAACTGCAGACCGCGCCGACGCGCTTGTCGTGGCGCCGCAGTTCGGCGATCTCGTTCGAGAGATCGAAATCCTCGTGCTGGATCGCGACGCGCGCCACGTCCTCAACCCCCGGTGACGGGTGGAAAGAACGCGACCTCGGCGCCCTCTCGCAGTGCCGCCGCTTCGTCGCTCATCACCTGGTCGATCGCCATGCGCACGGACTTGCCGCGCGCGAGCGCGCCGGCATGCGGCTCGCCGCGCGCGATCAGCTCGTCGCGCAAGGCCGCCAGGGTTTCCGCTCGCGTCTCCACCGTTTCGCCGCCCTGCCCGATCGCTTCGCGAATCGAGGCGAAGTACCGCACCGCGATCTTCATGACAGCAACTCCGCCAACGGCAGGAAGCGCAGCAGGTCGCCGCTGGCAATGGCCTGGCCGCCCGGGTTGTCCGCCAGCCCATCGGCCCACGTCATCGAGGTCAGCACCCCCGAACTCTGGTTGGGGAACATCTCGAGGCCGCCGTCGGCCGTGCGCCGCACGCGCAGGAACTCGCGGCGCCGATCAGGCCGCGGCAGCTCGAAACGCGCCGGCAGGTGCACGGCCGCGGGCTGCAGCTGCGTGGCGCCCTGCAGCTTCAGCAGGAAAGGCCGCACCAGCAGCAGGAAGGTGATGAAGCTGGACACCGGGTTGCCCGGCAACCCGATGAAGTGCGCCTCACCGATGCGGCCATGCGCGAACGGCTTGCCGGGCTTCATCGCGATCTGCCACAGGTCGAGCGTTCCCAGTTGCTGCACGGCCGGCTTGACATGGTCTTCCTCGCCGACGGAGACGCCGCCGCTGGTGAGGATGACGTCGTTGCCCTGCGCCGCGTCGCGCAAGGCCTGCACGGTCGCGGCGCGATCGTCCGGCACGATGCCCAGGTCGTTCACTTCGCACCCCAGCCGCCGCAACAAGGTGCGCAGGAAGAAACGGTTGGAGTTGTAGATGGAGCCCGGCTTCATGGCCTCCGGGGCGACCGTGCCCGGCATCACGAGTTCGTCGCCCGTGGAAAACAGCGCGACGCGCGGCCGGCGCGCCACCACCAGGCGGTCGAGCCCGATGCCGGCGGCCTGGCCCTGCGAGGCCGGGCCGATGCGTTCGCCGCGCGCGACCACCACGGCGCCGCGCCTCACGTCCTCGCCGCTGCGGCGGATCCATTGGCCAGCCGAGGGCACGCTCTGGATCCGCACCCGACCGTCCGGCAGGACCTCGGTGTCTTCCTGCATCACGATCGCATCGGCGCCCTGCGGAACGACCGCCCCGGTGAAGATGCGCGCCACGGTGCCGGGCGCGAGCGGCTCCGCCGGGCCGCCTGCGGCGATCCGCTGGCTGACAGTGAGCACCACACCCTCGTCCGCGATCTCCGCCCGGCGCACCGCATAGCCGTCCATCGAGCTGTTGTCCTGGGGCGGAATCTGCAGCGCCGATACCAGGTCCTGCGCCAGCACGCGGCCGTCGGCGTCGAAGGTGGAGATGGTTTCGGTGCCGCCCAGCACGTGCGCATGCCCCAGCAACTCCGCCAGGGCCTCGTCCAGCGAACGCAGCGGTGCGCGGGGCGTGCCTGCGGCCATCAGCCGGCTCGCTCCAGGTAGCTTTGGAACACACCCACGTGGACCAGCGCGGAGTCGGCGCCGTTGGGCCACAGATCCTCGCTGCGGAAACGCACGTCGTAGGTCGGTTCGTCCTGGGCCTCCACGCCGTGCGCGTGGGCGTCCGGGAACGGATAGGCAGGTGACTCGCCGACCACCACGCCGGTCTGGCCGCGGATGTAGGCCGGCAGGCGGATGTGGCCAGGCACGAAGTCCATCCGCACGCGCACGCGGTCACCGGGCTGGAATCGCTCGCGCACCACGGCGTTGCCGCGCCCGGGCTTGCTGGGGCCGGCCAGCGGGAACGCTCCCTCCGCGCGCTGCTCGAGTTCCTCGCGGGTGAACACGCCCTTCTCGACGCACAGCGTGGCCAGGCTGGTCAAGGTGCGCTCGTAGTAGCTCGCGCCCAGGTAGTGGCGCGGCTCCATGCGTTCGATCGCGTGGCGGTATTCGTCCATGTTGAAGATGCCGCTGCGCACGGCGAACGAATACAGCGAATTGGCACGCACTTCCCATCGCGCATGGAAGCCCGGCGCGTTCAGGGTGTAGCGGACCGGGCCGAAACCCTGCCGGCCGCCGAGATCGTGGACGCCGTCCATGGAAGGTTCTCCTCAGAGCCGCGCGACGCCGATCAGGGCGTCGCGGGTGACCACATCGGCCAGTTTGTCCTCGGGCCACCCCAGTGTGTGCGCCGGCTGCTCGGGCAGCACCATGTAGCGCGTGTCGGCCGTGGTGTCCCACACGCGGATTTCGGTGTCGGCCGGCAGGTCCAGCCCCATCTCGCGCAGGACCGTGCGGGACTCACGCACGACGCGGGCACGGTATTCCAGATCCTTGTACCAGTCGGGGGGGATGCCGATGATCGTGAAGGCGGTGCACGAGCAGAGCGTGCAGCAGATCACGTTCTGCACCTTGGCCGTGTTCTCCAGCACCACCAGGTGGCGGTGGTGCTTGGGCATGGACAAGCCAAGCTCGAGCACCGCGGCGCGGCCATTCGCGAGCAGCCGCCGCTTGAATTCAGAATCGGTCCAGGCCTTCGCCACCACACGGGCGCCATTGCGCGGAATCCACTCTTCCTCCGCAAGGTGGCTGAGCTCGGCGACGGCTTCGGTGGCCTTCATGCCGCGCGCCTCGAAAGCGGCCTGGATCGCATCGACGCGCCGCTCCACCGGGGCGACGTTCAAGACTGCACGAACCTGTTCCATCGGCGGTTCCTCAACTGTAGTTGTCGGGCTCGTAGTCGAACCGGTGCTGATTGTCCACGAGCCACTGGGCGACGGCGTCGGGACTGTTCAGATCCAGCACCGGCCGGAGGGTCGCCTGCGGCAGCCGATCGGGCGAGTCGGTGGCGATGGCCACGACGAAGTCGTCGTCGGGGTAGCGGGCCGGCTTGCCCGCTTCGGCCCGCCAGACTTCGATCTTCAGCAGGTTGCTGCTCTTGAAGCCCTCGACCAGCACCCAATCCACGCCGTCGTAGAGTTCGGCCAGCAGGTGGTGAACGGACAGTTCCGAAGGCCGTTCGAACTCGCGCATGAGCGCCAGCCGGCGGTCGGACGCGACGACCACCTCGAAGGCGCCCGCCTCGCGATGGCGAAAGGTGTCCTTGCCAGGGCGGTCGATGTCGAAATCGTGGTGCGCATGCTTGGCCACCGACACGCGCAAGCCGCGCAGTTTCAGCGCGGGGATCAGGCTTTCGACCAGGGTCGTCTTGCCCGAGCCCGAATACCCGGCGAAGCCGACGACTTTCATGAGGGGACTGCTTTCAGGCGCAATGCGCCGCGATGAACTGCTTGACCTGCGCGGCGTCCGCCGGCAGGACGGTGACGCGCTTCGGCAACTGCTCGATGCCTTCGAACCGCGCGGGCCGCTCGGGCTCGTGCCCCAGCGCTTCGACGATGGTGGCGGCGAACTTGATGGGCAGCGCGGTCTCCAGCACGATCATGGGCGTGCCCGGGCTCAGGTGCTCGCGCGCCACCTTCAGGCCGTCGGCCGTGTGGGTGTCGATGGTGACGCCGAAGCGCTGGTGCGTGTCGCGGATGGTCGCCAGGCGGTCGGCGTGCGTGCTCTTGCCGCTGACGAAACCGTAGCGCTCGCGCGCGGTGCGAAACGCGGGGTCGTCCCCCAGGTCGAAGCGGCCGGTGCGCGTCAACTGTTCGCCGAACAGCGACTTCACCCGCGCGCCGTCCCGGCCCAACAAGTCGAAAACGAAGCGCTCGAAGTTGCTCGCCTTCGAGATGTCCATCGAAGGGCTCGATGTCTCGTGCGTGTCGGCGGCGGCGCGCACGCGGTACACGCCGGTGCGGAAAAACTCGTCGAGGACGTCGTTCTCGTTGGTCGCCAGCACCAGCTGCTCGATCGGCAGCCCCATGCTGCGCGCCACGTGGCCGGCGCAGATGTTGCCGAAGTTGCCGGACGGCACGGTGAAGCTGACCTTGCGCGCGCCCGCTTGAAAGTAACCCGCGAAGTAATAGACCACCTGCGCCACCAGCCGCGCCCAGTTGATCGAATTGACCGTCCCGATACGGTACTTGCGCTTGAAGTCCAGGTCGTTCGACACCGCCTTCACGATGTCCTGGCAGTCGTCGAACACGCCTTCGATGGCCAGGTTGTGGATGTTCGCGTCCTGCAGGCTGAACATCTGCGCCTGCTGGAAAGGGCTCATGCGCCCGTGCGGCGACGTCATGAAGACGCGCACGCCCTTCTTGCCCTTCATCGCATATTCGGCGGCGCTGCCGGTATCGCCAGAGGTGGCGCCCAGGATGTTCAGTTCCGCACCGCGCCGGGCCAGTTCGTACTCGAACAGGTTGCCCAGCAGCTGCATGGCCATGTCCTTGAAGGCCAGCGTGGGGCCGTTGGACAGGCCTTCGAGGAAGACGCCGTCCTCCAGCGGCCGCAGGGGCACGATCTCCTGCGTGCCGAACACCTGCTCCGTGTACGTCTTGCGGCAGATCGCGCGCAGGTCATCGGCCGGGATGTCGTCGATGTAGAGCGAGAGGATCTCGAAAGCCAGCTCGTGGTACGGCAGGCCGCGCCATTTCTCCAGCGTCGCCGCGTCAACCTGCGGATAGCTTTCCGGCAGGTACAGGCCACCGTCGGGCGCCAGGCCCTCCAGCAGGATCTCGCAGAACTTCTTGCGGTCGGGGTGACCGCGGGTCGACAGATACAGCATCAGGCGAGTTCTTCCTTGCGGATGCGGGTGATGGTCTGCAGCACGGTGGGCAGCGCCTGCATCTGCGCGATCACGTCGTTCATCGTGCCTTCGCGGACCGTGTGCGTGAGCAGGATCAGGTCGGTCTGGGTCGAGCCGGCACCGCCGACGGCCGAAGCCTCGCGCTGCAGCATGGCGTCGATGCTGATGCCAGCATTCGCTAGCAGGCCGGCGACCTTGGCCAGCACGCCGGCCTGGTCGGAAACGCGAAGGCGCAGGTAGTAGCTGGTGACCACCTCGCTCATGGGCAGCACCGGCTCCCCGCTCATCTGGTCCGGCTGGAAGGCCAGGTGGGGCACGCGGTTGGCGGCATCCGTCGTGTGCAGGCGGGTGATGTCCACCAGGTCGGCGATGACGGCGCTGGCCGTCGGTTCGCTGCCCGCGCCCTTGCCGTAGTACAGCGTGGTGCCGACGGCATCGCCCTGCACCACGACCGCGTTCATCGCGCCCTCGACGTTGGCGATCAGCCGCTTGGCCGGCACCAGGCAGGGGTGCACCCGGAGTTCAATGCCACCGGCCACGCGCTTCGTGATGCCCAGCAGCTTGATGCGGTAACCCAGTTGCTCGGCGTACTCGATGTCGGTGGCCGACAACTTGGTGATGCCTTCGACATAGGCCTTGTCGAACTGCACCGGCACGCCGAAGGCGATGGCGCTCATGATCGTCGCCTTGTGCGCGGCGTCCACGCCTTCGATGTCGAAGGTCGGGTCGGCCTCGGCATAGCCGAGCCGCTGCGCCTCTTTCAGCACCACGTCGAAGTCCAGGCCCTTGTCGCGCATCTCGGACAGGATGAAGTTCGTCGTGCCGTTGATGATGCCGGCGATCCACTGGATGCTGTTGGCCGTGAGGCCCTCGCGCAGCGCCTTGATGATCGGGATGCCGCCGGCTACCGCGGCCTCGAACGCGACCATCACGCCTTTTTCGTGCGCGGCGGCGAAGATCTCGGTGCCGTGCACCGCCAGCAGCGCCTTGTTGGCGGTGACCACGTGCTTGCCCGCGGCGATCGCTTCCATCACCAGCGTGCGCGCCACGCCATAGCCGCCGATCAGCTCGATGACGATGTCGATGCCGGGGTTGGCGATGACCTCGCGCGCATCCTTGACGACACGCACCGCACCGCCGACGACGGCCTGGGCACGCTCGACGTCGAGGTCGGCCACCATGGTGATCTCGATGGCGCGGCCGGCACGCCGCTGGATCTCGGCCTGGTTGCGCTTGAGGACGTTGTAGACGCCGCTGCCGACGGTGCCGATGCCGAGCAGGCCAACTTGGACGGGTTTCATGCGGAATGACGTTTTCGGTAGTTGGCCAGGAATTTCGAGATGCGGCCGATGGCCTCGCGCAGGTCGTCCTCATGCGGCAGGAAGACGATGCGGAAATGGTCGGGCGTGGGCCAATTGAAGCCGGTGCCCTGCACCAGCATCACCCGCGTCTCCTGCAGCAGTTCCAGGAAGAACTGGCGGTCGTCCTGGATCGGGTAGACCTTGGGGTCGAGGCGCGGGAACATGTACAGCGCGGCCTGCGGCTTGACGCAGCTGACGCCGGGGATGGCCGTGATCAGCTCGTAGGCGAGGTCACGCTGGCGGCGCAAACGCCCGCCGGGCTGGATCAGCTCGTTGATGCTCTGGTAGCCGCCCAACGCGGTCTGGATCGCCCACTGCCCCGGCACATTGGCGCACAGGCGCATGTTCGAGAGCATGTTGAGGCCCTCGATGTAATCGGCCGCGGCCTTCTTGTCCCCTGACACCACGACCCAGCCGGCGCGGTAGCCGCAGGAGCGGTAGCTCTTGGAGAGCGAATTGAACGTGAGCGTGAGCACGTCCTCCGACAGGCTGCCGATGGCCGTGTGCTTGACGCCGTCGTAGAGCACCTTGTCATAGACCTCGTCGGCCAGGATCACCAGGCCGTGCTGGCGGGCGATGGCGACGATCTCCTTCAGCAGCTCGTCGGAATAGAGCGCCCCGGTCGGGTTGTTGGGGTTGATGACCACGATGCCCTTGGTGGCGGGCGTGATCTTGGCGCGCAGGTCGGCCAGGTCGGGCATCCAGCCGTTGGCCTCATCGCAGCGGTAGTGCACCGCCTTGCCGCCCGACAGCGTGGTGCAGGCCGTCCACAGGGGATAGTCCGGCATGGGCAGCAGCAGTTCATCGCCGTCATTGAGCAGCGCATTGGTGGCCATGGCGATGAGCTCGCTGGCACCGTTGCCGAGGTAGATGTCGTCGAGCGTGACACCCTTGATGCCCTGCTTCTGCGTCTCGTGCATCACGGCCTTGCGCGCCCCGAAGATGCCCTTGCTGTCGGAGTAGCCCGCCGAGTTGGGCAGGTTGCGCGCCATGTCCTGCTGGATCTCCTCGGGCGCGTCGAAGCCGAACACGGCGAGGTTGCCGATGTTCAGCTTGATGACCTTGTGGCCCTCTTCCTCCATCTGCCGGGCGGCGTCCATGATGGGGCCGCGGATGTCATAGAGAACGTTGGCAAGCTTGGTGGATTTCTGGACGGTCTTCAATGCCCCTCCGGGACGGCTGTTTCGCTCGATAAACCTATAATTTGAACATAGTTCGATGAAGCTCCAGCCCGATCGCTCCGACGCACAGACCATCAGCGCCCATGGGCCCGGATGGGTGGCTGTCGGCCAGGAAAAAATCACGCACAGCGTGGTCCTCAGCGCCGCGGGTGCCCGCTTGCCGTGGGCCGAACGTTTCGAGGACCTGGGCCAGGAACACTTCGACACACTTGCGCAGCTGGGCGTCGAAGTCGTCATCTTCGGCAGCGGTACACGCATCCGCTTCCCCCACCCGGCCTGGCTGGCCACCCTGCACAAGGCGCGTGTCGGCGTCGAAACGATGGACACCGCGGCTGCCTGCCGCACCTACAACATCCTCGCCCAGGAGGGCCGTGAAGTCGCGGTCGCCCTGCTGCTGGAACGGCCGGCCTGAAGACTCCGCGAGCCGCGGCGCGGTTTCGCTGTAAAATCACGTGTTGCAGCGGAGCCGGCGCGCAATTCTCATTGTGGCCGTGGGGCCCGCGGCCAACGAGCAAGTACTGTCACACCAGAACCACATACCTATGGCGATCGTTGTCAACAAACCCCTCCCCGAATTCGAAGCGAGCGCCACCGGCGGCCTCAAGGTCACGAACACCTCGCACCTCGGCCAGATCCTGGTGCTCTACTTCTATCCCAAGGACAACACGCCCGGCTGCACCACCGAGGCCATGCAGTTCCGTGACAAGTACAAGGACTTCGTGAAGGCCGGCGCCATCGTCTTCGGCGTTTCGCGCGACAACATGAAATCGCATGACGAGTTCAAGTCCAAGCTCGAGCTGCCGTTCGAGCTCATCGCCGACACCGAGGAAAAGATGTGCCACATGTTCGGCGTGGTCAAGAACAAGATCATGTACGGCAAGAAGGTGAAGGGCATCGAGCGCAGCACCTTCCTGGTGGGCGCCGACGGCATCCTGAAGCAGGAATGGCGCGGCCTCAAGGTGCCGGGCCACGTCGACGACGTGCTGAAGGCCGTCAAGCTCCTCAAGAAGGCTGCGTGAGCCACGGCAGAGCTTGACGTTTTGTCGCAACAGGAAACCGGCTGACATTGTCGCGACACGGCCCGTGTGCATAATGAATTCATGCCGTTGACCCCGACGCCACGCGTCATCACCGTCAGCTCCCAAGAAGCCGCCCGGCCTGCCAGGCGGCTTTTTTGTTGTTCGTTTCCACCACCCGAGAGCTTTTCCCTCCATGCCCCTGCCCCCCGCCCCCACCAAGCGCGCCGCCCTGCTTCCACCGGAGGCGTACGACGCGCCCGCCCGGTCCTCGCACAAGGCGGCGCGAAAACTGGAGGCGGCGGACAGCGACAGCCCGGTCGCTGAGCGGCCGCAGGCGCAGGACGACTTCGACCCGCGCTCCGGCGGCGGAGACGCTCTGCCGGGCGCCCACCCCGGCGCCTACGCCGGGGACGTCGAGACCTGGCTGGACGAGCCCCAGCCCGTGCGCAAGCGCAACGTCACGCAACCGGCCCCGGCGCCGCGCAAGAAGAAGCTCGCGGGTCCGTCCAAGCTCTTCGTGCTGGACACCAACGTGCTGATGCACGACCCGATGAGCCTGTTCCGCTTCGAGGAACACGACATCTTCCTGCCGATGATCGTGCTGGAAGAGCTCGACGGCCACAAGAAGGGGATGACCGAGGTGGCGCGCAACGCCCGCCAGACCAGCCGCGCGCTGGACGCGCTCGCGGGCGCCCAGGGCGCGGACATCGGCCAGGGCCTGAAGCTGGACACCACGGGCCACCGCGAGGCCGGCGGTTGCCTGTTCTTCCAGACGAACATGCTGGAGTCCAAGCTGCCCTCCAGCCTGCCGCCGGGCAAGGCCGACAACCAGATCCTGGGCGTCGTCGC
Organism: Caenimonas sedimenti; assembly: GCF_007833165.1. Classification (GTDB taxonomy): domain Bacteria; phylum Pseudomonadota; class Gammaproteobacteria; order Burkholderiales; family Burkholderiaceae_C; genus Ramlibacter; species Ramlibacter sedimenti. The sequence goes on along the minus strand of NZ_VOBQ01000003.1, from coordinate 203,520 downwards.
GGCGCTGCGCGACAAGTTCGCGCCCCGGGAAGTCGTGCTGGTGTCCAAGGACATCAACATGCGCGTGAAGGCGCGTGCGCTGGGCCTGGCGACCGACGACTACCAGAACGACAAGACGCTCGACGACCTGGAGCTGATGTATTCAGGCTCGCTCGCCCTGCCGACCGATTTCTGGGCCAAGCACGGCAAGACGGTGGAGAGCTGGCAGTCCGGCAGCACCACCTTCTACCGCATCACCGGGCCCATCGTGCCCAGCCTGCTGATCAATCAGTTCGTGTTCTTCGAGGCACCCGGTGAGCCCAGCCTGTACGCGCGCGTCACCGAGATCCGCGGCAAGACCGCCGTGCTGAAGACGCTCAAGGACTTCGGCCACCTGAAGAATTCGATCTGGGGCGTCACCACGCGCAACCGCGAGCAGAACTTCGCGATGAACTTGCTCATGGACCCGGAAGTGGACTTCGTCACCCTGAGCGGCACGGCCGGTACCGGCAAGACGCTGCTGGCGCTGGCCGCCGGCCTGACGCAGGTGCTGGATGACCGGCGCTACACCGAGATCATCATGACCCGTGCCACGGTGAGCGTCGGCGAGGACATCGGTTTCCTGCCCGGCACGGAAGAAGAGAAGATGGGCCCCTGGATGGGCGCGCTCGACGACAACCTCGAAGTGCTGGGCAAGACCGACGGCGGCGCCGGCGAATGGGGCCGCGCGGCCACCAATGAGCTGATCCGCTCGAAGATCAAGATCAAGAGCATGAACTTCATGCGCGGCCGCACCTTCCTGAACAAGTACGTGATCATCGACGAGGCGCAAAACCTGACGCCCAAGCAGATGAAGACACTGATCACCCGCGCGGGACCGGGCACCAAGATCATCTGCATGGGCAACCTGGCGCAGATCGACACGCCCTACCTGACGGAAGGCTCGTCGGGCCTGACCTTCGCGGTCGACAAGTTCAAGGGCTGGCCGCACAGCGGGCACATCACGCTGGCGCGCGGCGAAAGGTCGCGGCTGGCGGATTTCGCCTCCGAAGTGCTGTAGCCATGAGAAAGGGCGCCCGGAGGCGCCCTTCACACACACACACGTTCCTGCGCGGATTACTGCGCGTTCACCGGCGTTCCCGCCATCGTGGTGGAGTTCACGCCGCGTTGGCCGCCTTGCGCGTAGTACGCGGCGCCGCCATCTTCGCTGTTCACCGCGGCGACTTCGTCACGCGAGGCGATGTAGGCGGCGGTGACGTCCTGGCGGTTCGCCTTGCTCACGAAGGTGCGCAGCGGGTTGTACTGGATCGACCAGGGGTTGACGCCCGACTTCTTGTACGTGGCCAGTTCGGCCTGCACTTCGGCGCGGGTCTTGGTGGACACGAAGTCGTCCTTCACGACGGTGGGCGTTTCCGCATGGGCGGCGCCGGCAGCGACGAAAGCGATGATGGGGAGCAGGAGCTTGGCATTCATGATGGGACCTTTTCAGTGACTTGGGTTGAGGTTGGTACGGAAGCCGCTTCTTGTTGCGCCGTCCGTGTAGTCACTGTAGGAGCCGCGGTTTAGCTCTCTCTGAGGGGTTTCTTAGCTGAGGGTTATCCCGAATACGGCGGCAAGGGCGCGAACTGGCCCGCGTATGCGCTGGATCAAGCGCGGGCCTCAGAGGCATGCGCGCCCGCCGGACCATCGGGCTAGCATGAGTTGATGACGCGGACCGCATCCTTGTCCAGCAAGCTCGTGCGCATCGGGGCCGCCTTGCTGGTGCTCGCGCTCGCCTCGATCGGTCTCACGTTGTGGGTGACCTGGCAGCTCGAGGGCGGTGCCGCCGCCGTGAACGAAGCCGGCCGCCTGCGGATGCAGACCTGGCGTCTGGCCAGCGCCGTGCAAGGGGCCACGCCGGCGGATGCCGTCACGTTGCGCGTTCGCGAGCTGGATGCGAGCCTCGCCCTGCTGCGCGCGGGAGACCCTGGGAGGCCGCTGTTCGTGCCCTGGGACCGGCACGTCGGCGCGGCCTTCGAAGCCGTGGAGTTCCTGTGGCAGGCCCAGCGACCCTTGTGGGCCGCGACGCCACCACCCGCGCCCGCCGCGGCGGACCGGGCCGCGCAGGACCTGGTGGCGGCGATCGACCGCCTCGTTTCCGGGATCGAGCGGCAGCTGGCGCAGCTGACGGCCATCCTGAACCTGTTTCAGCTGCTGATGGTGGCGATGGCAGTCGCCAGCGCGGTGGTGGTGCTTTACACCGGCTACCTGTATGTCATCAGCCCGCTCGGCCACGTGCGCCAGGGCCTGCGCCGGATCGAGGCGGGGGACTTCGGCACCCGCATCGAAGTGGGTACGGCCGACGAATTCGGCCAGGTCGCCGCCGGCTTCAACCGCATGGCGGGCACCCTGCAATCGCTGTACGGCGGGCTGGAGGCGCAGGTCGAGGCCAAGACCCGCCGCATCGAGGCCCAGCACGCGCGGCTGGCCGCCCTCTATGAAGTCAGCGCCTTCCTGGCGCAAGCCACCACGCTCGACGCGATGGCGCGCGGCTTCGCCCAACGGGTGCGCGCGATCCTGAAGGCCGAGGCCGCGGTGGTGCGCTGGTCCGAAGACAACGAGCGATTCCTGCTGGTGGCGGCCGACGGCTTCCCGCCGGCCCTGTGCGAGCAGGAACACAGCCTGCCGGCCGGCGCCTGCGCTTGTGGAAACCTGCAGCCGGCTTCGGGCACACGGGTCATTCCGATCCATGCCGACCTGCCGCTGCACCGGCGCCCGTGTGCCGAGGCCGGGTATGCGGCCCTCGTCAGCGTGCCGATCCGCCTGCAGCAGCGCCTGCTGGGCGAACTCAACCTGTTCTTTCGCAGCCCGGTGGCGCTATCGGACGAAGAGGCCGAATTGCTGGATGCCCTGGCGAGCCACCTGGCCAGCGCCGTGGAGGGCCTGCGCGCGGCGGCCCTGGCGCGCGAGGCCGCCGTGGCCGCGGAGCGGGGACACCTGGCCGGGGAACTGCACGACTCGATCGCCCAGTCGCTGGCGTTCCTGAAGATCCAGGCCCAGTTGCTGCGCACCTCGCTGCAGCGGGGCCAGGCGAAGCAGGTGCAGGCGACCCTGGACGAGCTCGACGCCGGGTTGCTGGAGAGCACGAACGACGTGCGCGCCCTGCTGCTGCACTTCCGCACTCGAACCAACATCGAGGACATCGAGCCGGCGCTGCAACTCACGCTGCAGAAATTCCGGCACCAGACAGGATTGCGCGCGCACCTGGAGATCAGCGGCCAGGGACTCCCGCTGCCGCCCGACGTGCAGGTGCAGGTGCTGCACGTGCTGCAGGAAGCCCTCTCCAACGTGCGCAAGCACGCGCGGGCCACCGAGGCCCGGCTGGAGGTCACGAAGGGACGCCGCTGGCGCTTCGCCGTGCACGACAACGGCGCGGGGTTCGATCCCTCGCTCGTGCAGGACGAAACCCATGTCGGCCTGAAGATGATGCGCGAGCGCGCGGCCTGCTTCGGCTGCGAGGTCCGCGTGGCGTCGGGCACGGCCGGCACCACGGTCGAACTGAGCTTGCCCGAGCATCCCGCCGTCCTTCCCGCCCGGCCGACGTCGCCGCAGGCGCCGAGGCACGCAGCGGAGGCGTTGCAGGCGTGAGCGAAACCGTCGGGGCGCCCGCTCCTCCGATCCGTCTTTTGGTGGTGGACGACCACGCGCTGTTCCGGCGCGGCCTGGTTGCCTTGCTGGCACAGGACGGTCGGTTCGAAATCTGCGCGGAAGCCGGCGACAGCGGGGAAGCCCTGCGTGCCGCCGCGCGGGAACCGCCGGACCTCGTGCTGCTGGACAACCACCTGCCCGGCGTGCGTGGCGTCGACGCGATCGCCGCGTTGAAGGACGTGGCTCCGCGTGCGCATGTGCTGATGCTCACGGTGAGCGAGGACGAAGACGATCTCGCGGCTGCGCTGCAGGCTGGCGCCGAGGGCTACCTGCTGAAGACCGTGCAGTCCGAGGCCCTGTGCGATTCCATCGTGAAGGTGATGGCCGGGGACTCGGTCGTGAGCCCGGAGATGACGCGCAAACTGGTCACGGCCTTCCGCGCGCGTTCGGCGCCGGGCGCGCCGGCGGAGGCCGCGGCCAGCCATGCCCCGGCCCCGCCCGACACCTTGTCGGCGCGCGAACGCGAGATCCTGGCGCTCATCGCCCAGGGCGCCTCGAACAAGGTGATCGCCCGCGCGCTGGGCATCGCCGAGACCACGGTGAAGATCCACGTCCAGCACATCCTGCGCAAGCTCGGCCTCAGCTCGCGCGTGCAGGCCGCCGTGTACGCCGCCGCGCGGGGAACCGCTTGATCCAGCGCAAGCGGCCGCGTCACGCAAGCGCCGCTACTCCTTCCGGACGATAGCGCGGGCCCCTTCGCCACCGCGGGGCCCTCCTTCAGGAGGATGTTCAGCTTCGCCGCCGGCTCGCACAGTCAGGGCATGCGAATTCCGGAGCGTCCAGATGGCAGGTGAACTGAAGACCGCACGCCAGGCGTGGTCGGTGTTGATCGTGAGCACGCTGGCCTTCACCGTGTGCTTCATGGTGTGGATGATGTTCGGCGTGATCGGCATCCCGATCCGGAAGATGCTGAACCTGAACTCCACGCAGTTCGGCCTCCTGACCGCGGTGCCGGTGCTGACCGGGTCCCTGATCCGCGTGCCGCTGGGCATCTGGACCGATCGCTACGGCGGCCGCATCGTCATGACGGTGCTGATGGCGTCCACGGTGCCGGCGATCTTCCTGATGGGCTACGCCACGGAGTACTGGCACTTCCTGACCATCGGGCTCTTCGTCGGCCTCGCAGGTGGGTCGTTTTCGGTCGGGACGCCCTACGTGGCGCGGTGGTTCCCGCGCGAGCGCCAGGGCATGGCCATGGGCGTCTACGGCGCGGGCAACTCGGGCGCGGCGGTGAACAAGTTCGTGGCGCCGGTGCTGCTGGTCGCGTTCGGCTGGGCGATGGTGCCGCAGGTCTACGCGGCCATCATGCTCGGCACGGTCGTGCTGTTCTGGCTGTTCAGCCACAGCGACCCTTCGCACCTCGTGCCCGGCAGCGTCAAGTTCTCCGACCAGCTGAAGACCCTGAAGGATCCGAAGGTGCTGCGCTATTGCCAGTACTACAGCATCGTGTTCGGCGGCTACGTCGCGCTGTCGCTCTGGATGGTGCAGTACTACGTGGGCGAATACGGGCTGGACATCCGCGTGGCCGCGCTGCTGGCCGCCTGCTTCTCGCTGCCGGGCGGCGTGCTGCGCGCCATCGGGGGCGTGCTCTCGGACAAGTATGGCGCCCACAGCGTCACCTGGTGGGTGATGTGGGTGAGCTGGATCTGCCTGTTCCTGCTGTCCTATCCGCAGACGGAATTCACCGTCGTCACCGTCAACGGGCCGCGCAGCTTCCACATCGGGCTGAACGTCTACACCTTCACCGCGCTCATGTTCGTGCTGGGCATCGCCTGGGCGTTCGGCAAAGCGAGCGTCTTCAAGTACATCAGCGACGACTATCCCCGGAACATCGGAGCGATCTCGGGCGTGGTGGGCCTCGCGGGCGGGCTGGGCGGCTTCGTCCTGCCCATCATGTTCGGCGCGCTGATGGACCTGACCGGCGTGCGGTCGAGCGCCTTCATGCTGATGTACGGCGTGGTCTGGGTGTCGCTCATCTGGATGTACTGGACCGAGGTGCGCCGCACCGCGGTGATGGGCGAGCACGCCTCGCCTTCCCCACTGGCGACCGCCCCGTGACGGCGGCCCGCCACCCGCATGGAAAGAAAGCAATGATCGCCACCTCCCTGCAACGGCCGTCCGGCCCCGACACGCGCGGAACCGTCGAGGACTGGCGGCCCGAAGATCCGCAGTTCTGGGAAACGACCGGCAAGCGCGTCGCCTACCGCAATCTCTGGATCTCGGTGCCGGCGCTGCTGTGCGGCTTCGCCGTGTGGGGCATGTGGGGGATCATCACCGTGCAGATGATGAACCTGGGATTCCCCTTCACCCAGGCCGAGTTGTTCACGCTCACCGCCATCGCCGGCATCGCCGGGGCGACGATGCGCATCCCCGCCTCGTTCCTGATCCGCGTGGCGGGCGGGCGCAACACCATCTTTCTCACGACCGCCATGCTGCTGGCCCCGGCGCTCGGCACCGGCATCGTGCTGCAGCACCCGGAGTGGCCGCTGTGGACGTTCCAGCTGATGGCGCTGTGGTGCGGCGTGGGCGGCGGCAACTTCGCCAGCTCCATGTCGAACATCAGCACCTTCTTTCCGAAACGGCTGCAGGGCACGGCGCTGGGGCTGAACGCCGGGCTGGGCAACTTCGGCGTGACCACGATGCAGGTCGTGATCCCGCTGGTGATGACGCTCTCGATCTTCGGCACGATGGGCGGAGCTTCGACGACTCTGGTGAAGGACAGCGGCTGGATCTTCGGCAAGATCGCCGCGGGCACGCCCACCTGGATCCAGAACGCGGGCTTCGCCTGGGTGCTGTCGCTGGTCCCCCTGTCGGTCCTGTGCTGGTTCGGCATGAACAACCTGAAGACGGTCACGCCCGACGCCGGCCATCCGCTCATGGCCTTCGCCCGCATCACCTGGCTCTACACGCTGGCCTTCATCCCGTCCATCCTGGGCCTCTACCTGTACCTGCCCAAGCCCACCGGCCTGGGCCTGATCAGCATGTGGGTCGCGATCCCGCTGGACATCGCGAGCGCGCTGCTGATCATGAAGCTGGCGGCCTTCGGCCCGATGAAGGAGAACGTGACGAAGCAGTTCGCGATCTTCCGGGACAAGCACACCTGGTCGCTCACCGCCCTGTACATCGTCACGTTCGGCTCCTTCATCGGCTTCTCGATGGCGCTCCCGCTCGCCATGAAGGTGATCTTCGGGATCAGCCACGTACCGGACGCAGCGGGCGTGATGCAGCACACCGCGAACAACCCGAACGCGCCCACCATCCTGGCCTACGCCTGGATCGGGCCCTTCGTCGGCGCCGCGGTGCGGCCGGTCGGCGGCTGGATCTCCGACAAGGTGGGCGGGTCCATCGTCACGCAGGTCATCTCGGTGGTGATGGTGCTGGCGTCGGTGGCGGTCGGCTACGTGATGATGCAGGCCTACGCTTCGCCCTCCCCCGAACAGCATTTCCCGGCGTTCCTGGGCCTGTTCATCGTGCTGTTCGCCGCCAGCGGCATCGGCAACGGCTCGACCTTCCGCACCATCGGCGTCATCTTCGACCGGACCCAGGCCGGCCCGGTGCTGGGCTGGACGTCGGCGGTGGCTGCCTACGGCGCCTTCGTCGCGCCCATCGTCATCGGCGACCAGATCAAGGCCGGCACCCCCCAGTACGCCATGTATGGCTTCGCGGTGTTCTACGCGCTGTGCCTGGTGCTGAACTGGTGGTTCTACCTGCGCCGTGGCGCCTACGTGAAGAACCCCTGACCCCATTCCCTGCGGACTCCGCGAAAGAACAAGAGCCATGAGCCATTTCCTCGATCGCCTCTCCTACTTCCAGCAGCCGCGCGAAAGCTTCGCCGGCGGGCATGGCCAGACGACCGGGGACGACCGGACCTGGGAAGACGCCTACCGCAACCGCTGGGCGCACGACAAGGTCGTGCGCAGCACGCACGGCGTCAACTGCACGGGGTCGTGCTCCTGGAAGATCTACGTCAAGGGCGGCATCGTCACCTGGGAAACCCAGCAGACGGACTACCCGCGCACGCGCTGGGACCTGCCCAACCACGAACCGCGCGGTTGCGCGCGCGGGGCCAGCTACAGCTGGTATCTCTACAGCGCCAACCGCGTCAAGTACCCGATGGTGCGCGGCCGGTTGCTCAAGCACTGGCGCGAAGCGCGTCTCACGCTCGGGCCGGTGGAGGCCTGGGCGAGCATCGTCGCGGACGACGCCAAGCGCCGCGACTACCAGCAGGTGCGGGGGCTGGGCGGCTTCGTGCGTTCCAGCTGGGACGAGGTCAACGAGATCGTGGCGGCCGCCAACGTGCACACCATCCAGCGGCACGGGCCGGACCGCGTGATCGGCTTCTCGCCGATCCCGGCCATGTCCATGGTCAGCTATGCCGCGGGTTCGCGCTACCTCAGCCTGATCGGTGGCGTGTGCATGAGCTTCTACGACTGGTACTGCGACCTGCCGCCTTCCAGCCCGCAGGTCTGGGGCGAGCAGACGGACGTGCCGGAATCGGCCGACTGGTACAACTCCAGCTACATCATCGCCTGGGGCTCCAACGTGCCCCAGACGCGCACCCCGGACGCGCACTTCTTCACCGAAGTCCGCTACAAGGGCACCAAGACGGTCGCGGTCACGCCCGACTATTCCGAAGTCGCCAAGCTGGCCGACATCTGGATGAAGCCACGCCAGGGCACGGACGCCGCCGTGGCCATGGCGATGGGCCACGTGATCCTGAAGGATTTCTACTTCCCGGGCCCGGGCCGCGAGCGCAGCGCCTACTTCGACGACTACGTGCGGCGCTACACCGACATGCCCATGCTGGTGATGCTGAAGGAGCACACCTTGCCGTCGGGCACCACCATCATGGTGCCGGACCGCTACGTGCGCGCGAGCGACTTCAACGGGAAACTGGGCCAGGCGAACAATCCCGAATGGAAGACCGTGGCCTTCGACGCGACGGGCAAGGTCGTGCTGCCCCATGGCGCCATCGGCTTCCGCTGGGGACCGGACGGCCGCGCCGACGAGGGGCAGTGGAACCTCGAGGCGAAGGAGGCGCGCGCGGGCCGGGAGGTCAGGCTGCAACTGTCGGTGATGGAAGGCGGGGCGGGCGAATTCGAAACCTCGAAAGTCGGCTTCCCCTATTTCGGCGGCATCGCGAGCGAGCACTTCCCCAACAACGAACAGGCCGACGTGCTCGTGCGGACCGTCCCGGCGCGGCGCATCGCGCTCGGCAAAGCCGGCGAAGAGCGTTCCGCGCTCGTCGCCACCGTGTTCGACCTGCAGGTGGCCAACTACGGCGTGGCGCGCGGGCTCGACGGCGAACTCGCCGCCGCCAGCTTCGACGACGACACGCCCTACACCCCGGCCTGGCAGGAACGCATCACCGGGACGCCGCGCGAGCAGCTGATCACGGTGGCGCACCAATTCGCCGAGAACGCCCACAAGACCCAGGGGCGCTCGATGGTGATCATCGGCGCCGCGATGAACCACTGGTACCACAGCGACATGAACTACCGCGGCGTCATCAACATGCTGATGCTTTGCGGCTGCGTGGGCAAGAGCGGCGGGGGCTGGGCGCACTACGTGGGCCAGGAGAAGCTGCGGCCGCAGACCGGCTGGACCGCGCTGGCCTTCGCGCTGGACTGGATCCGGCCGCCGAGGCAGATGAACAGCACCAGCTTCTTCTACGCCCACACCGACCAGTGGCGCTACGAGAAGCTGGGCATGGACGAGGTGGTCTCGCCGCTGGCCGACAAGAAGAAATTCGGCGGCAGCATGATCGACTACAACGTGCGCGCCGAGCGCATGGGCTGGCTGCCTAGTGCGCCGCAGCTGCAGACCAATCCGCTGCAAGTGGTGCGCGATGCGCAGGCAGCGGGCATGGACCCCAAGGCTTACGCGGTCGGCGCGCTGAAGGACGGCAAGCTGAAGATGAGCTGCACGGACCCGGACCACCCCGACAACTGGCCGCGCAACATGTTCGTGTGGCGCTCCAACATCCTGGGTTCCTCGGGCAAGGGGCACGAGTACTTCCTGAAGCACCTGCTGGGCACCAGCAACGGTGTGCAGGGCAAGGACCTGGGCGCGGAGGAGGCGAAGCCCGTCGAGGTCGTCTGGCACGACAAGGCGCCGGAGGGCAAGCTCGACCTGCTGGTCACGCTGGACTTCCGCATGAGCACGACCTGCCTGTACTCCGACATCGTGCTGCCCACGGCCACCTGGTACGAGAAGAACGACCTCAACACCAGCGACATGCACCCCTTCATCCACCCGCTGTCGACCGCCGTCGACCCAGCCTGGCAGTCGCGAAGCGACTGGGACATCTACAAGGGCTTCGCGAAGAAGTTCAGCGAGGTCTGCGTGGGCCACCTGGGCGTGGAAAAGGAGCTGGTCCTGGCGCCCCTGATGCACGACAGCCCGGCCGAACTGGCGCAGCCTTTCGGCGTGCAGGAATGGGCGCGCGGCGAATGCGAGCTGATCCCCGGCAAGACCGCCCCCAACATGGTCGTGGTCGAGCGCGACTATCCCAACGTCTACCGGCGCTTCACCGCGCTCGGCCCCTTGATGGCCAAGGCGGGCAATGGCGGCAAGGGCATCGCCTGGAACACGGAGACCGAAGTCCGGCAGCTCGGTGAACTGAACGGCCTCGTGCGGGAGCCAGGCGCCAGCCAGGGGCAGCCGAAGATCGAGACGGACATCGACGCCTGCGAGGTGGTGCTGCAGCTCGCGCCCGAGACCAACGGCCACGTCGCGGTCAAGGCCTGGCAGGCGCTCGGCAAGCAGACCGGCCGCGACCACACGCACCTGGCGCTGCACCGCGAGGACGAGAAGATCCGCTTCCGCGACGTGCAGGCCCAGCCGCGCAAGATCATCAGCTCGCCCACCTGGAGCGGGATCGAGAGCGAAACGGTCTCCTACAACGCCGGCTACACCAACGTGCACGAGCTGATCCCATGGCGCACCCTCACGGGCCGCCAGCAGTTCTACATGGACCATCCGTGGATGATCGCGTTCGGCGAGGGCTTCAGCTCCTACCGGCCGCCGGTGGACCTGAAGACCACCGCCGGCATCCAGGGCGTGCGGTCGAACGGCAACCCCGAGATCGCCCTGAATTTCATCACGCCGCACCAGAAGTGGGGCATCCACTCCACCTACACCGACAACCTGATGATGCTCACCCTGAGCCGCGGGGGCCCCTGCGTGTGGATCAGCGAGGTCGATGCGGCCAAGATCGGCATCGTGGACAACGACTGGATCGAGCTGTTCAACGTCAACGGCGCCATCACCGCCCGCGCGGTGGTCAGCCAGCGGGTGCCGTCCGGCATGGTGATGATGTACCACGCGCAGGAGAAGATCGTGAACACCCCAGGCTCGGAGATCACCGGCCTGCGCGGCGGCATCCACAACTCTGTGACGCGCATCGTGCTCAAGCCCACGCACATGATCGGCGGCTACGCGCAGTTCAGTTACGGCTTCAACTACTACGGCACGATCGGCACCAACCGCGACGAGTTCGTGCTGGTGCGCAAGATGAACACGGTCGACTGGCTGGACACGCCGGTGGCCGACCAGCTCATCGCGCCAACCTTGGCGCAGGGAGAGACAGCATGAAGGTCCGCGCCCAGATCGGCATGGTGCTCAACCTCGACAAGTGCATCGGCTGCCACACCTGTTCGGTCACCTGCAAGAACGTGTGGACCAGCCGCCCCGGCATGGAATACGCCTGGTTCAACAACGTCGAAACCAAGCCCGGCATCGGCTACCCGAAGGAGTGGGAGAACCAGGACAAGTGGAATGGCGGCTGGGTGCGCCGCGCGGATGGCTCGATCCAGCCGAGGCAGGGCGCGAAATGGAAGCTGCTGATGCGCATCTTCGCCAACCCGAACCTGCCCGAGATCGACGACTACTACGAACCCTTCACGTACGACTACGCGCACCTGCAGTCGGCGCCGGAGATGAAGACGTCGCCCACCGCGCGGCCGCGCAGCCTGATCACCGGCAAGCAGATGGACAAGATCGTCTGGGGGCCGAACTGGGAGGAGATCCTCGGGGGCGAGTTCGCCGGGCGCAGCAAGGACCGCAACTTCGACGACATCCAGAAGGAGATGTACGGCCAGTTCGAGAACACCTTCATGATGTACCTGCCGAGGCTGTGCGAGCACTGCCTCAACCCCGCCTGCGTCGCGTCCTGCCCATCGGGCTCGATCTACAAGCGCGAGGAGGACGGCATCGTCCTGATCGACCAGGACAAGTGCCGCGGCTGGCGCATGTGCGTGTCGGGCTGCCCCTACAAGAAGATCTACTACAACTGGAAGAGCGGCAAGGCGGAGAAGTGCATCTTCTGCTACCCGCGCATCGAGGCCGGCCAGCCGACGGTGTGCAGCGAAACGTGCGTGGGCCGCATCCGCTACCTCGGCGTGCTGCTGTACGACGCGGACCGCATCCAGGAGGCGGCGAGCGTGGAGCGTGACCGCGACCTGTACCAGGCCCAGCTCGACATCTTCCTGGACCCGAACGATCCGGCCGTGATCGAGCATGCCCGCATCGACGGCATCCCGGACCAGTGGATGGAGGCCGCCCGCAACAGCCCGGTCTACAAGATGGCGGTGCAGTGGAAAGTGGCGCTGCCGCTGCACCCCGAGTACCGCACGCTGCCGATGGTGTGGTACGTGCCGCCGCTGTCGCCGATCAGCGCCGCCGCCAACGCCGGCCACCTGGGCGTGAACGGCGAGATCCCGGACGTGAACCAGCTCCGCATTCCCGTCAAGTACCTGGCGAACCTGCTGACCGCCGGCGATACCGTGCCCGTGATTCGCGCCCTCGAGCGGATGCTGGCGATGCGCGCGTTCCAGCGCGGGAAGCACGTGGACGGCCGCATCAACCGGGCCGTGCTGGAACAGGTGGGGTTGTCCGAGCACGAAGTCGAGGACATGTACCACGTGATGGCGATCGCCAACTACGAAGACCGCTTCGTGATCCCGAGCACGCACCGCGAATACGCCGAGAACACCTTCAACGTGCGCGGCGGCTGCGGCTTCACCTTCGGCAACGGCTGCTCGGACGGCGTGTCCGACGTGAGCCTGTTCGGCGCGGAGAAGAAGCGCACCATTCCCATCAAGGCGGAGATCTAGACATGGCAGACAAACCCACCGGCCAGCCGGCGCGCGCACCCGGCGCCGTGACCTTGCGCGTCATCGCGGCCTTGCTCAGCTATCCGGACCCCTGGCAGCGGAGCCATCTCGCGGAGATGCGCGCGCTGCTGCGCCAGGACCAGGCCCTGCCAGGCACGCGGTTGCGCGAACTCGAGGCCCTGATCGGTTCGCTGCAGGGCGGCGAACCGCTGGAGCTCGAGGCCGCGTACGTCGAACTGTTCGACCGCGGCCGCGCGACCTCGCTGCACCTGTTCGAGCACGTGCACGGCGATTCGCGCGACCGCGGGCCCGCCATGATCGACCTGGGCCAGACCTACCAGAGTGCCGGGCTGGTGCTGAATGAAAGCGAACTGCCCGACTACCTCCCTGCGCTGCTGGAGTTCATCTCCACCCAGCCGCAGCGCGAGGCGAAAGCCTTCCTGGTGGAGATCGCGCACCTGCTGAACGGCATCTTCGGCGCGCTGCGCCAGCGTGAAAGCGCCTACGCCAGCCTGCTCGGCGCCCTCCTGGACCTCGGCGGGCAGAAGGCCGAGGCGGTGCCGCCACCGGCCGAACCGCCGCTGGACGAGAGCTGGGCCGAGCCACCCGCCTTCGACGGCTGCTCGACCCAGGGCCAGGCCCGCCCGGGCCAGCCCCAGCCCGTCCGGGTGGTCCGCAAGAACCACGGTCTCCAGGGAGTGGCGCCATGAAGTCCCTGCATGATTTCCTGTTCCAGGTGTACCCCTACGTCTGCTTCACGGTGTTCATCGTCGGCAGCCTGATCCGTTTCGACCAGAACCAGTACAGCTGGAAGAGCGATTCGTCGCAGCTGCTGCGCGCGGGGCTGCTGCGCTGGGGCAGCAACCTGTTCCACCTGGGTGTGCTGTTCCTGTTCTTCGGCCACCTGGTAGGGCTGTTCACGCCGCACGCGATTTACGGCGTGTTCATGTCGGCGGCCACCAAACAAACGCTGGCGGTCACCGCCGGTGGCGTGGCCGGTGCCGCGTGCTTCGCCGGCCTGTCGATGCTGATCTACCGGCGGCTGTTCGACCCGCGCATCCGCCACACCAGCCACGTGAGCGACATCCTGGTGCTGGCGGTGCTGTGGGTGCAACTGGTCGTGGGGCTGATCACGCTGCCCTACTCGATGCAGCACACCGACGGCAGCGTCATGCTGATCCTGGCGGACTGGGCGCAGCGGATCGTCACGCTGCGGCCGGTGGACGCCACCGCGCTGGCGGCGCTGCCCTGGCCGTACCTGTTCCATGTGGTGTTCGGGATGACGATCTTCCTGCTGTTTCCCTTCACCCGGCTGGTGCACATCTTCAGCGGCTTCGCCGCGGTGTCGTTCCTGTGGCGGCCCCACCAGGTGGTGCGCAGCCGGCGCCTGAACGTCCCGCCCGGACGCAACCTGCCCGGGCAGCCCAGCGCCGTGCCGCCGCGCGGCGCCGCCGCCGTGGCCCAGCCGGGCGATCACTGAGGAACACCATGGCCGATTCCATTTCCGCTGATGAAACCGTCGCCACGGTCAACGGGCAAGCCCTGCACGCCCCCGATGAGAAGCTGGCACCCGACGAACTGCGCCAGCGCGCCTGCACCGAGCTGCTGCGCCAGGCGGCGATGCGCGACGGACTGCTGCCCGACAGCGACCCGGCACCGGTCGCAGGCGTGCCGAGCGAGGCGGCGTCCGATGCCATCGAAGCCTGGCTCGAACGCGAGCTGCGGATTCCGCAGCCCTCGGAGGAAGCCTGCCGCCGGCAGTTCGAAGGCCACGCCGCGCGCTACCGCACGGGGGAGCGCGCGCGGGTGCGCCACGTGCTGTTCGCGGTGACGCCCGGCGTCGACGTGGTGGCCCTGCGCAACCGGGCCGAAGCCTGCCTGCTCGACGTCCGCTGCCACGACGGCAGCGGGGCCGACGGCTTCGCGCGCGCGGCCCGGGAACTGTCCAACTGCCCGAGCGGCGAGTCCGGCGGCGACCTCGGCTGGCTGGCGGCCGCCGACTGCGCGCCCGAGTTCGCCCGCGAGGTGCTGGGCCACGCGGAGGTCGGCGTCCTGCCGCGCCTGGTGCACAGCCGCTTCGGCCTGCACGTGGTCGAGGTGCTGGAGCGCGAGGCCGGGGCGGCGCAGGCTTTCGAAGCCGTGCGCGGCGCGGTGGAAATGGCGCTGCGCCAGCAAAGCTACGTCACGGCGCTGCGCCAGTGCCTGCAACTGCTCGCCGGCCAGGCGCGCATGGCCGGCGTGGAACTGGACGCCGCCGACACGCCGCTGGTCCAGTGACCACGCCCGCGCCGGACGAACTGCTGCAGCGGTTGCGGCAGTTCCGCTCGGACTATTTCCCGCGCCACCAGCAGCGCTTCCAGGATCTGGTCGCCCAGGGCCAGCATCCCAAGACCCTCTTCATCGGCTGCTCCGACTCGCGCCTGGTGCCCTACCTGCTGACCGGGGCCGGACCGGGCGAGCTGTTCATCGTGCGCAATGTCGGCGCGTTCGTGCCTCCCTATGACGGCTCGCACGGCCTGCACGGCACCATGGCCGCGATCGAATTCGCGGTGCTCACCCTGCACGTGGAAACCATCATCGTCTGCGGACACAGCCATTGCGGCGCCATCCGCGCGGCCTATGAGGGCACGCCGGACGAAGCCGTCGCCCTCAGGGCCTGGCTCAAGCTGGCCAGCGAAGCCCTGCTGCCGGTGCAGCCCGGGCCGGAAGCCTTCCGCCGCACCGAGCAGCGGGCCGTGGTCCTGCAACTGGAGCGCCTCATGGCCTATCCCATGGTGCGGCGCGAGGTCGAGCAGGGCCGCCTCACCCTGCACGGCTGGCACTACGTCATCGAGGACGGCGAAGTGCACGTGTTCGACGTGACCCGGGGTGATTTCGTCGCCGCCTCGCACGCCGACAACAGTGGCACGGGCCCGTATGCGCCGTACGTGGAGCACGATGGCCAGGTGCTCGACCTGGCGTCCGGCGGGGCGTGAAACGCCCGGCCGGCGGCCCGAATCGCAGTCCGACTACTCGAACGCCACGGGCTCGCCAGCGGGGTCGAGCGCGGAGTAGCCCTGCATGCGGCCGACGCGCAGGTTCTCGACCATGCCGCGCAGCGCGTCGTCGACCTGGCCGTCGGTCGGCCCGGCGCCGGCCTGGCCGCCCAGGGCCGCGATGAACACCACATGCCAGGGCGGACACGCCTGGCGCGCCTCGGCGGCCAGGGCCTCGAAATCCGTCAGCTCGTCCGGCCTCTTGTCGACGCAGGCCAGCGGCTCGAGGGTGCCGCCCTCGCCCGCTTCGAAGCGTGCCCTTTGCGCCGGCGTCGCGTCCTCGGGCAGCCCCGCGCCCGCGAAGACGAACAGCAGCCGCTGCGGCTCGGGCTGCCCGGCGGCGGACTGGAGCAATTCATGGAAATGGGGGCTGGTGGATGTCATGGTGCGAAGGGGAAACGGCCGGTCAGAGGATGCGTGAGAACTTGGTGCGGTTGCGATCGGCCTGCAGGTAGCGGTCGAACAGCATGGCGATGGCGCGCACGAAGAACCAGCCTTTGGCCGTCACCTGGATGGCGGTCTCGTCCACGGTCACCAGGCCCTCCGCGCAAAGCTTGTCCAACTGCTCCAGCTCGGCGCCGAAATACTTGCGGAAGTGGAGCAGCCAGGCCACCTCGATCGATTCGAAGACCACTTCGCCCTGGCACATGAGGGCCATGATGACGGCGCGGCGCGCCAGGTCGTCGCGGCTCAGGGCGAGCCCGCGTGCCACCGGCAGGCGGCCCTGGTCGAGATGGTCGCAGTACTCGGCAAGCGTCTTGGCGTTCTGGCTGTAGGTCGCGCCGACCCGCCCGATGGCCGAGACGCCCAAGCCGATGAGGTCGCAGTCCGGCTGGGTGCTGTAACCCTGGAAATTGCGGTGCAACCGGCCCTGCCGCTTGGCGACCGCCAGCGCGTCGTCCGGCCGCGCGAAATGGTCCATGCCGACGTACACGTAGCCGTCGCCTTCGAACGAAGCGAGCGCCTGCGACAGCATCGTCACCTTGGCCCCCGGTGCCGGCAGCTCCGCCTGCGCGATGCGCCGCTGGGACTTGAAGCGCTCCGGCAGGTGCGCATAGCCGTAGAGGGCGATGCGGTCAGGGCGCAGTTGCGAGACCTGGGCCAGCGTGCGCGCGAAGGACTCGGGGGACTGCCGCGGCAGCCCGTAGATCAGGTCGATGTTGATCGAATCGAAGCCGATGGCCCGCGCCTGCTCCATCAACGCGAACACCTGCCCGGCCGGCTGGATCCGGTGCACCGCCTTCTGGACGTCGGGGTCGAAGTCCTGGACGCCGAAACTGATGCGGTTGAAGCCCAGGTCCGCGATCGCCTGCAGCCGGGCCCCGTCCACCGTGCGCGGGTCCACCTCGATCGAGCATTCCGCGCCGGGAGCGATGGCGAAGCCGCGCCGCAGCATGGCCATGAGCTGCGCCAGTTCGACGTCCGACAGGAAGGTGGGCGAACCGCCCCCCAGGTGCAGTTGCGTCACGACCCGGTCGGTGCCGAGGATGGCGTTGTGCAGATCCATCTCCCGGCCCAGGTACCGCAGGTAGGATTGCGCCCGGTCGTGGTGCCGCGTGATGATCTTGTTGCAGGCGCAGTAGTAGCACAGCGACTCGCAGAACGGGATGTGCACGTACAGCGACAGCGGCAACGACAGCGCGGCCGGCCCCTCCCGGCGCTGGGCCAGGGCCTGTTCGTAGTGGTGCGGGGTGAACGCCTCCACGAACCGGTCCGCCGTCGGGTACGACGTGTAGCGCGGGCCGGGGACATCGAAGCGGCGCAGCAGCTCGGGCGTGATGGAGGTCGCGGTCATGCCCGGCACTTTGCGCCATGCGGGTACCGTCCCACTTGACCTTGGTCAACTCCGGCACCGCCGCGGCCCGGACAATTTGACCCATGTCAGAAGCTCCCACCAGCGTCGCCTGTTCGAACTGCAGCCTGCGCGAGCTGTGCATGCCGGCCGGACTGGCCCCGGGCGAACTCGCCCGGATCGACGAACTGGTCGCGACGCGGCGCAAGGTCAGGCGCGGCACCGCACTGTTCCAGGCGGGCGAGCCTTTCACCTCGCTCTACGCCGTGCGCACCGGCTTCTTCAAGACCTGTGTCGCCTCCGGTGACGGGCGCGGCCAGGTCACCGGCTTCCAGATGGCCGGAGAGATCATCGGCCTGGATGGGATCGTGAACGACCGCCACACGTGCGAGGCGGTGGCCCTGGAGGATGCGGAGGTCTGCGTCATGCCGTTCGACCGCATCGCCGAGCTCGCGCGCGAGGTGGGCGCGCTGCAGCACCACCTGCACCGCGTCATGAGCCGCGAGATCGTGCGCGAGCATGGCGTGATGCTGCTGTTGGGCACGATGAACGCCGAGGAGCGGCTGGCGGCCTTCCTGTTGAACCTGGCGCAGAGGCTGCACGCGCGCGGCTTCTCCAGCTCGGAACTGGTGCTGCGCATGACGCGCCAGGAGATCGGCAACTTCCTCGGGCTGAAGCTGGAGACGGTGAGCCGGACCTTTTCGCGCTTTGCCGAGCAGGGACTGCTGGAAGTGCGGCACCGCCAGGTGCGGATCGCCGACCCCGCGCGCCTGGCCGGCCTGCTGCCGAATCCCGGGGGCACCTGAAGTCCGGTTGCTTGCGTTGCGTCAAATCCATGCCCGCAGTGGCCCCCTACATTGACGCATCACCCGCAAGGAGCAAGCCATGAGCCTGCGCACCCTGTCCCAAGTCGATACCTGTGTCGACGTGTCGGCCCCGCTCAAGACGCTTTACCACTCGCATGAAGGCATCGTGAAGCAGTTGCGCGAGCTGGGCGAGCTGCCCCGCCTCGCGCAACAGATGGCGCAGGCGCGGCGGGTCTCGGCGGCGTCGGTGGCGCTGTTTCGCGACGACGTGCTCCTGCATCACCAGGACGAGGAGCGCGACCTCTTCCCGGCGGTGATCGGCAGTGCCTCGCCCGGCGCCGAGCGCGAATCCGCGCAGGCGCTCACCGCCCGCCTGGTCGCGGAGCACCGGGAGCTGGAGCAGATGTGGAAGACGCTGGAACCATCGGTCCGTGCCGTGGCCAGGGGCCGCGCCGAAGGCCTCGATGCC
Source organism: Caenimonas sedimenti (assembly GCF_007833165.1). GTDB lineage: Bacteria > Pseudomonadota > Gammaproteobacteria > Burkholderiales > Burkholderiaceae_C > Ramlibacter > Ramlibacter sedimenti. Next base: position 184,636 of record NZ_VOBQ01000003.1, on the reverse strand, counting down.
GTGCTGCTGGAGCGCCTGGTCCAGGCCTATGTGGCGCATGCGCGCTTCGAGGAGGAGCACTTCCTGCCGCTCGCGCAGGCCATCCTCGGGCGCAATCCCAACCACCTGGGCGCGGTCGGTGTCGCCTTGCACATGCGCCGCAAACCCGGCCTGCCCGGCTACATCTGAGGAGCCTTCCATGGAAGCGACCACGCGCCGCGGCGCGCTCCAGATCATCCGCGACGAACATTCCACGCTCGGCGCGATCCTGCGTTCGCTGCTGCAGATGCTCGCGCGCGGACCCGCCGGCAATCCCGGTCAGTTCTTCGACGTCGTGCGCGCCATGCTGTTCTACATCGACGAATTTCCCGAGAAGCGGCACCACCCCAAGGAATCCGGACTGCTGTTCCCGATGCTCCTGCGCGCGGCCCCCGAACTGGCCCCGGTGGTGGACGAACTGGAGCGGGAACACGCACGCGGCGAAGCACGCATCCGTGAACTGCAGCATCTGCTGCTGCGCTGGGAGCTGCTGGGCGATGGCCACAGCGGCATGTTCTCGGACGCCGCCCGCGACTACGTCACGTTCTACCTGCACCACATGAAAGTGGAGGAAGCCCACGTGCTTCCCGTGGCGGAGCGGGTGCTGGCCAGCACGGAGCGCGCCGAGCTGGACGTCGCCTTCCGGACCAACCGTGATCCGCTGGGTCCGGACGGACACCAGGGCAGCTACGAACGGCTGTTCACCCGCATCGTCATGAATGCTCCGGCGCCCATCGGACTCGGCCCTGCCTGAAGCCGCAGGGCAAGAACGCAGCAGCTGCCAAGAAAAAAGCGAGCATGAAAAGAGACCTTGCCCCTGCGCGCGCGGCGCTTCCCGTGCAACCCATCAGCGCCGACGTGCTGCGCGAGAAGTACCTGAAGGAAGGCGAGACTGGCGAGGACGCGCTGTTCCGCCGCGTCGCCCGCGCGCTGGCGAGTATCGAGGACGAGCCGCTGCGCGCCGGATGGGAGCAGCGCTTCCTGCGCAATCTGGAGGCGGGCGCGATCGGCGCCGGGCGCATCATGAGCGCGGCGGGCACGGGGCTGCAGGCGACGCTGATCAACTGTTTCGTGCAGCCGGTGGGTGACTGCATCCAGGGCCTGGACGAGGCGGGCGATCCCGGCATCTACGAGGCGTTGCGCGAGGCCGCGGAGACCATGCGGCGTGGCGGCGGGGTCGGCTACGACTTCTCGCGCATCCGGCCGCGCGGCGCCGAGGTGAAGACGACAGCCTCGCTCGCTTCCGGCCCCTGCAGCTACATGGACGTGTTCGACCACTCCTGCGCCACGGTGGAAAGCGCCGGCGCGCGCCGCGGTGCGCAGATGGGCGTGCTGCGCATCGACCATCCGGACGTGCTGGAATTCATCACGGCCAAGCGCCAGCCGGGGCGCTGGAACAACTTCAATGTGTCCGTGGCCGTGACGGATGACTTCATCCGCGGGCTCGAGGCCGGCGAAGACTGGGCGCTCGTGCACCGGGCGCGTCCCGGCGCCGCCCTCATCGCGCAAGGCGCGGCGCAGCGCGCCGACGGCCTGTGGATCTACCGCTCGCTGCCGGCCCGGCAGCTGTGGGACACGATCATGCGCTCGACCTACGACTTCGCGGAGCCGGGCGTGCTGTTCATCGACAAGATGAACCGCGACAACAACCTGCGCTACTGCGAGACCATCGCCAGCACCAACCCGTGCAGCGAGCAACCGTTGCCGCCCTATGGATGCTGCGACCTGGGGCCGGTGATCCTCCCGCGCTTCGTGCGGCATCCATTCAGCGTTGACGGCGAAGCGCGCTTCGACTTCGAAGCGTTCGCGGGCGCGGTGGCGGTGCAGGTGCGCGCCCTCGACAACGTGCTGGACCTCACCTACTGGCCGCTGGAACAGCAACGCGAGGAAGCGATGGCCAAGCGGCGCGTCGGGGTCGGTTTCACCGGCCTGGGCAACGCGCTCGCCATGCTGGGATTGCGCTACGACGCCGCCGACGGCCGCGCGATGGCGGCCCGCATCGCGCGCAGCATGCGGGACGCGGCCTATCTGGCCTCCGTCGAGCTGGCCAGGGAGAAGGCGCCGTTCCCGCTGTTCGACGCCGCCGGCTACCTGGAGCCGGGCACCTTCGCCAGCCGGCTCGACGAGCCGCTGAAACAGGCGATCCGCGAGCACGGCATCCGCAACAGCCACCTGCTGTCGATCGCGCCCACGGGCACGGTCAGCCTGGCTTTCGCCGACAACGCGTCGAACGGCATCGAGCCGCCGTTTTCCTGGACCTACACGCGCAAGAAGCGCGAAGCCGACGGCAGCCGCAGCGAATATGTGGTGGAGGACCATGCCTGGCGGCTGTACCGCGTGCTGGGGGGCGATACGGGGCAACTCCCACCCTTCTTTGTTTCCGCGCTCGAGATGCCGGCGGCGGCGCACCTCGCGATGATGGAAACGGTCCAGCCCTACGTGGACACGGCCATCTCCAAGACCGTGAACGTGCCGGCCGACTACCCGTACGAGGAATTCAAGGGCTTGTACCTGGCGGCGTGGCGCGCCGGATTGAAGGGGCTCGCGACCTACCGGCCCAACGCCATCGTCGGGGCGGTGCTCGAAGTCCGGCCGGCGCCCGGGGAGGCCGCGGACGCGCCCCCGGCTCCCGATGCCATGCGTGCCATCGTCGAAAGCCGGCCCAAGGGCCAGTTGCCCGCCGTCGCCGAGAAGGTGGAGTTCTGGACGCAGCAAGGCCGCCAGACCCTGTATCTGGTCGTCTCCTTCCTCCCCCTGCCCGACGGGCGCGAGCGGGCCATCGAGTTCTTCATGCCGGTCGGGCAGAGCGGCGAGTCGCAGCAATGGATCACGTCCAGCATGCGGCTGCTCTCGCTGGCGGCGCGCGGCGGCTTTCTCGAGCGCGCCCTGGCCGACATGCGCAAGGTCGCCTGGGACCGTGGTCCCGTGCGGCTGGGCAGTTTCACCCGGCCGGACGGCACCAGCGTGCCGTTGTGGCACGACTCCGAGGTGGCTGCCATCGCGTACGCCGTGCAGAACATCATCGCGCGGCGGCAGGGCGAGCCGGCCCCGCCGCTCGCCACGCCGGCGGCCGCCCCGCTTGCGACCATGGCCGCCGCCAAGTGCCTCGAATGCGGCGCGCACGCCATGATCCGCAAGGATGGCTGCGACTTCTGCACGCAGTGCGGCCATGTCGGGGCATGCGGGTGACAGTCACGGCAGCGGGGCTTGATGCTGGTGTGGACGCCCGCGCGCCGACGGGCGCGCGCGTTGAGCAGGTGCCGCGCGTTGCCGGGCGCACCGCGCGCCGAGGGGCGCGAGCGCCATCGAGCGGCGCGCGCACTTCCGGGGACTTCGCCGAAGCATTGATCCACGCCCGCCGGACCGTGCTGCCCAAGCGGCTGTTGGCGCCCGGGCCGGACGCGCGCCAACTCGAGCGCATCTTGCGGGCGGCGAGCGCCGCGCCGGATCACGACCAGCGCACGCCTTGGCGCTTCGTGCTGGTGCAAGTCGCAGCGCGCACCGTGCTGGCAGAAGGGTTCGCCGCGGCGCTGCGCGAACGCGACCCGGCGGCGAATCCGGCGCAGCTGGCGCAAGCCCGCGAAAAGGCATTCCGGGCACCGACGCTGCTGCTGGCCGTGGCACGCACCGGGCTGCCGGGCGATGGGGTCCCGCTGGCGGAACGCCTGGTCTCGGCCGGGTGCGCCATCCAGAACGTGCTGCTGATGGCCACGGCGCTGGGCTTCGGCTCGGCGCTCACCAGCGGCCAGGCCCTGCAGTCGCGCGCACTGCGTGAGCTGTTCGCGCTCGGCTCCGGCGAGCAGGCCCTGTGCTTCGTGAACATCGGAACGGCTTCGTCCGCCCCGCCGCCTCGGGCGCGGCCAGCCGTCCGCAGTTATGTGCGCGAACTCGGATCGCCTTAGACAAGCGGCGTGGGGCGGACCACTCTTCCATGGAACCGCTTCCCGGGCCCGCTCAGCGGATTCGCGGTGGCGCGGCCAGTTGTTCCGGGGTCGTGAAGTAGGCGCTCCACGCACCCCGCTGACCGCGCGCGCGCTCCAGTTCCGCCCGCGCCACGGTACGCAGGTGCACTTCGTCCGGGCCATCCATGAAGCGGAGCGCGCGGCCCCACGTCCACAGCCAGGCGAGCGGCGTGTCGGGTGACAGGCCCATGGCACCGAACACCTGCATCGCCCGATCCACCACCTGCGTCTGCAGGCGCGCCGCGACCACCTTGATGCCGGCGATCTGCGCGCGCACGTCGGCGGGCGGCTGCGGCTGATCCAGGCTCCACGCCGCCCGCAGCACCAGCAGCCGGGCCTGGTCGATTTCCAGCCGCGACTGCGCGATCCAGTCCTGCACGTTGGACTGGTCCGCCAGGTGGCGGCCGAAGCTGTGCCGCTCCAGCGCGCGGTCGCACGCCAACGCCAGTGCCAGTTCGCACTGCCCGATGGTGCGCATGCAGTGGTGGACGCGGCCCGGGCCCAGCCGTGCCTGGGCAAGCGCGAACGCGCCGCCCCAGGGGCCCAGCAGGTGGCACTCGGGCACGCGCACCTCGCGCAGGAGGATTTCGCAATGCCCTTCCGGCGACAGGTGGTGCATGATGGAAATGTTGCGCTCGAGGCTCACGCCCGGGGCGTCCGCGGGCACGAGCACCAGGCTGTGGCGCCCGTGGCGGGATGGCGTTTCGTCCGCGTCTTCGTTGCGGCACATCACGACCAGCAGCCGGCACCGCGGGTGGGCCGCACCCGTGATGAACCACTTGCGGCCGTTCAGGACCAGTTCGCCGCCCTCGCGCCGGACGACGGTTTGCAGGTTGGTCGGGTCGGACGACGCCACGTCGGGCTCGGACATCGCGAACGCGGAGCGGATCTCGCCCGCCAGCAGCGGCTTCAGCCAGCGCTCCCGTTGCTGCGCGGTGGCACTGAGCTGCAACAGCTCCATGTTGCCGCTGTCCGGCGCGTTGCAGTTGAAGACTTCGGCGCACCAGGGGATGCGGCCCATCACTTCGGCCAACGGCGCGTATTCAAGGTTGGACAGGCGCGTCCCCGGGTCGGCCGTGTCCAGGTGCGGCAGGCACAGGTTCCACAACCCCTCCTCCCGCGCCAGCTCCTTCAAGTCGTCGACGAAAGCCGGCCAGATGCCGGCGTTCGCGCTTTGCTGCCACGCGGCGTTGTACGGCAGCACGAAGCGGCCGATGAACGTCTCGAGCCGGGCACGAAAGGCTTGCGCTCGCGCCGATTCCGCGAAGTCCATCAATGGATCAGCAGCGAGCCCGCGGACTCACCGGCCGGCTGGAGCGGCCCGAGCGGATGGGTCTGCTTCTCCACGCGAACGGTATGGGCCTGGCCGGAGTAGTTCCGGAACAGCACCAGGTTATCGTCCACGACGTCGGTGCTGCCGTGGGGCAGCAGCGTCGAACAGCCGGCCAGCAGGCAGGCGGCCACGAGGAGCACGAAACGGCTTTTCATGCTTCCACTGTCGCCGCGGCGGCGTGGCGCCGGCTTGACCAACATCAAGCGGACAAGCGATCGTCCGGCCCACACTGGCCCGACCAGCAACCCCCGGGGAGAGCACGGTGTACCAACGCATTCTTGTTCCTGTCGACGGCAGCGACACATCCAACCAGGCGCTCACGGTGGCGATCGGTCTCGCCCAGGCGTTCCATGGCCGCCTGCGGCTGATTCATGTGGTTGCCGAGATGGGCTATTCGACCGGGCTGGAGCCCTATGGAGGCTATTCAGGTGGGCTCGTCCAGGCCATCCGCGAGGCCGGCTCCAGGGTTCTTGCGGACGGGATGGCCCTGGCCCGTGCCGCGGATGTCGAGGCGGACAGTGTCCTCTTCGACGAATTCGGTGGCCGGCTCGGCGAAACCGTCGCGGATGCCGCGACCGAGTGGAAGGCCGATCTGGTGGTGGTCGGAACCCACGGCCGGCGCGGCCTGGGCCGCCTGTTGCTCGGCAGCGGCGCCGAACAGATCATCCGCCTCGCCCCTGTCCACGTGCTCGCCATTCGCGGCACGAGCGCGACCGGTGAAGGTTGACGCCACCATGCAAGTCCAATTTCTAGGCGCGACCAACACCGTGACGGGGTCCAAGTACCTCGTGCGGCACGGCAAGTTCTCCCTGCTGGTCGATTGCGGCCTCTTCCAGGGCTACAAGCAATTGCGGTTGCGCAACTGGGCGCCGCTGCCGCTCAAGGCGTCGGAGATCGACGCCGTCATCCTCACGCACGCACACATCGACCACTCCGGCTATCTCCCGTTGCTGGTGAAGCAGGGCTTTCGCGGGAATGTGTACGCCACGGCGGCCACACGGGATCTCTGCCGCATCATGCTGCCCGACAGCGGCGGCCTGCAGGAGGAGGAAGCGGGGTACATGAATCGCCACCGCCTCAGCAAGCATTCGACCGCGCTGCCCCTGTACACGCGCCAGGACGCGATCCACAGCCTGGACAGGATCGAGACGGTCGCCTTCGGGAAGGCGTGGGAACCGGTTCCGGGTCTCAGGGGCTCGCTCACGCACGCGGGCCACATGCCCGGCGCCGCATCCGTGCGGCTCGACGACGGGACGGTTTCGATCCTGTTTTCCGGCGATCTCGGGCGCCCCGTCGATGCGCTGATGCGCGCACCCGACCCCATCGCCCAGGCGGATCATCTGGTCGTCGAGTCCACCTACGGCAATCGCCTGCACTCCGACCACGACCCGCTCCGGCAACTGGCCGACATCGTCAACCGGACCGCAGCGCGCGGCGGGGCGATCATCATTCCCGCTTTCGCCGTCGGGCGGGCGCAAGCCCTGATGCTGCGCATCCAGCAGCTGAAGGAGCACGGTGTGATCCCGCACCTGCCGGTCTACCTGAACAGCCCCATGGCCGCCGAAGCGACACGGGTCTTCCTGCGCCACCAGAACGAGCTGCGCCTCACGCCGGCCGAGTGCTCGGCCCTGTCGAATGCGGCGCACGTCGTCGGGACGCCCGAGGAATCCCGCGAGCTCAACGCCCGTCGCGGTCCGATGGTGGTCATCGCCGGCAGCGGCATGGCCACGGGCGGGCGCGTCATCCACCACATCAAGGCATTCGCCCCGCACAAGCGCAACACCATCGTGCTGGCCGGCTTCCAGGCCGGCGGAACACGGGGCGCGCACCTGGCCGCCGGCGACAGCACGGTGCGGATCCACGGCGAGGATGTCCCGGTGCGATGCGAAGTCGCGCAACTCGATTCGCTTTCGGCGCACGCCGACGCGGCAGAGATCGAAAGCTGGCTGCGCGGGATGAAGTCCCCACCGCGCACCACCTTCATCACGCACGGCGAGCCGGACGCCGCCGATGCGCTGCGGCAGCGCATCGAACGGACCCTGCGCTGGCCCACGCACGTGCCTGAATATCTCGAAACTGTCGACTTGCACTGATCCTCAGCCCACCTGTCTCACCGAGTCCATCCCATGTTCAAGCACATCCTTCTGGCGACCGACGGCAGCGCGGCATCCGAGAGCGCGGCCAGATCAGCCGTGAGCCTCGCACGCATTCATGGTGCCCGCCTGACCGCGGTCTTCGTGGTCGACCCGTTCCCCTATCTCGGCATCGCCAACACCAACCCGATGGGCCTCCATGCCTATCTCTCGGCCGCGCGCGATCACGCGGCTGCCGCGCATGCGCGCGTCATGGCCCTGTGCGCCGAACCCGGCCCGGCGGTCGACCTGCAGCTCCGGCTGCTGGAGGACGTGACGGCGGCCAAGGGGATCCTCGCGGCCGCGAAGGACGAGGGGACAGACCTGATCGTGGCCGGATCGCACGGCCGGTCCGGGCTCGACAGGATGCTGCTGGGAAGCGTGGCGGGCAAGCTCGTCAGCCTGTCGCCAGTGCCCGTGCTGATCGTCCGCTAGGCACCAGACAGAAGGGCTCGCCGCCCCACAACCCCTATTTGCACTGCCCGTGCATCGCTTGCATGCGCTGCCGCATCTCAGGCGTCATCGACTTCATCTTCTCCTGCATCATCGCTTGCTGCTCCGCGGGAGGCTTGCCGCTCATGATCTTCCTGTGCATCTCGCACTGGACCTGCATGTCCGTCGTATCCGGACTCGCGTGAGCGTGGGCCTCGCTCTTGGCGGGAGCCGCGGCACAGCCGGCGAGACCCATGGCGAGGAAGGCCGGCAAGGCCAGGGACATTGCTTGTGAAATCGGTTTCATCGGATCTCCTTGTCAGGCGGGTTTTGTCATGTACCCCATCCAGGGCCAGTAGGTCAGAGCGAACAGGACCAGCAGCGCCATGGTGGCCAGCGTGCTGCGGAAATCATGCTGCGCCTTCCTGGTTGCATCCCATCTTCGGCCTGACTGGCCGCGCGTCCATTGAGCCAGCTCAAGTCGGACGCAACGGATGGAGCGCCGTCCAGGCGACTCGCGTTTGACGGGGATCAAGTGAACCGGAGCCCGGCGCTTCAACAATGGACTCATCGCAGATCCGGAACACCCGCCATGAACTCCACGCTCGAACCCCTCCTGCCGCGCTTGTCGACGCTGCTCGTTGAACGGGAGGCGGAGCTGCGCGCCCACCTGGACGCCGACGACACATCGGCACTTCAGCCCGCTGACGACAACGACGTTTCGGATTTCAAGGATGTCGCGGCGCAGGAGAGCCTGTCGGCGGTGGAGGACGTGCAGGCGGCGCATGTGGCCGCCGAACTCGCGCTGGTCGTGGCGGCCAGGCGTCGCCTCGCGGATGGGACCTATGGATCGTGCACCGACTGCGACGCGCCCATCGACACCCAGCGCTTGCTGGCCGTGCCCGCCACCGCGCGCTGCGTTTCGTGCCAGGCCATTGTCGAGCGATCTCCCGGCCGGCAGTCGGGCGCCTCCGTCGTTCCGTGAGCCACCCCGACGCCACCGCCCGCGCCATCCCCGGCACCGTGCTCTTCGACGGTGCGCAGGCCATGAAGGGCTATGCGCTGAACAAGATGTGCTACTCCTTCAACGACGCCGCGAACCGCGCGGCCTTCCTGGCGGACGAGGAGGCTTACTGCGCGCGCTTCGGGCTCGACGACGCGCAGCGCCAAGCCGTCCGGCAGCGCGACGTCCTGCGGATGATCGCCGCCGGCGGGAACGCCTACTACCTGGCCAAGCTCGCCGGCATCTTCGGGCTCGACATGCAGGACATCGGCGCGCAGCAGACCGGCGTCAGCAAGGCCGAATTCCAGGCGCGCCTCGCCGCCGCCGCCCAATCCTAGGAAAGCCATGGCCACGATCGTCGGCACCCTCCTCACCTCCCATGTCCCGGCCATCGGCGGCGCGATCGCCAGGGGCCTGCAGGACACGCCGTACTGGAAGCCCTTCTTCGATGGTTTCAGGCCGGTGCACGAATGGCTGGCGCAGGTCCGGCCGGACATCGCCATCGTTTTCTACAACGACCACGGCCTCAACTTCTTCCTCGACAAGATGCCCACGTTCGCCGTGGGTGCCGCGGCGGCCTATCACCACGCCGACGAAGGCTGGGGCCTGCCCACCAGCCCGCCCGTGGCCGGAGACGCCGCGCTCTCCTGGCACGTCATCGAGGCGCTGGTGGCAGCCGAATTCGACCCGGTCACCTGCCAGGAAATGCTGATCGACCACGCGGTGACCGTGCCGCTCTCCCTGTTCTGGCCCGGTCCGTCCTGGCCGGTGAAGATCGTGCCCATCTGCATCAACACCGTCCAGTTCCCGCTGCCCTCCGCCAGCCGCTGCTGGAAGCTCGGCCGGTCCGTGGGACGCGCGGTACGGGCCTGGCCCGGCGCGCAGAAGGTGGTCGTGATCGGCAGCGGCGGGCTGTCGCACCAGCTCGATGGCGAGCGCGCGGGCTTCATCAACAAGCCGTTCGACCTGGCGTTCATGCGCAGCCTGGTGGAACAGCCGGAATGGGCGACCCGCTTCAATACCCGGGAGCTGGTGGCGCAGGCGGGCACGCAGGGGGTGGAGCTTCTCATGTGGCTGGCCGCGCGCGCGGCGCTTCCCGCCGGAGCGCGGCAGGTCGCCGCCAACTACCACATCCCGATCTCCAATACGGCCGCCGGGATGATGCTGTTGGCGCCGGAGCCGGAGGCCGAATGGGCCGTCTAGCTCGGGCGCCGCGGCTTGTCAGCGTTTGTCGCCCGGCGCAGGGGCGGAACACGTCGTGATCCCAAGCAGCGGATAAGCGGGACAGAATCGGAACGCCCCCGTCAACACGAGCAGGAGGCCGGCGTAGCCCCACGGACCGATCACTTCCAGCGCGGCCAGCAGGATCAGCAGGATGCCGAGCGCGATGCGTATGCCCCGGTCGATCGTTCCCACATTGGATTTCATGGAATCTTCCTTTCGGTGATGTGTCCGGGCGCGGCTGTGGCCACGGCATCGCCACCCTTCGAACCCAGCTGCTGCGTCCTCGAAGGTGGAGCAAAACGGTAGATGGTGCTGTTCAGGTGCCGAGCCACCTCGGCGACGTCGGCGTCGCTCCACTGAAGGCCGGCCGTTGCCTGCCAGCGCTGCACCTGCCCCAGCAGGGTGGTCCAGTCACGCGCCTGCCTGCGCTCGCGCCAGTGCATTTGCGTGGAGTGACATTCGATGCAGTGGTTGTTGTAAAGCAGCTCTCCGCGCGTTGGCGAAACGGTTTGCTGCGCGTGGGCGGCCGTGAAGCACGTTGCGAGCGCCAACGCCAACCCGAGCATTTCTTCAGCCTTCATGGTGCATCGCTCCTCGTCGTCCCATCAGTCATGCAGGGCAAGCACCCAGATCACTGCCCAACCGAGCAGACCGGCCACTCCGGCCACGAGCACGGCGAGTGCCACCCAGGATGGCCAGTTGTTCATCGGCGGGCGCAAGGTTCGGCCAGGATCATGAGAGTCTCCGAGATTGGTGCCAGTGTGTGCGCCCCCGAGCCGGGCGGCGTTGACGAGGATCAAACAGCCGCTTCGCGGCTTCGCAGGACGAGCCCCAGCGCCGTGGTGTCGCCGTCCGGCCGCACCGTGAACCCCAGGCTGCGGGCCAGCCCCGCCATGGCCTCGTTTTCCGGCAGGCATTGCGCGACGATTTCACGGGTGCCGCGCGCACGCAGGTGGTCCACGAGCTTGCGCAGGAGCAGCCGTCCCAGGCCCTTGTGCTGCCAGGCACTGGCCACGTGAATGGCCATCTCCGCGCGCTGGTTGTCGGGGTCGCAGACCGCCCGCACCTCGGCGACCATGCGTTGGCTTCCATCCGCCTGCCGCGGCGCGAGTGCGAGAAACGCGATCTCGCGGTCGTAGTCGATCTGGCTGTACCGCGCGAGTTCGGATGCGCCGACTTCCCTGCGGGTCATGAAGAAGCGCAGGCGCATGTCATGCGCAGGGGACTTCGCATAGAAGGCCTTCAGCCGGCCGGCGTCTGCCGGCCGGATCGGGCGCAGCAGCAGTTCCGTGCCGGCGACGGTCACGCGTTCTTCGAGGCCGGCGGGATATGGGCAGATGGCCGGCGCAACGCCCGCGGCGGCGCCGGCGAGCCGCACCCGCGCACGGACATCCAGGGCCACCACCCCATGCTCGTCGGCCACCAGCGGATTGATGTCCAGCTCGGCCAGCGGTCCCAGTTCGCTCGCCATGAGGGCGAGCCTCTCCAGGGTGTCCACCACCGCATCCACCTTCGCCGCCGGTTCGCCGCGATGCGCGTCGAGCCAGGGCGCGACGCCGCTGCGCGCGATCAGGTCACGCGCCAGTGCCGCGTTGAGCGGCGGCAGGCCGATCGCATGCGCGGCCGAGAGTTCCACGCCTGTTCCTCCCTGGCCGAACAGCAGCACCGGGCCGAAGACCGGATCGCTGCCGATGCCGGCGATGAGCTCACGCGCGTGGCGCCGTTTCACCATGGGCTGGACGGCGAATCCCAACACGCGGGCGTGGGGGCGCAAGTGCGCGATGCGCTGGTGCATCAGGACGATGGCCTTGCGCAGTTCATCGCCGTTGGCCAGGCCGAGCGCCACGCCCCCCACATCGGACTTGTGCACGATCTGCTGCGACACGACCTTGAGCGCCACCGGGTAGCCGAGTGCCCCCGCGGCAGCGGCGGCCTCTTCCGCATCGAGCACCATGCGGGTCGGCGTCGACGGGACGCCATAGGCGGCCAGCAGGTCGTGCGCCTGCTCCGGGTCGAGCCATTCCCGCCGCGCCATCGCGCAGTCCCGCAGGATGGCCAGGGCCCGTTCGCGGTCCGGCGTGAAATCACGGCGTTCTGCCGGCACTTCCAGCAGTGCCGCCTGGTTGCGGTGGTAGTGCACCAGCTGCAGCCAGGCCGTCACTGCGCGTTCCGGCGTGCTGTACCAGGGCAGCCCCTCGCGGCTGAACGCAGTGCGGGCGTTCGCCACGGCCTGCCCGCCCATCCAGCAGGAGAGTACAGGTTTGGCTGCGCCTTGCATCAGCGGCAGGCTCTCCAGCACGATGTCCGCCGACGGCACGATGGCCGTAGGCGCGTGCATGAAAAGCACGCCGTCCACCTCGGGCGCGGCCAGGAGGACCGCCAGTGCCTGCGCATAGCGGGAGGCCGGCGCATCGCCGACGATATCGACAGGGTTCGCACCGGACCAGGTGGACGGCAGGCACGCCCCCAATGCGCCGAGCGTGGTTTCCGACAACTGCGCGAGGGTTCCGCCACTGAGCGCCAGTGCGTCGGCGGCCAGCACGCCGGCGCCGCCCCCGTTGGTGAGGATCGCCAGGCGCTCGCCGCGCCAGGGATGCGGATACGCCAGCGTCTGCGCCGCATCGAACAGCGACTCGAGCGTGTCGACCCGCAGCATGCCCGCGCGGCGCGCGGCGGCGTCGAAGACCTTGTCCGCGCCGGCCAGTGCCCCTGTGTGCGACGCCGCCGCTTTCGCCGCCGCGGGCGTGCGGCCGGCCTTGACGACGATCACGGGCTTGTTGCGTGCCGCGGCGCGCGCGGCGGACATGAATTTGCGCGACGCCTTGATCGATTCGGCGTAAAGGAGGATGGCCCGGGTCCCGGGATCGCTCCCCAGGTAATTGAGCACGTCACCGAAGTCCACGTCCGCGCTGTCCCCGAGCGAAACGAAATGCGAGAAGCCGATGCTGCGCTCGCCGGCCCAATCCAGCATCGCCGTGGCGAGCGCGCCGGATTGGGTGACGAAAGACAACGTGCCGCCCATGGCGTTGCCTGGCGCAAAGCTCGCATTGAGCTTGACCGCCGGGACCAGCAAGCCGATGCAGTTGGGCCCGAGGATGCGCAGCAGGTACGGCTTCGCGGCGTCGAGCATGGCCTGCTCCAGCGTTCCTTCGCCGCCGGGCGCCGGCTGCTTCATGCCGGCGGACAGCACGATCGCCGCGCGCGTGCCCTTGCGGCCGAGTTCGGCGATCAAACCTGGCACCGTGGCCGCGGGCGTGCAGATGACGGCGAGGTCCGGAATGCCCGGCAGTGCGCCGACGTCGGGCCAGGCCGCCTGACCATCGACGGTCGCACGCGCCTGGTTGACGGACCAGACCTGCCCGGTGAACCCGCCCTGCTTCAGGTTGGCCAGCACCACCGCGCCAAGGCTTCCCGGCCGGTCGGAGGCGCCGATCACGGCGACCGAATGGGGGGCGAAAAGACTTTCGAGATTGCGGATGCTCATGGGCCAGGACTGGATGTTCAGGTGTCCCATGCTGCGCCGGCACTCGCGGCCTGCGGTTGACGTAGCTCAAGCCCCGGCCGTGGGCGCCGCAGAAGAATGGGCCTCCGATGGATTCGCGCCCGAACTTCTCACCCTCCCCCAGCCGGCTGCGCCTGCGGCGGCTGGGCATCGACACCTACCAGGAGCCGGTGCTGTTCATGCATCGTGACTGCCCCGTCTGCAGCTCGGAGGGCTTCGAGGCGCAGTCCCGCGTCGAGATCGGGTTGGCGGGACGCACGATCGTCGCGACGCTGAACGTGGTCACCGGCGACTTCCTCGCCCCGGACGAAGCCGGCCTGTCGGAGGCCGCCTGGCGATTGCTGAGCCCCTCCCCCGGCGACCAGGCCACACTGCGTCATCCGCCGCCGCTCGAATCGCTGGGCCACGTGCGCGCCAAGGTCTACGGCCGGCGGCTGACCGAGGCGGCGGCCCAGGCGGTGATCGGGGACATCGCCGCAGGGCGCTATTCCGACTTGCAACTGGCGGCCTTCGTGACGGCGTGCGCGGGCGACCGCCTCGACCTCCAGGAAACGGTGGATCTCACGCGTGCCATGTTTCGCGCCGGGGAGCGGATGCGATGGGGCGATGGCCTCGTGATGGACAAGCATTGCGTCGGCGGAATTCCCGGGAACCGCACCACGATGCTGGTCGTGCCCATCGTCGCGGCGTGCGGGCTGCGCATGCCCAAGACGTCCTCGCGCGCGATCACCTCGCCCGCCGGCACCGCCGACGCCATGGAAACGCTGGCCCCGGTCGACCTCGACGTCGCCCGGATCCGCCGCGTCGTGGAGCGCACCGGAGCTTGCATCGTGTGGGGTGGCGCGGTGCGGCTCAGCCCGGCCGACGACATCCTGATCCGGGTCGAGCGGCCGCTCGACCTGGACAGCCAGGGCCAGCTGGTGGCCTCCATCCTTTCAAAAAAGATCGCCGCCGGCGCCACCCACGTGCTGATCGACATGCCGGTCGGCCCCACGGCCAAGGTGCGCAGCGACGCGGATGCGGCTCACCTGTCACGGCTGCTGCATGCAGTGGGCGCGGCGCTGGAGCTGACGATTCGCGTGGCGCCCACCGATGGCCTGGCCCCCGTGGGCCGTGGGATCGGGCCGGCCCTCGAAGCACGCGACGTGCTCGCCGTCTTGCGGGGCGGTGCCGGCGCACCGGTCGACCTGGCCGGGCGAGCCTGCTCGCTGGCCGGGGAGATCCTCGAGATGGGGGGGATGGCCGCCGCCGGTGCCGGCCGCGCGCTGGCGCAGGAGGTGCTGCGGGATGGCCGCGCGTGGCGCAAGTTCCAGGAGATCTGCGAGGCCCAGGGCGGCATGCGCGAACCGCCGGTCGCCGCGCACGTGCGAGAAGTCCCCGCGGCGCGCAGCGGCCTGGTGGCCGCCGTCGACAACCGGCGCCTCGCGCGCATCGCCAAGCTGGCCGGCGCGCCGAAGACCGCCTGCGCGGGCATCGACCTCCATGTCGTGCCGGGCGACTTCGTGGAGCGGGGACAGGCGCTCTTCACCCTGCACGCGGGATCGCCCGGCACCCTGGCGTACGCGCTGGACTATGCGCTCCAGCAGCCGGAAGCGATCCAGGTGGTGGAGGACGCCTGGTGATCGTGCTGGCACTTCCTGGGGCGGCCGCACTGGCCGCCGACCTGGCCGGGCGGCTGGCCTGCCCCTGGAGCCAATTGGCGACGCACCGGTTCCCGGATGGCGAGAGCCTGGTCCGCATCGATGCGCCGGTCCAGGACCGGTGCGTGGTGCTGGTCGGCAGCCTGGACCATCCCGATGGCAAGACCTTGCCGCTGCTCTTCGCCGCCGACGCCGCGCGGGAGCTGGGCGCGGAACGGGTGGGACTCGTCGCGCCGTATCTGGCCTACATGCGGCAGGACATGCGCTTCCACCCCGGCGAGGCCGTCACCTCGCGCAGCTATGCGCGCCTCCTCTCCGGGGCGCTCGACTTCCTGGTGACGGTGGACCCGCACCTGCATCGCTGGCACGCCCTCGGCGACATCTACTCGATCCGAACCCAGGCGGTGGCGGCGGCGCCCGCCATCGCCCGCTGGCTGCGGGACCAAGTGCCGCAACCGCTGCTGGTCGGTCCCGATGCGGAAAGTGCGCAATGGATCGCCCACGTCGCGCACCTGTGCAGTTCGCCCTGGACCGTGATGGAGAAGACGCGGTCGGGCGATCGTGAAGTGCGCGTGGCGTTCGCGCCCGACAACGACTGGACTGGCCGCACCCCGGTCCTGCTGGACGACGTTGTCTCCACGGGCGGCACCATGGTGGCGGCCGTACGCGCGATCGCCGCGGCGGGCCTGGGCCCGCCCGTCTGTGTCGCGACGCATGCCCTGCTGGACGACGAAGCGCTGGACGCCTTGCGCGACGCGGGCGCGACCCGCTTCGTCAGCTGTGACAGCGTCCCGCATTCTTCCAACGCCATCGCGCTCGGCCCGCTTCTGGCGGATGCCGTCCGCGCGCTGGCGCGCCCATCCACCTCCTCACGGTAACCTTCATGAGCAAACGCATCCTGATCATCCAGGGCCACCCGGACCCCGACACCAACCATCTCTGCCATGCACTGTCCGGAGCCTACGTCGACGGGGCCGCCGAAGCGGGACACACTGTACGCAACATCGCCGTCGCGCAACTGGAGTTCCCGTTGCTGCGGACCCGCCACGAATGGGAGCACGGCGCCGTGCCGCCCGGGCTTCTCCAGGCCCAGGAAGACATCCGCTGGGCCGAACACATCGTCCTGTTCTTCCCGCTCTGGCTGGGCGACATGCCGGCGCTGCTCAAGGGGTTCCTGGAGCAGGTGGCGCGCCCCGGCTTCGCGTTCGCCTACAAGGACGGCTCCGCCGCCATGACCGAGAAGGGCCTCAAGGGCCGGTCCGCCCGGGTCGTGGTGACCATGGGCATGCCGGCACTCGTCTATCGCTGGTTCTATCGCGCCCACAGCGTCAAATCGCTGGAGCGCAACATCCTGGGATTTGTCGGCATGGCGCCGGTGCACGAGACGCTGGTCGGGCTGGTGGGGGACCTGAAGCCGGCGGATGCCCGCAAGTGGATGCGCAAACTCGGGGCGATGGGGGCACGCGCGGACTGACGGCGACGCGCCGGGTTGATGCCGGTCAAGTGCTCACGGGCCGTTGACCTGAAACTAGATGTTTCAGAAACCCAGGCCACCATGAACGAACAGGCCCCGGCGCCGCAGGCTTCCCACTCATCCGCTCCAACACTGGAAACCTTGCTGGAAGCGCTCCAGGCGAAGCGCCGCATCCCGGTGATGTCGCTGGCCGAAGCGCTGCAGGAGCTTCATCTCATGGACCGCGCGACCATTGTCGGGTTGCAAGGGGAGAACCCGAAGCTGCTCGGGATGCGTTGCCGCGAACTGGTCGTCCGCGGTCTGCTCACGCGCGAGCAACTTGGTCGCGCCCTGGCCCGGATGACCGGCTTGGCCGACATCGACACCATCGATCCCGAGCGGGCGCCGCCTCTGTTCCTGCGTCTGCTGCTGGAGCCCCGGCGGCCGGCCCCGATGCCACGCCTCGAACCCGCACGCTCCATCGCCACCCTGCTCGACGCGCTGGAGGCCCTGCACCACGCCCCGATCGTGACGCTGCGACAGGCGCTGGAGGAACTGCGCCTGCTCGACCCGGCGATGATCGCCAAGCTGGCGGCGGATGACCCGGACGTGTTCCGCGGCCACCGTATCCAGCTGGTCCGCCGTGCCGTCCTGACGCGCGATGAACTCGGCCGCGCCCTGGGCCGGGTCGCCGGGATTCCGGAGGCCGACGCCACGCGCTTCGACCTGGCTCCCGGTGCCTTCGAGGTCCTGCCGCACAAGTTGGCGCGGACCCTGCGTGTCCTCCCGCTCGGACCGCACGACGACGTGTATTTCATGGCCTCCGGTTCGCCGGACGACGCCGCGCTGCGCAAGACCCTGTGCGAGGCGACCGGGTCCACCGTCATGCTCGTCTGGGCGGACAGCAACGACGTCGTCGCGCGCGTCGAGCGTGAGGAGACGGCTCGCTTCGCCGCCGGGCAGGAGCCGGAAATGCTGGAGTGGACGCTGGTGGTGCCGCAGGAGCAGCGGCTCGAGCCGGACGACGTCGCCGCGCCGGCGCTCGAGGATCTCGTCGCCCTGGCCGAAAAGGAAGTCGATGCCGTCCTCGACCGCGGGCCTGCGACTGTGGTGGGCGAACAGTCGGGCATGGCACGCCTGGTGAAGAAGATGGTCATGGATGCGCGCAGCCGGCGGGCCTCGGACATCCACATCGAAACCAACCCGCATGGTGCGGGAACGCTGGTACGCATGCGCATTGACGGCGACCTGTGCCCGTACCTGACCCTGCCGGGGAAGCTCCGCGCGGCGCTGGTCTCGCGCATCAAGGTCATGGCCCGGCTCGACATCTCGGAACGCCGCCGGCCCCAGGACGGCAAGATCGACTTCGCGGAATTCGGCGGCGAGCGCCTCGAGCTGCGCGTGGCCATCCTGCCCACGCACGATGGAATGGAGAATGTGGTGCTGCGGCTGCTGGGCACGTCGGCGCCCATGGCACTCGCGCACCTGGGCCTGCAGCCGCGGGACGAAGCGACCATCCAGCGCCTGTCGAAACGTTCGTTCGGGCTGATGCTCGCCGCCGGGCCGACCGGTTCAGGAAAGACCACCACCCTGCACTCGATCCTGAAGGCGATCAATACGGAGGAGCGGAAGATCTGGACGGCGGAGGACCCCATCGAAATCACGCAGCCGGGGTTGAACCAGGTGCAGGTGAAGCCCGAGATCGGCCTGACCTTCGCCGCCGCGATGCGCAGCTTCCTGCGGGCGGACCCGGACGTGATCATGATCGGCGAGATCCGCGACGCCGAGACGGCCAAGATCGGGATCGAGGCCTCGCTGACGGGTCACCTGGTGCTTTCGACCTTGCACACGAACAACGCGTGCGAGAGCGTGGTGCGGTTGCTCGAGCTGGGGATCGACCCCTTGAACTTCGCCGACTCCCTGCTCTGCATCGTGGCGCAGCGGCTGGTGCGCGCGCTTTGTCCCGCCTGCCGCCAACTCGAAGCGCTCGGGGACGGCGCCTACGCGGCCCTCCTGGAAGAATACGTGGACCAGGGTCCGTCGGACCGCGCCGAGGCCGAGCGCCGCCTGCTCGATGCCGCCGGTGCGGCATCGCCTTCGGCGCTGCGGGTGGGCGTCGCCTGCGGCTGCGACGCCTGCGGCGGCACCGGCTACAAGGGTCGGCTCGGCGTCTACGAGGTGCTTGAGAACACCCCCGCGCTGCGGGAGTTGATCCAGCAGCGCGCGCGTCCCTCGCAGCTCCTGGCCAGCGCCGTGCAGTCCGGCATGCACAGCCTGCGGCATGACGCCATCGAAAAAGTCCTGCAGGGGCGCCTGGACATGGCGCAGGCTCGCGCGGCATACACCTGAAAGAGGATGTCGCTATGCACCCGGCCCTTCTACCTGCCGATGGCCGCGCCAGATGGAAGCCAGCAGCCAGATGCTGCCCGTCACCGCCCCCACGAACCCGAGCAGGCCGAACAGCGGCAGGCCGAGCTACTGCGGCCCGCCGGGCACCGTCATCACGATCGAGGACCCGATGATCAGCGCGGCGACGACGATCCCGACCGCGAGCCGCGTCGCGGCGCGGTCGATCTGCGTGCCGACGGCGCGCACCGCGGGGACATCGACATGGATGTCCAGCCGTCCACGGCGCAACGCCCGCAGCAGGGCCGCGAGCTCGCCGGGCATGCTGGACACGTCGGCCAGCAGGCTGCGCATGGAGGCCCACCCGCGGCGCAGGACCTGCTCGGGCGCATAGTGCGCGCGCAGCGCCCTTTCCAGCACCGGCAGCGCCTCGGCCGCCATGTCGAAGTCCGGGTCCAGGTCGCGGCCCATGCCCTCCAGCGTGATGAAGGCCTTGATCAACAGGCCCAGGTCCGACGGCAGGGCCAGGTGATGGCCGCGCAGGATGGCCAGGACTTCATTGAGCATCCCTCCGAATCGCAATTGCCGCAGCGAAACGCCGCTGTACCGGGCGACGAAGTCCTCGATCTCCGCGACCAGGTCCGCCTTGTCGGCCGCCTCGTCGCCGGTCCATGCCAGCAGGACGTCGGCGACCATCCCCGCTTCGTGCCTGACGAGCCCCACGAGAAGTTGCGCCAGCTGCAGCCTGCGCTCTTCGGTCAGGTGGCCCACCATGCCGAAATCGATGAACGCCACCCGGTGGTCCTGCAGGTAGAACACGTTGCCCGGATGGGGGTCGGCGTGGAAGAAGCCGTCTTCCACGATCATTTTCAAGACGGCGCGGGCGCCGCGCCGCGCGAGCAGGCGCCGGTCGAGACCTGCCTCGTCCACCAGGTCCAGGCGCGTGCCGGCGATGCCTTCCACGCGTTGCTGGACGCAAAGCCGTTCGCATGACGAAAAAACGCGCGGGATCAGGATGGGCGTCTCGCGTGGCGGTTCGCCAGGGTCAGCGGCTGCGTCCTCCCCATCATCGTAAGCCGCGAAGTTGCCGATCATCCGCGTGGCGTTGCGCGCCTCCGAGGCGAAGTCGAGCTCGCGCCTGAGCGACTGGCTGAATTCGCGCGCGAGGCGGCGCGGCCCGAAGATGCGCAACGCCGGACTTTGCGATTCCGCCGCCTGGGCCAGGCGATGCAGCAGCCGAAGATCGGCCTCCACCACGGCGCGAATGCCGGGCCGGCGCACCTTGACGATCACGGATTCGCCGGTGTGAAGCCGGGCCGCGTAGACCTGCGCCAGCGATCCGGCCGCAAGCGGCTCCATCCCGAACTCGGCGAACGCCTCTTCCGGCGGCTGTCCGAGGTCCTCGATGATCTGGGCCCGCACATCTTCGAAGCTGGCTGCACGCGCATGATCGTGGAGCCGCCCCAGCTGCGCGATCCATTCCGGGTCGAACAGGTCCACACGGGTGGCCAGCATCTGCCCCAGCTTGACGAAGGTGGGCCCGAGCTCCTCCAGTGCGCGCACGACGCGGGCCGCGGGCGCCATGTGCGCGAGCGCCGCGGCATCCTGCCACTTCAGCACGTGGCCGGCACTCTCGAGCGCGTCCGCCAACCCGAGCCGGCGGACCATGTCCCCGAATCCGTGGCGGATCAGGACCGCGGCGATCTCGTAGAGCCTGCCGACGTCCCTGACACTGAGGACGGCTTCCAGAAGCATCGTTTTCCTTGGTGACCAGCGGCCTTCACAGCCCGCACCACGCGGCGATGCGGTGCGCCGTTTCGCTCCACAGGCCCGCGGCCGCCGCCAGCACGAGGACGGCACCCGCCGCGCGGGTGCCCGCGCCCTGGCGGAACCGGTCGCCGAACGCATGGACGCGCGCCAGGAGCGCCGGAGCCATCGCCAGTGGAACGCCGCTCCCGAGGGCGAACAAGGCCATGGCGAGCGCGCCCTCGAGTGCATCGCCTGTGAGCGATGCCACGAGCAGGGCGGAGTAGAGCAACCCGCATGGCATGAAGGCCCAGAGCACCCCCGTCGCGAAGACGCCGCCACCGCGCGCCGCTTGCGGCCGCACGCGATCCCACACCCGGCGCCCGGCCAGCGCGACCCATTCGGGTTGCCGCGCCAGCACCAGCAATGTGAGGCCCCATGCCAGCACGCCGAGATGGAGCACGGTGAAGACGGGCCGCAGCACGGCCGCCTGCTGCGACAGCCAGGCGAAGGTTCCCACCGCTTGCGCCACGGCCGCCCCGGCGAGCGCATAGCCGGTCAGGCGCCCGCCCTGGAAAGCCCAGAGCGATCGCCACGGACCGCCCCGGCCGGCCCGGGCCACGCCAGCGCACGCCGCGCCGCACATCACGGCGCAGTGCGGTCCGCCGGCCAGTCCCATCAGCAGCGCGGTGGCCGCCAGAGCCGTGCTCATCGTCTGCTCACCCTGGATCGGCGACCCGTGCCACAGCGACGCCATGCCCGGGTACAGCCAGCGCGACGCGCGAAAGGAGCCGCTCATAGCCCGCCTTGCTCCCGCCCGCGAGTGGATCCGGCACGAAGGCGGCATCGAGTTCCACCCAATCGCTTGCATCCAGGAATTCGAGCGCCGCCGGCAGCAGTTCAGCCTCCTCGACGCGCATGTGCTCGAGGTAGAACCGCGCGTAGGCGTCGGCCGCCTCTTCGAACTCGGAACGCCGGCTTTCCCCGGCCAGCTCCCAGGCGAGCAGCTGGTGCTGCAGTTCGCGCACCCGGCCCTCGCCCCGCATGTGGTCGAACTCCAGCCGCCGGATCAAGGGCAGCAGCGCCGGCCGGGCCCGGGCGATCCTGGGAAAGAGCAGGTCCGACTCGCGCGGGTGGTGCAGCTTCTCCGGGAATTCGTCGATGTAGAACAGCATGGCCCGCAGCACGTCGAAGAAGCGCTCCGCGTCGTCGCCCGGCCCCTCGCGCAGCTTCAGCTGCAGCGCGTGCAGGACGGCGCGCAAGGCCGCGTGTTCATCGCGGATGACGGCGGCGGCTTTCAATGCACCCTCGCTTCGAATGCGCGCACCAGGCCCTCGAGGTCGACGATGCGGATGTGGCGCTTGTCGACCTGCAGCAGGCCCTGCGCCTGGAAGGCCGAGAATGCGCGGCTCACGGTCTCCAGCTTCAGGCCCAGGTAGCTGCCGATCTCGGCGCGCGACATGCGCAGGTGGAACTCGGTGGGCGAGTAGCCGCGCGCCTTCATGCGCTGGGAGATGTTCAGCAGGAAGGCCGCCAGCCGCTCCTCCGCGCTCATGCTGCCGAGCAGCATCATCAAGCCGTGCTCGCGCACGATCTCGCGGCTCATCAGCTTGCCGAGGATCATCTGCATGTCGGCGCTGCCGACCGCCAGTTCGGCCAGGGGCGCGTAAGGGATGGAACAGATCTCGGCGTCCTCCAGGGCGATCGCGGTGCTGGCGTGCGCGCCGTGGGCCAGCCCGTCGAGCCCCATCAGCTCGCCGGCCATGTGGAAGCCGCTCACCTGCTCGCGGCCGTCCTTGAGCATCAGGCTCGACTTGAAGGTGCCGCTGCGCACGGCGTAGATCGAGTGGAACTTGTCCCCGGCGTGGAAGAGGGGCTGCCCGCTCTTCACCTGGCGCCGGCTGAACTGGAGGCCGTCCAGCCGGTCCATGTCGCTGCCGGTCATGCCGCACGGCAGGCACAGGTCGCGCAGGTGGCAGGTGGAGCACTGCGTCTTGAGCGGCGCGATGGCCGGAGCCTGGCTGGTGCCACGGGGAAGATGGCGCAGGGGCACGGTGGCCTGGGAAGTGCTGGTGTTCACGTTTCTCGCTCCTCGAAGTCAATGCGTGCGGCAGGCGCGGACGACCGCGCCTGCCAGCTGGTCGAACTCGCCGCTCTTGTCCAGGAAGCCCACGGCGCCTTCGGCGAGGTAGCGCTTGCGGTAGGCCGGTCCGGCGTTGTTGGTGAAGACGATGAAGGCAATGCCGGGCGCCGCGCCGCGGACCGCCCGCAACACGTCCAGGCCGGTGCCGCCGTCGAGCTGGGCGTCGAGCACCACGACATCCGGCTGCGCGCCCAGGATCCCCGCGATGCAGGCGGCGGGGGTTTCCCCTTCACCGACGATGGCCATCTCCGACCCGGCCAGCAACACGGCGACACGCTGGCGGATGGCGGCGGAGTCGTCGGCGAGAAAGACCCTCAGTGGCTGGCTTGCGTCCATGTCCGGTACTTTGCCGGCGGCGACGCGTTCCGGACATCGGTGGCGGCTGAATCGCTGCCTCGTCCGACTCCGGGAGTGAGGGGTGGCGGACGGCTAGTCCGCCTAGGAAAATTCCTAGGAACCGGAGCCGTCGTCGGCCAACCCGTGGCGGATCGCATAGCGCACCAGTTCCGTCTGGTTCGCCAGCCCCAGCTTCTGCATCAGGTTGGCCTTGTGCGTGCTCACGGTCTTCACGGAGAGGTGGAGCTGGCCCGCGATGTCGGTGACGGACACCCCGGTCACGAGCAGCCGGAAGACCTCGAACTCCCGGTCCGACAAGGTCTCGTGCGGCGCCGCGGCGCTTGCGCCCGGCATGGCCCCGAGCGCGAGCTGCTCGGCGACTTCCGCGCTGATGTAGGCGCCGCCGGCCGCGATCTTGCGGATCGCCTGCTCCAGCTGCGCCGGCGCGCTCTCCTTGGTGAGGTAGCCGCTCGCGCCCGACTTGATGGCGCGGACGGCGTACTGCATCTCCTGGTGCATGCTCAGGACCAGGATCCGGAGCTTGGGCTTCTCGGCCTTCACCAGCTTGATCAGCTCCATGCCGCTGCGCCCCGGCATCGACAGGTCGAGCACGAGCACGTCGAATTCCAGTTCGCGCACCCGTTGCATCACCTCCGTGCCGTCACCCGCCTCGCCGGCCACGGTGAAATCCGCGACGTCGCCCACAATGCGCTTCAAGCCTTCGCGCACGATGGCATGGTCGTCGGCCAGCAGGATGCGGACCGTCATGCGGCCGCTCCCACCGGGATGCGGGCGCGAACGACCGTGCCTTGCCCTGGGGCGCTGGAGACCCGCACTTCGCCCTTGAGCAGGTGGGCCCGTTCGCGCAGACCGACCAGGCCGAGCGATTGCGGCTTGCGGGGCCCGGCCGTGTCGAACCCCGCACCATCGTCGCGCACCTCCAGCACCATGTCGCCGACTTCCCTCGCCACGCGCACCCAGGCCTGGCGCGCGCGCGCATGCTTGCCCACGTTGGCCAGCGATTCCTGGACGATGCGGAACACCGCCGTCGCGTACGGCTCCTCCAGTTCGAGTGCCTCATCCGCCTCCAGCGAGCAAGGAACGCCGGTACGCTGGCTGAAGTTCTGCACCGCCCATTCGATGGCGGGCACCAGGCCCAGGTCGTCCAGCACCAGCGGGCGCAAGTCGGACGAGATCCGCCGCGTGGCCGCCACGCTGGCATCGAGCAGCGCGAGCATCTGCGACAACTTCGCGGTAGCGCCGGCCGGGTCCTCCTGCAAGTTCTGGCGCACCCAGATGGTGTCCATCTTCAAGGCGGTCAGGGACTGCGCGAGTTCATCGTGCAGTTCCCGGGCGATGCGGCTTTTCTCCTGCTCCCGCACGCCGCTCGCCTCGGCGGCGAAGGCCGCGAGCTCCTCCTGCGCGCGCACGCGTTCCGTCACGTCACGCAGGATCACGGTGTAGACCGTGCCTTCGGCGGTGGCGAGCTGCGAGATCGACGCGTCGATCGGGAACTCTTCGCCGCTGGCGCGCAGGCCGTACACCAAGGTGCGGCCGCCCATGCGGCGGGAGGTGATGCCCGTGTGGCCGAACTGGCGGACCTGCGCCTCGTGACCGGCGCGGAAGCGCTCGGGGATCAGCATCTCCAGGCGCTGGCCCATCACCTGGTCGGCCCGCCAGCCGAAGATCTTCTCTGCGGCCCGGTTGTAGAGCACGATGCACTGGCCGGCATCGACCGAAATGATCCCGTCCATGGCCGAGTCGAGCAGGCCGCCGAGGCGCGCGGCGGCGGTGTCGCGGGTGGAGTCGGGTGCGGTCACCCGTGGAATTTACCCCAAGGTACGGCGCGCTTTGTCCACCTTCAGTTCGGCCGGCGAACTCTGCAGCCACGCGGTGAGCCCGCATGCGGCGCCGCTGACGGCCCAGAACGCGAAGAAGGCCGCCGTGTACGCCCCCTGGCGCGACCAGCCCAGCGCGTGGCCAGCCCAGTGCAGCTCCAGCGGGTCGACGAAGGCGAACACGGCCGCTTCGAGTGCGCAAGCCGCCAGGAAAGCGGGCCAGATCCAGACGAGCCGGCTCATGTCAGGGCGCCGCGGCGGGCGCCGGGGCCGGCGTGGCGGCATGGTTGCGGCCCTGCATGGCGGGCAGCAGCGACTTGTCGCGCAGCGTCTTGTTGATCCCGACGCCCCGCCGGTAGTAGTCCTGCGCCACCACCGGGTCCGGCCTGGCGATGGCGATCCAGACCGTCAGGATACCGGCCACCACGACCGTCGCCGGCCCCGCGATCAGCAGCCAGACGTGGCCGTGCTTCCACCAGGGCTCGGCGGGATGCTCATGCGGCTGCGACATGCTTGTCTCCTTCTTTCAACGTGGCACCAGGAAGACCGATTTCTCGCTCACGCGCGACTCGCCGGTGGCATCCTCGATGCGAAACAGGATGGGATGCGAGCCGGGCGTGGCCGACCCGTAGGGGATCTGCAGGCGGACCGCGACCCACCGCGACTCGGCCGGGCCCACCGAGGCTTCGGTCTCCGACGCCACGGAAAGGCCAGGCAGGCCCTCGGCCGCGATGCGATAGCGCTGCGGCCGTTCGGTGGCGTTCATCACCTGCAACCGGTAGACGTTCTCCAGCCGGCCACCCGCGACGATGCGCGACAGTGCGGCACGGTCGCGTACCACGTCCACCTTCAGCGGCGTCCGCAGGGCCAGGCTGAACATCATGCCGGCGACCAGCAGCAGCAGCAGCGTCGCATAGACGAGGACACGCGCACGCAGCACGCGCCGCCAGATGGCGTCGCGCCCAGCGCCGGCCGCCAGCGCCGCTTGCGTGGTGAAGCGGATCAGCCCGCGCGGATAGCGCATCTTGTCCATCACCCCGTCGCACACATCGACGCAGGCGGCGCAGCCGATGCATTCGTACTGCAGGCCCTGGCGGATGTCGATGCCGGTCGGACAGACCTGGACGCACAAGGTGCAGTCGATGCAAGCGCCCAGCCGCAATACGTGCAGGTCGTCGTTGCGGCCTCGCGTCCCGCGCGGCTCGCCGCGCGCCGTGTCATAGCTGACGACCAGCGTGTCCTTGTCGAACATGGCGCTCTGGAAGCGCGCGTATGGGCACATGTACTTGCACACCTGCTCGCGCAGGAAGCCGGCATTGCCATAGGTGGCCAAGGCATAGAAGAACACCCAGAACACCTCCCAGGAGCCCATGCGCGTCTGCAGGAACGCCAGGCCCAGGTCCTGGACGGGCGTGAAGTAGCCGACGAAGGTGAAGCCGGTCCACATCGCCAGCCCCAGCCACAGCACGTGCTTGAACCACTTCTTGACGAGCTTTTCCAGTGAGAACGGCCCGCCGTCGAGCTTCATGCGGGCGCCGCGCTCGCCCTCGACCTTGCGCTCGATCCAAAGGAACATCTCGGTGTAGACCGTCTGCGGGCAGGCGAAACCGCACCAGAGCCGGCCGGCCACCGCGGTGAAGAGGAACAGCGACAGCGCGCTGATCACCAGCAAACCCGTGAGGTAGATGAAGTCCTGCGGGTAGAGAACGTAGCCGAAGATGTAGAAGCGCCGGGCGGCCAGGTCGAAGAGGACCGCCTGCCGCTCGCCCCAGGGCAGCCAGGGCAGGCCGTAAAAGACGAGCTGGGTGAGTGCGACGAAGGCCCAGCGCCAGCGCGCATACAGGCCGTTGACGGAGCGCGGATAGATCTTCTGGTGCGACTCGTAGAGGGACTGGCCCTCCGCCGGGGCGGGGAAGATGGGAATCACTTTCATGGCATCCATGGTGCTGCGGCCGGGGCCCGGCGGGTTTGACCTGGATCAGGTGCGCACGGCTTTCCTCAGTGGCGAGGGGCCGGCGGCGGCCGGTTCGAGAGCCCCCAGACATACGCGCCCAGCACATGGATCTGCGCGTCCGTCAGCTTGCCGGATTGCGCGGGCATCGCGCTCGTCTTGCCGTGGTTGACGATGTCGATGATGGCCTGTTCGCCCCATCCATGCAGCCACACGTCGTCGGCGAGATTGGGAGCGCCCAGGGCGGGGTTGCCCTTCCCTGTGGCTCCATGACAGGCCGCGCACGCGCTGAACTTGCTCTTGCCGAGCTGCGCACGCAACGAGTCATGCGGCGCGTTCGACAGACTCAGCACGTAGTGCGCCACGTTCTTGACGTCATCGGTCGTGCCCACGGCCGCCGCCATGGGTGGCATCGCGCCGGTCCGTCCCTTGGTGATGCTCTCGGCGACCTGGCCGGGCGAGCCGCCATGCAGCCAGTCGGTGTCGGTCAGGTTCGGGAAGCCCTTGCTGCCGCGCGCGTCGGAGCCGTGGCACTGCGCGCAGTTGTTCATGAACAGGCGCTCGCCGATGGCCATGGCCGGGGCATCGCCCGCCAGTTCCTCGGGCTTGCGCGCGGTGAACTGCGCATACAGCGGCGCAAGCGCCTTGTCTGCCTGCGCCATCTCCGCCTCATACTCGCCGCGGGTGGACCACTTCAGCTCTCCCTCATAGGTGCCGAGGCCCGGGTAGGCCACCAGGTACAGCAGCGAGAAGACGATGGTGCCGATGAAGAGCCACACCCACCACATGGGCAGCGGGTTGTTCATCTCGGTCAGGTCGCCGTCCCATACGTGGCCGGTAGTGTTGTCGCTGGAGGCCGCCACCTTCTTGCGGGAGGTGATCCACAGCAGCAGCAGGCAGGCTGCGATGCCCACCAGCGTGGTAGCCGCCACGGCGATGGACCAGAAGGCATGGTTGAAATCGCTCATCGCTGCCCCTTCAGTCCTGGTCGAAGGGCAGCCTGGCCGCTTCCTCGAAGCGCGGTCCGTTGCTGCGCGCGTAAGCCCAGACGGCGATCCCGATGAAGGTGGCGAAGCTGGCGAGGGTGGCCGCGATGCGCAGCAGGGTGACGTCCATCAGTAAGCTCCTATTTCAGCGCGAGGCCTAGCGATTGCAGGTAGGCGACCAGGGCATCCATTTCCGTCTTGCCCTTGACGTCGGCGGCGGCCTTGGCGATCTCGCCGTCGGTGTAAGGCACGCCCACCATGCGCAATGCCTTCATGCGCGGCGCCATGTCGGCCGGATCCACGTTGGCCTTCTCCAGCCACGGGTAGGCCGGCATGTTCGATTCCGGCACCAGGTCGCGCGGGTTGTTCATGTGGATGCGATGCCACTCGTCGCTGTACTTGCCGCCGACACGATGCAGGTCCGGGCCCGTGCGCTTGCTGCCCCACTGGAAGGGGTGGTCATAGACGAATTCGCCGGCCACCGAGTAGTGGCCGTAGCGCAGCGTCTCGGCGCGGAACGGCCGGATCATCTGCGAATGGCAGTTGTAGCAGCCTTCGCGCAGGTAGATGTCCCGCCCGGCCAGTTGCAGCGCCGTGTAGGGCTTCACCCCGAGCACCGGCTCGGTGGTGGACTTCTGGAAGAACAGCGGGACGATCTCGACCAGGCCGCCGATGGCGATGACCAGCAGGATCAGCACGATCATCAGGAAATTGTTGGTCTCCACTTTTTCATGGGTGAATCCGGCGGCGGGGGTGCTGTTGTCGCTCATGGTGTGTGTTCTCTGCTTTCAGGCCGGTTGCGCAGCCGCCGGGATGACGGCCCGGGCGGAGCGGCCGTTGGCCACGGTCATCCAGGTGTTCCACGCCATCACGCACATCCCGCCCAGGTACATCAGCCCGCCCACCAGCCGGATCACGTAGAACGGGTAGGTGGCCTTCACGGATTCGACGAAGGTGTAGGTGAGGGTCCCGTCGGCATTGAGCGCGCGCCACATCAGGCCCTGCATCACGCCGGCGATCCACATGGCGGCGATGTAGAGGACGATGCCGATCGTGGCCACCCAGAAGTGCAGCTCGATCGCGGGCACGGAGTACATCTTCTTCTGGCCGAACAGGCGCGGGATCAGGTAGTAGAGCGAACCCATCGTGATCAGCCCGACCCAGCCCAGCGCGCCGGCGTGCACGTGGCCGACCGTCCAGTCCGTGTAGTGCGACAAGGCATTCACGGTCTTGATCGACATCAGCGGGCCCTCGAACGTGGCCATGCCGTAGAAGGAGAGCGCCACGATCATGAAGCGGAGCACCGGGTCGTCGCGCAGCTTGTGCCACGCACCGGAGAGCGTCATGATCCCGTTGATCATCCCGCCCCAGCTCGGCGCCAGCAGGATCAGCGAGAAGATCATGCCGATGGACTGCGTCCAGTCCGGCAGCGCCGTGTAGTGCAGATGGTGCGGGCCCGCCCACATGTAGGTGAAGATCAGCGCCCAGAAGTGCACGATCGACAGCCGGTAGCTGTACACCGGCCGCTCGGCCTGCTTGGGGATGAAGTAGTACATCATCCCGAGGAAGCCGGTGGTGAGGAAGAAGCCGACCGCGTTGTGGCCGTACCACCACTGGATCATCGCGTCCTGCACGCCGGCATACGCCGAGTACGACTTCATCCACCCCGCCGGGATGGCCGCGCTGTTCACCACGTGCAGCAGCGCCACCGCCAGGATGAATGCGCCGAAGAACCAGTTGGCCACGTAGATGTGCTTCACCTTGCGCGTGCCCACCGTGCCGAAGAAGACGATCGCGTAGGAGACCCACACGAACGTGATCAGGATGTCGATGGGCCACTCGAGTTCGGCGTATTCCTTGCCGGAGGTGTAGCCCAGGGGCAGGCTGACGGCGGCGGCGACGATCACCGCCTGCCAGCCCCAGAACGTGAACGAAGCGAGCTTCGGCATGAACAGGCGCACCTGGCAGGTCCGCTGTACCACGTAGTAGCTCGTGGCGAACAGCCCGCAGCCGCCGAAGGCGAAGATCACCGCGTTGGTGTGCAGCGGCCGCAGGCGCCCGTAGCTGAGCCACGGGATGCCGAAGTTGAGTTCAGGCCAGGCGAGCTGGGCCGCGATCAGCACGCCGACCGCCATGCCCACCACGCCCCAGACCACGGCCATCAGCGAGAACTGGCGGACGGCAGTGTCGTCGTAGGTCGTGGAAGCTGCGGGGTCGTTCATGGAGCACCTTGATGAGTAGCCGTCAGTGTCGAACCGCGCGCCGCCGCGGCGTTTGAGCGAGATCAATCGGAATGCAGAATCCGCTCGCCCTCGGCGTCGAGCGACTCGAACTGGCCACGCCAGACCGCCCAGGCCAGGCCGCCCAGCACGACGAGCGCCAGAGCCACCGACAGCGGAATGAGCACGAAGAGGATGTCCATGCTCAGTCTTCCCTCAGAACCGACAGCCGCGCCGCATTGGCGACGACGCCAAGCGAACTCAGCGCCATGCCCAGGCCGGCCAGCCAGGGCGGCATCGCGCCCGCGAGCGCCAGCGGCACGCAGACGGCGTTGTAGCCGGCCGCCCAGCCCAGGTTCTGGCGCATCACGCGGCGCGCACGCCGGGCCTGGCGCAACAGCAGCGGCACGGCGTCCAGGCGGCCGCCGAGGACGATGAAGTCGGACCGCGCCTGTGCGACGGGGACACCCTCCCCCATGGCGATGGACACGTCGGCGCGCGCGAGCACCGGGCCATCGTTCATGCCGTCGCCCACCATTGCGACGCGCCGGCCCGCGGCCTGAAGCGATTCGACGCGTGCCAGCTTGCCGGCCGGCGTGCTGCCCCCTGCCGCGCGGGGGATGCCCGCCCGCAATGCCAGGCGCTGCACGGCGGCGTCGTGGTCGCCGGAGAGCACCTCGACGTCCAGCCGCATCCGCTGGAGCGTCCCGATCGCCTGCATCGCCCCGGGCCGCAGTGTTTCGTCGAGTTCGAAGCTGGCAATCCATCCGGCATCGTCGGCCAGGTGGACCGCGGTGGCCGCGCCGCCGGCCGCACGGCAGAAGGCCGCCGAGCCCAGCCGCAAGCGGCGCGGCTGCCACCCGCTGTCCCCGGCCACCAGGCCCGTGACACCAGCGCCGGGGTGCTCCTCGACTCCGGAGGCCGTCCAGCCCACGCTGCCCGCCATGGCGGCGATCGCGCGTGAGGCAGGATGCAGCGAATGCCGGGCCAGCGCGGCGGCGAACCGCAGCGCATCCCCTTGCGCCGTCCCGGGCCGCGTGTGGATGGCCTGGACCGACATGCGGTCCACGGTGAGCGTGCCCGTCTTGTCGAACACCACCGTGTCCAGCGACGCGGCGGCCTCGAGCGCTTCGAGCCTGCGCACCAGCACACCGCGCCGTGCCAGCGCGCCGGCAGCGGCGAGGCTGGCGGCCGGCGTGGCCAGCGAGAGCGCGCACGGGCAGGTGACGATCAGCACGGCGACGGCAACGCTCAACGCCTGGCCTGGCCCTTGGGGCCACCACCACAACGCGGCCCCGGCAGCGGAAACGAGCACAAACACGAGAAAGGGCGACGCGATCCGGTCCGCGAGCTGGGCGAGCTTGGGTTTGTCCGCCGCCGCACGCTCCATCAGGGCGACGATCTCGCCGTGGCGCGTCGCCGCGCCCACGCGTTCGACGGCCACGCGCAGCGTGCCGGTCAGGTTGTGGCTGCCCGCTACCACGGGGTCGCCGGCCGCGCGCGCGAGCGGCGTCGATTCGCCGGTCAGCAAGGCCTCATCCACCCGGCTCCTGCCGGTGAGAACCTTGCCGTCGGCGGGAATGATTTCGCCGGCGCGCACTTCGACCTGGTCGCCGGCGGCCAGGTGGCGCACGGCGACGGATTCCAGCGTGCCATCCGGCTTCACCCGGACCGCGGTCTGCGGCAAGCGCCGCGCCAGCGCCTCCAGGGCACCGGCGGTCCGGCCACGCAGCCGCTGCTCCAGCAGCCGGCCGGACAACAGGAAGAACACGAACATGGTCACGGAGTCGTACCAGGCCTCGCCGGCAAACACGCCTTGGGGATCGATCGTCGAGGCCACGCTCGCGCCGAACGCGATCGCGACGCCGAGCGCCACCGGCACGTCCATCCCGACGCGCCCCGCGCGCAGGTCCCGCCACGCCGCGGCAAAGAAGGGCTGGCAGGAAAAGAGCAGCACCGGCAACGTCAGCAGGCACGAGGCCCAGCGCAGCAAGGCCGCGACGTCAGGCGTCATCTCGCCCGGTCCCGCGACGTACGCCGGTGTGGCATACATCATCACCTGCATCATGCAGAAGCCGGCGACCAGCCAGCGCCACAACAGCAGCCGCCCGGCCGCGTGACGCGACAAGGCCGCGAGCTGGTCACCCGCCGGGATCGCTCCGTAGCCGGCCTTGCGCAGCGCCGGCCACCACTGCGACGGGCGACCGTCCTGCGGCGACCAGGTGATGCGCGCAATCGCCGTGGCGCCGTTGACCGACACCCCGCGCACGCCGGGCAGCCCGTTGAGCGCCTGCTCGATGGCGAGCGAGCACGCCGGGCAATGCATGCCTTCGATCGCCAGGTAGGACTCCCAATCCGTGCCGTCAGTGCCCACAGGGCGGCTGAATGCCTGCCACTCCTGCCGCTCGTCCAGCAACGTGGTCCCCGCCTCGGTGTGCGGCAGGCCCGCGGGCAGGGCAACGGACAGAGTGACAGGAGGCATCGGCCAAGCCTAAAGGTGCAGGGATGCGGGCCCTTTGACCTGCATCAAGCCCGCACCCCAACGGCCATCTATGCTCCATCGCACAGGAGATCCACCATGTACCGTCGCATCCTCGTTCCCACCGATGGGTCCACGCTGTCCCGCAAGGCGACGCGCCACGCCATCGGGCTCGCCGGCGCCCTGGACGCCGAACTGGTCGTCCTGAACGTGGTTCCACGCTATCCCACGGCCTATTTCGAGGGTGGCGTTTCGCTGGAATCCTCGCAGGTCGCCCGCATCGAGAAGCAGTGGGCGGAGCAAGGCCAGGCCGTGGCGGCCCAGGTGCAGGCCGCCGCGACGGCGGCCGGGGTGAAAGCCAAGGCCGTGACCATGCATGCCGACCTGGTGGCCGAAACCATCCTGGCGGCGGCGCGCCGGCACAAGTGCGACCTGGTGGTGATGGCTTCGCACGGCCGAAAAGGGCTGAAGCGGCTGCTGCTCGGCAGCGAAACGCAGCACGTGCTGACGCACGGCACGATCCCCGTCCTCGTGCTGCGTTGAAGCAGAGAAAGAAATTCCATGAAGATCCTGATCCCCGTCGACGGCAGCGCCTACACGAAGAAGGCGCTCGCCTTCCTGGTCACCCATGAAGGCCTGGCGGGCGCGGCGCCCGAAATCCTGGTGCTGCATGTGCAGCCGCCCATGCCGCCGCGCGTCAAGACGATGGTCGGCGCGGCCGCCGTCCGTGACTACCAGCGTGAAGAGTCCGAGAAGGTGCTGCAGCCCGTGGACCGCTTCCTGCGGCGCCACGGAATCACGGCGGAATGCCGCTGGGTGGCCGGTCACGCCGGCGAAGAGATCGTGCGTGCGGCCGCGCGCGACAAGGCCCAGATGATCGTGATGGGGACGCACGGCCACGGCCTCGTCGGGCGAGCGCTCATGGGCAGCGTGGCCCAGCGCGTCGTGACCGACTGCACCGTCCCCGTCCTGCTGGTGAAGTAGCGCGGCGCGCGTTTCCCGGGTTGCCGCACAATATGGCGCCAACCGATGACCAGATCCGACTTCACCGACTTCGTCGTGGAACAGATGGCCGGCCTCGGCGGGGTGGAAGCCCGCCGCATGTTCGGCGGCCGCGGCGTCTTTCGCGCGGGTCTCATGTTCGCCCTGATCGCCGATGACATGCTGTATTTCAAGACCGACGAGGCCAACGTGGGCCGCTTCGAAGGCCGCGGCCTGCCGCCCTTCACGTACCTCGCCAAGGGCGAAAGGAAGTCGCTGCGCTACTTCCAGGCCCCGCCGGAAGTGTTCGACGAGGCGCAGGCCATGACCGAATGGGCGCGCGATGCGTTCGAATGCGCGCTGCGCAACCAGAAACCCAAGGCGGCGAAGCCGAAGTCCGCCGCCCGGAAGAAAGCCAGCCGCTAGAAGTCCGCGCTGCCCGAAGCCAGGCTCTCGAAGCGCGTCAGCTCCTTCATGAAAGCCAGCTTGACGGTGCCGGTCGGCCCGTTGCGCTGCTTGCTGATGATGATCTCGGCGACGCCGGGCTCCTTGGAGTCCTTGTTGTAGTAGTCGTCGCGGTAGATGAACATGATGACGTCGGCGTCCTGCTCGATGGCGCCGGATTCACGCAGGTCGCTCATCATCGGGCGCTTGTCGGTGCGGGATTCGACGCCGCGCGACAGCTGCGACAGCGCGATCACCGGACACTGCAGTTCCTTGGCGAGCATCTTCAGGCCGCGCGAGATTTCACCCACCGCGGTGGCACGGTTCTCGTCGTTCATCGAGGCCGAGGTGCTCATGAGCTGCAGGTAGTCGACGACGATCAGGCCGAGCTTGCCGCACTGGCGTGCCAGCCGGCGCGCATTGGCGCGCAGCTCGCTGGTGGTGAGGCCGGGCGTCTCGTCGATGTGCAGCGAGATGTTGCGCAGCTTCTCGATGGCTTCCGTGAGGCGCGGCCATTCGTCGTCCCTCAGCTTGCCGGTGCGCAGGTGCATCTGGTCGATGCGGCCGATGGAGCCGACGATGCGCACCGCGAGCTGGCTGGCGCCCATTTCCATGGAGAACACGGCGACCGGCAGGCCTTCGTTCAGCGCCACGTGCTCGGCGATGTTGATCGCGAGCGCCGTCTTGCCCATGGAAGGCCGCGCAGCCAGCACGATCATGTCGCCGGCCTGCATGCCCGAGGTCATGCGATCCAGGTCGTAGAAGCCGGTCGGCACGCCCGTGATGTCGTTCGGGTTGTCCGCCATCTCCTGCACGCGGTCCAGCAGCTGCACGACCAGGCTGTCCATGCCCTGGAAGCCCTGCTTCATGCGCGAGCCCTCTTCCCCGATGTGGAAGATCTTCTGCTCCGCCTCGTCCAGGATCTTGTCGACCGCCTTGCCCTGGGTGTTGAAAGCGGCCGTGGCGATCTCGTCGGAGGCGCTCACCAGCTTGCGCAAAATGGAGCGCTCGCGCACGATCTCCGCGTAGCGGCGGATGTTGCCCGCACTCGGCACGTACTGGGCCAGGGCGTTGAGGTACGGCAGCCCGCCGATCTCCTCGGCCTTGCCGAGGCTTTGCAGCTGCTCATAGACCGTGATCACGTCCGCCGGCCGCGTGGCGTTGATCAGGCCCCCGATCGAGGCGTAGATCAGCCGGTGCTCGTAGCGGTAGAAGTCGCTGTCGGTCAGCAGGTCGCCCACGCGGTCCCAGGCGCCGTTGTCCAGCAGCAGGCCGCCCAGCACGCTGGACTCGGCCTCGATGGAGTGCGGCGGGATGCGCAGCTGCGCCACCTGCCGGTCGCGCGGAAAATCGTCGTCGACGGCGCTCAGGACTGCGGACATGGGACCCTTCTCTTCAACCGGCAAGCTTAAGTTCGACGCGGCCGCGCGTCTACGGACAAGTCTGCTGACAACCTGTGGATGACGCTGTAAAACCGGTGGTCAGAATAGGAAAGGCCGCCCCGAGAGGCGGCCTTGACAAGAACAAGGACGAGGCGCCGACAGGTGCCTCGTTATCGTCCGTTAAGCTGTTTCGCCGTAGACAGTGACCGTGATCTCCACCACCACATCCGTGTGCAGCGCCACCGAAACCGTGCTGTCGCCGACCATCTTGATCGGGCCGGTGGGCATGCGCACCTGCGCCTTGGCGACGGGGAAACCGAGCTTGGTCAGCTCTTCGGCGATGTCGTGGTTGGTGACCGAACCGAACAGGCGGCCGTCGACGCCGGCCTTCTGCGTGACCTTGACGGTGGTGCCGGAGAGCTTCTCGCCCTGGGCTTGCGAATCGGCCAGCTTCTTGGCGGCAGCCTTCTCGAGTTCGACGCGCTTGGCTTCGAACTCGGCCTTGTTGGCTTCGGTGGCGCGGCGGGCCTGGCCGTGCGGGATCAGGAAGTTGCGGGCGTAGCCGTCTTTCACCTTGACGATCTCGCCAAGGTTGCCGAGGTTCACCACTTTTTCGAGCAGGATGACTTGCATGGTGTTCGTCCTCAGATGCGGTGCTGGTCGGAATACGGCAGCAGCGCCAGGAAGCGCGCGCGCTTGATGGCGGAGTTGAGCTGGCGCTGGTAGATCGCGCGGGTGCCCGTCAGGCGCGCCGGGATGATCTTGCCGTTCTCGGAGATGAAATCGCGCAGGGTGTCGATGTCCTTGTAGTCGATCTCTTCGACGTGCGCGACGGTGAAGCGGCAGAAGCGCTTGCGCTTGAACAGCAGCGACTGGGTGTTGCGCTTCGGACGCTTGTCCTTGTTGAATTTCTTGAACGTGGCCATTGGGGACCTCTAGGAAAAAGTATCTTGCTGAAATGACTGGATGTGCAGGACCGGGTGCTTGCCGTTGCGCGGCGCCGCCAGGAAGCCCGTGAACCGGAATTCGCTGCCGATCGCCTGGCGCACCAGGGTCTCCGCCGCGGTCCCGAAGGCCACCGCCTTGAGCTCCAACTTCACCTGCCTCGTCTGCCCGGCTTCGACCAGTTCCGACTCGTGTTCGAGCCGCAGGTCGATCGCTGGCAGTCCGGCGGGGGTGTAGCGCAGGGCCGCAGCCTCCGCGATACGGGCGCTCAGGACGGTCTGGTTCACCCCATCTGGATTACGACTGGAACTCCGCCTGCTGCTGCTTGCGGGCTTCCTCGCGTTCCACCGTCTTCATCATGGACGACGGGCCGGTGTCGGCCTTCTTCTTCACCACGGTCAGGTGGCGCAGCACGGCGTCGTTGAAGCGGAAGGCGTGTTCCAGCTCGCTCATCACGGCGTTGTCCGCCTCGATGTTGATGCACAGGAAGTGGGCCTTGGCGAGCTTGTTGATCTGGTAGGCCAGCTGGCGGCGACCCCAGTCCTCGACACGGTGCACCTTGCCGTTGCCGGTGGTGATCATGCCCTTGTAGCGTTCCAGCATGGCCGGAACCTGCTCGCTTTGATCCGGGTGGATCAGCAAGACGATTTCATAGTGACGCATTGAGACTCCTTGTGGATTCAGCCACCCCCGGCGTCGGAAGTTGGGGTGTGGCAAGGGGAAAACCTATGGTTTCGGTGAAGGCTAACAACTGCCCGCAGGGCTTGTTATGCCGGAACCAAAGCCCGCGATTATAGCCCGAAGCTCACGGCCGCCCTTCCGTCGCTTCCGCACCGCCCGCAGAGCTAGTCGTTCAGCGCCCGATCCAGGGTGGCGAAACGCTCGTCGCCCACCGCTTCCCGGATGCGCGGTGCCAGGGCCAGCAGGTCCATGTAGTTGGTCGTGGCCTCGACGGCGGACTTGAGCCGGTAGTTGCGCAGCCCCAGGCCCGCGGTCAGCAGCGTGGCGATGGGATACGCCTCGTCGAAACGGTCTTCCAGGGTCCGCGCCGAACGCTTGGCCTCCAGCTTGGCCGCGTTGGCATGCATGGCCGCGAGACCCGCGGGCACCTCCCGCACCAGGCCGAGTTCCATCAACTTGTCGATGTCCGCACGCGTCACGCCGCCGGCAGCAGTGGCCGCCAGCACCTCGTTCAGCGCCTTCTTGCCGTCGATCAGGATGAATGCGGCCCGCTGCTTCGGCGTCAGCTGCACCGAGCGGTCCCTGAGAACGCGGTGTCCTTCGTCTGTCTTGCCGATGATCATTTCGCCTCCGTCGTCGCTTCCCTGCCGACAGGACCCGAGTTTGCCCAAAAAAAAGCCGCCCGGCCAGCCGGGCGGCTTTCACGCGGGTTTCCCGCTCTAGACAGCGCGCGCGGCGGTTCCCCGGAGTTCGGGGTAACGCACGTGCTCGATGAGCTCCTGCGTCTTCTTGTCGGGCGCTGGCGTGACCAGGCTCACGAGGATGATGACCGCAAAGCCCAGCGGCACGCCGAAGACACCGGCGGAAATCGGCTGGATGCCCCACCACAGCTCCACCGGCGACGTCACGCCGAAGATGCCGCGCATCCACGGCTGCGT
The DNA here is from genome assembly GCF_007833165.1 of Caenimonas sedimenti. Taxonomy (GTDB): domain Bacteria; phylum Pseudomonadota; class Gammaproteobacteria; order Burkholderiales; family Burkholderiaceae_C; genus Ramlibacter; species Ramlibacter sedimenti. The sequence goes on along the minus strand of NZ_VOBQ01000003.1, from coordinate 146,522 downwards.
GGTCACCATGTAGTAGAACGTGATGCCCAGGCCGGCGACCATGCCCAACGAAGCCGCGATGCCGGTGGCGCGTTTCCAGAAGATCCCCAGCACCAGCGCCGGGAAGAACGCCGCCGCCGCGAAGGAGAACGCCGCCGAGACCAGGAACAGGATGTCGGCCGGTTTCTGGGCAGCCACGAACGCGGCCGCGAGGGCGACAACGAGCAGCAGCACCTTGGACAGCGTCACGCGCCGCGCCGTGGACGCGTTGGGATCGATCATCTTGTAGTACAGGTCATGGCTCAACGCGTTGGCGATCGTCAGCAGCAAGCCGTCCGCCGTGGAGAGCGCGGCAGCGAGACCGCCGGCAGCGACCAACCCGGAGACGACGTACGGCAGTCCGCCGATAGCCGGTGTCGCCAGCACGACGATGTCACCGCCGATGTTGATCTCACCGAACTGCAGGATGCCGTCCTTGTTCAGGTCGATCACCGAGAGCAGGGAGGCGTCCACCTTGTTCCACGCCGATATCCAGAATGGAAGCTTGTCGAACGAACTTCCCACCACCGTGCTGAAGATCTCGTACTTCACGAGGACCGCCAGGGCCGGTGCCGTGAAGTACAGCAGGAAGATGAAGAACAGCGACCAGGTCACCGAGCTGCGCGCCTCCTTGACGCTGGGCGTCGTGTAGTAGCGCATCAGGATGTGCGGCAAGGCCGCCGTGCCCACCATCAGGCAGAAGATCAGCGCGAGGAAGTTTCGCCGCGACGTGTCGTACGCCGTCTTGGCCGCCGCGTCGCCGTTCGGGTCCCCGGCGAAGATGGCTCCGTGGCGCGGCATGCCGCCTAGCGGTTTGTCCTTGGCGATCGCCGCGGTGCGGGCCGCCGTCCAGGCCTTCACGGCCGCCGCCTCGTCCTTGGGCACGGCGGCCAGTGCCTTTTTCGCCGCATCCACTTCGGAAGCCAACGCGTTGGCGGCGGTCAGATCGGCCACCTTCTTCTCGGCTGCCGCCTTGTCCGCGGCCAGCGCCGCGCCCGGGGCCTTCAGCTTTTCGCCCAGGGCCACCGCACGGTCCGCGTACACCTTGCGAACTTCGAGCTCCTTGGGGTCGGCGATCAGCTGGGCTTCCCTGGCGGTCACCTTCTCCAGCTGGTAGCCGTACACCAGCTGCGGAATGGGGACACTGGTCTGCTTGACGGAGAGCCAGATCACGGGGATCAGGTACGCGATGATCAGGATGATGTACTGCGCCACCTGGGTCCAGGTCACCGCGCGCATGCCACCCAGGAAGGAGCAGACCAGGATGCCGCCGAGGCCCAGGAAAATTCCGATCTCGAAACCCACGCCGGTGAGGCGGGTGGTGATCAGCCCGACGCCGTAGATCTGCGCCACCACGTAGGTGAAGGAACAGAGGATGGCCGCGAAGATGCCGATGAAGCGCGGGACGTTGCCGCCGTAGCGCTCACCCAGGAAGTCGGGGATGGTGAACTGCCCGAACTTGCGCAGGTACGGTGCGAGGAAAAGCGCCACCAGCACGTAGCCGCCCGTCCAGCCCATGATGAATGCCAGGCCGCTGTAGCCCGTCAGGTACAGGGTCCCCGCCATGCCGATGAACGACGCCGCGGACATCCAGTCGGCACCGGTGGCCATGCCGTTGTACAGCGCCGGCACCCGCCGGCCGGCGACGTAGTATTCCGCCGCGTCTGTGGTGCGGCTCATGACCCCGATCCCCGCGTAGAGGCCGATCGTGGCCAGCAGGAAAATGAAGCCGATCCAGTCGCGGTTCAGCCCCATCTGCTCGAGGATGGCCAGGACGATGACGAAGGCGATGAAGCCCCCGGTGTAGAAGCCGTAGACCTTGCCTAGCTGCTTCTTGAACGCGGCGTTGGAGGAGGCGTGGCCGGTGACGGCCCCTGTGGATGCGGATGCGTCAGCCATGATTCATTCCTCCTCGGCAACGCCGTATTCCTGGTCCAGCTTGTTCATGTAGTGCGCGTAGTACCAGATGATCAACACGTAGATCACCAGGGCTCCCTGCGCGCCCATCCAGAAGCTGAACGGCCAGCCAAAGAAATTGAAGTTCAGGTCGCGGGCGAAGTACCCGACGACGAACGTCACGACGAACCAGATCGCCAGCAGGATGCCGGTGATGCGAAGGTTCTTCTGCCAGTACTCCCGATGCCTGTCGGTCATCTGCATGACTTGTCTCCTTCCGGGCCTTGGGGGCCCTCTGCTCCACCTGTTGCCATGACAGCCCCCGCGGCTTGCGCCGCAGCCTGCAACCGGGCCGCTCCACTCAGGTGGCCGCTCAGCTGGCGTCTGGGACGGACAAGCCCGTCTCCCGGACCAGTTGGGCGGCCACTTTCGGCTCGAACCCTTGCAGGTGCCGGATGATCTTCCGGGCCTCCTCGGGTTCGTGCCGGTCCACATGAACACGCGCCAGCTGGTACCAGCCGTACGGGCTCATGGGTTGCAATTTCGTGTTGCGCTTCAGCGCGATGACGGCTTCGTCGAACCGCTGCAGGCGGATCAGCACCAGGCCCAAGCCGTACCAGGCGCGGTCCAGGTCGGGCGCCAGTTCGGTGGCGCGGCGAAACGCGGTTTCGGCCCGTCCGTACTCCTGGGCCTCTTCCAGCATGAATCCGTGGTTGTACCAGTGGCGCCCGTTGCCCGGCTCGACCTCGAGCAACCTGTCCATGCCCCTGAGCGCGGCGTCCCGGTTGCCCAGCTGCGCCTGCAGGTGGGCAATGCTCGCCAGCACGTACGGATCCCGCGGGAACTCGCCGCGCATCTGCTCGAACACCGCCAGCGCTTCCTGGCGGCGCGCGAAAACCAGCAGCGCCATCGCGCGCCACTTCAGACCCAGGTAACGCAGCCGGCTCATTTGCACAGGTGCACCCCGATGCTGACGCAGATGTCGATCTTGGTGATCGTCGCGATGATCCACACGAAGGAGAGCAGCAGGAAGGCGACGATCGGAACATGCCGGTCGATCACCACCCTGGGCGTGATGAACCGGGCGCCGGCCACCAGGGGACGGGTCACGACCTGGAAGATCTGGTAGAACAGATTGCGCTCACGCTGCGCGCCTGCCAGGAGGCCGAGCACCCACTGCCCGAACAGGGCCAGCAAGGCGACTTCGGCCAGCAACTTCACGATGTTCACGAATAAGAGCACATCGCTCCTTGTCTTTGTCTCCGCCACCCATGGTTTGCACAGCGACTTACGGTGCTCTTACAAGGCGGCCTTCCCATCGGCAAACCCCCATAGGGATTACCCGGCGAAATTTGCTGTTTCCCAACGTATTGCGAGCCAGGGCCTTCACGGCGCCGGGCAACAGCGCATACTTACGCTGAACTGACAGATGTACGTTGGGTAGAAGAAGAAGGAGGTCTCGCATGTTCGACAAGACAGCGACCTATCACAAGTCGGCAAGCGGCAGCGAAGCCATTGCCACGCGCAGCAGCGCACTGACGCCGAAGCTGCGATCCATGCTGATCCTGATCGATGGAAAAAGGGGCTTCGACGAGCTGGCCAAGCTGGGCTCGATTTTTGGCGACCCTGAACAGCAGATGGCCCAGCTCGCCGAGCTCGGCTTCATCGAACCCGTTGGGGGCACGGCAAGCCCAGGCAAGGCGCACCCTCCGGCAGCCGGAGGCAATGCCGGCGCATCGGCCGCCGCCCCCCAAGTGACCTTGCTCGAAGCCCAGCGTTATGCGGTGCGACGCCTGTCCGACCTGCTGGGCCCGGTCGCCGACGAACTGTGCCTGCGCATCGAACGAACCCGCAATCCGCAGGAGTTCCAGGTCGCGCTGCAACGCGCGGAGGCGATGTTGCGGCAGATCGGCGGCAGCGCCAAGGCGGCACAATTCGCCGCCGAGATGGAGAGCCGCCGCCCGGGTTAAGCAGGGCTCAGCGTTCCGGCACTGCGCCGCCATGCAACTGGCGTGCGAGCAAGCTCACCACCAGCGTCACCACCAGACCCACGGCGACGCCGAACACCCCTGCCGACGCGGGCAGGATGCCGAACCACAAGGTCTGGGACCCCGCGAGCCGGAACAGCGCCCGGACGCTGGCCGCGTTCATCAGCATGTAGGCGACCGTGACACCCAGGCCGGCGAGCATGCCGGCCACGGCGCCCGCCCTGGTGGCGCGCGGCCAGAAGATGCCCAGCAGCATCGCCGGGAAGAAGGCCGAGGCGGCCAATGAAAACGACGCCGCCACGAGTGGCAGGATGTCCGCAGGCTTCAGCGAGGCCACCAGGGCGGCCATCAGCGCGACGCCCAGCAGCGCGAACTTGGACAGGATGACGCGCTGCTCGGGCGTCGAGGGATGGGCGGCGTCGTGGCTGTAGATGTCGCGCACGATCGCGTTGCTGATGGTGAGCAGCAGGCCGTCGGCGGTGGACAAGGCGGCGGCCAGCCCACCCGCGGCGACCAGGCCCGACACCACGTACGGCATGCCCCCGATTTCCGGCGTGGCCAGCATGATGATGTCCGCGCCCAGCCGGATCTCGCCGAACTGCACGATTCCGTCGCCGTTGACGTCGCTCACTGAAAGCAGGGATGGATCCACCTTGCCCCACTGCACGATCCAGGTCGGCAGGTTGTCGAAGCTGCTGCCCACCAGGCTCTGCATCACCTCGAACTTCACCAGGACGGCGAGCGCCGGGACACTCAGGTACAGCAGCACGATGAAGAACAGCGCCCAGGCCACGGAGTACCGCGACTCGGCCACGGTCGGGGTGGTGTAGAACCGGGTCAACAGGTGCGGCAGGCCCGCCGTGCCGACCATCAGGCAGAACACCAGCGCCAGGAAATTCAAGCGTGACGCGGAGAATGCCGCGCGTTCCTCGGGCGTCCCGCCGGCGTCACCCGCGAACGGACGTCCGTGCGGCGCCAGCCCGCCCAGCGGCTTGGCGCGTTCCAGGCTCTCGTCCATCGCGCGGGTCCAGAGCTCGCGCGCGCCCGCCACGTCGCGCGGGAGCGCCGCCAACTCACGGTTGGCCGCGACGATGCGGCTCGAATCGGCGTTCTGCTGCTTCAGCTGGCGGATCCTTTCCTGCGCCGCGGCGCGTTCGCGCCGCAACGAGGATTCCGGCTCGGCGAGCCAGGCCCGGTACTGGTCCGCCCGCCGCAGGAATTCGGTCTGCACCTGCTTTTCCTGCGGGGAGTCGATCAGCGCCTTCTCCAGTTCCCCGATCTTGCGCAGCTGCTCCCCATAGACCAGCGGCGCCAGCGGATTGCCCAGCTGCTTGTAGGCGAGCCAGGACACCGGGATCAGGAAGGCCAGCAGCAGCACGACGTATTGCGCGACTTGCGTCCAGGTGATGGCACGCATGCCGCCGAGAAACGAACAAAGGAGGACGCCGCCCAGTCCGAGCAGGATGCCGATCTCGAACTGCACGCCGGTGAGGCGTGAAGCGATCAGGCCGATCCCGTAGATCTGCGCGACGACATAGGTGAAGGAGCACAGGATGGCCGCCAGCGCGGCGATGATCCGCGGCCAGCGGCCACCGTAGCGGTGCTGGAAGTAGTCGGGCACCGTGTACAGCTTCAGGCCGCGCAGGTAGGGCGCCACCAGCAGGGCCACCAGGCAGAAGCCGCCCGTCCATCCCAGCACGAAGGCCAGGCCGCCGGGCTGCGCACCCAGGCCGGAAAAGCCCTGCAGGTAGAGGCCTCCCGCGAGGCTGATGAACGAGGCCGCGCTCATCCAGTCGGCGGCCGCCGCCATGCCGTTGTAGAAGGGCGGGATGCGCCGGCCGGCGACGTAGTACTCCTCGGCGTCGGTCGTGCGGCCATAGATGCCGATGGCCGCGTAGATCATCACCGTGGAGAACAGGAAGATGGGGCCCAGCCAGTAGCGCGACAGGCCGTTCTGCTCGGCCCACGCCAGCACGCCCAGCACTGCGCACAACCCCACGACGTATTGCGTGAGGATGCGCGCCAGCCGGGCCTTGTACGCGGCGTAGTCCTGGTTCGCGGCCATCTCTTCCTTGCAGGGCAGTGGCGGATGATCCCATCGGCCGCGCGCGCGGCCCTAGAGGGTATCCGCCAGTGCGGGGCTTGCCGCGCCTAGCCGCGCGCGAGCTGCTGCCAGGTGGCGATGACGCTGTCGGGGTTGAGCGAGATGGAGGAGATGCCCTCGTCGGCCAGCCACTGCGCGAAGTCCGGGTGGTCGCTCGGGCCCTGCCCGCAGATGCCCACGTACTTGCCGCTGGCCTTGCACGCGGTGATGGCGCTCAGGAGCATGGCCTTCACCGCCGGGTCGCGCTCGTCGAAATCGGCGGCCAGCAGCTCCAGACCGGAGTCCCGGTCCAGGCCCAGCGTGAGCTGGGTGAGGTCGTTCGAGCCGATCGAGAACCCATCGAAGAACTCGAGGAACTGCGCCGCCAGGATCGCGTTGCTGGGGATCTCGCACATCATGATCAGCTGCAGGCCGTCCTGCCCGCGTTTCAGGCCCTGCGCCGCCAGCAGCTGCGTGACCCGGTCGGCCTGGCCGAGCGTGCGCACGAAGGGCACCATCACCTGGACGTTCGTGAGGCCCATGTCGTCGCGCACGCGCTTGAGCGCCTCGCATTCCATCGCGAACGCCTCACGGAACTCCTCGCTGACATAGCGGGCCGCGCCGCGGAACCCCAGCATGGGGTTCTCTTCCTCCGGCTCGTAGCGGCTGCCGCCGATGAGCTTGCGGTATTCGTTGCTCTTGAAGTCGGACAGCCGGACGATCACCGGCTTGGGCCAGAAAGCCGCGGCGATGGTGGCGATGCCTTCGGCCACCTTGTCGACGTAGAAAGCGCGCGGCGAGGCATGCCCGCGCGCGACCGATTCGACGGCTTTCTTCAGGTCCGGCGCGACATTCGGATAGTCGAGGATGGCCTTCGGATGCACCCCGATGTTGTTGTTGATGATGAATTCCAGCCGCGCCAGTCCCACGCCGTCGTTGGGCAGCTGGGCGAAATCGAAGGCCAGCTGCGGGTTGCCCACGTTCATCATGATCTTGGTCTTGATGGGCGGCATCGCGCCGCGCTGGACCTCGGTCACTTCGGTCTCGAGCAGGCCGTCGTAGATGAAGCCTGTGTCGCCCTCGGCACAGCTCACGGTGACCAGGGTCCCGTCTTTCAGCAACTCGGTGGCGTTGCCGCAGCCCACGACCGCGGGGATGCCCAGCTCGCGCGCAATGATGGCCGCGTGGCAGGTGCGGCCGCCACGGTTGGTGACGATGGCGCTCGCGCGCTTCATCACCGGCTCCCAGTTCGGGTCGGTCATGTCGGTGACGAGCACGTCGCCGGCCTGCACCTTGTCCATCTCGGAAATGCTGTGCACCAGGCGTACCGGGCCCGTGCCGACCTTCTGCCCGATCGCACGGCCTTCGGCCAGGACGGTGCCCTTGCCCTTGAGCTTGTAGCGCAGCTCGGCCTTGCCCTGCTGCTGGCTCTTCACCGTCTCGGGGCGCGCCTGCAGGATGTAGAGCTGGCCATCGGTGCCGTCCTTGCCCCATTCGATGTCCATCGGGCGGCCATAGTGCTTCTCGATGACCAGCGCATAGCGCGCGAGCGCCTCGACGTCCTCCGTCGTGAGCGAATAGCGGTTGCGCTGCTCCAGCGGCACGTCGACGGTCTGCACCAGCTTGCCGGTCTTCGCCTTCTCGTCGGCGGACGCGAACACCATCTGGATCAGCTTGGAGCCGAGGTTGCGGCGGATCACCGCACGCTTGCCGGCCTCCAGCATCGGCTTGTGGACGTAGAACTCGTCCGGGTTGACGGCGCCCTGGACGACGGTCTCACCAAGGCCATAGCTGGACGTGATGAAGACCACCTGGTCGAAGCCCGACTCGGTGTCGATGGTGAACATCACGCCCGCGGCGCCGAGGTCCGAGCGCACCATGCGCTGAACGCCCGCCGACAGCGCGACGTCGGCGTGGGCGAAACCCTTGTGGACGCGGTAGCTGATCGCGCGGTCGTTGTAGAGCGAGGCGAACACTTCCTTCATCTTGTGCAGGACGTCTTCGATGCCCACCACGTTGAGGAAGGTCTCCTGCTGGCCGGCGAAGGAGGCGTCGGGAAGGTCCTCGGCCGTGGCCGAGGAGCGCACCGCGAAACTTGCTTGCGGGTTCCCTGCGCTCAGCTTCGCGAACGCCATGGCGATGGCCTCCTGCAGGTCGGCGGGAAAAGGTTGCGCTTCGATCCAGCCGCGGATCTCGGCACCGGCGGCGGCGAGCGCGCGCACGTCCTCGGTGTCGAGGGTCTTCAAGCGGGTGTCGATGCGCTCGGCCAGCCCGGCGTGGGCCAGGAACTGGCGGAAAGCGTGCGCGGTGGTCGCGAAGCCCGTGGGCACGCGCACACCCTGGGGCAGTTGGGAGATCATCTCGCCGAGGCTGGCGTTCTTGCCGCCAACCGCCTCGACGTCGGTCATTCTCAGGTTTTCAAACGGTACGACCAGGGCGGTCGGGCTGAAAAGGGCAGACATGGGAAAACTCCAGAAAGTGAAACCGGGTCTGCGCTCCAGCGCGCCGCGCCCTGCCCCGCCGGCAGGCTTTTTGGTTGTTCGAATCGATGTCTGCGGGGCATGGCGCGTGAAATTCGGATAATTGGCGCGATTGTAGGCCCCACCACCATGCACACCCGAACGGTTTTCTTCGTCTCCGACGGCACCGGCATCACCGCCGAAACGTTCGGCAACGCCATCCTGGCCCAGTTCGAATTCAAGCCGCGGCACGTGCGCCTGCCCTTCATCGACTCGGTCGACAAGGCGCACCAGGTCGTGCGCCAGGTCAACCACACGGCCGAGGTCGAAGGGCGCAAGCCGGTGGTCTTTACGACCCTCGTGAACGTGGAAGTGCTGCAGGTGATCGAGGAAGGCTGCAAGGCGATGCTGCTCGACATGTTCGGCACGTTCGTGCGGCCGCTCGAGATCGAGCTCGGCATGAAGTCGAGCCATCGGGTGGGACGCTTCGCGGACGTCAGCAAGAGCCAGGAGTACCACGACCGCATCGAAGCCATCAACTACAGCCTGGCGCACGACGACGGGCAGTCGAACCGTGACCTCGAGCAGGCCGACGTCATCCTCGTCGGCGTGTCGCGCAGCGGCAAGACCCCGACTTCGCTCTACCTGGCCATGCAGCACGGCCTGAAGGCGGCCAACTACCCGTTGATCCCGGAAGACTTCGAACGCCGCCAGTTGCCCGCGGCGTTGACCGCGCAGCGACAGAAGATCTTCGGGCTGTCGATCCTGCCGGAACGGCTGTGCGAGATCCGCAACGAACGGCGGCCGAACTCGAAGTACGCCTCACTCGAGAACTGCCGCATGGAAGTGGCCGAGGCCGAGGCGATGATGCGGCGCGAAGGCATTCGCTGGCTCTCGACGACCACGAAGTCGATCGAGGAAATCGCCACGACGATCCTGCAGGAGATCCGGCCGGAGCGGCTCGAGTACTAGTGGTCCGGGCGGGCGCCTCGGCCGTCAGGCTTCGCTGGCGATGGTCCAGCAGTGCCGGCACTTGCTGCAGCAAACATCCGTTGCATCCGCGCGCGTGCCCACCACCTTGAAGCGGCCATATTCGCCGCAACTTCCGCAGTTAGCCTGGTTGGCCACATCCTCGGCGCGCGTCAGCAGGAAGAGATAGCGCCGCAGGGCCCAGAGCCCGATGGCCGCGCAGAGCAATACCAAGATGACGTTCATCGCCCGGTCCCCCTCGGAGGCGCCCCGCATCGCCTCGAAGCTGCCGAGCAGCCCCACGGTGCACAGCACCGTCAGGACCATGTGCGCATGGCTGCTCAGCAGCTCGCGCTCATACCACTTGCGGAACCCCACCCGTTCGATCCCGACGGCCAGCGCATGGTTGAGCGGATTGGTGGACTTGGAGGGCACGCCCCATCTTCGCAAATGCCGAGCCAACGCGCTTGCCAGCCAGTAACGGATAGGAAAAACCAATCCAATGAATTGGGTCAATGAATTGGAATAATTCTCATCTACGCCTTAATCTACCCCCTGTCGCCAACAAACGAACCACAAAGGAAGTCAAATGTCCCTCATCAACACCCAAATCCCCGAGTTCACCGCCACCGCCTACCATCAAGGCAAGTTCGTCCCCGTCACGCAGGACAACTTCAAGGGCAAGTGGTCCGTCGTCGTGTTCTACCCGGCCGACTTCACCTTCGTCTGCCCGACCGAGCTGGGCGACCTGGCCGACCACTACGCCGAATTCCAGAAGCTGGGCGTGGAGATCTATGGCGTGTCCACCGACACCCACTTCACCCACAAGGCCTGGCACGACACGTCGGACACCATCAAGAAGGTCCAGTACCCGCTGGTCGGCGACCCCAGCCACCAGCTGGCGCGCTTCTTCCAGGTGCTGATCACCGAAGGCGAAGACACCGGCCTGGCCTTGCGCGGCACCTTCGTGATCGATCCGGACGGCCGCATCAAGACCATCGAAGTGCACGACAACGGCATCGGCCGTGACGCCACCGAAACGCTGCGCCGCGTCCGCGCCGCGCAGTACATCGCCGCGCACCCGGGTGAAGTGTGCCCGGCCAAGTGGGAAGAAGGCGCCAAGACCTTGACGCCCTCGCTCGACCTGGTCGGAAAGATCTGAGGTAGCGCAATGCTCGACGCCAGCCTCAAGGCCCAACTGGCCAGCTACCTGGAGCGCATCTCGCAGCCGGTGGAAATTGCGGCGGCGCTCGACGACACCCCCGCGTCCGGCGAGATGCGGGCCTTGCTGAAGGACATCGGGGAGTGTTCCCCGCTGATCCGCATCAGCGAGACCGAAGGCGGCGTGCACCGCACGCCTTCCTTCTCGATCAACCGCCCCGGTGAGAACCACGGCCCCCGCTTCGCGGGCCTGCCGATGGGGCATGAATTCACATCGCTCGTGCTGGCCCTGCTGCAGGTGGGCGGCTATCCGCCCAAGGTCGAGCAGGCGCTGCTCGAGCAGATCCGCGCGCTCGAAGGTGACTTCGAGTTCGAGGTCTACGTCTCGCTCACCTGCCACAACTGCCCGGACGTCGTGCAGGCCCTGAACCTGATGGCGGTGCAGAACCCGCGCATCAAGGCCACGATGATCGAAGGCGGCCTGTTCCAGGACGAGATCCGCGAGCGCCAGATCATGGGCGTGCCCACGGTGTTCCTGAACGGCACGATGTTCGGCACCGGGCGCATGAGCCTGGAGGAGATCGTCGCCAAGATCGACACCGGCGCCGTCGCCCGTGAAGCCGAGAAGCTCGCGGCCAAGGACCCCTTCGACGTGCTCATCGTCGGCGGCGGGCCCGCAGGCGCGGCGGCAGCCGTTTATGCGGCGCGCAAAGGCATCCGCACCGGGATCGCTTCCGAGCGTTTCGGCGGACAGGTGCTGGACACGCTCGGCATCGAGAACTTCGTCTCGGTGAAGGAAACCGAGGGGCCCAAGTTTGCGCTGGCCCTCGAGGAGCACGTGCGCCACTACGACGTCGACATCATGAACCTGCAGCGCGCGAAGGCGCTGGAGTCCGAGGACGGCCTGATCAAGGTCGAGCTGGAAAGCGGCGCTTCGCTCAAGGCGAAAACCGTCATCCTGTCCACGGGTGCGCGCTGGCGCAACATCAATGTGCCCGGCGAGAAGGAGTTCAAGAACAAGGGCGTGGCGTATTGCCCTCATTGCGACGGGCCGCTCTTCAAGGGCAAGCGCGTGGCGGTCATCGGCGGGGGCAACTCCGGCGTGGAAGCGGCGATCGACCTCGCGGGCATCGTCGCCCACGTCACCCTGGTCGAATTCGACACCAAGCTGCGCGCCGACGAGGTGTTGCAGCGCAAGCTGCGCAGCCTGCCGAACGTCACGGTGGTCATGAATGCGCAGACCACGGCCATCACCGGGAAGGACAAGGTCGACGGCCTCACCTACAAGGATCGGGCGAGCGGCGAGGAACAACGGGTGGACCTGGAAGGCGTCTTCGTGCAGATCGGACTGGTGCCGAATACCGAATGGCTGAAGGGCACAGTGGAGCTGTCGCGCTACGGCGAAATCGTGGTGGACGCGAAGGGCCAGACTTCGGTCCCGGGCGTCTTCGCGGCCGGCGACGCGACCACGACGCCGTTCAAGCAGATCATCATCGCCGCCGGAGATGGCGCCAAGGCCGCGCTCGGTGCGTTCGACCACCTGATCCGCAGCAGCGCACCCGCCTAGCCCGGCTCCGGAACGCGAACACTTCTCACACGCAGGCACACCGCCTGCGTGGGGAGACTGCCCATGGACTGCATCGATTGCGCAACAATCCGGGACACCAGCCATCCGGAGAAGAAAAAATGCAAGGCGATCCCCTCGTCATCAAGCACCTGCAAGCCCAGCTCAAGAACGAGCTGACGGCCACCAACCAGTACTTCCTGCACTACCGCATCCTCAAGCACTGGGGGTTTTCGCGCCTGGCAAAGAAGGAGTACGAGGAATCCATCGGCGAGATGAAGCACGCCGACAAGCTGATGGAACGCATCCTGTTCCTCGACGCCCTGCCGAACCTGCAGGACCTCGGCAAACTGATGGTCGGCGAGAACGTGCCGGAGATCCTCGACTGCGACCTGAAGAGCGAGCGCGGCGCGCAGGCCGCCGTGAAGGACGGCATCGCCCATTGCGAATCCGTGCGTGATTACATCTCGCGCGAGATCCTGGAGCGCATCCTCGAGGACACCGAGGAGCACATCGACTGGCTCGAGACGCAGATCGACCTGGTGGCCAAGGTGGGGCTGCAGAACTACCTGCAAAGCCAGATGGAAGAGGCGAGCTGACGCAAGCCCGCTGCAGTTCCGAGAAGCCGGCCACGCGCCGGCTTTTTCATGTGCAGTCAGAATCACGGTCCGTCTCCATCCGCCTGCCATCCCTGCCATGAGCGCCTTCCAGACCGAACGCGTGCTGACCGTCCATCACTGGACGGACCAGCTTTTCTCCTTCACCACGACGCGCGACACCGCTTTCCGCTTCATCAACGGCCAGTTCACGATGATCGGCCTGCCGGTCAACGGCAAGCCCCTTTTGCGCGCGTACAGCATTGCCAGCGCCAACCATGAGGAGATGCTGGAGTTCTTCAGCATCAAGGTGCCCGAAGGGCCACTCACGTCGCGGCTGCAGCACCTGAAGCCCGGCGACGACCTGATCGTGGGCCGCAAGCCCACGGGCACCCTGCTGCTGCAGAACCTGCTGCCCGGCAAGACGCTGTGGCTGCTGGCCACCGGCACCGGGCTCGCGCCTTTCCTGTCGCTGATCAAGGACCCGGACACCTACGAGCGCTTCGAGCACGTCGCCATCGTGCACGGCTGCCGCACCCAGGCCGAACTCGCCTACCGGCAGCTGTTCGAGCACGAACTGCACGAGCACGAGTACCTGGGCGAGTACGTGAAGAAGCAGCTCCTGTACTACCCCACCGTCACCCGCGAGAAATTCCGCAACGAGGGCCGCATCACGGAGCTGATGGCGTCCGGCAAGCTGTATACGGACCTGAGCCTCCCCGCGCCGTCGCTGCAGGACGACCGATTCATGGTGTGCGGCAGCCCCGCCATGCTGCGCGACCTGAAGACGCAGCTCGAAGCCTCGGGCTTCACCGAGGGCAACATGCAGCACGCGGGACATTTCGTGATCGAGCGGGCCTTCGCCGAACGCTGACTGGCACCCCAGTCCGACGCAAATGAGATAGATTCGCATTTGCGTTACACTTGGTTCAGCAGTATTCGGCCAGCCAAGCCGCGGCTCTCCAGGGGCGGCGCCCAGCCAGCCCAATTTTTGGCCTGTTCCTGATGTGCACAGGCCTTCTTTTTGGAGGCTAACTTGGCAAAATCCGCTCGCTCCGGCCGCAAGGCCACTCGCCCGTCCGTCATCCGGACGACCACCCCCGCCACGTCCCCCCGTGCTCGCGGCGGTACCGGCTCCCAAGCCGCCATCCTGCCCCTCGGCGCGATGATGCTCGCCGCCTCCTTCGGCGGCTGGGCCCAGACCGCTCCCGCCGAAGGCCGCACCTTGCCGCAGGTGACCGTGAAGGAACGCGCCGAAGCACCCGAGGGCAAGGAAGCCCTGCGCGCCACCACCACCAACATCGGCAAGGGCACGCAGGAACTGCGGGACATCCCGCAGTCGATCACGGTGGTCACCGAAAAGCTGATGGACGACCGCAACCTCGACACGGTGAAGGACGCCCTGCGCCAGACCTCGGGCATCACCTTCCTGGCCGCGGAAGGCGGCGAGGAGGACATCCGGTTGCGCGGCTTCTCGCTGGCCGGCACCGGCGACATCTTCCTGGACGGCATGCGCGACCCGGCGTTCTACGACCGCGACACCTTCAACCTGGACCGCGTCGAACTGCTGCGCGGCTCCGCGTCGATGCTGTTCGGACGCGGCTCCACCGGCGGCGCCGTCAACCAGGTGAGCAAGGTGCCGCGGCTGATCAACCAGCATGAAGTGATCACGACGCTCAGCACCCATTCCTATGGCCGCGTCACGGGCGACTTCAACTTCCACACCGGCGAGAACGCGGCGTTGCGGCTCAACGCCATGGTCAACAAGGCCGACAACAACGGCGCGGGCAGCAGCATCGACAAGCACGGCCTCGCCGGCTCCTACCGTTGGGGCATCGGCACGGCCAACGAATTCATCGCCAGCTTTTACTACCTGGACAACGACAACGGCATGAACTACGGCTTGCCCTGGATCAAGCCGCGCGCCAGCGACACCAGTGCCGCCAACACCATCATCGGCAGCCTCGCCCCCGACGCCTACTACGGCATGGCGAGCGACTACAGCGCCGGCGGCGCCAAGGTCGCGAGCTTCGGCCATATCCACCGCTTCGGCGACGGCAGCGAGCTCAAGAGCCAGGTCCGTGCCGGCGACTTCAAGCGCGACCAGCGCGCCGCCACCATCCGCTTCGCCCCCGCCGCGCAGCAGCCCGGCGGCCAGGCCGTGGACCTGAGCAACTTCGGTCCGAACACCGTCTTCACCCGCGGCACGAACCTGAAGGTGCAGGACGTCGAGACCATCCACGCGCAAAGCGACCTGAGCACCAAGTTCCAGGCGTTCGGGTTCCGCCACGAACTGACGACCGGCATCGACGCCGCCCGCGAAGAGAAGAAGGTCTACGCCGCGCTGACGGCAGCGCAAGGCGGGCCCACGTTGGTGAAGCCGCCGACGCTGGCGGGCACGCCTGGCGACGGCGCGTCCATCGATGAAGGCCTCCGGGTGTTCCGGCCGGGCAACCAGTTCGTGTCCAAGGCATGGGGCATCTATGCGCAGGACCTGGTGCAGGTCGCGCCCCACTGGAAGCTGCTGGCCGGCCTGCGCTACGACAACCTGGATGGCGCCTATGACAGCTTCGCCGTCCCGGCCAATGCCACGAGCCCGGTGACCACGACCAGTTATCGCCAGCAGATCTCCGAGGTGAGCCACCGCCTCGGCGTCCTGTTCCAGCCCGACGCCTTCCGTTCCTTCCACTTCTCCTACGGCTCGTCGTTCAACACTTCGGGCGACACGTATTCGTACAACGCGCAGTCCGCCAACACACCGCCGGAGCAGAGCCGCAACTTCGAGATCGGCGCCAAGCTGGACACGTCCGACAAGCGCTTCACCACGCGGCTGGCGCTCTTCCATTCCACCAAGACCAACGAACGCAACACCGATCCGGACACGGCGGCGACCCGACTGCTGCTGTCCGGCAAGCGGCACAGTGCCGGCTTCGAGGTCGACGTCGTGGGACGCTTGACGCCGCGGTGGGAGATCTACGGCTCCTACACGTGGATGCCGATCGCCAAGGTGGACAAAGCCGCCTCGACGGCCACCACCGTGGGCAACCGCGAAGGCGACCGCCCCGGCCTGAGCCCCAGGCACAGCGGGACGGTCTGGACGACCTACCAGCTCACGCCCCAGTGGCGCGTCGGTGGCGGCTTGAATTTCCGCAGCAAGCAGGCCCCGGCCGACGTGACGGCGCCGGCCTGGGAAGCGCCCTCCTTCGTCACGGCGGACCTGATGGCGGAGTACACCGTGAACCAGATGTATTCCATCAAGGCCAACCTCACGAACGTGACGGACAAGCTGTATGGGGAGTCGCTCTATCGCGGCCATTACATCCCTGGGGCGGGACGCCTGTTCCAGGTTTCGCTGACCGCCCGGTTCTGACCGACAAGGAGCACAGCCGCCGCCATGCTCATCACCTTCCCGCTCCTCACGCCTGAGGAACTCCAGCAGGCCCGGCGCCTGCTGGCCGGCGCCTCCTGGTCCGACGGCCGCGCCAGCGCCGGCGACCAGGCCGCGCAGGCCAAGCGCAACGAGCAGCTTCCGGCGGACTGCGAGGCTTCACTGGCCTTGCAATCCCTCGTCACCGCCGCACTCGACCGATCGCCACGGTTCCTGGCTGCCGCGTTGCCTCGCAAGCTCTTTCCGCCGCGCTTCAATCGCTATCGCGGGGCCAGCAACCACTACGGACCGCACGTCGACAGTGCCGTGCGCTTCGCGGAGCATGGCGTGCGTGTGCGCACGGACCTGTCCTGCACCGTCTTCCTCAGCGCGCCGGAGAGCTATGACGGCGGCGAACTGGCGATCCATTCGCCGGGCGCTTCGCCCGAACGGGTGAAGCTGCCGGCGGGCCATGCCGTGCTCTACCCGGGCACGAGCGTGCACGAAGTGACGCCGGTGACGCGGGGCGAGCGCCTGGCCTCGTTCTTCTGGGTCGAAAGCATGGTGCGCCGCGACGACCAGCGCCGGCTGCTGCTGGAGCTCGACGATGCCCTGGTGGCCCTGCGCACCGAGCATGGCGAGAGCGCTGCCACGGTCGCTTTGACAGGGACGTATCACAACCTGCTGCGCATGTGGGCCGATACATGAGCCTCGTCCCCACCCTGACCGAACTGCCACCGGCCCGCAGCGCGGCGGCGTATGCCACCCATGCGCAGGCCCGCCTGGATGCGAATGCCTGGAACTACGTCGAAGCCTCCGCTGGCGATGGCCGGACCCGGCAGGCCAATCGCGACGCCTGGGACGCCATGACGCTCTGGCCGCGCGTCCTGCAGCCCCTGGGCGGCCTCGACTTGACGGTCGAGCTGCTCGGCCGGACTTGGCCGACGCCCCTCCTCGTGGCGCCGATGGCCCTGCAAAAACTGGTACACGCCGATGGCGAACTCGCCACGGTGCTCGCCGCTGCCGCCCAGGGCGTGGGGATGGTGCTGAGCACGCAGACGAGCATGCCCATGCAGCAGGTTTCGCAGGCCGTCCGCGACGACGTCACTCGGGGTCCGCTCTGGTTCCAGCTCTACATGCAGGGTGGCCGCGCCGCCACCCTGCGGCTGGTGCGGCAGGCAGAGGCCGCCGGCTACGAGGCGATTGTCCTCACGGTCGACGCCAGCTTCCGGGCTCCGCATGCCGCCTTTCGCCTCCCGGCGGGTGTCGCGGCGGTGCATCTGCCGCCGCCGGCGCACCATGATGCCGGCGGGCTGCTGGCAGCCGCTCCGACCTGGGACGACGTCGCCTGGCTGCTGTCGGAAACCACGCTGCCCTTGCTGTTGAAGGGCGTGCTGCATCCGGAAGACGCCCGAGAAGCGGTTCGCAGCGGTGTGCAGGGGCTCATCGTGTCCAACCACGGTGGTCGCAACCTGGACACCGCCATCGCGTCCGCCACCGCCTTGCGGGCCGTCGCCGATGCCGTCGGCGGCACCCTGCCGCTGCTGGTGGATGGTGGCCTGCAGCGGGGCACCGACGTGCTGAAGGCGCTCGCCCTTGGCGCCTCGGCCGTGCTCATCGGGCGCCCCGTCCTGCATGGGCTCGGCACGGCCGGCGCGGCCGGCGCCGCCCATGTACTGCGGCTGTTGCGCGACGAGCTGGCGATCGCCATGGCGCAATGCGGCATCCGGCGCCCGGCTGCCGCGTCGCGTGGACTGCTCGCTCCGGAAAGCCCTTGAAATCATCCAGTGATTGCAAATGCGAGCGATTCGCATTTATACTGGCGCCAGTCTCAACCTGCCAGCCAAACCGAACCATGATCGTCTGCGTCTGCCGCCGCGTCTCCGACCGCGAAATCGTCCGCCATGCGCGGGCGGGCATGAGTTTCGACGACATCCAGTTCGAGCTGGGTGTCGCCACGCAATGCGGCCAGTGCGAAAGCTGTGCCCGCGAAGTGATGGCCCAATGCAGCGCCCACCATCCCGTGGCCGCGCTGCACTACGACACCTCGGTGGTCCAGCTCGCTCCCAGCATCCGGGAAAGCGCCGCATGGCCCACCTCCTCGTCCTCGGCGCCGGCCTGATCCTCGTCCTGGGCGCCGCCTGGTGGGCGTTCTCTGACCGCCCCTGACGCGCACCGCACCGCCCCACGCGCCATGTCGGCCCTTTCTCCCTATCCTTCGCGGATGCCCCGCCTCTCCCGCAATGTCGTCATCGCCGGCGGCGTCGTGCTGTTCCACGTCGGCGCCCTCTGGGCGCTGCAGAGCGGCCTGCTGCGGCGCGCGGTCGAAGTCATCGTGCCGGTCGCGCTGCTGAGCGAGATCATCCAACCGCCCGAACCGAAGATCGAGCCGCTGCCTGTGCCCAAGCCACCGGAGCCGGTGCCGCAACCGGTCGTGAAGCGCAAGACCACGCCGACGCCACCGCCCGCGCCGCAACCGGTGGCGCTACCCGATCTGCCGCCGGCGCCGAATGCGCCGACCGGGGTCGTCGAACCGCAGCCGCCCCCGCCGCCCATGGCCGCGCCCGTCGCGGTGGCTCCAGCGCCGCCCGCCCCTCCTCCGCCACCCCCCAAGGTGGAAATGCCGTCGAGCGACGCCGATTACCTGCAGAACCCGAAGGCCACCTATCCGCCTGTGAGCAAGCGGCTGGGCGAGCAAGGCACCGTCATCGTGCGCGTGCTGATCGGCGCCGACGGTCTGCCGCGCAACGCGGAACTGAAGAAGTCGAGCGGCTTCGACCGGCTCGACAAGTCCGCACTCGAATACGTGATGAAGTGCCGCTACAAGCCCGGCACCGTCAACGGCGTCCCGCAAGCCATGTGGAAAGACGCTCCCGTCGCTTTCGTCCTGGAGTAACCAACAAGAAATGAACACCGAATTCGGCCTGATCAACCTCTGGAACCAGGGGGACTTCGTCTCCCGGGGCGTCGCCATCCTGCTGCTCGGCATGTCGCTCGCCTCGTGGATGGTGATCATCGTCAAGGCGCTCGACCTGCGGCGCTATGCGCAGCAGGCGCGCAGCATCGAGAGCTTCTGGCATGCCGCCGACTTCGCGGACGGGCTGAACAAGCTGGGCACCGATCCCGCCAATCCGTATCGCACGCTCGCCCTCGAAGGCCGCGAGGCCATCGCGCATCACAATGCGCAGCCTCAGCTGCACGATTCGCTCGACGCGAGCGAATGGCTCACCCGCACGATGCGCAACTCGATCGACGAGTCGACGGCCCGCCTGCAGTCGGGCCTGGCCATCCTGGCTTCCGTGGGTTCGACCGCCCCCTTCATCGGCCTGTTCGGCACGGTCTGGGGCATCTACCACGCCCTGCTCGCCATCGGGGTGTCCGGCCAATCGACGATCGACAAGGTGGCCGGTCCGATCGGCGAGGCGCTCATCATGACGGCGCTGGGCCTGGCGGTCGCCATTCCCGCGGTGCTGGGCTACAACGCGCTCGTCCGGGGCAACAAGAGCGTGCTGTTCAAGCTGAACCGCTTCGCCCACGACCTGCACGCCTACTTCGTGACAGGCTCGCGCGTTTCCAGCAGCGGGACGACCAAGGTCGTTCCCATGAAGAAGGGGGCCTGACATGGCTTTCGGCACGCAGGACGAGATCGACGACGTCATGAACGAGATCAACATGACGCCCCTGGTGGACGTGATGCTGGTCCTGCTCATCATCTTCATCATCACGGTGCCGGTCATGAAGCACTCGGTGGCCGTCGACCTGCCGCGTGCCAACAGCACGCCGCAGGACGCCAAGCCTGATTCCATCCGGCTGTCGGTGGACGCCACGGGCCAGTACTTCTGGAACGAGCAACCCCTGGCAGAAGCGGACCTGTTCGCACGGCTCGCCGCGGAAGGGCGGCGCGAGCCGCAGCCGGAACTGCACATCCGCGGCGACAAGGAAGCCCGCTACGACCGGGTGGCGCAAGCCCTGGCCGCGGCCCAGCGATCGGGCCTGCGCAAGATCGGATTCATCACGGAGCCGAAGCCCCAATGAACACCCCATCCGCCGGAATCAACCGTGGTCCGCAGGGCGCAGAGGCGCCGGCGGACGGCGCCTCCAAGGAGCTTGCCGCGCGCCAGCTGCCGATGCCCAGCGACCAGCTGCTGCGCGGCCGCCGCATCGTCGAGATCGCGCACAACGGCGAGGTCTATCGGCTGCAATCGACGCGGCTGGGCAAGCTGATCCTCACCAAGTAGCCGCCACGGCTTTTTTAGAGGCCGAGCGCAGCGATGCCGGCCCGCGCGATCTGGGCGTCCTCGGTGGATTTCACGCCGCTCACGCCCACGGCGCCCAGGCACTGGCCGTCTTTCAGGACCGGCACGCCGCCTTCCAGCAGGCCTTCCAGGCCGGGCGCGCTCAGGAACGACACCCTTCCGCCATTGATCATGTCCTCGTAGACCTTGCTCTCGCGGCGGCCCAGCGCCGCCGTCCGGGCCTTGGCCGGCGCGATCTGGGCCGAAATCGGCGCGGCGCCATCCAGGCGCTGCAGCCAGAGCAGGTGGCCACCGTCATCGACGATGGCGATGCTCACGGCCCACTGGTTTTTCAGCGCTTCGGCCTCGGCGGCGGCGGCGATGGCCTTGACGTCGGCCAGTTCCAGGGTGGCTTTGTTCTTCATGCTGGGGCGTTTCGCGGGGAAAGCGACAAGCATAACGCCCCGGAACTACGCCGATTGGCGGATACCCCTTGCCAACCCAGCCTTGAACCAACCTAGAATGCGCCCATCTAACTGCCTGAAGGCAAAGGAGGCCTAACCATGACCGACCACGTCCAAGACACCAACCTAGACTACGGCAACGCAGTCTCGTCGCAGGAAACGCGCAACCGTGTCCTGCGAAACACGTACTGGCTGCTGGCCCTCAGCCTGATCCCCACCGTGCTCGGCGCGTGGATCGGCGTGGCGACCGGCATCACCCGCGGACTTTCCGGCGGGCTGGGCCTGATCGTCTTCCTGGGCGGCGCCTTCGGCTTCATGTACGCCATCCACAAGACCAAGGATTCAGCGGCCGGCGTGCCCATCCTGCTGGCCTTCACTTTCTTCATGGGCCTGATGCTGTCCCGGCTGATCGCCGCGGTGCTCGGCCTGAACAACGGCGCCAGCCTGGTCATGACGGCCTTCGGCGGCACCGCCGGCGTGTTCTTCGTGATGGCCAGCGTCGCGTCGGTGATCAAGCGCGACATTTCCGGCATGGGCAAGTGGCTGTTCGTCGGCGCGCTGGTGGTGCTGGTGGGCGGCATCATCAACGTGTTCGTCGGCTCGTCGATGGGCATGCTGGTCATCAGCACGCTGTGCGTCGGCATCTTCAGCCTGTACATGCTGTACGACCTGAAGCAGATCATCGACGGCGGCGAGACCAACTACATCACCGCCACCCTGGCGCTGTACCTGGACATCTTCAACGTGTTCCAGAGCCTGCTGGCGATCCTGGGACTCACCAGCGGTGACGACTGATCTGCGCCTGACCTGAAAAAGCGGGGCCTTCGGGCCCCGTTTTCATTGCGGCTCCAAGTCGAACACCGCCATCGACTCCACGTGCGCGGTGTGAGGAAACATGTTCACCACGCCCGCCGCGCTGCAGCGGTAGCCGCCCTGGTGCACCAGCAGGCCGGCGTCGCGCGCCAGCGTGGCCGGGTTGCAGCTCACGTAGACGATCCGCTTCGGCGGTGCCCAGGCGCCGCGCAGGGCAGCATCCTGGTGCAAGTCGGCGACCGCTTTGGCCAGCGCGAATGCGCCTTCGCGCGGCGGATCCACCAGCCAGCGGTCGGCCGTACCGTCCGCCACCAGTTGTTGCGGGGTCATCTCGAACAGGTTGCGGGCCGCGAAGGTGGTCGGCGCCAATGGCGCAGTGCCCCGCCCGACCTGGTTGAAGGCCAGGTTCTCGCGTGAGCGCGCCACCAGCGCCTCGCTGCCTTCGATGCCGAGCACCTCGCCCGCGCGGGTGGCCAGCGGCAAGGTGAAGTTGCCGAGGCCGCAGAACCAGTCGATCACCCGCTCGCCGCGCTCGACCCCCAGCAGGCGCACCGCGCGGTCCACCAGGACGCGGTTGATGTGCGGGTTGACCTGCGTGAAGTCGGTGGGCCGGAACGGCATGGTGATGCCGAACTCAGGGAGCGCGTAGGAAAGCTCAGGGCCGCCCTCGTCCAGCAGGCGCACCGTGTCCGGGCCCTTGGGCTGCAGCCACCACTGCACGCCCGCGTGCTCCGCGGCGAAAGCGCGCAGCTTCGCGAGGTCGCCGGCACTCAGGGGTTCCAGGTGGCGCAGCACCAGCGCCGTCACCGTGTCGCCGCAGGCCAGTTCGATCTGCGGGCAGGTTTCGATGGCGTCCATGGCACCGATGAGGGCGCGCAGCGGCAGCAGCAAGGCGCTGACATGAGGCGGCACGACATGGCATTCGCGGATGTCGGCCACGTAGCGGCTCTTGCGCTCATGGAAACCGACCAGCACCGCGCCCTTCTTGCGCACGTGGCGCACGCTGAAACGGGCCCGCCAGCGGTACCCCCAGGCCGGCCCTTCGATCGCCGGCAGCACCACGTCGGGCTTCACCTTGCCCAGGTGCCACAAGTTGTCTTCGAGCACCCGCTGCTTGATCGCCACCTGTGCGCCTGCGTGGAGGTGCTGCATCTTGCAGCCCCCGCAGGCGCCCTCGTGCAGCCCGAAGTGCGGGCAACGCGGCCGCACCCGTTGCGCAGACTGCTCGTGCACGGCGAGCAGCGACGCCTGCTCCCAGTTGTTCTTCTTGCGGTGCACGTTGGCCGTCACCCATTCGCCGGGCAGCGCGCCATCGACGAACACCACCTTGCCATCTTCGCGGCGCGCGACGCCCTGGGCGTCGATGTCGAGGGATTCGATCTTCAGCCAGCCGGCCGGGCGAACCCCTGCCTTCTTCTCTTCGGTCATGCCCGGATTGTCTCAGCCCCAGGCCGCGAGGTATTCCTGCCAGTGCGGCTCGGCCGGCGCCAGTGCGGCCAACGACTGCTTGACCAGCACGACCTCCTGCTCGTATTCGGCTTCGGTGAAGCCGCCACGCATCTTCTGGAAGCGGCAATACACCAGGTAGGTGTTCATCACGTCCGTCTCGCAATAGCGGCGGATGTCCTCCAGCTGGCCGGCCTGGTAGGCGGCGTAGACCTGCGAGCCGTCCATGCCCAGCTTGCCAGGGAATCCGCACAGCTTGGCCATGGCGTCGAGCGGCGCATTGGCGCGCGGCTGGTACATGGCCAGCAGGTCCATCAGGTCGAGGTGCCGCATGTGGTACCGCCCGATGTAGTTGTTCCACTTGAAGTCGCGGTCGTCCTCGCCCATGTCCCAGTACTTGTTGGCGACCACGCCGTGGCGCAGGCCGCGGTAGTGCAGCACGGGCAGGTCGAAGCCCCCGCCGTTCCAGCTGACCAGCTGCGGCATGTGCTTCTCCAGCCGGTTGAAGAAGCTCTGGATCACCTTGCCCTCGCTGGCACCGTCACGGTCCACGAACGAATGGACATGCAAGCCCTCCGCGTTGCGGAAGACGCAGCTGATCACCAGCACGCGTTGCAGGTGATGCGGCATGAAGTCGCTCTGCTTCTTTTCCTCGCGCTCCTTCACCCAACCGGCGTAGACCTCGGTATCGGGGAGCTCGGCCGGTGCGCCGCGCAGCACGCGCAGACCCGCGATGTCGGGAATGGATTCAATGTCGAAAACGAGAACGGGCCAGGCCATGCATGCGACTTTATCAGTCGCATGCATGGCCTGGCCTGCGGCCGCGTCAGGAGACCCCCTCCCCGCCCTCCCCCTGAGGGGGAGGGAGAAAAGCCCGCCGGTCGCCTCGGCGACCTAAAAAAGCGCCTCTTTGTTGATTCCGCTTCGGACCATTTGACGTTTCAGCTTCACCAGCGCTTCGTTCTGGATCTGCCGCACGCGTTCACGCGTGAGCCCGAGGCGGTCGCTGAGCACCTCGAGCGTTTCCGGCTCGCGGTCGTGCAACCCGAAGCGGCCCTCCAGCACTTCCTTCTCCCGATAAGGCAGCGCCTCGAGCCAGCTGTTGAGGAGGCGCTCGACCTCGTGGTTCTGCGTGACCCCCGTCGGATCCAGCGTGATTTCGTCGGCCATGTGATCGCCGAGGGTGTGTTCGTCGTCGGAGCGCTCCATCACCGCATCGAGCGACTTCGGCGTCTCCGCCATCGCGAGGAGCTGGGCGACCTCCTGCACGTCCCGGCCCAGCAGCGCCGCGACGTCCTCGACGCGCACACCCTCGCCTTCCACACCACCGCGCGTGGCGGCGAACGCCGGGTCGTTCTCCAGCGTGCGGCGGGCGCGCAGCACCTGCTGCAGCTCCCGCACCACGTGCACCGGCAGGCGGATCACCCGCCCCTGGTTCATGACGGCGCGCTCCACGGCTTGCCGGATCCACCAGGTCGCGTAGGTCGAAAAGCGGAAGCCGCGCTCCGGCTCGAACTTGTCGATGGCATGCATCAGGCCCAGGTTGCCCTCCTCGATGAGGTCGGACAGGGGAACGCCACGGCCCAGGTAGCCCTTGGCGATGCTGACGACCAGGCGCAGGTTGTGCTCGATCATCGATTGGCGCGCCTGGAAGTCGCCCGCGCGGGCCCGCGTGGCGGTTTCGAATTCTTCCTGCGGCGTGAACAAGGTCGTGCGGCGCACCTCGCGCAGGTACAACGTCAGCGTATCGC
Organism: Caenimonas sedimenti; assembly: GCF_007833165.1. Classification (GTDB taxonomy): domain Bacteria; phylum Pseudomonadota; class Gammaproteobacteria; order Burkholderiales; family Burkholderiaceae_C; genus Ramlibacter; species Ramlibacter sedimenti. The sequence continues at coordinate 121,712 of NZ_VOBQ01000003.1, read as the reverse complement.
TGGACTCGCCGTAGACCTCGGCCGGGATGTCCCTCAACTGCGCTTCGGGCACCGCTGGGGCATTCGCCTCCGGCTCATCCATGGGAGCGCCATCCGCGTCCGCCCGGGCGCCCTCGGGCGTCGGTGGGGTGGACGCTGCGCGCCGCTTCATGCAGCTACCTGGGCGGGAGGTACCGTGTTGGATCGACCGGCTTGCCCTGCCGGCGGATTTCAAAGTGCAGTTTCACGCGGTCCGTGTCGCTGGACCCCATCTCCGCGATCTTCTGGCCCTTGCGCACCGCCTGGTCTTCCTTCACCAGCAGGGACTGGTTGTGCGCGTAGGCGGTGAGATAGGTGTTGTTGTGCTTCAGGATGATGAGGTTGCCGTACCCGCGCAGGCCCGCGCCCGCATAGACGACGCGGCCGTCGGCGGCGGCGAGCACCGGGTCACCGACCTTGCCGCCGATGTCCACGCCCTTGTTCTTCTGCTCGTCGAAACCGGCGAGCACGGCGGCCCCCGAACCCGTGGGCCAGGCGAAGTTGACCTCGTCGTCGCCCGGGGCGACCGGCGGCGTGTTCACGGGCAGGGTCGGCGCGGCAGCCGTCACGGTGCCGCGCGGGCTGCTGGCCGCGGCTGACGCGGGGGGCAAGGGCGCGGTGGAAGCGGAAGCAGGCGCGACCGGACGCGTCACCACGCCATCGGCGGTGGCGACTGCCGCCGCGACGGGCGGCTGCACGCGCAGCACCTGGCCCGTTTCGATGAGGTTGGGATTGTCGAGGTTGTTCCAGCGCGCGATGTCGCGCCAGTTCTGCCCGTTCTCCAGCCCGATCCGGATGATGGTGTCACCCGGCTTCACGGTGTAGTACCCAGGCTTGCCCGCATTCTCCGCACCCGGGAGCTTTGGCGGTTCGGGCGTCGCGACCGCCGGCGCGGGCGCCACGCGCATGCCCGTGCGGTCCTCGACGGGGGCGGGCGTGCGGCTGGGGGAGGCGCACGCACCCAGCAGCGCGCTGGCCACCAGGGCCAAGGCCAAGTCGAATCGGCGCGAACGCGGCATCTGCATCGTTTCCATCTTCAGGCAATGCCTGATTTTAGGGGGACAAAGTGAACCGTCTCAAGAACAGTTTGCCTGACCTGGAGCGGCGTCTTTTCAACCAGCACCAGGGCTTGCTGCCCCGTCGCCAGCACCGTGGGCGCGATGATGCGCCCGCCGACCGCCAGCTGATCCACCCAGGCGGCAGGCACCGCCTCGCCGCCGGCCGCCGCGATGATGGCGGCATAGGGCGCCCCCTTCGGGTAGCCCAGCATGCCGTCACCGAACAGCAGGTGCACGTTGGCCAGGCGGAAAGTGCGGAGGTTCTCGCGTGCCTTCTCATGCAGGCCGCGCAGGCGTTCCACACTATAGACCTCGGTCGCCACGCGGCTCAGCACCGCCGCCTGGTAGCCGCAACCGGTGCCGATTTCCAGCACGCGGCCGAGCCGCCCTTGTGTGCCCGCCAGCAGCAGTTCGATCATGCGCGCGACAACGCTGGGCTTGGAGATGGTCTGCCCCAGGCCGATCGGCAGGCTGGTGTCTTCGTAGGCCTGGTTGACCAGTGCGCTGTCGACGAAGCGATGGCGTTCCACGGTGCCGAGCGCTTCGAGCACGCGCGCATCGATGATGCCCTGCGCCGCGATCCGCTGCACCATGCGAGCGCGGATGGCGTGCGAGTCGAGGCCCAGGCCGGTGGGCGTTGGCGATTGCACGGCAGACTGCGCGACGGGGGCCCGCGCGCGCGGCGCCTGTCCGAGCGGCCCTTGGTCGAAGCGCGCCGGAAACCCGGGCCGGCGCGTCATTGCCCGCCTTGCTGCGGCGGCATCCGGCCGGCGGTCTGCGCCCATTCGCGCAGCGCATCGTGGTCGGTCAGATCCACCTTGAGTGGCGTGATTGTCGGGTGGCCCTGCAGGGCGGCGTGGAAATCGGTGCCTTCCGCGTCGTCCTTCGCGGCACCCGCACCACCGATCCAGTACATCACGTCGCCCCGCGGGCTGGTCTGCGAGATCACCTTCTCGGCCGCGTGGCGGCGGCCCAGGCGGCAAACCTTGAACGGCTTCAATTCCTCATACGGAAGATTGGGGATGTTCACGTTCAACAGCCATGTGGGCTGGTCGGTCTTGCGCTCCGCCAGCAGGTACTGCACCAGCTCGCGTGCCTTGCGCGCGGCCGTGTCGAGGTGGGCCCACCCCTTCTGCGTCTGCGAGAAGGCGATGGCCGGCGCACCGAACAGGTAGCCTTCCATGGCGGCGCCGACCGTGCCCGAATAGATGGTGTCGTCGCCCATGTTGGCGCCGTTGTTGATGCCACTCACGACGAGATCCGGCATGTACCCGAGCAGGCCCGTGAGCGCGATGTGCACGCAGTCGGCCGGCGTGCCGTTGACGTAGCGGAATCCGTTGGGCGCGATGTTCACGTAAAGCGGCGCGTTCAGCGTGAGCGCGTTCGACTTGGCGCTGTTGTTGTGCTCGGGCGCCACCACCTCGACCTCGCCCAGGTCCTTGATGGCGTCGTACAGGGCGACGATGCCCGGCGCCTGGTAGCCATCGTCGTTGGAGAGCAGGATCTTCATCGGTGGCCCATTGTAGGCACGCGGCGGTCACGGCAGAGACAACGGGCCGCCGCGCGGCTGCCTATGATGGCGCCAACTGTTTTCCTGGAGAGTGGACATGCATGCCTGGCTTTGCGAGAACCCCGTCGGCGTCGACGCGCTGCAATGGAAGGAACTGCCGACCCCCGAGCCCAAGGCCGGTGAGGTGCTGGTGGAGATCAAGGCGGCCAGCCTGAATTTCCCCGACCTGCTGATCGTGCAGAACAAGTACCAGATGAAGCCGCCGCTGCCCTTCGTGCCTGGCTCAGAGTATGCAGGCGTGGTCGCGGCGGTCGGTGAAGGCGTCACGCAACTGAAGGTGGGTCAGTCCGTCGCCTGCCTCGCCGGCACCGGCGGCTTCGGCACCCACACCATCGCCGAGGCGGCACGCTGCATGCCGCTGCCGGCCGGCTTCAGCCACGTGGATGCCGCGGCGTTCATCATGATCTATGCAACCTCCCACCACGCGCTGGTCGATCGCGCGCAGTTGAAGGCCGGTGAAACGGTGCTGGTGCTCGGCGCCGCGGGCGGCGTCGGAACGTCCGCCATCCAGATCGCCAAGGCGATGGGCGCGCGCGTCATCGCCGCCGCGTCCACCGACGAGAAATGCGCGCTGTGCAAGGAGATCGGCGCGGACGCGACCATCAACTACACGACGCACGCCGTGCCGAATGCTTTCCGTGAAGCGATCAAGGCCGCGACCGACGGCAAGGGCCCGGACGTCATCTATGACCCCGTGGGCGGCGACTTCGCGGAGCCGGCTTTCCGCTCCATCGCCTGGCGCGGGCGTTACCTGGTGGTCGGTTTCGCCTCCGGCCCGATCCCGAGCCTGCCGCTCAACCTGACACTGCTGAAGGGTGCCTCGCTGGTCGGCGTGTTCTGGGGCGACTTCGCGCGGCGTGAACCCAAGGCCAACGCCGCGATGATGGGCGAACTGGCCCAGTGGTACGCGCAGGGCAAGGTCAAGCCGGTGATCGACCGCACCATGCCGATGGCCGAGTTGAAGGCCGCGTACGCGCACATGGGTTCACGCGGCGTCAAGGGCAAGCTGGTGATGGTCAACGAGTAGCACGCAAGCCCGCTATAATGGCGGGCTCTACGGTGGCTGTAGCTCAGTTGGTAGAGTCCCAGATTGTGATTCTGGTTGTCGTGGGTTCGAGTCCCATCAGCCACCCCAGCAAGTTCTCCATGAAAAAAGCCGCGGGCTCCACCCGCGGCTTTTTTCATTGGCGTGCCGCGTTACTGCGCCGGCACGCCGTCCTTCGGCTTCGCCACCAGGATCTGCGCCTTGTACCGGTCCTTCAGCGTGTTGTAGTACGAAACCGCCTCGGCCGACGCCCAGGCCCGCAGGTACTGCTGCTGCTCCGCCTGGGCTTGTGCCGGCACCGGCGCTTCGCGCGGCAGCACCTTGTTGATCTTCAACACCGCATAGCCGTCAGCCCCCAGGTCGACCCCTGTGAATGCAGGGAGGGAAGCGGGGTCGACGCGCAATGCGGCCTCGATGATGGGACGCGGAACCTTGTCCACGTCCTGCCGTGAAAGTGGCCTGGCTTCGGAGATTTCGGAGGCAGCCGGGGCGGCCGCCTTCCACGCCGCCAGCTTGGCCTGGCCTTCCTTCTTCGCGAGTTCGGCAGCGCGTTCGGCGACCAGCTTCTCGCGCACCTGGGCCTTCACCTCGGCCAGCGGCCGGGCGCGCGCCGGGGTGTACTGGCTGATGCGCCCGGACACCATCTGGTTGGGCCCGACCTCCACCGCTTCGGTGTTGCGCTTGCGATCCACCGAGTCGGGAGCGAACAAGGCCGTCAGGAATTTGGGGTTGGCCAGCGGCCCGGTCGCGCCCGGCGCCGGCGTGCGCAAAACGTTGGTCGCACTCTTGATCTCGAGCTTGAGCTTGTCCGCCACCGGCTTCAGGCTGTCGGACTGCTCATAGACCGTGTTGCTGAAAGTGTCGGCCGCCTCGGCGTACTTGCGCGCCGCCTGCTGCTTTTTCAGGTCGGCTTCGAGCTGCGGCCGCATCTCCTCGAACGTGCGCTGAGCGGGCGTCTTCACATCCGTCACCTGGATGATGTGGTAGCCGAATTCGGTTTCCACCACGTCGCTGATCTCGCCCTCTTTCAGCTTGAACGCGGCGTCCTCGAACGGCTTGGTCATGGCGCCGCGCGCGAAGAAGTCGAGGTCGCCGCCCTGCTTGGCGGAGCCGGGATCCTGCGATTCCTTCTTGGCCACTTCCGCGAAGCTCGCCGGGTTCTTGCGCACCTGCGCCAGCAATTCGGCCGCCTTGGCCTTGGCCTTTTCCTTGTCGCCCGCTGATGCGGTCTTGCCCGCCGCCAGCAGGATGTGGCTGGCGCGGCGCTCTTCCTTGCTCGCCAGCTGCGCGGCATTCTGCTCGTAGTAGGTCTTCAGGTCCGCCTCGTTGAGCGTGATGCCCTTCTGGATGGCGGCGAGGTCCAGCATGACGTATTCGACGGCGGCCTGCTCCGGCGCCTGGAACAGCTGCGGGTTCGCCTTGTAGTAGGCCTCGATCTCAGCATCCGTCGGCTCCACCTTGGCCGCGAATTTCGCGGTCTCGAAGCGGGCCAGTTGCACCTCGCGCTTCTCGAAATAGCTGCCCAGCGAAACGTTCGCCTGCGCCGCCGGCGCGACGGCCGAAGCGCCCACGCCGACCAGCACCTGCCGCGTCGACAGGTCCCGGCGGATCTGCGACTCGAAGATTTCCGGCGTCATGCCCTGCGCCTGCAGCACCTGCCGGTAGCGCTCGATGTCCAGCTTGCCGTCCGGGCCGCGCAGCGACTGCACCAGTTCGTTGCGCTGCAGCTCGCGCGCCACGCGCTGGTCGGGCACGACCAATTGGGACTTCTCGGCCGCGGCGGCGAGCACGCGCTCGCGGACCACCTTCTCCAGCGTGCCGTACTTCGCCTGCGGCGAATCGAGCAGCTTGGCGTCGATGTTGGGCATCTGGGAACGGATGCGGTCGACTTCGATCTTGTGCGCGTTGTCCCATTCCTGCTGGGTGACCTCGCGCCCGTCCACCTTGGCGACGACCTCGCCTTTGTCATTGAAGCGGCTGTAGCCCTCGAGCCCGAACAGGACGAAGGACGGCACGATCAGGACGAACAGCAGGAGCTGCATCACCTTGGTGTGCTTGCGGACGAAATCAAACATGGATCAACTCGTTCAAAAAACCAAAAGGCGAACCCTCGGTTCGCCTTCTCGTTGGTGGGTGCTGACGGGTTCGAACCGCCGACCTACGCCTTGTAAGGGCGCCGCTCTACCAGCTGAGCTAAGCACCCCACCGGGGGGACCGGCCAATCAGTTCAGCGCATCTTTCAGCGCCTTGCCGGGACGGAACTTGGGTACCTTGGCAGCCTTGATTTTAATCGCAGCGCCGGTTCGGGGGTTGCGGCCGCTGCGGGCGGCCCGTTTGCCCACGGCGAAGGTGCCGAACCCGACCAGGGAAACCGAGCCGCCTTTTTTCAGCGTCGTCTTGATGGCGCCGATCATCGACTCCAGCGCGCGGGTGGCCGCGGCCTTGGAGATGTCGGCGTGCTTGGCGATGTGCTCGATCAGTTCGGTCTTGTTCACTTGGGAGGCCCCTCGTACGAATTGGTTGTGACAGTTGTCTCTTGAAAAATTTTGTCTCCCGGTTCCGGCGCGTCGCTGAGGGCGCAAAAAGGGCTGGAACGGGAGACTTTGTTCGCGGCCGCCAAGGCCACTGCGCCGATTAAAGCGATGGGCCGAAACCGTGTCAATACGACATGCGGCAATACAACACGCGGAGGCGGATTCTATAGTCAAAACGCTAGGCGCCATGCGGCCTGCGGGCCGATTTTCATGCGGCAGTGCGCCATGCCGCGCACATGTCGCGCGCGGTGCCCGCAATTGGTTACAGCGCTTCGGCGATCGCCCGCCCGAGGTCGGTCGTGCTCGCGCTGCCGCCGATGTCGCCCGTGCGGGGCGCACCGGATTGGGGATGCAGCACCTTCTCGATCGCGGCGAGGATCGCGTCGTGCGCCTCCTTGTGACCGAGGAATTCCAGCATCATCGCGCCGCACCAGATCTGCCCGATCGGGTTGGCGATGTTGCGCCCGGCGATGTCCGGCGCGGAGCCATGCACGGGTTCGAACAGCGAGGGAAATTTGCGGTCCGGGTTCAGGTTGGCACTCGGCGCGATGCCGATCGTGCCCGTGCAGGCCGGGCCCAGATCGCTCAGGATGTCGCCGAACAGGTTGCTCGCCACCACCACGTCGAAGAACTCCGGCCTTTGCACGAAGTGGGCGGTGAGGATGTCGATGTGGAACTTGTCCAGTCGGATGCCGGGGTACGCCTTGCCCATCTCGGCCACCCGTTCGTCCCAGTACGGCATGGTGATGGCGATGCCGTTCGACTTGGTGGCGCTCGTCAGGTGCTTCTTGGGCCGTGACTGCGCGAGCTCGAACGCGAACTTCAGCACGCGATCCACGCCGATGCGCGACATCACGGTCTCCTGCATGACGATTTCCCTTTCCGTGCCGGGATACATCCTTCCGCCGATGCTGCTGTACTCGCCCTCGGTGTTCTCGCGCACGATGTACATGTCGATCTCGCCGGGCTCGCGCCTGCTGCCGTCGCGCCGCACCACGGGGCAGACGATGCCCGGCATCAGCCGCGCGGGCCGCAGGTTCACGTACTGGTCGAAGTCGCGGCGAAACAGCAGCAGCGATCCCCAGAGCGAGACGTGGTCGGCGATCTTGTCGGGCCAGCCGACCGCGCCGAAGTAGATGGCGTCATGGCCGCCGATCTGGTCCTTCCAGTTGTCCGGCAGCATCTGCCCGTGCTTCTCGTAGTAGTCCCAGCTCGAGAAATCGAAATGGTCGAACGCCAGATCGATGCCGAACTTCCGCGCCGCGGCGTCGAGCACGCGGATGCCCTCGGGCATGACTTCCTTGCCGATGCCGTCGCCGGCGATCACTGCGATGCGCTTCTTGGTCAATTGGAACTCCTGAAGAATTGGAAAGCGTCGTTCAGCAGAAGGGCGGGCGCCTCTTCCGCGATGTAATGGCCGCAGGGAACGCTGCGGCCGGTGAATTCGTCAGCAGCATCGCGCCAGAGCGCGGCCACGTCGAAGTTGCGGCCGACCGCGCCATGCTCGCCCCACAGCACGCGCAACGGCTGGCGAAGCTTGCGGCCGGCGGCCGCGTCGGCCTCGTCATGCGTCAGGTCGATGCCGGCGCTGGCCCGGTAGTCGGCGCAGATCGCTGCGGCCGTACCCGGCAAGGAAGCGCAGCGCTCGTATTCGGCCAGCGCTTCCGGGGCGAAAGCCGCCAGGCCCGCATGCCGCGCGCCCATCACGTTGCGCACATAGCGCGCGGGATCCGATTCGATCAGCGCCTCGGGCAACGGCGGCGGCTGGATCAGGAAGAACCAGTGCCAGTAGGCGCGGGCAAAGGCCTCGTTGGTCTGGCGGTACATGGCGAGCGTCGGCGCGATGTCGAGCAGCAGCATGCGTTCAACCGCTGCAGGATGGTCCAGGGCCAGGCGATGCGCGACACGGGCCCCGCGGTCATGCGCGAGCACCTGGAAGCGCTGGTGCCCCAGGCTGCGCATCACGTGCAGCGCGTCCAGCGCCATTTCGCGCTTGCCGTAGGCCGCGTTCGCCTCGCCAGCTGGGGGCCGGCCCGAGTCCCCGTAGCCTCGCAGGTCCAGCAGCACCACTTCGAAGCGTTCCGCCAGGGCCGGAGCGACACGGTGCCACATGCAATGCGTCTGCGGATGCCCATGCAACAGCAGCAAGGGCGCGCCCTCCCCGGCCCGCCGGGCCATCAGCGCCACGCCTTCGCGTTCGCTCCGCAGGGTCTCGAATCCATCCAGCATGGCCGATTCTGGCATTGGCGGCGCGGCACCGGCAAGCAATAATGCGGCAATCGATTCTTTCCAGCCGTGCAGCAATCCAGCCCTGTCCTCGATCGTGCCGACCTCGAGCTGCTGCTCGCCATCCGCCAGCATGGCAGCCTGGCTGGGGCCGCGTCGGCGGCCAACGTCGTGCCCTCGGTCATCACCAAGCGGCTGGCTGGGCTGGAGGCGCGGCTGCGCGTCAAGCTGTTCCAACGGACCACGCGGCGCGTGACGGCCACGGCGGAAGGCGAAGCGTTGTGCGAGCGCGCGAGCGCGCTCGTCGCGGGCTTCCAGGCGCTGGAGGCGGAACTGCAGGAGCGGCGCAGCGATGCGGTCGGTCACATCCGCCTGGCTTCGACGTTCGGCTTCGGCCGCCTGTGGCTCGGACCGGCCCTGGCCGAATTCCAGGCTCTGCATCCCCGTCTGACGGTGCAGCTGCAATTGACGGAGCAGTTGCCGGACCTGGCAGTCGACGGTTACGACGGCGCCGTCTGGCTCTGGGCGGTGCAAGGTCAGCGGGCGTCCGAGTGGACCGGGCGGCGGCTGGCCCGCAACCAGCGCGTGCTCGTCGCGGCGCCCGACTACCTGCGCCGCCATGGCACGCCCGCTTCGATCGACGACCTCGCGAGCCATGACTGCCTGCTGGTCCGCGAGCACGAGCACCGCTTCGACGTCTGGCGGCTGCAGAAGGAACGCGACCGCAGCGAGGTGCGCGTGCGCGTGCAAGGCGCCCTGTCCAGCAATTCCGGCGAGCTGGTGCGCGACTGGTGCCTGGCCGGCCGCGGCATCATGCTGCGCAGCCTGTGGGACATCGCACCCGCGATTGCCGGCGGGCAGCTGGTACGCGTGCTCCCCGGCTACGCCATGGTCGACGCCGACATCCACTGGCTGGCGCCGCACAGCAATGCACTGCCGCGCCGCCTGCGCCTGCTCATCGACTTCCTGGTGGAACGTTTCCGGAGCGAGCCCTGGAAACTGCTCAAGCAGCCCGTGACCGGACGACCAGGCTCACGCCCACCGCCGTGAGCGCCATGCCCGCGATCGTGAGCACCGTGATCGGCTCGCCGAAGAGCGCCCAGGCCATGAGCGCCGTCGTGGGCGGCACGAGGTAGAGCAGGCTCGTGACCGCGGTGGCGGCACCGCGCTGGATCAAGAGGTAGAGCAGCGAACTGCCGCCAAGCGTGAGTGCGAGAACCGACCACGCCATCGCGCCGATCATCTCGCCGGTCCAACGCATCGCCTCCTGCTCCAGCAGCGCGAGCGGCAACGTCACCACGAAAGCGGCGGCGAGCTGGACGAGGTTGGCCGTGCGCACGTCGCAGGGCGCGACGAAGCGTTTCTGGTACAGCGTGCCGGCGGTGATCGCCAGCAGCGCGCCGCCCGCGAAAGCCAGGTTGAGCGGATGCACCTCCCCCAGCCCCAGCTTCTGCCATACCACGAGCAGCAAGCCAACGAGGCCCAGCGCCAGGCCGCCCCATTGCCGCCGCGCGACTTCGCCGCCGCGTGTCGATATCCAGATGGCCGTCAACACCGGCTGCAGGCCCACGAGCAAAGCCGCCAGCCCGGCGCCCATGCCCGACTTGACCGCGGCCCAGACGCCGCCGAGGTAGCCCGCATGCATCAGGACGCCGGTGACCGCGAGATGCGCGAGCTGGCGGCGGTCCTTCGGCCAGGCCGCGCGCGCCAGCAGCGCCCAGACCAGGAAACAGGCGACCGAGAGGGCGTAACGCATCGCCAGGAATTTCATCGGCGGCGAGTGCGGCATGCCGTAGCGCGCGACGATGAAGCCGGTGCTCCAGATCAGGACGAAGACGATCGGCATCGCCCGCACCATGGGGTCGGCCCGCGAGGCCTCGGTCATCGCACGAGCCTCAGTGCTTCACGCGCTTGCGGATTTCCGGCAAGGCCTTCTGCAGGTAATAGACCATCGACCAGACCGTCAGGACCGCGGAGATCCAGATCAGGCCCGTGCCCCAGATGCCGGTGTCGATCACGCCGAACAGCACGCCGTCGAACAGCAGGAAGGGGATGGCCACCATCTGCATGGTGGTCTTCACCTTGCCCAGCATGTGGACGGCCACGCTCTTGGACGCGCCGATCTGCGCCATCCACTCGCGCAGGGCGGAGATCGCGATCTCGCGGCCGATGATGATCAGCGCCACGAACACATCGGTGCGTTGCAGGTGCACCAGCACCAGCAGCGACGCGCACACCAGGAACTTGTCGGCCACCGGATCGAGGAAGGCGCCGAACGACGAGGCCTGGTTCAGCTTGCGCGCCAGGTAGCCGTCAAGCCAGTCGGTCAGCGCGAACACCACGAACATGACCGTGGCGATCAGGTTCTGCACGGGATGCGCAAGCCCCAGGTAGAACACGCCCACCAGCAGCGGGATCGCGATGATCCGCGTCCAGGTGAGGATGGTCGGGATCGTGAAGAACATGAGGCCCGATTCTGACACGCGCGCGCAGGCGTCTGCCGTTTCTCCGCCACGCAGACTCCTAGGCTATAAATCCGCCATCGGAAGTGAAGGCGGGAATGGACATGAACGAGGCCGCGAAGCAGCTGCTCGGCGCGTTGGACGACAGCCGCGAGGTGCCTGGCGGGCTGGCCCTGCGGCAAGCCCTCCGGCAGGCGCGGCTCGACGGCTCGCTGGAGAGCCTGGACCGCATCGACCAGTTGCTCGCGCAGATCCGCACGCGGACCCGGCCCACCCGTGAATCCTGGGCCGAGAAGCCCGGCACCGCGAACTTCAACCTGCTGCTGGCTTTCTACCTCGGGGAGACGGTGGCACGCCTCGGCCAGACGACCGTGGACTGGATGACGAACGCGCAGGCGCAGGAGCGCCTGCCGGAACAGGCGCGCCCGCCCGAGGCGCCGTGGTCGCGCATCATCGGCGTCGTGGGCGGCAGCGTGGCCGTGCCGCTCGGCGTGGTGGAAGACGGCCTGTTCGGCACCGACGTCCAGGTCAGCTGCCGGGCCTATGTGGAACGGCTGGTGGCACGTGTCGCGCCGCAGGAAACGGACCAGAACGTGCTTTGCCGGCAGTTCCTGCATGCGGGGCGCGGGGCCGGCGAGGTGAATGGCGGGCTGGCCTTCATCGACGCGTTGAAGGAGCTGGCGCCGGATTTCAGCATCGGCAGCCTGGAACGCGTGGACGACCTGCTGCGGGCCATCCGCAAGCAGGCGGCGCCCGAGTACGCGGATTTCGTGAACCGGATCAACACGCAGAACTTCCTGCGCTGGACGGCCTACTATGCGGGCTCCACCATCGCCCACAGCTGCGGCCTCACTCTGCGCTGGCTGTCTTTCGATGAACTGAAGACGCAGTTTCCGGAACTGGAGCCCCAGTTCGAGACGGCGTTCGGCTGCGTCATCGACGACAAGATCTATTTCCCGCTGGGCATCGCCACCGAGCTGCTGTTCGGCGAGAAGCCGCAGCGCAATTTCCGCGGGCTGGCGGGCCAGATCCAGCAGAAAGCGTCGCCACCGATGGTGTCGATCCGGCGGCTGCATGCGTCCGACGAAGCCCCGGCCAACATCAGCGCCATTTTGGAGAAGGGCGTGAACCAGGCCGGCTTTCTGGCAGCGCACGGCATGTTCATGATGGAAGGCGGCGCGTCGCTGGCGCCGACCGTCCTCGTTCCGGGCGCCGACGGGACGGCGACGTTCGTGGACTTTTCGTTCCACGGCGACCAGGAAAGCATCCTCGCCGCGGCGGATGAGAGGATGCAGGCGAATCCCGACAATGCGATCTTCCAGGTGCTGGCCTACGACGGCTACGCGAACCTGCCCACCGGCCGCACCGACGCCCTGCTGCTCGCCCTGCACCTCTATGGCGGCGGCACTTTGTCGGGGCGGGAGAGTCTCGTCCTGCGCTTCGCCTGCCCGTACCGGCCGGCCAGCCATCCCGAAGGCATGCGGATCTACAGCCCCAAGCTCATGCAGTACCCGGTGCCGAAGGAAGCGCTCCCCGCCTTGCTGCGCAGCTTCTACCTCGGCGTGCTGCGCTACAAGTCCAACACCTTTTCCTGGATGAAGCTGCTGGACGAATCCATCTGAGGACCACGCGCTCAATGCAGCGCGCGGTAGATTTCCTCGGCCAGTTCGTGCGAGATGCCCTCCACGGTGGCGATGTCTTCCACGCTCGCGGCCGCCACCCCTCGCACGCCACCGAAGCGCTGCAAGAGGCGGGCCCGCTTCTTGGCGCCCACGCCGGGAATCTCTTCCAGCTGGCTGCCGCCCACCCGCACCCGGGCGCGCCGCGCGCGCATGCCGGTGATGGCGAAGCGATGCGCTTCGTCGCGGATCTGGGCCACCAGCATCAGTGCCGCCGAATCGCGGCCCAGGTAGACCTTCTCCCGGCCATCGGCGAACACCAGTTCCTCCAGGCCCACCTTGCGGCCCTCGCCTTTCTCGACGCCGACAATCACCGACAGGTCCAGCCCGAGTTCGGCAAACACTTCGCGCGCCATGCTGACCTGCCCGCGGCCGCCGTCCACCAGCACCAGGTCCGGCAGGCGCTGCGCGCTGCCGCCGCCACCGGGCTTGGCGCGCTTGGCCGGCGCGGCCGGTGCCGCCGTCGCCGCCTCCACCGCGGGCTCAGCCACCAAAGGCACGGCTGCGCCGGGCGCCTCCTGCACAGCCTCTACCGCTTGCTCCTCGCCTGCCGGCACGTCCAGTTCCTCCGGAGGCGTCGCATCGGGCGTGTCGCGGCCGGCCTGGGCCAGCTTCGCGTAACGCCGGCTCAGCACCTGGCGCATCGCCGCGTAGTCGTCGCCGGGCGTGATGTCGTCGATGTTGTAGCGGCGGTATTCGCGGTTCTGCATGGCGTGGTGATGGAACACCACGCAGGAGGCCTGCGTCGCTTCGCCGGCCGTGTGCGAGATGTCGAAGCATTCGACGCGGAAGGTGTCGAGATGGTCCGGCGCCAGGTCCAGCGCTTCCACCAGCGCGCGCGTGCGGGCCTGCTGCGATCCTTCCTCCGCCAGCAGCCGCGCCAGCTGCAGGCCGGCGTTCTTCTGCGCCATCTCCAGCCACAGGCGCCGCTGACCGCGCGGGTTGTGCACTGCCGCCACGCGCGCCTGCGACTGCAGGCTGAGCGCTTCGACCAGCGAGTCGGCCACGGGGTGGCTGGTGATCAGCGCCGCGGGCACCGGCACGCCCAGGTAGTGCTGCGCGATGAAAGCCTCCAGCACCTGTACCTCGACCGGCTGCGCCGCCACGGCGTCGGCGGCATCGTCGAAATCCTGCACCGCCGCCGCGTCCTCGACGTGGCTGGGGAAATACGCGCGGTCGCCAAGATGCCGGCCCCCGCGCACCATCGCCAGGTTGACGCAGGCCTTGCCGCCTTGCACCTGCACGGCCAGGATGTCGACGTCCTTGTCGGAGACGGTCTCGACCGACTGCTGGTGCAGCACCTTGGAGAGCGCGCTCATCTGGTTGCGCAGCTCCGCCGCCTGCTCGAACTCCAGCTGTTCGGCGTGCGCCATCATCCTGGCCTCCAGGCTCTCCAGCACGGCCTGCGTGTCGCCGCGCAGGAAGGCTTCCGCGTGGAGCACGTCGCGCCGGTAGTCGTCCGGCGTCACCAGGTTGACGCAGGGGCCGGAGCAACGCTTGATCTGGTACAGCAGGCAGGGCCGCGCGCGGTTCGCGAACACGGTGTCCTCGCAGGTCCGCAGGCGGAACACCTTCTGCAGCAACTGGATCGACTCTTTCACCGCCCAGGCGCTCGGGTACGGCCCGAAGTAGCGGTGCCTGCGGTCGACGGCGCCGCGGTAGTAGGCCACGCGCGGGAAGACCGCGGCTGAGGGGGCGGGCTTGCCACCACTGGAATCGAAGCCCTGTTTGTCAGGGGCGCCGGTGATCTTCAGGTAGGGGTAGCTCTTGTCGTCGCGGAACAGGATGTTGTAGCGCGGCGCGAGCGTCTTGATCAGGTTGTTCTCGAGCAGCAGCGCCTCGGCTTCCGAGCGCACCACGGTCGTGTCCATGCGCACGATCTTCCCGATCATGTGACCGATGCGGGTGCCGCCGTGGTTCTTCTGGAAGTAGCTGGACACCCGCTTCTTCAGGTTCCGGGCCTTGCCCACGTAGAGCACGCCGCCGTCGGCGTCGTAATAGCGGTAGACGCCGGGCAGCGCCGGCAGGGCCGCCACTTGCGCCAGCAGTTCGTCGGAATGCACTTGCACCATGCGCACTATTATCCGAGCGACATGCGCTGGGACCTTTTCTGCCGGGTGATCGACAACCATGGCGACGTGGGCGTCTGCTGGCGCCTGGCCGCCGAACTCGCGGCGCGCGGCGAGTCGGTCAGGCTGTGGCTGGACGATCCGTCCGCGCTGGAATGGATGGCGCCGGGCGGCCACGCCGGAGTGACGGTCGTGCCGTGGAACACTTCGTCCCCCGTGCCGGAACCGGGGGACGTCGTGATCGAAGCATTCGGCTGCGACCCGCCGCCGGGATTTGTCGGCGCGATGGCGGCAGCCCGGCCGGCGCCGGTGTGGATCAACCTGGAATATCTCTCGGCCGAAGGCTACGTGGAGCGCAGCCACGGGCTGCCGTCGCCGGTGCAGGGGCCGGGCGCGGGGTTGACGAAGTTCTTCTTCTATCCGGGATTCAGCGCGCGCACGGGGGGCCTGCTGCGCGAGCAGGACTTGGCGGCGCGCCGGGCGGCCTTCGATCGCGACCGATTCCTGCGCGCCCTGGGGATCGAAGCGCAAGCGGAAGACTCGCTGATGAGCCTGTTCTGCTACGAGCCCGGCCCATTGCCGGAACTGCTGCTCGCGCTGGCGAGGGAGGAACGAGCGACACGGTTGCTCATCACGGCAGGGCGGGCGCAAGCCGCTGCCGCGTCCGCCCTGGCCCGGTTGAATGCGACCCACCCCGGCTGGAACGCCGCCGGCCGCTTGCGCCCGCATGCATTGCCCCTGCTCACGCAGGCCGGCTACGACCAGTTGCTCTGGGCCTGCGACCTCAACTTCGTCCGCGGCGAGGATTCGCTGGTGCGCGGCCTGCTGGCCGGCCGCCCCCTGGTCTGGCATCTTTACCCGCAGGCGGACGGCGCCCATCTTCCCAAGCTGGACGCATTTCTCGACTGGCTGGAAGCTCCCGCGTCACTGAGGAATTTTCACGCGGCCTGGAATGCCACGGGGGAGGCGACGTTGCCCGCGCTCGAGGCCTCCGGCTGGCAGGCCACAGCGGAAGCGGCCCTGCGAAAGGTTCACGCTTTGCCAGAGCTGGCGGCGGGGCTCCTGCGCTTCGCCCGCGACCGCGTTAGAATCTAGAGCTTTGCGCTACAGCCCGGGTGACAACCGTTTCCGGGGGACGCAAGTAATCCGCCAAAGTAATCCGCCGAATTTCGCCGTCCAGGCGGCGGCGCCCCGTGCAGGCTCCTTTGCACGCGCCGCGGCTGAACCTCAAGACACCGCCCATGAAAATCGCTCAAGAAATCCGCGCCGGCAATGTGATCATGCACACGGCAAACCCGTGGGTCGTGCTGAAGACCGAATACTCCCGCGGCGGCCGCAATTCGGCCACCGTGCGGATGAAGCTGAAGAGCCTGCTCAACAACCAGGCCACCGAAGTCGTCTTCAAGGCCGACGACAAGATGGACCAGATCGTGCTGGAGAAGAAGGACTGCACGTATTCCTATTTCGCCGACCCGATGTACGTGTGGATGGACTCCGAGTACAACCAGTACGAGGTGGAAGCCGAAAACATGGGCGACTCGCTGAACTACCTGGAAGAAGGCATGCCCGCCGAAGTGGTGTTCTACGAGGGCAAGGCCATCTCCGTCGAGCTGCCGACCAGCGTCGAACGCGAGATCACCTGGACCGAGCCGGCCGTGAAGGGCGACACCTCGGGCAAGGTGCTCAAGCCCGCGAAGATCGCCACCGGCTTCGAGATCGGCGTGCCGATCTTCGTGGCGCAGGGCGACAAGGTCGAGATCGACACGCGCACGGCCGAATACCGGAGGCGCGTCTGAACGGCTGCTCCTGAGAGCGCCGCTTGCCGCACCGAACCAGGCTCCGCAAGGAGCCTTTTTCATGCCCTCCACCCCTTCCCTGCCCTTCGATTTCGGCCAGATCGCCGTTCCGTTCCGCATGCAGCCCGGGCTGCGGCGGCTTGGAGCGGGGGCCAGGCACCTGACGGCGCTGGATGCCGGCAGCCCGATGTGGCGCGAGAAGAAGCGCGTGTTCGATGCAGGCGCTTCGCGGTTGGCGGTGCCTGGGTTCGATGAGGGCCCCATCGTCGATGCCATCCTGGCCCGCGGCCGCACCGAAGGCCTGGCCACCGCGGATGAAGGTCCACCCGAACTTGCCTTCGAGCAGGACTTCGCCCTGCTCGATGGCACGAACACCACCCTGCCCTGGCTCTGCGTCTGCGTGCCGTCGCACTGGGCGCCGGAGGACAAGCTGGGGCAGGCGTTCGCGGCCGTGCACGCGCCCGTCGCGGACAACCCTGCCCTGCTGGCAGCCGCCGGCCAGCTGGTGCAACTGGTCACCGGCGGCGGCGAATGGGAGCGCTTCGTCTGGACGATCAGTCCCAGCGGCCGCTTCGACCAGCATCCGGGGCGGCACGCGCGCCCTGAATGGCCCGCCGAAAATGATCCGTCCCGCTTCGCCGCGCAGTGCTTCTTCCGGGCCGAGCGCCAGACCTTCTTCCCCCTCGGTGATGGCAGCCGCCGCGCAGTCTTCACCATCCGCGTGATGCTGCAGCCGCTCGCCGCCGTGGTCGACACGCCGGCAAAGGCCCTGCAACTGCACGGCGCGCTCGCGTCGATGTCCGATGCCGTCCTGGCTTACAAGAACCTGGCCACCGCGCGTGCACCGCTGCTGCGCTGGCTGGCGGAAAGGCATTGATGGAACTGGTCTGGCGCATCGCGCAGGTCATCATCCCCGTTTTCCTGATCGTGGCGGTGGGGTACGCCTATGCGCGCCGCACCCGGCCCGACCTCACGGCCTTCAACCGCATCGTGCTCGACGTGCTGTCGCCGCTGCTCGTCTACACGGCACTGGCCGCCAAGGAATTCCGGCTCGGTGACTACGGCCCGCTGCTGGCCGGCGGCGCGATCCTGATCCTGGCGACCGGTGCGGTGGCGTGGGTCCTGTCCCGCCTCACCCACACGCAGCCGCGCACGCTGGTCCCGGTGGTGATGTTCACCAATTGCGGCAACATGGGCCTGCCGCTGGCACTGCTGGCGTTCGGCCCCTCGCATTTCGGCGCCGCCGTCGCGCTGTTTTCAATCAGCAACGTCATTCATTTTTCACTCGGCGCGCGCATCACGAGCGCGCATGCCCGCACGCGCGACCTGCTGCTCAGCCCGCTGATGATCTCCAGCGCACTGGGCTTCGCCAGCGCGGCCACGGGCGTGCGGCCGCCGGACGTCATCTTCACCGGCATGAAGCTGCTGGGCGAGGCGATGCTGCCATTGATGCTGTTCGCACTGGGTGTGCGGCTCACGCTGCTGAAGCGCGAGGACATTCCGCGCGGCCTGCTGGGCGCATTCGCCCGCCCCCTGATCGGCCTCGCGGTCGCGCTGCCGCTGGCCTGGATGCTCGACCTGCAGGGCGAGGCCAAGGGCCAGCTGATCCTGTTCAGCGCGTTGCCGCCGGCGGTGATGCAGTTCCTGCTGGCCGAACGCTACCGGCAGGAGCCGGAGCGCGTCGCCGCCATGATCCTGCTGGGGAATGCGCTGGCGGTGGTCTTCGTTCCGATCGGGCTCGCGCTGTCGCTCTGAAGCGCGATTCAGTGGCGGGCCAGCACCCACAGCAGCACGGCCGTCACGACCAGGATGGTGCCGACGACCGCGCCCCAGAGGAGCGGATGTGCCGCCCCGATCTTGCGGGACTTGGCAGGTGTGCCTTGCGCGGCCGCGGCCGAGCCCGGCCACGGCTTCGCGCTGGGCAGCCAGTCCACGAACTCACCGGCTGACTCGGGGGTGAACAGCTCCAGGCAGACCGTCTGGAAACCCGGCTCGCCGTCCCGGCGCAGCCACAGGTCCACCAGGCTGCCGCGGACGCGGGCATAGGCGATGGCGGCGAGGGGCAGCTTGATGCGGTCCTCCTTCCAGCCCAGACCCTGGCGGAAGCGGCCGGCGATGCGCAGCACGTCGCTCTGGACGCGCGCCTCGATCTCGCCCTTGAACTCCGGGATATCGATGCCGCGGCCCTCGACCTCGACCAGGCTGGCCACGTAGGTCGCCTGCACCAGCGAGTAGGTTCCGCTGCGATCCGCCTGGAATGCCTGCTCGGCGTCCCGGTTCTTGAGCAGGTCCCCCACGGAGAGCCGCACGCCGTCCGACGTGACCACCACGTGGTCACTGGTCAGCGTCTTCTTGATGCGCATGCCGACGATGGTGCGGCGGTCGTAGGGGCCCACCATCTGCCCATCCAGCACGACGTGATACACCGCGTCGTCCAACGTGTTCGTCCCCTCTTGTGTTGCCCGGCTCCTGCCTCAAGGATAGCGGCAAACGCGGCCATTCCACCCCGGGTTGCGCCCGTGATTGGGTCCACAATGACGCCATGTCTTCGACCCGCAACATCCACGACCGGCGGCTGGCCGACGCCTGGGCCACCTTGAAGGCCCATGCCGATGAGGGCCTGCCTCTGGACCCGGAGGCCGACCGCCTCGCTTTCGCCGACCCTGAATTCATGCTGCGCCGCGAAACGCGCGGGATCCGCTTCCAGCTCGAATTGCTCAAGCCCGACCTCGGCCAGCAGGCCCTTGGCATCGAAAACACCATCGTTGTGTTCGGCAGCGCCCGCTTCCGCGATCCCGAGGGCGCCGCGGCCATGGTGGACGCGGCCGGCAAGAGCGGTGACGAAGCGCTGGTGCGCCGCGCCAAGGCCCTGCAACGCAACGCCCACTACTACGAACAGGCCCGTGCTTTCGGCCGGCTCGTGGCGGACTACAGCGCCGGGAAGGAACCGCACGACAAGCTCTTCGTGTGCACCGGCGGCGGCCCAGGCATCATGGAAGCCGCCAACCGCGGCGCGCACGACAGCGGCGGTGTCAGCGTGGGCCTGGCGATCGCGCTGCCGATGGAGGAGGCGGCCAACGCCTACGTCACGCCGGACCTGTCGTTCAAGTTCCACTACTTCGCGTTGCGCAAGATGCATTTCATGATGCGTGCGAAAGCGCTGGTCGCCTTTCCGGGCGGCTTCGGGACGCTGGACGAATTGTTCGAGGTGATCACGCTGGTCCAGACGCGCAAGGCCCGGCAGGTCCCGATCGTGCTGTTCGGCACCGATTACTGGAAGCGGCTGATAATTTCGACATGATGGTGGAAGAAGGCGTGATCTCGCCCACCGATCTCGACCTGTTCCAGTTCACCGACGAACCCCAGGTCGCGTGGGACCTCATCCGGACGTTCTATCGGCTGTGAGCCCGGCGGCAAGGCGCGAGCCCAGGCCGACCACCGCGCCCACGACCCAGAACACCGCGCTGACGCCGACCAGCGCGCCGGCGGCCCCGAACAGCAGGGGCATGGCCACGCTGGATGCGTTGATCGCCATCATGCGCATCGCCAGCGCCTCCCCATGGCGGTGCCCCGGCGTGAGCTGGTGCAGCAGGCTCATGATCATCGGCTGCACGATGCCGAGCGCCACGCCCAGCGCCACCGAACAAACGGTCATCTGCACGGGCCCCTGCAGGAACGGATAGACCGCGAACAGCACGGCGGTGGCCAGCATTGCGCCCGTCAGCATGCGGGCTTCGCGCAGGTGCGCGGCCACCAGCGGGAGCACGACGCGGATCAGCGCGGCGGCGATGGCGAAGGCGCCCAGGATCGTCCCGATCACCGAAGCCGAAAAGCCGCGTTCGTGGCCGAGCACCGGCACGATGAAGGTGTGGACGTCCCAGCACGACGAGAGCACCCAGTTCACGATCAGCAGCCGGCGGAACATGGGCTCGCGCAGCAGGTCCCAGGCTTTGTCCCCGCCCGCCCCGGCGGGAACGGCAGGAGGCTGCAGTTCCTGCGCGGTGCGCACCCAGAACCAGGCCACGAGCGGCAGCACCGCCATCAAGAGGAAGGCGTAGCGGAATCCCGCGTGGTCGATGACCAGTCCGGCCGAAAACGGACCGAGGAAGTTGGAGATCGCCGGCCCGATGGCCAGCCACGAGAACACCTGCTTCAGCTGCGTCGGCGTCTTGGCCGCGCGGCCCACGTGACGCTGCAGCGCGATGGAGGCGGCACCGGTCGCGCCACCCGTCAGCATTGCGCTGACGCAAAGGACCGGGAAGACCGGCCAGGCGACCGCGATGGCGCCACCCACCGTCGCGGCGATCACGGAGAAACCCACCGGCCGCTTCAGGCCGTGCCGATCGGCATAGCGGCCCGCGGGCAGCGAAAGGAACACCTGCGTCAACGCAAAGAGCGCCAGCAGGACGCCGACCGCCGCCTCGCTGTAGCCCTCGCGCAGCGCCAACAGCGGCGACGCCATGCGCATGCCGGCCATGCACGCATGCAGGAAGATGTGGCCGGCGATGAGGCGCGCGAGTTCGCGGCCGAAGCCGCTGCCCTCAGGCGCTGTCGTCATCGTGGCTGTCGTCGAGCAGCGGCAGGACGGCCTGGACCTGTGCCTCCGGCAGCGCCTCGACCTTTTTCAGCGCGCGCCGCATCTGCTTGGCCCGCGAATCGGCTTTGTCCAGCGTGTCGGCCGCCTTGTGGATCTGGTCCTTCACGGCCTCGACCCACTTGCCATAGCGCTCGAACTCGGTTTTGACGGCGCCCAGCACCCGCCAAACCTCCGAGGCCTGCTCCTCCAGCGCCAGGGTCCGGAAGCCCATGTGCAGGCTGTTCAACATGGCCAGCAGCGTCGTGGGGCCGGCCAAAGTCACCCGATAGTCGCGCTGGATCTTGTCCATCAGGCCCGGGCGCCGCAGCACCTCGGCGTAGAGGCTCTCGATCGGCAGGAACAGGATCGCGAAATCGGTGGTGTGCGGCGGCGCCAGGTAGGCCTCGCTGATGGACTTCGCCTCGTCGCGGATGCGCACCTCCAGCGCGCGGCCGGCCGTCTCCACGCCGACGGCATCCGCGCGGTCATGCGCATCGAGCAGGCGCTCATAGTCGTCCCGGGGAAATTTGGCATCGATGGGCAGCCAGACCGGCTCGCCATCGGCGATACGGCCCGGAAAGCGCACCGCGAAATCCACCCGCTGATTGCTGCGCGGCTTGGTCTCGACCTGCTTGCCGTATTGCTCCGGCGTGAGCACCTGCTCCAGCAGCGCCTCGAGTTGCACCTCGCCGAACATGCCGCGCGATTTCACGTTGGTCAGCACGCGTTGCAAGTCGCCCACGCCCTGCGCCAGGCTTTGCATCTGCCCCAGGCCCTGGTGCACCTGCTCCAGGCGTTCGGCGACCTGCTTGAAGCTTTCGCCGAGCCGCGCGTCCAGCGTGGTCTGCAGCTTCTCGTCAACCGTCCTGCGCATCTCGTCGAGCTTGGCGGAATTGGTCTGCTGCAGCACGCCGAGCTGCTGCTCCAGCGTGGCGCGTACTTCCGACAGCCGCCGGACGTTGGACTCGCTCAGGCCCGTGAGCTGCTGCGCCAGGGTGTCGTTCAGCGTCTTCTGCAGCAGCGCGAGCTGCTGACCGAAGGCGTCGATCTGCGCGTTCTGCGTCCGCGTGGCCTCGGCGCCCTGCCGCACCAGCGCCTCCTGGAACGTGGCGAGCGTATGGGTCAGCTCGGTGCGTGCGCCGCGCGAAGACTCGCTGATCTCGCGCCGCAACTCGCGTTCCAGGCGCTCGTTCGCCGACAGCAGTTCAGCCCGTGCGCCGTCCTGAGAAGGTGGCTTGCGCAGCAGCAGCGCGACCAGCAGGCCGATGGTGACCAGCCCGAGGCCGATGAGTAGCCAGATTTCCACGCGTGGCTCAGCCCTTCAGCACTTCGGGGTTCAGCGGCGTCAGCGGCTTGCCGTGCACGAGGAAGCCGACCAGGTTGTCGGCGGCCAGTTTCGCCATCGCCTGGCGCGTGGGCACCGTGGCGCTGGCGATGTGCGGCGTGAGGACGACGTTGGGCACGGTCAGCAGGTCGGGATGGACCTTGGGTTCGCCCTCGAAAACGTCAAGGCCGGCAGCGGCGATGCGCTTTTCCTTCAACGCCTTCGCCAGTGCCGCATCGTCGACGATGCCGCCGCGCGCGATGTTGATCAGGTTGGCCGTCGGCTTCATCTTCGCCAGTTCGGCCGCGCCGATCGCATGGTGCGACTCGGCGCTGTAAGGCAGCACCAGCACCAGGTGGTCCGCCTGGGCCAGCAGTTCGTCCTTGCCCACGTAGCGGGCCTTGCATGCGGCCTCGAGATCCGGCGTCAGCCGCGAACGGTTGTGATAGATCACGTGCATGCCGAAGCCGTGGGCCCCGCGCCGGGCGATGCCTTGCCCGATGCGTCCCATGCCCAGGATGCCCAGCGTGCTGCCGTGCACGTCGGAGCCGGCGAACATGTCGTAGCTCCACTTGCTCCATTTCCCCGCGCGCAGGAAGTGTTCGCTCTCCGTGACCCGGCGGGCCGTGGCCATCAGCAGCGCAAAGCCGAAGTCGGCCGTCGTTTCCGTCAGCACGTCCGGCGTGTTGGTCCCCAACACCTGGCGCGCGGTCATCGCCGGCAGGTCGAAGTTGTTGTAGCCGACGGCCATGTTGGCGCAGATCTTCAGTTCGGGGCAGGCGGCGAGCAGCTCGGCGTCGATGCGCTCGCCGCCGGTGGTGAAGGCGCCCGCCTTGCCGTGCAGCCGGGCGATGAGATCCGCCTTCGACCAGGCCGCGTCGGCCTGGTTGTGTTCCACCTCGAAGTGCTGCTCCAGCAGTTCGATGATGTGCGGAAAGACGGCGCGCGCGACGAGGATGCGGGGCTTGTTCATGGCGGAGATGGCTAGCGGAACCAGATGAAGGTCATGACGATGAACAGCGGGACCAGGATGCCGAAGGACCAGAGCATGTACCCGAAGAAGCTCGGCATTTTGACACCCCGGTCCTCGGCGATCGCCTTCACCATCAGGTTCGGGGCGTTGCCGATGTAGCTGTTCGCGCCCATGAAAACGGAGCCGGCGGAGATCGCCGCCAGGGTCGTGGCCATGGTGGTCATCAGCACCTTCGGATCGCCGCCGGCGGTATTGAAGAACACCAGGTAGGTCGGTGCGTTGTCGAGGAACGAGCTGAGCAGGCCGCTGGCCCAGAAGTACATCGCCGGGTCCGGCGTGCCGTCCGGCCGCGTCACGGCCGCGATGACCGCGCCGAAAGGCCCGTTCACGCCGGCGCGCAGCATCGCGATCACCGGGATGATGGTCAGGAAGATGCCAGCGAAGAGCTTGGCCACTTCCAGCATGGGGCCCCATGAGAACTGGTTGTCCGCGTGGACGCTCCCGGGAGTCACCTTCAGAGAGATCAGGGTGACGGCGATGAGGCCGACATCCCGCACCAGTCCGGGCAGGCCGACCGGCGTGCCGGCGATGTCGAAGACGATGGCGGACTTCCAGCTTCCGCTCAGGAGCACAAGCCCCACGATGGCGCCAAGCAGCCAGAAGTTGCGGGCACCGTCGAAGCCGATCGCCCGCGTGTCCGGCGTGGGGTCCACCGGCAGCGTCTCCTCCTTGTGATGATAGAACCACCAGTCGAGCGCGTAGAAGATGGCAAGCAGCGTGCCCACCAGGAACAGCGTCTCCGGGAAGATGTGCCGCAGCGTCCAGAAGAAGTCCACGCCCTTGAGGAACCCGAGGAAGAGCGGCGGATCCCCCAGCGGCGTGAGCGAGCCGCCGGCGTTCGAGACGATGAAGATGAAGAACACCACCACATGGGCGGTGTGCGTCCGGTTGTCGTTGGCCCGGATGAGCGGACGGATCAGCAGCATCGAAGCCCCGGTGGTCCCCATGATGCTGGCCAGGACGGCCCCGATGGCCAGGATCGCCGTGTTCAGCGCCGGCGTGCCGTGCAGGTTTCCGCGGATGTAGATGCCCCCCGCGACCGTGAACAGCGCGGTCAGCAGGATGACGAAGGGCACGTATTCCGCCAGCAGGACGTGCACGAGGCTGGTCCCCGCCAGACCCGGGCCGTAGACCGCGGCGAAAGGCACCAGGAACGCCAGCGCCCAGGCTGCCGCGACCTTGCCGAAGTGGTGGTGCCAGAAGCTGGGGGCGACCAGCGGCAGCAAGGCGATCGACAGCAGGATGCCGGCGAAGGGCAGGCCCCACAGGGGGGACATGCGGCTGGCGTCCAGCTCGGCGGCGGCGGCGAGGCCTGGGGCCATGCAGGCCAGGACGGCGATCACGGATCGCGCTTGATTCATGGGGGTCTCCTCCGGGAGCCGGAAGCATAGCAACTGCGGCCCAGAGTAGGTGGCGGCCTACCTCTGGCGCGGCGAAGCTCCTACCGGCAGAGCCGGGCCGCATTTCCTAAAGTCACGTTGCGGGATCCGCCGCGGAAGAAGGCTGCAGCGATGAACCAGGATCGACTCGAAGGACGCTGGAAACAGCTGAAAGGCAAGGTCAAGGAACAGTGGGGCAAGCTCACGGACGATGACCTCGACGTCATCGCCGGCCGGCGCGACCAGTTGCTCGGCCGGATCCAGCAACGGCATGGCCTGGCGCGCGACGATGCGCACAAGCAGGTGAAGCAGTGGGAGGAGAGCCACCCGGACCACCGGCTGGAGCCTTCCCGTGCCGGCGACTTCCCCTACGAGAAATCCTGAGATGCCGCGCCCATCATCCCTTCATTGGCTGGCGTTCGCGGCCTGCCTCGCCTGGAGTGCCCAGGCTCCCGCCGCCATGAGCAAGGACGCGCACCGGGCCCAGGGGAAGAGCATCGAAGCCCACTACGACGCTGCGCAGGCGCGCTGCAAGCCGTTGAAGCACAACGCCAAGGAGGTGTGCCTGGTCAAGGCCCGCGGTGCACGCGACGTCGCGATGGCCGAACTGGAGATGCAGTACAGGCCCACCGCCAAGAACGACGAGCGGCTGCGCGTGACGCGTGCGGAAGCCGCCCATGCACTGGCCCGCGAGATGTGCGAGCCGCTGGATGGCAATGCCAAGGATGTCTGCCGCAAGGATGCGAAAGCCGTGTTGGCGCAGGCGAAGGCCGAAGCCAAGCTCCAGACCGCCGCGGTGGAGGACAGCCTGCGCTCGACCCGGGTGGTGGAAGAGCGCACCGAGGCGGAAGACCGTCAGCGCGCGGCGTTGTTCGCCGCGGCGCGCGAACGCTGCGACGCACTGGCCGGCGAGCAGCGCGCCGATTGCATGATCAACGCCAACAAGCGGTTCGGCAAACTGTGACGCCACATCCCCGCGCAGGCGGGGATCCAGGCTCCTTCAGTCCAGCCAGCGGGTGAAGCCTTCCACGGGCTCGCGCGGGGTGTGGAAGCTGTTCACCGGCTCGCTCTCGATCGCATGGCCCAGCGACATCCCGCAGACCAGCATCTCGCTGTCCGACGCCCCGATGTGCGGCAGGATGATCTTGGCGAAGCCGTTCCACGCCGCCTGCGGGCAGGTGTGCAGGCCATGCGAACGCGCGGCCACCATGATGTTCTGCAGGAACATGCCGTAGTCCATCAACGAGCCCCGGCCCATCACCCGGTCCATCGTGAACATCAGGCCGACGGGCGCGTCGAAGAAGCGGTAGTTGCGCTGGTGCTGCGCATGCATCTTGTCCTTCTCGCCCTTGGCGATGCCCAGCAGGCCGTACAGGCTCCAGCCGTTCTCGCGCCGCCGGTCGATGTACGGCGACACCCATTTTTCCGGGTAGTAGTCGTACTCCTCGCGGAATTCGGCGGCGCGCGCCGGGTCGGCGTAGATGGCGTCGTGCGCCGCGCAGACCTTGTCCACCAGCGCGTCGCGGCTCGCGCCCTGCAGCACGTAGACCTTCCAGGGCTGGGTGTTGGTGCCCGAGGGAGACCGGCGGGCCAGCGCCAGCAGTTCCTCGATCTGTTCGCGCGCGACCGGCTTGTCACGGTGGAAGGCGCGGCACGAAAAACGGCTGCCGATCGCGTCCGCCACGCTGGCGGGGTCGGCGACCACGGTACTCACCTGGGTGGGGTTCAAGTCAGGGCCTCGAGGACGGTTTGAAGGGGCGCGCGCAGCGCGGTGGGCCGCCGGGTCGCCCGGTCGACATAGACATGGACGAAGTGGCCCTTGGCAGCGGTGAGGTCTTCGCCCTGGATGAACAGGCCGACCTCGTAGCGCACGCTGGATTTGCCGATGCGCGCCACGCGCAGGCCCGCTTCCACGGTCTGCGGGAACGCCACCGAGGCGAAGTAGTTGCACTGCGTCTCGATCACCAGGCCGATGGTTTCGCCGGCATGGATGTCGAGCACGCCCTCGTCGATCAGATGCGCGTTGACCACCGTGTCGAACCAGCTGTAGTAGACGACGTTGTTCACGTGCCCGTAGGCATCGTTGTCCATCCAGCGGGTGGTGATCGTGCGGAAGGTCTTGTAGGCGGCGCGGGGCTCCGGCTGCGGCTTGGCGGCTTCGGTCATCGCGGCCGATTGTGCCAGCGGCGCGCATAGTCCGCCGCCGCACGGAACGTGTTCACCTGCACCTGCACCGTGTCCTCGATGCGGTTGCCGTAGCCGCCGGCCATCGCGAAGGCGAGCGGCACGCCGCGCTGCCAGGCCCAGTCGAAGACGCGCCGGTCGCGTGCTTCCAGGCCATCCCAGGTGAGCTTGAGGCGGCCCAGGCGGTCGCCTTCGTGCGGGTCGGCCCCGGCCAGGTAGATGACGAGGTCCGGCTCGAAGCGGCGCTCCAGGTCGCCCAGCGCGATTTCCAGCGCGTGCAGGTAGGTCTCGTCGCCGGTGCCGTCCGGCAGGTCGACGTCGAGGTCGCCGGCTTCCTTGCGGAACGGGAAATTCTTCTGGCCATGGATCGACAGCGTGAAGACCGTCGGGTCCGCCTGGAACACGCGCGCCGTGCCGTTGCCCTGGTGGACGTCGAGGTCGATGATGGCCACGCGCAATGGCTGCCTGCGGCTCCTGGCCGCCTCGGCCTGCATCAGCCGGGCGGCCACCGCGGCGTCGTTGAACACGCAGAAGCCGCCGCCCTTGTCGGCGTAGGCGTGGTGGGTCCCGCCGGCGATGTTCGCCGCCACGCCGTCCCGCTGGGCCGACCGGCAGGCGGCGATGGTGGCGCCGACGGAGCGCCGGGCGCGGTCCGCCATGGCGGCGCTCCAGGGGAAGCCGATCTCCCGCATCACGGCAGGCGCGACCGTTCCGTCGCTGATCGCCGCGATGTAGCCAGGTGTGTGAACCAACGCCAATTCACCATCCGTCGCGGGTTCCGCCTGCATGAGCTGGACCTCAGGCACCTCGGCGGCGAGCCGGTCGCGGAGCAGCTGGTACTTGCCCATCGGGAAGCGGTGGCCGGCCGGCAGCTGCAAGACGAACTGGGTGGCGTAGAAGGCCTGCATTTAGAGCCTGGGTCCTAGAATGTTGCAATGCAACAAAAAGAGCTTGCAAACGCCAGGGGCGCCCCTATACTTCGATCCATGCTGCACTGCAACATGACGGGATGGCCCGGAATCAGGGCAGTCAACAAGTACCGCACCTCAACCCTCTTTCTAACCGGAGAATTCCCATGCTGACCGCTGACCAACTGCTGGCCGCCCAAAAAGCCAATGTCGAAACCCTGTTCGGCCTGACCACCAAGGCCTTCGAAGGCGTCGAGAAGCTCGTCGAGCTGAACGTCACCGCTTCCAAGGCTGCCCTGGAAGAAGCCGCCGGCACCGCCCAGACCTTCCTGAACGTCAAGGACGCCCAGGAGCTGCTGGCCCTGCAAGCCGCCCTGTTCCAGCCCCTGGCCGAGAAGACCGCCGCCTACAGCCGTCACCTGTACGACATCACCGCCGCCACCGGCGCTGACTTCGGCAAGACGTTCGAAGGCCAGGTCGCCGACGCCCAGAAGAAGTTCCTGGCCGTCGTGGACAACGCCGCCAAGAACGCCCCGGCCGGTTCCGAGACGGCCGTCGCCGTGTTCAAGAGCGCCGTTGCCGCCGGCAACAACGCCCTGGAATCCGTGCAGAAGGCCGTCAAGCAAGCCGCCGACGTCGCCGAAGCGAACTTCAACGCCGTCGCCAGCCAGGCCGTGAACGCCACCAAGGCGACCACCGTCAAGGCCAAGCGCGCCGCCTGAATCTTGAACTAGCAGGCTCCGGCTCCAGCTTCCTGGAGTCGGAACTCTACAGCTCAGGGAGCGTCTATCGGATACTCGGTTCACTCGAACCTTGAGTTCTTCAGGTTGTCTCCTCGGGTCCTTTCGACACCTCAACGGTTCAGGGATCCTTCAGCCTCCAGTCGCAAGACTGGAGGCTTTTTTATTGCGCTTGCACGCCAGCTATACGATTGAGAATGATTCGTGTTTGCCGTATCATTCGCGCATCCCATCGCAGGAATCCTCATGTTTGCCAAGGCCCTCTCCCTCGCATTGCTCGTTGCCGCCGCGCCTGTTCTGGCCCAGGACCAGGTCCTGAATCTCTACTCGGCTCGCCACTACTCGACCGACGAAGCCCTCTACGCCAACTTCACGAAGGCGACCGGCATCAAGATCAACCGCGTCGATGCGGACGACGCCGGCATCCTCGCGCGCCTGAAGGCGGAAGGTACCGCCTCCCCGGCCGACGTGATCCTGCTGGTCGATGCCGCGCGCCTGTACAAGGGTGAAGTCGACGGCCTTTTCAAGCCCATCAAGTCGAAGGCGCTGGAAGAAGCCATCCCCGCCCAGTACCGCGGTGTGGCCGGCGCCGACGGCACGAGCTGGTTCGGCTTCTCCACCCGCGCCCGCGTGGTGGTGTACGACAAGATCAAGGTGAAGCGCGAGGACGTGGACACCTACGAGGAACTGGCGGATGCCAAGAACAAGGGCAAGGTCTGCCTGCGTTCCGGTTCGCACCCGTACAACCTTTCGCTGTTCGGCGCCGTCACAGAGCATCTGGGCGAGCAGAAGGCGGAGGCCTGGCTGAAGGGCATCGTCACCAACATGGCGCGCGACCCCAAGGGCGGCGATACCGACCAGATCAAGGCCGTCGGCGCCGGTGAGTGCCAGATCGCCGTGAGCAACAGCTACTACATTGCCCGGCTGCTGCGCTCTTCCAATCCGGACGACAAGGCGCTGATGGAGCGTGTCGGCGTCGTGTTCCCCAACCAGGCGACCTGGGGCACGCACCTGAACATCGCCGGCGGCGCCGTCGCGAAGAATGCGAAGAACACCGCCGCCGCCGTGAAATTCCTCGAATACCTGGCGAGCCCGGATGCCCAGAACTACTTCGCCAACGGCAACAACGAATGGCCCACCGCGAAGGGCGTGAAGGTCGCCAACCCCGCCCTGCAGGCCATGAGCGGCGGCGGCGACTTCAAGTCGGAGACGATTCCACTGGCGGCGGTTGGCGCGAACACCGTCAAAGTCCAACAGATGCTGGACCGCGTCGGGTTCAAGTGACCTCGCGATGGTGAGGTCGTCCCGTGCAGGCGGGGATCCAGGAAGCCCGCGCAAGCGGGCTTTTTCGTTTGCGATAATTGACGTTAACGTCAACGTCACTCCTGGAGCGAGAACATGGAAATCCAAGGCAAGGTCTTTATCGTCACCGGCGGGGCCTCCGGCCTCGGCGAAGGCACGGCGCGCATGCTGGCTGCCAACGGCGGCAAGGTCGTCATCGCCGACATGCAGGTGGAAAAGGGCGAAGCCATCGCCAAGGACATCGGCGGCGCCTTCGTCAAGTGCGACGTCAGCCAGGAGGCCGATGGCCAGGCCGTGGTGGCGAAGGCCGTTTCCATGGGCAAGCTGATGGGGCTGGTCAATTGCGCCGGCATCGCGCCGGCCGAGAAGACCGTGGGCCGCAACGGCGCCCACAGCCTGGCCGTTTACTCCAAGACGATCACGGTCAACCTGATCGGCAGCTTCAACATGATCCGCCTGGCGGCCGACGCCATGTGCAAGAACGAGCCCGAAGCCACCGGCGAACGCGGCTGCATGATCTCCACCGCTTCGGTCGCGGCTTATGACGGCCAGATCGGCCAGGCGGCGTACAGCGCCTCCAAGGGCGGCATCGTCGGCATGACGCTGCCCATCGCGCGCGACCTCGCGCGCAACGGCATCCGCAACATGACCATCGCCCCCGGCATCTTCGGTACGCCCATGATGTTCGGCATGCCCAAGGAAGTGCAGGATTCGCTCGCGGCCAGCGTCCCTTTCCCCTCCCGCCTGGGCACGCCCGAAGACTACGCCAAACTGGCGAAGCACATCTTCGAGAACGACATGCTCAACGGCGAAGTGATCCGCCTCGACGGCGCCATCCGCCTGGCCCCCAAGTAAGTCCCCGCGTTCGGCCCATGGCGGGCATCGCCCCGTCGGATTAGAGTGCGAAGACTTGCACCTCCGCCGGGGACCGCCATGCTCCTTCGCTCCGTCATCGCAGCCATCGCCTGCGCGGCAACCCTCGCTTGGGCCGACGCCGCGCTCACCGGGTCGTGGACCGCCCTGGTCGATGGCCAGCGTGTCAACGCCACCTTCGACGGCAAAGGCGGAGGACAGGTCGATGGGCGGCCGATCCGCTACCAGGTGAAAGGCAACATGCTGCTGGTGGAAGACCAGGGCGAGGTCGCGATGTACCAATTCCAGGTCCAGGGCGGCCAGTTGATGGTGGCGGGCGGACAGTTGCCAGGCATGGTCACCTTCTCGCGCGGCACCATCGCGGCGGCGCCGCAAGCGGCGCAGGGGCGCGGCGGTGGCAGCGGCGGCGGTGCCGGCGACCTCGTCGGAAAGTGGTGCAAGTCGTCGAGCTTCACGGCCAACGCCGGGGGCGGCTCGCAGAGCTCCGCCTGCTTCGAACTCCGCGCGGACGGCAGCTATACCTACGGCTCGGAGCGCAGCGCCTCGGCGTACGGCGGCGGCGCCTGGGGCGGCACCTCCGGCTCGAGCGGCGACTCCGGCCGCTGGACCGCCACCGCCACCTCGATCACGGCGCACTCGCGCTCCGGCCAGGTCAGCACCTACCAGCTGCAAAAGCGCAATCACCCGAAGAACCGCGACCCGATGCTCTGCCTCGACGGCGAGTGCTACACCACCTACTGGCGCAAGGCGCCCTGGTAGCACCTGCTGGCAGTGCCTTCCCGGCCGCTCTATAGTGGCTGCACACGCGTCACCGCCGCGCGTGCACAACCACACGAGAGAGCCAAGGAGAAACGATGCGACGCCATGTCCTTACCGTGCTGGCCACGGCCAGCCTGCTGGCCGCCTGCGCCAGCGCGCCCAGCAACTTCGCCTACAGCGTGCCGACGCAGCCGGAGGGCGCTTCCGGCATCACCGCCAAGCCCGGATGGGCGACGAGCAAGTTCGCCGTCGCGGCCGCCAATCCGCTGGCCACCGACGCGGGATACCAGGTGCTGAAGGCCGGCGGTTCGGCCATCGACGCGGCGATCGCCGTGCAGATGGTGCTGACCCTGGTCGAGCCGCAGTCCAGCGGCATCGGCGGCGGCGCCTTCCTCCTGCATTTCAACGGCAAGGACGTCGAAGCTTTCGATGGCCGCGAAACGGCGCCGGCCGCCGCCGACGAGAAGCTGTTCCTCGGCGCCGATGGCAAGCCGCTGGCTTTCTACGACGGCGTGGTCGGGGGGCGCTCGGTCGGCACCCCAGGCACCGTGCGGCTGATGGAAGTGGCGCACAGGCAATACGGCAAGCTGCCGTGGGCGTCGCTGTTCGCCCCCGCGATCACGTTGGCCGAAGGCGGCTTCAAGGTGAGTCCGCGCCTCAACACGCTGGCCAAGGCCGACGCGCATCTGAAGAAGGATCCGGTGGCCGCCGCCTATTTCTTCAAGCCGGATGGTGAGGCGCGTGACGTCGGCTTCAACCTGCGCAATCCGGAGCTGGCGGCCGTGCTGCGGCGCATCGCCAATGAAGGCTCGGGCGCGTTCTACGAAGGCGAGATCGCGCAGGCGATCGTCGACAAGGTCCAGCGCCATCCCACCAACCCCGGCAAGCTCTCGATGGCCGACCTGGCCGGGTACCAGCCGAAAAAGCGCGAACCGATCTGCCACGACCACAAGGCGCGCGGCAAGGACTACCGGGTTTGCGGCTTCCCGCCACCGAGTTCGGGCGCCATCGCGGTGGGGCAAATCCTGGGCATTCTTGCCAGTGCCCACGCCGACGCGATTCCGCTCGAGAACGGCCTGCCATCGGCGAACTGGCTGCACCTCTATACCGAGGCGTCGCGGCTCGCCTTCGCCGACCGCGGCCAGTACCTGGGGGACCCCGACTTCGTGCAGCCGCCCGGCGGCAGCTGGATGAGCCTGCTCGACCCCGCCTACCTGGCATCACGCGCCCGCACTATCGGCGCGCAGAGCATGAAGGTGGCGCAGCCCGGCACGCCCGGCCAGCGCACGAGCCGGTACGGTCCCAGCCCCGACCAGCCTGAGTACGGCACCTCGCACATCAGCATCGTCGACGGGTACGGTAACGCGATCGCGATGACCACGACAATCGAGGACCAGTTCGGCGCCCGCCAGATGGTCAAGGGCTTCTTGCTCAACAACGAGCTCACCGACTTCAGCTTCGCCCCCGCCGATGCGCAGGGCCGGCCCATCGCCAACCGGGTGCAGCCGGGCAAGCGCCCGCGGTCCTCGATGGCGCCCACCCTGGTGTTCGACAAGTCCAACGGCCAGCTCGTGATGAGCGGCGGCAGCCCCGGCGGCGCGCTCATCATCCACTACACGGCCAAAGTGCTCTACGGCACCCTGAACTGGGGCCTGAACACGCAGCAGGCCATCGACCTGCCGAACTTCGGCTCGCTCAACGGTCCGAGCCTGCTGGAGGAAAAGCGCTTCCCGCCCGCGACGGTGGAAGCGCTGCGCGCGCGCGGCGCCGAGGTGCGCGAGCAGAATCTCACAAGCGGTCTGCAGGCCATCCAGCGCACGCCCACCGGCTTCTTCGGCGGCGCCGACCCGCGCCGCGAAGGCGTGGTGATGGGGGATTAGTCGGACGAGGACGCGGCCTGTCAGGCCGCGTCCTTTTTCCGTTCGATCCTTTCGTACTCCGAGATCACCTGCGCACCCAGCAGCAGCAGCGTCGCCGCGATTTCCAGGCTGAACAGCACGACGATCGCGGTCGTCAACGATCCGTAGACCACGCTCACCTGCGACAAGGTGCCGAAGTACCAGACCAGCAGGTGCCGCGTGATCTCCCAAAGCAGCGCAGCCGTCACGGCGCCGATCAAGGCATGCCGCCACGACAGCTTGCCCACCGGCATGACCATGTAGATCGACGCCACCACGAAGATCTCGCCTGTCAGGCCGAGCAGATAGAGCAGCACGCCCGACACGCCTTCGAGTGACCATTGGCGGCCCAGGAAATGGATGTTGTTGTCCGCGAGGGCTTGCAAGCTTCCCGCCACCAGAGTCACCACCAGCAGCCCCAGCCCCACGCACAGGATGTAGAGGTACGGCAGCACGGCCGAGAGCAGGAAGTGGCGCCGCCGGATGGCGATCCGGTGCAGGAAGATGACCGACATCGCCTTCTCGAGCACGGTGAAAGCGAGCGAACTGAAGAAGAGCATCGTGCCCAGCAGCACCCAGCCGATCACGTCGCGATGCTGGACGAAGTTGGAAAGCTCGCCGACGACGGCGCGCGACTGGCCGGGCATCAGCCACTCCAGGTAACGGCCCAGCGTTTCCAGCAGTTCGCCCTGGTCGACCCAATGCGACAGGGCGATCACGACCAGGATCAGCAGCGGAACCACGGAAAGCAGCGCGTAGTAAGCGACAGCGCCCGCAAGCAACAGGCCCTGGTTGTTGCGGAAGCCTTTCAGCACCCGCCGGGTGAATTCACCGGGATGGGCCAGCACGTGCGCGGCGGTTGGACTCAGCAGGGACATGCGGGGCAGTATGCCGGGTGGCGCGCCGGGGCGGTTCGGACTGTTACAGAGGAGCCGCGGCCCGCACTCTCCTGCGGTGCAGAAGCCGCCCTCAGGCTTTCCCCTCATGGGCGGTGACCCGCCGTGCACTAGATTCAACGGCTCAGGAGATTTCCCATGCCCCAACTCGACCGTTCACGCCGCCGCGTGCTGCAAGCCGGCCTTGCCGCCTCCGCCGCCGTCGCGCTGCCCGCTTTCGGCCAGGCTTTTCCCGCACGGCCGATCAAGCTGATCTGTCCCTGGCTCGCCGGAGGCGCCACCGACGCCGTCCTGCGCGCAATCGCCATGAGCGCGGCCAAGAACATGGGCGGGGACATCATCGTCGAGAACAAGGCTGGAGCCAGCGGCATGCTCGGCCCGAACGATCTGGTGAAAGCGCCACCGGACGGCTACACGTTGTCGCAGCTCACGATTGGCGTGGCGCGGTTGCCGCACATGCAGAAGATGCTCTTCGATCCGCTCAAGGACTTCACTTACATCGCCTGCCTGACAGGCTACACGTTCGGGCTCGTCGTGAAGAGCGACACGCCGATCAAATCGGTGAAGGAATACGTGGACTACGCCAAGGCCAATCCCGGCAAGCTGTCCTATGCGACGCCTGGCATCGGAACCACACCCCACCTTGCCATGGAAGAGTTCGCGTTCAAGGCTGGCATCAAGTTGCAGCACGTGCCCTTCAAGGCCTTCGCCGACGGCTTCCAGGCGCTGATCGGGGGCCACGTGATGTCGCAAAGCGACTCGACCGGATGGGCACCGCACGTCGAGGCTGGCTCCACGCGGCTACTTGCAACCTACGGGTCGAAGCGGGCGAAGCGGTTTCCCAACATCCCTACCCTCAACGAACTGGGTTACGACACCATCTCCGATTCGCCCTTCGGGATCGGCGGGCCGGCCGGCATGGACGTGGCCGTGCGCACCAAGCTGCACGATGCATTCAAGAAGACACTGGATGATCCGGCGGTGCTGGCCTCCTTCGAGAAGTACGACCAGTCCGTCATCTACATGAACTCCGCCGACTACGAGAAGTTCATCCGCGAGCAGTACGTGAAGGAAAAGGTGCTGATCGAGAAGCTGGGGCTCTCGGCCAAGACCTAGACGTCGATCGCGGCGGCTGAACCCGCCTGCTTGCGCAGCTCGAACTTCTGGATCTTGCCCGTGGAGGTTTTCGGCAGCTCGCCGAAGACCACCGCCCGCGGCACCTTGAAGCCCGCCAGGTGCTTCTTGCAGTGCGCGACCACCGCTTCCGCCGTCAGGGTGGAGCCCGCCTTCAGCTCGACGAAGGCACAGGGCGTTTCGCCCCACTTCGCGTCGGGCTTCGCCACCACCGCCGCGGCCAGCACGTCCGGATGGCGGTAAAGCACGTCCTCGACCTCGATGGACGAGATGTTCTCGCCACCCGAGATGATGATGTCCTTGCTGCGGTCCTTGATCTTGATGTAGCCGTCGGCGTACTGCACCGCCAGGTCGCCCGTGCGGTACCAGCCGCCGGCGAAAGCTTCCTGCGTGGCCTTGGGGTTCTTGAGATAGCCCTTCATGGTGATGTTGCCCTGGAACATGATCTCACCCATGGTCTCGCCGTCCAGCGGCACCGGCTTCATCGTCTCCGGATCCAGCACGCGGGCGCTGCGCTGCAGGTGGTAGCGCACGCCCTGGCGCGCATTCAGGCGGGCGCGCTCGCCGATGTCCAGGCCGTCCCACGCTTCATGCTTGGCGCAGGCCGTGGCCGGGCCATAGACCTCCGTGAGGCCGTAGACGTGCGTGAGGTCGAAGCCGAGCGTCTCCATGCCCTCGATCAGCGACGCCGGTGGCGCGGCGCCGGCCACCATCGCCTTCACGCCTTGCGGCAGGCCGGCCTTGATCTCCTCCGGCGCGTTCACCAGCATGCCGTGCACGATCGGGGCGCCGCAGTAGTGGGTGACGCCGTGGGTGCGGATCGCATCGGCCATGGCGCGGGCCTCCACCTTGCGCAGGCAGACGTTGACGCCGGCGCGCGCCGCCACCGTCCAGGGGAAGCACCAGCCGTTGCAATGGAACATGGGCAGCGTCCACATGTAGACGGGATGCTTGGGCATGTCCCATTCCAGGATGTTCGAAATGGCATTGATGGCCGCGCCCCGGTGGTGGTAGACCACGCCCTTGGGGTTGCCGGTGGTGCCGCTCGTGTAGTTGAGCGCGATGGCGTCCCATTCGTCCGCGGGGAGCTCCCAGGCGAATTCCGGGTCGCCCTGCGCCAGGAAGTCTTCGTAGGTTCCACTGCCGATGCGCTGTGCCGCGCCGGTGTACAGCGCGTCTTCCACGTCGAGCACCAGCAGCGGAGCCTGGTCCTTCCGCATGGCCATGGCCTTCGCCATCACGCCCGCGAACTCCACGTCGACGATCACCGCCTTGGCTTCGCCGTGATCCAGCATGAAGGCGACAGCTTCCGGATCGAGCCGCGTATTCATCGCATTCAGCACCGCGCCCGCCATCGGGATGCCGAAATGCGCTTCCACCATCGGCGGAGTGTTCGGCAGCATCACGGCGACCGTGTCGCCCTTGCCCAGGCCTGCCTTCCGCAGCGCGCTGGCCAGCCGCCGGCAGCGTGTGTAGGTCTCGCTCCAGGTCTGGCGCAGCGGCCCGTGCACAATCGCCACCCGGTCCGGATACACGTCGGCGGCCCGTTCGATGAACGACAGCGGCGACAGGGCGGCGAAATTGGCCGCGTTGCGCGGCAGGTCCTGGTCGAAAATGCTGGGCATGATGTTGTTGTCTCCTGGTTGCCGAGGTTAATGCGTTTTGCCGCATTGCAGAATTAGGTAGGACTACGCAGCCCCCATGGCGATCCCCCAGACTTTCATCCAGGACCTGCTCGCGCGCGCCGACGTCGTGGAGATCGTCGGCCGCCACGTGCAGCTGAAAAAGGGCGGCGCCAACTTCTCCGGGCTGTGCCCCTTCCACAGCGAGAAGTCTCCCTCCTTCACGGTGAGCCCGACCAAGCAGTTCTATCACTGCTTCGGCTGCGGCAAGAACGGCAATGCGCTTGGCTTCCTGATCGACTACGCGGGCATGAACTTCGTCGAGGCCGTCAAAGACCTGGCGGGCCAATACGGCATGCAGGTGCCCGAGGACGACGCGTCGCCGGGCGACCGCGCCCGCGCCGCCGAGCAGCGCCAGAAGCAGGCCACCCTGAACGACGTCCTGGAAAAGGCCGGAGCCGCCTATCGCAAACACCTGAAAGGCTCGCCCCGGGCCATCGAGTACTTCAAGCGCCGCGGGGTTTCCGGCGAGATCGCGAAGCAGTTCGGCCTGGGCTATGCGCCGGAAGGCTGGCGCAGTCTCGCGAGCGTGTTCCCGGAATACGACGACCCGCTGCTGGCCGAAAGCGGCCTGGTGATCGTCAATGAGGAAGATGACAAGCGCTACGACCGCTTCCGCGACCGGGTGATGTTCCCCATCCGGAACGTCAAGGGCGAGTGCATCGGCTTCGGCGGCCGGGTGCTGGGCGATGAAAAGCCCAAGTACCTGAACTCGCCCGAGACGCCGGTCTTCAGCAAGGGGCGTGAACTCTACGGCCTGTTCGAGGCACGCAACGCAATGCGCGAGCATGGCTACGCCCTGGTGACCGAGGGCTACATGGACGTCGTGGCCCTGGCGCAGCTGGGATTCCCGAACGCCGTCGCCACGCTGGGCACCGCCTGCACGCCGGATCACGTGCAGAAGCTCTTCCGGTTCACGGACAGCGTGGTTTTCAGCTTCGATGGCGATGCCGCCGGGAGGCGCGCCGCCCGCAAGGCGCTCGACGGCGCCCTGCCCTATGCCACCGATGTGCGGACGGTGAAATTCCTGTTCCTGCCGGCCGAGCATGACCCCGACAGCTACATCCGTGCAAATGGCGCCGAAGCGTTCCAGCGCTACGTGCAGCAAGCCGTTCCGCTCAGCACCTTCCTGCTGGAGGCCGCCGGCGAGGGCTGCGACCTGGCGAGCGCCGAAGGCCGCTCCAAGTTCGCCACCCAGGCCAAGCCCCTGTGGATGGCCCTGCCCGAAGGGGCGCTCAAGCTGCAGTTGCGGGGGGAAATCGCCGGCCGAACGCAATTGGGCGAGCACGAACTGCTGGGCTTGTGGGGCCTGGGCGGCGGCACCGGCAAACCGGCACGGCAACGCTCCGGCGCCGGCAGCTACGGCACGCGCCCCTTCGGTAGCGGCCGCCGCCAGGCGATCAAGCCCAAATCCATCGCCCTGGCCGAGCACATCGCACGCTTCGTGCTCCGCAATTCGGAGGGCTGGGCCGGGCTGACGGACACGGACCATCACCTGTTGTGCGAGCTGGAAGCCCCATTGGGCGACCTGTTCTCGTGGATCGACACGCAGTTCCACGAGCATGGCGGCCAGCCCTGGGCGGCACTGCAGATGGGGGTGCAGGAGCAACCGTTCGCCGAACTGGCGCAGCGGCTGATCGACCTGGACAACATGCAGCCCTCCAGCGCGGCCGTGATCCCGGAGGAAGAGATCGGGCCCGGCGACCTCCTTCGATCGATGCGGGGCATCCACCTGGACGCGGTGGCGGCGCAGATCGCGGAAGCGGACAAACTGCCGCGCAGCGACCCCGCGCGGGAGGAGAGACTGCGGGAATTGTCCCTGCGCCAGAAGGCCCTGATGCAGCTCGGCGGCAACACCGGATCTTGAATTTCCCGGCTGACGGTATAATGTAAGGTTGCTACCGGCAAGAGCGACAGCAGCACCTCCGGACCGGCCACCCGTGAACATCACGGCGCCCCAAAGCGGGCACGGCCAATCTACCGCAAGGACTGCACTCCAAATGTTCGCCCGCACATCTTGCCTGCAGGCCATCCTGGCCAAATTGTCTCCGTCCGCGCCCGCGTCTTCCGTGTGGGGCGCTTGAATGTTTCTGCAGTTTTTGTCCTGAGGTCCTCATGCCCGCTCAAAAGTCCGCGAAGCTTGCAAAGCCCGCCACGAAACCGGTTGCCGGAAAACCAGTCAAACCCGCAGTGTCCACTGGAGCCAAGGCCCAGCTGAAAGTCGTCAAAAGCGACAAGACCCAGCACAAAGCCCCAGCCCCACCCATGAAAGCCGCCACGCCCGTGCCCACCACCAAGTCCCCCGCCAAGCCCGCCGCCAAGGAAGAGCCCAAGAAGACCGCCAAGACCGCTGCCGTGGAGGAAACGCTGAAGAAGAAACCGGGCCGCCCGCCGAAGGCTGTGGCCGAGGTCGACGCGAAAGGCGGCGCCAAGCGCGGCCGCAAGCCGAAGGACGGCGCGGCCGCCAAGGGCCCCGGCGAGGAAGAAGACCTGACCGACATCGAAGCCGAATTCGCCGACAGCGAGCCGGTCGTCGTCGAGGCCGTGGCCGAGAAGGCCAAGCCACTGCGCATGAAGATCAGCAAGGCGAAGGAACGCGCCTTGATGAAGGAATTCGGGCTGGACGAAGCCGTCCTGTCCGAAGAGGACATGGCCAAGCGGCGCCAGCGCCTGAAGAGCCTGATCACCCTGGGCAAGACGCGCGGCTACCTGACGCACGCTGAAATCACCGACCACCTGCCCGAGAAGCTGGTGGATGCCGAGACGCTCGAAGTGGTGGTGTCCATGCTCAACGACATGGGCGTGGCCGTGTACGAGCAGACGCCCGATGCCGAGACGCTGCTGCTGACCAACACCGGCCCGACGGCCGCGACGGTCGAGGAAGCCGAGGAAGAAGCCGAAGCCGCCCTGTCCACCGTGGACAGCGAATTCGGCCGCACGACCGACCCGGTGCGCATGTACATGCGCGAGATGGGCACGGTCGAGCTGCTCACGCGCGAAGGCGAAATCGAAATCGCCAAGCGCATCGAAGGCGGCCTGATGGCGATGATGGACGCGATCTCCGCCTCCCCCGCCACCATTGCCGAAATCCTGCGGCTCGCCGCGGAAATCCGCGAAGGCAAGATCGTCATCTCCACCGTGGTGGACGGCTTCTCGAACCCGAACGAAGCGGACGACTACGTCGCCGAAGAAGATTTCGACGAGTTCGACGCCGATGACGACGACGACGGCTCGGGCGGCTCCAAGGCCCTGACCAAGAAGCTGGAAGAGCTGAAGGCCAACGCGCTGGAGCGCTTCGACCGGATCGCCAGCCTGTTCGAGAAGGTCCACAAGGTCTACGACAAGGAAGGCTGGGGCACCCCCGCCTACAACAAGGCGCAGCACGCCCTGTCGGAAGAGCTGATGACCATCCGCTTCACGGCCAAGACCATCGAGAAGCTGTGCGACATGGTGCGCGGCCAGGTCGACGACGTGCGCAAGAAGGAACGCGAACTGCGTCGCATCATCGTCGACAAGTGCGGCATGCCGCAGGAAGTGTTCGTCAAGGACTTCCCGCCCAACCTCTTGAACCAGAAGTGGGTCGAGAAGCAGGCCGCCGCCGGCAAGCCCTGGTCGATCATCATGGCCCGCAACGTGCCCCCCATCCAGGAACTCCAGCAGAAGCTGGCCGACCTGCAGTCGCGCGTGGTGGTGCCGCTGCCCGAGCTGAAGGAAATCAACAAGCGGATGAACGAGGGCGAAGCGTCCTCGCGCGAGGCCAAGAAGGAAATGATCGAGGCCAACCTGCGCCTGGTCATTTCGATCGCCAAGAAGTACACCAACCGCGGCCTGCAGTTCCTCGACCTGATCCAGGAAGGCAACATCGGCCTGATGAAGGCGGTGGACAAGTTCGAATACCGCCGCGGCTACAAGTTCTCGACGTACGCCACGTGGTGGATCCGCCAAGCCATCACCCGCTCGATCGCCGACCAGGCGCGCACCATCCGCATCCCGGTGCACATGATCGAGACCATCAACAAGATGAACCGCATCTCGCGCCAGCACTTGCAGGAGTTCGGTTTCGAGCCAGACGCCAGCATCCTGGCCGCCAAGATGGAGATCCCGGAAGACAAGATCCGCAAGATCATGAAGATCGCCAAGGAGCCGATCTCCATGGAAACGCCGATCGGGGACGACGACGATTCCCACCTGGGCGATTTCATCGAGGACACCGGCAACACCGCGCCGATCGAAGCCGCCATGCAGGCCGGCCTGCGCGACGTGGTGAAGGACATCCTCGATTCGCTGACGCCGCGCGAGGCCAAGGTGCTGCGCATGCGTTTCGGCATCGAGATGAGCACGGACCACACGCTGGAAGAAGTCGGCAAGCAGTTCGACGTGACCCGCGAGCGGATCCGCCAGATCGAGGCGAAGGCGCTGCGCAAGTTGAAGCATCCGAGCCGCAGCGACAAGCTGCGCAGCTTCATCGATACGCTGTAGGCGGCGACGCCTCTTGCAAAAAGCCGGAGCGATCCGGCTTTTTTCATGCACTGAGCGGCTGGCGACTACACCGCGCGCCAGCCTCCACCGTCACCACGGGCCTGCAGCCCGAGTCACAGTCGTGCCAATGCGCAAATACTGGTTGCTTCTTGTCCTGCTGACCACGCTCGTTGGCGTCGTGGTCTGGCGTGTGGACGAGGCGCTCCACCCGCCCGCCGCGATGGTGGCCGTGGCGCCACGCGAGCCGGCGGCGACCCAGGCGCCGGCTGGTACGCCGGATGGTCCCCCATCCACCGCGCCCGCGCCGCCCGCGCCGCCGCCAGCCACTGCGGCCCCGCGCGTGGACGACGTGGCCGTGGCCGACCGTGCCGGCCCGATCGAAAGAATCCTGCCACGCCGTTCGGCCGCTCAAGCAGCCGGCCTCGACAAGGTCACTGACCCGCTGGGACTGGACTCCAGTGCCGCCCTGGTGATCGACGCCGGCACGCGCGAAACGCTCCTCGCGAAAAACGAGGCTGCCGTCCTGCCGATGGCGTCCATCACGAAGCTGATGACGGGGCTGGTCATCGTCGAGGCCAACGTGCCGCTGTACGAGGTGATCGAGATCACGGACGACGACGTGGACGTCGAAAAGCACAGCCGGTCGCGGCTGAAAGTCGGCACATTGCTCAGCCGTGACGAGGCACTGCGCCTCGCCCTCATGTCCAGCGAAAACCGCGCGGCCCACGCCCTGGGCCGCACCTACCCCGGGGGCCTCCCGGCCTTTGTCGCGGCGATGAACGGGCGCGCCCGATCCCTGGGCATGATGCGGACGCACTACGTCGATCCGACAGGCCTGTCCAGCGCCAACCAGTCGAGTGCCCGTGACCTGGCGACGTTGGTCCTCGCCGCTTCGCGCGTACGCATCCTGCGCGAGTATTCGACGGCCGAGAACCGCGTCTTCAACTCAGGCCAAAGGGCGCTGCGATACACCAGTTCCAACCGGCTGGTGAAGAACCCCGTCTGGGACATCAGCCTGCAAAAGACCGGATACATCAGGGAGGCGGGCCATTGCGTCGTGATGCGCACCCAGGTGAAGGACCGTGACCTGGTGATGGTGCTGCTGGATGCGGGCAACCATGCCAAGCGCAGCGCCGATGCGGAGCGCATCAGGCACTGGATCGATCCGCAGGCGGTGGATCCCGAGCCAGCCCGCCCCGCCCGGGCGAAGGCTAAACGCTGAAAGCAGCCAACAGCTCCTGCTCGCGCTCTCAGCCCGTCGCCGGCTGCATGTATCCGTACCGCAGGTTCGTCCGCCCTTCCCCGTGCAGGTCGTACTCCGCCTTCGCCGTTGCCACGAAGTCGCTCGCCAGCGCCGCGCGCTGCTCCGGTTTGTAGTGATACAGCCGGGCCGAATTGCCGCCAAAGATGGCGCTCTTCACCGGCCCATCCGCCGCGCCCAGCGGCGCGAAGCCATGCTTCTTCTGCATCTCCTCGGGGATCTCCAGCCGCCTGAGCGCCTCGATCTGCCACTGCGGCGCGCCAGTCCACACGGCGTCCGTTCCCCACACCACGTGGTCAGCACCCAGCCCCATCA
This sequence comes from Caenimonas sedimenti, assembly GCF_007833165.1. Taxonomy (GTDB): domain Bacteria; phylum Pseudomonadota; class Gammaproteobacteria; order Burkholderiales; family Burkholderiaceae_C; genus Ramlibacter; species Ramlibacter sedimenti. The sequence goes on along the minus strand of NZ_VOBQ01000003.1, from coordinate 78,512 downwards.
CCAGCTGGCCCAGCATCGCGGCGCACAGGCGCGGCTCGGACACGGTGCTTTGCGCGAAGATCTGCCCCAGGTCGGCGTAGACGTTCTTCACGCCGTGCTTGCCGGCGATCTCCGACAGGTCCGTCACCCAGTCGATGCGGCCGGTGCGTTCGAACTGCTCCCACGAGGGCGCCACCGGACCCGAGCGGTACGCCGAGTGGTAGATGACGAAATTGAGCTGCGGCCAGTCCTTCGCGGCCTTGGCGACGTCGCGCACGTCCGCATGACGCAACAAGTCCGGGAAGCGCTGCGTGACCGACTCCGGAAACAGCCCCTTGTGCACGCACACGTTCGCCAGGCTGGGCCGGGTGCGCGCGGCCTTGGCCAGCTTCTCGTAGAACGGGTACAGCAGCTTCTCGTCGTCCAGGTGCCAGGGGTGGCGGGCCAGATGCTTGTTGGTGTTGTCGCCGACGGTGTAACCCTTGAACGAATCCGGCTTCAGCTTCTCGATGTCCTCGTCCACCTTGTCCAGCCAGCCCGGCAGGCCGGGCATGAAGATGGCGTGCGAGAACATCCGCCTGGCACCTGCCTTGCCGTTGACGTTGTCGCGCGCCTGCGCCTTCATCTCGTTGGTGAGAAACCAGTCGCGCGGCTCCTCGGAGCCCGAGCCGGAGATCAGCGCGACCTTGGTGTCGCTGTCGAGGTAGATCTCCTTGAAGTAGTTGGCGAACTTCAGGTCGTCCAGCGTCTGCGGCTTGCCCACCAGGGCCGGGTTCCAGCCGGCCTTGCCCACCGCTTCGCGTGAACGCACGAAGCCTTCCAGCCGCGTGTCGTCGCGCAGGAAGTGCGTGTGCATGTCCATGATGAACTGGCCCTTGAGCGATGCCGCCCGGGCGTTGGCCAGCTCGGGGGTCTGCGCTTCGGCGCGGCTCACCAGGTAAAGCGGGCCGAAGGTTTCGTTCATCGCGACGAAGGCCGCGGCCATGCCGGCTGCGCCCTGGAAGAAGCGGCGGCGCGAGACCCCCTGCTGGCGCGCCAGCTCGCTCCCGAGCGAGCGCACGCGCGCCTCGAACTCGCGCTGCTTCGCCGACTGCGGCGCGGGCAGGTACTCGTCGCTCGCCACCGGGCGCGTCGGGATCGGGCTGCGGAAACGGTCCTGTTCCGCCGGCACCAGCCGGGCGATGTCTTCGGGGGACAGCATGGCGGACTCCTCTGGTCGAGCTTGCGATACCAATGCCGATCGTACGTCCTGCGCTGGCAAGGCGTCAGGAAAATCGGGCTTTCACGAGACTTTCGCCTTGTGGTCCGGCGCGCGCGGGACTACCCTTTGGGATCGAGGGCAATGCAATGCACTCCATCGACCAGTGGCTGAAGGCGTCCGTCGCGGCGGCGGTGTTGATGGCGGGCGCCGGCATCTTCCACCACTACGTCATCTACCTGCCCGACGAGGTCAGCCGGGCCGAGGCACGTTCCACTGCCGGGCAGTCCGGACTCGACCATTGCCGGCAATCGGCGCGCCTGCACTATGACGTCACCTGGGCTTCGGCCTGCATGGCCGTGGCTTCGCAGGAAGAGCAGCGCCACGCGGAGTGCCTGCGCGACGGCCAGGGCGACCCTGCCCAGGTGCGCGCCCGCTGCGACCAGCTGCACGGCGAACGCGACGGCTCCAGCGACTGCACCCTGCCCGACGCGCGGGCCGCGGTGGTGAACGCGGCCTTCAAGGACGCCGACGACCGCTGCGTCGCCGAGGTGAAGCGGCGCGTGGGCCCCTGACCACGCAGTCGATCCCGGATTCAGAACATGGTTTCCTGGTAGCGGTCCTGCTTGCCGTCGCTGCGCGGCTTGAGCAGCCGCACCTCGGGCTCGACCGCGGATTCCAGCTCGTAGTGCTTGCCGCACTCCGGACAGGCATAGGCTTCGGGCACGTCCTGGCGCGGCAGGTGCGAGGCCAGCACGCGGAAGCGGGCCCCGCAGTAGGCACAGGACTTCTCGAAAACGCTCAGGCCCGGCATGTCGTCGGGTTCCGCGGAGTGGTTCATGGCCGTCCCCCAAAATCCAATCGGGACGGCATCAGGATACGCCGGCACGCCGGGTGTCGCAAGCGGCCGGCGGAGCGGCTCAACCGCCGTAGAAGAAGCGCTCCTCGGTGATCTTGCCATCCTTGACGGTGTAGAGGCCGACCTCGGTCATCTGGATCCGCTGGCCTGCCGTGTCGCCGGTTTTGGGCGTGATGTCCATGTTGAAACGCACCGCGAACTGGTCGCCGTGCACGTAGGGACCCTCGGTGCTGGTGGAGTGGATTTCATGGTTCGCATACCACCACTGGCCCTTGCCCTCCAACGCCTTGCGGCCCTGGGCGCGAGCCATCTCTCCTTCCATCGGTTCCAGCGAGACGACCTGCTCCGACCAGAAGCGGTTGCCCGCCTCGTCGAACTGGCCGTCCTGGCAGAGCTTGGTGAATTCGTGGGCCAGGGTCTTGGTGTCCATGATGGTTGCGCCTTGCGTGAGTAGGGGCGCCAGCTTGCGGCAAACGCGTGGCAGTGGCAAGTCGCGCGGCGCGGCAAATGTCAGGAGACTTTGGGTATCGGCAGCGTCACGAGCACTTCCAGGCCGGGCTCGGCCAAGCGGATCACCATGCGGCCGCCATGTGCCTGCGCGACCAGTCTGCAGAGATACAGGCCCAGGCCCGCACCGCCGGTCGCACGTTCACGCGCGCTGTCGGGGCGCCAGAAGGGTTCACCCAGATGCGGCAGCGCCGCGGCGTCCACCGCCGGGCCGTGGTCGCGCACGCTCAGGGCGACGATGGCGGGCTCGCCGGGCCCATGGAGGATGCGAAGCACCGGCGGCGTCTCACCGGCGCCGTGGCGCAACGCGTTGGCGAGCAAGTTGCGCAGCAACAGGCGGATGCGTGTCGGGTCCAGGCGAAGCATGGGCAGGCCCGGTGTCACGTCGAGCGTGACCGGTGGGGCGTCCGGCTGGGTCGCGGCCAGTGCGGCGACGACTTCGGCCGCGAGCGCGGCCAGGTCGGTGTCGGCGAGTTGCAGCGCCGCGTGTCCCGCGCCCAGGCGCTCGCTTTCCAGCAGGTCGGTGACCAGCGTGCTCATCTCGGCCAGGTCGCGCAGCAGGGCCTCCTTGCGCAGGCCACCCTCGCCGCCCTCCGGCAACAGCTCCGTGTGCAGGCGGGCCCGCGTGATGGGGCTGCGCAACTCGTGGCTGATGGCCAGCAGCAGCGTGCGCTTCGCCTCCAGCATGCCGTGCAGGCTGGAAGCCATTGCATTGATGTCGCCCGCGAGCTCACCGAGTTCATCGCGGCGGCGGATCGGAATGGCCTTCGTGAACTCACCATCGCCGAAACGGCGCGCGCCATCGCGGATATCGTCCAGCGGGCGCAAGAGGCGGCGCACATAGGCATAGGCCAGCGCCGTCAGGCCCAGCAGCACGGCCAGCGTGGCCCAGCCGACGATGCGCGGACGGCTGCGCCAGGGCCGCGTGTCCACGCCGAACTCGATCCGGTGCCCGTCGGCCGTGGTGCGGGCGAGCAGGCTCACCTCGCGGCCGTGTTCATCACGCCGGTTCCAGTAGCGGTGTTCGTCGTCGTCCTCGAAGTCGCCGCTCTGCCAGCGCAGCTCGGGGCCGGTGATGCGGATGCGCACCGGCAGCCGTTCGGCCAGCGACCGGGCGCGGTCGCGGCTCGGCGGCGATCCGATTTCCGCCGCCAGCCGATCCACGTAATCGCTCACCAGCGGCCGGGCCGCATCGCGCCAGCCGACGGTCAGCGCGCGCTGCGTGCCGAACAGGAAAGCACCGGTCATCCCCAGGGCGAGCAGGAGGAAGAGCGCGACCAGTCGTGCCTTGACTGTGTGGCGCAGGCCATGGCGGACGCGGCGATGCCACTGCGGCCGGGGGCGTGGTTCGCCCACGCCAGGGCGGCCCGATGCCTCAGGCATGGCTGCCGGCGCTCCGCTCAGGGCGTAGAGCCAGCGCATACCCGGCATTGCGCATCGTCTTGATGGCATCCACCGGCTCGAGCTTCTTGCGCAGCCGGCTGACGACGATGTCCACCGCGCGCGTGAAGAGTTCGGCCTCGTGGCCTCGCAGGTGATTCAGGATGTCGTCGCGCGTGAACACCTTGCCCGGCTCGCGGGCCAGCAGCAGAAGGAGGTCGAATTCGTTGCTGGTGAGCTCCACCGCGGCGCCCTGCCGCTGGACCCCGCGCGTCACCGGGTCGATCAGCAGCCCTTCAAACCGCAACCGCCCATCGGCTCCGGCCGGACCGCGCCGGCGGAGCACCGTCTGCAGCCGCGCCACCAGTTCACGCGGCTCGAAAGGCTTGGGCAGGTAGTCGTCCGCGCCCAGTTCGAGCCCGACCACGCGGTCCATCACTTCGCCACGGGCGGTCAGCATGACCAGCGGCAGATCGCTTTCCGCGCGGATGGCGCGGCACAACGCGAAGCCATCCATCTCCGGCAGCATCACGTCGAGGATCGCGGCGTCGAAGTGCTCCGCGCGCAGGCGCCGCAGGCCTTCCGAAGGCCGGAAGGCCTGGGTCAGGTCGAGCCCGAACCTGGCGACGTAGGCGGCGAGCGGTTCGCCCAGTCCCTGGTCGTCGTCGATCAGCAGGATGCGCGGCATGCCGGGCATTGTGGCACCGGCGCGCTGCGCGGCCGCTTCAGGAACGTCCCCAGCCGCGGCGCCTGTCCATGAACTCGCGCACCTTGGCCTGCTGCTGCGGATTCAGGCTGTCGTAGAAATCGCCGAGCGCGGCGACCACCTGCGGGCTCTTGCTCTGCACCGCCTCGGTCTTCTGGCTGACGAAGGCCTGGGCCTTGGCGCGATCGAACTTGTCGCCGGCCACCAGCGAGCGCACCTCGGCGCGCGGGTCGGTGCCCGCTGGCATCAGCGTGGCGCGCTGTTCCTGCAGGCGATCGGCCAGGACACCGAGTTTCGCCTTCTGCTCAGCGTTCAGGTCGAGCTTGCCGGCCACGCGGTCCACCATCTTCTCGCGCATCTTGGCGCGCTCTTCGGGCGTGGCCTTGCTCCAGGCATGGCGGTCGTGATGGTGCCCGCAGGCGGCGAGGCCGCCGAGGGCGATGGTGGCGCCGAAGACGGCGAGAACGGAACGGCGGATCCAGGTGCGCATGGCGGTTTCCTTGCAGAGTTGAGGCTGCCAAGGATGCGCGGGCGCCGGCGCGGCGTCATCGCGGTGGGGTTTCGCTCTTTTTCAGTTTGTTTCGGCGGCGGCCTATGATCAGCTGCCATGACGCCCAACCACCGCGGCATCCTGGCGATGGTCGCCGGCATGTGCGCCTTCGTCACCAACGACACGCTGGTCAAGTACGTGAGCCAGTCGCTGCCGGCGGCCCAGCTGATCTTCCTGCGCGGTGTTTTCGCGTCGCTGCTGTTGCTGGCCGCCGCGCAGGCGATGGGCCTGCTGGGCGGTGTGCCCGCCCTGCGCGACCGGCGGGTGCTGCTGCGGGCCTTCCTCGACGCCTGCGCCACCTTCACGTACCTGATCGCGGTCTTCAACATGCCGCTGGCCAACGCGACCGCGATCAACATGGCCACGCCGCTGGTCATCACGCTGTTCGCCATCCTGGCGTTCGGCGAGCGCGTGACCCCGGCGCGCTGGGTCGCCATCGCCGTGGGTTTCCTGGGCGTGCTCCTGGTGGTGCAGCCGGCCAGCGAGGGCTTCAACGGCTATGCCCTGCTCTGCCTGTTCGGCACGCTGCTGCACGCGGCGCGCGACCTGATGACGCGCACGATCCCGCGCAGCATCCCGTCGCTGCTCGTCACCCTCAGCACGGCGCTGGCGGTCACGCTGTTCGCGGGAAGCTGGACCCTGGTCCAGACATGGGTGCCGGTCGCGGCGTGGCAGCTGGGCCTGCTCGCCGCAGCCAGCCTGTTCCTGAGTGCCGGCTACTACCTGCTGATCGTGGCCATGCGCGACGGCGAGATGAGCCTGATCGCGCCTTTCCGCTACACCGGCCTGCTGTTCGCGCTCGTGCTGGGCTATGCCGTCTGGGGCGACGTGCCCAACCTGCTCGCCTGGTGCGGCATCGTGCTGCTGGTGGCCGCCGGGCTGCACGTGCTGCTGGCGGGGCGCCCTCGCCCGGCCCCCTAGACCGGCGGGTCGAATTCCTCGGTGTCCACCTCGGAGCGCGCCTGCGCACTGTAGCGATGCCCGGTGACCGTCCGCTGGTTGATGTGCGCCTCCAGCCGGATCAGCAAGTCCGGGGAAAGCTTCACATCGGCGGCCGCCAGGTCCTCCCGGAGATGCTCTACGCTGGTGGTGCCGGGAATGGGAACGATGTGCGGCGCCTTGTGGAGCAGCCAGGCCAGGGCGAGTTGCGCCGGCGTGCAACCCGCCTCCTGGGCCAATGCCTTGTAGCCGGGCAGCAGCTTCAGGTTCTGCGCGTAATTGGCCGGCTCGAACCGCGGCATGGTGCGCCGGATGTCCTTGGCGTCCAGCGACGAGACGTCGTGCAGCGCATCGCACAGGAAAGCACGCGCGACCGGGCTGAAGGCCACGAAGGCCGCCCCGATCTCGCGGCAGGTGTCCAGCACCGCGATCTCCGGGTTGCGCGTCCAGAGCGAGTATTCGGTCTGGACCGCCGTCACCGGATGCACGGCATGCGCCTTGCGAATGGTGGCGGCCGACACCTCCGACAAGCCGAGGGTTCGCACCTTGCCCTGTTCCACCAGCCGGCTGATCGCCCCAACGCTCTCCTCGATGGGCACCTTCTTGTCCCAGCGGTGCAGGTAGTAGAGATCGATCACGTCGGTCTGCAGCGAACGCAGGCTGTTCTCGCAATCGCGGCGGATGGCTTCCGGCCGGCCGTCGATGACGCGGCGCCGCACACCGTCGTCCCCTGTCACGCCAGCGAGCCCGCCTTTGCTGCACAGCGTGATACGCCCCCGATGCGGCTTCAGCACACGGCCGACCAGCAATTCGTTGCTGCCCAGGCCGTAGAGCGCCGCCGTGTCGAACAGGGTCACCCCCGAATCGAGCGCCGCCAGCAGCACCCGCTCACCCTGCTCCGGGGGCGGCGGCGTACCGTAGGCGTGGCTCAGGTTCATGCACCCGAGGCCGATGGCGCTGACGGTGAAAGGGCCAATGTTCCGAGTTTTCATGCGCGTGCATCCGTTGGTCGGCCCGACCGCATTCCACTCGTTCGAGGCTTGACGCCTTCCGCCATCCAGGCCTATGGTCGAGCCACGACCGGAGAGGAGATCGCGATGACGAAGTCGGGACTATGTGTTCGCTGGCTGGCGGCATTGTCGCTGTTCCTGGGACTCGCGGCATGCGGCGGCAGCGAGGGCTCTTCGGGTCCGGGACTTGTTCTCAAGGACGGTGGCCTGGAGCCGCAGACGGGGGTCTGGTGGAATCCGGCCGAGTCGGGCAGCGGCTTCGCCGTCGAACTCCAGGGCGACATCGTCAGCCTTGGCGCGTACATGTACGAGGCCGACGGCAAGGCGGCCTGGTATGTGGGCCCGCTGCCCCGCCAGAGCGATGGAAGCTACCGCGGCAACCTCACCCGCTATGCCGGCGGCCAGACCTTGACCGGCACCTATCGCGCCCCAAGCTCCTCGAGCACGGTGGCAACGGTCACCTTCACGCTCTCGAGCACCACGGCGGGTTCGTTGCGGTTCGACACGGCAACCGGCCAGCGCACGGTCCCCGTGCAGCGGTTCGCGCTGAGCGGCAGCGTGGCCTCCCCCTCGTCCGTCGGCCTGCAAGGCGGGCTCTGGTGGAACGAGGCTGAAAGCGGCCGCGGATTCTTCCTGGACATCCAGGGCACCACGGCCGCCATGTCCAGCTACATGTACGACGCGACAGGGCAACCGACCTGGTACCTCGCCGTGGGGACCATGACCAACCTGAGCTTCACGGCCGCGCTGCAGAGCTACCAGGGCGGTCAAGCCCTGGGCGGCACCTACCGGGCGCCGCAGGGTGCCGGCAGCCCGGGAACCATCACGTTCCGCGGCATCACCGGCACCACGGCCGAACTCACGCTGCCCGACGGACGCGTCATCCCGCTCAAGCGCCTGGTGTTCGCCACTCCTGCCGGCGGCGGGTCGACCAGCACTCTCAAGCTCGATGGCGCCTACGAAGGCACCGTCGTGAACGGCACCGACCCCGTGAAGGTGACCGCGCTCGCGCTGGAGAACGACGAGATCTGGCTCGCCTACGGCACCGGCGCCACGAGCTTGACGCTGCTGGAGGGGACCGTGGTGGCGAGCGGATCTTCGGGCAATGGGAGCTACAGCGGAAGCGTCCTCGATCTTCCCGGCGACGAGCACAGCAACACCGGGAGCGTGACCGCCACCTACGTCAACCGGTCCAGCCTCAACGGCCAGATCCTGATCACGGGCCAGACCGGCGCTGGGGTCCTGAGCGCCACTGGCGTGCCGGTCGCCCGCTACAACTATGACCAGGCAGCCAGCCTGGCCACGATCAGCGGCGGCTGGCCCTTCACCAGCACCCTGGGCGAGTCAGGAACGCTGACCGTGGCCGCCGACGGCGCCACCACGGTCGTGCTTCCGAACTGCACCCTCGTTGGCACCATCGTTCCCCGTCCCAGCGGCAAGAACGTCTTCAATATCTCCCTGACCGTGCCGAACCCGACGGAGCACTGCAGCCTTCCGCTGTCCGGGGTCGCCTACAGCACGCTCGACACCAGCGGCAACACACTGCTGTGGGTCGGCTTGAAGAACGCGGCCCAGAGCGAGGGCGGGACCCTGCGAGGACAGCGATAGGCGAATTGCTGCCGCGCAGACACCCTCAAGCGACGAGCTGCCGCTCCAGCTGGTCCAGCACCTCGTAGCAAGGCAGCACCTGCGCCACGCTGGCGTTCGGCTCGCGCTTCTCACGGATCGCAGCGACGAACTCGCGGTCCTGCAGTTCGATGCCGTTCATCGAGACGTCGACCTTGGACACGTCGATCTTCTCCTCCTTGCCATTGAACAGGTCGTCATAGCGCGCGATGTAGGTCGCGGTGTCGCCGATGTAGCGGAAGAACGTGCCGAGCGGGCCTTCGTTGTTGAACGACAGCGACAAGGTGCAGATGGCGCCGTTCTCGGCCTGCAGCTGGATGCTCATGTCCATGGCGATGCCCAGCGTGGGATGGATCGGCCCCTGGATCGCATTCGCCTTCACCACCTTGCTGCCCGTCTGGTACTGGAACAGGTCGACGGTATGCGCGGCGTGGTGCCACAACAGGTGGTCGGTCCAGCTGCGCGGCTGGCCCAGGGCGTTCATGTTGGTGCGGCGGAAGAAGTAGGTCTGCACATCCATCTGGTAGATGGCGAACTCGCCCGCCTTGATCTTCTTGTGGACGAACTGGTGGCTGGGGTTGAAGCGGCGCGTGTGGCCGCACATGGCGACCAGTCCGGTCTTCTTCTGCAGGGCGACCACGGCCTGGCCATCCGACAGCTTGTCGCACAGCGGGATCTCGGCCTGCACATGCTTGCCGGCGTTCATGCAGGCGATGGACTGCTCGGCGTGCATCTGCGTCGGCGTGCACAGGATGACGGCGTCCACGTCGGCGCGCGCCAGGGTCTCGCCCAGATCGGTCGTCGCGTGGCCGATGCCGTACTTCGCGGCGACTTCCTTGGTCTTGTCCAGCTCGCGACCGATCACCGATGTGACCTGCACGCCGTCGATCAGCTTGAGGGCATCCAGGTGCTTCTGGCCAAAGGCGCCCGCGCCAGCGAGGGCGATGCGTAGAGGTTGCGTCATGCTAATTGTTCTCCAGGATCATGTGGCCAACAGCCGTGTTCGAGGCGGGCACGTGATAGAAGCGATGCTTCAAGGTGGGCTTGGCACCGCCGGCAACATCTGCCATCGCACCCCGCGCGATCAGCCACATCACCAGCTCGATGCCTTCGCTGCCAGCCTCCCGCACGTAATCGATGTGCGGCTTCTGCGCCAGCGCTTCCGGGTCGGCCAGCAACTGGTCGAGGAAGCGGTTGTCGAAGTCCTTGTTGATCAGCCCGGCGCGCGGGCCCTGCAACTGGTGGCTCATGCCGCCCGTGCCCCAGATCTGCACGTTCACGTCTTCGTCGAAGCTTTCGATCGCCTTGCGGATCGCCTGCCCCAGCTTGAAGCAGCGCATGCCACTGGGCACAGGGTACTGCACCACGTTGACGGCGAAGGGGATGACCTTGAACGGCCATTCCTGCGGTTGCCCGCACATCAGGGAGAGCGGCACCGTGAGGCCGTGGTCCACATCCATCTTGTTGACGATGGTGAGGTCGAAGTCCTGCTGGATGACCGAATGCGCGATGTGCGAGGCGAGTTCGGGCGCGCCGATCACCTTGGGCACCGGCCGCGGTCCCCAGCCTTCGTCGGCCACCGCGAACTCGGCTGCGGTGCCGATGGCGAACGTGGGGATGAAATCCAGGCTGAACGCGGTGGCGTGGTCGTTGAAGACCAGGAACACGACATCGGGCTTGTTCGCCTTGATCCACTCGCGCGAAGGTTCGTAGCCGGAGAACACCTTCTGCCAGTACGGCTCCTGGGTCTTGCCCAGGTCCATGGCCGCGCCGATGGCGGGCACGTGCGAGGTGTAGACGGATGCGGTGATGCGGGCCATTACGGTTTGTCCTTCGCGGGTGGGGTCCAGGTCGAAGGGCGGCCGCCGGCGATCATCATCTCGCGGTAGGCATCCTCGCTCATCCCGGTCATGGAACCGGCCATCTGCTGGAAGCTCTTGCCGTCGGTGGCGCCGATCTTGGCCAGGAAGTAGATGTTGCCGCCCGCGGCGATCATGCGGTTCATGTCGCGAGTGAGCACGGCCTGCTTCTGCTCCTCGGTCATCGCCCACTCGTCGAGGTAGGCGCGCTCGTCCTTCTTGAAGCGCTCGCGGTTCTCGGCCTTCATCAGCGACATGCAGAACTGGTTGAGCCAGTAGCCCTTGCGGCTCTGCTCGGCGTCGAAGATGGTCGTGCCGGGGATGTCGGTGTATGGTTTGTCCAGGGGCATGTGCGGTCTCCTTGTCAATCGACGCACTCGAAACTCTCGGCCGCATTGACGTCGCCGCGGCGATAGCGCGGCCACTTCGGCCACTCGCAGAGCGGACGCGCACGGGTCACGCGGAAAGGCGGTTTGGCTTCCTGCTCGACGACGGCCAGACCGCCGGGCGCACGGCCGTTTTCGACCCAGTCCACCAGGGCGGGGAACAGTTCGGCGTTGCCGGGCGCGCCCGTGCCGACGTGATCCACGCCCGGCGCGGTGTAGAGCTTGAAGAAATCTTCGACGCGCGATTCGCCCATGCGCTTGACGACCGACTGGAAGTAGCCGATGCCGGCATACGGGCTCTGCGCGTAGTCGCCCATGTTCTCCAACATGATCAGCTTGCCGCCGCGCTGGCGGAACTCGGTGAGGTCGGGGTTGGTCGCGTCCATCAGCGCCGAGACCTGGCGGATGCGCGGCAGGTGGTCCTGCGGGTTGTATTTGCGGACGTCGAGGTTGGGGTCGCGCGCATAGAAGTACTGGATCGCGCCGGCGCCATAGAACCAGGCGATACCGTTCGCCTGCACCGGCGGGAAGGCTGGCGCCGCGTTGCCGGTCCACCAGGCCTGCCAGCCGCCGGTCGGGCCCGCGGCAGGCGTTCCTTCTCCGCTGGGGCCGCGGCCAGGATAGTCGCGCACGCCGTTGGCCAGGTCGAAATCGAAAGACAGCCGCGAATGCAGCGTGCGGATGGCCTTGACCTGCGCATCGTTGAGGCAGTGCGGCGACGTGGACGTGAGGCAACGCAGGCTGTCCATGTTGAGCCGGTTGCGGCAGCGCACAGGGTCGGAAATGATGCCGTCGGCCAGGCCATCGGCGGCGTCGCACGAGGCCAGCACCGCGTCATGCACGAACTTCACCTGGGCCGGGCGCAACCAGCCATCGCCCACCAGGGCCAGGCCATCGCGCAGGCCTGCGTGCTGCAGCCCGGTCCAGTTGAGGACCGGCACGCGGCTCAGGATGCCGTCGAAGTCGCGCGGGTAGCGCTGCGCCATCGTGAGCCCTTCGCGGCCGCCTTCGGAACTGCCCACGAAATACAGCTTGTCGGGACGCTTGCCGTAGGCGGACTGCATGATGGCGACGGCCACGTCGCGCACCTTCTTGTATGACGCGTGGGCGAAGTTCTCCAGCGCCTCCGGATGGAGAGCGAAGGCTTGCGGCGGCTCGCCGGGCTTGTTCTGATGGCCCGAGTCCGTGCCGTACGTGACGTAGCCGCGCATGAGCGGCGCGGGCTGCTCGAAACGGGCCGCGGGAACCAGTGCCGTGCCGGTGATCAGCACGCCGTTGAAGCCGCCGCCGCCGTACTGCACCGAACGGCCGTTCCAGTGGACCGGCAGGTTCACCTGGAAATGAATCGGCGGCGCATCGCCGTTCAGCGGCGCGATCCGCCCCAGCACCTTGCAGTGCACCGGCATGGCGGGTGTGATGGTCGCCGCGGGCGTCGGGCCGCGCTCAGCCACCACCTGCTCGCTGGCCGCGACCAGCACCGCCGTGTCGATCGTGGCGGCGCCGCTCGGCAACCCGATGGCGGCCGGAAGGATGGTGCGGCCGGCCAGAGCTGCGCAGACCGGCTCCGGGTTCGCGGTCAGCGGCGCGTTCGCGCATCCGCCCATCACCGCCAGAAAGGCGGACGCGGCCAAGAGCTTCGGGAGTGTTTTCATCGCTTGTTTTCTTCCGGCCAGTAGAGACGGGTCGGATTGTCCACGAGCAGCTTGCGCTGCAGCTCGGCGGTGGTCGCGATGTGCGGGATGAAGTCGACCAGCAGGCCGTCGTCGGGCATGTGGTCCTTCAGGTTCGGGTGCGGCCAGTCGGTGCCCCACAGCACGCGGTCGGGGAAGGTTTCCACGACCTTGCGCGCGAAGGGCACGACGTCGCGGTAGGCATTGCGTTCGCCGTTCAGGGCGGGCGGACCGCTCACCGACAGGCGCTCCGGGCAGCTCACCTTGCTCCAGACGTTCTCGTGCTCGCGCATGAATTTCAGGAACAGCTCGAACTCGGGGCCGTCGATCGGCTTGGTCACGTCGGGCCGGCCCATGTGATCCACGACCACAGTGGTCGGCAGCGCGGTGAAGAAGTCCCACAGCTCCGGCAGGTCCACCGCCTCGAAGTAGATGACGACGTGCCAGCCGAGCGGCGCGATGCGCGCGGCGATCTCCATCAGCTCGTCCTTCGGTGTGAAGTCGACCAGCCGTTTGACGAAGTTGAAGCGCACGCCGCGCACGCCGGCGGCGTTCATGTCCTGCAGTTCCGCGTCGGTGACCGAGCGCCGGACCGTGGCGATGCCCCGCGCCTTGTTGTTCGAGTGGCGCAGTGCGTCCACCATCGCGCTGTTGTCCGCGCCGTGGCAGGTGGCCTGAACGATCACGTTCTTGTCGAAGCCCAGGTGATCACGCAGCGCGAACAGCTGCTGCTTGCTGGCGTCGCACGGCGTGTATTTGCGCTCCGGCGCAAACGGGAATTCGGCGCCCGGGCCGAACACGTGGCAGTGCGCGTCGACGCTGCCGGGCGGCAGCTTGAATTGCGGCTGGGTCGGGCCCGAATACCAGTCGAGCCAGCCGGGGGTCTTCGTGAAGGTGGTGCTCAATCGATGTACCTCAGGCCCGCCTTTTCCAGCGGCTCGCGCATCTTGTACATGTCGAGGCCCAACACGCCCGAGGCCAGCTTCGCCCGCTTCTCGCCCTCGTTGGCTTCGCGCGCGGCGGCAGCGTCCAGCGTCTTCTTCGCCGTCGCGGCCGGCACGCAAACCACCCCGTCGTCATCGGCCACGATCACGTCTCCGGGCGTGACCAGCATGCCGGCGCAGACCACGGGGATGTTGACGGAGCCGATGGTCGCCTTGATCGTGCCCTTGGAGCTGATCGCCTTGCTCCAGACGGGGAAGCCCATCTCCTGCAGCGTCTTCACGTCGCGCACGCCGGCGTCGATGATCAGGGCGCGGGCGCCACGCGCCTGGAACGAGGTCGCCAGCAAATCGCCGAAATACCCGTCCGTGCAAGGTGCGGTGATGGCAGCCACCACGATGTCGCCCGGCTGGATCTGCTCCGCGACCACATGCATCATCCAGTTGTCGCCGGGGTGCAGCAGCACCGTGACGGCCGTGCCCGAGACTTGTGCTCCGGCATAGATCGGCCGCATGTAGGTCTGCATCAGGCCGACCCGGGCCTGCGCCTCGTGCACGGTGGCCGAACCCAGCCGGCCGAGTTCCTGCGCGGTCGCCGCGTCGGCGCGCTGGATGTTGCGGTAGACGACTCCGAGTTCGTACATTTCAGCGTCCTTGCTTCTTCAACAGCGCGTCGAGGCGCGGGAACACGCGGCGCGTGTTGCCTTCGAAGACCGCCTGCTTGTCCTCGGCGGACAGGATCTTCGAGGCGTCGATGTAGCGCTTGGTGTCGTCGTAGTAGTGGCCGGTGGTCGGGTCAATGCCGCGCACCGCGCCGATCATCTCGGAGGCGAACAGCACGTTCTTGACCGGGATCACCGTGTTCAGCAGGTCGATGCCCGGCTGGTGGTACACGCAGGTGTCGAAGAAGATGTTGTTCATCACGTGCGTATCCAGCAGCGGTTTCTTCATCTCCTGCGCCAAACCGCGGAAGCGGCCCCAGTGGTAGGGCACGGCGCCGCCGCCGTGCGGGATCAGGAAGCGCAGCTGCGGGAAGTCCTTGAACAGGTCGCCCTGCACGCACTGCATGAAGGCCGTGGTGTCCGCGTTCAGGTAATGCGCGCCGGTGGTGTGGAAGCACGCATTGCACGACGTCGACACGTGGATCATCGCGGGGATGTCGTACTCGACCATCTTCTCGTAGATGGGGTACCAGAGCTTGTCGGTCAGTGGCGGGCTGGTCCAGTGGCCGCCCGAAGGGTCGGGGTTCAGGTTGATTCCGACGCAGCCGTACTGCTCCACGCACTTCACCAGTTCGGGGATGCAGGTCTTCGGATCCACGCCGGGCGACTGCGGCAGCATCGCCACCGGCACGAAGTGCTCCGGGAACAGCTTGCTCACCCGGAAGCACAGCTCGTTGCAGATCGCGGCCCAGGTGCTGGAGACCTCGAAGTCGCCGATGTGGTGCGCCATGAAGCTCGCGCGCGGCGAGAACAGCGTCAGGTCGTTGCCGCGCTCCTTCATCAGGCGCAGCTGGTTGTTGACGATGGTCTCGCGGATGTCGTCGTCGCTGATCTTCAGCTCCGACGCCTTGGGCATCGCGGACGGGTCCTGGATGCCGGCGATCTGCTTGTTGCGCCACTCTTCCAGCGCCTTGGGGGCGGTGGTGTAGTGGCCGTGGCAATCGATGATCATGAGGGTCCTTCGCTTCGTGAGGTCAGGCCGGCTCCATGCCGTGCCTGCGTTTTGTCTCCTCCACCCCGGACGAGGCGAAGTACTGCAGCAGGTCGCGCACCGCCGCGCCCTGCGTGGACGCCGCGCAGACGGCGCCTGAAAACGTGGTGACGATCTTCACCGGCTCCGGCAGCGCGCCAAGCACCTGGATGCCCTCGAGGTGCATCAGCTCGCTCCATTGCTGGAAACCAAGCTCGACTTCGCCGGCCGCCACGAGCGTGCCAACGGGCACGCCGGGCGGCGCCTGGACCATGCGCGGCGCGATGTCGCCGGCGATGCCCCAGCGCTGGAACAGCTTCGCCAGCGCCACGCCGCTCGGCCCGGTGGAAAGGCTGATGCTGCGGGCCGCGAGCACGGCACGCTTCAGGGCCTCCTCGGAGGCGATGTCTGGCGCCGGCGCCCCGGACCGTATCGCGACGGCCACGCCAGACCGGAACAGGTCCACCCGGCTGCCAGCAACGACGTGCCCCGCGGCCTCGAGTTGGTCGATCGCGTCGGACGCGAGCAGCACGACGTCGAACGGCTCGCCCGCCGCTACCCGCTTCGCGGCATCGACGCCCCCGACCGATTCGATGTCGACGACGACGCCGCTGCGTTCGCGATACGCCGCGGCCAGCTCCGCGAGCACCAGCCGCGTCGCCATGGACGAAATCCCGCCCAAACGCATTTGCGTGTCTTCTGCCATGGGAGCGGATTCTGAGCTTGCCAGCGTCCGGGAGTAAGCCGCCGGGCCCGCTATCAGCTAGAACAAGCACTTATATCTGCCTGCATGCTATGTCACTACACTGAGGGCAGGATGGACCTGAAACAGCTCGAATACTTCGTTCGCGTCGCCGAACTGGGCAGCTTCACGCGCGCGGCCATCGAGCTCGACGTGGCCCAGCCGGCCCTCAGCCGCCAGGTGCGGCTGCTGGAGGTGGAGCTGCGCCAGACCCTGCTGGTGCGCAATGGCCGGGGCGCGGTCCCGACCGAGGCCGGCAAACTCCTGCTGGACCATGGCCGCGGCATCCTGCACCAGGTCGAGCGCGCCCGCGAGGACCTGGGCCGATTGCGCGGCGGCCTCTCCGGCCGCGTGGCCGTGGGCCTGCCCAGCAGCGTGGCGCGCGTGCTCACCGTCCCGCTCTCCCGCGCCGTGCGCGAGGCCTTGCCGGAAGCGCGGCTGTCCATCAGCGAGGGCCTGTCGGGCGGGCTGCAGGAAGGCCTGGTGGCCGGGCGGCTGGATATCGTCGTGCTGTACAACGCGCAGGCATCCCGCGAACTGGACGTGAGTCCGCTGTTGGAGGAGGAACTCCTCCTGGTGCGCGCCCGCCCCGCCGGCCTGCACGAAGACCCGCCGCCCGGTCCCATCGAACTGGCCGAGGTGGCCCAGCTGCCGCTGGTCATCCCCACCCGGCCCAACGCGATCCGCATGCACGTCGAAGCGCAGATGGCCGACATCGGCTGCCGCCCCAACGTGGTCTTGGAGATCGACGGCGTCTCGGCCATCCTCGAGCTGGTGCTCGATGGCGCGGGCTGTGCCATCCTCTCCCGCAATGCGCTGCTGAATTCACCGAGGCCTTCCGCCTACACCGCCCAGCGCATCGGCACGCCCGCCATGACGATCCGGCTTTCGCTCGCAACCAGCCTGCAGCGTCCGGCGACGCCGGTGCAGAAGGCGGCGCTGGACCTGATCCGGCAAACTGCGCCCAGCGTGGTGGCGCACGCCTGACCCGACAAATCGAAGGAATCGACATGGAACTCCGTCCCCTGGGCCGCTCCGGCCTGAAGGTCTCGCCCCTGTGCTTCGGCGGCAACGTCTTCGGCTGGACGGCCGACGAGCGCACCTCCTTCTCTCTGCTCGACGCCTGGCTGGACGCCGGCTTCAACTTTGTCGACACGGCCGATGTCTATTCGCGCTGGGCCCGCGGCCACAGCGGCGGCGAATCGGAGACCGTCATCGGGCGCTGGCTGGCCCAGGGCGGCGGGCGCCGCGACCGCATCGTGATCGCCACCAAGGTCGGCATGGAGATGGCGCCCGGCAAGGTCGGCCTGGCGCCAGCCCGCATCCGCGAAGCGGTCGAAGGGTCGCTGCGCCGGCTGCAGGTGGACCGCATCGATCTCTACCAGGCGCACAAGGACGACCCGGAGACGCCGCTGGAAGCCACCCTGGAAGCCTTCGCGAAGCTGATCGAGGAAGGAAAAATCCGCGCGATCGGCGCTTCCAACTACACCGCGGCCCGACTCACGGAGGCCCTGGCCATCAGCCAGCGCATGGGCCTGCCACGTTTCGAATCGCTGCAGCCGCTCTACAACCTCTACGACCGCGCCGTCTACGAGGACGAGCTCGAGCCGCTTTGCGTCCAGGAGAACATCGGTGTCATCAACTACTACACGCTGGCGGCCGGCTTCCTGAGCGGCAAGTACAGCGGCGGCGGCGCGATCGACGCCAGCAAGACCGCGCGCGGCGCGACGGTGAGCCGGTACCTCACCGCGCGCGGCCTGAAGATCCTGGCCACACTGGACGAGGTCGCCAAGCGGATCCGCAGCACGCCCGCGCGCATCGCGGTGGCGTGGGTGATGCAGCAACCCGCGGTGGTGGCCCCCATTGCCAGCGCAACATCGCTGGCGCAACTGGAAGACCTGGTGCAGGCCGCGCAACTGTTTCTGGATCCGCAGTCGATGCAGATGCTGGACGCGGCCAGCGCGGAGTAGTCGGACGGATCAAAGGGCACGCGCCATGGGTGACGGCGCCATCGACCGTTCACGGATGCCATTTCGAAACCGCCTTCGGGGTGGCCGCCGATCTTCCGCCTGCCAGGGCGTAGGACAACTCGTTCGCCGCGCGGATCACGCTCTTCGCGTGCTTCTCGAGTTTCACCTTGGTCAGCCGGGATGTCGGGCCCGAGATGCACATCGACCCCAGCAACCGCCAGTTCAGCGCGAAAACCGGAGCCGCCACACTCGAGACTTCCGACTCGCGTTCCCCCATCGAAATGTGGAATCCGCGCTCGCGAATCCCTTCGTACGGTTCACCGGCCGCACCGCTGAAGGCCAGGATCACACGCCCCGGCGCACCACGGTCCAAGGGCAGCCGCTCGCCGATCCTGACGTTGTGCCGCACTGACTGCGGCCCTTCCACGCGGGCGACGCAAGAGCGGATGTCCCCCTCGCGCACATAGAACGATGCGCTTTCCCCGGTGGCTTTCACCAGTTCGTGCAGTGCCGGCTCCACCACGTTGTTGACGTCGAAGCCGGCCTGGTAGCGCGCCCCCAGCCACCCCGCTGCAGGCCCCAATCGCCAGAGTCCGTCATCGGTCTGGACCATGTAGTTCGACAAGGCCAGGGTGCGTGCCAGGCGCAAGGCGGTGGTCTTGTGCATGTGGGCGCGGCGGCTCAATTCCGCGAGCGAGAGCGCTGACTCGCCGATCGCAAACGCTTCCATCAACGACAGCGCGCGTGAAACCGCGATCACGCCGCCAGCCGGCTCGCCGTCCGCTTCGGGTGTGGTGGATGAGTTGCGCATGCCGCACCTTGGTTCACTGTGTGAACCATGATTGTACTGTGCGGAACACTCGCCTAAAGTCGCTCCCATCGCGCGCCATGGGGTGCGCGGCCATCCCAGGAGACAAGACCCATGACGATTTCCCGCCGCTGCCTGATCGCCTTCGCATCCGCCTGCGTCCTTGCCGGCACCGCCCACGCCCAGGCGTGGCCGTCCAAGCCCGTGCGCCTCGTCGTGCCGTTCCCGGCCGGCGGCGGCACCGACATCATCGCCCGCGAAGTCACCAACAAGATCGGCAAGTCCGGCTACAACTTCATCGTGGAGAACAAGCCCGGATCCGGCGGCAACCTCGGCGTCGATGCGGCAGCAAAGTCACCCGCCGACGGCTACACCCTCGTCCTGGGCCAGACCAGCAACCTGGCGATCAATCCCACGCTCTATTCGAAGCTTCCGTACGATCCCCTGAAGGATCTGACGCCTGTGAGCATGGTGGCCAGTTCCCCGCTGGTGATCGTCACGGCGTCGGACTCCAGATTCAAGACGCTCGACGATGTGGTGAAGGCTGCGAAGGCCAACCCGGGCAGCATCAACTACGCGACCTCCGGCAACGGCACCGTCGCGCACCTGGCCGCCGAATCGTTCCAGAAAGTCGCGGGCATCAAGCTCACGCACATCCCGTACAAAGGCGCCGCGCAAGGGGCCACCGACGTGATCAGCGGCCAGGTGCAGCTGTACGTATCGTCCATTCCGACCCTGCTGGGCCACATCAAGAGCGGGAAGATGCGGCCGATCGCCGTGACGTCCGCCAAGCGCGCCGACGACCTGGCCCAGGTCCCGACCATCGCCGAGTCCGGCTACAAGGGCTTCGAAGCCGTCACCTGGTTCGGCATCCTGGGCCCGGCCAACCTGCCGAAGGACATCACCGCCAAGCTCAACGCCGACATCAACAAGGCGCTGCAAGACGCCGAGCTGCAGAAAAAGCTGGGTGACCAGGGTGCCGATGTGGCCGGCAGCACGCCGGAAGCCTTCGGCAAGTTGATCCGCGACGAGATCGCCCGTTGGTCGCCGATCGTCAAGGAATCGGGCGCCAAAGTCGACTGAGTGCAGGAATCGAGAACACCATGAGCCAAGACATCCTGCGCGACTTCGAGCGCGTTTCGCCCGGCCTCGTGCGCCAGGCCGCCGCGTTCCAGGCCGCGATCCTGGCCGACGTCGCGGGCCGCCGCGGCGCCATGCACGGCCGCATCGCGCCGCTGCGCCCCCGCATGAAGCTGGCGGGCCCCGCATTCACCGTGGACGTGCGTCCCGGCGACAACCTGATGATCCATGCGGCCATCGCGCTGGCCAAGCCGGGGGACGTGCTGGTGATCGACGGCAAGGGCGACCAGACGGCCGCGCTGATGGGCACGATCATGATGACGGCCTGCAAGCAGCTCGGCATCGCCGGTGTGGTGATCGACGGTGCCGCGCGCGACAGCCTGGAAATCGACGAGATGGACTTCCCCGTGTTCTGCGTGGGAACCAACCCGAACGGCCCCACGAAAAACGTGGCCGGCCGCATCGGTCACCCGATCACCTGCGGCGGCGTCACGGTGCATGCCGGCGACCTGATCGTGGCGGACGCCGACGGGGTGACGGTCGTCGAACGTGTCCGGGTCGAGAGCCTGCTGCCGCTCGCCCACAGGAAGGTGGCCGACGAGGCGGCACGCATCGGCCAGATCCTGGAGGGCAACACCGCGGCGCCGTGGCTCGCCAAGGCGCTGCAGGCCGCGGGCGTCCTGAAGGAAGGGGAGACGCTTTGAGCGCGCGACCCGCCATCCTGGTGACGGGAGCCGACCTGGCGCCTCAAGCATTGGCGCTGCTCACGGAGTTCGAAATCGTCTACGCCGGCAGGACCCCGCAGGAGCCGGACCTCATCGCCCTGTGCCGCAGCCACGACCCGGTCGCCATCATCGTGCGCTACGGCAAAGTCGGCGCCGCGGTGATGGACGCCGCGCCGTCGCTGCGCGTGATCTCCAAGCACGGCAGCGGCACGGACACCATCGACAAGGAGGCCGCGGGGGCACGTGGCATCGAGGTGCGGGCCGCTGCCGGCGCCAATGCGGCTGCCGTCGCCGAGCAGGCGCTGGCGCTGCTGCTGGCCTGCGCCAAATCGGTGGTGCGGCTGAATGCGCGCATGCATGCCGGGCATTGGGACAAGGCGACGCACAAGAGCGTGGAACTGGGCGGCCGCACCATCGGTCTGGTGGGCCTGGGCGCCATCGGGCTGCGATTCGCGCGCATGTGTGACGCGATGGGCATGCGGGTGCAGGGGCACGATCCTTACGCGAAAGACCTGCCTTCGCATGTGCAGCCCGTCGACCTGGCGACGCTCTGGCGCGAAGCGGATGCGATTTCGCTGCACTGCCCGTTGACGCCGGACAACAAGGGGTTGCTGAACGCGACGTCTCTGGCTGCCTGCAAGCGCGGCGTGATCGTCGTCAACACGGCACGCGGCGGCCTGGTCGACGAGCCGGCGCTCCTGGCGGCCCTGCGCACCGGCCACGTCGCCGCCGCGGGGCTGGACAGTTTCGCGGTCGAGCCCATGGCGGCGCCGCATCCGTTCCACGGCGAGCCGAATCTCGTCTTGAGCCCGCACATCGGCGGCGTCACTTCCGATGCCTATGTGAACATGGGCGTCGGTGCCGCGAACAATGTGCTGGCCGTGCTCTCGTCCGCCACCGCCTGAGAGCCTCCCGGGCCCCGCCTACGCGGCGATGAGCGCAAAAAAAGGGCCGCGCCCCAAGCGCGGCCCAACCCTACATCGTCAGGAAATCAGCGCGCCTTGCCGGCCTTCCAGGCGGCGAGCAGCTTGTCGTAGGCGATGGTCTCGCCCTTCGGCTTTTCATTCGCCAGCTTGGCCCAGGGCGCGGCCTTGTCGCTCAGCCACTTGGCCGGGTCGCCCTTGGCGTTGAGCTTGGGCGGGCACTTGGCCATGCCGGCGCGCTCCAGGCGGGCCAGCACGTCGTCCATCTCGCCGGCCAGCGTGTCCATGGCGCCCTGCGGCGTCTTCTCGCCGGTGACGGCCTGCGCCACGTTCTTCCACCAGAGCTGCGCGAGCTTCGGATAGTCCGGCACGTTGGTGCCGGTCGGGCTCCAGGCCACGCGCGCCGGGCTGCGATAGAACTCCACCAGGCCACCGAGCTTGGGCGCCATGTCCGTCATCGCCTTGGACTGGATGTCCGACTCGCGGATCGGCGTCAGGCCCACCAGCGTCTTCTTCAGGGACGTCGACTTGGCCGTGATGAACTGGGCGTACAGCCAGGCGGCCGCCGTCTTGTTCTCGTCGTGGTTGGCGAAGAAGGTCCAGGAGCCGACGTCCTGGTAGCCGTTCTGCATGCCCTGCTTCCAGTACGGGCCGTTCGGGCCGGGGGCCATGCGCCACTTCGGCGTGCCGTCGTCGTTGACCACGGGCAGGCCCTTCTTGGTCATGTCGGCCGTGAAGGCCGTGTACCAGAAGATCTGCTGCGCGATCTGGCCTTGCGCCGGTACCGGGCCGGCTTCGCCGAAGGTCATGCCGGTGGCTTCCTTGGGCGCGTACTTCTTCATCCAGTCCACGTACTTCGTCAGCGCGTAGACGGCCGCCGGCGAGTTGGTGGCACCGCCGCGCGCCACCGACGCGCCGACCGGCGTGCACTTGTCGGCACCCACGCGGATGCCCCACTCGTCGATCGGCAGTCCGTTGGGCGCGCCGATGTCGGCCGTGCCGGCCATCGACAACCAGGCGTCCGTGAAGCGCCAGCCCAGCGACGGGTCCTTCTTGCCGTAGTCCATGTGGCCGTAGATCGGCTTGCCGTCGATGGTCTTCACGTCGTTGGTGAAGAACTCGGCGATGTCCTCGTAGGCGCTCCAGTTCAGCGGCACGCCCAGGTCGTAGCCGAACTTGGCCTTGAACTTGTCCTGCAGGTCCTTGCGCGCGAACAGGTCGGCGCGGAACCAGTACAGGTTGGCGAACTGCTGGTCGGGCAGTTGGTACAGCTTGCCGTCCGGCGCGGTGGTGAACTTGGTGCCGATGAAGTCCTTCAGGTCCAGGCCGGGGTTGGTGTACTCCTTGCCCTTGCCCGCCATGTAGTCGGTGAGGTTCAGCACCTTGCCGTAGCGGTAGTGCGTGCCGATCAGGTCGCTGTCGCTGATCCAGCCGTCGTAGATCGACTTGCCGGACTGCATCGAGGTCTGCAGCTTCTCGACCACGTCGCCTTCCTGGATCAGGTCGTGCTTGACCTTGATGCCGGTGATTTCCTCGAAGGCCTTGGCCATCGTCTTCGACTCGTACTCGTGGGTCGTGATGGTCTCGGACACCACCGAGATCTCCTTCACGCCCTTGGCCTGCAGCTTCTTAGCGGCCTCGATGAACCACTTCATCTCCGCCATCTGCTGGTCCTTCGACAGCGTGGACGGCTGGAACTCGCTGTCGACCCACTTCTTCGCCTCGGCCTCGCCGGCCAATGCATGGCTGCCCACCGCCAAGGCGGCGGCCAGGGCTAGGGCTGTGTATCGCATCTTCATGTCTTCTCCTGCTGGTGGTTGTGTGCTGGTGGTCGGGAAACTCGGAATCAGCCGCGGCGCATGACCAGCGCCAGTACTGCCATCGACAGCACGAAGCTGATCCAGATGCTGGGCTCCTGCTCGAGGCTGAACCATTGGGCAAACTTGCCCGCGAGGCCGATGAAGGCCAGGTTGATGTAGGCCGCGGTGAGCAGCCCGATGAAGAGCCGGTCGCCTCTCGTGGTGGCGATCGGCAGGAACCCCTTGCGCATCACGGTGGGCGACTTGAACTCCCACGCCGTCATGCCGGCGAGCATCAGAGCGATGCAGCTGAAGAACACCGCGACAGGCGTCGTCCAGACCATCCAGTCAAACATGGCTCACACCCTCCTAGACTCGGCCCATCGCGAAACCCTTCGCGATGTAATGGCGGACGAACCAGATCACGACGGCGCCGGGCAGGATGGTCAGCACGCCGGCCGCAGCCAGCGTCGCCCAGTCCATCCCTGAGGCGGACACGGTGCGCGTCATCGTGGCGACGATGGGCTTCGCATTCACGCTGGTCAGCGTGCGGGCCAGCAGCAGTTCGACCCAGCTGAACATGAAGCAGAAGAAGGCCGCCACGCCGACGCCTGCCTTGATCAGCGGCAGGAAGATGGTGAGGAAGAAGCGCGGGAAGGAGTAGCCGTCGATGTAGGCCGTCTCGTCGATCTCGCGCGGGATGCCGCTCATGAACCCTTCGAGGATCCAGACGGCCAGCGGCACGTTGAACAGCAGATGCGCCAGCGCCACCGCCAGGTGCGTGTCCATCAGGCCGACGGTGGTGTACAGCTGGAAGAACGGCAGCAGGAAGACGGCCGGCGGCGTCATCCGGTTGGTGAGCAGCCAGAAGAAGACGTGCTTGTCGCCCAGGAAGGAATAGCGCGAGAACGCATACGCCGCGGGCAATGCCACCGTGAGCGAGATGACGGTGTTGATGCCGACATAGATCAGGCTGTTGATGTACCCCGAGTACCAGGCGGGGTCGGTGAAGATGGTCTTGTAGTTGGCCCAGGTGAACTCGTTCGGGAACAGCGAGAAGCTGGAGACGATCTCGTTGTTCGTCTTGAAGCTCATGTTGACCATCCAGTAGATGGGCAGCAGCGCGAACAGCAGGTACGCGAACAGGAACAGGTTGCGGGCCTGGAACTTGGGCGCTTTCATGCCGCCTCCTTTTCCTGGGTGCCGACCCGCTGCATCCAGTTGTAGAGCACGAAGCAGAACAGCAGGATGATCAGGAAGTAGATGAGCGAGAAGGCCGCGGCGGGACCCAGGTCGAACTGGCCCACCGCCTTCTGCGTGAGGAACTGGCTGAGGAAGGTCGTCGAATTGCCGGGCCCGCCCCCGGTCAGCACGAAGGGCTCGGTGTAGATCATGAAGCTGTCCATGAACCGCAGCAGCACCGCGATCATCAGCACGCCGCGCATCTTGGGCAGCTGGATGTAGCGGAACACCGCGAAGCGGCTGGCGCCGTCGATGCGCGCGGCCTGGTAGTACGCGTCCGGGATGGAGCGCAGCCCGGCGTAGCAAAGCAGCGCCACCAGCGGCGTCCAATGCCACACGTCCATGACGAGCACGGTGATCCAGGCGTCGCGCGCGCTGCCGGTGTAGTTGTAGTCGACGCCGAGTTTCTGCAGCGTCGCGCCCAGCAAGCCGATGTCGGCCCGGCCGAAGATCTGCCAGATGGTG
Source organism: Caenimonas sedimenti (assembly GCF_007833165.1). GTDB lineage: Bacteria > Pseudomonadota > Gammaproteobacteria > Burkholderiales > Burkholderiaceae_C > Ramlibacter > Ramlibacter sedimenti. The sequence continues at coordinate 53,456 of NZ_VOBQ01000003.1, read as the reverse complement.
CCGACCACGTTCCAGGGGATCAGCAACGACAGCGCCACCGTGACCAGCACCGCCGAGGCCTTCCAGCCCTGCGCCGGCATCGACAGCGCCAGCGCGATCCCCAGGGGAATTTCCACCAGCAACACCGCGCCGGAGAAGACGAGCTGGCGCCACAGCGCGGCGTGCAGTTCCTCGTCGCGCATCACGTTGGCGAACCATTCGGTGCCGACAAACACGCGCCGCTCGGGCGAGATGATGTCCTGCACCGAGTAGTTGACCACCGTCATCAGCGGCAGGATCGCCGAGAAGGCGACGCAGAGGATGACGGGCAGGATCAGGAACCAGGCTTTCTGGTTGATCGGCTTGAAATTGCTCATGCCACCAACTCCTCGTTCTTGTAGAAACAGGTGTGTTCGCCCACCAGTTGCAGCCAGACGGCGTCACCGGCGGCGGGAACCGCCGTGTCGGGCGCCAGCCGCGCCTTGAGGGAGTGCGCGCCCAGCTGCGCCGTCAGCATGAGCGAGGTGCCAACGTCCTGAACCCGCGAGACTTTTGCGTGCACGGCGCCCGGTTCCTGGGCCGCGGCTTGCGAGACGTACTCGGGCCGCACGCCGAGCACCAGGTCGCCTTCGGGCAGCGCGCGTCCCGGGGTCAGTCGCAAATCGGTGTCGGTGATGCGCAGCGCGCCGCCATCGGCGCGCACCGGCAGGAAATTCATCCCCGGCGAACCGATGAAGTGACCCACGAAGGTGTGAGTCGGCCGCTCGAACAGCGCCTCCGCACTGCCCACCTGCACCACCCGGCCCCGCGTCATCACCACCACCTGCTGGGCGAAGGTGAGCGCCTCCACCTGGTCGTGCGTCACGTAGATCAGCGTCAGTTTCAGCTCGTGGTGGATCTGCTTCAACTTGCGGCGCAATTGCCACTTCAGGTGCGGGTCGATGACCGTGAGCGGTTCGTCGAACAGCACCGCGGCCACATCCGGGCGGACCAGGCCGCGGCCCAGCGAGATCTTCTGCTTGGTGTCGGCGGCGAGGCCCGCCGCGCGGTGCCCGAGCTGCCCGGAGAGCTCCAGCATCTCCGCGATCTCCCCCACCCGCTTGGCGATCTGCGCCTCGGGCATCTTGCGATTGCGCAGCGGGAAGGCCAGGTTTTCGGCCACCGTCATCGTGTCGTAGATGACGGGGAACTGGAACACTTGGGCGATGTTGCGTTGTTGCGGGCTGGCGTGCGTCACGTCCACGCCATCGAACTTCACGCCGCCGTGCGAGGGCGGCAACAGCCCCGAGATGATGTTGAGCATCGTGGTCTTGCCGCAGCCGGAAGGGCCGAGCAAGGCGTAAGCGCCGCCGTCCTCGAAGCTGAGTTGCAGCGGCAGCAGTGCGTAGTCGGCGTCTTCGAGCGGCTGCGCCTTGTAGGCATGCGCCAGGTCGAGATCGATGCGGGCCATCTCAGCGTCCCCCTGCCCGCTCGGGCGCAACCAGGAGGTCACCCTGCGCATCGAACACATAGGCTTGCGCCGGGCTCAGGTAGAGCGTGATCCCCGCGCCGAGCGCGAAGTCATGCACCCCGGTCAATTGCGCGACGACCTCGCCCACCGGCGTCTCGACGTGCACGAATGTGTCGGACCCGGAAATCTCCGCCAGCTCGACCCGGCCGGGCAAGGCGACATCGCCGTCGCGGGCGCGCACGCGCAGTGAGCCGGCACGCACGCCGATCATGAGCGCCTTCGACGCCGCCGCGGGCAAGGGGATCGAGAGCTGCGGACCGGCATCGAGCTTGACGCCGATGCTGGCGGCCTCGGCCGGGATCAGGTTCATCGGCGGATCGCTGAAAGCGCGCGCGACGCGCAGCGATTTCGGCGCATGAAACACCTCCGCCGTCGGACCGTACTGCAGCAGTTCGCCCGCATCCAGCACCGCGGTGTAGCCGCCCAGCAGCAGTGCCTCGCCGGGCTCCGTGGTGGCGTAGATCACCGTGGACTCCCCGGTCTCGAACAACTGCGTGAGTTCATCACGCAGTTCCTCGCGCAGCTTGTAGTCGAGATTCACGAGTGGTTCGTCCAGCAGCATCAGCGGCGCCCGTTTGGCGAGGGCGCGCGCCAGCGCCACGCGCTGCTGTTGCCCACCCGAAAGTTCGGCGGGCAAGCGGTCCAGGAACGGCTCGATGCGCAGCTTCGCGGCGATCTCGCGCACCCGGTCCATGATGTTCTTCTCGCCGCGCAGCTTGAGTGGCGACGCGATGTTGTCGGCCACCTTGAGCGACGGGTAGTTGATGAACTGCTGGTAGACCATGGAGACGTTGCGCTTGCGCACTGGCACCCCGGTCACGTCGACGCCGTCCACCATCACCCGGCCTTGCGTCGGCGCATCCAGGCCAGCCATGATGCGCAGCAGGCTCGTCTTGCCGGCCTGCGTCGCGCCCAGCAGCACGGTGACCGCGCCCGGTTGCGGCGCAAGGCTCATGGCGTGCAACCAGTCCTCGGCGCCCGCCTTCTTGCTGATGCTTTCCAGGGCCAACTGCATCACGCCACCTTCCGCATCGCCGTGTCCCCATCCATCCACCGTGCGACCCGCTCGCGCTCCGCCGCGGCCAGGTGCAATCCGAGCTTGCTGCGGCGCCACAGCACGTCGTCCGCCGTTTCGGCCCATTCATGCGCGCGCAGGTAGTCGATTTCGGCCTCGAACAGGCCGGGCACGACCTCCTCGCCCATGGCGGCCGCCGTGGGCCGAAGCACGCGGCCAATGTGCGCGCCATAGGCGCGCGCAATGCGTCGCAATGGCGACTCCGCGAGCCAGCCGTAACGGCTCCTTACCGCTGTGACAAAGCTGTCGAAGTCGGCGTCGGGCCGGCCGGTGGCCGGCGTCCAATCCGTGAAGTCGCCACCGGGCAGCACAGCGCCTTCCGTCCACGCGGCGCGCCGCTCTCCCAGCGCATCGCCCACGAGGTCGGCCGCTTCCTCCGAGAGCTTGCGGAACGTGGTGAGCTTGCCGCCCCAGATCGAGAGGATGGGCGCTGCGTCCGTCCGCGCCTCCAGCAGGTAGTCGCGTGTGACGGCCGACGGGTCGCCGGACTCGTCGTCGAGCAGAGGCCGCACGCCCGTGTAGCTCCACGCCACATCTTCCACGCGCACGGGCTGCCGGAAATAGCGGCTGGCCTGCTCGCACAGGTAGTGCAGCTCCGCGTCGTCGATGCGGGCGTCGACAGGGTCGCCCTGAAGTTCGACGTCGGTCGTGCCGATCAACGTGAACCGCCCTTCGTAGGGGATGGCGAAGATGACGCGCTTGTCCGCGCTCTGGAAGGCGTAGGCGTGGTCATGGTCGAACAGGCGCGGCACCACGATGTGGCTGCCCTTGACCAGGCGCAGGCTGCGGCCGGCAAGCGCTTCACTCCCTGCCGGGCGGGCCTGTTCGCGCAGGAAACGTTCGGCCCAGGGGCCGGCTGCGTTCACGAGGGCCCGCGCCCGCAGCTGGCGCGACGGACCGTGGCGAGGCTGCAGCGTGGCCACCCAGCCGGCCGAGTCGCGTTGCGAGGCCAGGCACCGCGTGCGGGTGAGGATCTCGGCACCGCGCTCGCGCGCATCCATGGCGACCAGCACGACCAGCCGCGCGTCGTCCACCCAGCCATCGGAATAGACGAACGCGCGGTCCAGGTGCGGCTTCAGGCAGCGCCCCATCGGATCGCGCTGCAGATCGATCGTGGCGGTTCCGGGCAGCAGGTCGCGGCGCGCCAGGTGGTCGTAGAGGAACAGGCCGGACCGGATCATCCAGGCCGGCCGCATCGCCGGGTCGTGCGGCAGCACGAAGCGCATGGGCCGCACGATGTGCGGCGCGCTGCGCAACAGCACCTCGCGTTCACGCAGGGCCTTGCGCACCAGTCCGAACTCGAAGTGCTCCAGGTAGCGCAGGCCGCCATGGATCAGCTTGGTGGCCGCCGACGAGGTGTGCTGGCCCAGGTCGTCCTGCTCGCACAGCGTGACGCGCCAGCCGCGGCCGGCCAGGTCGCGGGCCACCCCGCAGCCATTGATGCCGCCGCCCACCACCAGCACGTCGCAGTCGAAATCGCTCAAGATGTATCTTTTTGTGTTGCGCTTTGGTTCTATTTTTCTTCGTTTCTGCGCGATTTAACTCAGCGTTTTCCCTAGAACGTAGTCAACAAGGCTTCACGCTGCTTGCACTGCGGAACAGAATCGAACGCAAATGAACTCGAATCCCCGGCAGTTGCAGTTGGTGGAAGTGGTCCGGGCCCGCGGCTCGGTGAGCGTCGAAGCGCTGGCCGACCAGTTGGGCGTGACCTTGCAGACCGTGCGGCGCGACGTTCAGCGGCTGGCCGACGAAGGCCTCGTCGTGCGCTTCCATGGTGGCGTGCGATTGCCGGGCTCGACGACACAGAACCTGGGCCACCAGCAGCGCGTGTCACTGCACGCGGCGGGCAAGGCAGCCATTGCGCGGGCCGTCGCCAGCCAGGTGCCCAATGACTGCTCCCTGCTCATCAACATCGGCACGACGACGGAGGCGATCGCCCGCGAACTCCTGGGTCACAAGGGGCTGCGCGTGATCACCAACAACCTGAACGTGGCGGCCATCCTCAGCCCCAATCCGGAGTGCGAGGTGATCGTGGCGGGCGGCGTGGTGCGGGCGCGCGATCTCGGCATCATCGGCGAGCCCGCGATCGACTTCATCCGCCAGTTCAAGGTGGACATCGGCCTCATCGGCATCTCGGGGATCGAGGCCGACGGTTCCCTGCGCGACTTCGACTACCGGGAGGTGAAGGTCGCCCAGACCATCATCGAATGTTCACGCGAGGTCTGGCTGGCGGCCGACCACAGCAAGTTCAACCGGCCGGCCATGGTGCAGCTGGCAACGCTGGCGCAGGTGGACCGCCTGTTCACCGACCAGGCGCCGCCCGAGCCCTTTCCGCAACTGCTGCAGGATGCGAACGTTCGTAGCATGGTGGCACCGCCCTGAGCGGTCGACTGGAAACGAGCGATAACGAACCGGCACCTCGGCGCGCTTGCTCCCAGCTCAGGAGGCGCCCGATTTCAGCAGCCAGACCAGGGATGTCAGCGTGAAGAACGACAGCACGGTCGCTCCAAGCTGCGCCGCCGCGGCCATCGCGTCCTGCCCGTGCTTCTGCGCGAGGATGGGATAGATGCCCAGCATCGGCACGGCGGCCATCAGCACCACGGCCATCTGCAGTTCGTGCGCCATCGGCGGCAACAGCAGCACCGCGCCCAGCACGGCAACCGGATGCAGCAGCAGCTTGCCGGCGGTGATGGCGAAGACATCGTTGCCCATCCCGCGCATCCGCAGACCGACCAGCGAGCCGCCGATCACGAACAGGGAGATCGCGCCGCAAGACATCGCCAGCAGGTCGATGGCCTTGGCCACCGGGACCGGCAGCCGCCAACCCATCAACGAGAACAGGAAGCCCAGCGCGATGCCATGGATCATCGGGTTGCGCACAAAGCCTTTGAGCGACTGCGCGAGCGCGGCTCGCACGCGGGCCGCGCGGCTCTCCGCGGGTGCGCCGGGCGGCAGTTCGGCGTCGGCGATCGCCAGGGCCAGCGGCAGCAACAGCAGGTTCTCCACCACCATCGCGAGGGCCAGGCCCACGCCCGCCGTCGCGGCGCCGAACACCTGGGCCACCAGGGGATAGCCGATGAAACCGCTGTTCGGGCACGACATGCCCATGCCCATGATGGCGGCGGCCGAAAGCGGTTTGCCCGAGACTTTGCGCGCCCACATCAGCCCGACCGCCATGGCAACCAGCGAACCGAGTGCATAGGCGGCAAGGAACACCGGGTTCAGCACTTCGGCGAGGCTGCGTTGCGACAGCGCGTTGAACAGCAGCGCCGGCAGCGCCACGTTCACGACGTACTTGCCGAACACGCGCATCTCGCCGCGTTCGAACAGCCCGAGCCGCGTGCTCAGGTATCCCGCCGCCACCACCAGGTAGATCGGGCCGGTGATGGCGAGGATGTCGAGCACTGGCTCAAGTCTTCTTGCGCGACGCCAGCAGGCGGTCCGCGTAGTCCTGCCACGCGGCGTCCTTGGCAACGCCATCGAACACGCCCGCCGCAGCCGCGTCGGCCACCCCCTGCTGCTTGTCGGCGATGGCGCTCGCCATCAGGGGCTCGAAGCCGGCTTCACGCACCGTGTTGGCGGCTTCGCGCATCTCTTCCGCGCGGCGCTTGCCGTGCTGCACCACCCGGCTGAAGAAGTACGCCCCCTGCCGGCTCCAGTCGATGCTGGGAAAGGTCTCCTGCAGCGTCGGCAGCACGTGGTCTTCCACCCCGTAGGCGCGCGCCGTCGCATAGCTCTCGATCACCAGGGCTTCGAGCCCTTTGATCATCACGCTGCGGCACATCTTGATGGCGCTGGCAACGCCGAGCTGCTCGCTGACTGCCTTGGCGTCCATGCCCCAGCCGGTCAGCAACGCGGCGAGTTCGGCGGCGCGTGCGCCACCCAGGAGCATGGGCACGCGGATGCCGTAGGGCGGCACCGAAGTCATCACGCCGGCCTCGACGTAGTGCGCGCGGCGAGCATCGACCAGGGCTGCGGCGCGCTGCTTGGTGCCCGGCGAGGCCGAGTTCAAGTCCAGGAACACGGTGCCCGGCCGCAGGTGCGGCGCGGCTTCCTCCGCGACGGCGAGCGTGTTCGAGGCCGTGACGGCGGAGATGACGAGATCGCTCGCCTCGCATAACTCGCGCATCGAACCGCAGGCCGTGACGCCGTGGTCTCGCGCGTGCGCATGCTCGTGCTCACGGGTCGCAGCTTGCGCGAACTTCAAGTCCCACGCCGCCACGGCCTCCACTTTCGGCTTCAGCCCGAGCGCGAACGTCCTGCCCACTTCCCCGTAGCCGACCAGCCCGATGCGGCGCATTTCCATGATGTCCCCTTCGCTCTACTGCCGCGGGATCTTCGCCCGCGCGATCACTTCGCTCCAGCGGCGCGTGTCCGCGTCCAGCTGCGCCGCGGCCTGCGCGGGGGTGCTGCCCTGGGCCGTGAGGTTCAACTCCGCGAGGCGCTGCTTCACGTCGGGCTGCGCCAACGCGGCCTGCACTTCACGCGCCAGCCGCGCCACGACCTCCGGTGGCGTCCGCGCGGGCACCGCCAGCCCGTTCCACGACGACACGTTGAAGCTCGCCAGCGAACCACCCGCCTCCCTGGCCGCCGGTACATCCGGCAACTGCGGCGCGCGCGCGCCGCCCAGCACCGCCAGCGGGCGCAACGCCTTCGAAGTGATTTGCGGCATCAGCGGACCCAGGATGTCGACCATGGCGTCGATCTCGCCGCCGCGCAAGGCGGTGATGACCGGTGGGGTCCCGTTGAAAGGCACGACCTGCGCCTCGATGCCGGCGCTGGACTTGAACAGTTCGGCTGCCAGGTTCTGCGTGGTGCCGACCTGCGGCGTGCCGATGTTGAGTTTGCCGGGATTGGCGCGCCCGTAGGCCAGCAGGTCGGCCAGCGTCTTGAAGCGGCCGCTTTCGCTCACCGCGATGCACAGGTCGAAGGTCGCCAGCAGCGACACCGGCGCGAAATCCTTCTGCGTGTCGAACGGCAGTGCCTTGAACAGCGCGGCGCTGACCGCCGTGCCGCTGCTGATCAGCAGCATCGTGTGGCCGTCCGGCTCGGCGCGCGCCACCAGCTCGCCGGCCACGATGCCGCCGGCACTGGGCTTGTTCTCGACCACCACGGATTGGCCAAGCGGCCCGGCGATCTTCTGGGCCACGGTGCGGGCGGTGATGTCCGCCGCGCCGCCGGCCGCGTTCGGCACGACGATGCGCAAGCCCCTGGACGGGAAGGCCGGCTGGGCGCGCAGGAGCGGGGCGGCGGCCAAGGCGGCAGCGGCCGCCAGCAGTTGCCTGCGTTGGTGTTTCATGGCGCTATCGTGCCACGCCCAGCAGGCGGTCAAGCAGCTCGGGCGCCTCGCGCAGCGCGCGCGCCGAGTCCGCATGCACCACCGTGCCGCGGTCCAGCACGATCGCCTGGTGGGAGATCGCCAGGATCGCCTGCGGATGCTGCTCCACGATGATCGCGGCCAGCCCCTCCTCGCGCGTGATGCGGCTGATGGCTTTCAGCAACTCGCTCACGATGATGGGCGCCAGGCCTTCCAGCGGCTCGTCCAGCAGCAGCAGCTTCGGGTTGACGACCAGCGCGCGGCCGATGGCCAGCATCTGCTGCTCGCCGCCCGAGAGCTGCGTGCCCAGGTTGCCCTTGCGCTCGGCCAGGCGCGGGAACATTTCGTAGACACGCTGGGGGTTCCACTTGCCCGGACGCTCCACGGCCGTCAGGTTCTCCTGCACCGTGAGCGACTTGAAGATGTTGCGCTCCTGCGGCACCCAGCCGATGCCGGCGGCGGCGCGTTCATGCGAAGCAAGCTTGTGCAACGCGACTCCGCCCAGCGCGATGCTGCCGGCGTGCTGGCGCGTGGCGCCGGCGAGAGTATTGATCAGCGTCGTCTTGCCCGTGCCGTTGCGCCCGAGCAAGGCCAGGGTTTCACCCTCGCCCAGCGCGAAGCCGATGCCGTGCAGGACCACCGCTTCCCCATAACCCGCGCTCAGGTTTTCGACCTTGAGGAGTTCAGCCATGCGCCGCCTCCTCGCCGTGGCCGAGGTAGACCGCCTTGACTTCAGGATCGTTGGCGATTTCGTCCGGCGACCCTTCGGTCAGCACCGCGCCGTTGACCAGCACTGTCATGCGGTCGGCGAAGCTGAAGACGAGGTCCATGTCGTGTTCGATCAGCAGCACCGAAACGTCGGCGGGCAACGCCGCCACGGTCTGCAACAGCTCCTCGCGCTCACCGGCTGGCACGCCGGCCACAGGCTCGTCGAGCAGGAGCACGCGCGGCTCGCAGGCCAGCGCGATGGCGATCTCCAGCAGCCGGCGCTTGCCGTAGGCGAGATGCTCGGTCCGCTGGTCAGCCACTTCAGCCAGGTGGAACTGCTCCAGCAACGCGGCGGCGCGCTCCGCCACGGCCTTGTCCGCGCCCAGGGATGGCCACCATCGCGCGCCCAGCCCGCGCTGCTGCGACACCACCAGCGCGATGGTCTCCAGCGGCGTCATGCTGGCGAACAGCTGGTTGATCTGGAAGGTGCGGACCATGCCGCGCCGCACGCGCTGGTGCGGCGCCAGGGTGGTGATGTCCTGGCCTTCCAGCACGATGCGCCCTTCGCTCGGCTCCAGCACGCCCGTCAGCAGGTTGATCAGCGTGGTCTTGCCCGCCCCGTTGGGGCCGATCAGCGCATGGCGCGCGCCGCGCCGCAGGTTCAAAGTGACGTTCTGTGTGGCCGTGATGCCGCCGAAGCGCTTCACCAGCCCCAGGGCGCTGAGGACGATCTCATCGCTCATGATTGCCCCCGCTTGAACCAGGTCCAGGGCTTGAGCAGACGGTCGCGTCCGACCAGCACCAGGACCACCAGGAACAGTCCGATCCAGAACGTCCAGTACTGCGGCGTGATGGCCGAGAGCGCGTCCTGCATCAGCTTGAAGACGATGGCACCGGCGATGCCGCCGTACAGCCAACCGGTGCCACCGATCACCAGCATCAGCATCACGTCGGCCGAGCGGTGGAACTCGAACACGTCGAGCGAAGCGAAGCCCGTGGTCTGCGCCAGCAGCGCACCCGCCGCACCCGCCACGCCGGCGGCCACCGTGTAGATGACGCCCAGGCGCGAGCTGACGGGGATGCCGATGGCCATGGCGCGCAGGCGGTTGTCGCGGATGGCCTTCAGGGTCCCGCCGAACGGTGAATGCACCAGCCGCCGCACCAGCAGGAAGAAGATGAGGGCGATGCTGAGCGAATACCACGCCGCGGTGCGCCCGCTCAGGTCGAAAGCGAACATCCCCAGCACCGGACCCATCACAACGCCCTGCAAGCCGTCGGCACCGCCGGTCAGCCAGTCGAGCTTGTTGGCGAGTTCGAGCAGGATCAACGCGGCGCCCAACGTCACCATCAGCCGTGTGAGGTCGCTGCCCCGCATGATGGTCAGGCTGCCGATGGCGCCGAAGACGGTCGCCACCGCGGTCGCGACCAGCAGCCCCACGAGCGGATCCGGCATCACGTGCTTGGCGAACAGCGCCGCCGTGTACGCCCCCATGCCGAAGAAGGCCGCGTGCCCCAAAGACACGATGCCGGTGTAGCCCAGCACCAGGTCCAGCGAGATCGCGAACAACGCCACGATGGCGATCTCGTTGACGATCAGCGCGTGCTTGGACATCAGGAGCGGCATCGCGAACGCGAGTGCCCACAGAATGAATTCCCAGGGCCGCCAGCGTGAGGACGTGAGCAAGGATTGCTGCGCTTGCATCAGGCCTTCCCTCCCTGGCGCACGAAGAGGCCCTGCGGCCGCCAGATCAGGATGGCGATCATCAGGCTGTACACGATGAAGGCGCCCAGCTTGGGGATGTAGTACTTGCCCGCGACGTCGGCGATGCCGAGCAGCAAAGCCGCGAGCAGCGGCCCGGTGATCGACGAGGTGCCGCCGACGGCCACGACGATCAGGAAATAGATCATGAACTTGAGCGGGAAGGTCGGGTCGAGCCCCAGCACTTCGGCGCCCAGCGCACCCCCCAGCCCCGCGAGCCCCGAGCCCATCGCGAAGGTGGTGAGGAAGACGATGTTGACGTTGATGCCGAGACCGGCCGCCACCCGCTGGTCATCCACCGCCGCGCGCAGCCGGCTGCCGAAGCGGGTGCGGCTCAGCACGTATTGCAGAGCGATCGTCAACGCCGCGCAGACGGCAATGATGAACAGCCGGTAATGGCCCATGCCCAGGACGAACGGATCGGCGCCCAGCTCCGTGCGGCCGCGCAGGAAATCCGGCAGCTGGATGATCTGCTGGGTCGAGCCCATGAAATAGTCGGTGGCCGCCACCGCCATGAACGTGAGGCCGATGGAGAACAGCACCTGGTCGAGGTGCGGCTTGGCGTACATCGGCCGGTACAGCGTGCGCTCGAGCACGCCGCCGAGCAGCGCCGATCCGAGAAAGGCGATCGGCAGGCACACCAGGAAGGGCACGCCCAGTTTCTGCATCAGCAGCACGGTGATGTACCCGCCGGCCATGGCGAAGGCGCCGTGCGCGAGGTTGATGAAGTTCATCAACCCCATGGTCACGGCCAGGCCGACCGCGAGCACGAAGAGCAGCATGCCGTAGGCGATGCCGTCGAAAAGAATCGTGAGCAAGCGGACCCCAATCCAAAAACAGAAGGACGCGGCCCGCAGGGCCGCGTTATCGTCCGTTACTTCTTTCCCGGATCCTTGACGTCCTTCAACGTCTCGAACTCCACGTTGTACAGCTGCCCGTCCTTCTTCTCGACCTTGCGGATGTAGATGTTGTGTACGACGTCGCGTGTCTGGGCATCGATGAACATGGGGCCGCGCGGGCTCTCGAAGATCTGGCCCTTCATCGCGGCCAGCAAGGCATCGCCGCCGCCGGTGCCGCCCTTGGTCTTCTTCAGTGCTTCGTAGATGACGTGCATGCCGTCATAACCGCCCACGGCCATGAAGTTCGGACGCAGGTTGTTGTTGGCCTTGAGGAAGGCATCGACGAACTTCTTGTTGGTGGGCGAGTTGTGCGCGGTCGAATAGTGGTGCGAGGTGACCACGCCGACGGCGACGTCGCCCATGCTGTTCAGGATGTCATCGTCGGTCACGTCGCCGGTGCCGATCAGCTTGACGCCCGCCTTGTCGAGGCCCCGCTCGGAGAACTGCTTCATCAGCGCCGCGCCGGCGCCCGAGGGCACGAACGTGAACAGCGCGTCCGGCTTGGCGTCGCGCACCTTCTGCAGGAACGGCGCGAAGTCGGGGTTGCGCAGCGGCACCCGCAGGCTTTCGACGACGGTGCCGCCGTTGAAGATGAGGCGGTCCTTGAAGAACTTCTCGGCGTCGATGCCCGGGCCGTAGTCGCTCACGAGCGTGACCACCTTCTTGATGCCATTCTTCGGCGCCCAGTCGGCGATGCCGACGGCAGCCTGCGGCAGCGTGAAGCTGGTGCGGATGATGTAGGGGGAGGCTTCCGTGATGCTCGACGTGGCGGCGGCCATCACCACCAGCGGCGTCTTCGACTGCGTGGCGATGGGTGCGGTGGCCAGCGCCAGCGGCGTGAGGCCGAAGCCGGCCAGCACCGCCACCTTCTCGTTGACCACCAGCTCCTGCGCGATGCGCTTGGTGACATCAGGCGTGCCGGTGTCGTCCTTGACGATCAGTTCGACCTTCTTGCCGGCGACCGTGTCGCCGTTCTGCGCCATGTACAGCTTGGCCGCGGCCTCGATCTGCTTGCCGGTGGAAGCGAAGGGGCCGGTCATCGGCAGGATGAGCCCGATGCGGATCCTGTCCTGCGCCAGGCCCAGGGTGCTGGCACCCAGCAGGCCCAGGGCCAGGGCGGTCTTCAATACGTGTCTCTTGTGCATGGCGGTCTCCGTGGGGGTTGCGAATTTTGTGCTTCGCGCGGCGGAACGCAAAGCCCCGGGCGCACACTACCAGTTATGAGGCTTTGCGATAGCCAAGGGCAGGTTATCGCAATCGGGTTTGGGAACAGCGCGTTTCGCATGTCTACCCCCGGATCAGGCGCACGCCAGGCATCCGCCCGCTGTCCGGGCTGCGCACGGCTTCGCGCAGGTTGCGCTGGGCCAGGCGCGAGTGCTCGCGCATGATGGCCTCGGCCCGCGCGCCCTCGCGGCGTTCGATCGCGTCCAGCACCTGGCGGTGCTGGTCCTGCGCAACAATCAGCATGTCGCGCGCCTGCGGCGAGTTCGCCTGCATCACGACGAACCCCGAGGGAGAGGCGAAGGGCAGACGCACCACCCGCTCCAGCTCGCGGGTGATCACCGGGCTGCCCGCCATCTCGCAGAACAGGTTGTGGAATTTCTGGTTGAGGGTGACGTAGCGCAGGAAAGCATCGTCATCCAGTGCCGGCTGGCTGAGGACGATGTCGATCTGTTCGAGGCAGGCGCGCGCCTCCTGCAGCACCGGTGCCTCGACGCCACGCTCCGCAGCCAGGCGCGCCGCCAAACCCTCGACCGTGCCCCGCATCTCGATGGCGTCGGAGACATCGCGCTCGGAGAAGGTGCGAACGCCATAGCCGCCGCTGGGCAGGCCTTCCAGCAGTCCCTCCTGCTCGAGGCGCATCAGCGCGGCCCGGATCGGTGTGCGCGACACCCCCAGCTTCTCCACGATCGCCAGTTCAGCGATCCGCGCGCCCGCCGGCAGCTCGCCCGCCAGGATCATCTCGCGCAGCCGCAGTTGCGCCTTGACTGCCTGCGACGAGGTCGGGTCTGTCGTTTCGATGGGGGGCGCTGTATACATCAGACTCAGATTTACCGGAAATAACGGCTTCGAATAGCTGATTTCCTTCTTCATTGTATACATCGATGGGGCGGTGACGCATAATTTGCCTTCCTTCGAAAGCCACGCCCGCTCCGTCATGTTCCTCAAAAATGCCTGGTACGTCGCCTGCACCCCCGACGAGATCGACGAAAAGCCGCTGGGGCGCACCATCTGCGGCGAGAAGATCGTCTTCTATCGCGGCGCCGGCAACCAGGTCGCGGCGCTGGAGGACTTCTGTCCGCACCGGGGCGCCGCGCTGTCGCTGGGCGAGGTCTGTGAGGGGCAACTGGTCTGCGGCTACCACGGCCTCGTCATGGGCTGCGACGGCAAGACGGTGGCCATGCCGGGCCAACGCGTGGGCGGGTTCCCGAAGATCCGCGCCTACCCCGCGGTCGAGCGCTACGGATTCATCTGGGTCTGGCCCGGCGAAGCCGCGCAGGCCGATCCGGCGAAGATCCACCACCTCGAGTGGGCGGAGAACCCCGAATGGGCCTATGGCGGCGGGCTGTACCACATCCAGTGCGACTACCGGCTGATGATCGACAACCTGATGGACCTCACGCACGAGACCTACGTGCACGCCACCAGCATCGGGCAGAAGGAGATCGACGAGACGCCGGTGACCACGAAGACGGTCGGGGAAAGCGTCGTCACCAGCCGCTTCATGAACAACGTGATGCCGCCGCCCTTCTGGCGCGCCAACCTGCGCGGCAACCACCTGGCCGACGACGTGCCGGTGGACCGCTGGCAGGTCTGCCACTTCACGCCGCCCAGCCACATCATGATCGAGGTGGGCGTGGCCCACGCCGGCAAAGGTGGCTACGATGCCGATCCCAAGGACAAGGTCTACAGCATCGTGGTGGACTTCCTGACACCGGAGACCGAGACGAGCATGTGGTACTTCTGGGGCATGGCGCGCAACTTCAATCCGAAGGACAAGGCGCTCACGGCGCAGATCCGCGAGGGACAGGCCAAGGTGTTCGCGGAGGACATGGCCGTGCTCGAGGCGCAACAGCGCAACCTGAACCGCTATCCCGGGCGCAAGCTCCTGATGCTGAACATCGACGCCGGCGGCGTGCAGTCGCGCCGCATCCTGGACCGGCTGCTGGCGCAAGAGCAGGCGGCCGATCCGCAGCAGCAACCGGCGCTGGCCTGACGTCATGGCGCAAATCGCCGTCAGGGTCGTCCGCAAGGCGCAGGAAGCGCTCGACATCGCATCGTTCGAACTGGCGCGCCCGGATGGCGCGCCGTTGCCCGCGTTCAGCGCGGGTTCGCACATCGACGTGCAGGTACCGGGTGGCCTCACCCGGCAATACTCGCTGTGCAACGACGCCGGCGAGAACCACCGCTACCGCATCGCGGTGTTGCGCGACGCGGCATCGCGCGGTGGTTCCGCCGGCATGCACGACTCGCTGCATGAAGGCGACATGCTGCTGATCAGCGAGCCGCGCAACCACTTCCCGCTGGTGCACGCGAAGCGCAGCCTGCTGTTCGCGGGCGGCATCGGCGTCACGCCCCTGCTCTGCATGGCGCAGCGGCTCGCCCAGCTCGATGCCGACTTCGCCCTGCACTACTCGACCCGCTCGGCCGAACGCACGGCGTTCCGCGCCGAGATCGCCGCTTCGCGGTTCGCCGACCGCGTGCAGTTCCATCACGACGACGGCCCGCCGTCGCAGAAGCTCAACCTGCCGCGCGTGCTGGGCCAGCCCGATGCCGGCACGCACCTGTATGTCTGCGGTCCTTCGGGGTTCATCGACTTCGTGCTGAAGACCGCCAAGGAGCATGGCTGGCCGCCGGAGCAGATCCACCTGGAATACTTCGGCGCCGCGCCGCAGGACACCACCGGCGACCGTGCCTTCGAAGTGAAGCTGGCCGGCAGCGGCAAGACCTACGCCGTGGCCGCGGACCAGACCGTCGTGCAGGCGCTGCAGGCGCAAGGGATCGAGATCCTCACCTCCTGCGAGCAAGGCGTCTGCGGCACCTGCATCACACGTGTGCTGGACGGTGAGTGCGATCACCGCGACATGTACTTCACCGATGAAGAAAAAGCGAAACACGACCAGTTCACGCCCTGCTGCTCGCGCGCGAAGAGCGCGGTGCTGGTGCTAGATTTGTGACAACCGAAGGAGACCCCGAGACATGATGCAACTCCCCGCCCGCTACGACCACGTCGGCAGCTTCCTGCGCCCGCAATACCTGCTGGAGGCGCGCGCGCAGAAAGCGCAGGGCGACATCAGCGCTGCGCAGCTGCGCGAAGTCGAAGACAAGGCCATCGCCGAGATCGTGAAGTTCCAGGAAAGCATCGGCCTGAAGAGCATCACCGACGGGGAATTCCGCCGCACCTATTTCCACATCGACTTCCTCGACCAGTTGGGTGGGGTGAAGACCGACATCCCGGTCACCATCCGCAAGGCGGACGGCACGGAG
Source organism: Caenimonas sedimenti (assembly GCF_007833165.1). Taxonomy (GTDB): domain Bacteria; phylum Pseudomonadota; class Gammaproteobacteria; order Burkholderiales; family Burkholderiaceae_C; genus Ramlibacter; species Ramlibacter sedimenti. The sequence goes on along the minus strand of NZ_VOBQ01000003.1, from coordinate 37,721 downwards.
GAACTGGCGCCGCCCGTGATGAAGGTGGTCGGCAAGGTCCACCATGCCAAGGACATCCAGAAGGCGGACTTCGAGTACCTGAAGACGCAGGTGTCGTCCGGGTTCACGCCCAAGGTCACCATCCCCTCGCCCACCATGCTGCACTTCCGGGGTGGCCGCGCCGGCATCAGCAAGGAGGCCTATCCCGAACTCGACCCGGCGTTCTATGACGACGTGGCCAAGGCCTACGGCGACGAGCTCCAGTCTCTGTACGACGCGGGCTGCCGCTACGTGCAGATGGACGACACCAACCTGGCCTACCTGTGCGACGAGAAGATGCGCGAGGCCGCACGCCAGCGTGGCGACGATCCCAACGAGCTGCCGCATCGCTACGCGAAGTTCATCAACAAGGTGGTGGCGCGCAAGCCGCAAGGCATGCTGCTGGCCATGCACCTGTGCCGCGGCAACTTCAAGAGCACGTTCGCCGCCGCCGGCAACTACGAGCCCGTCGCCGAGGCACTGCTGAAGGAGATGGACATCGACGCGTACTTCATGGAGTACGACGATGACCGCTCCGGCGACTTCCGGCCGCTGCGCTTCCTGCCGAAGGGCAAGACCGTCGTGCTCGGCCTGGTCACCACCAAGTTCGGGCAGCTCGAGAGCAAGGACGTCTTGAAGCGCCGGATCGACGAAGCGGCGCAGCACGCGCCGCTGGAGCAACTGGCGCTGTCGCCGCAATGCGGCTTCTCCAGCACCGTCCACGGCAACAACATCGCGGTGGAAGACCAGCGCAGCAAGCTGCGCCTGGTGGTGGAAACCGCCGATGAGGTGTGGGGCCGCTGACCGGTCCGCCCCGCCATGGCGCAAAATAGCGCCATGGCCGTGCTGCTGCTGATCGAGGACGACGACGCGCAACGCTTCGTCGCCGCTTTTGCTCTCAAGAAGGCGGGGCACTCCGTGCACGAGGCCGCGGACGGCCCGTCCGGCCTGGCGCTGGCGCGCGAGATCAAGCCCGAGGCCATCGTCTGCGACGTGATGATGCCGGGGATGACCGGCTACGAAGTCGTCACCGAACTGCGGCAGGACGCCGAAATCGGCCACACGCCCTTCGTGCTGCTCACCGCCATGTCGGACCGCAAGCAGGTGCGCAAGGGCATGACCTCGGGTGCCGACGATTACCTGACGAAGCCCTATCGTCCCGAGGAACTCTGCGAAGCAGTGGACGCCGTGCTCGAGCGCCGGCTCTCGCAGCAGGAGGCCTTCCTCAGCTCGGTCAGCGGCGTCGTCGAGGACGCGCTGTTGCAACAAAAGGAGCATCTCGGGCGCCGCTACGAGCAGCAGCTGGCCAAGGAGGTCAGCGCCCGCTGGGAGCGCAAGGCCGACGCGAAAGGCGACCTGCATTACGAAAACGCCGTCCTGCTCCAGGCTGACTTGCTGGGCCCCGGGGCCAACGGGACCTCGAGCCAGGAAGGCCTGGCGGAGCGCGTGAAGCGCGCGCACCAGCAGGCGCGCGACACGCTCTACCTGTTCGGCGCCGACCACGTGCTGCCGTACGGCGCCGACCTGCTGAGCGTGTTCGCCGGCGACTCGGGCACGGCCACGATGTCCGCGGAACTGCGCGCTGCGCGTGCGGCCTTTGCCCTGGGCAAGGCCGCGCCGGGGGCCTGCGGCCTGCACCGGGGGCCGGTCAGCCTGGTGGCCGTGCACGACGAGCTGCACGACGTCCAGGGCCACTCCATCGTGCCAGGCCCGGCCGTCAGCTCCGTGGGCGGCATGCGGGACCACGCGCGGAGCGCCGGCTGGCGCGTGGCGGCCTCTTCGGCCGCCGCGGAAGGCTTGCAGGGGCAGGTGGCCACGGGCCAGCGTGCCACCACGGCGCAGGGGGAACAAGCCGTCGAGCTGCTGCCGCTCGAGCCCGGCTGAAGCCGCGGCAGCGGGCCGCGGAGCGACCCGTCCGGCTTCTATCGCTGGGCCTTGTCCTTCGCGTTCTGCGCTTCGATGCGTTCGCGCGCGGCCTGCCAGTCGCCGTCGCTCCAGTTGCGCAACTCGTAGAAGTTGCCTCCGGTGGCCAGCGCATTGCCGCCGTCCATCATGATGCTCTGGCCGGTGAGCCAGTCGCACCGGCCCGGGGCCATCAGGAAGGCCGCCAGGTTCTGCAGCTCGCTCATCTTGCCGGCCCTGGCCATGGGGTTGTGGGCCTTGCTGCGCGCGCCCGGCTCCTCGCCGGGGTTGAGGCGCTTGCTCATGCCTTCGGTCGGGATCTCGCCCGGGCCCACGGCATTCAGCCGGACGCCGTAGCGCGCCCACTCGACCGCCAGCGACTTCGTCATGACGTCGATGCCGGCCTTGCTCATGGCCGAGGGCACCACGAAGGGGCTCCCGTTGTCGACCCAGGTCGTGATGATGCTCATGACGCTGCGGTAAGGCTGGCCCGGCTGCCACTTCCCCGCCTTCGACTCGGCCACCCAGCGCTTGCCCACCGCCTGGGTCACGTAGAACGTGCCATGGAAAACGATGTTGGCAATGGCGTCGAAGCCGCGCGGCGACAAGGCCTCCGTGGGGGAGATGAAATTGCCGGCGGCGTTGTTGACCAGGCCGGTGAGGCCGCCCGATTGCCACAGCGCCTCGACCATCTCCTCCACCGCCTGCGCGACGCGGATGTCCACGCCGAATGTGTCCACCCGGCGGCCGGGGAATTGCTCGCGCCAGGCGGTGGCGGTCTCGTCGCAGACGGATTGGCGGCGCCCGCAGATGGCGATGTCGGCGCCCAGGGCAAGGAAGTTCTCCGCCATCGCGCGGCCCAGGCCGGTGCCCCCACCGGTGACGAGGAAGCGCTGGCCTTGCAGCAGGTCGGGTTGGTACATGAACAGTCTCCTGGGTTGACCGTTCAAGTCTAGGGCGGCGGCGCCGCGCCCGCCAGTGGCGGCTGTCTCAGTGGTGCACCTGCGGCGGCGTGACTTCCCAGTGCTGCATCACCCGTTCGTGCGTGTCCACGCTTTCCAGCCGGACGCGGAAGCCCCACAGGCGCGCCACGTGCTTCACCACCTCTTCGGCGCTGTTGTCGAGCGGGCGGTCGGTGCTGCGCACGTGGCGCAGCGTGAGAGAGCGGTCGCCGCGGGCGTTGACGTTCCAGACCTGGATGTTGGGTTCGCGCCAGCTCAGGTCATGTTGCCGGGCGAGCGATTCGCGCAGGCGGCGATAGCCGTTCGCGTCGTGGATGGCGGCGACCTCCAGCTCGGACTGCGCTGCGTCGTCGAGCACGGCGAACATGCGCAGTTCACGCATCAGCTTGGGCGAGAGATACTGGCCAATGAAGCTTTCGTCCTTGAAGTGCCGCATGGCGTAGTCGAGCGTCTTCACCCAGTCCGACCCTGCGATGTCCGGGAACCACTCGCGATCCTCGTCGGTCGGCTTTTCGCAGATGCGGCGCAGGTCGGTGAACATCGAGAAGCCCAGCGCATAGGGGTTGATGCCGTTGTAGGCCGGGTGCGTGATGGGCGGCTGGAACACGACATTGGTGTGCGAGCTCAGGATCTCCATCATGTAGCCGTCCGAGAGGCGGCCTTCGTCGTACATCGTGTTCAGCAGCGTGTAGTGCCAGAACGTGGCCCAGCCCTCGTTCATCACCTGGGTCTGGCGCTGCGGGTAGAAGTACTGTGCGACCTTCCGGACGATGCGCACGATCTCGCGCTGCCAGGGCTCCAGCAGCGGCGCGTTCTTCTCGATGAAGTACAGGATGTTTTCCTGCGGCTCCTCGGGAAAGCGCTTGGCTTCCTTCTTGGCGGCCTTCCCCGCCTTGGTGGGCAGCGTGCGCCAGAGGTCGTTGACCTGCTGCTGGAGGTAGGCCTCGCGGTCCTTGCGGCGGATCTCCTCCTCCACCATCGAGATCTTCTGCGGCCGCCGGTAGCGGTCGACCCCGTAGTTCATCAGCGCGTGGCACGCGTCCAGCGTCTGCTCCACCGTGTCGATGCCGTGGCGCTCCTCGCACTCGGCGATGTACGCCTTGGCGTAGACCAGGTAGTCGACGATGGAACTGGCGTCCGTCCACATGCGGAACAGGTAGTTGCCCTTGAAGAACGAGTTGTGGCCGAAGCACGCATGCGCCATCACCAGGGCCTGCATCGGCATGGTGTTCTCCTCCATGAGGTAGGCGATGCAGGGGTCGGAATTGATCACGATCTCGTACGCCAGCCCCATGTGGCCACGCCGGTACGTTTTCTCGTTGGAGATGAAGTGCTTGCCGAACGACCAGTGGCGGTAGTTCACCGGCATGCCGACCGACGCGTAGGCGTCGAGCATCTGCTCGGAGGAGATCAGTTCCAGCTGGGACGGGTAGGTGTCCAGCCCGAAGCGCTCGGCCGTCTTGCGGATCTCGTTGAAGTAGAGGTCGATCAGCTCGAAGTTCCAGTCCGAAGGACTCGGCAGCCGCCTGGTATCGCTGGGCATCAGGCCCGCTTCCTCGGGGAGTTCGATGATGCTCATACGTTCACCGGCGATTTCTTGAAGAGGTCGCGGAACACCGGGAAGATCTGCGACGGCGTGCAGATCTTCTGCATGGCGAAGTTGATGTTGGATTCGCGCACCCGGTTGTATTCCTCCCACAGGTTCTGGTCTTCGTCGGCCACCTGCACATAGGCGTAGTAGCGCACGAGGGGGAGGATCTTGTTGTCCAGCAGCTCACGGCACTTGGACGAATCCTGCTGCCAGTTGTCGCCGTCCGAGGCCTGCGCCCCGTAGATGTTCCATTCGCTGCCCATGTAACGTTCGCGGATGATCTCGTTCATCAGCGTGAGCGCGCTGGACACGACCGTGCCGCCGCTTTCAGTGGCATGGAAGAACTCGTCTTCGGTGACCTCGGCGGCCTGCGTGTGGTGGCGGATGAAGACGACCTCGGTCTTCTCGTAGTGCCGCGAGAGAAACAGGTACAGCAGGATGAAGAAGCGCTTGGCGAGATCCTTGCGGGATTCGTCCATGGAACCGGAGACATCCATCAGGCAGAACATCACGGCCTTGCTGGTCGGCAGCGGTTCCCGCACGCGATTGCGGTACCGCAGGTCGAACGGGTCGAGGAAAGGCACGCGCTTCAGGCGGTCGCGCAGCTCCTGGACGACCTCGCGTTGCTTCTCGATCTCGGCCTCGGTCCCGGAGGCTTCCAGCGTCGCGAGCAACGCTTCGGCTTCCCGCAGCTCACGCCTCGGGTCTCCGCCCATCGCGATGCGGCGTGCGAGCCCCACCCGCATCGAACGGACGACGTGCAGGCTGGTCGGGTTGCCTTCCGAGACCACCCCGGCGCGGCGCACCTTCCACTCCGGGACGTCGGCCAGCAGCTGCGTGCGGATCATCCGCGGCAGCGCCAGGTCGTCGAAGAAGTAGTTCATGAACTCTTCGCGGGTGATGCGGAAGACGAAATCGTCTTCGCCCTGGCCGTCCTGCGAAGCGCCGCTGCCCCCGGAGCCGCCCGCGCCGCCTTGCGGCCGCTGGATGCGGTCGCCGCGCACGTACTCCTGGTTGCCGGGATGCACCAGCTCGCGGCTGCCACCGGGCGCATGCCCGAACACGGGCTCGGACACATCGCGCTTCGGCAGCGTGATGTCGGCGCCGTCCTCGATGTCGCGGATGCCGCGGTCCCCGACGGCCTTGCGCACGGCTTCCTTGATCTGCTCGCGGTAGCGCCGGAGGAAGCGTTCGCGGTTGCCGATGGACTTGTTCTTGCCCGAGAGGCGGCGGTCGATGACCTGGTGGAGCATGGAGCGGCTGATGTTGCTCACGCGCGCTCTCCATCGCGGGCCACCGCGGAGCCGGCTTTGCCGGGCCGCTGGTGGCGCCCCTTGAGGGGAGGCGCCGAAGGCGCTTCGGGGTGGATCAAGTTATGAGCTCTTGCGGACTCGCAGATACCACTCGCACAACAGGCGGACCTGGCGGCGTGTGTAGCCCTTCTCCACCATGCGGTTGACGAAGTCCTCGTGCTTCTTCTGCTCGTCGGCGCTGGCCTTCGCGTTGAAGCTGATGACGGGCAGCAGCTCCTCGGTGTTCGAGAACATCTTCTTCTCGATCACCGTGCGCAGCTTCTCGTAGCTGGTCCAGTGCGGGTTCTTGCCCGCGTTGTTGGCCCGCGCCCGCAGCACGAAGTTGACGATCTCGTTGCGGAAGTCCTTGGGATTGCTCAGGCCGGCCGGCTTCTCGATCTTCTCGAGTTCGGCATTCAGCGCGGCGCGGTCGAAGATCTCGCCGGTGTCGGTGTCGCGGAACTCCTGGTCCTGGATCCAGAAGTCGGCGTACGTGACGTAGCGGTCGAAGATGTTCTGGCCGTACTCGGAATACGACTCCAGGTAGGCGGTCTGGATTTCCTTGCCGATGAATTCCGCGTAGCGGGCGGCCAGGTGCTCCTTGATGTAGGCGAGGTACTTCTGCTCGGTCTCGGCCGGGAACTGCTCGCGCTCGATCTGCTGTTCGAGCACGTACATCAGGTGCACCGGGTTGGCGGCGACCTCCTCCGAGCCGAAGTTGAAGACCTTGGAGATGATCTTGAAGGCAAAGCGGGTGGAGATGCCCGTCATGCCCTCGTCGACCCCCGCGTAGTCGCGGTATTCCTGGTAGCTCTTGGCCTTGGGGTCGGTGTCCTTCAGGTTCTCGCCGTCGTAGACCAGCATCTTGCTGAACAGGCTGGAATTCTCCGGCTCCTTCAGGCGCGTCAGCACCGAGAACTGCGCCATCATCTTCAGCGTGCCGGGCGCGCAGACAGCATCCTTCAAGGAGGAGTTCTGCACCAGCTTCTCGTAGATCTTGACCTCCTCGGTCACGCGCAGGCAATACGGCACCTTGACGACGTAGATGCGGTCGAGGAAGGCCTCGTTGTTCTTGTTGTTCTTGAAGGCCTTCCACTCGCTCTCGTTGGAGTGGGCCATGACGATGCCGTCGAACGGGATCGCGCCGAAGCCTTCGGTGCCCTTGAAGTTGCCTTCCTGCGTGGCCGTCAGCAGGGGGTGCAGCACCTTGATGGGCGCCTTGAACATTTCGACGAATTCCAGCAGGCCCTGGTTGGCCAGGCACAGGCCGCCGGAGTAGCTGTAGGCATCGGGGTCGTCCTGCGCATAGCTCTCGAGCTTGCGGATGTCGACCTTGCCGACGAGCGCGGAGATGTCCTGGTTGTTCTCGTCGCCCGGCTCGGTCTTGGCGATGCCGATTTGCTTGAGGATGGACGGGTAGCGCTTGACGACCTTGAACTTGCGGATGTCGCCGCCGTATTCCTCGAGCCGCTTCACGGCCCAGGGCGACATGATGCGCTGCGTGAAGCGGCGCGGGATGCCGAACTGCTGCTCGAGCAGCGGGCCATCCTCGTCGTTGCTGAACAGGCCCAGCGGCGACTCGTTCACGGGCGAGCCCTTGATGGCGTAGAACGGCACCTGCTCCATCAACTGCTTCAGGCGCTCGGCGATCGACGACTTGCCGCCGCCCACGGGGCCCAGCAGGTAGAGAATCTGCTTCTTTTCTTCCAGGCCCTGCGCCGCGTGGCGGAAGTGCGAGACCACCTGCTCGATCGGTTCCTCGAGCCCGTAGAAATCCTTGAATGCGGGGTACACGCGGATCACCTTGTTGCCGAAGATCCGCGACAGCCGCTGGTCGTGCCGGGTGTCGACCATCTCGGGCTCGCCGATCGCGGCGAGCATGCGCTCGGCGGCGGTGGCGTAGGTGAGCGGATCCTGCTTGCAGAGCTCGAGGTATTCCTCGATCGACAACTCTTCCTCGCGGGTCTTCTCGTAGCGGGCCAGGAAATTACGGACGACGTCCATGAAGCCTCCTTCGTTCAGCGGACTGCTGGGTCACCTGCAGTGCGAAGTCACTGTACTCCAGCGCCTTCGGCGGTGACGAAAACGCGATGTAGGAAAGACACTGTCTTGACTGTAGGTGAACGGTAGATAAAAACAAGGGGGCGGAGTTTCTAAGTGGAAACCACTGCGTCCTGCGCAACACTGCCGCGTTGCGTCGTTGCCCGCTCGCGAATGCTTCTGTAAACGTGACGCGCATGCAGGCCATGCGGATGACAATGCAAGACTCGCGCCGTCGAACGGCACCGCGGCGTGCACTCAGTGCGTGCGCGTGACCTTGCGCAAGTGGCGCGGCCGGTCGGGGTCCAGGCCACGGGCGCGGGCCAACGCCTCCACCATCGGGTAGAAGCTCTGGATCGCGCAGATCGGGTCCAGCTCCACGGCGGCCGCGCCGGCCAATGGCAGGTCACAGCCGGGCGTGCCCGCAGGCGCCGCGAGCAGCACGCGCGCACCACGCTCGCGCATTGCATCGGCCAGCTCCAGCAAGCCCCCTTGCGCGGGCCCGCGCGGCGCGAACAGCAGCAGCGGGTAGCCTTCGTCGATCAGCGCCATGGGGCCGTGCTGGATCTCGGCGCCCGAGAAGGCCTCGGCCTGGATGCCGCAAGTCTCCTTGAACTTCAGCGCGGCCTCCAGTGCCACCGGCAAGCCGAGTCCGCGGCCGACCACGAACAGGCGATCCGCATCGCGCAGCACGCCGACCGCCGGACTCCAGTCCTGCTGGGTCGCCTCGCGCAGGGCTTCGGGCAGGTGGTGCAGGCCGCGCTCCAGCACTTCGTCGTGCTGCCATGCCGCCACCAGCCGCGCGCCGGCCACCAGCTGCGCGATGAAGCTCTTGGTCGCCGCGACGCTGGCTTCTTCGCCCGCGTGCAGCGGGAAGGTCCACTCGGCGGCGCGGGCGAGCGGGGAAGCCGTATCGTTGACGAATGCGCAGGTGATGGCGCCACCTTCGCGGAAGTATTGCGTGGGCCCGACGAGATCGGGACTCTGCCCCGACTGCGAGAACGCGAGCGACGCGAGCCCGGCGCACTGGATCCGCGACTGGTACAAGGTCACCAGCGACATCGGCATCGAGGTGACCAGGCGGCCCAGGCGCGCCATGATCAGGTAGGCCGCGAAGTGGGCGGCGTGATCGGAGCTGCCGCGCGCGATGGTCAGCAGCGACTGCGCCGGCTGCCGGCGCAGCAGTGCGCCAAGTTCGGCGTAGCGGCTGGTGTCCTCGACCAGCTGGCGCGCGACCGCGCCCGGCGCCTCCAGCGCTTCATGCAGCATGCGCGAGTTCAATCGCTTCTCCTTCGACGTGAACGGCCTGCAACTGCAGGTCGCGGTCCAGGACGACCGCGTCGGCCCAGGCCCCCGGCGCCAGGCGGCCGCGGTCCGCCAGGGCGAGAAAATCAGCGGCGTGCGCCGCCGTGCGGCGCGATGCGTCGGCGAGCGGCAAACCCATCGTGTCCACCAGGTTGCGCAGGGCCCGGTCCATGGTGAGCGTCGATCCGGCCAATGTGCCGTCGGCCAGCCGGACGCCGCCCAGGCATTTGGTGACGGGCTGGCGGCCCAGCTTGTATTCGCCGTCGGGCATCCCCGTGGCCGAGGTGGAATCCGTCACGCAGTACGCGCAGGGGATCGCGCGCAACGCCACCCGGATCGCACCGGGGTGCACGTGCAGCAGGTCCGGAATCAGTTCGGCGTACTCGGCATGCGCGAGTGCCGCGCCGACCATGCCGGGCAGCCGATGGTGCAGCGGCGTCATCGCGTTGAAGAGGTGCGTGAAACCGCGCGCACCACGCTCCAGCGCGGCGACGCCGTCCTCGTAGGTTCCTTGCGTGTGGCCGATCTGGACGCGGATGCCCGCGGCCACCAGGTGGCCGATCGCCTCCAGGTTGCCGGGGACCTCCGGCGCGATGGTGACGAGCCGGATCGGCGCCAGTTCCTGCAGGCGCTGGATTTCCTCGAGGCGGACCGGCCGGGCGAAATCAGGCTGGGCCCCCAGCCTGGCGGCGCTGATGAATGGGCCTTCGAGATGGACGCCGAGCACCCGGGCGGCTTGCGGCGCGCGTTGCCGGCAAAGGCCGCCGAGCCCGGCCAGCGCCTGCTCCAGGTCTTCGACCGGCGCCGTCATGGTGGTGGCCAGCAGGCACGTGGTGCCATGCCTCGCGTGGCGGCGGGCGATCTGCACTGCGGCGTCTCCACCTTCCATCACGTCACGCCCGGCGGCACCGTGGACATGCAGGTCGATGAAGCCGGGCAGGATGATCGGACGGTCCGCCTTGCTCTCGTTCCGGACTTCGGCCTCGGTGGCGGGCGTCCCCTGGATGGCTTGCACGCGCCCGGCGCCGTCGATGGCGAGCGTGCCGGCCACGAAGCCTTGCGGCGTGAGGATGAAGCCCTGCAGCGTTGCCGTCACGAAATCTCTTCCAGCTCCTGTCGTTGCACGGCTTGCGCCGCAAGTTCCAACGCGCCTTCGACCGCGCCGCCGCGCGGCTGCACCAGCCGGTTTCGCAAGGCGGGCCGCATCCGGGGCGCCAGGCGCTCCGCGATGCTGCCACCCACGGCCAGTGGCAGGCGGCCGCGCGGATCGATCGCCAGCGCCAGGTCTTCCAGCGCGGCCGTGGCCTGCTGCAGCAAAGCTGCCGCGGCCGGATCGCGCTCCTCGCATTCAAACACGGCGCGCGCCAGTTGTGCGTAGCCATGCTGCCCGGCCTGCGCGCACCAGGCTTGCAAGGCCTCGCGTTCATCGCCGCAGAGCATCCAGACGCGGCGTGCCAGCGGGCTGGCATTCGCCCGGCCATCGAAAGCCTGCTGCGCATGCCGGACCGCATGCAGGCCCAGCCAGGCACCACTGCCTTCGTCTCCGGCGGGGAAGCCCCAGCCGCCGACTGTGGTGCGCTCGCCATTCGCGGCCAGCGCTTCCGCGACGCTGCCGGTCCCGCTGATCACGATGGCCCCCGGCCTGCCCCCGTGCGCCCCCACCAGCATGGCGAACGCATCGGTTTCCGCGGCGAGATGAGCGAGGCCCGGGTCGGCAGCGAGGAAGGCCGTGCGCCACGGCCCATGGCTGGCACCTGACAGCGCCGCCACCATCGCGCACTGCCGCCACCCAGGGCGCCGGATGTTGGCGGCCACGAAGGCGGCCTGCACAGCTTCCTGGATGTGGCGCCATGCCTGCGCCACGCCCTGGCCCAGCGCGGAGGGTCCGGCACGCCCTGCTCCGACCACCGCACCATCGCGGCTGCGCACCAACGCCCGCGTGCTTGTGCCGCCGCCGTCGATGCCGATGAGGTAGCCGACCTGATCTCCCATCCACCTTGGAACGCCGCGGGCGCGCCAAGTGCCCGGTTCAAGGGCAACAAAACATTGCGACCACGGCCGAGCTTCGGTAGTTGTCGTACCACATGCGTGCCATGGGCCAGCCGTCCTTGGCGAAGAAATTCACCCTGGATCCTCAGGGATTCCCCTGAGTAGAAACGGTTGACGCGCCAGCCCTCGTCTACGCACAATCGGCACGTTGTATGACAACCGATACCACCCATGCCTGACGTCATTTCCCGGCTGCTGCTCACCGGCGCCGCCGGCGGCCTGGGCCGCGTGCTGCGCGAGAGCCTGCAGCCCTTCGCCGGACACATGCGATTGTCCGACATCGCCCCGCTCGGCCCGCCCGCGCCGCACGAAGAGATCGTGCCCTGCGACCTGGCCGACAAGGCGGCCGTCGATGCGCTGGTGGCCGGCTGCGACGCAATCGTGCATCTGGGCGGCGTGTCGGTGGAACGGCCGTTCGAGGAGATCCTGGGGCCCAACATCCAGGGCATCTTCCACCTCTACGAAGGCGCACGCCGCCATGGCGTCCAGCGCGTGGTGTTCGCGAGCTCGAATCACGTGATCGGCTTTCACAAGCAAGGCGAACTGCTGGACGCGAATTCGCCGCGCCGGCCCGACGGCTACTACGGCCTCTCCAAGTCCTTCGGCGAAGACGTCTCGCGCTTCTACTTCGATCGCTACGGCATCGAGACGGCCTGCCTGCGGATCGGCTCGTCGTTTCCTGAACCGAAGGACCGCCGGATGCTCATCACCTGGCTCAGCTACGGTGACCTCACCGAACTCGTGCGCTGCTGCCTGTTCGCGCCGCGCCTCGGCCACACCATCGTCTATGGCGCCTCGGCCAATCGCGACAAATGGTGGGACAACAAGGAGGCCGCGCACCTGGGCTTCGTGCCGCGCGACAGCTCCGAAGTGTTCCGCGCCAAGGCCGAAGCGGCGCCGCACCCCCCGGCCGACGACCCTGCCGCGCAATACCAGGGCGGCGGCTTCGTGAAGGCCGGACCGTTCGATACCCTGTGAAGCCATGACAGCCGAACTGGTCATCGACGCGCGCAACGCCGTGGGCGAAAGCCCCGTCTGGGTGCCAGCCGAGCAGGCGCTCTACTGGGTGGACATTCCGGCCCGCGCGATCCACCGTTGCGATGCCGCCGGCGGCGGACATGTGCGCTGGACCCTGCCTGAAATGGTCGGCTGCATCGCGCCGCATGCGGCTGGCGGCTGGGTCGCCGCGATGGAGTCAGGCATCTTCGCCGTCGACCTCGGGCTCGACGGCCCCACGGCGACTTTGCTGGCTGCCGTGGACCATCCGCGCACCGGCATGCGGTTCAACGACGGCCGCTGTGACCGCCAGGGCCGCTTTCGCGCCGGCACCATGCTCATGGACATCCCGGCGGCGCAACCGGTCGGCACGTTGTTCGCGCTGGAGCAGCACGGCAGCCTGCGCGCCATCCACAGCGGCTTGATGACTTGCAATGGCCTGGCCTTCAGCCCGGACGGCCGGACGATGTACCTGAGCGACTCGCACCCGCTGGTGCGCCGCATCTGGGCTTTCGACTACGACGTCGAAACAGGGCTGCCAGCGAGGCAGCGCCTGTTCGTCGACATGGCCCGGCATCCCGGGCGGCCCGATGGCGCGGCGATCGACGCGGAAGGCTGCTACTGGATCTGCGCTGCCGACGCCGGGCTGGTGCACCGCTTCACGCCAGGCGGCGAACTCGACCGCTCGCTGCCGGTCCCGGTGAAGAAGCCGACCATGTGCGCTTTCGGCGGCACCAACCTCGACACGCTTTACGTCACTTCGATCCGGCCTTCCGGCATCGACCTGGCGGACCAACCACTGGCGGGTGGCCTGTTCGCGCTGCGCCTCGGCGTGGGCGGACTGGCCGAACCGGCCTGCCGTCACTGACCCGCTTTCCACCTTTTTCAACCCACGAGGACGACATGAAGCTTCAGCAAACCCTCATCGCCATGGCCGCGGCCCTGGCCTTCGGCGCCCAGGCCACGGAGTTCCGCTCCTCCGACGTGCACAACAGCGACGACTACCCGACCGTCGCCGCGGTGAAGTACATGAGTGACCTGCTCAAGACGGCCACCGGCGGCAAGCACAGCATCAAGGTGTTCAACAAGGGCGCGCTCGGCAGCGAGAAAGAGACGATCGACCAGACCAAGATCGGTGCGCTCGACTTCACGCGCGTGAACATCAGCCCGATGAACGCCATCTGCTCCAAGACCATGGTGCCGACCATGCCCTTCCTGTTCCGCTCCGTCGACCACATGCGCAAGGTGCTGGACGGCCCGGTCGGCGAGGAAATCCTGAAGGACTGCGAGCAGCACGGCTTCGTCGGCCTGGCGTTCTACGACTCCGGCGCCCGTTCGATCTACGGCAAGAAGCCGGTGAAGAGCCTGGCCGACACCAAGGGCATGAAGATCCGTGTGCAGCAGTCCGATCTGTGGGTGGCCCTGATGGGCGCGATGGGCGCGAATCCCACGCCGATGCCCATCGGCGAGGTCTATACCGGCCTGAAGACAGGCCTGCTCGACGCCGCCGAGAACAACGTGCCCTCGTACGACGGTTTCAAGCACTACGAAGCCGTCAAGTACTACAGCCGCACCGAGCACTCGATGGCGCCCGAGATGCTGCTGATGAGCAAAGCGGTCTACGACAAGCTCCCGCCGGCGGAGCAGCAGGCGATCCGCAAGGCCGCCAAGGATTCGGTCGCCTTCCAGCGCAAGAAGTGGGACGAGCAGGAAGCCAAGTCGCTCGCCGTGGTGAAGGGCGGCGGCGCCGAGATCGTCGAGGTCGACAAGGCTTCGTTCGAAAAGGCCATGGGCCCCGTCTACGACAAGTTCATCACCACGCCGGACCTGAAGCGCCTGGTGAAGGCCGTGCAGGACACGAAGTAGATGTTGCTTTACACGAGGCTGTGCGCGGGCCTGTCCCGCGCCAGCCTGATGCTGGCCGTCTTCCTGCTGCTGGCCGTGGTGGCCTGCGTCCAGTGGCAGGTGATCGGCCGGTACGTCCTGAACGACACACCCACCTGGGCCGAGGCACTGGCCCTGTTGCTGGTGCTGTACATGACCTCGCTGGGTGTGGCCGTCGGCGTCCGTGACGCCGGCCACATCGGCCTGGAGTCGCTGGCGACGCTGCTGCCGGAACGCTTCCAGCGCAAGCTGGCGATCGTGGTGCACCTGCTGGTGGCGACCTTCGGCGTGCTGATGGCCAAGAGCGGCTGGCTCTGGGCCACCGGCAAATGGAACGAGAAGAAGCCCATGCTCGGCCTGCCCGAAGGCGTGGACTACATCCCCCTGGTCGTGGCCGGCACGCTGATCGTGCTGTTCTCGGTCGAACACATCATTGCGCTCGTGCGTGGCCACGACGTGGAACCCGCATGGAATTGACCGTCCTCGCCATCAGCTTCGTCATCCTGCTGCTGATGGGTGTGCCCGTGGCTTTCGCCATCGGCCTTTCTTCCGTCGCCACCATCCTGGCCGCCGGCCTGCCGGTCGCCGTCGTCTTCCAGAAGATGGTGGGCGGCATGCAGATCTTCTCGTTCCTGGCGATCCCCTTCTTCATCTTCGCCGGCGAGCTGATGCTGTACGGCGGCATCGCCGACCGCATCGTGCGCTTCGCCAACAGCCTCGTCGGCCACGTCCGCGGCGGCCTCGGCATGAGCAACGTGGTGGGCTGCACGCTGTTCGGCGGCGTGGCCGGCTCGCCGCTGGCCGACGTTTCGGCCATGGGCTCCGTGATGATCCCGCTGATGAAGAAGGAGGGTTACCACGCGGACTACGCGGTCAACGTGACGACGCACGCCGCATTGGTCGGCGCGCTCATGCCGACCAGCCACAACATCATCATCTTCACGCTCGCCACGACCGGCATCGCGTCGGTGAGCGTGCTGGGGCTGATCGTGGCCTGCCTGATCCCGGCGCTGATCCTCACGCTGTGCAACCTGGCGGCGGCCTACTTCGTCGCCGTGAAGCGTGGCTACCCGACGCGCGGCGACTTCGTCGGCTGGGCCGAGGTGGCACGCAGCTTCGCGGCGGCGCTGCCGGGCCTGTTCATCATCCTCATCATCCTGGGCGGCATCCTTTCCGGCGTGTTCACGGCCACCGAATCGGCGGCCACGGCGGTGATCTGGGCGCTGGTCGTCACGGGGCTGGTCTACCGTTCGCTGTCCTGGAAGCACTTCCTCAAGGCTTGCGCAAAGGCATGCAAGACAACCGGCGTGGTGCTCCTGCTGATCGGGATTTCCGCGGCCTTCGGCTACTTCATGGCGCTGTACGAAGTGCCGCAGAAGACCGGCGCGCTGATGTCGTCCGTGACCCAGGAGGCCTGGCTGATCTTCCTGATGGTCAACGTGATGCTGTTCGTGCTGGGTACCTTCCTGGACATGGCCGCCACCATCCTGATCTGCACGCCCATCTTCCTGCCGATCTGCGCGCAGTACGGGATGAGCCCCGTGCAGTTCGGCGTGATGATGCTGATCAACTGCGCGCTCGGCCTGAACACGCCGCCTGTGGGGACGACCCAGTTCGTGGGGTGCGCCATCGGCGGCATCTCGGTCGGCGAGGTGATGCGAACCATCTGGCCGTTCTACGGTGCGCTGGTCGCGGCGCTGCTGCTGGTCACCTATGTGCCCGCGTTCTCTCTCTGGCTGCCCTCCGTCCTGCTCGGCAAGTAAAGGAAATCCACCATGGCCAACGCCAGCTCCGCATTCTCGAACATGGCTTTGCCCGACCTGCGCGGCCGCGTCGCGCTCGTCACCGGCGCCAGCACCGGCATCGGCGCGGCGGTCGCTTGCGCGATGGGCGCGCAGGGGATGAAGGTCGCGGTGCACTACAACCAGTCCCAGGGCCCCGCCGAGGAAGTCGCGAATGCGATCCGCCAGGCCGGCGGCGAAGCGCTGCTGGTGAAGGCCGACGTCCGTGAGAGCGCGGCGATTCCGGTGGCGGTGGCGCATGTGCTCGACGCGTTCGGGCGCATCGACGTACTGGTCAACAACGCCGGCGGCCTGGTGAAGCGCGTGCCCATCGCCGAATTCACCGATGAACTGTTCGACGAGATCCTGCATGTCAACGCCCGCTCGATGCTGGCTTTCTGCCGGGAAGTCGTGCCTGCCATGCGCAGGCAAGGCGCGGGTGGCAGCATCATCAACGTGACGTCGGTGGCGGCGCGCCATGGGGGCGGTCCTGGGGCCTTCCTCTATGCGGGCTCCAAGGGTTTCGTGAGCACCGCGACCCGTGGCCTGGCCAAGGAACTGGTCGGCGACCGGATCCGCGTCAACGCCGTCGCGCCCGGCGTCATCACGACGCCATTCCATGATCGGTACTCGACGCCGCAGATGATGGAGTCCTTCAAGGCGACCATTCCGATGGGGCGCATCGGCACCGCCGACGAATGCGTGGGCGCTTTCCTGTACTTCGCCTCGGAAGCCCTTTCGGGCTATGTGACCGGCCAGATCATCGACGTGAACGGCGGCCAGTACATGCCTTGAGGCCGCTTCACTTGACGAATTCCGGTGCGATCAGCCGCGGCAGGAAGAGCGCGATCTCGGGCCAGACGATCAGCGCCAGCAGCACGAGCAGCATTGGAACCAGCATGATGAACGTGTCCTTCAACGCGAACCGCATGCGGACTTTCGCTACCGAGCAGGCAATCATCAGGCACAGGCCGTAGGGCGGGGTGACCAGGCCGAAAGCCAGCGCCACGATGCCCACGATGGCGAACTGGATCGGGTGCATCTGCACGGAGCGCGCCAGCGGCTCCAGCGTCGTGCCGACGATGATGATGGCAGGGATGGCGTCCAGGAAGCAGCCCACCACCAGGAAGCACAAGGCGATGAACAGGCCGACGCCGATGGCGCCCATGCCCCAGGAGGTGACGTTCGACAGCAGCGCCTGCGGGATCTGGTAGTACGCCAGCAACCAGCCGAACGCGGACGCGGTGCCGACGCAGAACAGGGCGATCGCGGACAGCCGGCCCGTCTCCAGCAGCGCCGTGTACAGGTGCTTGTGGTCCATTTCGCGGTAGACCACCATCGACAGGATGGCTGCGTAAATGACGGCGATCGCGGCCGACTCGGTCGGGGTGAACCAGCCCAGCAGGATGCCGCCAATGATGATGAAGGGCGTCATCAGCGCGGGCACCGACTCGAAGATGGAAACGAAGAACTCCTTCGCCGTCGCGCGCGGGTACACAGGGTACTTGCGCCGCACGGCGTACACGTGCACGGTCACCATCTGCGCCCCGGCGATCAGCAGGCCGGGGATGATGCCAGCGAGGTAGAGCGCCCCGATGGAGGTCGAGATCACGCCCCCCCAGACGACCATCAGGATCGACGGCGGGATGATCACCGCCAGCACGGCGGAAACCGCGGTGATGGCGATGGAGAAGGACAGGTCGTAGCCTTCGCGGGTCTGCGCGTCGATGAAGATCTTGCTCTGGCTGGCGGCGTCGGCGGTCGACGAGCCGGAGATGCCGGCGAAGAACACCGAGAGAACCACGTTGATCTGGGCCAGCGCGCCCGGCATGCTGCCCACCATCGTGCGCGACAGTTTCACCAGCCGGTTGGTGATGCCGCCAATTCCCATCAGGTTGGCGGTCAAGAGGAAGAACGGCACGGCCAGCAGGATGAACGAGTTGTAGGCCTTGAAGGTCTCGTTGAACAGGACCATGGGCGACAGCCGCGGCTCGAACAGCAAAGACGGCAGGCACGCCAGCCCGAGCGCGAAAGCGACAGGCACACGCGCCACCAGCAGGACGAAGAAGGTGCCGAACAGCAGCAGTGCCGCCATGCCGGGGGTGAGCGCGGCCTGCGTCATGCGGTTTCCTTCGAGGTCAGCAAGCGGATGTCACGCACGAACGCTTCCCCCAGGAAGACCAGCCAGGTGAGGCCCGCCACCGGCCAGGCCAGGAAGATGAAGGGCATGGGAAGCTCGGCCAGTTCGGATTGCTGGCTCCAGCCGAAGCGCACGAACCGCACGCCCCAGTACACGAACACCAGTGCGAACAGGAGCACGAAAATGTTCGAAACGATGCGCAGCAGCGCGGCCGCCCTGGGCGACAGGTCGGGCCAGACGTCGACTTCGAAATGCGTGCCTTCGCGCACGGCGACCATGGCGCCGAGCATGACCATCCAGATGAAGAGGAAGCGAGAGAGCTCTTCGGTCCAGATGTAGGAAGGCACGAGGCCCGTGTAACGCGACACGATCTGCATGGTGACGGGAACGACCAGGATGGCCACGGTACCCACCAGGAGCCAGGTCAGGATCTTGTGAAAATAGTCAATCAGCGTCTTCATCGCCCACTGGCAAAAAAACGCCTTTCCGTCGCAACGGAAAGGCGTTGTTGAGGGATCGGTTACTTGATCGACAGGATCTTGGCGTGGATGGCCTCCGCGCCGATTTCCTTGGCGTAGGCGGCCATCACGGGATCGACCATGCTCTGCATCTGCGCGCGGTCGGCGAACGGAACGCGCTTGAGCTTCCCGGCCTTTTCCAGTGCCTCGAGCTTGGCGGTATCTTCACTCGACTCGATCTGGCGGCCGTAGGCGCCCGCTTCCTTGCCGGCCCGGACGATCGCGGCCTGCAGGTCGGGCGGGAGCTTGGCAAAGGTCTTGCCGGAAAAGCAGATCGGCCGGATGGTGATGGCGTGCTGCGTCATGTTGAGGTTGGGTGCGACTTCGAAGAACTTCATCTGCTCCACGCCCGCTGCCTCGTTTTCTCCGGCGGCGATGACGCCATTCTGGATGCCGTTGTAGACCTCGTTGTATGCGATCACGGTCGGAGCCATTCCCACGGCGGCGAATGTCCGGCTCCAGATTGGCGCGCCCTGCACCCGGACCTTCAGCCCTTTCAATTCAGCGAGGTTCCGGGCCGGCTTGTTCGCAAAGATGTTGCGCGTGCCGCCGCCCGCATAGCCGATCAGCATCACTTCGGCCTTCTGCGCGACTTCATCGGCGATGGGCTTGAGCACGTCGGCGTCCAGCACCTTGTTCCAGTGCGCGAGGTCGCGGAAGAGGAAGGGTGCGTCGATGAACGGCGCGGCCTTCGAGAAGGTGGACATGTGCGCCGGCGAGACGATCCCGTAGTCGACCGAGATGCCCTGGTTCATGTAGGCGAAATAGTCCTTTTCGAGCCCCAATGTGCTGTTGCGGTGCAGGACGAAATTGATCGGCTTGCCGTAGTATTTCTTGACCAGTTCCTCGAACTTGAGGAGCGACTTGTTGAACGCGTGGTCGTCGTTGAACTGCACGGCGCCGTGCAAGGTGATCGCCGGTTGCGCGAACGCCGTCATCGAGACGCCCGCCAGGGCGACCGCCGCGGCGAACGTCCGACGCCCCAGACCCGAACCCGATTTGCTCATGTCTTGTCTCCTGCTGGATTGGCCAAGCTACGCCGAAAAGCAATATAGGGGCATCCTCGGGGCATGTCATAGGCGTTAACGCGAAGTCATCTCCTTGTACGGGCGCCGATAGATACAACCGGCCTGGCGCCGTATGCTTGGGTGGATGGCCGCACCCCTGCACTTCTATTTCGATTTCATCTCGCCGTACGGATGGCTGGCGTCGCTGGAGGTCGATGCGCTCGCCGGACGGCACGGCCGCACCGTGGAGTGGCATTCGATGTTGCTCGGGGTGTCCGTGCTGAAGGTGATGGGCCTGAAACCCCTGCTCGACACGCCGTTGAAGGGCGACTACGCCCGCCGCGATCTGGCGCGCGCCTTGCGCAAGCGCGGACTCCAGCCCAGGCGCGGGTTCGACCAGCCGGTGATGGACCCGCTGCCGGCGGCGCGGGCCTTCTACTGGGTCAAGCATCACCACCCCGGACAGGAGGCTGCTTTCGCCGCCGCCGTCTATGACGCCTGCTGGATGCAGGGCCTGGATCTTTCCAGCGCCCAGGCCGTCGCGGCGATCAGGCTGCCGGCGGGCATCGATGCGCAAGCACTGCGCGCGGGAATCGAGAGCGACGAAGCCCGGGGCTGGCTGCGCGAGGCGGTCGCAGCGTCCCTCCAGGCCGGCGTCTTCGGCTCACCGACCATCGTGGTGGACGGTGAGCCGTTCTGGGGCCAGGATCGCCTGCCTGAAGTCGAGGAGTGGCTGGTGCGGGGCGGCTGGTAGTCAGCGCTCGAAGACGAATTCGACAGTCACGGCCATGGCCGCCAGGGCGTCGCGCAGCTTGCGCTCCAGCGCGGGATCGGTGGGCGCGCCGATACTCACCACCACGACGACGGCCGAGCCTCGTTCTTGCGCGTTGACTGACACGGCTGCGGGTCGGGCAGCGTCAGCCATCACTTCCTGCAATTTCACTTCGATCGCGCGCAGACGCAGGGCGGGTTTGTAGACCTTGCCGACGGCCGTGACCGGCATCGCGTCGATCAAGGTGACCCGCTTTGGCGTCGCGGGCCGCTCGTAGACATGAGGCCCGACTTCGGCCAGCAAGGTCTGGGCATCACACGTCGCGCCGGGCCTCAGCGTCACGAAGGCAACCGGAACCTCGCCCGCGTGCGCATCGGGCTCGCCGACCACCGCGCACATGGCGACGGCGGGATGGGCGAGAAAGGCGTCCTCGACCAGGCCGGGATCGATGTTGTGGGAACCGCGGATGATCACGTCCTTGGCACGACCGGTGACATGCAGATAGCCCTGTGCATCGACGTGGCCGAGGTCGCCGGAGATGAGCCAGCCGGCCTCGAACATGCCCGCGTTGCGCGCTTCGTCGGTGTAACCCGCGCTCACATGCGGACCGCGCAGCGCCAGCACGCCAGTCTCTCCGGGGTGGCACGTTTCGTCCAGGAGAATGCTGCCGTCGCGCCACGGGACGATGCGTACCTGGCTGTAGGGGAGGCGCAATCCGGCCGAGCCGGGCACGCGTGGCGCCGCGGCGGGCTCGATGGACACCAGCCCCGCGCATTCGGTCATGCCCAGGATGTTGCGCACCGCGATCCCGGTGTGCTGCTCGAAGCGTGCCGCCAGTTCGGTTGGCAACGGCGAGCCGCCGGTGTAGGCCACCCGCACGCCCGAGACGTCAGCGTCCACTTCAGTGTTGCAGAGGTTCGCGAGGATGGTCGGTACACAGGCCAGGGCTGTGACGTCTTCGCGTTCGCAGAACTTCCAGTAGTTGCGCAGGAAGTCGGTGTTGCGCATGCCCGTGACCGTGGGAAGCAGTTGCGTGGCGCCGATGGCCAGCAGCGCCAGGCCATAAACGAAAGCGCCGGCCACATGGAACAGCGGAAAGCCGTTGATCTCGACCGTGTGCTGGTCGAAGCCGTAGAACTGGTGCGCGAACCAGGCGGTGTGCGCCTCGTTGCCGTGGCTGTGCCGCACCAGCTTGGGCGCACCGGTCGTGCCGCCAGTGTGGAACAGCGCCGCGACACGGTCAGGATCCGACGGGGGATCGAATTGCAGGTCGGGGGATTGCGCGTGAAGGGCGTCCTCGAACGAACCGGGCGCATCGTCGTCCGGGTGCAACCCGAGGACCTGGCGTCGGGCGATTCCGGGGACACGCTGGACGGCCGACCAGACGTCCAGGGCCGGATGCGGACCCAGCGCGACGACCACCTTGGCACCGCTGGCCTCCAGGAGCGCCGCCACATGGTCCGGCTGCAGCATGAAATTGATCGGGCATGCTCGTCCCGCGATCTGTGCGCCCCACAAAGCGTACTGGGTGCTGGGCACATTCGGGCCAAGGATCGCGACGGCATCGTCCGGCCCGACGCCGAGCGAGCGGAACAGGTTGGCGGCACGGTGGATGTTCGCCAGCAACTGCGCATAGCTCACGCGCTCGATGGGGGTGTCGAGCGTGCCGTCGCGCAGGTAGGCGAATGCCGTGCGGTCCGGATGCAAGCCCGCGGCCCGAGCGATCAGGCCGTAGGTCGTGCGCGCAGGTATTGCTTTTTCGTAGGGCGTGGATTCGAGAGCCTCGATCCCCGAGAGGTCCCGAAAGAACCCCGTGGTCACGCGGCGGCCTTGTCCAGCCCCAGCAGGCGGATGGCGTTTCCCTTCAGGATGCCGGGCATCACGTCGGGCTTGAATCCCGCGTCCTCGAAGTCCTTCATCCAGCGCTCCGGCGTGATCAGCGGGTAGTCGCTGCCGAACAGGACGCGGTCCTTCAGCAGCGTGTTCGCGTACTGCACGAGCTGCTTGGGAAAGTACTTCGGGCTCCAGCCGGAGAGGTCGATCCACACGTTGGGCTTGTGCGTGGCCACCGAAAGCGCTTCGTCTTGCCAGGGGAAGCTCGGGTGCGCCATGACGATCTGCATGTCGGGGAAGTCGATGGCGACGTCGTCCAGGTGCATCGGGTTGCTGTACTCGAGCCGCAGGCCGCCGCCGCACCGCATGCCGGAGCCGATCCCGCTGTGGCCGGTGTGGAAGATCGCCGGCATCTTGTGCGCGTTGATCACCTCGTAGATCGGCCAGGCCATCTTGTCGTAGGGGTGGTAGCCCTGCACGGTGGGGTGGAACTTGAAGCCCCGCACGCCCTCCTCCTTGATCAGCCGCTCGGCTTCGCGGGCGCCCATCTTGCCCTTGTGCGGGTCGATGCTCGCGAAGCACATCATCATGTCGCTGTTCTCGCGCGCCGCCAGGGCGATCTCTTCGTTCGGGATCCGGCGCCGGCCGAGCTTGGACTCGCTGTCGACCGTGAACATCACGAGGCCGATCTTGCGTTCCCGGTAGTAAGCAATCGTTTCCGCGATCGTCGGGCGGCGGCTGTTGCGGAAGTACTTGTCGGCGGCGCGGTCGTACTCCTCGCCGTAATTGTCGAACGGGTTCCAGCAACTCACTTCGGCATGGGTGTGGACGTCGATGGCAATCAGGTTGGCGTGGTCCATGTTGTCTCCTGGATCAGGGAAACCCCTAGGGATCCCGTCTTGAATTGGTTATTATTTATAACAATAATCAGCCCACTTCGCAAATCCACATGACCCAAGACCTGCTCATCGAGATCCGCGGCCCCATCGCCATCATCCGCCTCAGCCGGCCCGCCAAGCGTAACGCGCTGAGCGACAGCCTGGTGCTCGAGATCCGGGATGCGTTCCAGTCCCTGCCCGATGGTGTTCGCGCGGCGGTGCTCGACGGCGAAGGGGACCATTTCTGTGCCGGGCTGGACCTCTCGGAACTGAAAGATCGCGATGCCGGTGCCGGCATGCTGCACTCTCGCATGTGGCATGCCGCGCTGGAGGAAGTGCAGTACGGCCCGGTGCCCGTGATCGCCGCCTTGCATGGTGCGGTGGTCGGCGGCGGCCTCGAACTGGCGGCGTGCTGCCATATCCGCGTGGCGGACGAGACGGCGTTCTATGCCTTGCCCGAAGGCTCGCGCGGCATCTTCGTCGGCGGTGGCGGCGCGGTGCGCATCCCCCGGTTGATCGGCACGGCGCGGATGACGGACATGATGCTGACCGGCCGGGTCTACAACGCCGCCGACGGCGAGAAGGCTGGCTTCGCGCAATACCTGGTTCCTCCAGGCCAGGCCACGACCAAGGCCATCGAACTCGCCGAACGCGTGGCGCAGAACGCGCCGCTGACCAACTACGCGCTCATGCATGCGTTGCCCCGCATCGCGGAGCAGCCGGCCGACCAGGGCTTCCTGACTGAAGCGCTGATGGCCGCCATCGCCCAGAGCGCACCGGAAGCCAAGGAACGCGTCCGCGCTTTCCTCGACGGCAAGGCCAACAAGGTCCAGAAGGGCTGATCGCATGGGTGCCGAGATTTCGTCCGCCGTGCGTTACCGCCCCCTGAAGTTCGGGGTGACGCGGGCCGTGCTCCACGATGCGCCCGGCGGCGTGCGCTACCTGCGCGCCGAGCAGGAATTGCAACCCTACGCCAAGCGCATCACGGACCGCCTGCTGCATTGGGCCGACGCCCAGCCGGACCGCACTTTCATGGCACGCAGGCAGCGCGATGCCAGCGGCCAGGCCGGCGACTGGCGCCATGTCACCTACCGTGAAGCGGTGGCCACCGGGCGCCGCATCGCCCAGGCCATGCTCGACCGCGGGCTCTCCGCCGAGCGGCCCGTGGCGATCCTCAGCGAGAACGATCTCGAGCACGCATTGCTGGTGCTGGGCTGCCTGATCGCGGGTGTTCCATACTGCCCGGTCTCACCGGCCTATTCCACCGTCAGCCAGGACTACGAGAAGCTGCGCCACGTCCTGGCCACGCTCACGCCTGGACTGGTCTTCGCCAGCGACGAGAAACGCTACGGCAAAGCCGTCGCGGCCACGGTGGGCAAGGACACCGAAGTCATCTATGGCTCGCCGCCCACGGCCGACCCGACGCCGGCAGTCGATGCCGCGATGGCGGCCACCGGCCCGGACACCATCACCAAGTTCCTCTTCACCTCCGGCTCCACCAAACTTCCCAAGGCCGTGGTGAATACCCACGGCATGTGGTGCGCCAACCAGCAGCAGATGCGGCAGTCCATGCCCGTGCTGGCCGAGGAGCAGCCCGTCCTGGTGGACTGGTTGCCATGGAACCACACCTTCGGCGGCAACCACAACTTCGGCCTGACCATCTACAACGGGGGCACGCTGTACATCGACGACGGCAAGCCCACGCCCGCGCTGATGGGTGAGACGCTGCGCAACCTGCGCGAGATCGCGCCCACGATCTATTTCAACGTGCCGACCGGCTTCGAGGCGATCGCCAACGCCATGAAGGCCGATGAGGTGCTGCGCAAGAATCTGCTGTCGCGCGTCCGCATGTTCTTCTATGCCGGCGCGGCCCTCGCGCAGCCGGTATGGGACACGCTGCACGAAGTGCAGGAAGCCGAGATCGGCGAACGCATCGTCATGGGCACCGGGTTGGGAATGACCGAGTCGTCGCCCTTCGCGATCTTCATCACCAACCCCGATGTCAGATCCGGCTACCTCGGCCTGCCGACGCCAGGGGTGGAACTGAAGCTCGTCCCCACAGACGGCAAGACCGAGGTCCGCTACAAGGGCCCGAACATCACGCCCGGCTACTGGCGCAACCCGGAAGCGACGGCCGAGTGCTTTGATGACGAGGGTTTCTTCAGCACCGGCGACGCCGTGCTCTGGATCGACGAAAACAACCCGCACCTCGGACTGAAGTTCGACGGCCGGATCGCGGAGGATTTCAAGCTGGCCACGGGCACCTTCGTGAGCGTGGGGCCGCTGCGTGCGAAGATCATCGCCGCCGGCGCGCCGTACGTGCAGGACGCCGTCATCACCGGGATCAACCGCAAGGAAGTCGGTGCGCTTCTCTTTCCCACGGCGGAAGTGCGCCGGCTGGCCAAGCTGCCTGGCGACGCCAGCTGGAAAGATGTGCTCGAAAGCCCGCCAGTCCAGGCGCACTTCCAGCAGGTGGTCGACGGACTGGCGGCCAGCGGCACAGGCAGCGCCAATCGCGTGGCCCGACTGCATCTTCTGCACCAGCCGCCCTCCATCGACAAGGGCGAAGTCACGGACAAAGGCTCCATCAATCAGCGCGCCGTGCTGAAGGAACGCGACGCGCTGGTGCAGGACTTCCACGACGGCCGCCTCGCTTTCACGCTGACCCCCAAGGAACAGAACGCATGAACATCTCGGGACAAGCCGCGCTGGTCACAGGTGGCGCCTCCGGTCTCGGTGAGGCCACCGCGCGCGAACTCGCGAAACTGGGCGCCAAGGTCGCGGTGCTCGACGTGAACCTTGAACTCGCGCAGAAGGTCGCCGCGCAGATCAACGGCGTCGCATGCAAGTGCGACATCACGAACACCGACAGCATCGCGGCAGCGCTGGAGCAAGCGGCTGCCGCCCACGGCCCGGCCCGCATCCTCATGAACATCGCCGGCATCGGCGGCGCCAAACGCGTCGTCGGCAAGGACGGCAACGCCGCGCCGCTGGAAGATTTCGCGAAGGTGATCAACGTCAACCTGATCGGCACCTACAACGCCACTCGGCTTTTCGCGGCGGCCTGTGCCAAGCTGGACCCGCTGGAAGACGGCGAGCGCGGGGCCATCCTGTTCACCGCCTCGGTCGCCGCGTTCGATGGACAAGTCGGCCAGCAGGCTTACAGCGCCTCCAAGGGCGGGCTGGTCGGCATGACCCTCCCGATGGCGCGCGACCTCGCGCAGCACGGCATCCGCGTGTGCACGATCGCGCCGGGGCTCTTCTCCACCCCGCTGATGCGCCAGTTGCCCGAGCCGGTGCAGCAATCGCTCGCCGCCTCGATCCCGTTCCCGTCGCGCCTGGGCAAGCCCGAAGAGTTCGCCCAGCTCGCCTGCCACTTCGTGACCAACACCCACCTGAATGGTGAGGTGATCCGCCTCGACGGCGCGCTGCGCATGGCGCCGCGCTGAACCACTTTCATTTCACCAACGAAGGAGACGCCTGATGTCGACCACCCGCCGCGCATTCGCCCAACGTTCCGCCGCGCTCGCCGCCCTGGCAGCTGGCGCCGGGCACCTCCCCGCCTTCGGCCAGAGCCTCGACCTGGCGAAGATCATCTGCGGCTTCCCGCCCGGCGGGACCAGCGACGCCATCTCGCGCCGCATTGCCGACAAGCTGCGCGGCAACTACGCGAACAACGTGGTGGTCGAGAACAAGCCGGGCGCCGGCGGCCAGATCGGCGTGTCGACGCTCGTCGCCAGCCCGCCTGACGGCAGCGCGATGCTGCTGACGCCTTCGTCGATGCTGTCGATCTACCCGTTCGTCTACAAGACCCTGCCCTACAAGCCGCTGGAAGACGTGCAGCCGGTGTCGCTGGCCTGCTACTTCAACCACGCATTCGGCGTCGGCCCGGCGGTTCCCGCCAGCGTCAGGACCATCAAGGACTTCCTCAACTGGTCCAAGGACAACCCGGGCAAGGGCAACTACGGCTCGCCCGGCGCCGGCTCCATGCCGCACCTGATCGTCGCCCTGCTGAACAAGCTGACCGGCTCGGACCTGAAGCACGTCCCCTATCGCGGTTCGGCGCCGGGCATCCAGGATCTGCTGGGCGGCCAGATCTCGTCCATGTCCTCACCCATCGGCGACTACCTGCCCTACCTGAAGAGCGGCCGCCTGCGCTTGCTCGCCATCTCCGGCCAGAACCGCAGCCCGTTCGTGCCGGATGTCCCCACGTATCGCCAGCAGGGCTATCCCATCACGGTGCGGGAATGGTATGGCGTGTTCCTGCCCGGCAAGGCGTCCCCCGACGTCGTGCGCCGCGCCGCTGCCTACCTGCAGCCCGCACTCGCGCAAAAGGATCTGATCGAAAGCATGGCGGCTGTCGGCATGGAGGTCGAGTCGTCCAGCCCGCAAAAGCTGGGCGACCTGCTCCGCTCGGATGCCGACGAATGGCGCCGCCTGATCAAGCAGATCGGCTTCACCGCAGAGTCCTGATCGTTCCCGCCCCACTACAAGGATCTTCCGCCCATGACCACCCGCCGCCAGTTCGTCCAGTCCGCCGCATCCTTCGCGGCGCTCGGCGCCTTCCCGCACACCACCTTCGCGCAGGCGCTGGACGCCGTGAAGATCATCAACGGCTTCCCCGCGGGGGGCACCGCGGATGCCACGAGCCGGCGGGTCGGCGACAAGATCGGCGGCACGGCCTACGCGAAGAACGCGGCGGTGGTGGAAAACAAGCCCGGCGCCGGCGGACGCATCGCCTGCGAGGTCGTCAAGGCGGCGCCGGCGGACGGGTCAACGTTGCTGCTCACACCGTACTCCTGCACGGCCATCTATCCGCACATCTACAAGAACCTGAGCTACGACCCGTTCAAGGACCTCGTGCCGGTTTCGATCGCGGCGGTGATGACCCATGCGCTCACGGTCGGGCCGCTGGTGCCAGCCAGCGTCCGGACCGTGAAGGACTATCTCGCATGGGCCAAGGCCAACCCCGGGCAGGCCAACTACGGCTCGCCGGCGGCCGGCTCCACGCCGCACTTCCTCGCGGCGCTGCTGGGCATCAACAACGGGGTCGACCTGAAACACGTCCCTTATCGCGGTTCATTGCCCGCGGTGGCCGACATGATCGGGGGCACCCTCGCGTCCACGTCGACGCCCACGGGCGACGCGCTGGCGAACCACAAGGCCGGCAAAGTGCGCATCCTCGCCACCTCCGGCGCGCAGCGCACGCCTTTCACGCCAGAGGTCGCCACCTTCGCCGAACAAGGCTTCGCCGATTTGACGACCGAGGAATGGTTCGGCTTCTACGCGCCCGCCAGGACCCCGGCCAACGTCATCGCGAACGCCAACGCGGCCATCAATGCGGCGCTGAAGGACAAGACCGTGATCGACTCGCTGGCCTTGATGGGCCTGGTCGCGCAAGGCTCGACCGCGGCCGAGATGGACAGGAGCCAGAAGGAAGAGAACGTGCGCTGGGGCCCGCTCGTCAAGAAGATCGGGTTCACGGCGGAATCCTGAACGGCTGACCATGCAAAGAAAGATCCTGTCGGCGCTTCCGCTCGGTGCGGCAGCGGGGGCGGCCATGCTGTTGGCCGGGTGTGCAACCTCCACGGATGGATCGCAAGCGCGCCGCGCGCGACCCGGCTCGCCCGCGCTTGCTTGCGAAGCTGTCGCCGCCAGCTTCAAGGCGGACCACACACGGGTCACGTCGGCCGAGCGCATTGCCGCAGGCGCGCTCACGCTGCCCGGCATCGCGCAGCCCATGCCCGAGCATTGCGTGGTCAAGGGCCTCATCCGGGAACGGAAGGGCGTGGACGACAAGCCGTATGCCATCGGGTTCGAAATGCGGCTGCCGACGGCCTGGAACGGCCGCTTCTTCTACCAGGCCAATGGCGGACTCGACGGCTTCATCACCCCGGCCTATGGCGACATCCTCGGCGGCGGCCCGGCCAGCAACGGCCTGCTGAAGGGTTTCGCGGTCGTCAGCTCCGACGCCGGCCATGCCTTCGATCGCAGCACGCCCATCGGCGGTGCCACCTTCGGGTTGGACCCGCAGGCGCGCCGTGACTATGGGTACAACGCGGTGGCCGAGGTGACGATCGTGGCCAAGGGCCTGATCCGCAGCTACTACGGCCGCAACGCGGACACCTCGTACCTGGTCGGCACCTCGAATGGCGGCCGCCACGGCTTCGTCACGGCCTCGCGCCTGCCGAACGAATACCACGGCATCCTGGCCAGCACACCGGGGTACCGGCTGCCGCTCGCCGCCGTGGCACAGGTGTGGGGTGCGCAGCAGTTCGCCAAGGTCGCGCGCACCAACCCCGCCACCGGCCGGCCTGACCTGAGCACGGCGTTCACCCCGGCCGACATGGGGCTCGTGGCGCGCAGCGTGCTGGCGCGCTGCGACGCGCTCGACGGCCTGGCCGATGGCATCGTCGGAGATCTGCAAGCTTGCCAGGCCGCTTTCCGCATGGATCGCGACGTTCCGACCTGCGGTGCCGCGCCGGCTCCCGGCAGCTGCCTCAGCGCAGCCCAGAAGACGACGCTGGCCGACGTGCTGGCCGGCCCGAAACGGTCCAACGGTGTCGCGATCTATGCCGGCCTGCCGGCGGACCCCGGCCTGGCCGGCCGCGACTGGGCCGCGTGGAAGTTCGTGAACAGTGTGGGGCCGCGCGACGCCGTCGCGCTCGCCTTCGTGATGACGACGCCGCCCTCGTCGCCCGACGTAGTGACCGGGCAAGGCAATACGCTGATCGACTATGCGTTGGGATTCAATGTCGAGCGTGACCTCGGCAAGCTGGTCGCTTCGGACGGCCGCTTCAACCCTTCGGCGATGGCCTTCATGACACCGCCTGACCCGACGTTCCGCGACTTCGTCACGTACGGCGGCAAGCTGATCGTCTTCCATGGCACCGCCGACCCGGTGTTCTCCGCGCTCGACACCATCGCCTGGCACGATGCCTTTCGCGCGACGCACGGCGCCAAGGCGGACCAGCATGCTCGGCTCTACCTGATCCCAGGCATGAACCACAGCCGCGGCGGCCCCGCCACCGACCAGGTCGACATGCTCGATGCGCTCGTCGCCTGGGTCGAGCGCGGCGAACAGCCGCAGGCGATGGTGGCACGCGCGCGTGGCGCGGGCAGCGCTGTGCCCAATCCGGAAGTACCGGGTGACTGGAGCCCGTCCCGCACCCGCCTGCTGTGCCCCTACCCGGCCGTGCCTCGCTACCAGAGCGGCGACAAGGAGCTCGCCGCCAGCTTCGCGTGCGTGGCGCCGGCCCGCTGACCGTCGACGCATGGCGAAACCCGTACCCACCGTCGAGCAGGTCGACACCGGCTTCCTCGAAAGCCTGCTCGGGTACAACGCGCGCCGGGCCTCCCTGGCGGTGATCGAAGTGTTCCTGGAGCGCATGGCGCCCTATGGGCTGAAGCCGGTCGACTTCTCGGTGCTCTCGCTGGTCGCGCACAACCCCGGCATCACCTCCCGCCAGTTGTGCGCGGCGCTCGGCATCCTGCCGCCGAACCTCGTGGGCATGGTCAACCAGTTCGAGAAGCGCGAGCTCATCGAGCGCCAGCCGCACCCGCACGATGGCCGCGCGATGGGCCTGCACCTCACGTCGGCCGGGCAGAAACTGATCCGCGATGCCGAGCGCACGGCCGCGCAACTCGAAGCCGAAGTGGCCGGCCGCCTGACCCCGGCGGAACAGCGTACGCTTTTGCGCCTGCTGCGCAAGGTCTATCTGAAGTAAGGGTTGCCCCGTCCGTTGCGCGCGCGTCACGCGCGCATCCGCGCCGCCGCGGCGCTATTGTTTGTGTAGCAGGAACTGCGTACACTCCGCTCCCCCGGGTCTGTTTTTCATTGGGCCCGGGCCAGGAGAGCAATGAGTTCCAAGGAGAATGCCGCCACCAACCAGCTGCTCGGCCTGCTGGAGGCGCGCTATGCCATCCGGGTGCTGTGGGCGCTGCGCGATGGCCACCCGCAGACGTTCCGGCTGCTGCAGGACAGCGTCGGCGGCATCACGCCCAACACCCTGAACACGCGCATCAAGGAACTGCGGGAGGCCGGCTTCCTGCAGCACAACGGCGATGGCTACAGCGTGACGGCGTCAGGCATGGACCTCCTCAAGCGCCTGAGCGAAATCCAGGCTTTCGCGGCTCGCTGGGTGGCCAGCCAGGCCAAGAAGAAAAACTGATCCATGGTGGTGCGATGCAATCATTCCTGAAGTCAGCCCTTCCGTCCGACGCCGACCAGGCCACGCTCGTCGGGCGCGCCTGGGTCGAAGGCCAGGGCCCGGTCCTCGTGCGTGCCGACGGCGACGCGCTGATCGATCTTTCCGGCCTCGCCCCGACCAGCAGCGAATTGCTGGAGCTGCCGGATCCGGCCGCCGCCGTGCGGGCGCATGCCGGTCCGCGCGTCGCTGACTTGCACCGGGTGCTCGCCAACAGCGCTTTCGACGCGCGCGACCCCGCCTTGCCGTGGTTGCTGGCGCCGTGTGACCTGCAGGCGTTGAAGGCGGCCGGCGTCACATTCGTCGCGTCGATGCTCGAGCGCGTGATCGAGGAGCAGGCGCGCGGCGACCCGGCCAAGGCCGAGTCGGTGCGGGCGGCCGTGGTCGCCGTCATCGGTGACAACCTGGCGGCCGTGCGCCCGGGCTCCCCCGAAGCCGCCCGCCTGAAGGAAGTGCTCCTGCAGCAAGGCCTCTGGTCGCAGTACCTGGAAGTGGGGATCGGCCCGGACGCCGAGATCTTCACCAAGTCGCAGCCGATGAGCGCGGTCGGCACCGGCGCCGAGGTCGGCATCCATCCCGGCAGCGAATGGAACAACCCGGAACCCGAGGTCGTGCTGGCGGTCAACAGCCGGGGCGAAGTGTGCGGTGCCAGCCTGGGCAACGACGTCAACCTGCGCGACTTCGAAGGCCGCAGCGCGCTGCTTCTCGGCAAGGCCAAGGACAACAACGCCAGCTGCGCGATCGGTCCTTTCATCCGCCTGTTCGACGCCGGCTTCGGCATCGATGACGTGCGCCGCATCGACCTCGGGATGAAGGTACGCGGGCCCGAAGGTTTCGAGATGGACGGCGCCAGCAGCCTCTCGAAGATCAGCCGCGATCCGCTGGACCTCGTCGCCCAGGCCATCGGCGCCAACCACCAGTATCCGGATGGCTTCATGCTCTTCCTGGGGACGATGTTCGCGCCCACCAAGGACCGGCATGGCCCCGGCCAGGGTTTCACGCACGTGCCCGGCGACCTGGTGGCCATTTCGACGCCGCGCCTCGGTACACTCGCCAACCGCGTGAACACCTCCGATCGCGTGCCCCCGTGGCGCTACGGCACCGCCGCGCTGATGCGCGACCTGGCCCGCCGCGGCCTGCTCTGACTGCCCAAGGAACAAATCATGATCACCACCCCCAGCGGCCTGCAATACGAAGACGAAGTCGTCGGCAGCGGCCCCGAAGCGACCAACGGGCAGGACGTGCGCGTGCACTACACCGGCTGGCTGTTCAACGGCGGCACGCAAGGTGCCAAGTTCGATTCCAGCCGCGACCGCAACGATCCGTTCGAGTTCTCGCTCGGCGCCGGCATGGTCATTCGCGGCTGGGACGAAGGCGTTGCCGGCATGAGAGTCGGTGGCAAGCGCACGCTCGTCATCCCCGCGGAGCTCGGGTATGGCGCGCGCGGCGCGGGCGGGGTGATCCCGCCGAACGCGACGCTGAAGTTCGACGTCGAGCTGCTCGCGACGAGCTGAGCATCCCTCACGCCGCGAAGCGCGCGGCCCAAGGCTCCAGCGGCACCTGCGCGGCGTTGCAGACGTAGCTGATCGCGTGGTACCACCCCGCGAGCACCAGCAGCTCGATGCACTGCGCCTCCGACCAGGTGGCGCCGAGCTGGCGCCACAAGCCATCGCTGACGGTGCTCGTGTCGTGCAGCTCGTCGGCCAGTTGTACCAGCAGGCGGTCACGTTCGGTCAGGGCTGCGTCGTCCACCGCAGGATCCGCGATCGCGCGGGTCTGCCCGGCGCTGAAGCCGGCGGCCGCGGCGAACGCGGCAACGTGAACGCCCCACTCGTATTCCGCGCCGCAACGCGCGCAGACGCGGTCGATGACGACCTCTCGGTCGCGCAGGCTGAGTTGTGCCTGGCGGCCGAGCAGCAGACCGCCGACGGCCGTCATCCGTTCGGCCAGCGCCGGATGCCGGGCGAGCACGCGGAACAACGCGAGGATGTTCGGCGCCGCCGGCGGCGTCATCTTCGTCAACAGGGCCTGCAGGTCGCCCGCGAAGGGCGGCTCCAGCGGGGGAATGCGGGGCGTCGAATCAGTCATGAGGCTCCTTGCGCTTCGGTTTCCGTAGCAAGCAGCATGATGCGCTACGGAATCCGAAGCGTCCGTCACGCCGGCGACAGGAGGGCACCTACAATCGCGCCCCATGGTCTCGCGCACCCCCCTGCCCGGCCGGCCGGTCCGCGGGTCCGGCACCGGACGCCCCGTCATGGCCTTGCTGGACCTGCTGGGACGGCGCGGCACGCTGCGGTTGCTGTGGGAGCTGCGCGATGGCCGCGACCAGACTTTCCGCTCATTGCAGGAGACCGCGGGCGGCATGTCGCCGTCCGTGCTCAACGACCGGCTGAAGGAGTTGCGGGAGGCCCAGCTCGTCGAGCTGGGCGCGGCGGGCTACGGGCTGTCGGCGTCGGGACGCGAGCTGGTGAAGCGGCTGAAGCCGCTCAACAGCTGGGCGGAGACCTGGGCCGCCGAGACCAACCTGCCTTTTTGAGGCTGAACGCATGTCCTTGTCTTGAAAAGGTCTTCTGCGGCCCCAAGCTGCCCACCGATTCCCGCGAACCAGACCGAACCCGAATAATGTCCGAGCTCCCTCCATCCGACAACGAAACCCTGCCGCCCGCCGATGCGGCCTCTCCGGAGGCCATCGCGGAGCCCGCGGCGCCCAACATCCCTGACCTGCAGGCGGCGCTGGTCGCCCTGCAGGCAAAGAACACCGAGCTGTCCGACCAGTTCCTGCGCGCCCAGGCCGACATGCAGAACACGCGGCGTCGGGCCGAAGAGGAAGTGGCCAAAGCCCGCAAGTTCGCGCTGGAGAGCTTTTCCGAAAGCCTGTTGCCGGTGATCGACAGCCTGGAGGCCGGGCTCGCCCACAAGGACGCCACGGTGGAGCAGATCCACGAAGGCGCCAGCGCCACGTTGCGCCAGCTGAAGGCGGCCCTCGAGCGCAACAAGATTCTCGAGATCAATCCTGGCGCGGGCGCCAAGTTCGATCCGCACCAGCACCAGGCGATCTCCGTGGTGCCCGCCGACCAGGAGCCGAACACGGTGGTGTCGGTGCTGCAGAAGGGCTATTCCATCGCGGACCGCATCCTGCGGCCGGCGCTGGTGACGGTCACGGCGCCGAAATGAAGTTCATGCGCCTTGAATCCCGGCCAGTTATCCACAATTAATCAACAACATTTGAACGGGTCTTCCAGGCCCTACGCACAGGAGAAGCATCATGGGAAAGATCATCGGCATTGACCTCGGCACCACCAATTCGTGCGTTGCCATCATGGAAGGCAACAACGTCAAGGTGATCGAGAACTCGGAGGGCGCGCGCACCACGCCCTCCATCGTCGCCTACCAGGAAGACGGCGAAGTCCTCGTGGGTGCTTCGGCCAAGCGGCAGGCCGTGACGAACCCGAAGAACACGCTGTATGCGATCAAGCGCCTGATCGGCCGCAAGTTCAGCGAGAAGGAAGTGCAGAAGGACATCGACCTGATGCCCTACACCATCGCCGCCGCCGACAACGGCGACGCCTGGGTGGAAGTGCGCGGCAAGAAGATGGCGCCGCAGCAGGTGAGCGCCGACATCCTGCGCAAGATGAAGAAGACCGCCGAGGACTACCTGGGCGAAGAGGTCACGGAAGCCGTGATCACGGTGCCCGCGTACTTCAACGACAGCCAGCGCCAGGCCACCAAGGACGCCGGCCGCATCGCGGGCCTGGACGTCAAGCGCATCATCAACGAGCCCACCGCCGCGGCCCTGGCCTTCGGCCTGGACAAGCACGGCAAGGGCGACCGCAAGCTGGCCGTGTACGACCTGGGCGGCGGCACGTTCGACATCTCGATCATCGAGATCGCCGATGTCGACGGCGAGAAGCAGTTCGAGGTGCTGTCCACCAACGGCGACACGTTCCTGGGCGGAGAGGACTTCGACCAGCGCATCATCGACTACATCATCGCCGAGTTCAAGAAGGACCAGGGCGTCGACCTGGGCAAGGACGTCCTCGCGCTGCAACGCCTGAAGGAAGCCGCCGAGAAGGCGAAGATCGAGCTCTCCAGCAACTCGCAGACCGACATCAACCTGCCGTACGTCACGGCTGATGCCTCCGGCCCGAAGCACCTGAACATCAAGCTGACCCGCGCCAAGCTGGAGTCGCTGGTCGAGGAGCTGATCGCCCGCACGATCGAGCCCTGCAAGATCGCCATCAAGGACGCCGGCGTGTCCGTCAACGACATCCAGGACATCATCCTGGTGGGCGGCATGACGCGCATGCCCAAGGTGCAGGACAAGGTCAAGGAGTTCTTCGGCAAGGAACCGCGCAAGGACGTGAACCCGGACGAAGCCGTGGCCGTCGGCGCCGCCATCCAGGGCCAGGTGCTCTCCGGCGACCGCAAGGACGTCCTCCTGCTCGACGTCACTCCGCTCTCCCTGGGCATCGAAACCCTGGGCGGCGTGATGACGAAGATGATCAAGAAGAACACCACGATCCCGACGAAGTTCGCGCAGACCTTCTCGACCGCCGACGACAACCAGCCGGCCGTGACCATCAAGGTGTTCCAGGGCGAACGTGACATCGCGACCGGCAACAAGCTGCTGGGCGAGTTCAACCTCGAAGGCATCCCGCCGGCCGTGCGCGGCACGCCGCAGATCGAGGTGAGCTTCGACATCGACGCCAACGGCATCCTGCACGTGGGCGCCAAGGACAAGGGCACCGGCAAGGAAAACAAGATCACCATCAAGGCGAACTCCGGCCTCACCGAGGACGAGATCCAGAAGATGGTGCGCGACGCCGAGGCCAACGCCGCCGACGACAAGAAGAAGCTCGAGCTGGTGCAGGCGCGCAACCAGGGCGAAGCCATGGTGCACTCCATGCGCAAGAGCCTCACCGAGTACGGCGACAAGCTGGAAGCCGGCGAGAAGGACAAGATCGAGGCCGCCGCCAAGGAGCTGGAAGAAGCGCTCAAGGGCGAGGACAAGGAAGCCATCGAGGCCAAGACCAACGCGCTGATGACCGCCGGCCAGAAGCTGGGGGAGAAGATGTACGAAGGGATGCAGGCGCAGGCCGGGGCGGAAGCCGCGGCCTCGGGCCCGGGCCCGGAAGCTGCTTCCGGGTCGGCCAGGCCGGCGAACGACGACAACGTGGTGGATGCCGAGGTCAAAGAGGTCAAGAAGGGTTGATGTCGGACGCATAGCGCCGAATCAAGTCGCCGCGTTCGACGCTCTCGCCTTCGGCGGAGGTCAACGCGGCGTTCTCGCAAGTGCATGACGGACAACATGGCCACCAAACGCGACTATTACGAAGTCCTCGGCGTTCCCAAGAACGCCTCGGATGAAGAAATCAAGAAGGCTTATCGCAAGCTGGCGATGAAGTACCACCCTGACCGCAACCAGGGGGAAGGCGGCGCCAAGGATGCGGAAGTGCGCTTCAAGGAGGCGAAGGAAGCCTACGAGATGCTGTCCGAGCCGGAGAAGCGGACGGCCTACGACCAGTTCGGCCACGCAGGCGTCGACCCGAACATGCGCGGACCCGGGCCGGGGCAGGAAGGCTTCGGTGGATTTGCTGAAGCTTTCGGCGACATCTTCGGCGACATCTTCGGGCAGCAGCGCGGCGCCGCCGGCGCGCGCGGTGGGCGGCAGGTCTATCGCGGCAGCGATCTCTCCTATGCCATGGAGATCAACCTCGAAGAGGCGGCCAAGGGCAAGGACGCGCAGATCCGCATTCCCTCGTGGGACGAGTGCGAGATCTGCAAGGGCAGCGGCGCCAAGCCGGGCACACAGGCCAAGACCTGCGCGACCTGCCAGGGCGCGGGCGTGGTGCAGATGCGCCAGGGCTTCTTCAGCGTGCAGCAGACCTGCCCCCAATGCCGTGGCACCGGCAAGATCATTCCCGAGCCCTGCACCACCTGCCATGGCCAGGGCAAGATCAAGAAGCAGAAGACGCTGGAAGTGAAGATCCCGGCCGGCATCGACGACGGCATGCGCATCCGCAGCGCCGGCAATGGCGAGCCGGGCACCAACGGCGGGCCGCCGGGTGACCTCTTCATCGAGATCCGGCTGAAGAAGCACGACATCTTCGAGCGGGACGGCGATGACCTGCATTGCGTGGTGCCGATCAGCATCGCCCGCGCGGCGCTCGGCGGCGAGATCGAGGTGCCCACGCTGGAGGGCAAGGCAGCCATCGACATCCCCGAAGGCACCCAGGCGGGCAAGCAGTTCCGGCTGCGGGGCAAGGGCATCAAGGGCGTGCGCTCCAGCTACCCCGGCGACCTGTATTGCCACATCGCCGTGGAGACGCCCGTCAAGCTCACCGAGCATCAGCGCAAGCTGTTGAAGGAGCTCGACGAGTCGCTGAAGAAGGGCGGGGCGAAGCACTCGCCGAATGAAGGTAGCTGGGCGGACAAGCTCAAAGGCTTCTTCAGCGCGTAGCCGAACGCTGGGGTTCGCCTTCGGGCTCACCCCAGCCTACGGACGTCGTAGGCTGGCGGTGAGCCCGGAGGCGAACCCCAGCACCG
>NZ_VOBQ01000002.1 GCF_007833165.1 Caenimonas sedimenti | reverse complement strand
TGCCGCTTTGGCCCCCACCCATGCCCCCGGCCGTCGTGGGGGGGCGGTGCGCCGGGCGCCCCACCCCAGCACCGCCACAAGAGCCAAGTAGGCTGGGTTGCGCGCAGCGCACCCCAGCTTGTCAGAAGAGGCTCGTCTGGCCCCCGATCGACGGCCGCCGGAACTCCACCGTCGGGAAGTCCGCCTTCTTCTGGTTGAACCCGAGCCGCTGCGCCGTCTTGCGGAAGCGCTGCCCGATCAAGTCGGCCCACGGCCCGCTGCCCTTCATTCGCGTGGCGAAGTCGCTGTCGTAGTCCTTGCCGCCGCGCATGTCCTGCACGCGATGCATGATGCGGTCCGCGCGCTGCGGATAGTGCAGTTGCAGCCACTGGCGGAACAGCGGCGCCACTTCCCAGGGCAGGCGCAGCACGTGATAGAACGCCTCGCGGGCACCCGCGTCCCACGCCGCTTCGAGCACCTGCTCCATGTCATCGGTCAGAAAGGGAATCTGCGGCGCCAGGCTGACGCCGCACGGGACGCCGTGTTCCGCCAGGGTGCGCAGGATGCGCAGCCGCCGGTGCGGCGCCGCGGCGCGCGGCTCCAGCTTGCGCGCCAGGTCGGCGTCGAGCGTGGTGATGGTGACGTACACCGCCGCCAGCCCCTGTGCGGCCATCGGTGCGATCAGGTCGAGGTCACGCTCGACACCGCTCGACTTGGTGACCAGGGCGAACGGATGGTTGGTCTCGTGCATCACCTCGATGATCCCGCGCGTGATGCGCAGTTCTCGTTCGACCGGCTGGTAGCAATCCGTCGCGGTGCCGATGGCGATGAAGCGCGGCTCGTAGGCCTTGCGTGCCAGTTCCTTTCTCAGGATCTCCACCGCGTTGCGCTTGGCGATGATCTTCGTTTCGAAGTCGAGCCCCGGGGACAGGTTCAGGTAGCTGTGCGTGGGCCGCGCGTAGCAGTAGATGCAGCCGTGCTCGCAACCGCGATAGGGGTTGATCGAGCGGTCGAAGTGGATGTCCGGGGAATCGTTGGTGGTGATGAGGCTGCGCGCGTCCTCCCAGATGACTTCCGTGGCCGGCCGTGCGGCGCCGTCCTCTTCGTCCAGGTTCTCCCAGCCATCATCGAAGCTGTGGCGCTCGTCGCGCTCAAAACGGTGCGGCATCCGCGTCGCCGCGCCGCGCCCCTTGATGGCCTCGACCGGAATGCGTTTGATACTGTACATGCAGACAGTATCGCAGCACGGCCGCCCGTGCCATAGCCCTACCGCCATTATCGAATTTTCAGTAATTACTGAAAACTAAAAAGAAGTGGCGCAGAATGGCGCCATGCCGCTCCAAGACCACCTGCCTCCGCTCAGCCGCCAGTTCGTCGCGCACTTCGGCGAAATGGGGAGCCGCTGGGGAATCAACCGAACCGTGGGGCAGATCTACGCGTTGCTGTTCATCGCTCAAAAGGCGATCCACGCCGACGAGATCGCCGAGACACTGGAGTTCTCGCGCTCCAATGTGAGCGTGGGCCTCAAGGAGCTGCAATCGTGGCGGCTGGTCCGCCTGAAGCACCAGCCGGGCGACCGCCGCGAGTACTTCGAAGCACCGGCCGACGTGTGGGAAATCTTCCGCGTGCTGGCGGAGGAGCGCCGGCGCCGCGAGGTCGAGCCCACGCTGTCCATGCTGCGCATGGCCTTGCTGGAGACGCCGACCACGGAAGCCGAGCGCCACGCACAGCAACGCATGCGCGAGATGTACGAGCTGATCGACCGGCTCATGACCTGGTTCGACGACGTGCAGAAGCTCGCGCCCGAAACCGCCATGCAACTCATGGGCATGGGCGCCACCGTGACCAAGGTGCTGGAACTGAAGGACCGCGTCACCGGCCGGTCCGCACGAAAGGACGCCTGATGGAGCTGGACACCCTGATGCTGTCGCGCATCCAGTTCGCGGCCAACATCTCCTTCCACATCCTGTTTCCGACGATCAACATCGCGCTGTGCTGGTTCCTGGTGTATTTCCGCCTGCGCCACAGCGCCACCAGGGACACACCGCAGGCGCAGGCCTGGGAAGAGGCCTACTACCTCTGGACCAAGGTGTTCGCCCTCACCTTCGCGCTGGGCGTGGTCTCCGGCATCACGATGAGCTTCCAGTTCGGCACCAACTGGCCCGGCTACATGGAGCGCGCTGGCAACATCGCCGGGCCGCTGCTTGGTTATGAAGTGCTCACGGCGTTCTTCCTGGAAGCGACGTTCCTCGGCGTCATGCTGTTCGGCCGCTCACGCGTCTCGGACCGCGTCCACCTTGTAGCCACCCTGATGGTCGCCGCGGGCACGACCTTGTCGGCCTTCTGGATCCTGAGCCTCAACTCGTGGATGCAGACGCCCACCGGCTACACGATCGTCGACGGCGTCTTCCACGCGAAAGACTGGTGGGCCATCGTCTTCAACCCGTCCTTCCCCTACCGGCTCACGCACAAGCTGCTGGCCTCGACCTTGACGGTGTCGTTCCTGATCGCGGGGCTGTCGGCCTGGCAGTTGGTGCGCGGCACCGCCAACGACGGCACGCAGCGCGCGTTGCGAGCCGCAGTGACGGCCGCCGCCATCGCGATCCCGCTGCAGATCTTCGCCGGCGACCTGCATGGCCTCAACACGCTGGAGCACCAGCCCGCGAAGATCGCCGCCATCGAAGGCATCTGGAAGACCGAGAAG
The DNA here is from genome assembly GCF_007833165.1 of Caenimonas sedimenti. Lineage (GTDB taxonomy): Bacteria > Pseudomonadota > Gammaproteobacteria > Burkholderiales > Burkholderiaceae_C > Ramlibacter > Ramlibacter sedimenti. The sequence goes on along the minus strand of NZ_VOBQ01000002.1, from coordinate 432,977 downwards.
AGCGCGCCGCTCACGCTGTTCGGTTTCCCGAACGAGAAGGAAGGTCGCACCGACTACGCGATCCACATCCCGAAGCTCGCGAGCCTGATCCTGGCGCACGACATCAATGCCGAACTCAAGGGCCTGAACGAATTTCCGAACGCGCATCCGCCGGTGGCGCCGGTGTTCTGGAGCTTCCGGGTCATGGTCGGCATGGGTATGTTGATGCTGGCGGTGTCGTGGTGGTGCGCCTGGACGCTGTGGCGCAAGCGGGCGCAGCCGTCGATCGCGCTTTCGCGGTGGCAGTTGCGTGCCCTGGTGGCGATGACCTTCTCCGGCTGGGTGGCCACCCTCGGCGGCTGGTTCGTCACCGAGATCGGCCGCCAGCCATTTCTGGTTTATGGCCTGCTGCGCACGGCAGACCTGGTGGCCGACCATGCGCCCGGGATGGTGCTGTCCACCTTGATCGCCTACCTCGCGGTCTACGCCTTCCTGCTCGTGTCCTACATCTTCGTGCTGGTGTACATGTCCGAGCACCCCGCGATGCCAACGCCCGAGACACCGCTCAGCCCCAAGGCCGCCACGCCCATCGGCGGCCCGGCCTGAAGGAGCACACGATGACTTTCACCTGGCCCACCGTGCTGCCGCTCATCTTCATGGCCGTGATGGGGCTCGCGCTGCTGGCCTACGTCATCCTCGACGGCTACGACCTCGGGGTCGGCATGCTCCTGCCCTTCGCCGCCGATGACGAGAAGGACCTCATGGTCGCCAGCATCGGGCCGTTCTGGGATGCGAACGAGACCTGGCTGGTGCTGGGCATCGGGGTCCTGCTGATCGCCTTCCCGAAGGCGCACGGGCTCGTGTTGTCCGCCCTGTACCTTCCGGTGGCGCTGATGCTGATCGGGCTGATCCTGCGCGGCGTGTCGTTCGATTTCCGTGTCAAGGCGCGGGCCGAGCGGAAGGCCCTGTGGAACCGCCTGTTCTTCGCCGGCTCGCTGCTGGCCTCGGTGGCGCAAGGCTGGATGCTCGGCAGCTACCTCACCGCCTTCGATCGGGGCCTGCTGTCGCTGCTGTTCAGCCTCGGTATCGCGGTCACGCTGCCGACCGCCTACGCCATGTTGGGCGCCGGCTGGCTGATCATGAAGACCAGCGGGCCGCTGCAGGCCAAGGCCGTCGCCTGGGCGCGCGCCGTGTTGTGGCCGATGGGCGCGGCGCTGGTCGGCATTTCGCTGGCGACACCATTGGTCAGCCACAACATCTTCGACCGCTGGTTCGCGATGCCGCAGTTCATCGGCCTGCTGCCGATCCCGGTGGCCTGCGCAGCGGCCTTCTTCGCGGCATTCCATGTGACGGCGCGGCCGCGCGTCATCGAAGCCGGTTACGGCTGGGTCGTATTCGCCAGCACGGTGCTGCTCTTCATGCTGGCCTTCCTGGGACTGGCGTACAGCATCTACCCGTACATCGTGATCGACAAGCTGACGGTCTGGCAGGCCGCGAGCGCCCACGATTCACTCGTCGTGATCTTCGTGGGGGTCGCGGTCACGCTGCCGGCCATCATCGTCTACACGGTCTTCATGTACCGGGTGTTCTGGGGCAAGGCGAGCGCATTGAGCTACGGGCTGCGCCCTTGAGGCGACTCAGGCCGCCTGGGGAACGAGCCGTGCGCGGGCCGCGTCGTATTCGCGCTTGAGCTTGGCGACGTAAGCCGCAGTGGTCATGACTTCGGTCACGGCGCCGATGCCCTGACCGCAGCCCCAGATCTCTTTCCAGGCCTTCGCCTTCGAGCCTTCGCCGCCGCTGAACTTCATGGTGCTGACGTCGCCCTCCGGCAGGTTGTCCGGGTCCAGGCCGGCCGCGACGATGCTGGGCTTCAGGTAGTTGCCGTGCACGCCGGTGAACAGGCTCGAGTACACGATGTCGTCGGAATTGCACTCGACGATCGCCTTCTTGTAGTCGTCGCTCGCGCGCGCTTCCTGGGTGGCGATGAAGGCGGAGCCGATGTAGGCGAAGTCCGCGCCCATGGCCTGGGCCGCCAGCACGGCGCCGCCGGTCGAGATCGAGCCCGACAGCGCGATCGGGCCGTCGAACCACTGGCGGATTTCCTGCACCAGCGCGAACGGACTCTTGATGCCCGCATGGCCGCCGGCACCGGCCGCGACCGCGATCAGGCCGTCCGCGCCCTTCTCGATGGCCTTGCGCGCGAACCTGTTGTTGATGATGTCGTGCAGCACCACGGCGCCGTAGCTGTGCGCGGCCGCATTGATGTCCTCGCGCGCGCCGAGCGAGGTGATGTAGACCGGCACCTTGTACTTCACGCACATCTCCATGTCGTGCTCGAGCCGGTCATTGCTCTTGTGCACGATCTGGTTGATAGCGAACGGCGCCGCGGGCTTGCCTGGGTTCGCCCGGTCATACGCCGCGAGCGTCTCGGTGATCTCGTGCAGCCACTCCTCCACCTGCGAGGCGGGCCGCGCGTTGAGCGCCGGCATGGCACCGACGATGCCGGCCTTGCACTGCTCGATCACCAACTTGGGGTTGCTGATGATGAAGAGCGGCGAGCCGATGACGGGAAGCGCGAGGTTCTGCAGGACGGCGGGGATCTTGGACATGGTTTCCTTGGAGATCAGAATGCTTCGAGTGGCAGCGCGGTGACGCTCTCGGCGCCTTCGACGATGCTGTCGCGCAGGCCCGGCGCCTTGGCCAGGATGTGGTCGGCATAGAAGCGCGCGGTGACGATCTTCGCCTCCATGAAGGCCTTGTCTTCGCCTTTGGCCGCAAGGTCCTCAGCCACGAGCAGCGAGCGCGCGAGTTGCCACCCCGCCATCACATTGCCGGCGAGCATGAGGTAGGGCACCGAGCCGGCGAACACGGCATTGGGCGAAGCCTTGGTCTGGCCGGCGACGAACTCGATCACGTCCACCAGGGCCTGGCGAGCGGCCGTGAGCCGCTTGCCGACGGCGCGCGCGGCGACGCTGTCGCGCTTGGCGAGCTCGGTCTCGGTCTTCTCGATCTGCGCGCAGATGGCCTTGGCCGTCTGCCCGCCGTCGCGCGCCGTCTTGCGCCCCACCAGGTCATTGGCCTGGATGGCCGTCGTACCTTCGTAGATGGTCAGGATCTTGGCGTCGCGGTAGTACTGCGCCGCGCCGGTCTCCTCGATGAAGCCCATGCCGCCGTGCACCTGCACGCCGAGCGAGGTGACTTCCAGGCTCATCTCGGTGCTGTAGCCCTTGACCAGCGGCACCATGAATTCGTAGAACGCGGCATTCTGCTTGCGGACGTCGGCATCTTGGTGGTGATGCGCGGCGTCATAAGCCGCGGCGGCCACGCTGGCCATGGCCCGGCAGCCTTCCGTGTAAGCGCGCATCGTCATCAGCATCCGCTTCACGTCCGGGTGATGGATGATGGGCGCGCTGGTGTTCATGGAGCCGTCGACCGGGCGCGATTGCACGCGGTCCTTGGCATACGCCACCGCCTTCTGGTAGGCGCGCTCGGCCACCGCGATACCCTGCACGCCCACCGCGTAGCGGGCGGCGTTCATCATGATGAACATGTACTCGAGGCCGCGGTTCTCCTGGCCGACCAGGTAGCCCACCGCGCCTCCGTGGTCGCCGAACTGGAGCACCGCCGTTGGCGAAGCCTTGATGCCCAGCTTGTGCTCGATGCTCACGCAGTGCGCGTCATTGCGGGCGCCGGGCTTGCCGTCCTGGCCGACCATGAACTTGGGCACCACGAACAGGCTGATGCCCTTCACGCCCTCCGGCGCGCCCACCACCCGGGCCAGCACCAGGTGGACGATGTTCTCGGCCATGTCGTGCTCGCCGTAGGTGATGAAGATCTTGGTGCCGAAGATCTTGTAGGTGCCGTCGGGCTGCGGCTCGGCGCGCGTACGCACCAGCGCGAGATCGCTGCCGGCCTGGGGCTCGGTCAGGTTCATGGTGCCGGTCCATTGGCCGCTCACCAGCTTTTCCAGGTAAGTCGCTTTGAGGTCGTCCGAACCCGCGGTCAGCAGGGCCTCGATGGCGCCGTCGGTCAGCAGCGGGCACAGCGCGAAGCTCAGGTTGGCCGAGTTCAGCATCTCGCCGCAGACCGCGCCGATGGTTTTGGGCAAGCCTTGGCCGCCGAAATCGCCCGGGTGCTGCAGGCCCTGCCAGCCGCCCTCGGCGTATTGCTTGTAGGCGTCCTTGAAGCCGGGCGTGGTCGTGACCACGCCGTCCTTCCAGCTCGAAGGATTGCGGTCGCCTTCGACGTTGAGCGGCGCCACCACGCCCTCGTTGAACTTCGCGCATTCCTCCAGCACCGCCTGGGCCGTCTCGAACCCGGCCTCCTCGAAGCCCGGCAATTGCGCGATCTGCTCGATGCCGGCGAGGTGCCGGATGTTGAACAGCATGTCCTTGACGGGGGCGGTGTAGCTCATGTCTTGTCTCCGGAACGGGCGGAAACAAGGCCTCCAGCGGAGGCCTTGTCCTTGGTTTGGCGCTTAGAGCTGAGAGATCAGTTCCGGCACCGCCGTGAACAGATCCGCTTCCAGCCCGTAATCCGCCACGCTGAAGATCGGCGCCTCCGGGTCCTTGTTGATCGCGACGATCACCTTGGAGTCCTTCATGCCGGCCAGGTGCTGGATGGCGCCGGAGATGCCGCAGGCGATGTACAGCTGCGGCGCGACGATCTTGCCGGTCTGGCCAACCTGCCAGTCGTTCGGTGCGTAGCCGGCATCGACCGCGGCGCGCGAAGCGCCCAGAGCCGCGCCCAGCTTGTCGGCCAGCGGCGTCAGCACTTCGTTGAACTTCTCGCTCGAGCCCATGGCGCGGCCACCGGACACGATGATCTTGGCCGCGGTGAGTTCGGGCCGGTCGTTCTTGGCGATTTCCGAACCGAGGAAGGTCGCCTTGCCCGAATCGGCCACGCCGCTCGCGGATTCCACCGCGCCGCTGCCGCCCGTCGCAGCCGCGGGATCGAACGCCGTGGTACGCACCGTGATCACCATCGTGGCGTCGCTGCTTTCCACGGTGGCAATCGCGTTGCCGGCGTAGATCGGCCTCTCGAAAGTCTTGGGACCATCGACTTTGATGATGTCGCTGATCTGCGCGACATCCAGCTTGGCGGCCACGCGTGGGGCGATGTTCTTGCCGCTGGCGGTGGCCGGGAACAGGATGTGGCTGTAGTTCGAGGCGATGGCGAGCACCTGCGCCGCCATGTTCTCGGCCAGGCCGTGCTCGAAGTGCGCGCCGTCGGCGTGGATCACCTTGCTGACGCCGGCGATCTGGCCGGCGGCCTTGGCCGCCTCCGCCGCGTTGGCGCCGGCCACGAGCACGTGGACGTCGCCGCCACATTGCGCAGCTGCGGTGACGGTGTTGAGGGTGGCCGGCTTGATGCTGGCGTTGTCGTGTTCGGCAATGACAAGGGAAGCCATTTCAGATCACTTTCGCTTCGGTCTTCAGTTTGGCCACCAGCGTGGCGACATCGGGCACCTTCACGCCGGCGCTGCGCTTCGGCGGCTCGGTCACTTTCAGCGTCTTCAGGCGCGGCTTCACGTCCACGCCCAGGTCCTCGGGCTTGACGATGTCCAGCTGCTTCTTCTTCGCCTTCATGATGTTGGGCAGCGTCACGTAGCGCGGCTCGTTCAGGCGCAGGTCGGTGGTGATGACCGCGGGAATGGAGATCGACAGCGTCTCCAGGCCGCCATCGACTTCACGCGTGACCTTGGCTTTGCCGTCAGCCACTTCCACCTTCGAAGCGAAGGTCGCCTGCGGCAGGTCGGCCAGGGCGGCCAGCATCTGGCCGGTCTGGTTGGCGTCGTCGTCGATCGCCTGCTTGCCCAGGATGACCAGGCCCGGCTGTTCCTTGTCGAACAGGGCCTTCAGCAACTTGGCCACGGCCAACGGCTGCAGTTCCTCGGTGGTTTCCACCAGGATGGCGCGATCGGCGCCGATGGCCATGGCGGTGCGCAGGGTTTCCTGGCATTGGGTGACGCCGCAGGAGACGGCGATGACCTCGGTGGCCACGCCCTTTTCCTTCAGGCGGACGGCCTCCTCGACGGCGATCTCGTCGAAGGGGTTCATGCTCATCTTGACATTGGCGATGTCCACACCCGTGTTGTCCGACTTGACCCGGACTTTCACGTTGTAGTCGACCACCCGCTTGACCGGGACCAGGACCTTCATCTGACGCGCTCCTAGATAGTGCTCGAATTGACGTTGACGTAAACTGGAATTCTATTCGGCATCGGCCTGCGCATTTGTCGCGATGCCGACAAAAACGAACGATCGTTCTTTTTTGATTATAGGCGGCACGGCAGCTGGTTTTAGAGCCGCATCACCAGGCAACTGTCCTGCGCCCGACAATTTGCCGAACGCACGGTCGGTGAATCCGGGTAAGTCAGGACCGGTGCGGCAGGCGCCCCGGCTTACAGTCTGTCGCACTGCAATCAGGAGTTCCTTCCGCATGAAACGCCAACTCGTCTCCCTCGCCGCCGTCGCCGCCTGCTGTGCCGCGCTGCCGGCCGCCGCCCAGACCACGCTCACCCTGTCCAGCTGGGTTCCGCCCACCCACGCGCTCACCATCGCCCAGGGCGAATGGTGCGAGCTGGTGTCCAAGAACTCCGGCGGCAAGATCAAGTGCAACCAGCTGCCGCGCGCCGTGGCGGCGCCGCCCGGCACCTACGACGCGGTGAAGAACGGCCTGGCGGACGTCTCGTTCACCGTGCACGGCTACACGCCCGGCCGTTTCGTGTTCACGCAGATGGCCGAGTTCCCCTTCCTCGGCGACACCTCCGAACCCCTGTCGGTCGCCTTCAACAAGGTGGCCATGAAGTACCCGCAGTTCGTGCAGGAGCACCAGGGCATCAAGGTCCTGGCGTTCTTCACGCACGGCCCGGGCATCGTCTTCAACACGAAGAAGCCCGTGACCAAGGTGGAAGACCTGCAGGGCCTGAAATGGCGCGTGGGCGGTGGCATGGTCAACGAGATCACCAAGACGCTCGGCATGAACGTCACGCTCAAGCCGGCGCCGGATTCCTATGAGCTGCTGTCCGGCGGCGTCATGGACGGCACCTTGTTCCCCGCCGAGTCCACGGAATCGTTCAAGATCGACAAGCTCGTCAAGCACGCCACCATGTTCCCGGGCGGCCTGTACAACACCAGCTTCGTCTTCATGATGAACCCCGACAAGTACAACAAGCTGACGCCTGACGAGAAGAAGGCCGTGGACGACGCCTCGGGCGAAGTCGCCGCCCGCATCATGGGCCGCAACTGGGACAAGGTGGACCGCCGCGGCATCGCCCTCATGCAGGCCAACAACGTGCAGATCGTCAAGGCCGACGCCAAGTTCGTGGCCGACGTGAAGTCCAAGACCTCGCAGCTCGAAGCCAAGTGGGCGAAGGACGCGGAGGCCAAGGGCCTGAAGGACGCCGCCAAGGTGCTGGCCGAATTCCGCAGCGAGATCGCCAAGGCGTCGAAGTAATCCGCGGGCTCTGGTACAAAGGCGGCACCCCGGGGACTCCGGGGCGCCGCCTTTTTTGCGCGCCCTGAACGGAAAATTCCAACAATGAAGAAAATCCTGGAGCTGCTGTGCGGCCTGCTGGCCGGCACCGCGCTGTTCGCCATCATGGCGCTCACGTTCTTCGACGTGCTGGGCCGCAAGTTCCTGAGCAACTCCATCCCCGGATCGCTGGAACTCACCGAGCTGCTGATGGTCGTGGTGATCTTCGGGGCGCTGCCCCTGGTGTCGGAACGCGGCGAGCACGTGGAATTCGACTCGCTCGACCCCTTCCTGCCGCTGTGGCTGCGCAGGCTGCAGGCCGTGCTGGTGCATGTGCTGTGTGCCGCCGCGCTGTTCGGCCTGGCCTACGTGATGTGGGGCTCCGCCGGGCAGTTCCTGCAGAACGGTGAGACCACCGCGCAGCTCAAGATCCTGAAGGCGCCCTTCCTCTACGGCATGAGCGTGCTCTGCGCGGCGACGGCCGTGATCCACCTGTTCCTGGTCGCGCAGCCGCCGGCGCAGCGGATGGAAGGTGAAGGGGTGGCGTTATGACAGAGGCGCTGCTGGGTTTCGGCGCCATCTTCCTGCTGGCACTGATGCGGGTGCCCCTCGCGTTCGCCATGGGCCTGGTCGGCATCGCCGGCATCGGCCTCACCAGGGGCTGGAACCCGGCGGTGGCCAGCACCGCGCAGGTGGTTTACGAAACCGGCTTCGCGTACACGCTGTCGGTGATCCCGCTGTTCATCCTGATGGGCAACTTCGTGGCGCGCGCCGGGCTCGCGCACGAGCTGTTCCAGGCGGCTTATGCGTTCATCGGCCATTTCCGCGGCGGCCTGGCCCATGCCACGGTGGCGGCGTGCGCCGGCTTCGGCGCCATCTGCGGCTCGTCCATCGCCACCGCCGCCACCATGAGCAAGGTGGCATACCCGTCGATGAAGAAGCTGGGCTACAGCGGTGCCCTCTCCACGGGCGTCATGGCCGCCGGCGGCACGCTGGGCATCATGATTCCGCCGTCCACCATCATGGTGATCTACGGGATCATCACCGAGACGAACATCGGCAAGCTGTTCGCGGCCGGCGTGATCCCGGGCGTCCTGAGCGCGTTGGGGCTGATGGCGGGCATCGTCATCATCACCTCGCGCGACCCCGAACATGCCCCCCCCGGCGAACGCACTTCGTGGCCCGATCGCTGGCGCGCACTGCGCGGCATCTGGGGCGTCGCGTTGCTGGTCGTGGTGGTGCTGGGCGGCATCTACGGCGGACTGTTCACCGCCACCGAGGGCGCGGGCTTCGGCGCCTTCGGCGCTTTCCTGTTCGCGCTCGCGCGCCGGCGCCTCAGCTGGAAGATCCTGCTCGACGTCCTGGTGGAATCGGCCCGCACCACGGCCATGCTCTTCACGCTGCTGATCGCCGCGACCATCTTCGCCAACTTCGTCAACTTCACGACCTTGCCTGGCGACCTCAAGGCGTGGATCACGACCGCTGGCCTGTCGCCCACGATGATCATCGTGGCGATGATGGGGATCTACGTGATCCTGGGCACGGTGATGGAAGAACTGACGATGGTGCTGCTCACCATCCCGCTCTTCTTCCCCATCGTCACCAGCCTGGGCTTCGATCCCATCTGGTTCGGCGTGCTGATCGTGATGGTGGTCCAGATCGGCCTGATCTCGCCGCCGGTCGGCATGAACCTGTTCGTGCTGAACGCGCTGATCCCCGAGGTCGGCCTGGGCCAGATCTTCCGGGGCTGCTGGCCCTTCGTGCTGGTGCTGGTGATGATGCTGGGGCTGCTGATCGCCTTCCCGCAGCTCAGCCTGTGGCTGCCGTCGCTGATGAAGTAGCGGGGGGGCCGGCCGCGGCCGGCGCGGGCTGCATGTGCAGCACGCGCTGCGGGAAGGGGATGTCGATGCCGGCCTCGCGCAAGGCCTTCAGGATGCGCCGGTTGACGTCGGACTTGACGGCGCCCTGGCCGTTCTGCGGGTCGGCGATCCAGAACTGCACCGAGAACTCGAGGCCGTCGGCGCCGAAGCGCGTGAGGCGGACCGCGCATTCCGGCTCGGCGATCACCCGGGGCACGTCGCGGGCCGCCTCGAGCAGGATGCGCTCCACCTGTTCGACGTCCGCGTCGTAGCCGACCGTCACGTCGGTGGTGAGCAGCACCTTTGGGTCGGCCAGCGAGAGATTCTCGATCCGCTGGGTGATGAGCATCTCGTTGGGCACCACGGACTCGCGGCCGTTCAGCGAGCGGATCAGCGTGTAGCGCGTCTTGATGTCCACGACGATGCCCTCGAAGTTGTCCACGCGCACCGTGTCGCCGATGCGCAGCGAGCGCTCGAACAGGATGACGAAGCCGCTCACGTAGTTGGCGGCGAGCTTCTGCAGGCCGAAGCCCAGGCCGACGCCCAGGGCGCCGCCCAGCACCGACAGCGCGGTCAGGTCCACGCCCACCGCCGACAGCGCGAACAGGAAGCCGACCAGCAGCAGAACGGCGCGGATGGCGTTGGCCGCCACCTTGCGCAGCGACAGGTCGGACACGGAGTCGCGCAGCACGTTGCGCTCCACCGTCGCGGAAATCCAGAGCGCCAGCACCAGCACCACGCCGGAGGAAAGCACACCCTGCACCAGGCTCAGCAAGCTCAGCTTGGACTTGCCGAAGGCGAACTGGATGGACTCCATTTCATCCATCACCATTGGCAGCAAGCCCAGGATCCACAGCACGGCCGCGCCCCAGGCCAGCCAGGAGAAGAGCCGCTCCACCAGCCGCGCCAGCGAGGAGTGCGGGAACGCCACCGTGAACACGCGCGCAAGCAAGCGGATGCCCGCCAGCGAAATCAGCACCGGCACGGCGATGCGCAGCAGCGGCACCTTCTGGAACTGCTGCAGGCCCAGCCGGCTGGAATACACCAGGGCCAACGCCAACAGCGGAAACAGCACGCCGTCGACGATGGCGCGGCCGAACCAGATGGAATCCCGGGAAGACGCACGCCGGCCGACCGCCCAGCAGATCCCGTAGGCGGCCGCCAGGCACAAGACCAGCACGGCGAATTCCCAGCTCAGGGCCTCGTGCCCCAGCTCGCGCAGCAGCTTCTCCAGCGGGATCATGCCCAGCCGGGCTTCCGCTTCTGGGTGAAGGCGGTCACGCCTTCCAGCGCGCAGCCGTCCATCATGTTCGCGGCCATGGTCTGGCCGGCCAGCTGGTACGCCGCCTCCAGGCCCATCTCGCGCTGGCGGTAGAAGAGTTCCTTGCCCATGGCCAGCGCCACGCGCGGCTTCGCCAGGATGCTGGCGACGAGCTGGTCGATCCGTGCGTCGAGTTCCGCCGGAGGTACCGCGTGGTTCACCAGCCCGCGCCGCGCGGCTTCGCCCGCATCGATGAAATCGCCGGTGACGAGCATCTCCATCGCCTGCTTGGCCGGCACGTTGCGCAGCAGCGGCACGCTGGGGGTGGAGCAGAACAGGCCGAAGTTCACGCCGCTCACCGCGAAACTGGCGTCGGTGGAGGCCACGGCCAGGTCGCATTGCGCCACCAGCTGGCAGCCCGCGGCGGTTGCCAGGCCCTGCACGCGCGCGATCACCGGCACCGGCAGCTTCTGGATGGCCAGCATCATGCGGCTGCACTGCGCGAAGAGCCGCTGGTAGTAGTCCAGCGAGGGGTGGGCGATCATTTCCTTCAGGTGGTGCCCCGCGCTGAAGGCCTTGCCTTGCGCGCCCAGCACCACCACGCGCGCGCCCTCGTCGGCCGCGACAGCGTCCAGGGCCGACTGCAGCGCGGCCAGCATCTCTTCGGACAGCGCGTTGAAGCTGGCCGGCCGGTTCAGCGTGAACCGGACGACGCCGCGGCCATCCCTTTCGACGATCAGTGGTTGGTCCACGCCGTCGCCTCTACAGGTCCGCCAGTACGCGCACGTGGGCTTCGACGCTTCGCCCCAGCGCATCGAGGTTGTAGCCGCCCTCCAGGCAGGACACGATGCGTCCTTGCGCGTGGCGCTTGGCGACCTGGCGGATCTGGGCCGTGATCCAGGCGTAGTCCGCCTCGACCAGGCCCATCTGGCCGAGATCGTCTTCGCGGTGCGCGTCGAAGCCGGCGCTGATGAAGATCATCTGCGGCTTGAACGCCTCCAGCCGGGGCAGCCAGCCGTACTCCACGAGTTCGCGCACCGCCGGGCCCCGCGTGTAAGCGGGCACCGGCAGGTTGACCATGTTCTTCGCTTGCGAACCGGCGCCGGTGTGCGGATAGAACGGGTGCTGGAAGAAACTCACCATCAGCACCCGCTCGTCGCCGGCCAGGATGTCCTCGGTGCCATTGCCGTGGTGAACGTCGAAATCGACCACGGCGACCCGTTCGAGCCCGTGCCGCTCCAGCGCGTAACGGGCCGCGACGGCCACGTTGTTGAAGATGCAGAAGCCCATGGCGTGATCGCGGCACGCGTGGTGGCCCGGCGGGCGCACGGCGCAGAAGGCGTTTTCCAGCTCCCCGGCGATCACGGCATCGGTGGCTGCCAGGGCGGCCCCGGCGGCACGCAGGGCGGCGTCCCAGCTGTGCCGGTTCATGGCCGTGTCGGGGTCGATGTAGATGTGGTCGGAGCCGCCGGCGTCTTCCTGCTCGCGCAGGTCCTGGGCCAGCCCGCGCATGGCGGCCACGTGCAGGCGGTCGTGGGCCAATTCGAGCTGGGTCAGGCCCGCGAGCGGCGCCTCGCGGTGCTCCAGGGCGTCGGCGACGCCGCTGGCAAGCAAGCGGTCGTCGATCGCATCGAGGCGTTCCGGGCACTCGGGGTGGCCGCGGCCCATGTCATGGCGCCTGCAATCGGCGTGCGTGAAATACCCGGTTTTGTTCACCGTCAAGGCCTGCTAACGCTCGGCTAATGCTGTTTTGGGATAAGGTTCCCGCTATGGAAGCACAACAAAAACTGAAGAAACTGCTCGATCAGCTTAACACGGTGATCGTCGGCAAGCCGGCCCAGGTCCGGGACTGCGTGGCCTGCCTGCTGGCGGGGGGGCACCTGCTGATCGAGGACGTCCCCGGCGTGGGCAAGACCACCCTGGCGCACGCCCTGGCCCGGGCGTTCGGGCTCCACTTCTCGCGCGTGCAGTTCACGGCCGACTTGATGCCCAGCGACCTGTCGGGTGTCTCCATCTACGACCGCGGCAAGGAAAGCTTCATCTTCCACCCAGGTCCGATCTTCGCGCAGGTGCTGCTGGCCGACGAGATCAATCGCGCCAGCCCCAAGACGCAGAGCGCGCTGCTGGAAGCGATGGAAGAGAAACAGGTGACGGTGGAAGGCGAGACGCGCGCCCTGCCTTCGCCCTTCTTCGTGATCGCCACCCAGAATCCGCACGACCAGCTGGGCACGTTCGCCTTGCCGGAGTCACAGCTGGACCGCTTCCTGATGCGCATCTCGCTGGGCTACCCCGACCGGGCCGCCGAGCGCGCGCTTTTCACGGGCTCCGACCGCCGCCACATGGTCGAGCACCTGCAGAACACCTTGGCGCCGGCGGAGTTGCAGTCCCTCCAGCAGGACGTGCTGGCCATCCACGCGGCCGACCCGCTGCTGGACTACGTGCAGGACCTCATTGCGGCCAGCCGGAACGGCCGCTGGTTCCTGCAGGGCCTGAGCCCGCGGGCCGGCATCGCGGTCATCCGCGCGGCCAAGGCGCAGGCGCTGCTGTCGGGCCGCGACTACGTCGCGCCGGACGACGTGCAGGCCATCTTTCCCCAGACGGTGGCGCACCGCCTGATCCCAGTGGGTGACGCTGGCCGGGGGCCCATCGAGCAGGTCCGGGCCATGCTGGAAGGCGTGGCGCTGCCCTAGAACCAATGGTCGCCGCAGTCTTCAACCCGTTCGGGTACGCGCGTCAGCGCTTCCGCCAGTGGTGGCAGGCGCGCCTGCCCCTGGTGGACACGATGACGCTCACGCAGCGCAACGTCTACATCCTGCCGACGCGGCCCGGCTTCATGCTCATGCTCACGCTGCTGGTGCTGCTGGTGGCGTCGATCAACTACCAGCTGAACCTCGGCTACCTGCTCACCTTCCTGCTGGCCGGCAGCGCGGTCGTCGGCATGCACGTCTGCCATGCCACCCTGCGCGGACTCACGCTGATCCTCACGCCGCCCGAGGCGCAGTTCGCCGGCGCCAGCGCCACCTTGTCCATCGTGCTGGCGAACGAGCGCAAGTCGGCCCGGCACGGCATCGGCCTGGCGGTGCTCGACGCCACGCATGAAGACCACTGGGCCTGGACCGACGTGCCCGCGCAAGGCAGCTGCACCGTGCAGGTGGCCTTCAAGCCGGAGCGCCGCGGGCTGCATCCGGTCCCTCCGCTCACCGCCGAAACCCGTTTCCCGCTGGGCACGTTCCGCGTCTGGACGGTGTGGCGGCCCGCTTCCCAGGTGCTGGTGTACCCACGGCCCGAGCCTTATCCGCCACCCCTGCCTCCCGGCGAGCCGCGCGCGGGCGGCGCCGCCGCCATGCGTGCGCAGAACAGCGGCGAATTCGAAGGCGTGCGTGCCTACCGCCGCGGTGACCCGCTGAAGCTGGTGGTGTGGAAGAAGGCCGCCAAGTCCGACGAGCTGGTGAGCCGCGACACGATGCAGTCCCAGCGCTATGAACTCTGGCTCGACTACCAGCAGGCCGGCCACGCCGACCGCGAGCCTCGCCTGTCCCGCCTCGCGGCGTGGGTCCTGCAGGCCGACAAGCTGGGGCAGGACTACGGGCTGCGGCTGCCGGGGCACGAGATCGCGCCGGGAAGCGGCGAGGCGCACAAGCGGCGCTGCCTGGAGGCGCTCGCCGTATGCTGAAGCGCGCCATTTCCCTGGGCGCGCTGCCGCGCGACACGCGCGACACGCTGTTCCTGTTGCTGGTGATCGCCTGGGTGATGATGCCGCAGGTGGGCAACCTGCCCTGGTGGTGCTCGCTCCTCGCCGGCGGGGTGCTGGCCTGGCGCGCGATCATCGCCGTCACCGGCAAGCCGCTGCCGGGTCGCTGGTGGATCGCCGGCATCCTGGTCGTGGCGCTTGGTGCCACCTGGCGCACGCACAACACGCTGCTGGGGCGTGACGCCGGCGTGACCCTGATCGTGGTGCTGCTGGCCCTGAAGACGCTGGAGCTGCGGGCGCGGCGCGACGCCTTCGTCATCTTCTTCCTGGGCTTCTTCGCGATGCTCACGAACTTCTTCTTCTCCCAGACGCTGCCGGTGGCCGCTGCCATGCTGCTCGGACTGCTGGGGCTGCTCACTGCGCTGGTGAACGCCCACCTGCCGGTGGGCCGCCCGCCGCTGGCGGAGGCCGCCAAGACGGCGGCCTGGATGGCGCTGCTGGGCGCGCCGATCATGGCCGTCATGTTCCTGCTGTTCCCGCGCTTCGCGCCGCTCTGGGGCATCCCGGCGGATGCGATGAGCGGCCGCAGCGGCTTGTCGGCCAACATGCAGGTAGGCAACGTGGCCAGCCTGGCGCTGGACGAGAGCGTGGCATTCCGCGTCAAGTTCGAAGGCGAGCCCCCCGCGCAGAGCGATCTCTACTTCCGCGGGCCCGTGCTCTCCAATTTCGACGGCCGCGAATGGCGGCCGCTGCAGGCCCGCCCGGGTTCGCGCTTCCCGATCGTGTACTTCGGCGCTTCCGGGCTGGAGGGCCTGGGCACCCCGGTGCGCTACCAGGTGACGCTGGAGCCGCACAACCGGCCCTGGCTGCTGGTGCTGGACGCCGCCGTGAAGCCTCCGGCCGCGCCGGGCATGGAAGCGATCATGAGCACCGAGCTGCAATGGTTCTCGACCCGCCCGGTGACAGACCTGCTGCGCTACCAGGCCGAGAGCTACGTCGACTTCCGCCATGGCCCGAGGAACAGTGCCGCCCTCCCGCAGGAATACACGCAGCTGCCGCCCGGCTTCAACCCGCAAACGCAGAACCTGGCGGACGAGATCAAGGCCGAGTTCCCCGGCAACCCGGCGGCGCAGGTCCGCGCCGCGATGAACCGGCTGCGCACCGGGGGCTACAGCTACACGCTGGAGCCGGGGGTGTATGGCCAGCACACGGCCGACGAATTCTGGTTCACCCGCAAGGAAGGCTTCTGCGAGCACATCGCGTCGGCCTTCGTGGTGCTGCTGCGCGGCATGGACATCCCGGCGCGGCTCGTGACGGGCTACCAGGGCGGGCAGCGCAATTCGGTGGACGGCTTCTGGATCGTGCGGCAAAGCGATGCCCACGCCTGGACCGAGGTCTGGCTGGCCGGGCAGGGCTGGGTCCGCGTGGACCCCACATCGGCGGTGATGCCGGGCCGCACCGGATCGTTCCAGCGCTTGGTCGCGCCGCAAAGCGTGTTCACCACCGCGATGAACAGCGTGAACCCCAGCCTGGCGGCCAACCTGCGCGCGGCCTGGGAAGCGCTGAACAACAGCTGGAACCAGTGGATCCTGAACTACACGCAGAGCAAGCAGCTCGACCTGCTGAAGAACCTGGGCTTCAAGTCGCCGAGCTGGGAAGACCTCAGCTACGTCCTGATCGCGATCATCGTCGCGCTGGCGCTCGTGGGGGCGGCATGGAGCTGGTGGGACCGCCGCGTGCACGACCCGTGGCTGCGCCTGCTGTCGCGCGCCCGCAAGCGGTTGAACGCGGCCGGGCTGGAGCTCGGCAGCGCCGCACCGCCGCGCCAAATTGCGACGCTTGTCACAGCACGTTTCGGCGAGGATGGGCGACGATTGGCGGACTGGTTCCTGCGGCTCGAAGCGCAGCGTTATGCGCGCCGGCCGGAGGCCGACCTGCGCGCGCTCCGGCGCGAATTCCAACAGCTTCCCTGGCCCGCCTGATGCACTTCGCTTCGCTGCTCTTCCCACTCACCCTGCTCGTTTTCTCCTTGCCGGTCGTGGCCCAAACGCCGCCCGGGCCCGCGTCCGAACCCGCCGCAGCCGCCCAACCGCAGGCTGCAGAACAACAGGCGCCCGCGCCGGCAGCCAAGGCATCGAACGCCACGCCGTCACGACCGCGCCCCGCGGCGGCCGCCCGCCGGGCTCCCGCGCGCGGCACGCCGTACGCCGGCCGCGAGGACGCGATGCAGTTCGCCGACGAAATCGCGCAGAAGCGCGGCCTCGACCGCGACTGGGTGCGAGCCGCCATCGGCGAGGCGCAGAACCTGGCCGTCGTCTCGCGGCTGATGCAGCCGCCACCGGCCGGCACGCCCAAGAACTGGCGGGTCTACCGCAGCCGCTTCATCGACCCGATCCGCACCGCGGCCGGCGTGAAATTCTGGCGGGCGAACCGGGCTACCCTCGAACGCGCCGAGAAGGAATTCGGCGTGCCCGCCGAAATCATCGTCGGCATCATCGGCGTCGAGAGCATCTACGGACAGCAGATGGGCGACTTCCGCGTGATCGATGCGCTGGCCACGCTGTCGTTCGATTTCCCGGCTTCGCATCCGCGCGCGGCCGAGCGCGTGCAGTTCTTCCGGGGCGAACTCGAACACTTCCTCGCCTGGCACAGCAAGGCCGGCACGAGCCCCCTGCGCCCGCGCGGCAGCTACGCCGGCGCCATGGGCATGCCGCAATTCATGCCGAGCAGCCAGGCGCGCTGGGCGGTCGACTACGACGGCGACCAGCGCATCGATCTCGCGGGCAGCCCCGCCGACGTGATCGGCTCGGTCGCCAACTACTTCAAGGGCTACGGCTGGAACCCCGGCATGCCCACCCACTACCCCGTGCGGTTCGACACCGCCCGGCTGGATCTGGAAGGCCTGCTCGTGCCTGACATCCTGCCCACCTTCAGTGTGGCCAGCTTCCAGGCCAAGGGCGCCATCCTGGAAGGGCCCGCACTGGATCACAAGGGACCGCTGGCGCTGGTGGAACTGCAGAACGGCGCCGACCCGCCGCAGTACGTGGCGGGCACCGAGAACTTCTACGTGATCACGCGCTACAACTGGTCGAGCTACTACGCGATGGCGGTCATCGAACTGGGCCAGGAGGTGAAGGAAGCACTGGGCCGGCCGCCTGCCGCGCGGGCCACGCAATGATCGGCCCGCAGGAGTGGCGGCGCCTGTGGGAATCCCTGGGGGCGCGTACCGTGCCCCAGGGCCTGCTCAACCAGCTGATGGCGAGCTACAGCGAGCCGCACCGGCGCTACCACACGCTGCAGCATCTGCGCGATTGCCTGCTGCACTTCGACGCGGCGCGATCCATGGCGGAGCGTCCGGATGAAGTGGAACTGGCGCTGTGGTTCCACGACGCCGTGTACGACCCCGCGGGCAAGGACAACGAAGAGCGCAGCGCCGATTGGGCGCGCGCCAGCATGCTGGCGGCGGGCTGTGACGCCGCCGCGGCGGAGCGCGTGCATGCATTGGTGCTGGCGACGCGCCATGACGACATGGCGGCACCGGACGACGGCGACACGAAACTGCTGCTCGACATCGACCTGGCCAGCCTGGGATCCGCGCCAGCGCGCTTCGACGATGACAACCGCGCGATCCGGGCTGAGTACGCGCATGTGCCCGAACCCGACTACCGGGACGGACGGCGGCGCATTCTCGAAGGCTTCGTGGCGCGGCCGCGCATCTACCGGACCTCCGCCTTCCATGACGCGCTGGAACGCCGGGCGCGCGAGAATCTCGGCCGGGCGCTGGCGGCGCTGCAGGAGCCTTAGCCCTCGGCTCCAGCTAGCGCAATGCGTTCGCCGATCCAAGGGGCGTGAGGTGGATCGAACACAAGGCCGGTGACGGTAGGCAAGTCGGCGGGTTCCTCCCGCGTAGGTCAGGCGCCGCCGACGTATGGATCTGCGCGGTTGATCTCCATGAAAGTCTCTGGTTTCTCGAGCGGAGCGAAGCCGTACTTCGCATAGAGCCCCCTCGCGGTGCTGCTGACGAGAACCCAGCGCCTCAAGCCCTGCAGGCGCGGATGAGCAAGCACTGCCTCCGTGAGCATCCTGCTGTAGCCCTTGCCGCGGTGTTCCTGAACAACGAATACGTCCAGCACGTAGGCAAAGGTCGTGTAGTCGGTCACCACCCGCGCGTATGCAACCTGCGCCTCTGAGTTGAACAGGCCGAAGTTCAGCGAGTTCTGCATGGATTCACGCACCAAGTCTTTGGGGATCCCCCTCGCCCAGGGAGAGTCTTCCGAGAGGAATCGATGGATCAAGTCCACGTCTTGCGCCGCAGGATCGGTTCGGAGTGACAGCATGGGTTCCTTCTACCTGACGCGCTAGGGGGAGGTGGTGTTGCGCTCAAGTGCCGGTGCAGGCCAGTTTCCGAGCCCCTGCTGCAAAGCGGCCATCACCCGCCCCACCTGCACCGCCCTCGGCTCGCCGAAGCCACGCCGGAACAGGCGCGCCGAGGGGTACCAAGGTGAATCCTCGCGCTCCAGCAGCCAGCGCCAATCGGCATTGGGCGGCAGCAGGATCCAGACCGGTTTGCCCAAGGCCCCGGCCAGGTGCGCGATCACCGTATCGACAGTCACGACCAAGTCGAGCTGTTCGATCATCGCGGCGCTGTCACCGAAGTCGCGCCACTCGGGGGTGAGGTCGACCAGGCGCGCCGCATCGACTTCAGCATCGGTGAAGCCCGCCGCGTCGCCCTTTTGCAGGCTGTAGCACTGCACACCCGGCAAGCGGGTGAACGGCTCCAGCAAACTCAAGGGAACGCCGCGATTGCGGTTGTTGACCTGCCCCGGCGCACCGGACCAGCACAGGCCCAGCTTGAAGCGGCCTTCCGCCGGCCGCAGGCGTTCACGCCACGCAGGGCGCCGCTGCTCGGGCGATTGCAGGTACGACACGGGCGCGGGGATGGTCGCCAGCGCCGTGTCGAACCGGCCCGGCAGCTCCATCAGCGCCGCATGCACGTGCACCTGGAGGTTCTCGCCGGGCGCCAGGCAATGCACGCGCGGAAAGCTCGCCTGCACCACGGGCACCAACTCTGGCTGGATCACGCAGTGCACCCTGGCGCCCAGCGCCTCGAGTTGCGGCACGTAGCGGATTGCCTGGATCACGTCGCCCAAGCCCTGCTCGGCATAGACCGCAATGTCCTGCCCGGCCACCGGCTGCTGCCGCGCGCCCTGCCACTCGGCATGCGGCACGTAGAAGGCGGGCCGCCGCACACGCTCGGTGTCCCGCCAGCGATGTTCGTACCAGGCCCAACCCTCCTGCAGGCGGCCGGCCAGCAGCAGCGTGAACGCCAGGTCCAGCTGCGCGAGCGCAAAGCCCGGCTGCAGATCCAGCGCCTGCCGCAGCACGCGTTCGGCTTCATCCAGGCGATTGAGGTTCAGCAGGGCGGTGCCCAGGATGCGCACGGCGTAGGGATGGTCGGGCGCGAGTTGCACCGCGCGCTGGGCGTGCGCGAGCGAGCCCTCGAAGTCCTCCATGCGCCAGAGGATGCCGGCCAGGTCCACATGCGCCTCCAGGAAGCTGGCATCCAGCGCGAGCGCGTCGCGGTAGTGCTGCGCGGCGCCATCCAGCTTGCCGGCCTGCTCCAGGCAATAACCCGCATGCAGCAGGTTCGCGCGGTTGCGCAGCCCCAGGCGCTCGAGCAGCTCACGGTAAATTGGTGCGGCCTGCGCGTACTGCCGTTGCGCCAGCAGCAGGTCGGCCAGCAACTGCATCGCCGTCGGTTCACCCGGGGCGATGCGGCAGGCATCCGTCAGCCACGCGGTGGCGCTGAGCTTGTCACCGCCGCCGGCCAGTGCCTGGGCGAGGCCGATGCGCGCGGGAACGGATTGCGGCTCGCGCTGCAGCGCCTGCACGAAGGCGGCGCGCGCTTCGTGGAAGCGGCCGGCGGCCAGCAGGGCGCCGCCCTCCGCGAAGGTCATGCCGGCACGAGGAAGTCGCGGCTGATGCGCGCGCCGAGGTCGTTCACGCGGTCCAGGAACTGCGTCAGGAAAGCGTGCAGGCCGTTGGCGAGAATCTCGTCGATGTGGCCGTACTGGAGTTCGGCGCGGATCTTCCCCGCACGCCGGCGCGTTTCGTTCGATTGGTCGTTGGCCACCGAGGCCAGGTTGCTCACCACCTCGTTCATGCTGGCATGCAGCGAGCGCGGCATGTCCGCACGCAGGATCAGCAGATCGGCCACGCGCTCCGGCTTGATCACGTCCCGGTAGACCTTGCGGTAGATCTCGAAGCCGGAGACGCTGCGCAGGATCGCGCTCCAGTGGTAGAAGTCGTATTCCTGGTCCTGCTCGGTGGCGGCGCCGAAGAAGTCGCTCTGCACCGCGTGGAACTTCACGTCCACCAGCCGCGCCGTGTTGTCCGCGCGTTCGAGGAAGGTGCCCAGGCGCATGAAGTGCAAGGCTTCGTCCATCAGCATGGTGCCCACGGTCACGCCGCGCGACAGGTGCGAGCGGAATTTCACCCATTCGAAGAACTGGCCCGGGTCGCGCTCGAACTCGCCGGAGCGCAGCATGCGGTTGACCTCCAGCCAGGTCTGGTTCTGCGTCTCCCAGGCCTCGGTGGTGAGCGAGCCGCGCACCGCCCGCGCGTTCTCGCGCGCCGCGCGCAGGCAGGACACGATGGAGGACGGGTTGCTCTCGTCCTTCACCATGAAAGGCATCACGCGCACCGGGTCGATTTCCCCGTGCTTGGCGGTGTAGGCCGGCATCAGCTCGCTGATGGACAGCATGCCCTGCCAGCCGACCTGCGCCACGGCGGCCGACTGCGGCAGCAGCGAGGTCTGGTAGTTGACGTCCAGCATGCGCGCGGTGTTCTCCGCACGCTCGGTGTAGCGGGACATCCAGAAGAGGTGGTCGGCGGTGCGGCTCAGCATGTCAGACCTCCAGGATCCAGGTGTCCTTGGTGCCACCGCCCTGCGACGAGTTGACGACCAGCGAACCTTCCTTCAGCGCGACGCGGGTCAGCCCACCCGGCACCATCTGCACCTCCTTGCCCGAAAGCACGAACGGCCGCAGGTCGATGTGGCGCGGAGCAATGCCTTTTTCGACGTAGGTGGGGCAACTGGAAAGCGAAAGCGTCGGCTGCGCGATGTACCCATCCGGCTTGGCCTCCACCGCCTTGCGGAAGTCCTCGATCTCCTGCTTCGTGGCGGCGGGCCCGACCAGCATGCCGTAGCCGCCCGCGCCATGGACCTCCTTCACCACCAGGTCTTTCAGGTTGGCCAGCGTGTACTTCAGGTCTTCCGGATTGCGGCACATGTAGGTGGGCACGTTGGAGAGGATCGGCTTTTCGCCCAGGTAGAACTCGATCATCTTGGGCACGTAGGGGTAGATCGACTTGTCGTCGGCGACGCCGGTGCCCACCGCATTGCAGATGGTGACGTTGCCGGCGCTGTAGGCGTCGATCAGGCCGGCGCAGCCCAGCGTCGAGGTCGGGCGGAAAACCGACGGATCGAGGAAGTCGTCATCCACGCGCCGGTAGATCACGTCGACCCGCTTCGGCCCGCGCGTGGTCCGCATGTAGACGTAGCGGTCCTTGACGAACAGGTCCTGGCCCTCGACCAGTTCCACGCCCATCTGCTGCGCCAGGAAGGCGTGCTCGAAGTAGGCGCTGTTGTACATGCCGGGCGTGAGCACCACCACCGTGGGGTCGGACGCGCCGGGCTGGGCCGAGGCGCGCAGCGTCTCCAGCAGCAAGTCGGGATAGTGCATGACCGGCGCGACGCGATGCGAGCTGAACAGCTCGGGGAACAGCCGCATCATCATCTTGCGGTCTTCCAGCATGTAGCTCACGCCGCTGGGCACGCGCAGGTTGTCCTCCAGCACGTAGTACTCGCCTTCGCCCTTGGCGTTGCGGGCGCGCACGATGTCGACGCCGGCGATGGTGGAGTACACGTGGTGTGGCGTGTAGACGCCCATCATCTCCTTGCGGAACTGCGCGTTGTTCAACACCTGTTCGGCGGGCACGATGCCGGCCTTCAGGATCTCCTGCTCGTGGTAGACGTCATGCAGGAAGCGGTTCAGCGCCGTCACCCGCTGCACCAGGCCTTTTTCCATCGTGGCCCACTCGTGCGCAGGGATGATCCGGGGGATCAGGTCGAACGGGATCAGCCGTTCGGTGCCGGAACCGTCTTCGTCCTTGGCGCCGTACACCGCGAACGTGATGCCGACCCGGCGGAAGATCATCTCCGCCTCTTCGCGGCGCGAGCGCATCATCTCTTCGGGCTGGCGGCCCAGCCACTGGGCGTAGCCCTTGTAGTGGTCCCGCACACCCTGCGCCTGCGACTGCGACATGCCCCCCATCGACTGCGACTGGAACTGGATCGGCCCGCCTTCGGGCAACTGGGTGAGCATCTCGTCGAATTTCTGCATGGGCGCTTTTCTCCGGAACACAGGATAGCAAGTTCCAGGCCGCGTCAGGGTGGCCGGTGGTGCCAATAGCGCCGGGCCGTCACCCTTTCGCAATCGACGGCCTCGGGCCGCGCGGACCGCCAGCGGGCCGCGCCGCAACGCGCCGATTCGATGAGAGCGATGTCCTGCGCCGAGTAGCGCTGCACGACCTCGGGCGCCGGGTGGCCGAAGCGGTTGCGGTACCCGGCCTGCACCAGGGCGGTGGTGGGGCGCACGGCCGCCAGCCAGGCTGTGCTGGAGGATGTCTTGCTCCCATGGTGAGGCACCAGCAGGATGTCCGCCCGCAACGCGCTGGCGCCCCGAGTGAGCAGGGCCTCTTCCTGCGCCCGCTCGATGTCGCCCGCCAGCAGCGCCTGGCGGCGCCCGTTCGCAATCCGCAGGACGCAGCTGACGGTGTTGGGCTTCACGCCGGCGCGGTAGTCGGCGGCGGCCGGATGCAGCACCTCGAAGCGCACGCCGTCCCATTCCCAGCCTTGGCCCGTCTCGCAGCGCGCGGCCGGGCGGCCTGCCAGGAGCGGATGCCCGTCTTCCAGCGAACTGACCAGGCGGGCCTGCGGCTGCATGCCCAGGACGGCCGGTGCGCCGCCCGTGTGGTCGATGTCGCGGTGGCTGAGGACGATCGTGTCCACCGTCTCGCCGAGCGCGCGCAACAGCGGGACCACCACCCTCTGGCCGGCATCCGATTCACGGCTGTAGGCTGGGCCGGCGTCGTAGACGAGTGTGTGCGTGGCCGTCCGGACCAGCACCGCGTTGCCCTGGCCCACGTCGGCCGCCAGCAGCTCGAACTCGCCGGGCGGTGGCCGGGCCGGCTGCCAGAGCAGCACCGGCAACAGCAGCGGCAAGCCCATCGCCCGCCAGGCGGGCGGCCAGCGCATCGCCAATAGCGTGCCGCCCAGCACCCCGGCGACGCCCGCCCACACGGGCGGCGCCGCGGTCGACAGCGTGGCGAAAGGCAGCTGCGCCAGCCATCCCAGCGCGCTGGCCAGCACGGCGAGCGCCGCGGCCGCGCCATCCCAGGCCACGGGGATCACCACGCCGGCAAGGCCGAGCGGCGTCACCACCAGCGTCACCCACGGGATCGCCACCAGGTTGGCCAGCATGCCCACCAGTGACACCTGGCCGAACAGCAGCAGCGACAAGGGCGTCAGCGCCAGGGTGACGATCCACTGCTCGCGCAGCAGCGCCAGCGTGCGGGCGGGCAGCCCGCGCGGCGCCGATGCGGCGCCGGGGTCGGTGGCGAACAGCACCCCCACGGCCACGAAGCTGAGCCAGAACCCGGGTTGCAGGAGGGCCCAGGGATCCACCGTGACCACGGTCGCGCAGGCCAGGAGCCACACATGCGGCCAGGGCCAGGCCCGCGCCCCCAGGCGCAGCCACCCCACGGCCGCCAGCATCCAGACCGTCCGCTGGGCCGGCACGCCCCAGCCGCTGAAGATCGCATAGGCCAGCGCCAGCAGCATCCCGCCCAACAGGCCGGCCTGTTGCGCCGGCAATCGCAGGCACAGCCGCGTGCTGCGCCGCCACAGGCCACGTACCGCCAGGGCGGCGGCCCACGCGAACATCGTCACGTGCAGGCCCGAGATGCTCATGAGGTGCGCGACGCCAGTGGCGCGGAACACGTCCCAGTCGGCGCGCTCGATGGCGCCCTGGTCGCCCACCACCAGCGCGGCCAGGATGCCGGCCAGCCGCCGGTCCTCGACGCGGGCGAAGATCGCGTCGCGCACCTGCTGCCGCAGTTGCTCCACCGGGTGCTGCCAGGTGCTCGCGATGCGCTGCGGGCGTGGATCGGCCGGGCCGGCGCGCACGTAGCCCGTGGCCTGCAGGCCCTGCTCCCACAGCCAGAGCTCGTAGTCGAACCCGTGCGGATTCAGGTGGCCGTGCGGCGCCTTCAGCCGGACCGTCATCTGCCAACGTTCCCCTGCGCGCAACTCGGCCGGTTGCCGCTGCAGCTCGGGGCGGCCCTCACCGCCGAGGACACCGCCGTACCAGCCGAGCGCGACTTGCGGCGGGACGCGCACCTCGGCGCCTGCCAAGCTCGCCGACTCGACGCGCATCCGGAACCGGACACCTGCTTCGCTGCGGTGCGGCATGGCCGAAACGACGCCGGTGAGGGCGAGGTCGCGGCCTTCGAGCGCGGGGGCGAGGCCTTGCGAAGAAAAGTGGGTGGCGCGCAACCCGGTCGCGGAGAACGCGAGGAGGGCCGCGGCGACGAAAGCGAATCCAATGCCCCATTCCGACCGACCTCTCCAGCGCGCCGCTGCCAGACCCGCCATCAACGCAGCCGTCAGGAGCCACGCATAGGTGCCCGCGCCCCACAGCCCGGCCTGCTGGATCTGGAACGCCGGACCCATGACGGCGCCCGCCAGCACCGGCGCGAGCCACCATCCCCCCTGCTTTTGTGCGGTCACGCTCCGCTCAACGCCCCGGCCTGCCGCCGCGACGACGGGAAAAGGACCGCCGATGTTGGCTTGCCTCTTGCTACCATGCTCTCATGTCCATCCATGCCGCCCTGAACCACGTCACCCGGTACAAATACGATCGCCCCGTGAACCTCGGGCCCCAGGTGGTGCGGTTGCGGCCCGCGCCGCATTGCCGCAGCAAGGTCGTCTCGTACTCACTCCAGGTGAAGCCGGCCAAGCACTTCACCAACTGGCAGCAGGACCCGTTCGCCAATTACCAGGCCCGGTTCGTCTTTCCGGAGCCGACGCGGGAATTCGAGGTGACCGTGGATCTCGTGGTGGAGATGGCGGTCTACAACCCGTTCGACTTCTTCCTGGAGCCGAGCGCGGAGAAATTCCCGTTCGAGTACTCCAAGGACCGGGCACAGGAACTCGCACCCTACCTCGCCTGCGAGCCCATGACGCCGCGTGTCATGGCCTACCTGGCCAGGATCGACCGCAAGCCCATGGTCACCATGGACTTCCTGGTGGCACTCAACCAGCAGCTGCAGCGCGACGTCAAGTACCTGATCCGCATGGAGCCCGGCGTGCAGACGCCCGAGCAGACGCTGGAACTCGCCAGCGGCTCCTGCCGCGACTCCGGCTGGCTGATGGTGCAGCTGCTGCGCCGCCTGGGCCTGGCCGCCCGCTTCGTGTCGGGTTACCTGATCCAGCTCAAGCCGGACGTGAAGGCGCTCGACGGCCCGAGCGGCACCGAAGTGGACTTCACCGACCTCCACGCCTGGTGCGAGGTCTACCTCCCCGGAGCCGGCTGGATCGGCCTCGACCCGACCTCCGGCCTGCTGGCGGGCGAAGGACACATCCCGCTGGCCTGCACACCGCAGCCCTCGGGCGCCGCGCCCATCGAGGGCCTGGTGGACGACGCCGAGGTGGAGTTCAGCCACCACATGGTCGTCTCGCGCATCTACGAGTCGCCGCGGGTCACCAAGCCCTATTCCGAAGAGCAGTGGAAACAGGTGCTGGCCCTGGGCGAGGAAGTCGACCAGGCACTGGAAGCGGGTGACGTCCGCCTCACCATGGGCGGCGAACCCACCTTCGTGGCGGTCGACGACCGCGACGGCCCGGAATGGAACACCGACGCCCTGGGGCCCACCAAGCGGGCTTATGCCACCGAACTGGTGCATAAGCTGCGCGCGGAGTATGGGCAAGGCGGCTTCCTCCACACGGGCCAGGGCAAGTGGTACCCCGGGGAGCAATTGCCCCGCTGGGCCATCTCGATCTGCTGGCGGGCCGACGGCCAGCCATGCTGGAGCGACCCGGGGCTGTTCGCCGACGAGCGCGTGCCCTCGCACTACACAGCCAAGGACGCCGAGCGGTTCGTCCAGGCCCTCGCCGGCACGCTGGGCGTCACCGGCAAGTACATCCAGCCGGGTTATGAGGACGTCTTCTACTACCTCTGGCGCGAACGCAAGCTGCCGGTGAATGTCGACCCGTTCGACGCGCGGCTCGACGACGAGCTCGAACGCACCCGCCTGCGCCGCGTGTTCGACCAGAAGCTCGACGCCGTGGTGGGCTACGTGCTGCCGCTGCAGCCCGCGCCCGGCGACGGCCCCAAGCTGCGGGGGCCGGTCTGGACCACGGGCCCCTGGTACTTCCGGGACGACCGCATGTACCTGATCCCCGGCGATTCGCCGATGGGTTACCGGTTGCCGCTCGACGCGCTGCCGTGGGTGAGCAAGTCCGACTACCCGTACATGATCGAGCGCGACCCGATGGCGCCGGCTGACGGCCTGCCGCCGCACGGCTTGCAGGCGGGCCGGTACATGCAAGGCCCGGTGGGCCCGCGCGCGGAAGCGCCACGGGTCTTCCAGGACGGCATGGGCCGCTTCGACGCCACTTACCGCGGCCAGGGCCATGGTCCCAGCGAGCCGGCCGATTTCGCGGTGCGGCGACCCAGCAAGTTCGAGTCGGCGCAGTGGGTGGCGCGCACTGCGCTCTGCGTGGAGGTGCGCGACCCGCAGCGCGCCAACGGCCCCAAGGCCGAGAAGGAGCATGGCGGCAAGAGCGGCATGCTCTACGTCTTCATGCCGCCACTGGCGGAGCTGGAGGAATACCTCGACCTGCTGACGGCGGTGGAGGCCACGGCGAAATCGTTGGGCGTGAAGATCGTCCTCGAAGGCTATCCGCCGCCGCGCGACGCCCGCCTGAAGGTGCTGCAGGTGACGCCCGACCCGGGCGTGATCGAAGTCAACATCCACCCCGCCCATAACTGGCGGGAACTGGTTGCGCACACCGAATTCCTCTACGACGCGGCCTTCGAGAGCCGCCTCTCGGCCGAGAAGTTCATGACCGACGGCCGGCACACCGGCACCGGCGGCGGCAACCACTTCGTGCTGGGCGGCGCCACCCCGGCCGACTCGCCCTTCCTGCGCAAGCCCGAGCTGCTGGCGAGCCTGCTGCTGTACTGGCACAACCATCCCAGCCTGAGCTACCTGTTCTCCGGGATGTTCGTTGGCCCGACCAGCCAGGCACCCCGCATCGACGAAGCGCGCAACGACCAGCTGTACGAGCTGGAACTGGCGATCAAGGAGATCGAGCGCAACCGGCAGGTCTACGGCCAGGCCATGCCGCCGTGGCTGGTGGACCGGACGCTGCGCAACATCCTGGTCGACGTCACCGGCAACACGCACCGCAGCGAGTTCTGCATCGACAAGATGTACTCGCCCGACAGCGCGACCGGCCGCCTCGGCCTGCTGGAACTGCGTGCGTTCGAAATGCCGCCGCACGCGCGCATGAGTGTCGTGCAGCAGTTGCTGCTGCGCGCGCTGGTGGCGCGCTTCTGGAAGGAACCGTACCGCCTGCCCGCGACGCGCTGGGGCACCGAACTGCACGACCGCTGGCTGCTGCCGACTTTCGTGCACATGGACATGGAGGACGTGCTCAGCGAGATGCGTGCCGCCGGCTACGCATTCGACAGCGCCTGGTTCGCGCCGCACTTCGAGTTCCGCTTCCCGATCGCCGGCGAGATCCAGGCCATGGGCGTGCAGCTCACGCTGCGCAACGCGCTGGAACCGTGGCACGTGATGGGCGAGGAAGGTGCGCCGGGCGGCACGGCGCGCTACGTCGATTCGTCGCTGGAGCGCATCGAGGTCAAGGTGACCGGCCTGAACGAGAGCCGCTACGTCGTCACAGTGAACGGCCGTGCGTTGCCGATGCAGCCCACGGGCACCGTCGGGGAATTCGTCGCGGGTGTGCGCTATCGCGCGTGGCAGCCGCCGTCGGCGCTGCACCCCACCATCGGCGTGCATGCGCCCCTGACCTTCGACCTCGTCGACACCTGGATGAACCGCTCGCTCGCGGGCTGCCAGTACCACGTGGCGCATCCGGGTGGCCGCAACTACGTGACCTTCCCGGTGAACGCGTACGAGGCGGAGAGCCGGCGTCTGTCGCGCTTCTTCCGCATGGGACATACGCCTGGGCAGTTGCGTGTGCCGCCGGCGACGATTCATGTGCCGGGGAGCCGGGAGTTTCCGTTCACGCTCGACTTGCGAAGGCCGGCACGAGTTTGAGTTCTTAGGCCTCGCGTGGCAAAGCCGCACGCGGGCGGGCTGTGGCGCGCTGGCCCGGCCACGTGCGGCGTTGCCGCGAGGACGAAGAACGTGAATGGACGCGGACGAAATCGCAACCGCGCAACAACCAAATAGACCCCATCTGCCCGCGATGTGACAATACCCCGGCGTGGACCACCCCAACGATTCGCTGTTCGGCACCGAGCCCCATGAAACGCCCGCCGCCCTCGCGGCCGCGCTGGCACCGCCCGCCGCTCCGGGCCACTTCGACGAATTGAGGGGCGGGGTCTCGTCGCCATTGGCGGACGCACCCACGGGCACCCAGGTCCACGTCGCCCCTGACGCCCCGCCCGCGCCCCACTGGGCCCGCTTCTTCGACACGCTGGGCCGCGAAGGCTTCGAAGACCTGAACCGCCGCACGGTCAACCTGGAACGCCAGGTCCGCGACAACGGCATCACCTACAACGTCTACACCGAGGGCGGTGGACCGCAGCGGCCCTGGTCCGTGGACCTGTTCCCGCTGATCCTGTCGCCGCGCAGCTGGCAGCAGATCGAAGCCGGCGTGCTGCAACGCGTCCGCTTGCTCGAGAAGATCATGGCCGACGTCTACGGGCCGCAGGAACTGCTCTCGCGGAACCTGATGCCGCCCGCGCTGGTGCAAGGGCATCCCGGCTACCTGCGGGCGATGCACGGTGTCGTGCCCGCGGGTGGGCGCCACCTGCACATCTGCGCATTCGACCTGGCGCGTGACCCGTCGGGCGCCTGGTGGGTGGTGACGCAGCGCACGCAGGCGCCGTCGGGCCTGGGTTACCTGCTCGAGAATCGCCTGGTCATCTCTCGCCAGTTCCCCGAAGCGTTTCGCGACCTGAAAGTGCAGCGGCTCGCGGCGACCTACCGCGCGTTGCTCGAAAGCCTGCAGACGATGTGCCCGTCGCGCGGGGAGGACCCGCGGGTCGTGCTGCTCACACCGGGCCCTTACAACGAAACCTATTTCGAGCACGCCTACCTCGCGCGCTACCTGGGGCTGACGCTGGTGGAGGGCAGCGACCTCACCGTGCGCGACCAGCGCCTCTTCCTCAAGACGCTCAAGGGCCTGGAGCCGGTGCACGGCGTGCTGAAGCGGCTCGACGACGAATTTCTCGACCCGCTGGAGCTGCGTTCGGATTCGCACCTCGGCGTGCCGGGTCTTCTGCAAGCCATCCGGGCCGGCAACGTGTTGGTCGCCAACGCGCCCGGCACCGGCTTCCTGGAATCGACGGCCCTGCTCGGCTTCCTGCCGGCCCTCTGCCGTAACCTGTTGGGCGAAGAGCTCCGGCTGCCGGCGCTCGCCAGCTGGTGGTGCGGCGAGCGCGCCGCCATGGAAGCCGCGCTGCCCCAGCTGGGCGCGAACGTCATCAAGGCCACCTACTCGGGCGCCGGCGCGGGCGCCGTGCTGGGCAAGAACCTCTCGCGGCGCGAACTCGACGAGTGGGCCGGCCGCATCGTGCGGGAGGCCGACCAGCACACGGTGCAGGCATACCTGCCGCTGTCGCAGATGCCCACGTGGAAGCCGTCGCCCGCGGGCGACCGGATCCTGCCGCGTTCGCTGCTGCTGCGCGTGCTCGCCGTGTCGGACGGCCCACAGGGCTGGCGCGTGCTGCCTGGCGGCCTGACGCGCATCGCCACGGCGGAACTCGAGATCGCCTCCATGCAGCGCGGCGGCAGCAGCGCCGACACCTGGGTGATGACGGAAGGCGAAGTCGACTCGACCAGCCTGCTGCACCACGAGCACCCCTCGGTGGACACGCCGCACCGCACGCGCACCGTCACCAGCCGCTCGGCCGAGAACATGTTCTGGCTGGGCCGTTACACCGAGCGCACGGAGAACACCGCGCGTCTCGCCCGGCTGACCATCGAGAGCCTCAACGGCGAAGACCAGTCGTCCATGCCGCTGCTCGCCTGGCTGACCGAGCTGGCCGTGAGCAATGCGCTGGTGTTGCCGGCGGTGCCGGCCGCCACGCAGGCCAGGCGGGTGTTCGAACGCTCACTGATCGCGGCGCTCGCCGACACCGAAGAGTCCTACAGCGTCGGCTTCAACCTGTGCGCGTTGCGCGGGGCCGCGTCGGCACTGCGCGAACGGCTCTCGCTGGAGCAGTGGAACGTGATCGTGCGGGCCGAGCAGGACTTCCAGCGCGGGTGCGCGGCCTGCACCGAAGACGGCGACTTCTCCCCGGTGGAAGCCGTGCGCGTGCTGGAAGCCCTCTCGGGCCATACCGCTGCCATGACGGGCGCGCAGACGGATCGCATGACCCGCGATGACGGCTGGCGCCTGCTGTCGACCGGCCGCCACCTGGAGCGGCTGGCGTTCCTGGCGCAGGCGCTGTCCTGCGCGTTCGAGACCGCGGCCGTCGCCGATGAAGGCGGTTTCGAGGCCGTGGTGGCCCTGTTCGACAGCACCATCACCTTTCACGCGCAGTACCAGCAGCGCCACGACATCCCGGCGCTGGTGGACCTGCTGGTGCTGGACCGCGACAACCCGCGCTCCCTGGGCTGGGTGGCGCACACGGTGCGCGGCCGTCTGGCCAAGCTGGCCGGCGCACCGGCCGGCGAGCCGACGCCGCAGGCGGATGCGGTGCCCGATCCGAAGGATTGGTCGCTCGAGGCACTGTGCGAGCGCGATGAGGAAGGCCGCTACGCGACGCTGCTCGAACTGCTGCAGCAGTGCGTGGATGGCGCCTACCGCATGTCCGATGAACTCACGTCACGCTACTTCGCGCATTCGGGCGACGCGCGTTACAGCGTGGGGGCCTGAGCCTTCGACACCATGCTCCTCCACGTCACCCACGAAACCGCCTACGACTACGCGCCGCCCGTGCGCACGGCGCAGCACATGGCGCACCTCAAGCCCGTGCACAACGGACAGCAGCAACTGCTGGAGCACCGCATCACCATCGAGCCGGAGCCGGCGCAGCAATCGGACGCCATCGACGTCTACGGCAACACGCGGCATTTCTTCAGCCTGCAGGCGGTGCACGACACGCTGCGGGTCGTCTCCGAGAGCCTCGTGTCCACGTCCGCGATCGCCGAGCCGGAGTGCTCGCTGGCCTGGGAGCAAGTGCGCGAGCACCTGCGTTACCACCGGGCGGCCCAATACGATCCGGCCGCGGAGTTCTCCTTCGCTTCCCCGTATGTCCCCCGGCACGCCGATTTCATCGCTTACGCCCAGCCCAGCTTCCCGGTGGGGCGGCCGTTGCTGGAAGCGGCGCGCGAACTGATGCATCGGATCCATGCGGACTTCGAGTACGCCACGCAAGCCACCGACGTGAACACGCCCCCGCTGGAGGCGCTGGCACTGCGCAAGGGCGTGTGCCAGGACTTCGCGCACGTGATGCTGGGCTGCCTGCGCAGCCTGGGGCTGGCGGCGCGCTACGTCAGCGGTTATCTCCTCACCGAACCGCCGCCGGGCCAGACGCGGCTGGTGGGCAGCGATGCGTCACACGCCTGGGTCTCGCTGTACCTTCCCGCCGATGGCGAGCATGGCGCGCAATGGGCGGACCTCGACCCGACCAACGACCGCGCGCCGGGCGAGGATTACGTGACCCTCGCGCTCGGGCGCGACTATTCCGATGTGTCGCCCATCCGCGGCGTGATCCACGGCGGCGCCAACCATGCGCTGCGCGTGGCCGTGACCGTGGCGCCCGCGAAAGAGGCTGCCGCTCCGTAGAATCCGCGGATTCCAAGGAGAGCAAGCCATGAGCGTCTACGACAAGCTGAAGGAACTGAACATCACCCTGCCGCCGGTGGCCACGCCGGCGGCCGCCTATGTGCCCTTCGTGCGCACCGGCAACCTGGTCTTCCTGTCGGGGCATATCGCCAAGAAGGACGGCAAGGCCTGGGTCGGCAAGCTGGGCCAGACCATGCAGACCGAAGAGGGCAAGGCGGCCGCGCGCGCCATCGCCATCGACCTCCTGGGCACGCTGCATGCGGCGGTGGGCGACCTGAACAGCATCACGCGGATCGTGAAGGTCATGAGCCTGGTGAATTCCTCGCTCGATTTCACCGAACAGCACCTGGTCACCAACGGGGCCAGCGACCTTCTTGGCGAAGTGTTCGGAGCCAGGGGCGCGCACGCGCGCAGCGCTTTCGGCGTCGCTCAGAACCCCATGGGGGCCTGCGTGGAGATCGAGCTCATCGCGGAAGTGGGCTGATCCGCCGCGCCCCGGATGAAGTCCACCGACAGGTCGATCGCAAGGGTGGGCCAATAGAGGTGGCCCGGCGGGTGCCATTGCACCTCGGCCAGCTGGTCGACGGTGGCCCGCCGGAACCAGGGGAACTGCTTGAAAGGCAGCCGCAGTTCCTCGCGGCCGACCTGCAATGAAAAGCCGTGCGAAGAGACACGCGTGAGTTCAGCGGGGGCGTTCATCAGAATCTGCTCTGGTTGACCGCGCGCTCCTGCGCGCGGCGCATGCGGGGCCCGCCCATGGACCGGTGGAACATCTGCAGCGCGCCCAGCAGGCGCCCTTCGGGGCCCAGCGCGAAGGCGGGCAACGCCGCGAAGTGACCCGCCTTCTGGCCGGCACTGCCGCCCACCGCCAGCATCAGCTCGATGTTGCTCAGGCAGTGGCCGGCGGCGATGCTGCGCACGTCGGCTGCGCGCAGGCAGTAGTGCTCGGCGCGATCGGCGGCCTCGTCGAGGCGCGCGGGGTCCTGCAGCTGCAGCCAGGAGATGCCGCCCCAGAGGTCGGCGCCGAGGATGCCGAAGGGCTCGCCGATGCAGATCCACTCGTGCCAGTGTTCGTGCGCGTAGCGCACCAGCGCGGCGGCGACGCCATCGTCGTTCAACAAACGCAACTGCGAATGCGAGAGGGTCGCGCGCCAGATGCGGTTCGCGCGGGTATCGGGCCGGTGCATGAGCGCGCGGACCGTGGCGCTGCCTCCGGCGGACGCCACGCGCTTCGGAATGCACGCGTCGATCTGCCCGCGGGCGAGTGCTTCATGGGCCGAGTCGGTTTCCGCCTCCCCCGTGAGCAAGGCCTTGCAACCCGGCCATCCGACCAGTTCGGTCAGCGCGGCCAGGCCGTCCGTGCCCGGCATCAGGTGGTCCGCCAGCAGCACCTTGGTCAGGTCGCAACGGTCCGGATGCGTCGTCCAGTAATCAAAAATAAGGCGCAGCAGCGAGCCCCGGCCTTTTTTCCAGTCCTCCACTACTCGCTGCTGCGCCCAATAATCCTGCTCCCAGAGCGGCGGTTCCTGCTGGATCGCGTTCGTGCAGGAATCCGGGTGCCCATAGGTGCGAACCGTCCACTCCGGCGCCAATGCCGCGCCCAACCGCTCGACCTCGCCCGGGTCGTCGTCCAGAACGGCGACGGCCCCCGGCCGATGCGCCAGCGGAAACCGGACGCCCATCACTGGCCCAAGGCGCGCCGGGTGATTTCGTCCGCTTCGATGAAGCAGGCCACGGTGAGCACGCCGCCGATGCGCACCGGCGGGCCCAGGCGATGGACGTTCACGCCCTGCTTCTTCAGCATCCGCTCGATCGGCGCGGTCGTCACCGTCACGTAGCGCGCCACGCCATGCGCCTGGGCGAGGCGCGACGCCTCCGTCATCAGGGCCACCGAAAGTTCACCAAAGCCCAGCTGCGGATTGCCGGCATCTTCGGTGCTGGCAAGGCGCGCCGTGGCCAGGGCGAAGCGGCTCAGCTCCCAGCAGTCCGCCGAGGCCGGCGCGGGCTGGCCGTGCAGCAGTTCGGGGAACACGTCGCGCAGCATGTTGGGCCCCAGCGTGGGCAGGATGCGCCAGCAGGCATCGACGCGATGGTCCGGCGTGCGCGCGACGATGTAGCTCGCGTCGGGCAAGGCGTCGTACTGGTCGATCTCCTTGCCGTCAGGCGTGGTGTGCACCTGCCAGCCCAGACGTTCGTGGAACACTTCGTAACGCAGGCGGAACATGCCGTCGCGCTCGATTTCCGACAGTTGCTCGAGGCTGCCCGTGACTACCGTATGCATGATGTGAGCCCTTCGTCTTCCGTGAGCTCGCATTGGAAGTCGGCGGCGGTGGCGCGTAACCTACGGAACTCCGTAGGCACGGCCCGCCCAGACGTGGCCTGGGTTGCGGGCCGCCACTGTGTTTAACCTCATTGAATTCTTCATTCCGCGGAAACGGCGTCCGCGGACACTTCTTCCCAGGGCAGATCAAGAATGAGCTGGATCAGCGCCTCATCGGTGTCGTGCCGGCTCATGTCGTACCCGCCACTGTCGATGAGCGTGATGTTGGAGCGCGGAGGCACGCTCGTCTGGGCCCGGAGCGCACCGTCGTGCAGGCGCATCCAGTCCCACCCCAGGGACACGAGGCGCCCCTGGCTGCGGCCCTGCCACTCGGTGATGCCGGCGGACTGGACGGCACAACGCGCCAGCCTCGCGTCCTCGAGCACGCCGGGGTCTTGCACCGTACAGACATGTTCAAACACAATAGACAACAATGCGGCTTCGCGCAGGCGTACCCGGCGGTCGTGGGAATGCATCTGCGGGTACGTCACATCGGCTGTGATCGAGTACATATGAAGACCTTTCATTTTCCTGTTGCGAGGAATCAGCTTTGAAGGACGCCGCGCAGCTGTCCCAGATTGCTTCGATGACCGCGGCGGTGGATGAAGCGGACTTCCTCCAGAAGGCCCAAGCCGCCGCCCGGGCCATCGGCTTCGAGCACGTGCTGCTCGGCTTCGAATGGCGGCGGCATTCGTTGCCGCCGATCCAGCATGTCACCAGCGGGTTTCCCGCGGGCTACCAGCAGGTCTACGTCGAGCGCGGCCTCATCATGCTGGACCCCACGGTGCCCTACTGCCAGACGCACACGCAGCCGCTCGAGTGGGACGAAGCGATGTACACGTCGCCGCAATCGCGGGAAGTGCTGGAGGAGTCGCGCAAGTACGGCCTGAGCCACGGGCTGAGCGTCCCCGTGCACGAGAGCGGGAGCATCGCCAGCATGCTCAGCCTGGGGCGCGACAAGCCGTTCGAAAGCGACAGCGAACGGGAAGTGGTCATGGCGGGCGGCAGCGTGCTCGCCAACTGCGCGCATGTGGTCATCAAGCGCGTGCTGTTCCCCGCTTTCGCCGCCCAGTTGCGCGCGCGGCTCACCAAGCGCGAGCTCGAATGCCTGCAATGGATCGCGCAGGGCAAGAGCAACACGGTGATCGCGGACATCCTGCGCATCTCGGAAAACGCGGTCGAATACCACCTCAAAAGCCTCTTTCCCAAGCTCAAGGTTTCCACCCGGGTGCAGGCGGCCATCGTGGCGGTGGAGATGAGCCTGGTGTGAGCCCCACCGGCGCGGAGTCTACGCAGCGCGGCGGCGGATTGCGACTACGGAACTCCGTAGGTGCGGGCCCTTGTGTGACTTACTCGACGCGTTGAACGCCCAGCGGCTTGAAGCCCAGGTCCGCCGCCTTGCCCTTGCGCCCACGCGCCCCCTTGGCATTGTTCAGCGAACGGATCTCCAGCACTTCCTCGCGCTCCTTGTCGGCGCGGCCCACACCCGTGATGCGCACCGAGCGCGTGTAGGCGGCCGCGCCCGCGAGCTCGTCCTTGGGCTCCAGGTCGATCAGCATCAGGCCGCGCCCGCCGTTCGCCATCTGCTTCAGCTCGGAGATTTCGAAGGTGAGGATGCGCTTGCCGGTCGAGGCGCAGCACACGTG
This sequence comes from Caenimonas sedimenti, assembly GCF_007833165.1. GTDB lineage: Bacteria > Pseudomonadota > Gammaproteobacteria > Burkholderiales > Burkholderiaceae_C > Ramlibacter > Ramlibacter sedimenti. Next base: position 396,630 of record NZ_VOBQ01000002.1, on the reverse strand, counting down.
CGTGGCGGGCACGTGCAACGCTCCCGGCGTGGCACCCGTGGGCGGAGGGATGTTGGCCGGGGACGGCCGGCACACCGTCTCGCCGGTGCCCAGCGTGAGGAAGCTCTTGCCGCCTTTCTGCCGCGACACCATGTTCTCCACGGTGGCGAGAAACCCGTAGCCGCCTGAATTGGCGAGCAGCAGCCAGGCACTTGCCGCGCCCGCGAAGTAGTGCACCAGCTGCGTGCCGGATTCGAGTTCGACGAAGGTGGTGAGCGGCTGGCCGTCGCCACGTGCACCCGGCAGGATCGCGACGGGTACGGAGTACACGCGGCCGTTGCTGCCGAAGGCCAGCAGCGTGTCGACCGTGCGGCACTCGTAGGCGCCATACAAGCCGTCGCCCGCCTTGAACGCGAAACCGGTGACGTCGTGGCCATGGCCCTGGCGCGCGCGCACCCAACCCTTCTGGGAGATCACCACGGTGACCGGTTCATCGATGATCCTGACTTCGGCCACCGCCTTTTTCTCCGCCTGGATCAACGTGCGGCGCGCATCGCCGAACTGCTTGGTGTCGGCCTCGATCTCCTTGATCATCAGGCGGCGCAACGCGGCCGGGGAACCGAGGATCTCTTCGAGCTTCTTGCGGTCCTCGCGCAGCTCTTTCAGTTCCTGCTCGATCTTGATCGCTTCCAGCCGTGCGAGCTGGCGCAACCGCAGGTCGAGGATGTCGTCGGCCTGCCGCTCGGTCAGCTTGAAGCGCGCCATGAGCGCGGGCTTCGGCTCGTCGCTCTTGCGGATGATCGCGATGACCTCGTCGATGTTCAGCAGCACCAGCTGCCGGCCCTCGAGGATGTGGATGCGGTCCAGCACCTTGTCGAGCCGGTGCTGCGAGCGCTTTTCGATCGTGCGCTGGCGGAACTCGATCCATTCCGTGAGCATGCGCCTCAGCGACTTCTGCACCGGCTTGCCGTCCAGGCCGACCATGGTGAGGTTGATGGGCGACGAGGTTTCCAGGCTGGTGTGCGCCAGCAGCGAGGTGGTGAGCTCCGCCTGGTCGATCCGGCTGGTCTTGGGTTCGAACACCAGGCGCACCGGGGCGTCCTTGCTCGACTCGTCGCGCACCGCGTCCAGCACGGCCAGCACGGTCTGCTTCAGCATCACCTGGTCCTGGCTCAGGGCCTTCTTGCCGGCCTTCACCTTCGGATTGGTGAGCTCCTCGATCTCTTCCAGCACCCGCTGCGTGCTGACGCCCGGCGGCAGCTCGGTCACCACCAACTGCCACTGGCCGCGCGCGAGTTCCTCGATTTTCCAGCGCGCGCGTACTTTCAGCGAGCCCCGGCCCGTGCCGTAGGCTTCGGCGATGTCGGCCGCGCTGCTGATCACCTGGCCGCCGCCCGGGTAGTCCGGACCCGGCACGTGCGTGAACAGCTCCTCGTCGGACAGCTTCGGGTTCTTCACCAGCGCCACGCAGGCCTCGGCGATCTCGCGCAGGTTGTGGCTGGGGATTTCGGTGGCCAGGCCGACGGCGATGCCGCTCGCGCCATTCAGCAGCACGAAGGGCAGCCGCGCCGGCAGCACCACGGGCTCCTGCGTGCTGCCGTCGTAGTTGAGGATGAATTCGACGGTGCCTTCGTCGAGTTCGTCCATCAGCAGGTTGGCGATCTTCGCGAGGCGCGCCTCGGTGTAGCGCATCGCCGCCGCGCCGTCGCCGTCGCGGCTGCCGAAGTTGCCCTGGCCGTCGATCAGCGGGTAGCGCTGCGCGAAGTCCTGCGCCATGCGCACCAGCGCGTCGTAGGCGGCCTGGTCGCCATGCGGATGGAAACGGCCCAGGACGTCGCCGACGACGCGCGCACTCTTGACCGGCTTGGCCCCGGAGGCGCCGCCGCCGAAGCCCAGCCCCATGCGATACATCGAATACAGGATGCGCCGCTGCACGGGCTTCTGCCCGTCGGCGACATCCGGCAGGGCCCGGCCCTTGACGACGCTGAGCGCGTATTCCAGGTAGGCGCGCTGGGCGTAGCCGGCGAGGTCGAGTTCGCCGTCGCCGCCGTCTTTGTCGAAAGTGATCAGGTCTTGTTCCACGGAATGCTCAAGCAGTCAATTCGGCCAGATGGGAGACGAGCTCCTCCCGGCCGACGGTCACGATGCGGCGCTCGGAAGTCGCCTGCAGCTCCTGGTCGAGGCGGGCGCCCAGGCGGTTCAGCAGCAGCCGCGGCGGCACTTCCTCGGTCGGCACGCCGGCCATCACGAGGCGGAAGCGCAGGAATTCGGTCGTGCCGGCCAGGGGCTCCTTGAGGCCGGCGACCAGGATGCGGGTCGCCACGTTGGCGGCTGCCTCGCCGGTGGCCACGCCTTCGGCCAGCACCGCGAAACGCGCGTGCGTGAGCCGCGCGGCCACGTCGCCATCTCGCAGCAGAGCGTCACGCACGCGGCTGGCGGCGGCCAGCACCGCCGACTCGGCGGCCTCGGCGCCGAACTCCGCGGCCAGCGCCTGCAGGTTTTCGATCTGAACGAGCATCAGCACGCTCGGGTGGCCATAGCGCCGCAGCATGTGGCGCGACGCGTTGATGCGCTCCTCCATCACCAGCGGCGTCGCCAGCCCGGTCAGGGGGTCGATGGTGTTGCGCGCCTTGATGCGTGCACGGGTCTCGCCGAACAGCCGGCCGCGCCAGCCAGTCGCCAGGTAGATGCAGGCGCTCCAGATCGTGAGCAGCGCCGCCACCACGAGCGTCATGCTGGTTTCGGCATCCGCGGCTTCCCAGACCAGCGCCGCGCTGCCCAGGATGAGGGCGCCCACGCCGGGCACCAGCCACCAGGCCCAGGGCTGGCTTTGCGGCCAGGCGCGGCGCAGCAGCATCGCCGTCACCAGTGCCCAGAGCACGGTGCCCAGCGGGAGGCACCAGGGCTGGAAGATGGAAGCGACGGCCAGCAGCGGCAGGACGACCAGGCTCGCGCCCAGCAGCCAGCGGCGCGCCTTGCGCAAGGCGCCGGCATGGCTGACCAGCTCCAGCAGTTGCGCGCCCGCGATCGCCAGCATCAGCAGGAACACGGCGTGCGGCAGCAGCGCGTGCCGTCCCATCATCGACTGGACGGCCATCACCCCGAGCAAGGTCGCGGCGGCGTGCAGCAGCAACGCACGCTCCCGGTAGGTGTTGGCCTTGATGGCGCAGAAGAAGACGACGAGCACCTGCGCGCCCACGAAGGCGCCCAGCCAGACCGCTTCCATGTCCATCGGCGCCATCAGTCGGTGGAGGTGATCGCGACGGCTGGCGGCAGGTTGCCCCGCCCGATGGCTCCACCGACCGGCAGCTCCATGCGGATGCGGTTCGGCGCGCGCCCGCCCGGCCGCATGGCGCTGGGCGGCTTGAGCGTGGTGTACAGCTGCATCACCGTCTTCACGTAGTTCTGCGTCTCGGGATAGTTGGGGATGCGGTTGCCCGCGCGCTGCACCGCGCCCTCGCCGGCGTTGTAGGCGGCCAGGGCGAGCTCGAGCTGGCCCGGGAACATCTTGATGAGATCCGCCAGGTAGCGGGCGCCCGCACGCACGTTGATGCGAGGGTCGGTGAGCTTCTTTTCGACCGGCACCCGGGCATCGCCCACCACGCCATAGCGGGCGGCTGTCGCGGGGATGATCTGCATCAGCCCGACCGCGCCCTTCGGCGAAACCGCGCCGGGGTCGAAGCCGGACTCCGTGGCGATCAGCGCCTGCAGCAGTTCGTAGTCGACGCCGTGGGCGATGGAGGCCTCGCGCAGGTGGTGCTTGACCTGCCTGAAGCTGGGCGACACTTCGAAGAAGGCGATCAGCTTCGGCGGCGCCGTCGGCACGGCGACCTGCCGCGCCGTCTTGACGCCGGCCGCCGTGTCGAAACTTTCGCCACCACGGAAAAAGAGTTCGTAGCGCTCGTCGACCTTCTCCGAGGCGAAGTGGGCGACGCCGCGCGCGTCCACGTAGCCCCAGACTTCGGCGCGCGCCGGGGCTGCGGCCACGGCCAGGACGAACGCGGCGGCGACGAGCCAGGCCTTCATGCGGCCTGCTCCAGCGCCGAGGCACGGCGCGCGGCGAATTCGGACTGCAGCATCGACATGACGATGAGCGACTCGAAGCCGCCGGTCACCTTCACCGATTCGCGCAGCTCGCCTTCGACAATGAAGCCCTCGCTGTCGTAGAACGCCTTGGCCCGCGTGTTGGGCTTCTTCACGTCCAGCCAGAGGCGGTGCGCACCCAGGTCGTCGAACGCGACCTTCTTGACGACCCGCAAGGCGGCGCGCCCAAAGCCCTGGCCCTTGGAGCGGACCACCATGCGCTTGAGTTCGAGCGACTGGTGCTGGCTGCGGCAGCCGATCAGGATGAGGAAGCCGACGGCATCCAGGCCGGGCCCGCCTTCGAGGATGAAGTGGCGGAAATCGGGGAAGCGGATCGCGGCCTCGTGCTGCGTCTTTTCCCAGGGCGTGATGAACGGCAGGTTCTCGGGGTCCTGTTCGAGCGAGAGCACGAACTCGATGTCGCTGCTCATGGTCGGCCGCAGGCGCACGCGCACGGGCGCGCGGTCGTCGTTGGCGGCGGTCACGGCGTTCATCAGATATCGATCTCCACGGCGTCGCCGTGCAGTTCCATCAATTCGCGGCGGGCCGCGGCTTCGCCCTTGCCCATGAGCTTGGTGATGAGGCTTTGCGTGCCCTCGAAGCCGCTGGCGCCCAATTGCACCGGCAGCAGGCGGCGCGTATCCGGATTGAGTGTGGTTTCCCACAGTTGTTCCGCGCTCATTTCGCCCAGGCCCTTGAACCGGCTGATGGTCCAGGCGCCTTCGCGCACGCCTTCCTTGCGCAACTTGTCCAGCGTGGCGACCAGTTCGCCTTCGTCCAGCGCATACATCTTGGAGGCGGGCTTCTTGCCGCGCGCCGGTGCATCCACCCGGTAAAGCGGCGGCCGTGCGACATAGACGTTGCCCGCGTCGATCAGCTTGGGAAAGTGCTTGAAGAACAGCGTGAGCAGCAGCACCTGGATGTGCGAGCCATCGACGTCGGCGTCCGACAGGATGCAGACCTTGCCGTAGCGCAGGCCGGTCAGGTCGGGCGTGTCGTTCACGCCATGCGGATCGACGCCGATCGCCACCGCGATGTCATGGATTTCGGTGTTGGCGAACAGGCGGTCGCGCTCGACCTCCCAGGTGTTCAGCACCTTGCCGCGCAGCGGCAGGATGGCCTGGCATTCCTTGTCGCGGCCCATCTTGGCGCTGCCGCCGGCGGAGTCGCCCTCGACCAGGAAGATCTCGTTGTGCGAGAGATCCTTGCTCTCGCAGTCGGTCAGCTTGCCGGGCAGCACCGCGACGCCGGAGCCCTTGCGCTTCTCGACCTTCTGGCCCGCCTTCTGCCGGCTCTGCGCCGCCTTGATCGCGAGTTCGGCCAGCTTCTTGCCGTAGTCCACGTGCTGGTTCAGCCACAGCTCCAGCGCCGGGCGCACGAAGCTGGAGACGAGGCGCACGGCGTCGCGGGAATTCAGCCGCTCCTTGATCTGGCCCTGGAATTGCGGGTCCAGCACCTTGGCGGACAGCACGTAGGAAGCCCGGGCGAACACGTCTTCCGGGAGCAGCTTCACGCCCTTGGGCTGCAGGTTGTGCAGCTCGATGAAGCTCTTGACGGCGTTGAACAAGCCGTCCCGCAGGCCGCTCTCGTGCGTGCCGCCGGCGGTGGTGGGGATCAGGTTGACGTAGCTCTCGCGCACCGGCTGGCCGTCTTCCGTGAAGGCCACGCACCATTGCGCACCCTCGCCTTCGGCGAAGTTGTCGTTGCTGTCGGCGAACCCTTCGCCTTCGAACAACGGGATCACGGGGTCGCCCGTGAGCGTCTGCATCAGGTAGTCGCGCAGGCCGCCCTTGTACTGCCACGACTGGGTTTCCTTGGTCTTCTCATTCACGAGCGAGACCGTGACGCCCGGCATCAGCACAGCCTTGCTGCGCAGCAGGTGGGCCAGTTCGGCCATCGGCAGCGCCGTGGTCTCGAAATACTTCCCGTCGGACCAGACCCGCACGGTGGTGCCCTGCCGGCGGTCGCCCTCGACGGCCTTGCGCGTCTTCAGCTTCTCGATGACGTCGCCGCCGGAGAAGGCGATGGTGGCGACCTGGCCCTCGCGGTGCACGGTCGCTTCCAGCCGCTTGGCCAGCGCGTTGGTCACCGACACGCCAACGCCGTGCAAGCCGCCGGAGAAGCTGTAGGCGCCGCCCTTGCCCTTGTCGAACTTGCCGCCGGCATGCAGGCGCGTGAACACCAGCTCGATCACCGGTGCCTTCTCTTCCGGATGCATGCCGAAGGGGATGCCGCGGCCGTCGTCTTCGACGCTGACCGAGCCGTCCGTGTGCAAAGTCGTCTTGATCCGCTTGCCGTGACCGGCCAGGGCTTCGTCGGCCGCGTTGTCCAGCACCTCCTGCAGCACGTGCAGGGGGTTGTCGGTGCGGGTGTACATGCCGGGGCGCTGCTTGACGGGCTCAAGGCCCTTCAGCACCCGGATGGATCCTTCGGAATAGTCGGACGGTGGTTTGGTCGCCATGGGAGGCAGCATTGTAGTCGCGGCCGCCTCCGGGACTGTATGGATCCACAGTCATGGCGCGATCCATGCCGTCCGGGCATCAATCCAAGCCAAAGATTTCAACAGGGTCGTCAGCGTGGCGACGAGCAATTCACGGGGCTTGTCGCTACAGTCCCCGCATGAATCCGCCGGCCCCCAAGTTCTCGCCCCAACTTTCGATGCAGCAGGTGTTGATCTGCGGCGCCATGATCGTCACGCTCTCCATGGGCATCCGGCATGGCTTCGGGCTCTGGCTGCAGCCGATCACCCAGGCCCAGAACTGGACGCGCGAGACCTTCTCGTTCGCGCTGGCGATCCAGAACCTGTCCTGGGGCATCTTCGGCATCTTCGCCGGCATGGTGGCGGACCGTTTCGGCGCCTTCCGGGTCCTGATCGGCGGTGCCCTGCTCTATGCGGGCGGCCTGGCCGGCATGGCGCTTTCCACCTCGCCGTTCATGTTCACCCTGACGGCCGGCGTCCTGCTGGGCGCGGCCCAGGCCGGCACCACGTACGCCGTGGTCTACGGCGTGATCGGGCGCCAGATCGACCCCGCCAAGCGTTCCTGGGCGATGGGCGTGGCGGCGGCCGCCGGCTCCTTCGGCCAGTTCCTGATGGTGCCGGTGGAAGGCTTCCTGATCAGCGGCCTGGGCTGGAAGGAAGCGCTGCTGGCGCTGGCCGTCATCGTGCTGCTGATCGCGCCCTTCGCGCGCGGCCTTCGCGAGCCCGGGTTCGCCGGCGGTGCCGCCCCCGCGCGCGACCAGTCCATCGTCCAGGCGCTGCGCGAAGCGTTCAAGTACCCCAGTTTCCAGCTGCTGATGGCAGGTTACTTCGTGTGCGGCTTCCAGGTGGTCTTCATCGGCGTGCACATGCCCAGCTACCTGAAGGACAAGGGCCTGTCGCCGCAGGTGGCCAGCTACGCGCTCGCGCTGATCGGCCTGTTCAACGTGTTCGGCACCTACATCGCCGGCTCCCTGGGGCAAAAGCTCGCCAAGCGCAAGATCCTGGCCACCATCTACCTGGGCCGCGCCGCGGCGATCAGCGTGTTCCTGTGGGCGCCGCTGTCGCCGCTGTCGGTCTACATCTTCGCCAGCGTGATGGGGCTGCTCTGGCTGTCGACGGTGCCGCCCACGAATGCCACAGTGGCGCAGATCTTCGGCGTGGCGCACCTGTCCATGCTGGGCGGCTTCGTCTTCTTCAGCCACCAGATCGGATCCTTCATGGGCGTGTGGCTGGGCGGCCTGCTGTACGACCGCACGGGCAGCTACGACATCGTCTGGTACATCGCCATCGCGCTGGGCATCTTCGCGGCGCTCGTCAACCTGCCGGTGCGCGAAGCCCCCATCGCGCGCGGCCCGGCGCCGCAGCCGGCTTGAGCGTGTGATGCCGGCGCGCGCGAAGAAGGCCCTCGCCTACGGCGCCGCCATCGCGGCGTTGCTGGGCGTCTTCGTGCTGTACACCCGGCCGCAGATGATGGTGGCACTCAGCGACTTCATGTGGGCGTGCTTCAACTAGGTCGTCACCATGAAGCTCGCACCGCCCATCCCCATCCTGCGCATCTTCGATGAGGCCAAGGCACTCGAGTTCTACATCGACTTCCTCGGCTTCCGCGTCGACTTCGAGCACCGCTTCGAGCCCGGCCTGCCGCTTTACATGCAGGTGTCGCGCGATGGCTGCGTGCTGCACCTGTCGGAACACCATGGCGACGCGACGCCAGGTTCGGCGCTGCGCATCGAAACCGAAGGGCTGGACGAATTCCAGCAGTCGTTGCTGGCGAAACAGTACAAGAATGCGCGGCCCGGCATCGAGCAGGCCCCGTGGGGCCGTGACATGACCGTCCAGGACCCGTTCGGCAATCGCCTGGTCTTCTCCAGCCTGAGTCCGGACTAGGAACAGGAAGTGGCGGTGGGGATGGTGGACGAACGCAGCCAGCTCGCGGCGCAAGCCGCCGGGTCGTAGCCCGTCTCCTGCCGCACCGTGTCGAGCAGGTCCTGCATGCGCGCGGCCTGCCCGGCGTGCCGCCGATGGAAGGTGCCCAGTGCGCGGTCGAGCGCCGTCACACCGACCCGTTGCCCCAACGCACGCAGGAAAAAGGCGCCACGCACATACGGCGCCTGCGAATACAGCCCGCTGCGCACGACATCGATCTGGTTGCAGCCCTGCGGCCACACCGGCTCGGTGCCGCGCAGGGTGCGCAACTGGGCCGCATGGCTGTCCCAGACGGCCGCACCCACATCGGGTGCAACCACTTCCAGCGCGCGCGCCGCGAGGTAGCTGGCCGTGCCTTCCGACAGCACGAAGTCTTCCCAGCACGCCAGCCGGACACCGTTGCCGAACCAGCCATGCGCTGCCTCGTGCACGTGCAAGCCGGCATCGGCCACCGCGGGCGAGGCGATGTGCCAGCGCGGGTGGTGCTCCATGCCGCCGTAGGCGCCGGCGCCCCAGGCCACGGCCACCGGGCCGGCCTCGGCGCCGAAGCGGTAGGGGCCGAGCGTCGCTTCCATCCATTCGAAGGCGTCGCGCAGGTGGCGGGTGCCTTCGGCCATCGTGTCGCGCTGGCCTGGCAGGTAGGAGGCGACGAGGCGCGTGCCGGCCCCCGTGCGGCCCAGGTCGAGGTCGGTGTAGGCCCCGGTCGCCCAGCCGAGCTGGTAGGCCGGCGCGGCCGTCAGTACACCGGCCGGCTGGATCACGCGCTGGCCGGTGGGAGCATTCGCCACGTTGACCGACAGGTCGACGCCCTGCGCCGGCAAGGATTGGCAAGGGAACAGGTTGCCGCAGTACGACGGCCAGGTGAAGGTGTAGCCGGCCGCGGCCGCACCGTCGAAGTTGTCATGCACCTGGAACCGGTAGCGGATGACCACGATGGTGTTGCCTGCCGCCGCGGCCAGGCCCAGCTCGAGCCGGTCGCCCCGGTCGGCCCAGAGCAGGTCCGAACCGGCGGACGAGACGCCGCTGATTTCCAGGTCGCCGATTTCCAGGGTGGCGCCGGGCGCGGTGGCGGGGCCCAAGGTGATCGTGGCGGTCGCGAATCGGGTGCTGGCGTCGACCTGCAGCGCGGTGGCGAGCACGCGGCGTTCGGGGTTCGCCGTCGCAGGCACTGGCGGCTGCGGTTGCGGTTGCGGTTGCGGATTGACCCCCGGATCGCCGGACCCACCCCCGCAACCCGCCTGCACCAGAGCCGCAAGCACCACGAACCCCGCGGCACGAGCCCATTCCAACCACGCCTTCATGACGCCAGTCTAGGACACCGGCTGCGGATGAGCCTGCCTTCAGGCTGGCGGCGGCTCGTTGCGCAGGAACGCCAGCACCTCGTCGCGCACGGGCGCCAGCCGCCGCAACGGCGGCGCGAGCGCGCCCACGATGGTGCCGTGGCCGACGCCGTCGAGCAGGCGGTGACGGACCGGTGTGCCGGCCGCCTCCAGCCGGCGAGCCAGCCCCTGCGTGCTGCGCACTGGATTCACCACGGTGTCCTCGGTGGGCGCCAGCAGCAAGGCGCGGGAACGCCGCCCCCCCGCATGGGCGATCGGCTGGCTGTCGGGCGGCGTATGGGGCCAATCGAATGCCACGCGGGCTTCCGGGTTGACGATGGGCAGGAAGTCATAGGGACCCGCCAGTCCCACCCACCCCGCCAGTTGCGCCGGCGCCAAACCGGCCGCCGACAGCCAGCGCGCGTCCAGCGCCAGCATGGCCGCGTTGTAGCCGCCGGCGCTATGGCCCATCAGGTACAAGTTCCGGCGGTTCAGGCCGAGTGCCGGGGCCTGGTCGAACGCCCAACGCGTCGCGGCGGCGCAGTCGGCGAGGATCTGCTGCCAGCGCACGGCCGGGCTCAGGCGGTAGTCCGCCACCGCCACGGCCACGCCACCGGACGCCAGCGATTCGCCGACGAACCCATAGTCCGCGCGTTCGCCGCTGCTCCAGCTGCCGCCGTAGAAGAACACCACCAGCGGCGTGGCGGCGACCACAGTGTCCGGCAGGTAAACGTCGAGCCGCTGGCGCGGGTCGGCGCCGTACGCCACGCCTTCCTGCCGGCGGTGGCCGCTGCCGGCCAGCGCGTTCAGCACGCTCACGCCAGAGCAGCCGGCGAGCCCCAGGGCGCCGGCGGCGCAAAGGAAGGCCCGGCGCGCCAGGGTTGGTGGGGAGGCTGGCATTGGGATGTCGGATGGTCTCACGCAGTGGGTACGGCGCGGGAGGGCGCGCGGTTTCACCAGCCTGGTCGAGTAGAGTCCCCATCCATGATCGTGACCCTCATCACCGGCGGCTCCGATGGCATCGGCGCCGAGCTGGCCCGGCAGCTGGCGGCGAAGCAGCGCGGCGACGCCGCCCTGGTGCTCGCGGGCCGCAGCCAGCAGAAGCTCGATGCCGTTGCCGCGCAATGCCAGGCGCAGGGCGCGAAGACGCTGTGCGTGGCCATGGACGTCGCCCAGGAGCCGCAGTGCCGCTCGCTGGTCGACCAGGCCATGCAGCAGTTCGGGCGCATCGACAACCTCATCAACAACGCCGGCGTGTCGGCGCAGGCGCTGTTCGAGGAGGTGAAGGCGGAAGACCTGCACTGGTACGAGACGCTGATGAAAGTGAACCTGTGGGGCTCGGTCTGGTGCACGCATGCGGCCCTGCCCCACCTCAAGGCCACGCGTGGCCGCATCGTCGCGGTGGGGTCGCTCGCCGGCCTGTTCGGCGTGCCGGGCCGCACGGCGTACAGCGCGACCAAGTTCGCCATGACCGGTTTCTTCGAGGCGCTGCGCATCGAGCTGCGGGGTGCCGGCGTCAGCGTGACCACGGCCTATCCCGGCGTGGTCGCCACCAGCATCCGCCACCGGGGCTTCAATGCGCGTGGCGAACCGGCGGGCTCCAGCGGCCTGAAGGAGGACGACGCCATGCCGGTGGAGGAATGCGCGCGGCTGATCCTCGAGGGCATGGAGAAGCGCGAGCGGGAAGTGGTGATGGTGGCCAAGGCACGGCTGGGACGCTTCATGAAGCTCATCGCGCCCGGCTGGGTCGAGAAGCAGGCGCTGGCGGCCCTCAAGGATGAAGTGAAGCCGCACTGATGCACGGAACCGAAGACGCCTCCCCCTGGATCATGCGCTGGAGCCACCTCGTGCCGGCCGGCGGCGCGGTGCTGGACCTGGCCTGTGGCCGGGGCCGGCACATGCGCTGGTTCGCGGCACGCGGCCACCCGGTCACGGGCGTGGACCGCGATGCGGACGCCATCGCCGCGGTCACCGCCCCGGGGGAGGCCATCCAGGCCGACATCGAGAACGGCCCCTGGCCTTTGACCGGCCGCCAGTTCGCCTGCGTCGTCGTCACCAACTACCTGTGGCGGCCGCTCTTCCCGCGCATCCTGGACGCGGTCGCACCCGGCGGGCTGCTGCTCCACGAAACCTTCGCGCAGGGCAACGAGACGGTGGGCAAGCCTTCGCGGCCGGATTTCCTGCTGGCGCCCGGGGAACTGCTGCAGGCCTATCCCGGTCTACGCACCGTGGCGTTCGAGGATGGTTTCCTGGAGTCACCACCCCGCTTCGTGCAGCGAATCGCCGCTGTCCGGCCGGAATCACTCGAAATGAAGCGTTACACGCTCTAGTTAGAATCCTGCTTTCCCCGGACAAGACGGCAATGACACCGATTACTGGCAGCATCGTGGCCCTGGTGACCCCGATGCACGACGACGGCAGCGTGGACTACCCCGCCCTGCGCAAGCTCGTCGACTGGCACATCGCCGAAGGCACCGACTGCATCGGCGTCGTCGGCACCACCGGTGAGTCGCCCACGGTCGACGTGGAGGAGCACCAGGAAATCATCCGGGTCGCGGTGGAACAGGCACGCGGCCGCGTGCCCATCATGGCCGGCTGCGGCGCCAACTCCACCATCGAAGCCATCGCCCTGGCGAAGTACGCGCGGAAGGTCGGCGCCGACTGCCAGCTGCAGGTCGTCCCCTACTACAACAAGCCGACGCAGGAAGGCCTCTACCGCCACTTCAAGGCGATCGCCGAAGCCACCGGCGACCTGCCGACCGTGCTGTACAACGTGCCCGGCCGCACCGTGGCCGACATGCTGCACGACACCGTGCTGCGCCTGGCCGAAGTGCCCGGCATCGTCGGCATCAAGGAAGCCACCGGCAACGTCGAGCGCGCGCAATGGTTGATTCGCGACGTGCCCAAGGGCTTCTCGGTGTATTCGGGCGACGACCCGTCGGCCGTGGCGCTCATGCTGTGCGGCGGCCAGGGCAACATCAGCGTCACCGCGAACGTGGCGCCGCGGCTGATGCACGAGCTGTGCGTGGCCGCGGTGGCGGGCGACGCGAAGCGCGCGATGGAAATCCAGTTCAAGCTGATGCCGGTGCACAGGCATCTGTTCGTCGAAGCCAATCCGATCCCCGTGAAATGGGCGATGGCCCGCATGGGCCTGATGGGTGGCGCGCTGCGCCTGCCCATGACGCCGCTGGCCCCCGCCAACGAAGCCGTGGTCGAGCAGGCGCTGCGCGCCGCCGGCCTGCTCACCTGAGCGCACCCGGCGCCGAATCCGAAAGAGGAATGCGATGAAGTTTTCCGTGAAGCTGGGGCTCGTGGCCCTGTCCGCCCTGCTGGCGTCCTGCAGCGTGCTCGAGGGCGAAAAGATCGACTACAAGAGCGCCGGCAAGGGCGTCTCGCTGGAAGTCCCGCCCGACCTGACGCAACTGTCGCGCGACAGCCGCTACGTCGTGCCCGGGGGCCCGGTGTCCGCTAACAGCTTCCAGGTGGGGCAGTCGGTGTCCAGCGTGCCGACCGCCGCCACCGCGGTGGGCGACGTCCGGATCGAACGCGCCGGCAACCAGCGTTGGCTGGTGATCAACCGCCCGGCCGACCAGCTCTGGGGCCCGGTGCGCGACTTCTGGCAGGAAAGCGGCTTCCTGCTCGCCATGGACCAGCCCAACCTGGGCATCATGGAAACCGACTGGGCCGAGAACCGCGCCAAGATCCCGGAGGACATCATCCGCCGGACGCTCGGCAAGCTGATCGACTCCGTCTATTCCACTTCTGAGCGGGATCGCTTCCGCACGCGCATGGAGCGGTCCGCCAGCGGCGCCACCGAAATCTACGTCAGCCACCGCGGGATGGTGGAGGTCTACAGCAACACGTCGAAAGACCAGACGGTGTGGCAGCCGCGACCGACCGACCCGGAACTCGAAGCCGAATTCCTGCGCCGCCTGATGGTGCGCCTGGGCGCCCCGCAAGAGCAGGCCCGCGTCGCGGGCACGACGGCCGGAGCCAAGCCGACGTCGCGCGTGGCCAGCGTCAACAGCCAGCCGGTGGTGCTGGTCGACGAGGGCTTCGACCGTGCCTGGCGCCGCGTCGGCCTCGCGCTCGACCGGACCGGCTTCACCGTCGAGGACCGTGACCGCAGCCAGGGCACCTACTTCGTGCGCTACGTGGCGCCCAACCCCGACAAGAAGGAGCCCGGCTTCTTCGGCAAGCTGTTCAGCCGCGCCGAGAAGGCCGAGCCGCCGCTGAAGTACCGCATCAACCTCAAGTCGCAGGGCGAGAGCACGACGGTCTCGGTGCTCAATGCGAACGGCGCCCCCGAAACGTCGGCGGATGCGCAGCGCATCGTGCAAGTCATCGCGGACGATTTGAAATAGGAGAAACGGACGATAACGAGGCGCTGCGCGCCTCGTCCTTCGGATGTTGAAATTCAAGTCTTTAGGTAGCGGGAGTTCGGGCAACGCCACCGTCATCCAGGCCCGTTGCGGCACGCAGATGGCGCACCTGCTTGTCGACTGCGGCCTGGGCATCAAGGAGCTCGACAAGCGGCTGGCAGCCGCCGGCATGCTGGCCGACCAGGTCGATGCCATCTTCATCACGCACGAGCACGGCGACCACATCGGCTGCGCCCGCCAGCTTGCCGTGCGCGAGCGCATCCCGGTGTGGATGAGCACGGGCACCTACGACGCCATCGGGCGGCCCGATTTCGAGGGCCTGTTGCGCCTCGCGTGCGATGGCGAGGAAATCGATGTCGGCCCATTGCGCGTCCGCCCCTTCACCGTGCCGCACGATGCGCGGGAGCCTTTGCAGCTCAGCTGTACCGATGGCGATGCGCGCCTGGGCGTGCTGACCGACCTGGGGCACGTTTCCCCGCACGTCCAGCAGCACCTGGAGGGCTGCGGCACGCTGGTGCTCGAATGCAACCATGACGAGCAGATGCTGCTGGCGTCGACGTACCCGCCCTTCCTGAAGCGCCGCGTCGGCGGGGGCTGGGGGCACCTGGCCAACAGCGCCTCCGCCGCGCTGGCACGCTCCCTGCTGCCTGGCGGCCTGAAGCAGGTGGTGGCAGCGCACCTGAGCGAGCAGAACAACACGCCCGCCCTGGCGCGGCAGGCCCTGGCCGATGCGCTGGCCTGGCCGGCGGAGGAGATCCACGTGGCGAGCGGGCCGCAGGGCAGTGAGTGGCTGGTGGCCTGAAGAGGGCCACGGCCGAGGCATGAAAAAAGCCGCCCGGAGGCGGCTTTTTCATTGGCAGGGGGCGAATTACTTCGTGCCGCCGCCAGGCGCGGAGTTGTTCTGGGCGGACGCGGCACCAGCGGCGGCCGAGGCGGCACCCGTCGCGGCACCAGCGGCGGCCGAAGCGGCACCGGCAGCAGCGGAGGCGGCATCGGCGGCCGGGGCGGCAGCGGGAGCAGCAGCCGGGGCGGGCGCGGGAGCCGGGGCCGGCGCAGCGGCGGGAGCCGGGGCAGGCGCCGGAGCCGGCGTTTCGGTCTTGCCACAAGCGGCCAGCGCGGCGGCTGCAACCAGCGTGGCCAGAACGAGCGTGTTCTTCATTTCAGTTTCCTTGAGTGGGGGGGACGAGCTATTTCAGAATCGAGCCGAATGAGAAACCCCATCCCAGCTCAGCCTCCGATTATATGCGGCATCCATGTTTCGTCGGGGATCCCCGCTGGCCGTTCAGAGGCCGAGCTTCGTCGCGGGGAACGACGGCGTGGCCTTGCGCAGCCACTCGTTGAGCAGCTCGCGCGCCAGCACCCGCCGGTCGGGTTCGCCGCCGCAGAAGCCGGCGCTGTTGTCGATGTCTCGGCGCTCCAGTGCCCACGCAGGGCTCCAGATCGCGCTGGGGAGTTCCAGCGGATCGGCCGATGGCACCGCCATCGCCGTGATGATGTGCGACCAGGTGGTTCGCCATTGGACGAAACGCGCGTGCTTGCGCAGCACCTCGTCGTAGTTCTTCGCCAGCAGGGTGATCTTGCGGCCGCTGCTGGACCACGCCTGCAGGGACTCCGTGACGGCCCGTTCGCCCAACGGCCAATCCTCGAAGGTCGGATCCGACAGGATGATCTCGCGCCAGCCTTCGCGGCCGGCGCAGGCCAGTGCATCCCGCACGAGCTGGCGGAAGTCTTCCCGGCCCTCGAAGCGCCGCGACGGCATGCCGGTGGGCTCCGCGCTCATCTGTTCGGTCATCTCGGTCATCGCTTCTCTCCTTCGGCATGGGCCCAGCCGGCTTCGCACCACTGGGCCAGCAATTCCTGCGCGCCTTCGCTGGCGCCCCGCAGCTCCGCAGCCTCCAGCTTGCGCCGGTCGGCCAGGCGTTGCAACAGCCGCGCGTCGCGCCCGCCCGCCCGCCAGCTGTCGCCATTGACGAAGACATGCGCCTGGTCGTACAGCATGCGCGTGCGCGCGTCGAGTGTGACACCGCCGCCGCGCCGCGCCTGGCCGGCTTCGAACCAGACATCCGGCTTGGGCTCGGTGAGATATTCCCCCAGCGCGCGGTCCAGGGCGCGCGGATCCTTCAGCGCCGCGGCCAGCGCGTCCTGCGCGAACGCGCGCAACGCCGGCGGCAGCTCGCCCGGTGCTGCCGTGGCCTCCTGGCCCGCGTCGCGGTACAGCTGGTCGCCGAGCTCGCCAGCCTCGTCGGCGATGCGTTGCAGCAGCTCGCGGGCGAGTTCGCCGCGGGCCGGCGCGCGGAACCCGATCGAATAGGTCTGGCATTCGCCCACCGCCGTGCCGTCGTGGGCGTAGCGCGGCGGAAGGTAGAGCATGTCGCCTGGCTCGAGCACGTATTCCTGCTCGGGCTCGAAGTTCGCCAGCACCTTGAGCGGCACGTCGTCACGCAGCGTCAGGTCACGCTGGCGGCCGATGCGCCAGCGGCGCCGCCCCTGCGCCTGCAGCAGGAACACGTCGTAGCTGTCGAAATGCGGCCCGACGCCGCCGCCGTCGCTGGCCCAGCTGATCATGAGGTCGTCCAGCCGGACCGCGGGAATGAAGTCGAAGGCGCGCAGGAGCGTGTGCGCCGTCGGCTCATGGAGGTCGACGCCCTGCACCAGCAGCGTCCAGTCCGGCCGCGACACGGGCGGCAACGCACGCCGGCCGAACGGCCCCCGCCGCAGCCGCCAGGACCGGCCTTCGCGGGCCACCAGGCGCGACTCCACGTCGTCGCGTGCGGCGAGCGCGAACAATGCCTGCCGCGTGAGCAGGGGCTGCAGCCCAGGGACGGCCTGGCGCACCAGCAAAGGCTTCTTCTGCCAGTGCCGCCGCATGAAGTGGTCCGGTGACAGGCCGCCCAGCAGCGGAAGGGGTCGTGTGGTGTCCATCGTGATCTGGGACAATTCTCCTATGGAAATCACACCCCGCTGCGTGGTCGCGCTGACCTGGACGCTGAAGGACACGCTGGGCGAGGAACTCGACCAGCTGGACGAACCCGTGGAATTCTTCGTCGGCGGCAAGGACCTGCTCGCCAAGATCGAGGAGGCGCTGCAGGGCCATGCGGCGGGCGACCGCGTCGACCTGCATCTCGAACCCGAGGACGCCTTCGGCGACTACGACGAACAACTGGTGTTCCTGGAACCGCGCAGCGTGTTCCCGGCGGAGTTGACCGAAGGCCTGACGTTCGAAGGCCTGCCGCCCGGCGCGACCAGCCAGGATGCGCCCGGGGACAAGATCTATGTGGTCACGGAAATCTATCCCGAGCACGTGGTGCTCGATGGCAATCACCCGCTCGCCGGCATCGCGCTGCGCCTGCACCTGAAGGTGGAAGGCGTGCGCGAGCCGACGGAGGAAGAGGCCGAACGGCAGTCAGCCGGAACAGGCTTCTTCAGAGTCGAAGGACGCGCGTAGCGGGCCGGCGCCAAGCCGGCCCCGTAGCGCGTTATCGTCTGTGACCTTATCGTCCGTTACGCGCGGTAGATCACGCCGCCATCGATGCGGACACGGTCACCCACCTGCAGATCACCCGTGGCCGGCACTTCATACGTGCGGGTCACGCCCTGGTCGGACTGCATGGTGATGCGGTAGCCAGGGGCCGTCGTCACGCCCTGGTTGTTGCGCGCGATGTTGTTGCCGACGGCCGCGCCGGCCACGCCACCCAGCACCGTCGCGGCCGTGCGGCCCGTGCCGCCGCCGATCAGGCTGCCCAGCGCGGCGCCCGCCACGCCACCGACCACGGCACCCAGGATGCCGGAGCTGCGCGGCGCGGTGGTCCCCACCGGCAGGTACTCGATGTTCACGATGCGGCCATACTCGACGCCGGCCACGGGATAGGTGGAGTTCGGGTAGCTGGGATAGGTCTGCGAGACAGGCATCGTCGGGTTCGCGCAGGCGGCGAGCATGGACACCATGACGGCACCCGTGACGAGGGCGGGCAGGCGGGAAATCTGGCGCATGGAAATTCTCCTTTGAATGGTTAGGACACATGCCTGCGCACCGCAGGCCCTGTGGTTGCCATTGAAGCCATTCCGGGCCGCGTTCGCACGCAGTCAAATGCCCTACTCGTTGTAGGAGTGTGTTGCAGAGGCAGCCGGACGCTGCCTTCGTTTCAGTGCTTGCCGGTGGAGCCGTAGCCGCCCGCGCCGCGCTCGCTCGCTGGGAATTCATCGACCACGCGGAACTCCGCCTGCTGCACCGGCACGATGACCAGTTGAGCCAGCCGCTCCATCGGCTGGATGGTGAAAGCGGTGGGACTGCGGTTCCATGCACTCACCATCAATTGCCCCTGGTAGTCGCTGTCGATCAGGCCCACCAGGTTGCCCAGCACGATGCCGTGCTTGTGGCCCAGGCCCGAGCGCGGCAGGATCAGGGCGGCGTAGCCCGGGTCTTTCAGCCAGATGGCGATGCCAGTCGGCACCAGCTGCCAGGCGTTGGGCTCCAGCACCAGCGGCGCCTCGATGCACGCGCGCAGGTCGAGCCCCGCGCTGCCGGACGTGGCATACGCGGGAAGCTGGTCGACCATGCGCGGGTCGAGGATCTTGACGTCGATCTTCATGGGAGTCGTTGTGCGATTTCGTGGATCAGTTGGCGGGCCAGCGTGAGCTTGGAGGCGCGCGGCAGCTCCCGCACCCCCTGCGCGTCCACCAGCAGCATCTGGTTGTCGTCCTGGCCGAAGGTGAGCGGGCCGATGTTGCCCACCAGCAGCGGGATGCCCTTGCGCTCGCGCTTGGCCTTGGCATGGGTGACCAGGTCATGGCTCTCGGCGGCGAAGCCGACGCAGAACAATGCGCCCTGGCGGGCCCGTTCGCTCTGCGCCACGGTGAGCAGGATGTCGGGATTCTCCGTGAAGGAAACGGTCGGGGCCCTGCCGCTGCCGTCCTTCTTGATCTTCTGGTCCGCCTGGGTGTCGGGCCGCCAGTCGGCGACCGCGGCGGTCGCGACGAAGATGTCGGCCGCGGGCACGGCCGCCAGTGTGGCGTCCAGCATCTGGCGGGCGGACTTCACGTCGACGCGGGCCACGCCACGCGGCGTGCCCAGGCTCACCGGCCCCGCCACCAGCGTCACGTCGGCGCCGGCTTCACGCGCCGCGCGCGCGATGGCGAACCCCATCTTGCCCGACGAATGGTTGGTGATGCCGCGGATCGGGTCCAGCGCCTCGAAGGTCGGGCCAGCCGTCACGACCACCCGCTTGCCGGCCAGCGCCTTGGGCTGGAAAAACGCGATCAGGTCTTCCAGCAACTGCTGCGGCTCGAGCATGCGGCCGTCGCCCGTCTCGCCGCAGGCCTGGTCGCCCGTGCCCACGCCCAGCAGCGTGGCGCCATCCGCGGCCAGCTGCGCCATGTTGCGCTGCGTGGCGGGGTGAGCCCACATCTCGCGGTTCATGGCGGGCGCGATCAGCAGCGGCACCTTGTGGATCGGCCGAGCCAGGCACAGCAGGCTCAACAGCTCGTCCGAGCGGCCCTGCACCAGCCGCGCGATGAAATCGGCGCTGCAGGGCGCGATCAGGATGGCATCGGCCTCGCGGGACAGGTTGATGTGCGGCATGTTGTTGGCTTCGCGGCCATCCCACTGCGAGGTGTAGACGCTGCGCCCCGACAAGGCCTGCATGGTCACGGCGGTGATGAACTGCTCCGCCGCTTCGGTCATCACGACCTGGACCGTCGCCCCCTCTTTCACCAACCCGCGGCACAACTCCGCCGACTTGTAGCAGGCGATGCCGCCGGTGAGCCCGAGGACGATGTGCTTGCCGGCCAGGTCGTTCATGGCGGGATGGTAGCGCGAGTCGCCAGGCTGTTCCCCGTTCGGCGCGTGCTGCCGTTCAACCGGAACAGGCGGTGGCCCCAGCGCACCAGGGGCATTTCCACGTGCCGGTTCACGATGATGCAGAGCCACACCATCGCCAGCACGAACGCCAGGAAGCCGATCTCCCGGCCGAGGCCGCCGATGCGCGCCAGCCACGCGCCGATGTCGGCGAAGACGAAGACCGAGATGAAGGCCAGGTGCGTCAGGTACAGGGTGTACGACGCCTCCCCCGCCGCGACCAGGGCGCGTCCCGCCACGAAACGCCCCCTGGCCTCCAGGCGCAGAGCGAGGGCAACGATGAACAGTGCGCCCAGACCGAAACTGGGAACACGCATCAGGGTGCTGGTGATGGCGAACCGCACGCCCAGCCAGATGAAGAAGGCCGCGAGGGCCAGCAGCAGCACCTCGTGTCCGTAGCGCGCCACCGCGCGCCTCCAGAAGAAAAGCTGGCAACCCATCAGGAATTCGATGTTGAAGGGGCTCACCAGAAACGCCAGGAAAGTGCCCTCCTGGTACGGAGCGATGACCGTATAGGCGATCTGCAGCGTCAGCGCGGCCGTGACGATGCGCGGGACCCAGGTGGCCCGCACGAACAGCAGCAGTGAAGTCGCCGCGTAGAACAGCAACTCGTAGCTCAGGGACCACGAGACGAAGATGATCAGCCGGTCCGGCGTGATGCTGGTGAGGAAGATCGAATCCAGGACGCTCACCTGCGCCAACCGTCCCGGTTCGGCGAGCAACAACTGGACGTACCCGAGCAGCAGGCATGGCCAGTACCAGAAATAGATCCTGACCAGGCGCCGGCCAAGGAACTTCCATGGCACGCGTTCGTGCTCCGGGCCGTCCGTGATCAGGTGCATCATGATGAAGCCGCTGATGACGAAGAACAGGTCGACGCCGGCATAGCCGAAGTCCATGAAGCCCTTCAGGACGGGATTCGTGCCGCCGATATTGGCGTAGTGCTCCCGCACGTGGTGCAGGAAGACCAGCAGCGCGCCGGCCGCGCGCAGCAGTTGGATGTTTCGGTACATGCGAGCCAGGACGAGCCGGCGGATTCCAGGTTGAGGGTGCGAACCGCGCCGACGGCGCGCGCCTATAATCTTGCTTTACCACCTCCAAGGAAGCAACGCTTCCCACCCTGACATGACCAAATTCGTCTTCGTCACCGGCGGTGTGGTGTCCTCCCTCGGCAAGGGAATCGCCTCAGCCTCCCTCGCAGCGATCCTGGAGTCGCGGGGCCTCAAAGTCACTCTCATCAAGCTGGATCCGTACCTCAACGTCGATCCCGGCACGATGTCGCCCTTCCAGCACGGGGAAGTCTTCGTCACCGACGACGGCGCGGAGACCGATCTCGACCTCGGCCACTACGAGCGCTTCGTCACCACGCGCATGCGCAAGGCGAACAACTTCACGACGGGCCAGATCTACAAGAGCGTGCTCGAGAAGGAACGCCGCGGCGACTACCTCGGCAAGACGGTGCAGGTGATCCCGCACGTCACCAACGAGATCCAGGAATTCATTCGCCGCGGAGCGGGCCTGGGCGCTCCCAACGAATCGGATGTGGCCATCGTGGAGATCGGCGGGACGGTGGGCGACATCGAGTCGTTGCCCTTCCTCGAAGCCGTCCGGCAGATGAGCCTGAAGATGGGCCCCAACAACTCGGCGTTCGTCCACCTCACCTACGTCCCCTGGATCGCCGCGGCGGGCGAGCTGAAGACCAAACCGACCCAACACACCGCCAAGCAGCTGCGCGAGATCGGCATCTCGGCGGACGCCCTGCTCTGCCGCGCCGACCGCCGCGTGCCCGACGACGAAGCCGAGAAGATCAGCCTGTTCACCAACGTGCCGCGCTGGGGCGTGATCAGCATGTGGGACGTCGACTCCATCTACAAGGTGCCGCGCATGCTGCACGAGCAGGGCCTGGACGGCCTGATCTGCGACAAGCTGCGGCTGAACACGCCGCCCGCGAACCTGCGCCGCTGGGACGACCTGGTGCACGAGGTGGAGCATCCGCGCGGCGAGGTGAACATCGCGATGGTCGGCAAGTACGTCGACCTGTCGGACAGCTACAAGTCGCTGAACGAGGCGCTGCGCCACGCCGGCCTGAAGAACCATGTGCGCGTGAAGATCGACTATGTCGACTCCGAGACGATCACGCCCGAAACGGTGTCCATGCTGGGCCGGTTCGACGCCATCCTGGTGCCGGGCGGCTTCGGCAAGCGCGGCATCGAAGGCAAGATCGCCGCCGCCCGCTTCGCGCGCGAGAACAAGCTGCCCTACCTGGGCATCTGCCTGGGCATGCAGGTCGCCACGATCGAGGTCGCCCGCGACATCGCCGGGCTGGCTGGCGCGAACAGCACCGAATTCGATCCCGACACGCCGCACCCCGTCATCGCCCTCATCACCGAGTGGCAGGACAAGGACGGCAGCATCCAGACCCGCAGCGAAACCTCCGACCTGGGCGGCACCATGCGGCTGGGCGCGCAGAGTTCCGATGTCGCCAAGGGCACCCTGGCGCACAAGATCTACGGCGACGTGGTCAACGAGCGGCACCGCCACCGCTATGAGGCCAACGTCAACTACCTCGGCCAGTTGCGGGACGCCGGCCTCGTCATCTCCGCGCTGACGCAGCGTGAGCAGCTGACCGAGATCGTCGAGCTGCCGCAGGACGTGCACCCGTGGTTCATGGGCGTGCAGTTCCACCCTGAGTTCAAGTCGACGCCGTGGGACGGCCACCCGTTGTTCAACTCGTTCATCCAGGCCGCGTGCGATCACCAGGCGGGCGCACAGAAGTCCGCCGGGGGCAAGTCGCTGAAGGCGGTGGCCTGATGAAACTGTGCGGGTTCGAAGCGGGGCTGAACCAGCCCTTCTTCCTGATCGCCGGGCCCTGCGTCGTCGAATCCGAGCAACTGCAATTCGACGTGGCGGGCCAGTTGAAGGAGATGACCGCCGCGCTCGGCATCCCCTTCATCTTCAAGAGCAGCTACGACAAGGCGAACCGCTCGTCCGGCACCAGCTTCCGCGGGCCGGGCATGGAACGCGGCCTGGAGATCCTCGGCAAGGTGAAGAAGGAACTGAAGGTTCCCATCATCACCGACGTGCACACCGAAGCCGAGATTCCGAGGGTCGCCGAGGTGGTGGACGTGCTGCAGACGCCGGCCTTCCTGTGCCGCCAGACCGACTTCATCCGCGCCGTCGCGCAGTCGGGCAAGCCGGTCAACATCAAGAAGGGCCAGTTCCTCGCGCCCGGCGACATGAAGAACGTGATCCAGAAGGCCCGCGATGCCGCGCGCGAGAAGGGCTTGCCGGAAGACAGCTTCCTGGCCTGCGAACGCGGCGCCAGCTTCGGCTACAACAACCTGGTGAGCGACATGCGCTCGCTCGCCATCATGCGCGACACCGGCGCGCCGGTGGTGTTCGACGCCACCCACTCCGTGCAGTTACCGGGCGGCCAGGGCACCAGCTCCGGCGGCCAGCGCGAGTTCGTGCCGGTGCTGGCCCGCGCGGCCATCGCCGTCGGCGTGGCCGGCGTGTTCATGGAAACACACCCCGATCCGGCCAAGGCCCTGTCGGATGGCCCGAACGCCGTGCCGCTCAAGCACATGAAGGCCCTGCTCGAAACGCTGGTGGCGCTGGACCGCGTCACCAAGAAGAACGGCTACCTGGAGAACGACTTTGCCTAGCGCCTACATCCTCGCGAACGTCCGCGTCACCAACCCCGAGCAGTACGAGGAGTACAAGAAGCTCTCCACCATCGCCATGAAGGCGCACGGCGCTGAAGTGTGCGTGCGCGGCGGGGCCACGGAGGTGCTCGAAGGTGACTGGACGCCGGACCGCGTGGTGCTGCTCAAGTTCCCGTCGGTGGAACAGGCCAAGGCGTTCAACGATTCACCCGAATACGCCGCGGCCCGGGCATCGCGGCAGGGCGCCGCGATCATGCGCATGGTCGTCATCGAAGGTGTCTGAGAACAAATATCAAGGAACGGAGAAGAAAACCCCATGAGCGCAATCGTTGACATCGTCGGCCGCGAGATCCTGGACTCGCGCGGCAACCCCACCGTCGAATGCGACGTGCTGCTGGAATCCGGCACCATGGGCCGCGCGGCCGTGCCGTCCGGCGCCTCCACCGGCAGCCGCGAAGCCATCGAGCTGCGTGACGGCGACCCCGAGCGCTACCTGGGCAAGGGCGTGCTGAAGGCCGTGGAGCACATCAACACCGAGATCTCCGAGTCGGTGCTGGGCCTCGATGCGTCCGAACAGAACTTCCTGGACAAGACCCTGATCGACCTGGACGGCACCGACAACAAGAGCCGCCTGGGCGCCAACTCCATGCTGGCGGTGTCGATGGCCGTGGCGCGCGCGGCCGCCGAGGAATCCGGCCTGCCGCTGTACCGCTACTTCGGCGGCATGAACGGCTGCCTGCTGCCGGTGCCGATGATGAACGTGGTGAACGGCGGCGCGCATGCCAACAACAACCTCGACCTGCAGGAGCTGATGATCATTCCCGTGGGGGCGCCGAGCTTCCGCGAAGCCCTGCGCTATGGCGCCGAAGTCTTCCATGCGCTGAAGAAGATCATCCACGACAAGAACATGAGCGTCGCGGTCGGTGACGAAGGCGGCTTCGCGCCGAACGTCGAGAACCATGAGGCCGCGATCCAGATGATCCTGCAGGCGATCGAGAAGGCCGGCTACAAGCCCGGCGAGCAGATCGCCCTGGGCCTCGACTGCGCCTCGAGCGAGTTCTACAAGGACGGCATCTACGACCTGACGGCCGAAGGCCAGCGCATGAATGCCGCCGACTGGATCGGCACGCTCGAGAGCTGGGTCGGCAAGTACCCCATCATCAGCATCGAGGACGGCATGGCCGAAGGCGACTGGGACGGCTGGAAGCTGCTGACCGAACGCCTGGGCAGGAAGGTGCAGCTGGTCGGCGACGACCTGTTCGTCACCAACACCAAGATCCTGAAGGAAGGCATCGACAAGGGCATCGCCAACTCGATCCTGATCAAGATCAACCAGATCGGCACGCTGACCGAAACCTTCGCGGCCATCGAGATGGCCAAGCGCGCGAACTACACCTCGGTCATCAGCCACCGTTCGGGCGAGACGGAGGACTCCACCATTTCCGACATCGCCGTGGGCACCAACGCCGGCCAGATCAAGACCGGCTCGCTCTCGCGGTCCGACCGCATGGCGAAGTACAACCAGCTGCTGCGCATCGAGGAAGACCTCGGCGACGTCGCGCAGTACCCCGGCCGCGGCGCGTTCTACAACCTGCGCTGAAGGTCTCCCCACACCGATGCCGCCCCGCCTGGTCGCCGCGCTGCTGATCGGCCTGCTGGCCGTGGTGCAGGCCCAGCTCTGGTTCGGGCGCGGCAGCGTCGGCAACGTGGCGGAACTCCAGCGCAAGCTCGACGATCAGAAGGCGCGCAACGCCATCGCGGTGCAGGCGAATGAACGCCTCGCCGCCGAAGTGCGGGACCTGCAGGAGGGGCTGGAGATGGTGGAGGAGAAGGCGCGGCTCGAATTGGGCATGGTCAAGCCGAACGAAGTGCTGGTCCAGGTCGCGAAGTAGGCAAAGGCTGTCATTGCGGGCTCCACCCGCAATCCATCTCCCTGCGCCACCATCCATGCCCGACATCCTCTTCGCCGAAGCCTTCCAGCTCTGGGGCTCGCCCACCACCTGGCTGGAGATCGCCGCCGTGGTGCTGGCGCTCGCGATGGTCGCCTGCAACATCCGCGAGATCCACTGGGGCTGGCCGCTGGCGATCGCGAGCTCCCTGCTGTACTTCGCACTCTTCTGGCGCAGCAAGCTGTATGGCGACGCGTCCCTGCAGATGTTCTTCGCGCTCATCGCACTGTGGGGCTGGTTCCAGTGGCTGCGCGGCAAGCGCCCCGATGGCTCGGCGCTGCGCGTGGCCCGGCTGACGCGCCCCGCTCTCGCCGCGGCACTGGCGGCCGGCGCCGTCCTGTGGCCGCTGATCGCCCTCTTCCTCGACAGCTACACCGACACCGACGTCGCCTGGTGGGACGCCTTCCCCACCGCATTCAGCGTGGTGGGCCAGATCCTCCTGGGCCGCAAGTACATCGAGAACTGGGCGGTCTGGATCGCCGTCAACATGGTCGCGGCGGGCCTGTTCGCTTTCAAGGGCTTGTGGCTCACCACCGGCCTCTACATCGTGTTCATTGCCCTGAGCCTCGCGGGTTGGCGCGCCTGGCGCGCGCGCCTCGCATGACGGCGCGCAAGATCGCGCTGCTGGGCGCCGAAAGCACCGGCAAGACGCAGCTGTCCCAGGACCTCGCCACGGCATTGGGGGCGCAAGGCCTGCGCGTGAACGTGGTGGCCGAGGTGCTGCGCGAATGGTGCACGCGCGAAGGGCGGACGCCGCGCCCCGAGGAGCAGCTGCCGATCGCGCGGGAGCAGGAGCGCCGGGTCGACACCGCCGCGGCCGGCGCCGACCTCGTCATCGCCGACACCACGTCGCTCATGGTGGCCATCTACAGCGCCATGCTGTTCGAGGACGGCACGCTGTACCGCTTCGCGCTGGAGCGCCAGCGCACGTACGACCTCACGCTGGTGATGGGGCTGGACTTGCCCTGGGTCCCCGATGGCCTGCAACGCGACGGGCCGCACGTGCGCGATCCGGTCGATGCCCTGGTACGCGCGGGCCTGCAGCGGGCGGGCGTCCCCTACCAGGTGGTCTATGGCACCGGCGACGCGCGGCTGGCCGGGGCGCTGTCGGCCGTGCACCGCGCCGGGCTGGCTGCGCCCACCGTGCCCGCGGTGCCGGCCATGGACGGTGGCCGGTCCTGGGCCTGGGTCTGCGACAAGTGCAGCGATCCGGAGTGCGAGCACCGGCTGTTCGGCCGGCTCATTGCACGGAAGAACTGACCGGCGGCTGGTCGGTGCTGGCGAGGAAGATGCGCGCGGCATCCACGGCGTCGAAGCGGTACTTCAAGCCGCAGAAATCGCAGCCGACCTCGATCTCCTTGCGCTCGGCCAAAATGCTGTCGGCCTCCTCGCGGCCGAGCCCCCGGATCATGCCGGCCACGCGCTCGCGGCTGCAGGTGCAGGCGAAGCGCGGGGTCTGCGGCTCGAAGCGCAGCAGCTTTTCCTCCCAGTAGAGGCGGCGCAGGATGGTCTCCACGTCGAGCTCCAGCAGTTCGCCCCGCGTCAAACTGGCCGTCAGCGTGGCGATCCTGTTGAAGTGCTCCAGCTGGTCCTCGAGGTCGCCCGCGGCTTTCGCCAGGTTGCCTTCGCCGTCGGCCGGCAGGCGCTGGATCAGGATGCCGGCGGCCACGTTCGCATCGGCCGCCAGCACGAGGCGCGTGTCGAGCTGCTCCGACTGGCGCATGTAGTGCTCCAGCACGTCGCTCATGCGCTGCTGCTTCTCGCCGCCGGCGCCGTTGAGCGGCACCACGCCCTGGTAGGCCTGCTGCCCCGGCGCCTTCTCCTTGGGGTCGAGCGTGATCGCGCAGCGGCCCCGCCCGTTGACGTTCACCAGGTCTGGCAGGCGCGCATTCGCGTCCACGTCGCCGATCACCTTGGCCGTCACCCGCAGGCTCAGGTCGTGCTGCACTTCGGCCACCGCCACCTTGACGGGCCCCTCTCCGAAGATCTGCATGATGAGCGCGCCGTTGAACTTGATGTTCGACTGCATCAGCGTGCCGGCAGCCGCCATCTCGCCGAGCATCTCCACCACCGGCCAGGGCCAGGCTTCCTCCTGGCGGCGTGCCTGCACTTCGCGCCAGGCATCCGTGAGCCGGACGATCATGCCACGCACCGGCAAGCCTTCGAACAGGAACTTGTGCAACTCGGACATCAGCTGATCTTCTTGAGCCCTTTGATATAGCGCTGGGCGTTCTGCACGTAGTGATCGGCGTTCAGCTTCAGCTTCGCGACGGCGGCATCGTCGAGCGTGCGCACCACTTTCGCGGGTGACCCGAAGATCAGCGAGTTGTCGGGGAACTCCTTGCCTTCCGTGACCACGCTGCCGGCGCCCACGATGCAGTTGCGGCCGATCTTCGCGTTGTTGAGCACCACCGCCTGGATGCCGATCAGCGAGTTGTCGCCGATGGTGCAGCCATGCAGCATGACCTGGTGCCCGATGGTCACGTTCTCGCCGATGGTGAGCGGCACGCCGGTGTCGGAGTGCAGCATCGAGAGATCCTGGATGTTGCTGTTGCGGCCGATGCGGATGGGTTCGTTGTCGCCCCGGACCACCACCCCGAACCAGATGCTGGCGCCCTCCGCCATTTCCACGTTGCCGATGACCTGCGCGCTGTCGGCGACCCAGGCCCCCGTTCCGAGTTGGGGAGACTTGCCGTCGAGTTCGTAGAGCGCCATGGGGATTCCGGGTGAAAATTGGAATTGTAGGGACCCCTGCGGAGACGCGATGAAGACGTTACGCCAAGACGCACTGGCGGTGGTGGCGCAGCCGGACCCCGCGGCCAAGGCACGGCTGGCCCGGGCGCTGCTGCCGGACGGGCCCTGTGGCGAGGACGAGCCGCTGGCGGAACCTCCCGGGCTGCCCGGGCGGCCGGAGCAGCCGGTGCTCGTGCCGCATACCGAACTAAAGCAGCGATCGATGAAGACCGTCGAAGGCCGCGCCACGCTCATCCATGCGCTGGCGCACATCGAGCTGAACGCCATCGACCTGGCGGCCGACGCCATCTGGCGGTTCCCGGGGATGCCGGCCTTGTTCTATCGCCAATGGGCCGTGGTGGCGCAGGAGGAAGCGCTCCACTTCCTGCTGCTGCGTGAGCACCTGCAATCGCTCGGCTACGACTACGGCAGCTTTCCGGCGCACAACGGTCTCTGGGAGATGGCTGAAAAAACGAAACACGACCTGCTCGCCCGGCTGGCGCTGGTGCCGCGCACGCTGGAGGCGCGCGGGCTGGATGCCGCGCCGCCCATGCGCATCAAGCTGGTGAACGCCGGTGACCTGCGCGCGGGCGAGATCCTCGAGGTGATCCTGCGCGATGAGGTGGGCCACGTGGCCGTGGGCAACCACTGGTACCGCCACGTCTGCGCGGAGCGTGGGCTGGATCCCGTGGCGACCTACCCCTTGCTGGCCACGCAGTACGGCGCACCGCGCCTGCGCGGGCCCTTCAACATGGAAGCACGGCGCGCGGCTGGGTTCGACGAAGACGAACTCGCCGCATTGGGCTGACTACTCCACCTTCGCACCGGAGAAGTTGACGATCTTCGCCCACTTCTCGGTTTCCGCGCGGTGCAGCGTCCAGAATTCCTCGGGCGTGCCGGGAATGGGCACGCCGCCCAGGTCGGCCAGCTTGGCGCGCATGGCGGGGTCCGCCAGCGCCGCGTTGAACTCGCGATTGAGCCGCGCGATGATGGCCGGCGGCGTGCCCTTGGGCGCGGCCACGCCGAACCAGGCGCTGGCTTCGTAGCCGGGCACCGCCTCGGCCACCGTCGGGATGTCCGGCAGCGCGGGGGAACGCTGCGCACTGGTGACGGCGAGCGCGCGCACCGAGCCGTTGCGGATGTGCCCGATGATGGACGGCATGTTGTCGAAGATCACGTCGACCTGGCCACCGATCAGGTCGGTGGTCGCCGGGCCCGCGCCCTTGTAGGGCACGTGCTTCATCTGCACCCCGGCCATGAACTTGAACATCTCGCCCGAAAGGTGGACGGACGTGCCGGAGCCCGACGACGCCATGTTGACCTTGTCCGGGTTCTTCTTGGCGTAGTCGATGAATTCCGCGAGCGTGCGCGCGGGGAAGTTCTTGGTGACCGTCATCACGTTGGGGACGCGGATGAAGCCGGCGATGGGCGCCATGTCGTTGAGGAAGTTGAACGACAGGTTGTTGTACAGCGACGCGTTGATCGCGTTGGCGGGATTGACCAGGAAGATGGTGTAGCCATCAGGGGCCGCCTTGATCGCGGCCTCCGTTCCGATGTTGTTGCCGCCGCCGGCCCGGTTCTCCACCAGCACCTGCTGCCCCACGCGCTGCGACAGCCATTGGCCCATGAGCCGGGCGACGAGGTCGGTGGAGCCGCCGGGCGGGTACGAAACGATCCAGCGGATGGGTTTGTTGGGGTATGCCGCATCGGTCTGGGCGGCAATGCCGAATGCACTGCACAGCAAGACGATGCCGGTGACGAACCTGGACAGCAAGCGCATGGAGTCTCCTGGTGAATGGGCGTGACAACCGCCCTGGCGGTCCAGCCTAAGCGCTGCCCCGCGGCATCGTCAACCGGTGACACCCTGTGGAAGGTCTCCTACAGCCGCGCAGCGGCGCGCGGGCTAGATTGAGTCAACCGGAGACGACGATGAGAAAGTTCCTATTCGCGCTGGCCGCGGTCCCTGCCATGGCGCTGGCGCAAGCCCCAACGGCAACTTCACCGGCGGCCTATCGCTGTGGCGGTGTCGGGCAGGATGAACAGCAGGCCATGAAGGCCCAGGCCGCCAGCCATGACGCCATGCTCACGTTCGCCGTGGACAACGGCGCCTACCTGGCGGACGTGGAGGTGCAGATCCGCGACGCGCGCGGTGCCACCGTGCTGCAGGCCCGCTGTGGCGGGCCCCTGATGCTGGTGGACCTGCCGCAGGCCGGCCATTACCTGATCACGGCCACGGCCAAGGGCCAGACCCTGCGGCGCTCGGCGCAGATCGGTGGCGGCGGCAAGCCGGAGCGGCTGGCGTTCATCTGGCCCGTCGGTTAGCTCGCTGGTCGAGAGCAGTTCCATGCGTGGACTAGACTCCATGCATGGCGTCTTGCCACGTGCTTCTTCTCGGCGGCTACGGCTTCTTCGGCAGGCGTCTCGCCAACCGGCTCTCACGCATTCCCGGCGTCCGGATCACCATCGCCGGGCGTGATGCACGCCAGGCCGCGGCGTTGGCGGCGCAACTTGTGCCGCCCGGCGAGCACACGGGCCTGGACGCCGCTGCTGCGGACTTCGGCGCAGGCCTCGTCGAGCTCCGTCCCACCGTCGTCGTCAACGCTTCCGGTCCGTTCCAGGGCCAGGACTACCGCATCCCGCGCGCATGCATCGCCGCGGGCGTGCACTACGTCGACATCGCCGACGGCGTGGCCTACGCCGCGGGCATCGCCGCGCTGGATGCCGAGGCGCGCGCGGCCGGTGTGGCCGTCATCAGCGGCGCCAGTTCGGTGCCGGCCCTGTCCTGCGCTGTGGTGGACGGGCTGGCGGCCGGCCTCGCGCGCGTGGACCACATCGACCTGGGCATCACGCCCGGCAACCGCACCGACCGCGGCCTCTCCACCGTGCTGGCGGCTCTCAGCTACTGCGGCCAGCCCATCTCGGCCGGCGGCGCGGCCGCGCCCGTGCACGGCTGGAGTGGCACCTGGTCACACACCTACCCCGCGCCAGTCGGCCGCCGGCTGCTGTCGCCCTGCGACGTGCCAGATCTCGCGCTGCTGCCCGGCCGCTACCCCGGCCGCTCCGTCGTTCGAATGGGGGCGGGCCTCGAGCTGGCGCTTCTGCAACGCGGGATGAACGCAATGGCGTGGCTGGCGCGCCGCGGGTGGGTGCGCGACTGGCGGCCGCACGCCGTGCTGCTGAAGCGCCTGTCCGACCTGTTGAAGCCGTTCGGCAGCGACGCCGGCGCGATGCACGTCACGGTGCAGGGGTGCGACCCGCAGGGGCGACCGGTGACGCGCAGCTGGCACCTGCTCGCGACCCATGGCGAAGGGCCTTTCGTCCCCACGCTGGCGGCCACGGCGCTCGTGCGCCGGCTGGCGCAGGGCATCCCCTGGCCGCCAGGCGCCACGCCGTGCGTCGGCCTGCTCACGCCGGACGAGATCCTGGCCGAGGCCGAGGGCCTGCGCATCACGGCGGCCACTGATCCAGAGCCGGCACCGATGTTCGAATCCCTCATGGGCGAGCGCTACCGCGGCCTGCACGAGGACGTGCGCGCCTTCCACGACTTGCGCGGGACGGTCACGCTGCACGGCGAGGTCCGCACCGAACCGGCCCAGACGCCCCTGGGCGCCCTGCTCGGGCTGGCGATGGGCACCCCGCGCGTGGCCAGCTCCGGTCCGCTGCGTTTCGAGCTTTGCGATGTCGACGGGGCGCAGCGCTGGACACGTCATTTCCCGCACCGCGCCATGACGTCGCGCATGTCCGTCAACCGCGGTGAACTGGTCGAGCGGCTGGGCCCGTCGCGCCTCACGTTCAAGCTGGATGAGCAGGCCGGCCGGCTGCACATGCGGCTGGCACGCATGCATTTCCTGGGCGTGCCCTGCCCCGCCTGGCTGATGCCGCGCATCGTCGCCGTGGAAGAAGGCGGCCAGGGCCGGCTGCATTTCGACGTGAGCGCCAGCGTGCCGGGGCTGGGGCGCGTGGTCGGCTACAAAGGCCATCTCGTCGTGGCAGGCGTCGCCGAGGCCGCCGCTTGATCATCGTCTTCGACGCCCAGTGCCTGCTGTGCAGCGGCTGGGTGCGCTTCCTGCTGGCGCGGCCGGCCGGCGGGCAGATCCGCTTCGCGTCCATCCAGGGCGCCACCGGCCGGCGCCTGCTCGCGCAAGCTGGCCTGAACCCGGACAACCTGCAGACGCTGCTGGTGATCGACGGGAATCGGTCCTGGCAGGAAACGGCTGCGATCCTGCGCGTGCTGGACGCACTGGGCTGGCCCTGGAAGCTGGCCTGGCTGGGCTGGATCGCCCCGGCGCCGCTGCGCGATGCGGCCTACCGCTGGTTCGCGCGCAACCGCTACCGGCTATTCGGCCGGAGCGAGGTCTGCATGCTGCCGCAGCCGCAGGACGCCGCACGCTTCCTCGACTAGGAACCGACGCGCGGCACCCCGCTAGCGGCGGCGCAGGTCTACGATGACAGGATGAGGACGCAAGAGGTCCAGCCCAGACTGGTGGTACTCGTCCAGGACGCCATCCTGGCGGACATCGCCGCGGGCAAGCTGCCGCCCGGGACCCGCATCGCCGAAGACCGGATCGCGCGCGACCTCGGCGTGGCGCCGCGGCCCGTGCACCAGGCGGTGCTCGTCCTGCGCCGCCTCGGCGTGCTGTGCGACGCGTCCGGCGAAGGCCTGGAAGTCGCGCCCATGAACGCCGACCACGTGCGCGACATGTTCGAAGTGCGGGCCGTGCTGGAAGGCCTGGCCTTCCGCCAGGCAGCGCTGCGCAACGCGAACCGTGCCGCCACGGAAGGGCCTTCGTACATCGCCGCCGGCCGCCGGGCGGAGGCCAGCGGCCAGGTGGCCGACATGATCGAGGCCGACATGGCGTTCCATGATTTCATTTACGCCCTGTCCGGCAACCAGCTGATCGCCCCCGCCGTCGAGGCGCACTGGACCGACCTGCAGCGGGTGATGGGTGACGCACTGATGCCCGGCTCGCATCCGGGCGACTTGTGGGACCAGCATGAGGCCATGCTGTGGGCCGTAGCGACCGGCGACGCGGACGACGCCGAGCGCCTGGCCCGTGCCCACGTCCAGTGCTCGGGCGAAGCCACGCTGGACCGCCTGCACGGCGCCCGACGGCATGCCTAGTCGGTCAACGTCTTCAGGATGTCCGCGTACCAGGCGCAGTTGAGCCCCAGCGATTCGTCGACCCCGCGCTCGCGGCTGCGCATGTCCATCTGCGCGGAATGGATGCCGAGCAGCTTCCAAGGCAGCGAGGCCGGGCCATCGGGGTCTTGCATGACGACCGGCGAGCCGCTCGCTCCGCGGTGGACGCGGGCATCGGTCAGGAAATAACCGCGCCCCTGGAAACGCACGCCGAACGCCGACGCCACTGTGGCCTGGCGCGCCACGGCCAGGTGGTGCACGGTGTCGTAGAACCCCAGCGGATAGCCGACCACCAACAGCGCGCTGCCCAGCCGCACCTCTTCGAGGGGGCCTTGCAGGTGCTCCAGGGTGAACGGCCGGATTTCCACGCCCTCGGGGAGGGCGTCCCGGTCCAGTTCGATGGAAGCGACGTCGATCTCGCCGCCCGAGTCGGTGGCCTGGCGCCAGACGCTGCGGCGGTCCTCGTAGAGCGGGATCTGGAACACCCTCGAGCGCGACAGGTCGACCGCGTCCACGTGCAACGTGACTTCGATGCGATCGGGATGATGGCCGCTCGGCGAATCCACCAGCACGTGCCGGCTGGTGATCAGGAACAGTCGCTCTTCCCGCTCGAAGAAGAAGCCGCTCGCCGCCGTCAGCACGCGGCTGCCGGCGAAGGTGGACAGGCGCGCGACCGCCAGCAGCAGGGGTTCGATCACCGCCATGGCGGGGCCCGGCGGCGTGGCGGCACGCGGTGGTGTGAAGGTAAGGCGAAGATGGCGATGCCGGGTTTATACCCCGCGCCACCTGCATCCACTCAAGGCACCTTGGTTTCGGTCTGGCGAATGACTCCGCCGCCTTCCACGCTGCCGCTGGTGGAACCGGCGCCGAGAATGCGCTGCACGCAGGCCTCGCGGTCGGCCGCCGGCTGCGCATTGCAACGCGCGGTGGCGTTGCCGGCCAAGTCGCCCGACGACTTGCTGCCCAATGCCCCGCGGCGCGCTTCGTCCCGGGCGGCGCCCGCTTCCTTCAGGCAGGTCGCCCGGTCCTGATGCGACTTGCCGCTCATGCAGTGGGCGCGCTCCTTCTGGTAAGCCTGCTCGGCGGCTGAAGGGCCGGCGGCCCAGGCGGCGGGCAGGACGGCCAGCGAAAAGGTGGCCAAGGCGATTCTGGTGAAGTGGTTCAAGGAGGGCTCCCGGGTTGATGGCCCAGCATCCACTGACCTTCCAACCTCAGCTGTGCGCGCAGCGCCTGCGTGGCCGTAGGCGCAAATCGCACGCGCCGGCGACGTTCTCAGCCCAACGCCACGCCCAGCATCGCCCGCGCGACCGATTCCGCCACCTCGATGCCGTCGACGCCGGCCGACATGATCCCGCCCGCATAGCCCGCGCCCTCGCCGGCCGGGTAGAGCCCGCGGACGTTCAGGCTCTGGTGCTGGCGGTCCCGGGTGATGCGCAGGGGCGACGAAGTGCGCGTCTCGACACCCGTCAGCACGGCATCCGGCATGGAAAAGCCGGGGATCTGCCGCTCGAATGCCGGCAAGGCTTCGCGGATGGCGTCCAGCGCGTACCCAGGCAGGCTCTCGCGGCCCGGTTGCGCGAGATCGGTCAGGTGGACGCCCGGCTTGTACGAAGGCTGCACGCCCCCGAAGGCACTGCTGCGCTGCCGCCGGATGAAGTCGCCCACCAGCTGCCCCGGCGCCACGTAGCCGCCCTCACCGAGTTCGTAGGCCCGCGACTCCCAGAAGCGCTGGAACACCATGCCGTCCAGCGGGTTCACCGGGCCTTCGCTGGCGCCGTCCTGCCGGTAGTCCTGCGGGGCGATGCCGACCACGATGCCGGCATTGGCGTTGCGCTCGTTGCGCGAATACTGGCTCATGCCGTTGGTCACGACGCGCAGCGGTTCCGACGTGGCGGCCACCACCGTGCCGCCCGGGCACATGCAGAAGCTGTAGACGCTGCGGCCGTTCTTCGCGTGATGCACCAGCTTGTAGTCGGCCGCGCCCAGGATGGGGTTGCCGGCATTCGGCCCGAAGCGCGCCCTGTCGATCACGCCTTGCGGGTGCTCGATGCGGAAGCCGACCGAGAACGGCTTGGCTTCCATGAACACCCCTCGGCCATGCAGCATGGTGAAGGTGTCGCGCGCGCTGTGGCCCAGGGCCAGCACCACGTGGTCGGCCCGCAGCTGCTCGCCGGAGGCGAGCGTGACACCGCGCATGTGCCCCATGTCGCCCGCCTGCTCGATCAGGACGTCGGTGACCTGCTGCTCGAAGCGGATCTCGCCGCCCAGCGCGACGATGTCGGCACGCATCTTCTCCACCATGCTGACCAGGCGGAACGTGCCGATGTGCGGCTTGCTGACGTAGAGGATTTCCTCCGGCGCACCCGCCTTGACGAACTCCGTGAGCACCTTGCGCGTGAGGTGGCGCGGGTCGCTGATCTGGCTCCACAGCTTGCCGTCGCTGAAGGTGCCGGCGCCACCCTCGCCGAACTGCACGTTCGACTCCGGGTTCAGCACGCCCTGGCGCCACAGGCCCCAGGTGTCCTTGGTGCGCTGGCGCACCTCCTTGCCGCGTTCCAGCACGATGGGCTTGAGGCCCATCTGCGCCAGCAGCAGCGCGGCGAAGAGGCCGCAGGGGCCGAAGCCCACCACCAGCGGGCGCGGCCGCTGGTGCGCGTGGAAGTCCGCGGGTGCGCGGACAGCGAAATGGTAGGAGGTGTCGGGCGCGGGCTTCAGGTGCGCGTCACCCGGGTGCGCGGCCAGGACCGCGGCTTCGTCCCGGACTTCGCAATCGATCGTGTAGATCAGGACGATGGCGGTCTTCTTGCGCGCGTCGTAGGCGCGGCGGAAGACGGTGAATCCGGTCAGGTCCGCATCGGCCACGCCGAGGCGCCGCACGACGGCGGGGCGCAGTGCGTCCTCCGCATGGTCCAGCGGCAGGCGCAGTTCGGTGATTCGCAGCATCGTCCGGGATTCTCCAGCGCCTGAATGCAAATCGCCGCCCGCAGGCGGCGTTCCGGCTGGCGCGGTGCGGGTCAGCCGCCCTTGCGGGGGCGCTTGCCCGGGTTCTTCTTGCTGCGCGTGTGCGAGCCGCGCTCCAGGCTGATCTTCTGGCCGTGGCCGGTCGTGGAAGTGGCCCCCTTGGGCGCGATGGGTTTCGGGGTGGCGCGGCGGTCCGCTTCGGTGACGATCTTGTTGCCCATGACGGCTCCGTTGGGTGGGTGATGTGGAAAGGAACCCTCGATTATCCCTCAGCCGGCGGCAGGACGCCCGGCCAGCCATTGCAGCGCGCCTTCCGCCGCCTGGCGGCCAGTTGCCAGGCAGGCCGTCAGCAGGTAGCCGCCGGTGGGCGCTTCCCAGTCGAGCATCTCCCCCGCGCAAAAGACGCCGGGGACCTCGCGCAGCATCAGGCCGTGTCCCAGCGCTTCGAAGGCGACGCCGCCGGCCGTGCTGATCGCCTCGGCGACCGGGCGGGGCCGGACCAGGGGCATCGGCAACGCCTTCAATGCACGCGCCAGTGCCGCCGCGTCGTTCAGCTCCTCGATCGTCAAGAGTTCGTGCAGCAGCGTGCTCTTCAGCCCCTGCACGCCCAGGCGGTTCTTCAGGTGGTTGGACAGGCTGCGCGTGCCGCGCGGCCGCTGGATCTCGGCCAGCACCTGCTGCGGCGTGTGCTGCGGCAACAGGTCCACCAGCCATTCGGCGTGCCCATGCACGGTGATGTGATCGCGCAGGGACGCGCTGAACGCATAGACCAGGCTGCCTTCGACACCTGTTTCGGTCAGCACGAATTCGCCTTGTTGGCGAAGCACCTGGCCGTGGCCGTCGGTGAAACTAGCGGCCACGGGCTTGACAGGCTGGCCGGCGAAGCGGGTGCGCAGGTGGTCGCTCCAGCCCACGCGCCCGGTGCCGGGAACCGCCACGTCGAAGCCGCAATTCGCGGGCTGCAGGGGCGCCACGGCAACCCCGCGTTCGCGCAGCCACGGCACCCATGCGCCGTCGGAGCCCAGCCGGGGCCAGCTGGCGCCACCGAGCGCGAGCACGGTCGCGGCGGCCGCATGGCTCACTTCACCGCCGGGCGTGCCGAACCGCAGCGCACCACTGTCATCCCAACCCAGCCAACGATGGCGCGGATGGAAAACGACGCCCGCCGCACGCAGGCGCTGCAGCCAGGCGCGCAGCAAGGGCGCGGCCTTCATGTCGGTCGGGAACACACGGCCGGAGCTGCCGACGAATGTGGCGATGCCGAGTCCCGCCGCCCACGCCCGCACGGCGGAAGCATCGAAGTTCCCGATGGCATCGTGCAGCTCGGCGCTGCGGCGCCCGTAGCGTGCGAGGAAGGGTGCGGCCGCCTCCGAGTGTGTCAGGTTCAGGCCACCGCGGCCCGCCAGCAGGAACTTGCGCCCGACGGAGGGCATGGCGTCGAAGACGTCGACGGCCACGCCTTCTTGCGCAAGCCGCTCCGCCGCCATCAACCCGGCGGGGCCCCCGCCGACGACGGCGATGGCGGGTGAAGGGGTCGGAGGGGCGGCTCTCATGATCTTTCGCGACCGCGATTGTCCATGCGGCGGGTACTTTCGGGCGCATACTGCAACCTGCCGGGGTTCCGGCAGGAGGGCGCCGATGAAGCAAGACGTGAAAACGAAGATCCGCTCGGGCGGGTTGCGCTACGAGACGAAGGCGGGTTCGTCCCCCGAATTCCCCGGCGCGCTGGGCGCGACCATGAGCTGCTTCCACTGCAGCAGGCACGTGCCCCGGTCGACGCTCGAATCGTTCCAGTTCGCGGGCTCGCGGCAATACCGCTGCCGCGGCGGGTGCTGCTGATTGGCCAGCCGGGCCGGCGTCACATCCCGCAATGCGGTATCATGCGCAGGCCTGACGTCACAAAGACCGTCACTCCGTAGGTCTCTCCTCCCTCTCCCGTTCGCCGGGAGTCGCTGTCGAATCCCCCAAACGATGATTTTCTTGGCGTTACGCGCCGCGCCGGCGTGTTGCCGCGCGGTTTTCATCTGAAAGGCATCGACATGACGACGCAAACCGGCACCGTGAAGTGGTTCAACGAAAGCAAGGGCTACGGCTTCATCACCCCTGATGACGGCGGCAAGGACCTGTTCGCCCACTTCCGCGAGATCCAGAGCACGGGCTACAAGACCCTGGCCGAGAACGACCGCGTGCAATTCACCGTGACGCAGGGTGCCAAGGGCCCGCAGGCGTCCACGATCAGCCCGATCGCCGCCCAGGCCTGACGGCCCGCGCCGGGGCCTCGCGCCCCGGCTCCCACGACCATCCAGACCAAGGAGACCGCATGCCGAAGCCGAACTATTCGTACGAGAAGCGACAGCGCGAACTGGAAAAGAAGCGGAAGAAGGAAGAGAAGGCCACCAGGAAGACCCTGCCGTCTTCGCCGCCCTCCGCCGAACCGTCTTCGCCCCCCGCCCCCGCCGGCCCACCGGACTGACCGCGGGCGCGCCACGGCGTGCAGCCTCCTACAACCAGAACAATAAAAGGCACCATGAATTTTCACGAACCAGCCATCACCGCAGGCAAGTACCTCATCTCGCCGCTCATCAAGGCCCTCGAAAACGGCTGGTACGCCTGCTCGGTGTCCATCCGCTCGGGCTCCGGCAGCAGCACGACCGATCGCGTCCTGCGTCTCACCCGCCTGTTCCGCGACCGCCTCGCTGCCGCCGACTACGCGCGCGCCGAAGGGCTGCAATGGATCGGCATCCCCCGCCCGGCGCCCCGGCTCGCCTGATCCACCGGCCGGCGGACGCTCCGTTTCGTCGGAGCGCTCCTACAGATTTGCACGGTTGCACCTACAGACGGACGAGCAACGCACATTTAATGTGATTCATTACTCCGCGAACCGCAGTACATGATCGTCGCCAGCCAAGTCATTCCTGTTTTCCTCATCGAAGACTCCCGCAACATGCAGTCGGCCCTGGCCGAGTTGTTCGATGTTGTCGGGGGGTTCGAAATCGTCGCCACCGCCGCCACCGAAACCGCCGCGACCGCCTGGTTGCAGCGCAGCCAATCCGATTGGGGGCTGGCGGTCGTCGACCTCATGCTCGATGAAGGCACCGGCTTCAACCTGCTGCAGCGCCTGAAGACGGCGCGGCCACGAGCCCACGTCGTCGTGCTGAGCGACTTCGTCACGCCC
The DNA here is from genome assembly GCF_007833165.1 of Caenimonas sedimenti. Lineage (GTDB taxonomy): Bacteria > Pseudomonadota > Gammaproteobacteria > Burkholderiales > Burkholderiaceae_C > Ramlibacter > Ramlibacter sedimenti. Next base: position 356,985 of record NZ_VOBQ01000002.1, on the reverse strand, counting down.
GCGGTCGAGACGCGCTGCCGCGCCATGGGCGCGGATGCGGTTTTCCGCAAGGTGGACGCGCAGCGCTTCAGCGCGTACCTGGAGCAATTGTCCAGCGGCGCGCTCGACCGGGAATAGCGCTCTCGGCGGCCTCTACTCCGCCTTGATTCCAGCCGCCTGCACGATGCGGGCATTGCTTTCGGACTCGGCCGCGATCTGCCGCGCGAATTCCGCCGCGCTGCCGCCCGTGGGCACGTTGTCGCTGGCCAGGAGCCGGCTTCGCACATCGCCTTGCGCCAGCAGCTTGTTGATCTCCGCATTGACGCGCTCCACCGCGGCCGTGGGCGTGCCGGCCGGCGCGAAAACGCCGAACAGCGACGTGAGGTTGGCGCTCGCGTGGCCGAGCTCGGCCAGCGTCGGCACCTGCGGCAAGGCTTCCAGCCGCGCCGGCGCGCCGACCGCGAGCGCACGCAACTTGCCGGCCTTCAGGTGCGCCATCACCGCCGGGCCCGCGTTCACGGAAAGCACCTCGAACTGACCGGACAGCGCATCGGTGATCTGCTGGCCGCCGCCCTTGTAGGGCACGTGCGTGATACGCACCTTGGCGCTCGCTTGCAACTGTTCCAGCATGATGTGCCCCAGCGACGCCGGCCCGGACGTTGCCCAGCGCACCGCGCCCGGCTTCGCCTGCGCCGCGGCCAGCAGCTCGCGGAAGTCCTTGGCGGTGGTGGCCGGCGTGGCCAGCAGCAGGACCGGCGAGAACATGACGCTGGCCACCGCCACGATGTCCTTCGCCGGATCGAACGGCGACTTGCCCAGGTGCGGATTCAACGCCAGCGGGCTGATCGCCGAGAAGCCCAGCGTGTGGCCATCGGGCGCCGCCTTCGCGACCGCATCCATGCCGATGGTGCCGCTGGCGCCGGCCTTGTTCTCCACCACGACCGGCTGGCCCAGCGGGCCGGCCAGGCGCTCGGCCAGCAGCCGCGCCACCGCGTCGCTCACGCCGCCGGGCGGATAGGCCACCACGATGCGCACCGGCCGGGTGGGCCAGGTGCCTTGGGCGTGCAGCGGCAGCGCCGCGCCCGCCAGTGCGGCCAGCGCCGCGCGTCGGTTCAACTGATGCATGAGGCCCACCGGGTCAATCGAGCTGCAACTTGCGTTCGCGGATGAGCTTCGCCCATTTCTCGTTGTCGCCTTTCACGAAAGCAGCGAACTCCGCCGGGCCCTGCGAATGCACCTCCGAGCCCGCGACCGCGAACTTCGCCTTCAAGTCAGGGTTCGCCAGCACCTTGGCGAGTTCGGCGGCGAGCCGGTCCACGACTTCCTTCGGCATGCCCGCAGGGCCAACCAGCCCCTGGAAGCCGACCGACTCCAGCGCCGGCAGGCCCTGCTCGCGCGCCGTGGGCACGTCGGGCAGCTGCGGATCGCGACGGGCGCCGGTGACCGCCAGCGCCTTCAGCTTGCCGCCCTTGATCTGCGGCAGCAGCACGGTACCGGCGTCGATCAGGACCTGCGTCTGGCCGCCGATCAGGTCCTGCACGGCCGGCGCGCTGCCCTTGTACGGGACATGTGTCATGTCGAGGCCCGTGGCCTGGTTCATCAGCTCGCCGTTCAGGTGGGTGGAAGTACCGTTGCCCGCCGACGCGTAGTTGACCTTGCCCGCGTTGGCCTTGGCCCAGGCGACGAACTCGCGCAGGTCCTTGGCCGGATGGTCCGGCCGCGTCACGACGATGTAGCTGCCCTGGCTGATCTGGCCGATGTACGTGAACTGCTTGACCGGGTCGTAGGGCAGCTTGGCCTGCAGGTACGGCGCGATGGCGAACGGGCCGGTGTTGGCCAGCAGCAGCGTGTAGCCGTCCGGCGCGGCACGGGTGAGTTCACCCGCCGCGAGCATGCCGCCAGCGCCCGGCTTGTACTCCATCACGACTTGCTGCTTCAGCGCCTCCTGCAACGGGTGCTGCACCGTGCGGGCGGTGAAATCGATGCCGCCGCCCGGCGGGAAGCCGACGATCAGGCGGATGGGTTTGGTGGGATAAGCCTGGGCCAGCGCGAGGCCGGCCGCGCCGGCCAGGGCCAGCATCACGACGAACTTCTTCAAAACATGTCTCCTTCGGGGAAAGAGATTATCTCAACCGCGCGGATGGTGCCTAGCATGCAGCGCCTTCAACCGCTCTCGGGCCACGTGGGTATAGATGGTGGTGGTGGAGATGTCCGCATGGCCCAGCAGCATCTGCACGGCGCGCAGGTCCGCGCCATGGTTCAGCAGGTGGGTCGCGAAGGCATGGCGCAGCGTGTGCGGCGACAGCGGCGCGGTGATGCCGGCGCGTGCCGCATGCTTCTTCACGATGAGCCAGAACATGGCGCGGGTCATGCTGTGGCCGCGCGAAGTCACGAACAGGTCGTCGGTCTGCTGGCCGGACAGGATCTGCGATCGCGCTTCGGCCAGATAACGGGCGATCCAGTCGCGCGCGACTTCACCGAAGGGGACGAGGCGCTCCTTGCTGCCCTTGCCCATGACACGCAGCACGCCTTCGTTCATGCCCACCGCGAAAGTCTTCAACCCGACGAGCTCACTCACCCGCAGGCCGCTGGCATACATCAGCTCCAGCATGGTGCGGTCGCGCAGGCCCAGGGGCACGTCGACATCGGGCGCACCGAGCAGCAGCTCCACCTGCGACTCGGTCAGTGTCTTCGGCACGCGCAGCGGCTGCTTGGCCGACTGCAGCTTGAGCGTCGGGTCGACGGTCAGCAGCCGCTCGCGCAGGGCCCAACGGAAGTAGCGCTTGAAAACGGTGAGCCGGCGGTTCGCCGACGTGGGCCGGCTGCCCGCGTGGCGCGCGGCGAAGTAGGCATGGAGGTCGGCCTCGCCTGCGCCCACCAGCGGCCGCTCGTGCGTGGCGGCCAGCCAGCGCTCGAGCAGCTCCAGGTCGCGCCGGTAGGCGGCCAGGGTGTTCCTGGCCAGCCCCTCCTCCAGCCACAGGGCGTCGATGAAGCTGTCGACGCTCTCGCTCAAAGCTAGTCGAGCTTCAGTTTGGCGGAGTCCACGACCTTCTTGTACACCTCGTACTCGGCCTTGATCTGCTGCGTGAACTGCTCGGGCGTGTTGCCGACGATGATGGAGCCGGTGTCCTCGATGCGCTTGCGCACGGCCGGATCTTCGAGCGCCTTCCTCGTGGCTCCATGGACCTTGTCGACGACCTCCTTCGGCAAGCCCTTGGGACCGAGGATCCCGTAGTAGGCCATGCGGTTCACCGGCTCCAGGCCCACTTCCTTGAAGGTCGGCACGTTCGGCAGTTCCTTCAGGCGCTGCGGCGCGGCCACCACGATGGCGATCAGGCGGCCGTCCTTGATGAAGGGCAGGGCCGAGGGGATGTTGTCGAAAATCATCGGCACCTGGCCCGCGACGGTGTCGTTGAGTGCGGGGCCCGCGCCGCGGTAGGGGATGTGCGTGACGAAGGTGCCGGACAGGCTCTTGTACAGCTCCATCTGCAGGTGGCCGATGCCGCCCGTGCCCGACGATGAATACGAATAACGGCCCGGATTCTTCTTCAGCACCTCGAGGAAGGTCTTGTAGTCCTTGGCGGGGAAGCTCGGATGCACCGCGATCAGGTTGGGCGTGGCCGCGATGTTGATGATCGGCGTGAAGTCGGTGGTCGGGTTGTATGGGATCTTGGTGTTGATGGCGGGGTTGGCCGCCGTCGTGGACACCGTCGCCATGCCCAGCGAATAGCCGTCCGGCGCCGAGCGCACGGTTTCCAGCGCGCCGATCACGCCGCCGCCGCCGGCCTTGTTCTCGATGACGACCGGCTGGCCCAATGCCTTGCCCAGCGGCTCCGACATGACGCGCGCGATGATGTCCGTGGTGCCGCCCGGTGCGAAGGGCACCTGCAGCTTGACCGGCTTGTTGGGAAAGCCCTGCGCGAAGGCGGGCGCGGCGGCAAGCGCCAGCACGCCCGAGGCGAGAGAGATCCAGGTGCGGCGTTTCATTGAGTTCTCCTTGAGGACATGGATGCGGAAGGGACCGCGCATCCTAAGTGCAGAAAATGCGCCCGCGTTTGTGGATTTCACATAAGGGTTAGCCCGAGTCGGGGCGGGCCGTCGGCTATTCTCCGGCGCGTGTACTTCGCCCAGCTGCTCTTCCCCGATTTCTCGCTGATCCTGTGCGGCTATCTCGTTTGCCGCTACACCGCGCTCGACCGCACGGTCTGGGAACAGGTCGAGAGCCTGGTCTACTACTTTCTCTTCCCGGTGCTGCTGTTCCAGTCGATCGTGCGCACGCCGCTCGATCTTGGTGCGGCTTCGAGCCTGATCGCCGCCGGCCTGCTGCTCGGGCTCTCCGGCATCGCCCTCGCCTACAGCCTGCCGTGGCTGCCATGGCTCGGGAAACAGATCGACCGGCGCGAGCATGCCGGCAGCGCGCAGGTGGCGTTCCGCTTCAATTCCTACATCGCGCTGGCCCTGGCCGAACGCCTGGCCGGGGCCCAGGGGCTGCTGATGATCGCCGTGCTCATCGGCGTGTGCGTTCCGCTGCTCAACGTCGGCGCCGTGTGGCCGATGGCCCGGCACGGCAACGTGGGCTTCGTGCGGGCGCTGGTGCGCAATCCGCTGATCATCGCCACGGCCCTGGGCATGACGGCCAATCTGGTGGGCTTCCGGGTCCCGGAATTCATGGACCCGACGCTCAACCGCATCGGTGCGGCGTCGCTCGCGCTGGGCCTGCTGGCCGCCGGCGCCGGCATGAAGTTCGCCACGCTCGCTCAGCAGAAGGCATTGACCACGGGCTTGCTGGTGATCCGTCACCTGTTGTTGCCGCTGGCGGGCTGGGGCTGGGCGATGGTGCTGCGGCTGGACGCCGCGCAGACCACCATCCTGCTGACCTTCTCTGCGCTGCCCACGGCCTCGAGCTGCTACGTGCTGGCCGCACGCATGGGCTACAACGGCGCCTATGTCGCCGGGCTCGTGACCCTGTCGACGCTACTGGGCGTGCTGAGCCTGCCGTTCGCTCTCGGGCTGTTGCGCTAGCGCCCACACCACGTGCTCCCGCACGAGCGTGCTGGGGTGCCCGGCGCGCGCCTGCAACGCCTGCCGCACGTCATAGCCACCACCCGCCCGCAAGGCATTGCCGAGTGCCACCGCGATGTTGCGCAACCAGCGTTCATGGCCGATGCGGCGGATGGGGCTTCCTTCCGTGCGACGCAGGAATTCCTCCTCGGTCCAGGCGAAGAGCTCCACCAGCGATGCGCCGGCCAGGCCGGGCCGCGCTTCGAAATCGGGCAGCGGCGAAGTGGCGGCGAACTTGTTCCAGGGGCAGGCGAGCTGGCAATCGTCGCAGCCGTAGATGCGGTTGCCCATCAGCGGCCGCAATTCAGCCGGGATGGGCCCGGCATGTTCGATGGTCAGGTACGAGATGCAGCGGCGCGCATCGAGCCGATAGGGGGCGACGATGGCCTGCGTGGGGCAGACCGCGATGCAGGCCGCGCAGGTACCGCAGTGGTCGGCGACGGTTTCCGTCACGGGCAGCGCCAGATCCACATAGATCTCGCCCAGGAAGAACATCGAGCCGCCCTCCCGGTTCAGCACCAGGGTATGCCTGCCCCGCCAGCCCTGGCCGCTGCGCGCCGCCAGTTCCACTTCGAGCACCGGTGCGGAATCCGTGAACACGCGATGGCCGAAGGGGCCGAGCGCCGCCGCCATGCGCTCGCTCAGGGCCTGCAGCCGCGCGCGCAGCACCTTGTGATAATCCCGGCCGCGCGCGTAAAGCGACACGATGGCTTCACCGGATCTTTGCAATCGCTCGAATTCGATGGCCTGCCAGCCTTCCGGCGTTGTGGCCGGGAGGTAATCCATCCGTGCGGTAATCACGCTCACGGTGCCCGGCACCAGTTCGGCGGGGCGGGCGCGGCGAACTCCGTGGCGTGCCATGTAGTCCATCTCGCCATGAAAGCCGTTAGCCAGCCAGGCAAGCAGGCCGGGCTCCGCCGACGAAAGATCGACGCCCGCGACCCCGATTTGGGAAAATCCAAGCTCGCGCGCCCAGTCGCGCACCTGGGCCAGCAGGAAAGGACCCTCCAACTGACCGCCATTGACCATCACCCGCCGATTGTAGGAGCGCCCGTCGTGCGGACGTGGCGCAGCGAGGCGGACACGCAGGAATTTGCCACGGCCCTGGCGGCCCGGCCCGGCATCGCCGATGCCTTCATCACCCTCCATGGCGAGCTGGGCGCGGGCAAGACGACGTTCGTGCGGCACCTGCTGCGCGCCATGGGCGTGGCGGGGCGCATCAAGAGTCCCACCTATGCCGTGGTCGAACCGCACGAGGCCGCCGGCGCCCGGCCGGTCTGGCATTTCGATTTTTACCGCTTCGACGACCCGCGCGAGTGGGAAGACGCCGGGTTCCGCGACGTGTTCGCCGGGCCCGGCCTGAAGCTGGCCGAATGGCCGGAGAAGGCGGGCGCCGCGCTGCCGCTGGCCGACCTGGCGATCCACCTGGAACCGCAGGCCGACGAGAGCCGGATCGTGACACTGCGGGCGCAGACGCCACGCGGCAGGGAGTTGCTCGCATGAAAAGCCGCCGCGACCTCCTGCGCGCGGGCGGCGTGGTCCTGCTGCTGGGCGCGCACCAGATCGCACGCGGGGCGACCATCCTGGCCGTGCGCCTGTGGCCCGCGCCGGACTACACGCGCGTCACCATCGAATCGGACGCCGTTCTCACCAGCAAGCAGGTGATCGCATTGCAACCGCCACGCCTGGCGGTGGACATCGAAGGCATCCAGCTCAATCCCGCGCTGCGCGAGCTGGTGGCGAAGCTGCGTTCGGACGACCCCTTCATCGCCGGCATCCGGGTGGGCCAATTCACACCGGACACGGTGCGGCTGGTGATCGACCTGAAGCAGGTGGCCGCGCCCCAGGTCTTCACGCTGCCACCGGTCGCCGCCTACCAGCACCGGCTGGTGGTCGATCTGTATCCCGTGAAAGCCGTCGATCCGCTGGAGGCTTTGATCGCCGAACGCATGAAGGAGGCGCGGCCGCCAGCGTTCGCGCCGGCGCCGGCTCCCGCGACCACCCCGGCCGACCCTTTGGGCGAGTTGATGGCGCAGCACGGCCAGCGCGCCCCGCGCCTTCCCGCGGAACCACCCGCGGCGGACCGGCCCGGCCGCCTGCCCCCGCCCCAGAAGACCGACCGCCTGATCATCGTGGCCCTGGACCCCGGGCATGGCGGTGAAGACCCCGGCGCCGTCGGCCCGGCCGGCACGCGCGAGAAAGACGTGGTGCTGAAGGTGGCGCACCTGCTGCGGGACCGCATCAACGCGACCACCGTCAACGGCAACCCGATGCGGGCGTACCTGACGCGTGACGCCGATTTCTTCGTGCCGCTGCACCAGCGAGTGCAGAAGGCCCGCCGCGTGCAGGCCGATCTGTTCGTGAGCATCCATGCCGATGCGTTCATCACGCCCACGGCGCGCGGCGCCAGCGTGTTCGCGCTGAGCCAGGGCGCCGCGTCGAGCGCCGCGGCGCGCTGGATGGCGGACAAGGAGAACAAGGCGGACCTGATCGGCGGCGTGAACGTCAAGACCGGCGACGCGCACGTGGCGCGCGCGATGCTGGACATGAGCACCACGGCGCAGATCAACGACAGCATGAAGCTCGGAAGCGCGCTGCTCGGGGAGATCGGCAACGTCGGCAAGCTGCACAAGGCGCATGTCGAACAGGCCGGCTTCGCCGTGCTGAAGGCACCGGACATCCCGAGCGTGCTGGTCGAAACCGCGTTCATCAGCAACCCGGAAGAAGAAGCGAAGCTGCGCAGCGACGCCTACCAGGAGCAGCTGGCGGACGCCCTCATGCGGGGCATCCAGCGCTACTTCGCCCGCAATCCGCCACTGGCGCGCAACCGCCCCGTTTGACGCCCGGTTTCTTGAGCCTCAGCCGCAACGCACCGGCCTGCAAACCCTGGTGCGTAGGGCCGACACCCCGCGTCAAGCACTTCCTACAGTCCCGCAGAACCCCCCTGCCTACAGTGTCCTTACAGGTGGGCCGCACCTTCTGCGGCCGGAACAATTCGACTTAGGAAGGTGAAATCATGAAGACGAAATTCTTTGCTGCGGTTGTCACGGCCGCTGCCCTGATGGGCCTGGGTGGCTGTGCCACGATGGACCGCACGACGGTCGGTACGGTGGGTGGTGCCGTGGTCGGCGGCCTCGCCGGCTCCGCCATCGGTGGCACCGGCGCCACGATCCTGGGCGCCGGCGCGGGCGCCTACATCGGCAACCAGGCCGCCAAGCGCTACTAAGCCCATCGTGCTGAAGGAAGAGGCCGTTCGCGGCCTCTTTTTTTGGCCCGTCAGATCGGATAGATCAACGAATTGAGGATCATCTCGCTGTCGTAGACGCACAGCCGGCTCGCCAGCTTCAGGCCCGCTCCGGTCCGCGCGAACTCGTCGATGTAGCGGCCCACGTTGTAGACCTCGCTGGCGTCGCCCGGCTTGGTGCGGAACACCGCATAGTGCGTCTGCGCGCGGATGCGTGCGCCGTCAGCGGGGAGCAACTGCGCGGGGCTCAGCACGTGCCGGGTGTAGTAAGGCCCGTGGTAGATCGTCTGCGTGATGCCGTAGACGCGGTCCTTCATCATGCCGCGGCTCTCCAGCGCCATCAGCGCCAGCGGCAGGCCGCGGTCGAAGTTCTCGCGCGCCTGCACCGTGTAGCACCCCTCTTCCAGGAAGAACGCCGGCCAGGCGTCGAACCGCCGCTCGTCCAGCGCCGCCGCATAGGCCGCATTGAGCTGGTCGATCTCCAGCTGCAACAGCAGGCTCTCGTTCATACCGCCATCACCTTCTTCCAGTAGGCGTACATGCTGCGAATCAGGGTCTCGGTGACCATGTGCTCGGTGCCGCCGGTGCCCGTTCCCCCCAGCTCGCACAGCGTGCTGCCCTCCTCGCCCCACTGCCGGAAGCCGTCCTGGCTGAACTCGATCACTTCGCCATCATCGGCGCTGACGAAACCGGCGGGCCCGAACAGGTTGGCCTGGCGCAGCCGGCGCCGCGTCATCTCGGGCGCATCGTCGGCGAAGCCGAAGTGCGTCCACACGAAATCGAACTCGCCTTCGCCGCGCGGGACGATGTGGCGGGTGGACAGCGAGTTCACCTGCTGCTGGATGATGAGGCTGGGGAACAGCGTGATCATCGTCACCGTGGGCATGATGTCCGTGCCGGGATTCGCGGGATCCGGCACCTTCCACCAGGCCTCGGGCACCACGTCGAGCAGGCGATCGTCGTGCAGCGCCATGTTGGCCTTGAACGAGGTCACGCCTTCGGTCACCGCCTTGTTGTCGCCGCCTTCGTTGCGCCGCGAGATCATCACCGCGTGCCGCCCATGCTGGTCCATCACCATGCGGCTTTTCTGGTCCGCGCGCCACAGCCCGAAGGTGACGAACCAGGTGTGCAGCAGCCCAGGGTGGTACGGGTCCTTGATGTTCTCCATCATCAGCTTCCAGTTGCCCGGGATGCGCTGGCGGTTGTAGCCCAGCAGGGTGAGCTGCCGGCCCTGGAAGATGCGGTTCAGCCAGGGCATGACCTCGGGGCCCAGGTAGTCTTCCAACGGCTCGGCGTCCTCGCTGAAGCTCGCGAACACGAGCCCGTGCAGCACCGCCACGCGCAGCTTCACCAGTCCATGGGCCGCGAGGTCGAAGTCCGGCGGCATGCCGCCGTTCACGCATTCCCCGTCCTTCACGCCGTCCTTGAACGGCAGGCCGGCGAGGTCGCCGTTGAGCTTGTAGGTCCACTGGTGGTAGGGGCACACGAAGCTGCGCGCGTTGCCGTGCGGCTGCTGGCAGAAGCGGACGCCGCGATGGGCGCAACGGTTTTCGACCACGCGGATGCCGACGTCGGTGCCGCGGTCCTTCGGGGCGATGCGGTCCCGGACCATGATGACCTGCCGCTCGCCGACCCAGCCAAGCTTGAAGTCGCCCACCTTCGGGATCTCGACCTCCAGGCCCACGTAGCACCAGTGAGCGCCATAGAAGATCTTGTCCAGCTCGCGGCGATAGAGCTGGGCATCGGTGTAAGCCCAGAAAGGCACCCGGCTGGAGCCGGGCCGGGCCCAGCGCGACAAGGTTTCCGGCGCATTCATGGCATGTCTCCTGCTGGCGGGGAATGATACGCGTACTTATCAATTCCGGCCATCCCGGCCATGCGTGGTATCCACGATGACAGCGCGGCAAGTGCTGCCTAGGATCAGGCGCATGCCTCTCCAACATATCCTGTCCGCCGCGGCGCTCGCCGTCCTGTTGTCCGCCTGCGCGACCGCGCCCGGCCAGCCCGCCATGCCCGAGGTGGCCAAGGCGCCTGCGCCCACCGAGCGCGCCTGCCCACCGGAGGTCCCCACGGGGGCCAAGTGCTACATCGGCGAAGACACGGTCGGGTCCTTCTACTGGATCGCAATCCCCGCCAACTGGAACCGCGGCGTCCTCGTGATGCATGCGCACGGGGGCCCCGCCGACACGGGCCCGGCAACCCTGCAGCGCAGCGAGGAGGACCTGAAGCGCTGGGCCGTCACCGTGAAAGCGGGCTACGCCTGGGCCGGCTCCAGCTACCGGCGCGGCGGCTACGGCGTCACCATGGCCGCCGAGGACACCGAGCGGCTGCGCCAGATCTTCGTGCGCCATTTCGGCGAACCGAAGCGCACGATCCTGCACGGCCAGAGCTACGGCGCTGGCGTCGCCTCGAAAGCGGCGGAACTGTATTCGACAGTGGATGGCCGCCGCGGCCCGTACGACGGCGTCCTGCTCACCAGCGGCGTGCTGGGCGGCGGCGCGCGCGCCTACGATTTCCGGCTCGACCTGCGCGTGATCTACCAATACGTCTGCAAGAACCACCCGCGGCCCGACGAGCCGCAATACCCGTTGTGGATGGGCTTGCCTGCCGACGCCAAGCTCACGCGCGCCGAACTCGCGGCGCGCATCGACGAATGCACCGGCGTGCGCAAGCCGGCGGCGCAACGCACGGAGCAACAGAAGGCCAACCTGTCGACCATCCTGTCGACGGTCCGCATCCCCGAGTCGTCCCTGGTCGGCAACATGAACTGGGCCACCTGGCTGATGCGCGACCTGACGCAGCTGCGCCTGGGCGGCCGCAACCCGTTCACCAACACCGGTGCGCTGTATCGCGGCTCGGCGAACGACACGGCGCTGAACTCGGGCGTGCTCCGCTATGCGCCGGACCGCCTCGCCGTGGAGGAACTGAATCGCGACAGCGCGCCCCAAGGCAAGGTGGCCATGCCCGTCCTGTCTTTCCACGCGAGCAACGACCCGACGGCTTTCGTCGAACTCCAGTCGCTCTACCGCGACATCATGCACAGGGGCGGCAGCGGCGACCGGCTGGTGCAGGTCTTCAGCGACGAGGCGGAGCACAGCTACGTCAGCGAACCGCAGTACCCGGCCCTGTTCACCGCCCTGCTCGACTGGGTGGAGCGCGGCGACAAGCCGACGCCGCGGAAGGTGCTGGCTCTGTGCAAGGGGTATGAGGCCGCTTATCGCGGGACGTGCCGGATCCAGCCGGACTACTCGCCGCCCGCGCTGGAGACGCGTGTGACGCCGCGGCCGCGCTGATGCTGCAGGTTCTCCGGGCATTGGCGATCGGCTTGTGGGCGCTCCAGGCCGCCGCGGCGCCGACGCCGGCGCCGGTGCGCGCCGAGATCGAGGCCCTGCTGGGAAAGCTTGAATCTTCCAGCTGCCAGTTCGAGCGCAATGGCTCCTGGCACAGTGCCTCGGAGGCCAGGAGCCATCTCCTGCGCAAACTCGAGGCCATCGAGCGCAGGGGCACGATCCAGGGCACCGAACAGTTCATCGAGCTGGCCGCCTCGAAGAGCAGTTCGTCGGGACAGCCCTACCGCGTCCGGTGCGGCAGCGGCGCCGCTGCCGGCAGCGGGCCGTGGCTGCACGAGCAGCTCCGCGTCATCCGCGCATCGTCCACCCGGTGACGGTCAGACCGAACTCACCGCCTTGCGCTTCGCGTTCCACGCGCCGAAGAGAACGACGACCCCGGGGATCAGGATCATCGCCCAGATGATCTTGTCGAGGTTTGCCTTGACCCAGGGGATGCTCCCCAGGAAGTAGCCGGCCGTGATGATGCCCACCACCCAGATCGCCCCGCCCACCAGGTTGAAGAGCGTGAACTTCACGCGGGTCATGTCGGCCACACCCGCCACGAAGGGGACGAACGTGCGCAGGAAAGGGAAGAAGCGCGCCAGGATGACCGTGATGCCGCCGTACTTCTCGTAGAACTCATGCGCGCGGTTGAAGGCATCGCGGTTGAAGTAGCGCGAGTTCTCCCACTGGAACACGCGTGGCCCGAACCAGCGGCCGATGGCGAAGTTGCACTGGTCGCCCAGCACGGCGGCCGCCCAAAGCAGCAGCACCGCGAGCGGATAGCTCATCAGCCCGAGCCCGCACAGCGCGCCCACCACGAACAGCAGCGAATCCCCGGGCAGGAAGGGCATGACGACCACGCCCGTCTCCACGAAGATGATGAGGAACAGCAGCGCGTACACCCAGTTGCCGTAGGTGGTGACGAAGTTTTCCAGGTGCCGGTCGACGTGCAGGATGAAGTCGACGAGGAACATGATGATTTCCATGGACGCGGATTATCCCTGCTGGAACCCGCCCCCTAGAATGCGCCAACCATGAACGCCGTGCTGTCCTCCCCGCCGCGCCGTCCCATCCGCGAGTTGCCGGACGAGCTGGTCAGCCAGATCGCCGCCGGCGAAGTGGTGGAACGGCCCGCTTCGGTGGTGCGCGAACTGGTGGACAACGCGCTCGACGCCGGCGCATCCCAGGTCACGGTGCGGCTGCAGGCCGGTGGCGTGCGGCTGATCTCGGTCGAGGACGACGGTGCGGGCATCGCGCGCGAAGAGCTGCCCCTGGCGCTCAAGCGCCATGCCACCAGCAAGATCGGCTCGCTGGCGGACCTGGAGTCCGTGGGCACCATGGGCTTTCGCGGCGAGGCCCTGGCCGCCATCGCTTCCGTGTCGGACCTCGGCGTCGTTTCGCGGGCCCATGGGCAGCCCGCCGCGTGGTTGCTGGACGCGTCCAGCGGCGAACTGCGGCCCGCGGCGCGCGCCACCGGCACCACGGTCGAAGTGAAAGAACTGTTCTTCAGCACGCCGGCGCGGCGGAAGTTCCTGAAGACCGATGCCACCGAATTCGCGCACTGCCTGGAAGCCGTGCGCCGGCACGCCCTGGCGCGCCCCGACGTCGGCTTCGCGGTCTGGCACGACGGCCGCTTGAGCGAGCAATGGCGCGCCGGCAGCGCCGAGCAACGGCTGGCCGACGTGCTCGGGGAGGACTTCCTGGCGCAGAGCGTCGCGGTGGAATACAGCGCCGGCCCGCTGCGCGTGCGCGGCCGCGCCGGCATCCCCGACGCGGCGCGGGCGCGGGCCGACTGGCAATACGCCTACGTGAACGGCCGCTGCGTGCGCGACAAGGTGCTCACGCACGCCGCGCGCAGCGCTTACGAAGACCTCCTGCACGGCCACCGCCAGCCGGTCTACGTGCTGCACGTGGAGATCGATCCGGCGCGGGTCGATGTGAACGTCCACCCCACCAAGATCGAAGTGCGGTTCCGCGACAGCCGCGAAGTCCACCAGGCCGTGCGGCATGCCGTCGAATACGCGCTGGCAGCGCCACGGTCCGCCGCGGCAGCGGCCGAGGCGGCGTCCCTGCAGCCCGCCTTCGAGGCGGCGCCCGCTTCGAATTGGTCGCAGCCTTCCATTCCCTTCCGGGCGCCCGCGGGCGGCGGTGTCGAGGAACTACGCGCCTTGTGGGCCCCACAGCCGGCCACCGCGGCGCAGGAGGTCCCCGTCCCGGTGCCGGAACCCGTGGCCTGGCCCCTGGGCCGCGCCATTGCCCAGCTGCAGGGCATCTACATCCTGGCGGAGAATGCCCAGGGCCTGGTCATCGTCGACATGCATGCGGCCCACGAGCGCATCGTCTACGAACGCCTGAAGAGCCAGATGGACGCGCAGGCCCTGCGCAGCCAGCCGCTGCTGATTCCCGCCACCTTCGCGGCCACGGCCCAGGAGGTTGCCACGGCGGAAGCCGGCGTGGAAACCTTGCAGGCCCTCGGCCTGGAGATCACGCCGTTCTCGCCCAAGACCCTGGCCGTGCGCGCCGTGCCCGCCAGCCTGGCGCAGGGCGATGCCGTCGAGCTGGCCCGCAGCGTGCTCGCCGAACTGGCCCAGCACGAGGGCAGCAGCGTGGTCGAGCGTTCCCGCAACGAGTTGCTGTCCACCATGGCCTGCCATGGTGCCGTCCGGGCCAACCGGCGCCTGACATTGGAGGAAATGAACGCCCTCCTGCGCCAGATGGAGGAAACCGAGCGTTCGGACCAGTGCAACCACGGCCGCCCCACCTGGCGGCAGCTGACCGTGCGCGAGCTGGACACCTTGTTCATGCGGGGGCGCTAGCCCAAGCCGGCCAGCGTTCATGCCCACTTCACGCAGCCGTGGGAAACTTTTGCGTCCGTTGCTGACTCAGCCTTTGCAATGAAACGCCGCCTCCTCTTTGCCTGTGCTGCCCTGGCCGCCTTCCTGACGGTCGGCTGCGCCACCCTCGACGAGCGCCAGCGCGCCTGGATCTTCCAGCCCAGCGACCGCGCCTGGGGCGGCAGCGCCGCGTACGCCCAGGACATGAAGGAGGTCTGGATTCCCTTCGAATCGAAGGTGACGGGCGAGCCGGTCAAGCTGCACGGCCTCTGGATTCCCGCCGAGAACCGCGCCGCCGACGGTCCGATCCTGCTGTACCTGCACGGCGCCCGCTGGAACGTCAGCGGCTCGGCGCCGCGCATCCGCCGCATGCAGGAGCTGGGCTTTTCGGTGCTGGCCATCGACTACCGCGGCTTCGGCAAGAGCAGCCCCGGCCTGCCTTCGGAGGACATGGCCTACGAGGACGCCAAGGCCGCCTGGGACTGGCTCGGCGTCCAGCACAAGGACCGCCCGCGGTACGTGTTCGGCCATTCGCTGGGTGGTGCCATCGCGATCGACCTGGCGTCCAAGGTCGACGACGAGCAGGGGGTGATCGTCGAAGGGACGTTCACCTCGATTCCGGACGTCGCCAGCACCATGAAGTTCGGCTGGCTGCCCGTCGGGCCGCTGATCACCCAGCGGTTCGAGTCGATCAAGAAGGTGGCCAAGCTGAACTCGCCACTCCTGGTGGTCCACGGCAGCAACGACAGCCTGATCAAGAGCGAACTGGGACGCAGGCTCTATGAGGCGGCGCCTGGCCGGAAGCATTTCCTGCTGGTGGAAGGCGGCTCGCACTTCAGCACCATGGCGGTGGGCCAATCGGCCTACCGCGAGGCCCTGGCCCAGTTCTTCAGCCTGCGCTAAGGGCTGCCCGCGCGCTGGAGCACGGTCAGGCCCGCGCGCACGTCTTCGATGGGCATCTGGCCCGGCGCGCTCGCCGCCGCGCCCATCGCGAAGGTGAGTGCGGAGCCGAAGACGCCGCCGCACAGCCGGCTGACGGCGCCCAACGGACCCATGGCCATGCTGATCACGGGGATCCCCAGGGTCTTGCTTGCCTGCAGCGTCGCGCCCAGCAGCCGGTGCACGTCCTCCACGCTCGAAGGCATCACGGCCACCTTGGCCACGTCGGCGTCGAGCGCCTTGGCCTGGGCGAAGCGGGCGGCGAGTTCCGGGTCGGGCGGCGTGGCGCCGAAATCGTGGAACGACAGGACGAGCGGCATGCCAGCCGCACGCGTGAACGCCCGCACCTGCGCCACATCCGCCGGAGCGTTGCCCATCTCGAAATCCATCAGGTCCACCAGTCCCGAAGCGCAAACCGCGCGATAGAGTGCCACCACGCCCTCCTCCTCGAGAGCGATGGCCTGCCCGCCTTCACGCACCGAGCGGCGGGTGAACAGCAGGGGGATGCCGCGCGCGGCTTCGCGCAGCTGCGCGCCGAGCCGCAGCACGCGCCCGGTGTCGGCGATGGCATCGTAGAAGTCGACACGCCACTCGAGCAGGTCCGGGGAATGGGCGGCGACCAAGGCGGCTTCCGCCAGCAGTGCGGCGTCCGTCCTGGCGACGAGGGGCGCACAGACGGCAGGCAGGCGGCCCCCCGCGAGCGGCCGGCCGTTCACGACGATTCCCGATGAAGGCATGCGATCTCCCGCGCGGGTGCTCGCGCGCTGCGGGATTGTATGCAGGCTAGCCCGCGTTATGCAGGCTAGCCCGCGTGCTCGTCGCGCGAAACCTGGTCCGCCGACGGGTGCCCGGCTTGTCCTTGCTGCTGGCCGGATGATGGCTCGTCGCGCTGCGCACTGCCATGCCGGGCGGCGAGCTTCTTCAGCTCGCGGTCCAGCAGATTCTTGCGAACGGCCATGGGCACCGATTCCGTCGCCCACGATCCCTTGCCGTCTTCATCCGGCCCACGGCCAGATTCATTGGAGTTCATCCACGAATGGTCCCATTGCCGTACCTGGTGGGGTGTAGGAATGGTCGGAAGTTGCTGTAGTTCAGCCGGTCAGGGGCCCGAATTCTCCCGGGCGGTGAGGTCCGCGCACCAGGCAATGAATTCCTGCGGTTCGTTCTTGTCGAAGACCGCGTCGGCGCCGAGCGCCAGGCAGTGCGCGCGCACCCCCGGGCTCGCATAGCTGCTGAAGACGGCGACCTTGCCGGCCAGCGGATCCTCCTTGCAGCGGCGGATCACCTCCAGGCCCGCTCCCTGGTCCAGGACGAGGTCGATCACGGCCAGGTCCCATTGGCCCTTGTGGTCCTCGAGCCAGAGCTTGGCTTCGGCCTCGGTGCTGACGGTCGCCACCACGACACCGCCGATGGAGTTGAAAAGATCGCGCAGCAACCCGTGCATGCGCAGCATGTCTTCCACGAGGAATACCCGCAGTTCCACAGCGCCTCCCAGGCAAAACAGCTCTGCGCGGATTGTCCGCCGCAGCGCGCCGCGACGGGTGCCATTGCAACCAATTGCTCACCCCTTGCCCCGGTTCGCTTCCGCGTGCTCTGCTACCCTCGGCCGCATGCCGCGCCCTGCCGCCCCCGTCACCATCGCGCTGGCCGGCCCCACGGCCAGCGGCAAGAGCGCAGCGGCCCTGGCCCTGGCGCAGGCGCTGCAGGCCGAGATCATCAGCGTCGACTCCGCTCTGGTGTACCGCGGGATGGACGTCGGCACGGCCAAGCCGACCGCGGCCGAACGCGCCACCGTGCCCCACCACCTGCTGGACATTCGCGACCCGCGCGACGCTTACAGCGCCGCCGAGTTCGCGGCCGACGCCCGGCGCCTGACGGCGGAGATCGTCGCGCGGGGGCGCAGCGTGCTGCTGGTCGGCGGCACGATGCTGTACTTCAAGGCGCTGTTCGACGGGCTGGCCGCCATGCCCCCGGCGGATCCGGAACTGCGCGCCGCCATCGAGGCGGAAGCGGCGGCGGCCGGCTGGCCCGCCCTGCACCGCCGATTGGCCGAGGTGGACGCGGTCACCGCCGCGCGGCTGGCGCCCAACGATGCACAGCGCATCCAGCGCGCATTGGAGGTGTTCCGGGCGACCGGCCGACCGCTGTCCAGCTTCCATGCCGATCAGGACCGGTGCGCAGGCTGGAGGCCGACCCGGTTCTTCTCCCTGGAGCCCGCCGACCGCGGCTGGCTGCACGCGCGGATCGCACAGCGTTTCGACGCCATGCTGGCCGCCGGCTTCCTGGACGAGGTGCGGGCGCTGCGCGCACGCGGCGACCTGCACGCCGACCTGCCCAGCATGCGGTGCGTGGGCTACCGGCAGGCCTGGGAAGCTCTGGAAAGGAACACCCCCACCGAGGTGTTGCGCGAACAAGGCATCGCGGCGACCCGCCAGCTGGCCAAGCGGCAACTGACCTGGCTGCGTGGCATGCCGCAGCGCGAGGTGATCGCGTGTGACGCGCCCGACGCCCAGGCCCGGCTGTTGCGCGCCGCGGAGATCGCCACGTGATCGTTTCCGTGCGCGGCCTCACCAAGCGCTACGGCGAGGTTCCGGTCTTCCGCGACGTTTCACTCGACGTGGCGGCCGGGGAGTTCGTCGCGATCGTGGGTGAATCGGGCGTCGGCAAGTCCACCCTGCTCAACTGCATGGCGGGGCTCGACCAGTGGGATGCCGGTTCCGTGACGGTGGCCGGCAACAACCTGGCCGATCTGGACGACGATGCGCGCGCCTTGCTGCGCAGGGAGAAGCTCGGCTTCGTGTTCCAGGCCTTCCACGTGCTGCCGCACCTGGACGTCGCCCAGAACGTCGGGTTGCCGCTGCTGCTCCTGAAGCGTCCGGACCCGGGCCGCGTGGCCCAAGTCCTGGCCGAGGTCGGCCTCGATGGACTGGCGGCGCGGCTGCCGCAGGAATTGAGCGGCGGCCAGTTGCAGCGGGTGGCCATCGCGCGCGCCCTGGTCCACCGGCCGCGCCTGCTGCTGGCCGACGAGCCGACAGGCAACCTCGACCCAGGCACGGCCACGCGCGTGCTCGACGTGCTGCACGACCAGGCCCGCGCGAGCGGCGCCGCGCTGGTCCTCGTCACGCACTCGGCCGCCGCCGCCGGGCGCGCGGACCGCATCCTGCAACTGCGCGAGGACGGCGTGGCGTAGCTCTTTCAGGCCGACCGTTTGGCCTGCTCCAGCAGCTCCGTGACCTCCTCGAGTTCCTCCGATGCCTGCCGGACCTTGCGCTCGACTTCGGCGTTCTGGTCCATCGCCCAGGCAATGTCCCCCTGCTCCTTCACGTCCTCCGGGATGTCGCGCTCCAGCGCGCCTTGCGCGAGGCCCAATTCCGCGCTGGCGAGTTCGAGTTCGCGCTGGACGTGCTCGGCCTTGTCGCGCGCAGTGTCGATCGGGGAAGAAATCATGGGTCGCTCCGTGATGGGACGGCGGCCAGCTTAACGGGCGGCCCCGAGCCTCTGCAGTCAGGCAACCGCCCGCAACGCGGGGCGCGGAATCCGCCGCCGCGATGTCGGCATCCGCCGCATGAGCCAGCCGAATTGCACCTACATGCCATGGGAAGCGCCTGCCGGGATCATCGATGCATCACAACCCAAGGAGAAACCATGGCAGCCCGCGCTGAAAAAGACGCTTGCGACCTGTTGGACGCCGATCACAAGGCCGTCAAGAAGATGTTCAAGGAATACGAGGAACTGATGGGCTCGCGCGCCCGCAGTACCGCGCAGAAGAAGAAAGAGCTGGCCCAGCAGATCTGCCATGAGCTGACGGTGCACGCCCAGATCGAGGAGGAAATCTTCTACCCCGCCCTGCGCGAAGTGCTCAAGGACACGGACATGCTGGCGGAAGCCGAGGTGGAGCACCAGTCCGCCAAGGACCTGATCGCGCAGATCGAGGGCATGGGCGAGCCGGACGAGATGTTCGATGCCAAGGTCAAGGTGCTGGGCGAGTACATCGACCACCACGTGAAGGAAGAGCGCAACGAGATCTTCACCAAGGCCCGCGCGGCCAGGAAGCTCGACCTGATCGCCATGCGCGACGAACTCGCGGCCCGCAAGGAAGAACTGATGGGGGCGATGGCTTAAACCTGGGGCCGTTGCCAGTAGGTGTAGCTCCACGCCGACGTGAAGCCGCGCCTGCGGTAGAGCGCCTGGGCCGCGGTGTTCTCCGCCTCCACCTGCAGGAAAAGGCGCGAGATGCCGCGTGACCGCGCCTGCGCCTCCAGGGCCGCGAGGATCGCCTGCGCGAACCCCCGGCCCCGCCAGGCCGGCGCGGTGCGCATGCCGTGGATGCCGCACCAGCCGTGGCTGAAGCACGCGGAGCCGACGGCCACCGTCTGGCCGTCCACCACCGCCCGCGCGAAAACCGCTGCCCGCGCACGGCGCAGGATCGCGACGCGGCTGGCGCCGTCGACCGGATCGAACCCCTCCCCGAGAAAGACGCCGGCCCAGGCGTCATCCGGTGTCATGTTGACGTGGACATGGGCATGGGATGCCGGTGCCGCGGCACCCGAAGCGGCGGCCACCTGGACCAGCGTCGGCTTGGCGGGCGCGAAACCGTCCGCGCGCAAGTGCGTGCGAACCGGTTCGAAGGCGCCGCCGTCCGGGATCCGCAGGACGGGCTTGAACCCGGCCCGTGCATAGCGGGCTTCGATCTCCGGGATGACCTCGAGGTCGGGCGCGTCGTGGCCCAGGGGCACCGCGCTGTGCGCGCGTCCCACTGTCCCCTTGTCGAGCCCCAGGAGCCACCCCGGCAATTCTTCCGTGCGCTCCGGGGGCACTGCCGCCAGGGTGGCCCGCTCGATCGCCTCGATGTCGTTCATCGCCATCCGGCCATTCTGCCTGGGAGCGGCACAATGGCCGCATGCTCGCCTTGCTGGCCACCTTCTCGCTGCGGGAGCTGCGCCACCATCCCTGGCGCAACGCCACCGCGGTGCTGGCCGTCATGCTGGGGGTGGCGCTGGCGTTTTCGGTCCACCTGATCAACGCCTCGGCGCTGAGCGAGTTCTCGATCGCCGCCCGTTCCGCGGGGGGCCAGCCAGATCTGGAACTGCGCGCCGTCCAGGGCGGATTCGACGAATCCTTGTACGCGCGCGCCGCGGCGCATCCGGCCGTCGCGCTGGCCAGCCCCGTGCTCGAACTGCAGACCGTGGCGGAAACCGCCGATGGCCGGCGCCGGACGGTTCGCGTCATCGGCCTCGATGCCCTCGTCGCCGGGGCCATCGCGCCCAGCCTGATGCCGGTCCCGGCGGATCCGAATGACCGCCTGGCGGTGCTGGCGCCGGGCGTCGTGTTCATGAATCCGGCGGCCCGGGAAGCCTGGCCGGGCGCGCAGCTGCGGCTGCAGGTCGGCATGCGCATGCAGGTCTTGCGCGTCGCCGGCACGGTCACGGCAGGCGGTGGTCCGCTGGCCGTGATGGACATCGCGGCCGCGCAGGACTTGTTCGGCCGCCTGGGGCAGATCAGCCGCATCGACCTGCGCCTGCGCCCGGGCGCCGATGCCACCGCGCTCCTGCGCGAGCTGCAGCTGCCGCCGGGTGTGCAGGCGGCCTCTCCCGACAGCACCACGCAGCGGGTGGACCAGCTGTCACGGGCCTACCGGGTGAATCTCACCGTGCTGGCGCTCGTGGCCCTGTTCACGGGGGCCTTCCTGGTGTTCTCGGTGCTGGCGCTGAGCGTGGCGCGGCGCGCGCGCCAGTTCGCCCTGCTCGGGGTCCTGGGCCTCACGGCGCGGCAGCGGCTCGCGCTGGTGCTGGCCGAATCCGCCTTGCTGGGCGTCGTGGGCAGTGCCCTGGGCGTGGCGCTCGGGGCCGGCCTGGCAGCCCTGGCCTTGCGCCTGCTGGGCGGGGACCTGGGCGGCGGCTACTTCCCCGGGGTCGAGCCGCGGCTGCAATGGAGCACGGCCGCTGCGCTCGCCTACGGCGCGCTCGGCATCGCCGCCGCGGCCGCCGGGGGCTGGCTGCCGGCGCGCGACGCGGCGCGCCTGCCTCTGGCGCAAACGCTGAAAGGACTGGGCGGGGCGATGCAGGCGGGTGGACGTCCGGCGTTTGGCCTCCTCGCCATCGCCGCCGGCGCCGCCCTGGTCTTGCTGCCGCCCATCGCGGGCATCCCGTTGGGCGCCTATGTGTCGGTGGGCCTGCTGCTGCTGGGCGGCATCACGGCGCTGCCGTTCGCCGTCAGCCTGCTCTATGACCGCCTGGCGCCGTTCGTGGCCAGGCGGCTGCTGCCCTTGCTGGCGGTGGAGCGCGCGCGCCGCGTGCGCGAGAGCGCGGCGGTCGCCGTGAGCGGCGTCGTCGCGGCCCTCGGCCTGGCTGTGGCGTTGACCGTGATGGTGGCGAGCTTCCGGCATTCGGTCGACGACTGGCTCGACGTGCTGCTCCCGGCGGATCTTTACCTGCGCACATCGACCAGCACCGCGGCGGGAGAAGCCGCCTTCCTCACGCCCGCGTTCCTCCAGGCCGTGGCCGGCGTGCCGGGCGTGCGACGGGTGACGAGCCAGCGGGTGCGTGCGCTGGCCCTGGATCCCGCGCGCCCCAGCGTCACGCTGCTGGCCCGCACGGTCGAGGACGCGGCCAGGACGCTGCCGCTGGTGGGGCCGCCCCTGCCCGTGCCAGCCGGCCAGGTGGGCATCTACGTGAGCGAGGCCATGGTGGATCTGTACGGGGCCCGTCCTGGCGCTGCGCTGCCTCTGCTGGTACCCGCGCTCGGCCCCTCGACCTGGTTCGTCGCGGGCATCTGGCGCGACTACGCGCGGCAGTCCGGCGCCATCGTCATCGACAGGGCGGACTACGTGCGGCTGACGGGCGACGAGCGCGTGAATGACGCGCAGCTCTGGCTGGCGCCTGGCGCGAGCGCTGAGGTTGTGCTGCAGCGCCTGCGTGAACTGGCGCAGCGCGAAGCCGGCAGCGCGGACCGCATCGAACTGGCCTCGGCCACCGAGATCCGGGCCTTGTCGCTGCGCATCTTCGACCGCAGTTTCGCGGTCACCTACTGGTTGCAGGCCGTCGCCATCGGCATCGGCCTGTTCGGCGTCGCCGCGAGTTTCAGCGCGCAGGTGCTGGCCCGGCGCAAGGAGTTCGGGCTGCTCGCGCACCTCGGGCTGACGCGCCGCCAGATCCTGGCCGTCGTCGCCGGCGAAGGCGCCGCCTGGACGCTGATCGGCGCCGCGGCCGGCCTCGCGCTCGGCCTCGCCGTGGCGGTGGTGCTGGTGCACGTCGTCAACCCGCAAAGCTTCCACTGGACCATGGACCTGCTCGTTCCGTGGACGCGCCTGCTCGTCCTCGCGGCCGGCGTGATCCTGGCGGGCACCGTGACGGCATGGCTGGCGGGCCGAGCCGCTGCGGGGCGCGATGCCGTGCTGGCCGTGAAGGAAGACTGGTGATCGCGCGGCGCCCGTTCATCGGCGCCCTGGGCGCCCTCCCGGCCCTGTTGTGGAACGGCGAAGCCGCGGCACTGCCGGAGCGGCGCCTCGCCTTCCCGCGCGACCACGGCGCCCACCCCGAGCTGCGCACCGAGTGGTGGTACATCACGGGGCATGCCTCCGCGGGCGAGCGCCGCTTCGGCTTCCAGGTGACCTTCTTCCGCTCGCGCGTCGACGCCACCAAGGACCTGGGCTCCGCCTTCGCCGCGAAACAGCTGCTGTTCGCGCATGCCGCGCTCACCGACGTGCAGGGGCGCAAGCTCTGGCACGACCAGCGGATCGCGCGCCAGGGCTTCAGCATCGCGGAGGCCGCGCTCGACGACGCCGTGCTGCGCCTGCGCGACTGGTCGCTGGAGCGCAGGGGCGACACCTGGCACGCGAGCCTGCCGGCGGCCGGTTTCCGCATCGAAGTCGACTGCACACCGACGCAGCCCGTACTGCTGCAGGGACGCAGCGGCCTGTCCCGCAAGGGCCCGCAGCCGGAACAGGCGAGCTACTACTACAGCCTGCCGCAACTGGCGGCGCGGGCCCGCATCCGCCTGCAAGGAAGCGAAGTCGCAGCCACGGGGCGTGCCTGGCTGGACCACGAGTGGAGCGAGGCGCTGATGCACCCCGAGGCCGTGGGCTGGGACTGGATCGGCATGAACCTGGACGACGGCAGCGCGCTGACCGCCTTCCGGCTGCGGCGCAAGGACGGGACCGGGCTGTGGGACGGCGGCTCATTCCGCAGCGCCAAGGGCGACCTCTACATCGCGAGCCAGGGCGAGACCGAGTTCAAGGCGCAACGGCGCTGGACCAGCCCGCTGTCGGGCGCCACCTATCCGGTGGAATGGATCGTGCGCACCCCCGCCGACTTCTACACGGTGCGCGCCGTGATCGACAACCAGGAACTGGACAGCCGCGCGTCGACCGGCGCCATCTATTGGGAAGGCCTGGCCGACCTCATCGACAGCAACGGACGGCCGGTGGGACGCGGCTACCTCGAGATGACCGGCTACGCGCAGCGCCTGCGCATTTGAGCCGGGGCTTGCGCTGGCTCAGTTCTTCTCGCGAACAGCGTGACTACACTGCGTCGCATGCCTGCCCCGCCGCCATCGCCCAAGTCCATCTCGGGCCTGCTGCCCTTTCTCGTGCCCTATCGCGGGCGCATCGCCGCCGCCTGCCTGTTCCTGCTGCTCGCCGCGGTGGCAACGCTGGCCTTCCCCATCGCCGTGCGCGGCCTGGTCGACGGTGGGCTGGGCGCGCAGCCGGGAGAACGGCTGCTGGCGGTGCGCGAGTACTTCCTGGCCCTGTTCGGCGTCGCCGTCGCGCTGGGCCTGTTCAGTGCCGCGCGCTTCTACATGGTCAGCTGGCTGGGCGAACGCGTGACGGCGGACCTGCGCAATGCGGTCTATGCGCACGTGCTGCAACAGAGCCCGGAATTCTTCGAGACCACGCAGACCGGCGAAGTGCTCTCCCGCCTGACCACCGACACGACGCTGGTGCAGACCGTGGTCGGTTCGTCTTTCTCGCTCGGCCTGCGCAACCTCGTGATGGGCCTGGGGGCCCTGGGCATGCTGGTGTTCACGCACCCGTACGTGATGACGCAGGTCCTGCTGGTGGTCCTGCTGGTGGTGCTGCCTGCGATGTGGTTCGGCCGGCGCGTGCGGCGCCTCTCACGCGCCAGCCAGGACCGGGTGGCGGACTCGAGCGCGATCGCCGCGGAGGTGCTGAATGCGATTCCCGTGGTGCAAAGCTACGCCGCCGAAGGGCGCGAGGCGGCGCGCTTCGACAACGCGACCGAGAACGCTTTCCAGACCGGCATCCGGCGCACGCGCGCCCGGGCCGCCCTGGTGGCTTTCGTCATCATCGCCAACGCGGGGCTGATGCTGTGGGGGCTGTACCAGGGCACGCAGGCGGTGCTGGGCGGTCGCATGACCGCAGGGGAACTCGGGCAGGCCGCCCTGTATGTGGCGATCTTCGCCGGCGCGGTGGCCGTGCTGGGCGAGGTCTACGGCGACCTGCTGCGCGCCGCCGGCGCGACGGAACGGCTGATGGAACTGCTCGCCGCGCGCTCGCCCGTGACTTCGCCCGCGCAGCCCGTCGTGGCACCGCCGGTGGGCGAAGGAAGCACCGTGGTGTTCTCCGGCGTGCGCTTCCACTACCCGTCGCGTCCGGCGACGCCTGCGCTGGCCGAGTTCGACCTGGCGATCCAGGCGGGCGAAACGGTGGCTCTCGTGGGACCCAGCGGCGCCGGCAAGACGACGGTGTTCCAGCTGCTCTTGCGCTTCTACGATCCCGGCGCGGGCGGCATCACCCTCGATGGAGTGCCCACGAACACCTGGGCCCTGGGTGACCTGCGTGGGCGCATCGGGCTGGTGCCGCAGGAAGCGGTGATCTTCTCGGCCTCGGCGATGGACAACATCCGCTATGGCCGGCCCGGTGCCAGCGATGACGAAGTGATGGCCGCCGCGCGCGGCGCCTTCGCCGACGATTTCCTGCGCGCGTTGCCCGAAGGCTATGACACCTTCCTCGGCGAACGCGGCGTGCGGCTCTCGGGCGGCCAGCGCCAGCGCATTGCCATCGCGCGAGCCATGCTGAAGAACCCGCCCCTGTTGCTGCTGGACGAAGCGACCAGCGCCCTGGACGCCGAAAGCGAGCGGATGGTGCAGGCGGCGCTGGAGTCCGCGATGCGCGGGCGGACCACGCTGGTGATCGCGCACCGGCTGGCGACGGTGCAGCAGGCGGATCGCATCGTGGTGCTGGACCATGGCCGCATCGTCGAACAGGGACGCCACGACGAGCTGATGGCCGCGGGCGGCGTCTATGCGCGGCTGGCGGCGTTGCAATTCATGGATTGAGGATCGCAAGCTGGGGTTCGCCTGCGGGCTCACCGCCAGCCTACGTCCCAGACGCACAAAAACCGCCCGAAGGCGGCTTTTCGTAGGCTGGGGTGAGCGCGAAGCCGAACCCCAGCTAGTGCTTGCGTGTCAGTTCGCCGGACGCGGGCGCCGAGCGCCGCCATCACGCGACTTCGAACCGAAGCCGGTGTGCTTGCCGTAGCCGGGGCTGCGCTCGCCGAAACCGGCATTGCGCTCGCCGCCGAAACCGCCGCGGTCGCCACCGAAGCCACCACGGTCGCCCGGGCGGCCGCCGCCACCGTGGCGCGGCTTGCCGGCGAAGCCGGTGCGGGCCGGCGGCGCGGGCCGCTGCTTCGGCTCCAGGCCGGGGATCACTTCGGCGTTGAAGCGCTGCTTGCTGTACGCCTCGATGTCGCCGATCTTGCGGCGGTCGCGGAACTCGGCGAACGTGACGGCCAGGCCGTCGCGGCCAGCACGGCCGGTGCGGCCGATGCGGTGCGTGTAGTCCTCGCTCTTCATCGGCAGGCCGAAGTTGAACACGTGCGTGATCGTGGGCACGTCGATGCCGCGGGCGGCGACGTCGGTGGCCACCAGGATCTGCACCTGGCCCTGGCGCAGCGCCATCAGGCGGCGATTGCGCAGCGCCTGCGGCAGCGCGCCGTGCAGCGCCACGGCCGCGAAGCCGCTCTGCTGCAGGTCGGTGGCGAGGCCGTCGCACTCGATCTGGGTGCTGGCGAACACGATCGCCTGGTCGATGCCGGCGTCACGCAGCCAGTGGTCGAGCAGCATGCGCTTGTGCTGGGGGTTGTCGGCCCAGAACAGCACCTGCTTGATGTTGGCGTGCTTCTCTTGCGGCGAATCGACCTGGATGTGGCGCGGCTTGCGCATCACGCGGCCAGCGAGCTGCTGGACGCGCGGCGCGAAGGTGGCGCTGAACATCATGGTCTGGCGGCGTTGCGCCGTGAGGTTGTGCACCTCGGCCAGGTCGTCGGCGAAGCCGAGGTCCAGCATGCGGTCGGCTTCGTCCACGACGAGGAACTGCACCTTGTCCAGCTTGATCTGGCCCGAGCGTTGCAGGTCCAGGAGGCGGCCCGGCGTCGCGACGACGAGGTCGGCGTTCTGCAGGCGCGCGAGCTGCATCTGGTACGGCATGCCGCCCACCACGTTGGCGATGCGCAGGCCCTTGCAATGCTGCACCAGGCCGATGGCGTCGTGCGCCACCTGCTGCGCGAGTTCGCGCGTGGGGCACAGCACCAGCGCGCCGGGTTCGGCGGGCTTGAAGTGGCGCGTGTTGACCGGGTTGCGGCGGGCGCGCTTGGCGGGCGCTTCACCGCGGGCCACGGCGTCGGCATAGGCTTGTTCTTCGGCGGCCTCGGCTTCGGCTTGCTGCTTCAGCAGCGTGTGCAGCACCGGCAGCAGGAAGGCCGCGGTCTTGCCGCTGCCCGTCTGGCTGGAGACCATCAGGTCGTTGAAGGCGGCCTGGCCGGCGCTCTCGGCCTGGGCCATGGCCAGGCTGATGCACTGCGTCTGCACGGGCATGGGTTGCGTGTAGCCCAGGTCGGCCACGGCGGCCAGCAGTTGGGGGTCGAGGCCGAGCGCGGCGAAGCCGTTGGTCGTCTCCGCCGTCGGGAGGGTGATTTCTTCAGTCATGAGTAGGTCCACGCGGCGCGCCCAGGGCGGGAACGCCGTCATTCGAATGGTTGTTGAACATCAACCATTCCAACGACAGGACAGGCCGGACTCTTTCGAATCCTTGGCCCGCGGCCCGATATCTGTGGGCCAGTGCGAGAAGGCGATGCGCGAAAAAGCTGCGGTCAGTTCCGCAGCAAGCCCACGATTATGGCATGTTTGGGTAAACCCTGCCCACCGGCTGTCAGGCGAGCCTCAGGAAGTGCTCGCGGTAATGCACGAGCTCGTCGATGGACTCGTGCACGTCGGCCAGCGCGGTGTGCAGCTGCCGCTTCTTGAAATTCGCATGCACTTCGGGGCGCCAGCGCTTGGCCAACTCCTTGAGCGTGCTCACGTCGAGGTTGCGGTAGTGGAAGTAGCTTTCCAGCTTCGGCATGTACTTGACCAGGAAGCGGCGGTCCTGGCCGATGCTGTTGCCGCACATCGGGCTGGCCTGCTTCGGAACGTACTTGGCCATGAACTCCAGGATCTGCTCTTCGGCCTGGGCTTCGGTGATCGTGGACGCCCGCACCTTGTCGGTGAGCCCGCTCTTGCCGTGGGTGCCCGTGTTCCAGGCGTCCATCAGGGCCAGTTGGGCGTCGCTCTGGTGGATGGCCAGCACCGGGCCCTCGATGCGGGGCTCCAGATTGGGGCCGGTGACGATCACGGCGATCTCGATGAGCCGGTCGCGCTCCGGTTCCAGGCCCGTCATCTCGCAGTCGATCCACACCAGGTTCTGGTCATTGCGGGCCAGCACGGCCGCGGTTGCTTGAACAATCGGTTCTTCCATCTGGGAATTGTCGCTGATGGCCTAACATCGGAGGAATGTCCGCTTCCTCTCTGCTGACCTTCGCGTTCGCCGTATTCCTGCTGGCGAGCCTGGTGGTGAAATTCTGGCTGGCCACGCGCCAGGTGCGGCACGTGGCTTCGCATCGCGCGGCTGTGCCCCCGGCTTTCGCCGAAAAGATCTCCCTCGCCGCGCACCAGAAAGCCGCCGACTACACCGTGGCCAAGGGCCGCTTCGGCTTGCTGGAGACTGCATTCAGCACCGCCGTGCTGCTCGGCTGGACACTGCTGGGCGGTCTCGACGCGCTCAATCAGGCGTTGATGGCATGGCTGGGTCCGGGCATGGTGCAGCAGCTCGCGCTGCTGGGCGCTTTCATCGCCATCGGCGGGCTGCTGGGCCTGCCCTTCTCGCTGTACCAGACCTTCGTGATCGAGGAACGCTTCGGTTTCAACAAGATGACCTGGAAGCTGTGGCTCAGCGATTTCGCAAAGTCCACCGCCATCGGCATCGCCATCGGCCTGCCGATCGCGGCGACCATCCTCTGGCTCATGGGCGCGGCCGGCGCCAATTGGTGGGTGTGGGCCTGGGCCTTCTGGATGGGCGTGAACCTGCTGGCCATGGTGGTCTACCCCATGGTCATCGCGCCGATGTTCAACAAGTTCGAGCCGCTCGAAGATGAAACGCTCAAGTCCCGGATCACGGCGCTGATGCAGCGCTGCGGCTTCCGCGCCAAGGGGCTGTTCGTCATGGACGGCAGCAAGCGCAGCGCGCATGCCAACGCCTACTTCACCGGCTTCGGCGCGGCCAAGCGCGTGGTGTTCTTCGACACCCTGCTGAAGAAGCTCTCCGCGGACGAGGTCGACGCCGTGCTGGCCCACGAACTGGGACACTTCAAGCATCGCCACCTGGTCAAGATGATCGCCGTGCTCTTCGCTTTCAGCTTCGCGGGCTTCGCGCTGCTCGGCTGGCTGGCGGCGCAACCCTGGTTCTACACAGGGCTGGGCGTGCGGCCGAACATGACGGGGCCGAACGACGCGCTGGCCTTGATGCTCTTCCTGCTGGCGGTGCCGGTCTTCAGCTTCTTCATCTCGCCGCTGATGGCGCAGCTCTCGCGTCGCCACGAGTTCGAGGCCGATGCGTTCGCGGCGAGCCAGACCAATGGCCAGGACCTGGGAACCGCGCTGCTGAAGCTGTATGAAGACAACGCGTCCACGCTCACGCCCGACCCGGTCTTCGTCAAGTTCTACTATTCGCATCCGCCGGCGTCTGAACGGTTGGCACGGCTCAGCCCGGGAGTGCCGGCGTGACAGTGCGCGCCTTGAAGCCCACCGAGATCGTCCAGCGCCTGAGCGCGCTGACCGGCTGGCAGTTGACCGGCGACGGCGCGGACGTTGCCATCGAGAAAACCTTCCGCTTCGACAATTACTACAAGACCATGGCCTTCGTGAACGCGCTGGCCTTCATCGCCCACGGCATGGACCACCACCCCGATTTGTCCGTGCACTACAACCGGTGCGTGGTTCGCTTCAGCACCCACGACGTGCAGGGCCTGTCGGACAACGACTTCACCGCCGCCGCCCGCGCGGACGCCCTCGTTGGCTGACGCCGGCAGCCTCCCCGGCCTGGTGGTGGCCAGCCACGGGCGCCACTGCCTGGTGGAAACGGCGGATGGCAAGCGGCAGCGCTGCCATGCGCGCGGCAAGCGCAACGAGACGGTCGTGGGCGACCGCGTGACTTGGCGCGTCTCCGGGGACGAGGGCGTGGTCGAACGCGTCGAAGAGCGCCGCAACCTTTTCTACCGGCAGGACGAGATCCGCACCAAGTCGTTCGCGGCGAATCTCGACCAGGTACTGGTGCTGATCGCGGCCGAACCGGAGTTCTCCGAGTCGCAACTGGCCCGCGCGCTGATCGCCGCCGAGGCCGCCGGCATCAGCCCGCTGATCGCGCTGAACAAGAGCGACCTGGTGGAGCCGTTCGAAAGGGCTTGGCAACGCCTGCTGCCCTACCATGCCATGGGTTACGGCGTGCTGCCGTTGTCGCTGCGCCTGTCCGGCGA
Source organism: Caenimonas sedimenti (assembly GCF_007833165.1). GTDB lineage: Bacteria > Pseudomonadota > Gammaproteobacteria > Burkholderiales > Burkholderiaceae_C > Ramlibacter > Ramlibacter sedimenti. The sequence continues at coordinate 326,789 of NZ_VOBQ01000002.1, read as the reverse complement.
GGTCGACCACGACCATCTCATGACGCACTTGCGCGGCAAGACGACGCTGGTGCTCGGCCCTTCGGGCGCGGGCAAGAGCACGCTCATCAACCTGCTGGTGCCGGAGGCGCGCGCGCTGACCGGCGAGATCTCGCAGGCGCTGAACTCGGGCAAGCACACAACGACGGCCACCACCTGGTACTGGGTGGATGAAGAACGCAGCACCGCCTTGATCGATTCGCCCGGCTTCCAGGAATTTGGCTTGCAGCACATCGACCGGATGCAGCTGGCCGGGCTGATGCCGGATCTGCGCAAACACGCGGACCACTGCAAATTCCACAATTGCACGCACTTGCACGAGCCCGGCTGCGGCGTCCTGGATGCGGTGCGCGACGAAGGCCCGCAAGCCATCCAGCCCAACCGTTACCGGATCTACCAGACGCTGTTCGAGGAACTGTCCGCTCCTCCCAGATATTGAGTTCGCGCCGCTCTTGACCCAGGCGTTTTCGCCCTCAGTTTCGCGGGATGACCGAACCGCTGCACGTCGTCTGCCCGCACTGCAACACGACCAATCGGGTCCAGGCGGGTGACCTGGCCAAATCGCCCGATTGCGGCAGCTGCCATGGCCAGCTGTTCACGGGCACGCCGGTGAACCTCGATGCGGCCGGGTTCGAACGCCAGCTGGCGCGCAGCCAGCTGCCCCTGCTCGTCGATTTCTGGGCGCCGTGGTGCGGCCCCTGCCGCCAGATGGCGCCGGCCTACGAGCAGGCCGCGGCGCAGCTGGAGCCGCGCGTCCGCGTGGCAAAGCTCAACACCGATGAAGCCCAGGGCATTGGCGCGCGGCTGAACATCCGCAGCATCCCGACGCTGGCGCTTTTCATCGGCGGGCAGGAGGTCGCGCGGCAGGCCGGCGCGATGGGCGCGGCGGACATCGTGCGCTGGACCCAGTCCCAGCTCGCACGTGCGCGCGCTTCCGCCTGAAGGCCCTGCGCGCTAGCCCAGCAGCCGCGCCAGCGTGAGCAGCGCCAGCAGCACCATCCACAGCACGACCGAGCGCCACACCAAGCCGACCACGCTGCGCAGGTGCGCCACTTCCGCCTCGCGGCCGGGCGTGCTCGCCGTGTCCACCGGCGGTTCCGGCCCCAGTCCGGCGGTGCGGAAGGTCTGCGACGTGTCCGGTACGAAAGCCGGCTTCAAGGCCTCGCCGCCCAGCCGCACGTTCACGGCCCCGGAGGTCGCGGCCAGGATCACGCCGTCGTTGTCGTTGGGGAATCGCTGGGCGTGCGTGCGCCAGCAGTCGATGGCTTCCTCGAAGCTGCCGACCACGGCGAAAGCGATGGCCGTGATGCGGGCGGGCAACCAGTCGACCACGCTCCATGCGCCCGCCGCCGCCCGTTGCAGCGCCTCGCTGGCCGGTTGGGCGGCGGTGTTGTTGCGATGCTTCCAGTAGCGCGCCACGAATTCGGACATGCGGTAGAACACCGCGCCGGCCGGCCCCAGGCCCAGCGCCGCCAGGATGGAGAACCAGGCCAGCACGCCGAACACGTGGCGGTGCGCGGCCAGCACCGAATACTCGATGACGTGGCGCACGATTTCGCTGCGCGGCAGTTCGCTGGCATCCACCTGCTGCCACTGGGCCAGCAGTTCGCGCGCGCGGCCCTCGTCGCCGGTGTCCAGCGCATCGCGGATGGCAGTGAAGTGGTGGCTGAATTGGCGGAACCCGAGCGTCAGGTACAGCACCAGCACGTTCCAGAGCACGGCGAACGGCCAGCCGAGGAGCAGCAACAGGGCCCAATAGACCGCGAGCACGCCCACCGAGGGCGCCAGCACCGTCAGCGCCCAGACCACCCAGCCGTGCTGCGGCGCGCCGGCGTCGAAGTTGCGGCTGACCCAGCGCGCCCAGGTCCGCAGGCTCGAATGGATCGTGTTGTGCGGGCCGAGGGGCCGCACCTGTTCGATCAGCAGCGCGAACAGGATCGCGAAGAAGGACATGGGGGGATGATAGGGGCAGAGGCCCCGTCCGCACCCGTGTGCTCATCCCTCGAACAGGGGATCAGGCCGCCAGGAACCGGTAGAAGTTGCGCAGCATGGCGGCCGTCGCGCCCCAGATGAAGCGTTCGTTGCTGCCGTCCATGTAAGGCATGGAGAACCATTCCCGCCGGGAACCGGCGTACTCGAAGGCGTGGCGCCGGTGGTGCGCCGGGTTCATCAGGAAGTCGAGCGGCACCTCGAAGGCGTCGGCGACCTCGTATTCGTTGATCTTCAGGCGGTAGCCCGGGTCGACCAGGGCGACGACCGGCGTCACGAAGAAGCTGGTGCCGGTGGTGTAGACCGGCATCTGGCCGAGGACTTCGGTCATGCCGCGCTCCAGCCCGATCTCCTCGTGGGCTTCCCGCAGCGCCGTGTCGGCCTCGTCCACATCGGTGTCGTCACGCTTGCCGCCAGGGAAGGCGACCTGTCCCGAGTGGGTGGACAGGTGCGTGCTCCGCTCGGTCAGGATGACCATCGGACGCTCGCGCATGACGATGGGCACCAGCACGGAGGCATGCGCGGGTTCACGCTCCATGAACTTGCGTTCCGCCCAGATTTCCGGCTCCCACGCCGGCGGCAGCGCGAACCGCTGCCGCAGCGCACCCGGCGCCAGCTGCTCGCCGGCCACGGGCGGCAGATGGCCGTCCACCCCGATCACCGGCACGACGCGCGGATCGAAATTGGGCAGCTTGGACAGCGGCGTCTGGGGCGTTGGGTCGATGGGGGGCATGCTGGCCTTCAAAACAAAAAACCGCCGCGAGGCACAAGGCCGGCGGCGGCTTTCGCGTGAAGCGCAGGGCGCTTTACTGGGCGGCCTCGGCAGCCTTCGCGGCCTTCTGCGGCTTCTGGCTGTGGGCCAGCTTTTCCTTGATGCGGGCCGACTTGCCGCTGCGCTCGCGCAGGTAGTACAGCTTGGCGCGGCGGACGTCGCCGCGGCGCTTGACTTCGATGCCGGCGATCAGCGGGCTGTAGGTCTGGAACGTGCGCTCCACGCCTTCGCCGCTGGAGATCTTGCGCACGGTGAAGCCGCTGTTCAGGCCGCGGTTGCGCTTGGCGATGACCACGCCTTCGTAGGCCTGCACACGCTTGCGGGTGCCTTCGACGACGTTCACGCTGACGATCACCGTGTCGCCGGGGGCGAATTCGGGGATCTTCTTGCCCAGGCGGGCGATTTCCTCTTGCTCGAGGGTCTGGATCAGGTTCATGGTTTCCTCGTCGATCGTGCCCGCGCTACGCTGGAAATGGTCCTGCTTCGCTGGGTGGCCACCCGACGCATGCATCGGTGGCCGGCGGCTTGGACGGCCGGGCAGAGGATCGGAAAGCCCGTGATTATAGCTTGGCCAGGAAAGCCTCGTCGGCGGGCGCCAGCCGGCCGGCCGCGCGGGCGGCCGCGATCAGCTCCGGGCGTCGCCGCGCCGTGATCTCGAGCCGGCGCTCGCGGCGCCAGCGCTCGATCTGGGCGTGATGCCCGGAGAGCAGCTGGGCCGGGGCGGAAACGCCGCGCCAGACTTCGGGCCGGGTGTAGTGAGGGCAATCCAGCAAGCCGTCGAGCGCCGGGTTGAAGCTGTCTTCCTGGTGGCTGCCGGCGTCGTTGAGCACGCCGGGCTGGAGCCGGGCAACGGCGTCCAGCAGTGCCATCGCGGGAATTTCACCACCGGACAGCACGAAATCGCCCAGGCTCAGCTGCACGTCGACGTGGCGGTCGATGAAGCGCTGGTCGATGCCCTCGTAGCGGCCGCAGACAAGGATGGCCCCCGCGCTCGCCGACCATTGCGCCACGCCGGCGTGGTCCAGCTTGTCGCCGACCGGCGAGAACAGCACCACGGGGGCAGCGTCGGCCCGCTCGCCCTGGACGGCTTCCAGGCAGACCGCCAGCGGTTCGGCCAGCATCACCATGCCGGGGCCGCCGCCGAACGGGCGGTCATCGATGCGCCGGTAGTTGCCTTCGGCGAAATCGCGCAGATTCCACAGGCGCACGTCGACCAGTTTCGATTCGAAGGCAAGCCGCGTGACGCCGGCCGCCAGGAAGGGCGCGAACAGCTCGGGAAACAGGGTGATGACGTCGAAGCGCATGGGCGCGCTCAGTAGTCAGGCTGCCAGTCGACCGTGATGCGGCGCGCCTGCAGGTCGACCGTGTCGACGTAGGCGGCCACGAACGGGATCATGCGTTCCACCGGCTCGGCGCCCTCTTCCTGCTCCAGCACCAGCACGCTGTTCGGGCCGGTCGCCATCAGGTCCTTGACGCGCCCGAGCATCAGGCCCTCGCGATTGACGACGTCGAGGCCGAGCAGGTCGACCCAGTAATACTCGTCGATGGAGGCGGTGGGGAAGCTGGAACGCGGCACGAAGACGCGCGCACCCTTGAGCATTTCGGCCGCCGCGCGGTCTTCGATGCCGTCGGCGCGGGCCACCACGGAGTCGGAATGTTCCTTGGCCTCGCGCACGCGCAGCAGCACCGCCCCGGAAAAGGTCGCAAGACCTCTTTCCGTCGGCAGCAGGAACCAGCGTTTGGAAGAAAACAGCGCCTGCGGGTCGGCGCTGTGGGGCAGGACCTTGAACCAGCCCTTGATGCCCCAGGCATCGGCGATGCGCCCGATTTCGATCGCGTCCGCGGGAAGTTCCGCGGATTCAATCTCTTGCGGCAGCTTGACTGCTGCTGCCGCCGGACGGCCGGGCGCCGCCATGGAAGGATCAGGCCGCGGCGGTCGCGGCGGCGGGCGCCAGGGCGGCCGCGTCCTTCAGCAGGCGCTCCACCGTGGGGGACGCCTGCGCGCCGACGCCGCGCCAGTAGGTCAGGCGGTCCTGCGCCATGCGCAGCTTTTCCTCGCCTTCCTTGGCGATGGGGTTGTAGAAGCCCAGGCGCTCGATGAAGCGGCCGTCGCGCCGCACGCGCTTGTCCGCGACGACGATGTTGTAGAACGGACGGGCCTTGGAGCCGCCGCGGGAGAGTCGAATGACGACCATGATTTATCCTTCGGGTGGTGTGGGCCGTTCCCGCAAGGAACGCCCCGGAATTCTTCCAGCGTTGAGACACGCGCTTGGCCACCCGGCCAGCAACACGCCGAAAAGCCCACGATTATAGCGTCCTTGCGCATTTGACTACGACCATGGCCACGATCCGCTCCAGCACCGCCGCCGACCTGCCGGCCATCACCGCGATCTACGCCCATCACGTGCTGTACGGCACGGGCACCTTCGAGACCACGCCGCCCAGCGAAGCCGACATGGCAACCCGCCGCGCCGACGTGCTGGGCAAAGGGCTGCCCTACCTGGTGGCCGAGGAAGGCGGCCAGGTGCTGGGCTTCGCCTATTGCCAGTGGTTCAAGCCGCGGCCGGCCTACCGCTTTTCGGCGGAGGATTCGATCTACCTGCACCCCGACGCCGCCGGCAAGGGCGTCGGCAAGCAGTTGCTGGCCGCGCTGGCGGCCGAGGCCGAGTCCGTGGGCATCCGCAAGCTGATCGCCGTCATCGGTGACTCGGGCAATGCCGGCTCGATCGGCGTGCACCGTTCGCTGGGCTTCACGCCGGCCGGGCAGTTCAAGTCCTGCGGCTGGAAGTTCGGCCGCTGGCTCGACATCGTGCTGATGGAAAAGGCGTTGGGGGCGGGCGACAGCGCGCCCCCGCCGGAAGGCGCATGAAAAGCAAGACGACCGCGGCCTGGCTGGCCTTCCTGGGCGGGCCGTTCGGCCTGCACCGCTTCTACCTCTTCGGGTCTGGTGACGCGCTCGCCTGGCTCCTGCCGGTCCCCACGCTGGTGGGGGCCTACGGCGTCCTGCGCATGGGATTCCTCGGGCAGAACGACGGCCTGAGCTGGGTGCTGATCCCCGTGCTTGGCTTCACGATCGCGGGCTGCTGCCTGATGGCGATCGTTTTCGGGCTGAAGACGCGGGCCGAATGGAACACGAGATTCAACCCCGGCGTGGACCCCGAGCACGTGGCCGGCGGCACGCATTGGGGCACGATCGCGGTGGTCGTGATCTCGCTGATGGTGGGGGCGACGGCCCTGCTGAGCGGCATCGCCATCAGCTTCCAGAGCTACTTCGACGATCAGGTCCGCGCGGGCCGGGAGATCAGCCAATGAGCGACGGATTGGAGATTCGCAGCGCCGAGCCGTCGGACGCGGCCGGCATTTCCGCCCTGCTGGGAACCGTCGGCGTGGTGGAAGGCACCCTGCAATTGCCCGATGTGCCCATCGCCTCGCGCATCGAATTCCTGCAGCGCCCGGAGCCCACCGGTTGCCGGCTCGTGGCCGTTGCCGACGGCGCAGTCGTCGGCATGGCCGCGCTGCACCCGGTGCAGGCGAGTTTGCGGCGCAGTCATGTGCGGCTGCTGGCCATCGCGCTCGCCCCCGAATGGCAAGGGCGCGGCGCCGGCCGCCAGCTGCTGGAGCGCCTGCTGGTCTGGGCAGACCAATGGGCGGGTGTGTTGCGCATCGAGCTGAGCGTGCACGCGGACAACGAGCGCGCGATTGCGCTGTATCGCTCGCTGGGCTTCGTCGAAGAGGGGCGCCACCGCGGTTACGCGTTGAAGAATGGGCAGTACGTGGACAGCCTGTCGATGGCGCGGCTGCATCCGCGGCCGCCGGTTTTGCCGTCCTAGCGGCTTGACCCGCAATCCACGGCGGCAGTTTCCTTCCTGCGTTCCTGCGTTCTTCATCCTCGCGGCAACGCCGCACGTGGCCGGGCTGTGGCGCGCTGGCACGGCGTCCGTCGGGCCGCTGCGCAGCCCTACCGGATGCCCTGCGCCGCACGCCCTCGCGGCCCCGCCGCCGAACTCGCTCCGCGCCCTGTGGGCGCTGCGCTCAAACAGCGGCGGCGAGCATGAAACGGTCGCGTGTCTCGATACGCGGCTTTCGCCGCTCTCGTAGACACGCTGGGCCGCGAGGGCGTGCGCCGCAGGCGCCTGGGCCCCTATGCGCGCCACAGCCCGGCCACGCGCGGCGTTGCAGATGCGTTGGGGGTATTCCACTGGTGGCGCGCTCAGGGTGGTGGCGGCAAAGCCGCACGCGGGCGGGCTGTGGCGCGCATAAGGGCCCAGGCGCCTGCGACGGCCGGTCTTGCGGCCCAGCGCGGCTACGAGAGCGGCCCGCAGGGCTGCGTATCAAGCCGTGCGACCGTTTCATGCTCGCGGGCGCTGTCTGAGCGCAGCGCCCGTAGGGCGCGCAACGAGTTCGCCCGCGGGGCCGCATGACCGGACGGCGCAGGGGATTCGGTAGGGCCGCGCGCGGCCCGACGAACGCCGTGCCAGCGCGCCACAGCCCGCCCGCGTGCGGCTTTGCCCACGCGCGGAGACCAGTAACCATGGATTGCGGATCAAGTCCGCAATGACAGGCTTTCTCAGAACAGCTGCAAACTGACCCAATAAGCGATCGCAGCAACAAATGCGCTCGCCGGAATCGTGAAGATCCAGGCCCACACGATGTTGCCGGCCACACCCCAACGCACCGCACTCGCGCGCTGCGTCGAACCGACCCCGACGATCGCGCCGGTGATGGTGTGCGTGGTCGACACCGGGATGCCCAGGGCCGTCGCGATGAACAGCGTCATCGCCCCGCCGGTCTCCGCGCAGAACCCGCCCACGGGCTTCAGCTTGGTGATCTTCTGGCCCATGGTCTTGACGATGCGCCAGCCGCCGAACATGGTGCCGATGGCGATGGCGACGTAGCAGCTGACGATCACCCACGTGGGCGGCGCCTGCTCGCCGGCGGCGACGTAGCCGGTGGCGATGAGCAGCATCCAGATGATGCCGATGGTCTTCTGGGCGTCATTGCCGCCGTGGCCCAGGCTGTACGCCCCCGCGGAGACCAGCTGCATCCGGCGGAACCATTTGTCGATCTTCGATGGCTGGCTGCGGCGGAACACGTTGGACACCAGCACCATCATCAGCGAGCCGAGGATGAAGCCGAGCGTGGGCGAGATGAAGATGAAGACCACCGTCTTCCAGACGCCGGACGCCACCAGCGAGCCCGCACCCGCCTTGGCGATGACGGCGCCGACGATCCCGCCGATCAGCGCGTGGGACGAGCTGCTGGGGATGCCGTACCACCAGGTGATGGCGTTCCAGGTGATGGCGCCGACCAGCGCGCCGAACACCACGTGCGTGTTGACCACGCCGGGCTCCACGATGCCCTTGCCCACCGTGGCCGCGACGCTCAGGTGGAAGATGAAGATGGCGATGAAGTTGAAGAACGCCGCGAAGAGCACCGCTTGCGCCGGCTTCAGGACCCCGGTGGAAACCACGGTGGCGATCGAGTTGGCGGCGTCGTGGAAGCCGTTCATGAAGTCGAACAGCAGCGCCACGGCCACCAGCATGATCACGACCCAGAGGGCCGTCTGCGAGACTTCCATCCCGGCCAGCCTTAGGAATTCTCGAGGACGATGCCCTCGACCACGTTGGCGACATCCTCGCACTTGTCCGTGATCGTCTCGAGCAGCTCGTAGATGGCCTTCAGCTTGATGACCTCGCGCACGTCCGGCTCCTCGCGGAACAGCTTGCTCATGGCGGAGCGCATCACGCGGTCGGCGTCGGACTCGAGCTTGTCGATCTCCTCGCAGGTCTTCAGCGCGGCTTCGGCCGTGGAGGGGTCGGACAACTTCGACAGCAGGCCCACCGCCTCCTTCACACGCTCGCAGCAGCGCACGCTCAGGTCCGTCAGGCGCGTGATCTCCTCGGTCATGTGCCGCACGTCGTACAGCGCCATCGTCTCGGCCGAATCCTGGATCAGGTCGGCGACGTCGTCCATCGTGTTGATGAGCGTGTGGATCTGCTCGCGGTCGATCGGCGTGATGAAGGTCTTGTGGATCAGCCGGTTGACCTCGTGCGTGACCTTGTCGGCCGCGCGCTCGGCATTGTCGACATCGCGGTTGTACTGCTCACGCAGGGCCAGGTCGTTGTAGTTCGCCACCAGCAGCGAGAACGCGCGGGCCGCCTCGACGATGCGCTCCGCGTGCTGGTTGAACATTTCGAAGAAGTTGCCTTCGCGCGGCATCAGCTTGCCGAAGAGCATGGCCGCCCTCTTTTGTGACAGTTGTGTGACGCGCGGAGTTTACCCTCGTGCAGGGTGCCTTCAGCTCGAACGGAAGATGAAATACACCGCGCCCACCATGCACAGCGCGGCCCAGAGGTAGTCGAGCTTGAGCGGCTCCTTCAGGAAAAACACGGCGAACGGCACGAACACGGCCAGCGTGATCACTTCCTGCATGATCTTCAGCTGGCCGACAGTGAAGCCGGCCTGCTGGAAGCCGATCCGGTTGGCCGGCACCTGCAGCAGGTACTCAGCCAGGGCGATCCCCCAGCTGATGAGGGCGGCGATGTACCAGGGCGACGTGGCCAGGTTCTTCAGGTGGCCGTACCACGCGATGGTCATGAAGACATTGGAGGCGGCGAGCAGGAGCACCGTCTGCAAGGAAAACGGGATGGAGGAGAGCGCGGTCATGGGGCGATTATCCGAAGGGCTGGTGTATGTGGACGAGCACCTGGTCGTGTTCGACAAGCCCGCCGGCCTGCTCGCGGTGCCGGGCCGGGGCGAAGACAAGCAGGATTGCCTGTCCGCGCGGGCGCGCGAGCTGTGGCCGGACGCGCTGGTCGTGCACCGGCTCGACATGGCAACGTCCGGCCTGTTCCTGATGGCCCGGGGCATTGCAATGCAAAGGCGGCTGGGCCGCGCTTTCGAGCAGCGGCGGGTGGACAAGCGCTATGTGGCCGTGGTGGCCGGCGATTTGGCGGCGGCGTCCGGCACGATCACCCTGCCGATCGGGGCCGACTGGCCGAACAGGCCGGCGCAGAAGGTCGACCACGACGCGGGCAAGCCGAGTGTCACCCATTGGCGAGTGCTGTCGCGCACCCCTTCGGCCACACAGGTGGAACTGGAGCCCGTCACCGGGCGCACGCATCAATTGCGGGTGCACCTGCAGGCGATTGGCCACGCCATCCTGGGCGACGCACTCTACGCACCACCCGAGGTGCTGGACCTCGCCCCGCGCCTGCTGCTGCACGCCACACGGCTGGCGCTCCAGCATCCGGCCAGTGACGAGCCGCTGGTCTTCGACAGCCCGGCACCATTCTGACCGCGGCGTGGAACTCCGCCCGGCTCGGCCGCTCTCACCGATCAGCCACGGAGAACTTCCCCATGCCCGACCTGTCCCGCCGCCGTGCCGCCGCCCTGATCGCCCTGCCCGCCATCTGGACAGCCGTCCGGGCGCAACCCACGGCACCGCGGCGCGCCACGCCGTCGCAAACGGAAGGCCCGTTCTACCCCGTCGAGCTGCCGGCCGACAGCGACAACGACCTGCTGCGCAACGGCAGCCTGCGCTATGCCAAGGGCCAGCCCACCTGGGTGGACGGCACCGTCACCGACCTGCAGGGCAAGCCGGTCGCGGGCGCGCAGGTGGAGATCTGGCAATGCGACGAAGCCGGTCACTATCACCACCCGGGCGACGGCAATCGCGCCGACCGCAACTTCCAGGGGTTCGGGCGTGTCACCGTGGATGCGGACGGCCGCTACCGGTTCCGCACCATCCGGCCGGTCGCCTATTCGGGGCGCACGCCGCACATCCACGTGAAAGTGAAGCTGGAGCGCAAGGAGCTGCTCACGACGCAGCTCTATGTGGAGGGCGACCCGCACAACGAACGCGATTTCCTCTGGCGCAACCTGGGCGAGCGGCGTGGGCTGGTCACCGTGCCATTCAAGGCAGCGGCTGACGGCCTGCAGGCGACCTTCGCCATCGTGGTCGCCGCCTAGGAACGCCAGGGCTATCGCAGATTGAACACGTACACGCGGCCATATTCGGCCCGCAGGTACAGCAAGCCGTTCGGCGACAGGGTGAGCAGGCCCGGTTCCGGATCGAACCAGGCCTCCGTGCGCGTGATGACGTCGATGGCCCGGGTGCCGGTCTTGTCAGACAAGATCAGGTACCGGCCGGCGACCGCGATGTCGACGGACGACCAGTTGGGCGAAATCCGGTTCACCACGTAGGGCCAGGACCAGATCAGCGCCCCCGTCGTGGTGGACCGCGCCTCCACGGCCTTGTCCGTGGTCACGTAGACGACGCCGTCGGCCACGACGGGAACGCCCCGGTGCGTGGTCACCCCGGCACTCCAGGCGAGCTGGTTGCGGGCGAGGTCGTACCTGGCCAGGCCGCTGAAGCCCACCACGTACGCCGACGACGAATCGGGCAAGACCGGGCCATTGCCGGTCGCGTAGGCGTCGGGGCCCTTGGTCGGCAGTCGCAGCGCACCGGTTTGCGGATCGAGATTCTGCAAGCCACCGTCCGCTTCGAGAACCAGCAGCCCCGGACGCACGGCCGGGAGCGACCTTGCAGCAGGCACGTAGGTGGTCCAAGCCGCCTGGCCCGTCTGCGGGTCGACCCGGGCGACGGTGCTGCTCAGCCCGTGCAGGGCGAAGATACCGGTCCCGGTCGCCTGGATCGGGCCGCCGCTGCTCGGGTGCGTTGCCAGCCGAGCCCCGGTCGCTGCGTCCAATTCGTACCGCCCATTGCGCACCCCGACATGGACCCGGTTGCCCAGCAGGTCGAAGCTGTCGAGACTGTCCCCCGTCAGGTCACGCACCTGCAGCGACCACAGCTGCTTGCCGGTGGTTTCGCTCCAGCACTCGAGCACGCCACTCGTGTCCGCCATGCAGGCGCGGCCGCCATCCACGACCACGGTCCGCGGCTGCTGGAAGCCGGCGCCATCGACTTCGAAGCGCCGTGTGAAGCGCGCCGCGTCGAAGGTGCCGGGCAGGTAGCGATTGCGGGCCGCCTGCAGGTCGTCCTTGGTGATGCCTGGCACCGGATCGAGGGGCGACAGCACCAGTGGGTCCTCCACCATCTTGTGCACGAACTGCACCATGCCGCTGTAGACCACCTCGCCACCGAATTCGCTGCCCTGCGCTTCGGCGGCGGCGGCGTAAGAGAGGTTCGTCGAGCCAATCTCGTCGAACCGCGCGCGCGTGACCAGCACCGTAAGCTTCTGGGGCTCGCCGACCGATGGCACCTGGAAAACACCGCCGGAATGCGTCCATCCCGGCGCGGTCCAGCGCGTGTTCGGCGACGAGAGCTGGAACCGCTTCGTCCTGGCGGGCAGCGTGAACTCGACGGGCACCGTGAGCGTCTCGTTGCGCGGCGTGAAAGCGAATTCCACCTCGGCGGACGCGCGCAAGCCCGTGCCCACCACAAACTCATACGGCACCACCAGCGGCGACCCCACCGCCTGGCGGGTGCAGGCCAGGTCGCGGCAGACATGGAACTGCAACTGTCCGCGGTACGCGCCGGCCTTGAGCGGCGTGGCCTGGAACGTAAGGTTGAACCCGCTTTTCGTGACGACACCCATGGACTGTTGCTGGTACAGCCCATCGGGGTCGACCACCACCACCGCCAGCGCCCTCGCGGCCTCGTCCGTCGGCAGGCCATTCAGGCGGACCTTGAATTCCGAGCGGACGGTTCCCGTTTCCGAAGTGCTGCCCTGGATCGTTCGCGGTGGGTCCAGGGTGGCACCGAAATCAGATTCGGCCTGCGGCGCGGGACGGAATTCGCTCGTGCACGGCGAGGCGCGCAGGCCGGCGACGAAGCCGAAGCGCTCCACCCGGGTGGCCGGCATGTCCGGAAAGATCAGCCGCCCGCTGCATCGGCTGGCGGCGAAGTCCACGCCGAACCGTTCCTGCGTCGGCACGGCTTCCGCCGGCTTGTATGGGCCGGAGACCGCCTGCCCGCCCCGGTACGCCTGGAAGGCCCCGGAAGCCGGCACGGCCCCCGTGTTGGGCGACACCACCACGAGGTTCCAGGTCGGCTGGCCGTCCTCTCGGTAGTGGAAGACGCCGACGGTGGCCAGGCCGCCGCCCGCCTCGATCGTGTAGCCGCGGCCGCTCTCCGCCGGGTTCCAGTAGATGCCGGTCTCGGGGGCGCCCGCGGTGGCGGACCCACCCGCCGGCGCGAAGAAGCGCTCCGCGAGGAAGCTACGGCTGGCCAGTTGCACCTGGGCCTTGCCGCCCTGCAAGGTGACCGAGAAGAGGCCGGCGGTGGTGCTGGTCGGCGCGACAGGCCGGGCCGACCGTGCCGACTGGCCGCCGGTGAAGCGCTGAAGGGTCCCCGTGATGCGGTAAGTGCCGTTCGCTCCGCTCACATAGGCGATGTCGGCGTCACCGGACAGCCAGGTGGGCAAGCCGGCACCGTCGTAGAGGTAGAAGGTCACGACGGCGCGGCCGCCCTGCACTTCCACGAAGAAGCCGGTGCCGGGTTCGGCCGGATTCCAGTAGTACCCGTTGTCGGCGAAGCCGCGCAGCAGTTCCTTGCTGGCGGTTGCGATGCCGCTGGTGGAAGAGTCGCCGCTGCCGCCACCGCAGCCCGCGAGCGCCAGCGCGCACGCCAGGCCGGCCAGCAGGTTCCGCACGAGCCGGAACCGCAAGATCATCGTGCCCATTGCACCTCCATGACGACCGGGATGGCACCGGTCTGCGTCGGTGCACCGGGCTTGGAGAAGCTGTACTTCGCGTTCGCCCGGTAGATGCCGGGCGGGAGGCAGCCGCTGCGGCTGCCCGGACAGGGATCCACCGAGATCCAGAGATCGGCGTAGACGGCGGGGGTCAGCCACTTGCGGACCATCTCGTGGCCCTCCGCCTCCTGCGGATGGCTCAGGTACTCGCTCGCTTCCAGGGTCGTGGTCGTCCCGGGCATCACCCGGTAAGGCAGGATGCTGCGGTTCTCCCGGAACTTGTTCGGGTCGACGATCGCCTGCAGGCGCACCTCGCCAGGCAGCTCGAACGACTTGCCGCTGGCGGTGAGCCGGTTGTGATACACGGGCACCACGCGCGACCAGGTCTCCTCTTGCGGCACACCCTGGACTTTGGCGATGAGCACCAACGTGCCTTCGGTGAGTCCCAAGGTCTTGTCGGCCGTCAGGGCGACCGTGACGGTGGCCGTCACACCGGACGGCGTGGGGCGCGCGGCCGAGAACTGCGCCGAGGCGGTCCAGGTCGCGGCGCCCATCGTTCCGCCCTCGCGCACCGCCGACGGGTTGCCCGCGAAGAAGCTGGTGGTTCCGGGCGGCAGCTGCACGGTGAAGGTCTTGGGCGGAGGCGCCGTGCCGTCCTGGGTCGTGAAATGCACGGAGCCGCGGTCCATGTCCAGCGTGCCCACCATGTCCACCAGGTATGGCAGCGCGAACGGCGAACCCGCAGGTTGCCGGGTGCACGCGGCATCCAGGCAGACGACGACTTGCAGCGTGCCCTGGCGCGGGCCGCCGCCGTAGATCGGCTTGCTGCGGTAGACGGTTGGATGCACGCTGTAGGCCGCGGTCCCGGGGGTGGTCCCCGCCCCCCTTTCCTGGGGGAAGACGGGTACGGGATCGGGCACCACGCCATCGAAGAACAAGCCCGGATCGAACATCCGGACCGTGGGCGCGCCGGGGCCGAACGCCGCTGCCGGCCCCTCCAGGCGAAAGCCCAGCTGCTGCTCGCCCCACGAGTCGCCTTCGCGCATGCGCCGCACGATGCTGCGCGTCGTGGGGAGTGTCATCGTCACCTCGGGCACGGTCGCCAGGACGGGCAGCGCCGGCTGGCCGGGATTGGCCGGCACGCGCAGCGAGCGGCAGCCCCAGGCAAACCGCCCGTCGGTCTCGAAGGTGAAGCGGTCCAGCGCCACCGACCGGCCGTCGCTGAACGTGAGCTTGGCGGTGCATGGGTCGGTGAAGGTGATCGTGACTTCGCCTTCGTCGCGATCCACGGCCGGCGCCTTATAGGGGCCCCGCAGGGCCTGGCCGTCCCGGTAGGTGAGCAGCCGGGCGCGCAGCACGCCGTCGCGCACTTCGCCGGCGGCGATGCTCCAGCTGGCCGAGCCATCCGCCGCGTAGCGGTAGACCCCGAGCGTGCCGACCGGGCCAGCCATCTCGAGCGTGTAGCCCATGCCGCTCATGCCGGCATTCCAGAAGATGCCGGTTTCCGGGACGCGCTCGGTACGGACCGGCGTGCCGTGGCCACCCGCGAACTTGCGCGCATCGAACGACCGCGTGGGCAACACCACGCGCGCTGCATCGCGCCAGAACGTGATTTCGACCGAACTGGCGGGATTGCTCCTGGCGCCGTTGCTCGTCCAGGTGTACTCGCTCAGCACCGCACTGAACAAGTAGCCGCCATTGCCTCCAGGCGAGACCGTGCCGGTCCCGGCGTACCAAACCGGCCGGCCAGTGACGGCGTCAAACACGAAGAGCGTGACCACGCCCGTCTTGCCCTGCCGCTCGAAAAAGAAGCCGGTACCCGGCTCCTGCGGGTTCCACCAGCTCCCCTGCAGCGGGTACTCCTGCGACGGGAATTCTTCCAGTGCGATCTTCTGGGCAGTGGCGACGGGCAGCGTCGCCTGCTCCGCCCCACCGCAGGCCGCCAGGACCGACGCGGCAACGAGCCACCCCGCCCAGCGGCAAATTCTCTTGATTCCCCAGCCCACAGCTTCCCCCAAGTACTGACCATCCGGATTGTCGCGCACGGCCAAGGCGCCGATCTGCGGGTGTAGTGCCGGGACTCACCGAAACTGGCGAGAAGTGCCGGCGGTGCTTGCCGCCGGTGCCGCCGCGATCATTCTCGGTACCATCCGCGCATGGCCACACACCACCTCACCATCCTCACCGGCGCCTCGCGCGGCATGGGCCTCGCCATGGCCGAACAGCTGGTCGACGCCGGCCATTCCCTGCTGTGCATCTCGCGCAAGACCAGCGACGCACTCTCCGCCCGCGCGGCCGCGGCCGGGGTCACCCTCGAACAGTGGCAGCAAGACCTGGCCCGCGCGGAAAGCGCGGCGGCCCGCCTCGACACCTGGTTGCAGGCGCGGGCCGCCCAGGACGACCTGGCCTCCGTCACCCTGATCAACAACGCCGGCCTGATCCCGCGCATCGCGCCACTGGGCGAGATCCCCACGTCGGACCTGGCGGAATCGCTGCGGGTGGACCTCGAGGCGCCGATGCTGCTCACCAGTGCTTTCCTGCGCGCCACCGCCGGCCTGCGCATCCCGCGCAAGGTGCTGAACATCTCCTCGGGCCTGGGCCGCCGCGCCATGGCGTCGCAGGCGGTCTACTGCGCCGCCAAGGCCGGCCTGGACCACTTCACGCGCTGCGTGGCGCTCGAAGAGGAAGGCCGGCCGAACGGCGCGCGCGTCTGCTCGCTGGCGCCGGGCGTGATCGACACCGACATGCAGGTGCAGCTGCGCGGCGCCGACCCGGCCCGCTTCCCCGACATCGGCAACTTTGTCGGGCTGAAGGAAAAGGGCGCGCTCACCTCGCCGCAGGAGGCCGCCGCCCGCGTCCTGGCCTATTTGAGCCGGCCGGACTTCGGCAGCAGCCCGGCTGCCGATGTACGGGACGCCTGAGTTGAAACATCATTCGTGCATGCAAACAAGGAGCTTGGCATGACCCGTGAAGTCGTCGTCGTGAGCGCGGTGCGCACCGCGATTGGAACCTTCGGCGGCAGCCTGAAGGACACACCCCCCACCACGCTGGGCGCCCTGGTCGTGCGCGAATCGCTGGCGCGCGCGGGCGTCAGCGGCGCGGACGTGGGCCACGTCGTGTTCGGCCATGTCGTCAACACCGAGCCGCGCGACATGTACCTGTCGCGCGTGGCCGCCATCGAGGGCGGCTGCGCCGAAGGCACGCCCGCCTTCAACGTCAACCGGCTGTGCGGCTCCGGCCTGCAGGCCATCGTGTCGGCCGCGCAGACCATCACGCTGGGCGACGCCGACATCGCGATCGGCGCCGGCGCCGAGGTGATGAGCCGCGTGCCGTATGCGGACATGACGGCCCGCTGGGGCGCGCGCATGGGAGACGCCAAACTGGTGGACATGATGGTCGGTGCGCTGCACGATCCCTTCCACACCATCCACATGGGCGTGACGGCGGAGAACATCGCGGCCAAGTGGGGCATCACGCGGCAAGACCAGGATCTATTGGCCGTCGAGAGCCACAACCGCGCGGAGCGCGCCACGCAGGCCGGGTACTTCAAGGGCCAGATCGTTCCCGTGGTGAGCAAGGGCCGCAAGGGCGACGTGGTGTTCGACACCGACGAGCATTTCCGCCCCGGCTGCAAGCTGGAGGACATGACCAAGCTCAAGCCCGTGTTCGCCAAGGAGAATGGCACGGTGACCGCGGGCAACGCGTCGGGCATCAACGACGCGGCTGCCGCCGTGGTGCTGATGGAACGCGGCGTGGCCGAGCAGCGCGGCTTGAAGCCCATGGCCCGCCTGGTGGGCTACGCCCACGCCGGCGTGGACCCCAAGTACATGGGCATCGGGCCGGTGCCGGCCTCGAAGAAGGCGCTGGAGAAGGCGGGCTTGAAGGTGTCCGACATGGACGTGATCGAGGCCAACGAGGCCTTTGCCGCGCAGGCCTGCGCCGTCACGAAGGACCTGGGCCTGGATCCGGCCAAGGTCAACCCCAACGGCTCGGGCATTTCGCTGGGCCACCCGATCGGCGCCACCGGCGCGCTGATCACCGTCAAGGCGCTGCACGAGCTGGAACGGATCGGCGGGCGCTACGCGCTGGTGACCATGTGCATCGGCGGCGGCCAGGGCATCGCGGCGATCTTCGAGCGCGCCTGACCCCATGGAGCTGCTGGCCGGCATCCGCGTCTTCGACTTCGGCCGCTTCATCGCCGGGCCCTACTGCGCCGCGTTGCTGGGCGACCTCGGCGCCGACGTCGTACGTGTCGAGCGGGTGGAAGGCGGCGAAGACCGGTCCGTGCCGCGCGTCATGGCCGGCGGCGAAGGCGGCCTCTTCCTGCAGATGAACCGCAACAAGCGGGGCATGACCCTGGACCTCGCGCACGAGGAAGGCCGGGCCGTCGTCCGGCAGCTGATCGTGCGCGCCGACGTCGTGGTGGCGAACCTGCCGCCGGGCACGCTGCGCCAGCTCGGCCTGGACTGGGACACCGTGCACGCGATCAATCCGCGCGCCATCCTCACCCTGGCCACCGCGTACGGCAGCACCGGGCCCTATGCGAAGCAACCGGGCTTCGACTCGGTGGGCCAGGCCATGAGCGGCGCCATGTACATGTCGGGCACGCCCGAGGCGCCGGCGCGTGCATCGGTCAACTATGTGGACTTCGCCACGGCGCAGGCCTGCGCGATGGGCACGCTGGCGGCCCTTTGGGCGCGCGAGCGCACCGGGCTCGGGCAGAAGGTGGAGGGCTCGCTGCTGCGCTCCGCGCTCGCCCACAGCAACTCGATGCTGATCGAGCAGGCGGTGCGGTCGCCGGACCGCGTGCCGCAAGGCAACCGCGGCTATCTGGCGGCGCCGGGCGACGTGTTCCTGGCGCAGGGGGGTTGGATCGTCGTGCAGTCGATCGGGCAGGCGATGTTCGATCGCTGGTGCGACATGGTCGGCGCGCCGGCCTTGAAGGACGACTCGCGCTACGCCACCGACGAATTGCGTGGCGTGAACAGTGCTGACATCAGCGCCATCATGTCCGCATGGTGCGCCGGCCGCGCGCGGGACGAGGTGCTGGCGGCGCTGGCCGCAGCGAAGATTCCCGCCGGCCCGGTGTACAGCCCGCAGGAGGCCCTGGACGATCCGCATGTGCGGGCCACCGGCCTGCTGCCGCTGCAGGAATTCGGCGATGCCGGGGAGCGCTACCCGCTGGCGCCGCATCCGGTGGAACTGTCGGACACCAATACCGCTTTCCGCCACTCAGCGCCGAAATTGGGCGAGCACACCGACGCCATCCTGGCGGAGCTGGGCTACAGCGATGGGGACATCGCGCGGCTGCGCGCAGCTCGAGTGGTATGACTTGGCTCCCTCTCCCGCCTGCGGGAGGCGGGGTCCCCGAGAAGCTTCGCTTCTCGGGGTGCAGCAAGTCAATCGCCCTGGAAGCCGCCCGCGCGGTAAGTCAGCACCAGCGTGTCGCGATGCCCCGCGCCTTCCACCGGCTGGATCGGCGTCGACTCGTGCACCACCCGTTCGTCGTCCAGCAGCAGCAGGCTCCACGGCTCGGTGAGCGTGAAGCGCTGGCCCGCGGGCCCGTCGGCCTGGAAGACGCGCGTCTCGCCGCCCTTGATGCCCTGCCGGCCCACCAGGAACACCGCGACCAGGTCCACGCCGTCGCGGTGCGCGCCTTCCGGCGTCGGCCGGCCGATCCCCCCTTCGGTGTCGATGCGAAACTGGTGCGCCTCCACATGCCAGGCGCGCTGGCCCTTCAGCCCGGATGCCGTTCGCGCCAGCGCGCGCAGCACGCAGAGCCAGGCGGGCGCGCGCGCCACCGCTTCGTCCATGGGCTCGAACCAGCGCTGCATGCCGCCGTGCAACGCGTTGTACTCCACCGGTTGCCAGTGGGCGCGATGCGGCGCCAGCGTGACGCCATCGCCCTCCACCAGGAAGCAGGAATGGCGCCGTTTGCGGTAGCGGCCTCCGTCCTTCAGGTAGTGATCCGGCTGGAGGTGGTCCCAGGAGGAACGCAAGGCTTCGAGTTCTTCGATCGCACAGCCGCTCAACGCGGCCACGCCGGTCGGGCTGAGCACCGCATACCCTTGCTGGCGCAGCTGGATGAGGACCTGGTCGGGGTAGGTGTAGGCCGGACTGAGCGTCATGGCCGCGAGCTTAGCAAGCTCTAGGGCTGGACCTGCACGCCCTTCCAGAAAGCCACGCGGTCCTTGACCATCTCGGCTTCCGGCTTGGGCTCGGGGTAGTACCAGACGGCGTCACGATTCAACTCGCCGTTCACCATCAGCGAGTAATAGCTCGCCTGGCCTTTCCAGGGGCAGCTGGTGTGGTGGTTGCTGAAGCTCACGTACTCGCGCTTGAGCGCATCGGCGGGGAAGTAGTGGTTGCCTTCGACAACCACGGTGTCGTCGCTCTCGGCGATGACGACGCCGTTCCAGGTGGCTTTCATGGGGCGGTCCTTTCGGGTGCATGCAGCCAGTGCACGCTGAACAGGCGTTGGGGATCGGTCCACACAGGGCCCGGCCGGAAGCCGGCACGCTGCGCGAGCGCGCGCAGGCCATCCACGGTGAACTTGGTCGAATTCTCGGTGTGCAGGCTCTCGCCTTCGTCCAGCTCGAAGCGCCGCCCGCCGACCGTGACGGCCTGCCTTTCGCGGCTCACGAGGTGCATTTCGATGCGCTGCCGCGGCGCGTTGTAGAAGGCGTAGTGCGCGAACTGGTCGAGGGCGAAGTTGGCGCCCAGCTCGCGGTTGGCGCGCGCCAGCAGGTTCAGGTTGAACTGCGCGGTGACACCCTGCGCGTCGTTGTAGGCGGCGTGCAGCACGTGCGGGTCCTTCACCAGTCGGCGCCAAGCAGCAGCGCGCCGCCTTCCAGGGTGCGCGCGGCGCCCTGCAGGAAAGACAAGGCTTCTTCGGTCGTGAAGTTGCCGAGCGTGGAACCGGGGAAGAATCCGACCCGCTGCCCGGCGCCTGGCGCACGCGCCGGCAGCGGCACGCGCGCGGTGTAGTCGCCAACCACCGGCCGCACATCGAGCCCCGGAAATTCCGCGCGCAGCGCCGCCGCGGCCTGGCCGAGGTGCTCGCCGGAGATGTCGATGGGCAGGTAGCGCGCCGGTGCATCGAAGGCGCGCAGCAGCAACCGCACCTTGCGCAGCGACCCTGCGCCGAACTCGACGATCTCGGCGCCAGGCCCAGCCAGCGCGGCGATCTCGGGGGCCGCACGCTCCAGGATGCCCAGCTCGGTGCGGGTGGGGTAGTACTCCGGCAGCTCGCAGATGCGGTCGAACAGGCGCGAGCCAGCGGCGTCGTAGAAGTACTTCGGCGAGATCGTGTGCGGACGCTCGCCCAGGGCCACGAGCAGGTCCTGCTCGAACTCGCTGGGCACCGTGAGCGGCACGGGCTCGGAGAAGCCGGCCTCGGTGCCCGGCGGAAGCAGCGAGCGCGTCAACATGCGGCGTCCTTCGCGAGCCGCAGCCCGCTGAACTGCCAGCGCGCGGCCGGCGGGAAGAAATTGCGATAGGTCGGGCGGGTGTGGCCGGCCGGTGTGGCGCAGCTGCCGCCGCGCAGGACCAGCTGGCCCACCATGAACTTGCCGTTGTACTCGCTCACCGCGCCAGACAGCGGCCGGAAGCCGGGATAAGGGTCGTATGACGAACGCGTCCACTGCCACACATGGCCCGTCATCTGCCGGATACCAGGCAGGCCGTGCGCGGCCTCCCATTCGGCTTCGGTCGGCAGGCGCGCCCCAGACCATTCGGCGAAGGCCGCGGCCTCGTAGAAACTGAGCTGGCTCACCGGCGCGGCGGCGTCGAACGGCCGCAAGCCCTGGGGGCCGAACACCTGCCACTCATCGGATGGGGCGCGCGGATCCCCTGGCGCCAGCCAGTAAGCCGGCGCCGACCAGCCCTGCGCCTGCACGGTGGCCCAGCCTTCGGACAACCACAGCGAAGCAGTGAAGTAGCCGCCATCGGCGACGAAATCCGCGAACTCGCCGCAGGTGACCAGGCGGTCGGCGATGCGATAGGGCTGCAGCCACACCGTGTGGCGCGGCGTTTCGTTGTCGAAGGCGAAGCCATCCCCGTCATGACCGATCTCGACGGCACCCGAGGGGCCCTCGAGCCAATGCAGGGGCGGCGTGGCGGTGGCAAGCCGCAACGTCTGCGGCTCCGCCGGCTGGCAAGCCGGCAGCAGTGGATTGCACGAGAAGGCGTGCAGGATGTCCGTGATGATCAGTTCCTGGTGCTGCTGCTCGTGGTGCAGCCCGAGTTCGACGAGCGGCGCCACGGTGCGCCAGGCGTCATCGCCGGCCTCCGCCGCGAAGCGCTCGAACGCGGCATCGACATGGGCGCGATACGCGTGCACTTCGGCCAGGGAAGGCCGGGTCAACAGGCCGCGCTGCGGCCGCGGATGGCGCGGGCCA
The DNA here is from genome assembly GCF_007833165.1 of Caenimonas sedimenti. Taxonomy (GTDB): domain Bacteria; phylum Pseudomonadota; class Gammaproteobacteria; order Burkholderiales; family Burkholderiaceae_C; genus Ramlibacter; species Ramlibacter sedimenti. Next base: position 304,953 of record NZ_VOBQ01000002.1, on the reverse strand, counting down.
AGCGCTTCGTAATAGGAGTTGAACAGGTGGAAATAGCGGTCGTCGTACAGCGTGTAGCCGGGCCAGTGCGGCTGCAGCACCACGGCCTCGAAGAACCAGCTGGTGTGCGCGAGATGCCATTTGGTGGGGCTGGCATCGGGCATGGACTGCACGCCCTGGTCTTCGGCGCTGAGCGAGGCCGCCAGCGCGAGCGAATGCGCCCGCACCGCGGCAAAGCGCTCCGCCAGGGCCGACCGGCCGGCGGCCGGCTGAAGAGGCGTCGCCCCGGGGGCCAACGGTGTGGGATTCAAGGACATCGGTCCGCGCTCTCCTGATTCGGGCGGCGGTGCCCCGAAGGCGCCGCCAGGTGCACGACTGTGAGTCGTCGTCCCGTGCGTTTCATTACAGCACAGGGCATCGTTTTTCGGGGGTGCGGGCACCGTGCGTGCATCACCCTGCTGACAGAAGCGCTGTCGCCTGCGCAACCCGGGCCTGGCGCGGCGCTCGCTAACATGCGGCACCGCCAGCCCAGGAGACCAGCCCATGCCCGCCATCACAGCCCTCACCAACCAGCAGATCCGCCTGGCGCGCCGGCCCAACGGCATGCCCGTGCGCGACGACTGGTCGTTCACCACCGAGGAAGTGGGCGAACCGGGCCCCGGCGGCGTGCTGGTGAAGACCTTGTCGCTCTCGCTCGACCCCGCCATGCGTGGCTGGATGAACGACGCCAAGAGCTACATCCCGCCAGTGGGCATCGGCGAGGTGATGCGCGCGGGCGGGATCGGCCGCGTGATCGCCTCGAGCAACGCCTCGTTCGCCGAAGGTGACCTGGTCACCGGCGCGCTGGGCGTGCAGCAATACGCGCTGTTCGCGGAGGACCAGCTGCGCAAGGCGGGACTGGCGAAGATCGACCTGCGGCTGGGCACCATCGGCCAGTGGCTCAATGCGCTGGGCATGCCAGGCATGACGGCCTATTTCGGCCTGCTGGACGTCGGCCAGCCGCGGCCGGGCGACACCGTGGTCGTTTCCGGTGCCGCCGGCGCCGTGGGCCAGACGGTGGGCCAACTCGCCCGCATCAAGGGCTGCCGCGTGGTCGGCATCGCCGGCGGCCGCGCCAAGTGCGACTTCGTCGTCAACACTCTGGGCTTCGACGGGTGCATCGACTACAAGGCCGGCAACGTGAAGGCGGGCCTGAAGGAACACTGCCCCAAGGGCGTGGACGTCTACTTCGACAACGTGGGTGGCGACATCCTGGACGACGTGCTTGCCCGGCTGGGGCGCGGCGCACGCATCGTCATCTGCGGGGCAATCAGCCAGTACAACAACACGACGCCGGTGCAGGGGCCGAAGAACTATCTTTCGCTGCTGGTGAACCGCGCCAGCATGAAGGGGATGGTGGTGTTCGACTACGCCGACCGCTACCCACAAGCCATCGCGGAACTGTCGGGCTACCTGAAGGACGGCCGGCTGAAGAGCCGCGAGGACGTGGTCGAGGGCATCGCGAACTTTCCCGATGCCCTGGTGAAACTCTTCACCGGTGAAAACTTCGGCAAGCTGGTGCTGCAGGTCGCGCAAGCCTGAGTGACGTTTCGGCGCTAGAAGGCGATGGTGCGCGCCAATGCCGCGCCGAGCGCCATCAGCGAGACCGCCGCGACGGCCACGCCCGGAACCACCCTGCGCACGGGCAGTCGCTGCAAGTCCATGAGAAGCTCTTTGGCCACGGTGATGTTCTACCGAAGACCCGGCGGCCGGCCCTGTAGGCGGACGCCCCATGTGGCCGGCGCTCTTCCCCTTCGCGTGTAGGAGAAGCCCGACTCAGCCGTGGCCGTAGCGCTGCCGCGCGAGCGCCGCGCCGGCCGCCAAGGCCTCGAGCTTGCGGCGCGCGACTTCGCGATCCATCGGCGCCAGCCCACAGTTGGTGCATGGCAGGAGCCGCTCCCGCGCGACAAACTGCAGCGCCCGGCCGATGGTGTCCGCCACCTCTTCGGGCGTTTCCACCACGTCGCTGGCGACGTCGATCACGCCCACCATCACGTCCTTGCCCGTCAGCAGCTTCATCAGGTCCGGCGGCACGTGCGAGTGGTAGCACTCCAGGCTCACCTGCTTGATGCTGCTGGCAGCCAACGCCGGAAACACCTGCTCGTATTGCCGCCACTCCTCGCCCAGCGTCTTCTTCCAGTCGTTGTTGGCCTGGATGCCGTAGCCGTAGCAGATGTGCACGGCGGTCGTGCAGGTGAGGCCCTGCGCGGCGCGCTCCAGCGCCTGGACGCCCCACTCCGCGGCTTCCTTCATGTACACGTTGAAGGCGGGTTCATCGAACTGGATGATGTCCACGCCGTCGGCCTGCAAGGCGAGCGCTTCCTGGTTGAGCAACTCAGCGAAAGCGAAAGCCATCTTCACGCGGTCGCCATAGAAGCGGTCGGCCACGGTGTCGACGATCGTCATCGGCCCCGGCAGCGTGAACTTGAGCTTGCGCTTCGTGTGCGCGCGGGCCAGTTGCGCCTCCGCTGCGTGAACCCGCCCCTTCAGCCTGAGCGTGGCCACCACCTGCGGCACCATCGCCTTGTAGCGGTCGTCGCGGATGCCCATCTCGACCTTGTGCTCGAAGTCGATGCCTTCCACCTGCTCCAGGAAGCCGTGGACGAAATGCTGGCGGGACTGCTCGCCGTCGGTCACGACGTCGAGACCGGCATCCTCCTGGGCCTTGATCCAAAGGAGCGTGGCGTCGGCCTTGGCCTGGGCCAGGGCCGCGCCTTCTTCGCGCCAGCGCGGCCAGAGCTTTTGGGTTTCGGCCAGCCAGCCCGGCTTGGGCAGGCTGCCGGCGATGGAAGTCTCGAACATTCGGGGGTCTCCTCCATATTGGTGAAACGCGAGTGCCCTATGATGGCTCAACTTCCGCGATGCCCAACCGTCAAAACCCTCCCCTGAACCTGCGCGCCCTCCCCGACCCGCAGCGGGCCAAGCCCTGCGTGCTGGTGGTGGACGACGACGCTTCCGTGACCGACCTCATCGCCTTGCGGCTGGGGCCCGATTTCCGCGTGGTCGGCGTGAACGACCCGGAAGAAGCCGTGGAGACGGCGCTGCGGGAGCAGCCGGGGCTGATCCTCTGCGACATCGACATGCCCGGCCTGCGCGGCGATGAAGTGGCCTTCGCGCTGTCGCAGGAGCCGGACACGGCACGCATCCCCCTGGTCTACCTGTCGGGCCTCGTGAGCGGTGAGTCCCAGGAGCTCGATGGCGTGTTCGGCGAGCACCAGGCCCTGCCCAAGAGCGCCTCGGCGGACGTGCTGCGCGCCCGCGTGGCCGAGGCGCTGGGCTTGTCGTCGGACGACTAGCCGCAGGACGAACTCCGATAATCCGCCCATGGCGGAATCCCCAGACAACAACCAGCGGCCCCAGGTCCTCATCATCGGTTGCGGCTTCGGCGGGCTGGAGGCGGCCCGGGCGCTGCGCCAGGCGGACGTCGACGTCACCCTGGTGGACAAGTCGAACCACCATCTCTTCCAGCCCCTGCTCTACCAGGTCGCGACGGCCGGCCTTTCGGCACCCGCCATCGCGGCGCCCGTGCGCTTCCTGTTTCGCAACCAGCCCAACGTGACCTCGCTGCTGGGCGAGGTGGTGGAAATCGACGCGCCGACCCGCACGGCGCGGCTGAAGGATGGCACGCCCCTGCGCTACGACCACCTGGTGGTGGCGGCCGGCGCCACGCACAGCTACTTCGGCCGCGACGAATGGGCGGTGCACGCGCCCGGCCTGAAAACGCTGGACGACGCGTTCGAGATCCGCCGCCGCATCCTGCTGGCGTTCGAGGCTGCGGAGCGCGAGAGCGACCCGGTGCGGCAAGCCGCCTGGCTGACTTTCGTCGTGATCGGCGCCGGTCCCACTGGCGTGGAAATGGCCGGCACGATGGCGGAGATCGCCAAGCACACGCTGCCGGGCGAGTTCCGCCGCATCGACCCCTCCAGCGCGCGCATCCTGCTGCTCGAAGGCGGGCCGCGCGTGCTCCAGGCCATGCCGGACACCCTGAGCGCCAGCGCGCAACGGCAGCTTGAATCGCTGGGCGTGGAGGTGCGCACCGGCGCGCGCGTGGTCGCCATCGATGCGGAAGGGCTGGAGGTCGCGCAGCCGGATGGCAGTAACGCCCGCATCGCCTCGAAGTGCGTGGTGTGGGCGGCCGGCGTGGCCGCTTCACCGCTGGGCCGGCAGCTCGCGGCTTCGGCCGGCGCCGAGACCGACCGCGCCGGGCGCGTGGTGGTCCAGCCGGACCTGAGCCTGCCGGGCCATCCCGAGATCAGCGTGATCGGCGACCTGGCGGCGGCACAGAGCCATGTGCCCGGGCGCGAACCGCGGCCCGTGCCGGGCGTGTCGCCGGGTGCCAAGCAGATGGGCCGTGCGGCCGCGGCCAACATCGTGCGCCGCCTGCGCGGCGAGGCCACGGTGCCTTTCCGCTACGCCGACTACGGCAACCTGGCCACCATCGGCCGCAATTCCGCGGTGGTGGACCTGACCTCGCCGATGGGGCCCATCCGGTTCAGCGGCTTCCTGGCCTGGCTGTTCTGGCTGTTCGCGCACATCTACTTCCTGATCGGCTTTCGCAACCGCGCGGTGGTGCTGATCGACTGGGCATCGGCGTACTGGAGTTCTCAGCGCTACGCACGCGTGGTCACCGACATCCAGGAACCCGGGAAGGCCGACGTCTAGGATTCAGAGCGGCTTCGCGAACACGCGGTTTTCGAAGCGCTGACCTTCGAAGACGTGGTCGCTGGCGCCGACATCGCTGTAGCCCTGGCGCGCATAGAAAGCCAGCGCGCGGGCGTTGCCCACCCATGCCGTGAGCCAGAGCACGCCCGCGCCACGTTCCGCCGCGAGTTGCTCCGCACGCAACAGCAAGGCCCGGCCCAGGCCCTGGCCCAGGAAGGGCCGCCGCACGTAGAGGCGCTGCAGTTCGGTTGGCGCTTGTCCCCTGACCAGAGGATGAGAAGCGCCGTGGGCAAGGTGCGCAAAGCCGGTCAGTCCGGTCGCATGCGCAGCCACCAGCAGCGCCGACGCGGGGTCGGCCAGCCAGCCGCTGACGCGAGAGGAGGAAAAGGTCTCTTCCGCCTCGCGCGCCAACGCGTCGCAGACACCATCCGGCGCGTAGGTGTCCAGGAACACCTGCAATCCGAGCATGCGCAGGGATGGCGCGTCCGCGGGAGTCGCCAGGCGCAGCGTGAAGTTCAAGCGGTGGCAGCCAACCAGTCGATGGCGTCGTCTTCCACGTCGAAGACACAGACGTCCATGCCGTTCTGCTTGGCGGCCCTTTCACTGATCCGGGTGAGGCGGTGGGTGGGCACGACGGAAGCGATGCGCCGCAAATGCGCCAGGCTGGCGGCGACCTCGCGCCCGACCTCCGCCTGCTCGGCTTCGGTGAACTGCGACTCGACCCGGCGCAGGTCGACCAGCAGCGTGTTGTGCACCCAGGTCTCGCTCTCGACGGCCAGCAGGTGGAACAGTGACAGGAGCTGGTCGAGCGACGGGTGACCCGCCACCTTCACGCGCATGAAGTGTGCGTCTCGCTGGATCAGCACGTCGAAACTCATGGGAACGCACCTTGCCACAGGTTGGCACCGGCCGGGGGCCGGCCGGCCGCCGTTGCGGCAGATGTTGCAATTCCCGGGCCAGTTGAGCCAGACGGCTGGTTCGCCTGCAGCCGCATCGCTTCGACCGGAGGTCGCGCACACCCCGCCCCAGTTTGCTGCAGCAAGGCGCGCAGGGTCACGCCGTCGGCAAAGCCGACCATGCCATAGCAAAGATGTCAGTTTTGACAATTCCCGTATCACCCACCCGGCGCGTGAGATCCACCGCCCGGGCTGAGGAACGCCGCCGCGGCCTGAGTTACGCTTGGCGCCATGCCCGTCCGCATCGTCCAGCTCGGCACCCCGCGCGCGCCCGGCGAAGGCCTGCGCCTGGGCACGGTCCGGCGCCCGCCGCGCGGCGTACCCAAGTCCGAGTTCGCGAGCCGCGACTACTACGACCTGTGGTTCCCGAATCTCGCACCCAGCGCCGAACTCGTTGCGGAGGCGCTGGCCGCCGAAGACGACAAGGCCTGGAACACATTCCGCAGGAAGTACCGGGCGGAGATGAACCAGCCCGACACCAGCCGCGTGATCGACCTGCTGGCGGCGATGTCGCACCAAACTGCTTTCGCCGTCGGGTGCTACTGCGAGAACGAGCAGCGCTGCCATCGGTCGCTGTTGCGGGAGCTGCTGGCGGAGCGGGGAGCGCAGATCGGTTGAGAAGGGACGCAGGTGAATGGAGTCACCTGCCGCGCCGGCAACGGCGACGGCGACGGAGTGACATCGTGGAGAATGATTGGCCATCCACATCAGGCCCCCGTTCACCATTCTTCCACTGAGATCCACCATGCGACGACATCTCCTGGCAGCAGCACTTGCACTGACACCTCTTTGGGCCGCAGCCCAGACCTACAAGTGCAGGCAACCCGATGGCAAGGTGGCCTTCCAGGATCAACCATGCCAGGGCGCGGCGACGGGCTCGCAGTACGTTGCCCGCCCCACCCCACCATCCACGGACCCCGCCGAGATCGAAAAGAAGAAGGCCGCGGCCGCGAATGCGCGCGCAAAAGCGGAGACGAACCAGAATCAGCAGGCGGCGGACGAGCTCAAACTCAAGAATCAGCAAGCCGAGGCTCACAACCGGGCTGTGCGCTGCGACAGCGCGCGCAAGAACCTGGGCGCCCTGAAGTCGGAGCGCCCGGTCTACAGGCTGGACAACAAAGGGGAGAGGCAGTACGTCGATGATGACAAGCGGGCGGCCGAACTGGCGGCTGCGCAGCGAGGGATTGCGGAAAACTGCAACTAGCGTGGAAAAGCCGCGCGCCGATGTGCGTGGGATCTTCTCTGCCTGGTGCTACGAAAACGCCCGCGCTGACGGGGGCCCCAGTGTGCCTCATGGTTCCCCAGCGCCATGCGGCGTTTGGCGCGACTTTTATTTGTCATGCAGATGCCCGCGCCACGGCCAACCCATTGGCCATCAACAGCTTCGGCATTTGACCTGATTGGGTTCTCCGTCAAGAATGAGTGTTATCCGGCACGGATATCGAGCAAGACTTGGCTGCCGGTGATCGTGCGGCGAGCGGAGGTGGGCGAGATGAGCCTTGAGCAAAAATGTGAATGCGGGCTTCTAGTTGCGGCGACTTCCTCGAACTTCATATCGAGCAGCGTCGGGGATATCCGGCGCGTGCTCTATACATTGCGTTAGACGTCGATGAACACGGTCTCTCGCGCATTGGTACTTCTTGCGGCAATGACAATCCCGTTGGCGGCGATGGGGGTGTGTCTCGAACCTGCCAACGATTTGGCTGCTCGTAGAGTCTCGAGCGGCAACCCGAAGGAAGTTGCGGCCGGACTGGACCAGTTGCTATCGGGGGCGTCTGGAGGGGACGACCGTGCAAGGCTCTGCCTCGCCTTTATGCATCTGCAACGGGCTGTCCCTAGTCCCAGCAACGATGCTGCGCTTGCCTTGCTGCAGCAAGTGAGCACTTCGCCTGTGACGAAAGCAATTTTGACGGCTGCGATCTACGCGGAGGGCACTCCCTCGTTTCCTGCCGACCGTGCTCGCGCTAGCCTGGTTTTCGAGGATATTGGGCGTCAAATTCGTTCGGCGATGGAATCGATGATCGATCACGCAACCCCACCGAAGAATGAGCTGCCGAAGAATGAGCCTATGGAGGCACTCTTTCTTGACTTCATCCTTCATCGCCACTTTGCGAAGAAGCACGGGTTCGGTTCAGAGTAGCGAAGCGTGGAAATCGATGTCTAACCAGCTAGTCAACGCGGACGCCTTGCGGCGTCCGCTCGCTCCGCGAGTTCCTGGCGCAAGTCGCCGGTTACTCGCACGTTATCCCTCATGAATGAAGACCTCGGCTCACTTGCAGAAGCCTGGGTGCAACATTGGCAGGAGCCGGAGCGCTCAAGCGCGCGTGAGTCGTTGTCCTGGGCTACTGATCGCGAATGGGACCTCGTGCGAGAGGACCCGGACACCGCCTGGTTTGGATTCCGGCAGAAGACCTGGAGGAGATGAATGACAACATCGTCGGAACGATCGAGGTCACACAAGTATTCGGATGAGCCGGCGCGCTCATGCCGGCTTTGCCCATGAAACTGCCCGGATGAAACCGACATGACCACCTTCGTCCGCCTTTCCGAACTCCTCGACGCATTCGAGTGGGTCAGCGCGGTCGGGCCTTTCGAGAACAACGCCTATGTGAGCCGCGAGACGGGGAAGATCTGGCTGGTCTCCGATCTGGACGACTCCGGGGACGAGCCTCCCGCCGATGTGGATGACGACAGCTTGTACCTGGCGGTTCCGAGCAAGAACGAGCTTGACCTTGGCAGGAGCCTGGCGCTCGAGTTCACGGAGGAGCACGTGCCGGCGCGATCCGTGGAGGTCAGGGGCTTTTTCGGGAGACCGGGGGCGTACGGGAAGTTCAAGAGCCTGCTCGATGCGATCGGGATGCTGGACACCTGGCACGCCTACGAGTCGAACGGGATCGAACAGGCGCTACGCGCCTGGGCGGACCAGAATGGCATCCAATTCACGGCGGAACCTCCATGAAGCCACAAGCTGACCCACTGCTCGAAATCCTCCAGGCGCGCTTCGAGAAAAACATGCACCGGCACGCAGGCATGGCCTGGGCGGATGTCGGGGCGAGGCTGGAAGCCAACCCTACCGCACTGACGTCGCTCCGCGCGATGGAAGCATCCGGCGGCGAACCGGACGTGATCGGCCGCGACAGCAAGCCCGCCCGGTTCACCTTCTGCGATTGTTCCGCGCAAAGTCCGGCCGGGAGGCGCAGTGTCTGCTACGACCGGAAAGCACTTGACGCCCGCAAGGAAAACAAGCCGAAGGACAGCGCCCTCGAAATGGCGGCCGCCATGGGGATCGCGTTGCTGACGGAGGAACAGTACCGCGTGCTGCAGACGCTGGGCGAATTCGACACCAAGACGTCCAGCTGGGTGCAGACACCACCCGACGTCCGCTCGCTCGGGGGCGCCCTCTTCTGCGACAGGCGCTATGGCCGGGTGTTCGTCTATCACAATGGCGCGGACTCGTACTACGCCGCCCGGGGCTTTCGCGGCTCGCTGCAGGTGTAGTCATGCACATCCTCCGCGCTCTCGCCGTCGCCCTGCTCCTGGCGATGACGGTGGGATCGCAGGCGCGGGCCCAGGTCGCCGAGAAGCCCGTCGACATCCCGACCCGGGGCGGCGTCACCCAACGGATGCTCGTGCTGGCCCCGCCAGACCCGAAGGCGGCCGTCGTGCTCTTCGCCGGCGGCCATGGGGGCTTGCAGATCTTCCCCAACGGGTCGATGAACTGGGGCACAGGCAACTTCCTCGTGCGCTCGCGCCAGCTGTTCGCGGAGCAAGGCCTGCTGGTGATCGTGCTCGACACGCCGTCGGACCGGCAAACTCCACCCTATCTGCAAGGTGCACGGCAAAGGCCGGAACACGTTGCCGATGTCAAAGCCGTCATCGGCTGGGTCCGCGAGACTGCGAAGGTTCCGGTCTGGCTTGTTGGAACCAGCCGTGGCACACAGTCAGTGGGTTACGTGGCCACGGAGTTGACCGGCGCCGACGGGCCCGACGGCATCGTGCTCACCGCGACCATCGTGACGGATCCGCGAGGCCGCGCTGTGCCCGCGATGCCGCTGGAAAAGATCCGCGTGCCCGTGCTGGTGGTGCATCACGAGCAGGATGCCTGCTCGTTGTGCGCCTACTCGGAAGTGCCCGGACTCATGCGCAAGCTGGCAGGCGCGCCCCGCAGCCACTTGCTGTCCTTCCAGGGCGGACAGAACCGGGGGGACCCCTGCGAGGCCTTCGCACACCATGGCTTCAATGGCCTGGAGCGGGAGGTCGTGCGGCAGACCGCCGCCTGGATCACCGCCAAATAGCCCGCGGATCAGATTCCGAGCATCTTCTTCGCTTCGCCCAGGTCCTTCATCGATTCGCTGTGCTTGCCGGCCTTGTGATGGTCCTCGCCGCTCTTGCGCAAGGCCACCACCTTGTCCATGTCGGCCTTGGACATCTGGGGCTTGGTGCCCAGCTTGGCGTCGATCGCCTTCATCTCGTTGGGGCAGTTGTGGGCGGCGGCGGCACCGGCGAAGGCCAGGCCGGCAATCAGGGCAAGGATGGCGCGCATGGGAAGCTCCTGGAGCAGGATGAGAGCTTTCTACCTTAGCCCACGCCTTGGGGCCGCGCTTCAGCGTTTACCCCACAATCCTTGTCAGGCCGCCGGCTGGCGGAAGCGCTCCCAGGCCTGCGGCGTCGGCGTGGTACCAGCCCCTGGTTCGGACGGCCGCCGGAAGTCACCATCCACCACTTCCGCAGGGTCGGTGAAGCAGTCCTTGATCCAGGGGATGTATTCCAGCACCTCGCAGGCCGGGTGCGCATGGTTGAGGTGGACGTGCACCTGGCTCATGTCGCCCGCATGCGGCGCGACCGGCAGGCGGTACGAGTGCGCGGTCTCACAGACCCGCCACACCTCGGTGATGCCGGCCATGCGCGTCACATCCGGCTGCACCCAGTGGATGGCGCGCTGGTGAAAGAACTCGCTGAATGCGTCCTGCGTGTACAGCTGCTCGCCCAGCGCCACCGGCACCCGCGTGGCCCGCGCCAGGTCGGCGTGGCCTTTCACGTCGTCGTACCAGAGCGGCTCCTCGAACCAGTAGACGTCCTGCGCCTCGGCGCCCCGGCAAAAGCGCAGGCAGGTGGCCAAGTCCCACTTGCCGTTGCCGTCGACGGCCAGCGTGACGTCGGGGCCGATCGCCGCGCGCACGGCGGCCAGGCGGCGCAGGTCGCGTTCGACGGTGGATCCCACCTTGATCTTGATGCCCGTGAAGCCCTCTGCCACGGCGCGCTGCGCGCCTTCGACCAGCTGCGCATCGCCGATCGACAGCCAGCCGATGTCGGTGTTGTACGCGCGAACCTTGGGGCGCACCTGGCCGCCGAGCAGCTTCCACAGCGGTACGCCCGCGGACTTGGCCTTCAGGTCCCACAAGGCGATGTCGATGGCGGCGTGCGACAGCGTGGTGATGCCCGCGCGGCCGATCCATTGCAGCGCCGGGTTGCGCGCCAGCTTGAGCCAGAGCCGCTGCACGTCGCCGGCGTCCTCGCCGACCAGCAGGGGCGCGTGGCAGGTGGCGATGCAGCGCGTGATGAGCTGGTCGCCCGGCAGGTGCGCGTGCGTGCCGGTGAAGCCGTAGCCCGCCAGGCCGTCTTCCGTGGTGATGCATGCGCCGACCACGCCCCAGTGGCTGATGCTGTGCGTGCTGTCGGCGATCTGGCTGCCGGTGACGGGCACATGCAGGATGAAGGGTTCGACGCTCTTGATCTTCAAGGGACCGCTCCGATGGTGCTGCTGGACGCACCCATCGTAGAGGAAGTCAGAGCCGGTTGTGGATCGCCGTCGCCGCGATCGCGGCATGCCCGGTGGCGACGCTGATCTGGTTCAGGTCCACGGAGACGTCGCCCGCGGCGTAGAGCCCCGGCACGCAGGTCTGCTGGTGTGCGTCGACTTCGAGCTGGCCGTCGGCATGGGCCCGCGCGCCGAGCGCCGTCGCCAGGCCGCAGGCGTGCACCAGGCCCAGCGCCGGGTACAGCGTTTCGAAGTGCAGGCGTTGGCCATTCACCAGGTCGACGCAGACACCGTCCGACTGGCTGCATTCGATGCGGGTGGGTGCGCTTTCGGCGATGCGCACGCCAGCTTCGCGCAGGCGGGCCAGGTCGGCCGGTGCCACCTCCTCCTGCGACTGCATGGCCAGCCAGGTGACCTCGTTGCCGAAGCCGGCCACGAAGAGCGATTCGCGCAGGCCGTGGCCGGCGCGTCCCAGGACGGCCACGCGCTGGCCCTGGGTCTCGAAGCCGTCGCACACCGGGCAATAGCGCACCTGGCCGGCTTGCAGCGCATGGTCCAGGCCAGGAATCTCGGGGGCGACGTCACAGGCGCCCGTCGCCAGGATCACATAGCGCGCGTGCCATTCACGGCCGGCTGCGTGGGCGATGAAGCCGCCGCCGGCGCGCTGTTCCAGGCGCTCGATGCATGCTTCGGCGATGGGCACGCCGTACGCGACGGCGTGCTCGCGCATGCGGCGCCACAGGTCCGGCCCGGCGATGCCTTCCGGAAAGCCCGGCACGTTGCGGCTCAGGGGGATCAGCCGCAGCCGGCTGGCGCCGGCGTCGACAACCTGGACTCGCCGCTTGTAGCGTCCCAGGTACACGGCCGCCGTCAGGCCGGCGGCGCCTCCGCCGATGACGAGGCAGTCGAGAAGATCAGCGTCCTGCACCTGCGCCGGCCCATGCGTCTACAGCGTCGCTTTCTCGCGCTCGCTCTCCAGCGCCGCGCTGACGGCGTCGCCCAGTGCGGCGATGTCGAAGGGCTTGCGCAGGATGGTCGGCTTGCCGGCGAGCCGCTCCACGGCGGCCATGTCCGCGTAGCCGGTGGCGAGGATCACGGGGAGGTTGCCCACCAGGACCCGCGCCTGCGAGATCACTTCGGCGCCCGTCATGTCCGGCATCGCGTAATCCACCACCATCAGGTCCGGCTTCTTGGCCTGCAACGCGGCCAGGCCCTCGGTGCCGTTCGCCGCCTCGGTGACCTTGTAGCCGATGATGCTGAGGCATTCGACGATGACGCGCCGCACTTCGGGATCGTCCTCCACCACCAGGATGTGGCAGTCGCGGGCGCGCGTCGGCACGGCCGGCGCCTGCAGCGTGGTCAAAGCGGTCTCGGGTTCGCCATCGACCTGGGGGAAGAGCATTTCCACGGTCGTGCCACGGCCCTCGTCACTGCGGATGGTGGCGCCGCCGGCTGATTGGCGCGCGAAGCCGTACACCTGGCTCAGGCCGAGCCCCGTGCCCTGCCCCACCGGCTTGGTGGTGAAGAACGGGTCGAAGACCTTGGGCAGCACCTGCGCGGGAATGCCACCGCCGGTATCGCTGACGGTCACGATCACATAGTCGCCGGGCGGGACGTCACGCTCGCCGGCTTCCAGAGTGGCGGTGCGCGTCGAGACCTTCATCTTGCCGCCCTCGGGCATGGCGTCGCGCGAATTCACCGCCAGGTTGAGGATCGCCATCTCGAACTGGCTCGGGTCGACGACGACCGGCGCCGGCTCCTCGCACAGGTCGAACTCGACCTCGACCGCCGAGCCCACGGAGATCTCGATCAGGTCCTTCATGCCCATGAGCAACTGGTTCACCTGGGTCAGCTTGGGCAGCAGCGACTGGCTGCGGGCGAACGACAGCAACTGGTTGGTGAGGCGGGAGCCGCGGCGCGCCGCGCTCTTGGCGCGCTCCACCACGGGCTTGACCTTCTCCTCCTTCGCGTAGATCGACACGAGCTCGAGGTTCATGTTGACCACGTGCAGCAGGTTGTTGAAGTCGTGGGCGATGCCGCCGGTCAACCGGCCGATCGCCTCCATCTTCTGCACCTGGGTGAGCGCGGCCTGGGCCCGTTCGCGCTCGTTGATTTCCTTCATCAGCCGGTCGTTCGCGCTGGCCAGCTCTTTGGTGCGGCGCAGGATGCGGTCTTCGAGCTCCCCGTTCAGCCGTTCGAGTTCGCTGCGCGTGTTGCTCAGCTCTTCGAGGTGCGTGCGCGCCGCGTATTGGCGGCGCCGCGCGCGGACGGCGGATTCGGCGGCGCTGGCGAGCGTCTCGGCGTTGAGGGGCCGCTCCAGCAGCACCAGGTTGCCCAGGCTGTGCAGGGAGCGGAAGTCCTTGTCGGCACGGCGGCCTTCGCGCTTGGTGGCGAGCACCACGAACGGGAAGTCGGACCAGGAAGGCTGCGCCTCCAGCCAGCCCAGCAGGCGCTGGTCGGACTGGAGTTCGGGGAGCGCCTCCTCCGTCAGGATGACGCAGGCCGCACCCTGGAGCAGGCAGTCGATCAGGTCGTCGTGGCTCTCGCAGACCTTGCAGGCGATGCCCTGCTGCGTCAGGACCCCTTCGACGACGGCGCCGTCGCGCCCGCGCGGGGCGTGGATGAGGACGCGCATCTCCGTCATGGCCGCACCAGGTCCGCGTCGCCCAGCAGGTGCTGTGTGCCGCGGTAGGAGGCGATGCCCGCCAGCACGCCTTCGAAGTCGGTCACTTCCGGGCCGATCTCGATGCCTTCATTGCCGATGCGGAATTCGCGGATGGTGAGTTCGTGCCGCGCGGTGCGGCTCTTGATCATCGAGACGGCCTTGAGCAGATTGCCGCGCGCCTCGAAGAAGCGGAACAGCAGGATGGAGTCGCTCAGGTAGCTCATGTCCACGTCAGCATGCAATTCCCCGAGCAGGCCGTGCTGCCCCAGCACCAGGATCGTCACGACGCCCCGGTGGTTCAGGTAGGTGAGCAGTTCGTGCATCTGCAGCAACAGGTACTTGCTGCCCGGCATGGCCTGCAGGTAGGCGTTGAGGCTGTCGATGACCACCGTCAGTGCGCCGGCATCCTCGACGGCGTGCCGGACCATGTGCGCGAATTCGCCGGCCGACACTTCGGCCGGGTCCAGGGCGATGACGGACAACTGGCCATTGTCGATGAAGGGCTGGACGTCCAGGCCCAGGGCCCTGGCCCGCAACAGCAAGGTGCCCAGGCCTTCGTCGAACAGGTAGTAGGCCGCCTTTTCGCCGCGGCGCAGCGCCGCCAGCACGCACGCAATGGCGGTGGTGGTCTTGCCCACGCCGGACGGCCCCACGAACAGGGTGTTGCTGCCGCGCGCCAGGCCGCCACCCATCAATGCGTCGAGGCGTTCGAACCCGGTGCTGACCACGCGCGCTTCCGCGTCGAAGCGGTGCTCGGACGCGACCAGGCGCGGGTAAACGGAGAGTCCACCCGTGTTGAGCGAAAAGTCGTGGTCGCCACCCCGGTACCGGATGCCGCGCATCTTGATCACGCGCAGGCGCCGCCGCTCGGGCCCGTACTGGTCCACGGCTTGTTCGAGCCGGATCACCCCGTGGGCGATGCTGTGCAATTGCTGGTCCGCGTGGTGGTCGGAACAGTCATCCAGCATCAGCACCGTGCACTTGCGTTCGGCGAAGAAACGCTTGAGCGCGAGCACCTGGCGCCGGTAGCGCAAGGGGGTCTGCGCCAGCAGCCGCATTTCGGACAGGCTGTCGAACACCACGCGGCTGGGGCGCATCTGGTCGACCGCGGACATGATCCCACGCACGGTCTCGCCCAGTTCGACCTCCGAGGGATGAAGAATGGATTGCTCCACTTCCGGGCTCAGGCCTTCGCTGCTCACCAGTTCGAACAGCTCGATGCCGGCCAGCGACCAGCCATGCGAAGCGGCCACCGTCCTCAGTTCATCGGCCGTTTCCGACAGCGTGACATACAAGCCGCGCTCACCACGCTCTCCCGCATCGCGCAGGAACTGCAATGCGAGCGTCGTCTTTCCCGCCCCCGGGTTGCCCTCCACCAGGTAGAGGTGCCGGATGGGCAGGCCGCCCCCCAGAACGTCATCCAACCCCGGGATTCCGGTGGAGGCACGTTCCTGTCTTGGCAAATCGTGGTCGATTGTCTTGGCTTGCATCCGGTGCTGACGAGCCCACGGACGAAGCGCCGGGGTGCTGGGCCATGGTAGCGGCTGCCCGCCGCTGACCCTGTAGGCAAACTCCGACAGATGAGGTCGCGAGCCAGCGCCGGCCCCGGGCGGTCAGCTGGCGCCGCGCCCCTTCTGGCTCTGGAAGTAGACGACCTTGCGCGCGCGCTGGACATCGCCCAGCGGCCGGTGCTCGACCAGTGCCTGCCAGGGGTCGATGACGGAGCCTTCGACCCGCTCGGCGAAAGTCTTGGCGTCGGGCGAGTCCAGGTCCTGCTGCGGCAGCATCAACCGGGCCACCGTCGAATAGGGCGTGGTCCAGTTGACCGAAGCGTCTTCGATCGGCGTGAGTGCTTCGCTGGCGAAGAACTGCAGCTGCATGTCCCAATGCAGCGGGCCCTTGCGCAGCCGCGCCGCGAAGTCGGCGGACCAGTCGTTGTGGGCGCCGCTCTCGGGCTTGCCGTTGGCGGCGGACGGCACCAGGCGCACCCGCACGGCGTACGGCCCGTTGGCCATCGGCAGCGCACTGAACAGCGTTTCGGTGGCAAAACCGGTGAAAGGCTTCTTGACCACCTTGATCATCTTCCCCAACTGGCGCGGCGCGCCGAGCAGCCCGTAGCGCTTGAAGATGTACTTGAACAGCTCGGCGTTCCCGCGCGAGGCGGCCACGGCGAACTCGACGAACTCGGTGCTGCCGGCGAACGCGAAGGCTTCCTGGTTGATCAGGGTGAAGTCCTGGCTCACGGCCGGGCCGTTGCCGAGCGCGGAGTTGCCGCGCACGCCGAGCACGCGCAGGGCGAAACCGCGGATGTCGGGCACCTTGTCGGGCGCGCGGTCCATGCCACCGTTGGACAGGCGAACCCAGACTTCGTAGTCGTGCGGCACCGCGAACAGGCCGAAATGCGCGTAGTGGGGCAGGCCATCGAGCACTTCCAGCGTGCCCTGCGCGGCGGAGAGCTGCTTGCGGTGCAGGGCGCGCCCGGCACCATGGCGTTTGGACTTGCGGGCCTGGATCTCGGCGAACTGCGTGGCGAACTTCGCGTAGCGTTCGGCCTCGTCGGGAGCGATGCGCTCCTTCCAATCGGTGCTGGGAGCGGGGTCGTTGGTCATTCGGTGGGCGCCTCCTTGTTGTTGGTCGATCGCCTCGCCTGAACGGACAGTCTACGCCTGACCTTCGGCCTCCTGCAAGCTGCGCCACATCACTTTGCCGCTGCCGCTCTTGGGCAAGGCATCAACAAATTGGATGATGCGTGGCACCTTGTACACGGCCATGTTGGCCCGGCACCAGTCGACGATGTCCTGCTCGCTGACCTGGCCCTTGTGGGAGGCGCGCACGACCACCACGGCCTTCACCGACTCGCCGCGGTAGGCGTCGCGCGTGGAGATGACGCAGGCCTCCTGGATGGCCGGGTGGCGGAACATCAGCGCCTCCACCTCCGCCGGCCAGACCTTGAAGCCGGACGCGTTGATCATCCGCTTGAGGCGGTCGGTGAGGAAGAAGTAGCCGTCCTCGTCGGTGCGGCCCAGGTCGCCCGAGCGGAAGAAGCGCTGGCCCTCGAACTCGATGAATGCGGCTTCGGTGGCTTCGGGGCGCTTCCAATAGCCGTCGAACACCATCGGGCCGCGCATGATGATCTCGCCCTGCTCGCCCGGCGGCAACTCCTTCAGCGTCTCCGGGTCGATCACGCGCGAGTCGCAGCTCAGGAAGGGGATGCCCAGGCACTGCTGCTTGGGCGCGTCGGGCGGGTTGCTGTGCGAGGGCGCCGCCGTCTCGGTCAGGCCGTAGCCTTCGACATAGCGCAGGTCGTACTGCTCCAGCAGCCGCTGCGCCACTGCCTGCGGCATCGCCGCGCCGCCGCCGCCGATGTGGTGCAGGCTGGACAGGTCGAACGACGCGAAGTTGGGGCTGCCCAGCAGGTCGATGACCATGGTGGGGATGTTGGTCCAGGTGGTGACCTTGTAGCTGGAGATCAGGTGGCCGGCCAGGTCGCGGTCCCAGCGCGGCATCACGACCAGCGTCGCGCCCATGTAGATGTGCGAGTGCATCACGCTGACCATGCCGGTGATGTGGAACATCGGCACGACCAGCAGCATGACGCCCTCCGCCGTGCCGTTGCCCCAGACGGTGCTGGCCATGGCGTTGTGCATGATGCTGCGGTGCGGGTGCATGCAGCCCTTGGGGTGGCCGGTCGTGCCGCTGGTGTAGGGCAGCACCGCCAGGTCCGCCGGGCCGACCGTCACCTCGCCCAAAGGCAAGCCGTTGTCCAGCGCCGCGTTCCAGCCGATGACCTGGCCGCTGACCAGGCCCGGGAAGGCGTGCCGCGTGAGCAGCCAGTCGCGCCACGCCGCGGGCAATGGGCCGCACTCGGGAGCCTCCGGATCGAAGGCGTCGGTGAAGTGCGTGACGATCAGGTGCGACAAGCGCTCGCTGGCCGGCAGTTCGGCGTCGGCCCGGGCGATCTCCCCGGCCAGGTCGCTGGTGGTGATCGCCACCTTGGCGTCCGGGTCGGTGATGTAGTGCTTCAGCTCCTCCGCGCGGTTCATCGGGTTCACCGGGACCACCACCGCGTTGGCGCGCAGGATGGCGAAGTGCGCAATGATCAGCTGCGGACAGTTCTGCATGTTGAGCAGCACGCGGTCGCCCTTGCGCACGCCCATCGCCTGCAGGCGGGCGGCCAGCTTTTCGGCTTGCCGCTGCAGTTCGGCATAGCTGGTGCGGCGCCCGAAGAAGATGATGGCCGCCTTGTCGGGATAGCGCCTCGCGCTGGTGGCCAGGTTGTCCCAGAGGGACGTGGCGGGGATGGTCAGGGCGTGCGGCAGGCGCTTGGGCCAGAACTTGTGATGCGGTCGATCCATGCCGGGAGGGTAGCCATTCGGTTTGTTGCGGTGCACCGGGGAACCCCGCAAGGGCGTCACCTGGGCGACCGATATCATGGTTCCGCACGACGAAACAGGAGACGACGCATGAAGTTCTGGAAGGCCGCGACCGCGGCCCTGCTGGCTGCAACGAGCATCGCGGCGGCCGCCGCTTACCCCGAGAAGCCGATCCGGCTGGTGATCGGCTTCCCCGCCGGCGGCCCGCTGGACCAGCACGCGCGCCTGCTTGCCGAGAGGTTGCAGGCCGTGCTGGGCCAGCCCATCGTCATCGACTACAAGGCCGGCGCCGGCGGCACGGTGGGCGCGCAGGACGTGATGAAGGCACCCGCCGACGGCTACACGCTGATGCTGGCCAACACCGGCGTGATGGTGATCAACCCGGCGCTCTACAGCAAGCTGCCCTACCAGACCCTGCGCGATTTCACCCCGATCGCCCGCAGCGCCATGCAGCCGCTGGCGCTGCTGGTCAACCCGAAGGTGCCCGCGAACTCCCTGAAGGAGTTCATGGACTACGCCCGGACCCGGCCCGGCCAGGTGAACTACGGATCGGCGGGCAACGGCGGCATCAGCCACCTGGTGCCGGAGATGTTCAAGACGTCCACGGGGCTGTTCATGGTCCACATCCCCTACCGCGGCAGCGCGCCGGCCTTCACCGACCTGATGGCGGGCCAGGTGCAGTTCATGGCCGAGTCGATCCCGCAGGCGGCGGCGTACCACAAGCAGGGCAAGGTCAAGGCCCTCGCCGTGACCAGCCGCGAGCGCAACCCCGCGCTGCCGGACGTCCCGACCGCGATGGAGTCCGGCATCAAGGACTTCGAGGTGGTCGGCTTCTACGGCTTCCTCGCGCCGGCCAACCTGCCGAAGGACATCACCGCGAAACTGAGCGATGCTTTCCGCCAGGTGCTGACCACCCCGGAGATCCGCAGCCGCATGCTCACGCAGGGGGCGGATCCGGCCTACCTGGGCGCGGAAGACTTTGCCAAGTACCTGGCTTCCGAGATGCCGCGGTGGGCGGATGCGGTGAAGAAGTCCGGCGCCAAGTTGGACTGATCGCGCAGTGCCGGGCACCCGCGGGTGCCCGGCGAACGGGCGTGGCGCCCGTCATTGGTGCACCAATCTTGCATACCAGCAGGCATGAAAGCTGCGACGCAAGTGGATGGCCAGCCCCTCCGAGATCAGCGACCGCATCCTTGAAGCGGTGATGGCGCAGAAGCTCGCGCCAGGTTCGCGGCTCGGCGAGCAGCAACTCGCCATGCTGTTCGACTGCAGCCGCACCATCGTGCGCGAGGCGCTGACGCGGCTGGCCGCGCGCGGCATCGTCACGGTGAGCGCACGGCGCGGCTGGTACGTGATCGAGCCTTCGCAGGACGAAGCACGCGAGGCCTTCGAGGCCCGGCGCGTGATCGAGCTGGGGCTGATCCGCAACACGGGCGCCCTCGACAAGGGCAAGCTGAAGGAGCTCAAGGCGCACCTCGCGCGCGAGAAGGCCGCCGTGAAGGGCACCGACGTGGGCGCCCGCAGCTTCCTGCTCGGCGACTTCCACGTGTGCCTGGCCGAATGCCTGGGCAACAGCCTGCTCGCCGACACGCTGCGCGACTTCACGGCGCGCACCACATTGATCGCGATGCTCTACCAGTCGTCGCACGACGCCGCGCAGTCGTGCGAGGACCATGTGCAGATCGTCGCCGCACTGGAAAAGGGCGACCGCATTGGTGCGGAGGCACTGATGGCGCGCCACATCGGCACCGTGCAGGCGCACTTGCGGCTGCCCGCCAACAGCGACCCCCTGGCGCTACTGCGTGACGCGCTGGCACCGCTCAACGAGCCCAGTGCGGCACAAGTCTTGCGTACAAGCAAACGCAAACCGGCGACGGCGGGAAAGGGCAAGAAGCCCATCGACGCCGACGATTCCTCCTCGACCTACCTCGGAGCCCTCCTATGAAGTCCAGCAAGCGCCAGTTCACCGTCGCCCTCGCCGCCGCCCTTCTCCTCGCCGCCAGCGCCGCCCAGGCGCAGACCGCGCTGGACGACATCCTGAAGTCCAAGGAGATCAAGATCGCGATCCCCACCGACTTCCCGCCTTACGGCTTCGTCGGCACCGACCTGAAGCCCCAGGGTCTGGACATCGAGATGGCGAACTACATCG
This sequence comes from Caenimonas sedimenti, assembly GCF_007833165.1. GTDB lineage: Bacteria > Pseudomonadota > Gammaproteobacteria > Burkholderiales > Burkholderiaceae_C > Ramlibacter > Ramlibacter sedimenti. The sequence continues at coordinate 284,372 of NZ_VOBQ01000002.1, read as the reverse complement.
CCGCGAAACTGGGCGTGAAGGTTGAACTTCTGCCGGTCACCACCGCCAACCGCATCCCCTACCTGCAGACGAAGAAGGCCGACCTGGTGATCTCCACGCTGGGCAAGAACCCGGACCGCGAGAAGGTGATCGACTTCACCGCCGCCTATTCGCCGTTCTTCATCGCGGTCTTCGCGCCCAAGAGCATCACGGTCAAGGGTCCGGCGGACCTGGCCGGCAAGTCCATCTCCGTCACGCGAGGTTCGGTGGATGACATGGAACTCACCAAGGTGGCGCCGCCCGCCACGGAACTGCGGCGCTTCGAGGACAACAACGCCACTGTGTCCGCCTACATGGCGGGCCAGGTGCAGACGTTGGCCACCAGCGCGCAGGTGGCCGGCGCCATGATGGCCAAGAACCCGGCCATGGGCACCGAGTTCAAGTTCGTGCTGAAGGATTCGCCGAACTTCATCGGCGTGGGCAAGGGCGAGGACAAGCTGCGCCAGAAGGTCAACGACATCATTGCCGAAGCCAAGAAGTCCGGCGATCTCGACAAGATGGCAGTGAAGTGGCTGGGCCGGCCGACCGGAGAGCTGCCGAACTGAAATCGCCGGGGTTCGGCTGTCGCGCTCACCCCAGCCTACGGCGCGATTCGTAGGCTGGCGGTGAGCCCGCAGGCGAACCCCAGCACGAGCCAGCCATGCGCATCACCTTCGACTTCCTCGCCATCCTCGCCCAGTGGCCCATGCTGCTGAAGGGCGTGGCGTGGACCCTCGGACTCACCGCGATCTCCGCGGTGATCGGGGTGGTCGTCGGTGTGGCCTGCGCCTGGGCCCGCAGTGACGGACCGACCTGGCTGCGCTGGGTGGTGGGCGTGTACGTGGAGTTGATCCGCAACACGCCCTTCATCGTGCAGCTGTTCTTCATCTTCTTCGGGTTGCCGGCCGCGGGCTTCCGGCTGTCGCCGGAAGCCGCTTCGGTGATCGCGATGGTGGTCAACCTGGGCGCGTACGCCACCGAGATCATCCGTGCCGGCCTGGAGGCCACGCCGCGCGGGCAGATCGAGGCGGCGCTCAGCCTCGCCTTGAACCGCATGCAGATCTTCCTGCGCGTGGTGCTGCCGCCGGCGCTGCGCAAGGTGTGGCCATCGCTCGTCAGCCAGATCATCATCGTGATGCTCGGCTCCGCGGTGTGCGGACAGATCTCCACCGAGGAACTGAGCTATGCCGCCAACCTGATCCAGAGCCGCAACTTCCGCGCATTCGAAGCCTTCATCATCGCCACGGCCATCTACCTGGCGCTGTCGATCGCGTTGCGCCGCCTGCTGAACTGGGCCGGCGCCCGGTTCCTCTTCTGATGGTCGAGTTCTCCTCCTGGGACATCCTGCGCAACCTGCTGCTGGCAGCGCGCTGGACCGTCGCTCTTTCGCTGATCGCCTTCGTCGGCGGCGGGTTGGTCGGGCTGGCATTGCTCGTGGCGAGGCTCACGCCTTCCGTGGCCTTGCAGCGCTTCGTCTCGGGCTACGTGCAGCTGTTCCAGGGCACGCCGCTGCTGATGCAGCTGTTCCTGGCCTACTTCGGCATCGCGCTGTTCGGCATCAACACCTCGCCGTGGACGGCGGCCGCGGTGGCGCTCACGCTGTACACCAGCGCCTTTCTCGCGGAGATCTGGCGCGGCTGCGTCGCGTCCATTCCCAAAGGCCAATGGGAAGCGGCTCAAAGTCTGGCATTGAATTTCGGTGAGCAACTGCGCCACGTCGTGCTGCCACAGGCGCTCAAGATCGCCATCCCGCCAACCGTGGGCTTCCTGGTGCAGGTGGTCAAGGGCACGGCGCTCGCCTCGGTGATCGGGTTCATCGAGATCACCAAGGCCGGCACCATGATCACCAACGCCACTTTCAAGCCCTTCGTGGTGTACAGCTTTGTGGCCCTGCTCTATTTCGCGCTTTGCTACCCGGTCAGTCTCTACGCCCGCGGTCTCGAGAGGAGAATGAATGCGTCCCATCGTTGAGATCACCGCACTGCGCAAGTCCTACCGCGCCAACGAGGTGCTGAAGGGCATCGACCTGAAGGTGCAGAAGGGCGAAGTGATCGCCATCATCGGCAAGAGCGGCTCGGGCAAGAGCACGCTGCTGCGTTGCATCAACGGCCTGGAGGTCTTCCAGGAGGGCGCGCTGTCGGTCGACGGCCAGGCGCTGCGGCATGACAGTCCCACGTCGATGCGCGAGCTGCGCCAGCGTGTCGGCATGATCTTCCAGAACTTCAACCTGTTTCCGCACCTGAGCGTCGGGCGCAACGTCATGCTGGCGCCGACGCTGGTGAAGAAGAAGGTCAAGGGGGAGGCGGAGGCCCAGACGCGCAAGCTGCTGGAACGCGTCGGCCTGGCCGAGAAGTTCGACGCGATGCCGGACCAGCTGTCCGGCGGGCAGCAGCAGCGCGTGGCCATCGCACGCGCCCTGGCGATGGAGCCGGGCGTGCTGCTGTGCGACGAGATCACCAGCGCCCTGGACCCAGAGCTGGTCGGCGAGGTGCTGCGCGTGGTCGAGAGCCTCGCCGAGGAAGGCATGACCCTGCTGATGGTGACGCACGAAATGAGCTTCGCGCGCAAGGTGAGCGACCGCCTGATCTTCATGCACCAGGGCCTGGTGCACGAGATGGGGCCGCCGGCCGAACTGTTCGCGAATCCGCAGACGCCGGAACTGAAGCAGTTCCTGTCCTCACTGACGGATTAATTGGAATCTGACCCCAATTAGAAGATCGACAGATCGAGGGGCCAGGCGTTGCCGAGCCAATAGGCGTGGTCGGTGTGGTCCTTCAGGTCGTCGCCGCTCAGGCCATGGACGAAGACGTCGAGGCCATGCCGATGGGAGTCCAGCCAGGGGACGATGCGGTCGAACTCCGCTGCGCTGAACGCGAGCTGGCAGCTCCAGCGGGGATGCGGGCCGACGTTCTTCTCGTGGACCCTCCCCACGGCCACCTTGAACAGGCAGCCGGCTTCTTCGCACAGCGCGCGAGCTTGCGCCACCGTCGCCGCATCGAAATACACGTGCGCGTGATATGCGCCGTGCACGTTGACGGGGCGCCGGGGCGCTGCGGGAGCTTGCATGCGGCCGTTATAGCACCGGCCACCGGCACAATGCGCGGATGCCCATGTCCGCCATGCCCGTCACCGAAATCGACCTCCTGCAATCCGGCCTGGAGTCCCTGCGCAGAGGCGATACCAGCGCGGCCGCGTTCTCCGGACAGGCGCGCCATCTGGCGGCACTGCTCGACGGCTTGCCGCCTCGGTTCGGCGAAGTTCTCGACCAGTTGCTGGACCGCCTCGAAGCGAGCGCGCTCTTCACCGAAGAAAGCTGCTCGTTCAGTCAATCGGACCTGCTCGACAACCTGCAGTTGTGGATCGACAAGGCGCGGGCGGCGCCACGCGCCTAGCTGGATGGATGGCAGGCGCACGCCTCCCCATGCGCGGCCGCCACGAGTTCCTGCAGGATGCGGCAGGGATGCGCGGCGTGATCCTCGTCGCAGCTTTCGCGCAATTTCGCCAGTTGCTTTTCCAGCGCGCGCAGGCTCTTCAGGCGCGCCCGCACGCGCTGCAGTTGCGCCTCGATGAGCATGTCGATGCCGCTATCCTCGGCCTGCCGGCCGTCGACCACCTCGAGCAGGCTCTTCACGTCGGCCAACGGCATGTCCAGCGCGCGGCAATGCCGTACGAATGCGAGGCGCTCCAGGTGCGAATCTGCATAGCTGCGGTAGCCGTTGGCTTCGCGCGCTGGTGGCGGCAGCAAACCGGATTTCTCGTAGTAGCGGATGGTGTCGACGTCGACGCCGGTCGCGCGGCTCAAGTCACTGATCTTCATGAGGCGATCGTAGCGGCTTGACTCTGGAGCGGCTCCAGGGTTTCCAATGACCCCAAGACCTGCATTCAACGGAGAGGAACCGATGTCCGCGCACTGCCACAGCCATGACCACCACGATCACGCGAGTCACGGGACGGGCGGCGGGGTACCCCCGCCCGGCTACCGCCGCGTGCTGTGGATCGCGCTGGTGGTGAACCTGGGGATGTTCCTGCTGGAGATCGGTGCCGGCCTCGCCTCTGGATCGGTGTCGCTGCTTGCCGATGCCATCGACTTCTTCGGCGACGCGGCCAACTACGGCCTGTCGCTTGCGGTGCTGTCCATGGGCCTGGCGTGGCGCTCGGGGACGGCCATGCTGAAGGCCGCATCGATGCTGCTGTTCGGCGCGCTGGTCCTGGGGCGTGCCCTCTGGGGCGCCTTCACCGGCCAGACGCCGGAGCCGGTGACCATGGGCGCGGTGGGCGTGCTGGCGCTCGCCGCCAACCTGGCGGTGGCCTGGCTGCTCTATGCATACCGTGAAGGCGACGCGAACATGCGCAGCGTGTGGCTGTGCACGCGCAACGACGCCATCGGCAACCTCGCGGTGCTGTTGGCGGCGCTCGGGGTGGTGGGCACCGGCACCCGCTGGCCGGACCTCGTGGTCGCGGCCATCATGGCGGGCTTGGCCCTGTGGGCCGGGGTCAGCGTGCTGCGCCAGGCGCGGGCCGAACTGGCCGCGCCTCGCGCTGGCTGACGTACTCTTACTTGCTGAAGACCTTGGCGAAGATGAAGCCGACGGCGAAGGCCGCGCCCAAGGCGGCGAGGGGGTTCGCACGCACCTGCTCGCGAGCCAGGTCGCCATATTCCTGCTGCAGGCCCATCACCTTGTCGCTGCTCTGGCCGAGCTTCTGCTCCAGCGTGTCCACGGCTTCGTGGATCTTCTGGGCGGCCTTGTGCAGGTGGGCGGTGCCGCCGCCGTTCAGGCCGGAGCCGCCGCCGGACGACTGCTCGAGCGTGGTGGGGAAGGGGTTGGTGGACGTCTCGGTGTTCATGGCGTTTCCTCTCTCAGGGCAGGTCGATTTCGCGGGGATGCCGGCAAGTGCCGGCGGAAGCGCCCACTGTAGGAAGCCCAGCGTTGCGCAGGTGTCGGCAAACGCGGGGCAGCACATGTAGGACAGGTCCTTCCGTGGCGCGGGGTACTTCGCCCACGAGGCCCAGGGCCGGTCTCGGGCCGAGAAAACGCGGCATGGATAATGAATTTCATGCCCTCCTCCATCACGGACGTCCTCGGCATCGAGGTCGGCCAGTTCACCGACAGCCGGCGGCCGACCGGCTGCACCGTCGTCCTGGCGCGCGGCAGTGCGGTGGGCGGTGTCGACGTGCGAGGCGCCGCCCCCGGCACGCGCGAAACCGACCTGCTCTCGCCCTCCAACGTGGTGGAACGCGTCCACGCCATCCTGTTGGCGGGCGGCAGTGCCTTCGGCCTCGACGCCGCGAGCGGCGTCATGCGCTGGCTCGACGAGCAGGGCATCGGCCTCGAGGTCGGGCCGGCGCGCGTCCCCCTGGTCCCCGCGGCCGTGCTGTTCGACCTGCCGCTGGGGGACCCCCGCATCCGGCCGGACGCCGCATCGGGCTACGCCGCCTGTGAAGCCGCATCGAAGGACGCGCCGGCCGAAGGCAACTTCGGCGCGGGCGCGGGCGCCGCCGTCGGCAAGATCTTTGGCATCGCCCGCGCCATGAAGGGCGGTATCGGCTCCGCCTCGGTCACCGTGGAGGGTGTCACCGTCGGCGCCATCGTTGCCTGCAACGCCCTTGGTGACGTGGTGGACCCGGAAACGGGCCGCGTCCTGGCCGGTGCGCGGACCGCGGATGGACAGGCCCTGCTCGACACGCGGCGCGCCCTCCTGCAAGGCGTTGGCGCGACGCCCATGCTGGCCGGCAGCAACACCACCATCGGCGTCATCGCGACCGATGCCGTGCTGAACAAGATGCACACGGGACGCCTGGCCACGATGGGGCACGACGGGCTGGCCCGCGCGATCAACCCCTTGCACACCCTGTCGGACGGCGACGCCCTCTTCGCGCTGGCCACGGGCGCGAGCGGCAAGACGCTGGGCATGATGACGCTGGGCACCATGGCGGCGGAAGTCACCGCCCTGGCCGTGGTGCGCGCGATCCGCGCTGCGCGGGCCGTGACGGCGGGGTCGCTGCACCTGCCGGCTTGGGCTGACCTCGCGTAAACCCGCCCTTTCGGCGTTGCAGCGACCGCCCACCGGCCATCCGGTTTACAACTTGCCCCCTTCCCCTGCCCGGCCGTGTGCAGTCTAATGGGGCTTCACAAGTAGTTACAACTTGACCATGTTCCAGAAAAAGTCCGTGAGCACCCGGCTGTTGAGCGCGTTCAGCCTCGTCATCGCCCTGCTCGTGGTGGTGGCGGGCCTGGGCATTCTGAACCTGAACGCGCTGAACAAGCAGATCGACCAGCTGGCGAACAACCGGGTGCCGCTGCTGATCAGCGCGGGCAACTGGGAGGTGGCGCTGCTGCGCACGGCGCGCTACATGCAGACCGCGTTCGTCCTGACGGAGCAGGGCGAAATCACCGAGCAGTTGAAGGGCATCCAGTCGGACCGCCGCGAGCGTGCCGCGCTGCTGCAGCAGGTCCGCACCCTGGCGACGACCGACCGCCTGCGCGTCCTGCTGCGCAACGTGGAGGCGGCGCACAAGACGTACGCCGAGGCGGAGGATGAATTCCTGCGGTTCGCCGATGCCGGCCATATGGACGACGCCAAAGTGGCGCTGCTGGCCAAGACGCGGCCGGCGCAAGTGGCGTACACGGAAGCGCTTTCCAAGCTGGTCGACCACGTCGTGAACGACTCGCGCGAGATGGCCCGTGAATCGGTCGGCACGTACCAGACCGGCATCGCGACGGCGGTCGCCGTCTCGCTGCTGGCGATCGCGGCGGCACTGGCGGTCGCCGTGCTGTTCGCCAATGGGCTGCGCAAGCAACTGGGCGGCGAGCCGGGGTTCGCGGCATCGGTGGTGCGCAAGGTCGCGGCTGGCGACCTCACGACCGAGGTCAAGCTCGCCGCCGGCGACAACCGCAGCCTGTTGTTCGCCATGAAGGAGATGATCACCGGCCTGCGCTCGCTGACGGGCGAAGTCGCGCGCGGCGCGCATTCGCTCTCGGACACCAGCGCGCAGATCGCACAGGGAAATCTCGACCTGTCGCAGCGCACCGAGGAACAGGCCAGCACCCTGGAAGAGACAGCGAGCTCGATGGAGGAACTCACCTCCACGGTGCAGCAGAACGCCCAGAACGCGCGCGAAGCCAGTCAGCTCGCCACGACGGCCTGCGACGTCGCGCGCCAGGGCAGCGACGCGGTGGAGAAGGTGGTGACGACCATGGACGACATCTGGCGCGCTTCGCGCAAGATCGCCGACATCATCAGCGTCATCGACGGCATCGCCTTCCAGACGAACATCCTCGCGCTCAACGCCGCGGTGGAAGCCGCGCGTTCCGGAGAGCATGGCCGCGGGTTCGCGGTGGTCGCGGCCGAAGTGCGCAGCCTCGCGCAGCGCAGCGCGGCGGCCGCCAAGGAGATCAAGGGGCTGATCGAGGATTCGGCCAACAAGGTCCAGGCCGGCGGCAACCTCGTGGATTCCGCGGGCCACACCATGGTGGAAGTGGTGATGACCGTGGAGAAGGTGAGCAAGCTGATCGCCGAGATCGCCGCCGCAAGCCGCGAGCAGAGCATGGGCATCGAGCAGGTGACGACCGCGGTGGGCCAGATGGATCGCGTGGTGCAGCAGAACGCCACGCTGGTGGAGGAAGCCGCCGCGGCGACGGAGTCGATGAAGGACCAGGCCGCCGGGTTGCTGCAGATGATCTCCCGGTTCAAGCTCGGCGAAGGGCCCGCGAACGGTGGCGGTGGTGCCCCGGCGAGCTACACGCCCGTCACGCCGACCGGCAAGCGGCCACCGGCAGCCCACATGCCCGCGCCACCCGAACTCCCGCGCACGCACGCGGGCGTGCTGGACGCGCCGCGCGGCTACGCACGGTAGCACCAAGAAGGCCGCAGGGCGGCCTTCCAGGCCACGCCATCAACGTTGCGCAGTGACGGTGCGCGCGCCGTTCATGCGGCCCTGCAGGTCGCGCAGCTGCGCTTCGAGTTCAGCGGCTTCACGCGCGCCGATGCGGGCATTGGCGATGTGGCGGCGCGTTTCCACCGGCAGCTTGGCGGTGTTCTTGCCGTTCCACTTGGCGCGTCCGCGCGAGGACAGGTTGTAGTAGATCGAGACGCCTTCACGCAGCTTGAGGGCGTGCTCTTCAGGCTTGAGCTTCAGCCCGGCCAGGCGCTTCGCGCTCCACAGTGCAGCGTCCTTCATGTGCACGGCCGCGGCATGCACGGCTTCCACGGGATCCGCCGGATTCACCATGCCCATCGCCTTGGCGGTGGCGGGTTCGAACTGGGCGATGCCCAGGTTCGGCGTGCCGTCCTTGCTCGCGCCCATGCGCGGGATCCAGGACGTTTCGGCATTGATGATGCCGTACACATCGCGGTAGCTGAGACCGACCTCGCCCAGCCCGGCCTGCTTCGCGGCGGATTGCGCGAGCAGCAGGCGCGAGGGTGCGTCCGGCGTCTTCAACACGTCGCTGCCGTACTTGACGGGCAGCCAGCGCATCTGGTTGCGCACGTGGTCGAAGCGGCTGTCGAACACATGGAAGTTGAATGACTCCGCGACCTTGGGGGCGATCACGTCCTGCACGGCCTGCGCCGCGCGGGCGGCGGGCTGCACCGCGATCGCCTGCTGAGCTGCCTCGGCCGCGATCGTTTCCAGCTTGCCGATCTGCAGGCGCTGGGCCAACGTATCGGAGACCGGGGCGGGCGCGGTGGCGATCGAGCCGGTGAGGCCGGCGCCGAGCAGCACGGCCAGCATCACGACGTTGTGGGCGGAGGTCACTTGCGTGGCGATTCGCTCTTTCATGTCTGTCGATCCCTTTCACTGAAGAGACCTCCTGACCGGTCGTGTCGGAGAAAGTTCAGGCCGTTACAAGGCTTCGTCCTACAGGTTTGTGGGACGTTGCCGACTGATCCGCAGGAGCGTCAATCACGGTGCGGCCCGAGCTGTTTTTGCGGCTGAGCCAGCGCGTCAGAACTTTGCAAGCCACACCCGCTGACTCAGCCATTGAAGCCAGTGCCGCGGCGCGTGAATATTCACGGTGCCTGGGCCGCGAGACCCGGTGTTGCTCGCTTGCACACCGAACACGCATCCGCGTTGTCGAGCAGATCGTATACGTGTATAAATATTGCTGTGCCAACCGCCACGATCACCCAGACCACCTCCTCCGCCGTGCTGCAGCTGCTGAGGCAGTCGCTGGACCGGGGCCGCTGGGCGCCCGGCGCACCGCTGAGGCAGGAGGAGATCGCCACCGAACTCAACGTCAGCCGCGTGCCGGTGCGCGAGGCGCTGTTCCAGCTGCAGGCCGAAGGCCTGGTCCAGGTGGTGCCGAACAAGGGCGTGTACGTGCGCAGCGTCAGCGTGGCGGAGCTGCGCGAGCTGTTCCAGCTGCGCCGCCTGATCGAAGGCGACGTGCTGTTCGCCGCCGTCCCGCTGCACACCGCGGCCACGCTCAACCGCGTGGAGACGGTGCAGGCCGCGCTGGACAAGGCTTCTTCAGTGGCCGACTGGCTGGCCGGGGACCGCGAATTCCACGAGTCGCTCTATGCACCGGCGGGCCGGGCGGAATCCATGGGCATGGTGAGACGCCTGCGCTTCCTGGTGGACCGCTTCTACTTCTCGCGCCTGCGCCCCAGTACGCGGGCGCAGGGCTGGCACGAGGAGCACCATGCGCTGCTGCGTGCCGTCCGGCGCAAGGACGCGACCGCCGCGGTGCGGTTGCTGACCGCGCACCTGAACGAAACCGAGCGATGCGCATTGGCCGCGCTGCCCGCGACCTGAGATGTCCAGCTACTCCTCCACCATCAGCTGGGACCGGGCGGGCGCCGACTTCACCGGCCGCAAGTACAGCCGTGCGCACCGCTGGGCTTTCGACGGCGGCGCGGTTGTCCGTGGCTCGAGTTCGCCACTGTCGGTGCCGCTGCCCTATTCCGACGCCGCCGCGGTGGACCCGGAGGAGGCACTCGTCGCCGCCGTCTCCAGCTGCCACATGCTGTGGTTCCTCGACTTCGCGGCGCGCCGGGGCCTCGTGGTCGAGAGTTACGTCGATGCGGCCGTTGGGCGCATGGGCGCCAACGCCGCGGGCAAGATGGCCATCATCGAAGTGCGGCTGCAACCGCAACTGGTGTTCTCGGGGCCCAGGCTGCCGCGCGCCGGCGAGGTCGAGGCGCTGCATCACCAAGCGCACGAACACTGCAACATCGCCAACTCGATCCGGGCCGAGGTGCGGGTCGAAGGCGGCTGGACCACGGCTTAGGGTCCCAGCGTATGCCCCGCCGCGGCAGGCTCCATCACCACGTGTACGTCGTGGAGCTGGGCGACGAGGTCTGGAACAACGGCCGCTTCCGGCGCTGCAATCCCGACTACCGGCTGGGCATGCCGCTCGTCTACGTGGGCATGACGGGGCTCGATCCGGACGTGCGCTTCGACAAGCACAAGGCCGGCATCCAGGCCAACACCTTCGTGCGCGATCACGGGCTGCGCCTCAGGCCCGACCTCTACGCGGTCTACAACCCGATGCCGTACCGCGCGGCGTGCGAGATGGAGGTCGAGCTGGGGATCGCCCTGCGCGAGAAGGGCTACGGCGTCTGGCAGGCCTGATGCTTCAGACGGAGTTGCGCCACGCCACCCGCGCCACGGCATCCAGCGCGCCATCCACCACCGTGTGCGCCGACACCGTGCGCAGGCTGCCGCCGGCCAGGCGGTCCTGCAGGCTGCGCCGTGTCATCGAGCGTGCCGTCCCGGTGGCGTCGGTGAACATGAACAGCAGGCCATGCGGGCTGGCCCAGGTGAGCTGCCAGCGCTCCCAGCCGGTGGCGCCGAGCAAATCGACCCAGGCACCAGGCTGCAAATCGATGCCGGGCAACTCCGGCGGCCACACCGGGTGTTCCGCCGCACTGGACACCGCGGGCAGCGGGACGAAACCGGAATCGTGCGCCTCCAGTGCGGCCAGCCAGGTGTCGCCCGGAGGCGCCGGGGTCTCCGGCAGCGCCGGTGGCGCGGTCTCCATGGCCGCATGCTCCTGCAGCACGTCGAAGGTCGACAGCCAGCGCTGCGTCTCCGCCGGCAGGTAGTCCACGCTGGCGAGGCCGTGGCGCAGCCGCTCGGCCAGCGCCTGGCGATGCGGGAACACGCGCATCGCAAGCGCGGGCTGCACGCTTCGCAGCAAGGTGGCGGCGGCCGCCGCGTAGCCACCGGGGTCGTCGCTGCCGCCACGGTCCGCCAGCCGTGCCTGCGCCATCACCTGCGCCCAGGGGCCGCCCAGGAACGACATCACCTCGGCGGGGGCCCCGGCTGCTTCGGGCCGGCCGGCGAGCTGCTGCGCGATCCGCTCGGCCAGCAGGTTGCGCTGCTCGGCCCGCAGCAGCGCGCGCACCGCCTTCTCGCGCAAGCGCCGGCCGCGCGGCTGCGCCTCGGCCCAGGCGCCCTGCAGCGTGTCCAGTGCGATCTGGAAGACCTCGGGCCCGACGGCCCGCGAATCCAGCAGCGCCTCGACCGCCTCGCGCAGCGCGCCGGCGAATTCCGCGAAGCCCGGCGCGCCCTCGTCCGCCCAGGCCAGGCTGCGCTGCGTGGCCTGTTCGAGCAACTGGCGCGCGGGATGCTGGCGCTCGCTGAAGAAACGCGGGTCGGCCAGCGCCAGCCGCATCAGCGCCGGTTCCAGGTCGCGCACGGCCTCCTGCACCGCGGGCAGCAGGCGGGGATCGGCGGCCAGGTTGTCGACCATCAGCCGGACCACTTCCAGCGCCAGCGCCTGCGCCGGCCGGCGTACCTGCAGCAGCAAGGCATTGCGCAGCAGCGAACGGCCCTCACCCGCCGGGTCCGGCACGGCCGCCTGCCGCTGGCGCAGCTGCTGCATGACCTGGTCCACCTGGCGCATCTCGCGCAGTTGCTCGAAGGCCGCCGGGATGGTGGCGGAGAACTCGGTGTCGGCGAACGGCGGGCGGTTGCCGGGCGCGGCCAGGTCGAGCTCGCCGGCCAGCAGCCGCTGCAATTCGCGCACCGTCAGGTCGGTCTGCCGCTCGGGGGACGGCGGCGGCGCCGCGGCCATGGCCGGCGCGGCAGCCGCGACGCCATGGGCGCGCAGCGTCGCCGTGAGTTCGCGATAGAGGCCGGCCAGTTCGGTGCCGAGTTCGGCGCCCAGGTGCCGCAGCCAGCGCCGCCGCACCGTGGCGGCGACAGGGCTTTGTTGCACGAGCCGGTGCAGGGCTCGCACGAAGACTTCGGGCCTGAGCGGGTGCCGCCCGGGCGTGCCCGGCCCTTGCGCGGCGGCCAGCAGGCTCTCGAGTTCGCCGAGCTCGGGGCGCACGGCCTCGAGCACGTCCTGCGTCACGCGCAGGACGTCGACGTTGTCGCGCACCTGTTCCTCGCCCAGCAAGGGCAGCGAATCGAACGTGAGGGCTCCGCCGCGCCCCCCGGCGAGTGCATGGGCGAATTCAGCGAGCAGCGCCTGCGGAAAGCTGTCGAGCAGCGCCGCCGAATGGTCGGCAAGCACCGTGGCCGCGTCGGCGAGCAGGTTGCGCTCGACGACGTCGGTGCTGGCCTGCGCCTCGCCCGGCATGCGCGCCAGCGCCCGGGCGAGCATGCCCTGCAGCAGGGCCCCGCCGAGGGTGGCCGCTGACTTGACGGTGGCCCGGTACAAGGCCTGGTAGGAGGGGTGAATCGACGTAGATGCCCCCGCGGACTGCTGGCTACTTCAGGGCTTTATAGCGCACCCGATGCGGCCTCGCACCTTCTTCGCCCAGGCGCTTCTTCTTGTCCGCCTCGTATTCCTGGTAGTTGCCGTCGAAGAACACCCACTTGGCGTCGTCCTCCGCCGCCAGGATGTGCGTCGCAATGCGGTCCAGGAACCAGCGGTCGTGGCTGATCACCATCACGCTGCCGGCGAACTCGAGCAGCGCGTCTTCCAGCGCCCGCAGCGTTTCGACGTCGAGGTCGTTCGACGGTTCGTCCAGCAGCAGCACGTTGCCGCCTTGCAGCAGCGTCTTGGCCAGGTGCAGGCGGCCGCGCTCGCCGCCGGAGAGCATGCTGACCTTCTTCTGCTGGTCGCCGCCGTTGAAGTTGAAGCGCCCGCAATAGGCGCGGCTGGCCATCTGGAACTTGCCGATGTTGATGATGTCGAGGCCGCCCGACACGTCCTCCCACACCGTCTTGTTGTTCGCGAGCTCGTCGCGGTGCTGGTCCACGAAGGCCATGTGCACCGTCTTGCCGATCTTCACCTCGCCCGAATCCGGCTTCTCCTTGCCGGCGATCATCTTGAACAGCGTCGACTTGCCGGCGCCGTTGGGGCCGATGATGCCGACGATGGCGCCCGCGGGCACCTTGAAGCTCAGGTTGTCGATCAGCATGCGGTCGCCGAACGACTTGGAGACGTTGACGAACTCGATCACCTCATGCCCGAGGCGCTCGCCCACCGGGATGAAGATCTCGTTCGTCTCGTTGCGCTGCTGGTATTCGTAGTCGGACAGTTCCTCGAAGCGGGCCAGGCGGGCCTTGCTCTTGGCCTGCCGGCCCTTCGGGTTGGCACGCGACCACTCCAGCTCCTTCTTCAGGGCCTTGGCGCGGGCTTCCTCGCCCTTCTGTTCGGCCGCCAGGCGGTCCCGCTTCTGCTCCAGCCAGGTGCTGTAGTTGCCCTTCCAGGGGATGCCGACGCCGCGGTCCAGTTCCAGGATCCATTCGGCCGCGTTGTCCAGGAAGTAGCGGTCGTGGGTGATGCCGACCACCGTGCCGGGGAAGCGCGCCAGGAACTGCTCCAGCCATTCCACCGACTCGGCGTCCAGGTGGTTGGTGGGTTCGTCGAGCAGCAGCATGTCCGGCTTGGACAGCAGCAGGCGGCACAGCGCCACGCGGCGCTTTTCGCCGCCCGAGAGGTTCTGGATGACGGCTTCCCAGGGCGGCAGGCGCAGCGCGTCGGCGGCGATCTCCAGCTGGTGCTCGCTGTCGCTGCCGGCGGTGGCGATGATCGCCTCCAGCCGGCCCTGCTCCTCCGACAGCTTGTCGAAGTCGGCATCGGGTTCGGCGTAGGCGGCGTAGATCTCCTCCAGCCGGGCGCGCGCCTGGATGACCTCGCCCATGCCGCTCTCGACCGCCTCGCGGACGGTCTGCTGGGGCTCCAGCTGGGGTTCCTGCGGCAGGTAGCCGATCCGCAGTCCCGGCATGGGGGTGGCTTCGCCCTCGATCTCCTTGTCGAGGCCGGCCATGATCTTCAGCAAGGTGGACTTGCCGGAGCCATTGGTGCCGAGCACGCCGATCTTGGCGCCGGGAAAGAACGAGAGCGAGATGTCCTTCAAGATCGTCCGCTTGGGCGGCACGATCTTGCTGACGCGGTTCATGGTGTAGACGTACTGGGCCATAGCAATCTGCGGGGGAAACCGCCGATTATCGCGGGACAGGGCCGGCAACCCCGCGGCGCGGCGACTAAGCCTTGTTGTCCAGGCTGTTCTTCAGGGCCCGCTGGGCGACCTGGTCGAGCGCTTCGTCCACCACCGGCCGGTCGGCGACGATCTTCAGCTGGTTCAGGGAACGCAGCTTGTCCAGCGTGCGGCGCGACATGGAATGCGCGTTGCCCGTGATGGAGGTGAACATGAAGAGCGTGGCGTGCGGGCTGGCCCAGGTCAGCTGGGCACGCACCCATTCGCCCTTGATGTGGATCTCGACCCAGCTGCCCATCCGCAGGTCTTCCATGCGCTGCGCCGGGGCGGACTCGGCGGGTTCGGCCTCTTCTGGCGCCTCGTCGACGGCGACCGTGTCGGGCACCGTGTCCGGGTTGGCGGCCTGGGCTTCCTGGGCCTTCTCGGCGGCCCGCTTCGCGAACTCGACCTTCTGGGCCGCCTGGGCCAGCTGGGCGGCCCTCTCCTTGTCCGCCTGCTTGGATTCGTGCCCGCCGCCGACCGGGGAGGCGACGAAGTCCAGGTCAATTTCGGCGTCGGGCACGAAGCCGGATTCCTTGGCCTCGTTCGCGTCCAGCCACATCTGGACTTCGTCCTGGCCGCTGTCGGCGAACTGGGAGGGCTCCTGCCACGCGGCATCGGCGGCGGCCTCGGCGGCTGCATCCTGGCCCTCCTGCACCGCGGCACGGTGCAGCGTGATGAGATTGTCGAAGAAGCGCTGGGTCAGCTCCGGCGGGTAGCCGATGCGGTGCAGGCCTTCCCGCAGGCGCGTGAGCAGCCCGGGGATCATCTGGACCAGCCGGCGGGCCCGGCCGCGCTGCGCCGCCGTCTTCTGGACGCTCCAGATCAGGTCGTCCACGAGCGCCCGGTAGCCGAAAGGGTCGGAAGAGCCGTCGGTGCAGGTCAATTGCGATTCGGCCACGACCTGGGCCCAGGAATTCTTCAGGAAGTCGACGAAGAAATCCGCGACGTCCAGGCCCTCGACGGTGGCGGCGAACTCGGATGCCAGGCGCTGGGCCAGCAGGTTGCGCTGCTCCGCGTGCATCAGCGCGCGGGCGGCCTCCTCGCGCCGCTGTTTCACGTGCTGGTCCTGGTCGCTCCACTGCTCCTGCAGGTTTTCCAGCAGTTCGTCGAAAGTCTCGGCATCGACCACCTTGCTGTCGAGCCAACCGCGCGCGGATTCCACCGAAATCATGAAACGCGCCCAGCCCTCGTCCTGCTCGGAACCGAAAGCGAGGCTGCGCTGGGTGATGCGGTCGAGCAGCTGGCGCGCGGGGTGATTGCGGTCGCTGAAGAAGCGCGAATCGTCCCCGGCCAACCGATGCACCGCGGTTTCCATCCCCTTCAACTGGCGCTTGAAGCTCGGCAGCAGGCGGTTGTCCTGGGCCAGGTTGTCGAACATCAGCCGCACGACCTCCTCGCCCAGCTGCTGCCCGATGCGCGGCGGCGGCGTGCTGGATTCGGGTTCGTCCGAGAGCATGTCCTTCGGCTTGTCGCTCACCGGCGGGGCCTTCGGCGGGCGCTTTTCGAGACGTTCCACCAGCACGTCGACCTGCTGCATGTCCTGCAGCATGTTCATGGAGGCCGGCACGGTGTGCAGGAAGTCCTGCTTGGCCTTGGGCTGGTCGAAGTCCCCGGCCAGCAGCTTGCGCAGGCGATCCAGCGTCAGCAGCGTGCGGGCGACGGAATCGTTGACGGTCGCGCCGCCGGCGGCGCCGGAACCCTTGTTGACGCGTCCGCCCACGGGAACGGCGGGCTCGACGCCGGTGGAACGCAGCCACTCGGCCACTTCCTTGTACAGCTTGCGCAGGTTCACGCCCAGCAGGCCGGCCGCGGGGGTGACCAGGGCCTCGCGCACCGAGTTGTCGGGCACATGGATGGACAGCGTGTGCTGCAGGGCGCGCACGAAGACCTCCGGCCGGACCGGGTTCAGCCCGGGCTGGATGGTGCGCCAGCCCAGCATGGTGCTCACCAGCGCGTCCAGGCCCGGCAGCGTGTCGTCGACGGCCGAAGCCACCTCCTGCTGGGCGCGCGCGACCTCGATGCTCAGGTCGAGCTGCTCGTCGCCGAACAGGTTCAGGTCTTCGAAACGCAGGGTTTCGGCCTGCACCTGGTCCTTGCCCCCGCCCTGGTAGACCAGGCGCGTGAGTTCCTGCTCGAAGGTCTTGCCGATCTCCGCGACATTGCGGCCCAGGCCTTCCACCGTCTGCTTGACGCCCGGCCGCTGGAAGCTGGAGATGCGGCGCGGCCCGTTCGAGGCGGTGCCGAGCTGCATCGCCTGGATGACGTCAGTGATCAAGGGCTGCGCTTGCTGCAGCACGGCCTCGAGGCAGTCGTTCAGCGACGGCTGCAAGGCGGTGGGGTCGTCCGCGACCCCCATACGGATCTTCAACAGCTTGGTGGCCATGTGTCCTGCGCGGGGAGACGCCCATTATGAAACCGGGCATGCAGCGCGGCCAAGTGTTTTGCGCCGGGGGCGCCACGGGCGTGGTGGTCCGGGCGCCGGCGGCGCTGTTTTCCTGCAACGCCGGGGTTGCGGCTGCCATGGAATCCGGTCCGGCCGGCAGGCGGCGCCCAGGCATGCGACAATGGCGGCTCCCGCGGCCTTCAGTCGCCCGCGGGCTCAGCGTTCCGCTGGGGATGACGCCGCACACGGTTCCCGTGCCGCAAGCGCTCCTCCCGACCCTAGAACTCCATCTGCCTTGACTGGCTCCGGGCGAAATCCCGGAAAACGGCCGATGCCCCAGCGCCCGGGAAGGCGCTTCCATCCCCTCATGACTTTTGACGAACTGAATCTGGCCCCTGCCATCCTCAAGGCCGTGCGCGAGCAAGGCTACGAAATCCCCACCCCCATCCAGGCCCAGGCGATCCCCGCCGTGCTCGATGGCCACGACCTCCTCGGCGGCGCCCAGACGGGCACCGGCAAGACCGCCGCCTTCACGCTGCCGCTGCTGCACAAGCTCACCAAGGGCCAGGGCCGGACCAACAAGTTCGGCAAGGACGGCATCGCCGCCCTGGTGCTCACGCCCACGCGTGAGCTCGCCGCGCAGGTCGAAGAGTCCATCCGCACCTACGGCAAGTACCTGAACCTGACCTCCACCGTCATCTTCGGCGGCGTGGGCATGAACACGCAGATCAGCAAGCTGAAGGCCGGCGTCGACATCCTCGTCGCCACGCCGGGCCGCCTGCTCGACCTGCAGCAGCAGGGCCATCTGGACCTGTCGACCGTCGAGATCCTCGTCCTGGACGAAGCCGACCGCATGCTGGACATGGGCTTCCTGCCCGACGTCAAGAAGATCCTGGCCCTGGTGCCCAAGGAAAAGCAGAGCCTGCTGTTCTCGGCCACCTTCAGCGACGAGATTCGTGACCTGGCCAATGGCCTGCTCAAGAACCCGCAAAGCATCCAGGTGACACCGCGCAACACCACCGTGCAGCGCATCACGCAGGTGGTGCATCCGGTCGGCCGCGAGAAGAAGAAGCAGCTGCTCGCCCACGTGATCCAGGAACACGACTGGAGCCAGGTGCTGGTGTTCACCCGCACCAAGTTCGGCGCCAACCACGTCGCCGACTACCTGAACAAGCAGGGCATCACCGCGATGGCGCTGCACGGCAACAAGAGCCAGACGGCCCGTACCCAGGCGCTGGCCGGCTTCAAGAGCGGCGACATCCGCGCCCTGGTGGCCACCGACATCGCCGCCCGCGGCATCGACATCGACGAGCTGCCCCACGTGGTCAATTACGAGATCCCCAACGTGCCGGAAGACTACGTGCACCGCATCGGCCGCACCGGCCGGGCGGGCAACGACGGCGCGGCCGTCAGCCTGGTCTGCCTGGACGAAGAGGGCTTCATGCAGGAGATCGAGCGCTTCACCAAGCAGCAGATCCCTGAAGTGGTGGTCGAAGGCTTCGGCCCGGAAGCGAACGAGCAGGCGCACCCCATCGCCATGGGCCGCCAGGTGCTGTGGGGCGGCAAGGGCCGCCCGCCCAGCCGTGAAGTGATGAACGCGGCGGCGAAGACCGCGCGCGGCGAGATGATGCAGCGCATCCGCGAGAACAAGGGCAAGGAAGGCGGCGGGGGCCGCTCCGGCGGTCAGCGCGCGGCGCCGGCCAAGAGCCGGGGCAATGGCGGCCGTGACGGCAGCCGCGACGGCGACCGCGACGGCAATCGCCAGCAAGCGCCGGCCAATGGCCGGGCGCGCCCGCCGCGCGACGCCAATGCGCCTGTGCAGCAAGGGCGCCCGCCCCGGCAGCAGCAGCAGCGCGGCGCCCCGCGCCAGGACATGGCGGACCGGCAGGATCGCCGGCCGCCGGACGACGCCTACCGCGGCGGGGATCGTGGCGAAGAGCGCGGTGAAGACGCGATCCCGCGCAACGTGGACCCGTTGCAGACGAACCTGCACAATCGCCGCAATGAACTCCGCGGCACCCGCAGCACCCAGGCCGGCAGCCAGCCCGACCCCACCCGCACCAGCGTCGACAGCATGGCCGGCGGCGGACGCCGGGGCGGTGG
Organism: Caenimonas sedimenti; assembly: GCF_007833165.1. Taxonomy (GTDB): domain Bacteria; phylum Pseudomonadota; class Gammaproteobacteria; order Burkholderiales; family Burkholderiaceae_C; genus Ramlibacter; species Ramlibacter sedimenti. The sequence continues at coordinate 265,486 of NZ_VOBQ01000002.1, read as the reverse complement.
CGGCGGTGGTGGCAGGTCGAACCGTTCTGGTGGCGGGGGCTTCGGGCCTCGTGGGCCGGGCGGTCCTGCAAGGACTTTTGGCCGATGATTCGGTCGCGGCGGTCCATGCACTGGGCCGCCGCAAGCTCGGGATCGCGCATCCCAAGCTGACTTCGCACGCGGTGGACTTCGCCGCGCTGCCTCCCCTCCCCCCGGTCGATGAAGCCTACCTGGCGCTTGGGACCACCATCAAGGTGGCCGGCAGCCAGGCGGCTTTCCGCGCTGTCGATCTGGAAGCGAACCTGGCGGTCGCCCGTGCGGTGCACGCCAACGGCACCCGCAAGCTGGGACTGGTGAGCGCCATGGGTGCCGACGTGCGCTCTTCCATCTTCTACAACCGCGTCAAGGGTGAACTCGAGGACGCCCTGGCGTCGCTTGGTTTTACGACCCTGGTCATCGCCCGGCCTTCGTTCCTGGCTGGCGACCGCGAGGCGCTCGGGCAACCGGTGCGCGGCGGCGAGAAGCTGGCGTTGCGCGTGAGCCAGGTGCTGCGGCCGCTGATCCCGTCGAACCTGCGTTCGATCGCGGCTTCGGATGTCGCGCGGGCGTTGCTCGTCCACGTACCGACGACGCAGGGGCGGAAGGTGATGTTGTCGGGGACGATGCAGTCCTGACGGACGCCGCTGCGGCGGTTCAGGACGTCTTGCGCGCCGGCAGCGCGGGGCCGCCCGACGAATCTTCCCGCAGGTCGCGGATGGCGCGTTCCATCGTCGGCGCCAGGACGTTCCAGTGCAGCGCACGCGTCAGGCGCGGATGGTTGTTGCGGTAGACCTTGGACGAAACGAATTCCAGCGGATCGCAGTACACCCCGAGGTCCTCCACGACCATGGGATCCTGGTCGGTCGGCATGCCGCCCACGAACGCATCGTGCGCGCCGTCCCACAGCGTGTGGCCGGCGACGTGGATGCCGTAGCCCCATTCCCAGCCCTGCTCCTTGAGCCGCTGGCGGGCCGCCGCCATGTAGCCGGCGTCGAAGATGTAGGTGTCCGTGCGGGCCCAGCGCCCCTGGACCCAGGCTTCGACCACGGGCCGGGCTGCCTGGCTCACGCCCGTGGTGAGGCCGCGCAGGATCTCCCCGCGCAGCGTGATGTAGCGGATGCGCGCCGGGACGCCGGCGAGGCGCAGCAACGCGACGAAGACCGTCGCCTTGTCAGGCGCGTCGCCGCGGTTGGCCTCGACCACTTCGCGTGCCGTGCGAAGCCGCATCTTGAAGGGCTTGGCGAAGACGATGCGCTTGACGAAGCCATAGATGGCCAGCGCCTTCTCGCGGTCGGACTTGCACAGCTGCGTGAGCGAGCGGGCCCGCAGGCGCAGCTTCGTGTCTTCGAGGTCCAGCAACTGGGACGAACCCATCCAGCGCCGCGGATCGTCGAGATCCGGCGCGGGTGCGGAAGGTTCGGAAACGGCTGCGGACACGTGCTGCTTTCGGACAACGGCAGGCCTCGCTGTGGCCCGGTGGAAGGCTACCGCGGGGCGCGGCCTCGGCCTTCCATGTTGTATAGACAAGTATTGTAGGGCTCCGGCCTGTCGGTCGCCTGTCAACTTTGTCGCACACGCGCGTCACATGCGCGGCTTTGAGAATTTTCGTGTTAAACCGCCCTACGCCGTCGTGACCTTCGTCATGGCGGTCACGCCGGCAAGTGGCGTGCGGGCAGGTTGAGCCTGGGCAGGCGCTTGCGTGAGGCGAGTACCGTTTCGATGTCCTCGCGCGCGCCGTCGATCAGCACCACGATCGCCTTCTCGGCGCGCGCGGGGTTGTGCGCGATCACGGCGTCGAGTACCGCACGATGCAGCGGCAGGGAATTTTTCGGACCGTCCTTGCGGCTGGTCGAGATCTCGAAACTGGTGCGCAGCAGCGCCCCCAGCGCCTTGCTCATCTGCACCAGCATCCGGTTGCGCGACGCGCGCAACAGGCCCTGGTGGAAGCGCAGGTCGTGCGTGACGTAGTCGCCGCCCTCTTCCACCGCGCGGCGCATGCCTTCATAGGCGGCTTCGATATCGAGGATGTCTTCCGGTGTCGCGCGTTCCGCCGCCATGCGCACGGCGGCCGGTTCGACCACGCGCCGCAGGTCCTGCAGGTCGCGGAGGAACTCCGGCGTGAAGCCGGACTTCGATTGCCACACGATCACGTCGGGATCGAACCAGTTCCAGTGGTCCGAAGTCAGCACGCGGGTGCCCACCTTGGGGCCGCTTGTGACCAGGCCCTTGGCGATCAGTGACTTGACGGCTTCGCGCACCACGGTGCGGCTGACGCCGAGCTCCTCGCACAACAGGGGCTCCGGCGGGATCGAAGCGCCCGGCGCATAGCGGCCGGCGACGATGGCCTCACCCAGGTGGTCGACGGTGTTGCCGTGAACGTTCTTGATCATGGCAAAGCGGCACCGTCAGCCACGGACGAACAGGGTGACCAGCGGCTCGCTGCCGACCTGCCGGCTCCAGTGCCCATGCAGCGCGGCGTCGAAAGTCGCGCCTTCGGGCAGGAGATCCGCCGAATAGAAGTGCTCGCCAGGGCGGAAGATGCGCGAAGTTCCGTCCTGCAGGCCGATCTCCATTTCGCCCGCCAGGATGAACACCCACTGCGTGTGCGGCGAGCAATGGAACTGGCTGCGAAACCCGACGGGGCTCTGGCGCAGCTGGTAGCCGCCGGAGGGCATCAGCGCGGACAGCATCGCCTGCGGCGTGCCTTCTGCCAGCGGCACCTGCTCCTCGCGGAAACGCGCCTTGCCGTCCTGCGCCGTATGGAGCACGACCTTGGTGAACATGCTCATTGGAGCGTCCCCTCGTCCAGCCGGCCGCCGCCCGCGGTATCGAAGACATGGGTCTTGGCCGGTGACACGCGCAAATGCACGGTGTCATCGGGCTGCACTTCGGTGCGGCCGTGGAGCACCACGACGATGTCCGCCTCGCCCACCCGCAGCAGCAGCTCGGTTTCCGCGCCGGTCGGCTCCACGACCACCACCTTGGCGGGGATGCCCTGGCCATCGGTCGCGAGGGCAACGTCGGTGGGGCGAAATCCGTACTGAACGGCCTGACCCTCCTGCCCACGCGATTGCGGCGCGGCCGGCCATTCGTGCCCCTGCGCCTCGACGTACGTCCGGCCACCTTGCACACGCAAGGTGCCAGGCAGCACGTTCATGGCAGGCGATCCGATGAACTGTGCGACGAACAGGTTGCCCGGGCGGTCGAACAATTCCAGCGGCGTGCCGATCTGTTCGACGATGCCGTCGTGCATGACGACGATGCGGTCGGCCATCGTCATCGCTTCGATCTGATCGTGCGTGACGTACACGGTCGTGGTCTTCAGCCGCTGGTGCAGGGCCTTGATCTCGGCGCGCATCGCCACTCGCAGCTTGGCGTCGAGGTTGGAGAGCGGCTCGTCGAACAGGAAGACCTTGGGGTCGCGCACGATGGCCCGGCCCATGGCCACGCGCTGGCGCTGGCCGCCGGAGAGTTCACGCGGATAGCGTTCGAGCAAGGCATCGAGGTTCAGGATGCGCGCCGCGTTGTTGACACGCTGCGCCGTGAGCGCCTGGTCGGCCTTGCGCAGCTTCAGGCTGAAACCCATGTTGTCGCGCACCGTCATGTGCGGATACAGCGCGTAGCTCTGGAACACCATCGCGATGTCGCGGTCCTTCGAATCGACGTCGTTGATCACGCGCTCGCCGATGCTGATCTCGCCACCGCTGATGGGCTCCAGGCCGGCCAGCATGCGCAGCAGCGTCGATTTGCCGCAGCCCGAAGGCCCGACCAGCACGACGAATTCGCCATCGGCGATGTCGAAGCTGATGCCGTGGATCACCTTGAACTTGCCGAAGTTCTTTTCGACCTTGCTGAATGAGACGTTGGCCATTTTCTTTTAGCTTTTCACCGCGCCGGCCGTGAGGCCCGACACCATGTAGCGCTTGAATGCGTAATAGATGGCCGCCGGCGGCAGCGCGTAGATGAAGCCGGTCGCCATGAGCAGTTCCCAGGGCGAGTCGTCGGCGGCGAGGAAGTTGCCAAGCGCCACTGCCAGGGTGAGGTCGGTTTCCTTGGACAGCAGGAGGAAGGCGTACAGGTATTCGTTCCAGGCGAGCAGCAGCGCATATGTGCCCACCGCGACGATCGAAGGCAGCATCAGGGGCAGATAAACCAGGCGAAACAGTTGCAGCGGCGTGGCGCCGTCGATGCGCGCCGCCTCGTCGAGCTCGAACGGCAGCTTGTCGGAGGCCTGCTTCAGCACCCAGATGCAGTACGGCGAGGCGATCGTGACCATGGCCAGGATCAGCGACCACCGGTTGTTCAGCAGGCCGTAGTTGGCCATGGTCTTGTACATGGGCACGGCCAGGAACGCCGCGGGAATGAAGTACGTGAAGAGCGCCATGTTCATCACGGTGCGGCCGCCGGGCACCTTCAGCCGGCTGATGGCGAATGCCGCAGTCGTCGCGATGAACAGCGTGATGACGCCGACGGCAACGGCGATCACCACCGAGTTGCCCAGCTGCTGCCAGAAGTGCGAGAGGTAGAAGTGCTTCTGGCCGAACACCACCTCGAAGTTCTGCAGGGTGGGGTTCTTGGGCCAGAGCCGCCCCGACGTCGCCGAGTCGCGCTCGGAGATCGCGAACAGGAACATGTGGTAGACCGGGATGATGGTCCACAGGAACACCGGAATGCCGATCAGCAGCAGCTTGGCTTCGGTCGCCACCGACCGCCAGGACAAGCGCGCGCTCATTTGCTCAGCCTCTTCATCATGAACCAGACCAGCGGCAGCACCGCCGGCAGCGCCACGACGATGGTGGCCATGGCCAGATCCAGCTGGTCGAGCCGCAGGTAGCGGATGCCCAATGTCGCCAGCACGTGCGTCAGGTCCGCGGGACCGCCGCCGGTGAGCAGGTAGACGCTGTTGAAGTCACCCAACGTCCAGATCGCCGAAAGGATGGTCGACGTGACGTACAGGGCGGCCATCGAGGGCCAGGTGATGAAGCGGAACTTCTGCCAGGCACTGGCGCCGTCGACCGATGCGGCCTCGTACTGCTCCGACGGGATCGACATGCGGCCGGCCAGCAGGATCAGCGTCCAGAACGGCAGGGACTTCCAGATGTGCATCAGCATCGAGAACGACAGGGCCAGCGTGGGATCGTTCAGCCAGTTGGGGCCATCCAGCCGCGTCAACTGGAAGATCAGGGTATTGATGACGCCCCACTCCGGGTTCAGCATGAACCGCACCGAGAGGATCGTCGGGATGGAGGGCACGGCCCACGGCAGGATGAACAGGACCGACAGGATCTTGATCCACCAGCGGGTGTGCAGGAAGAAGCCGGAGAGCATCAGCGCCACCAGCATCTTGAGGTTGATCGCGACCGCCAGGAACACCAGCGTGTTGACGGCGCTGCGGAAGAAGATGGGATCGTCGAACAGCCTGGCGTAGCTGGCCGGGTGGCGCGCCAGCCAGAGGCCGTAGCACACCGGATAGAGCACGAAGACGGCGAAGATCAGCAGGTAGGGCGCCACCATCAGGCGGCCCCAGAACTCCTGCTGGCTCAGCTGGCCGCGCGCCCGCTTCGCGGGCGGCGCGGCCGGTTCGATCCGGACGGCTTCAGTTTGCAACGGCCTTGATCCGGGCGATCATTTCATCGGTGGCCTTGTCGACCGGAATCTTCTCGCTCAGCACCCGGTTCGCGGCCTTGGCCCACACGTTCTCGTTGTTCAGCACCGTGAACTTGTAGTTCTTGGTGAATTCGAACGGCGTGGTGCCGGACATGAACTGGTTGTAGACGGCCAGGCGGTGCGGGTCACCCTTCCAGAAGGGGCTCTGCTGGCCGGCCTTGGTCACCGGGAACCAGCGGCCGAGCGAACCCTCGACATACGGCGTGAGGTTGGCATCGTCGAGCATGAAGGCCACGAACTTGCGCGCACCCTCCTTGTTCTTCGCGTCCTTGAAGATCACGCCGGTCTTCACCGCGGCACGGTAGACCATCTTGGTGCCGTCCGGCTTGCTCGGGAAGCCCGCCGTGGCGATCAGTTCGGTGTAGTTCTTCTTGGCCTGCGCGCGCTGCTGCTCGTTCAGCGTGCTGTTGTTCATGTCGTCCAGCCACTTGGCCGCGATGGAGATCGTGGCGTTGTGGGTGAGCACGGTCGTCTTGTTGTGGAAGGCGACGTTGTTGTCGGGGTCCTTCCAGTTGGTGGACGATGGCGGCGTGCAGCCCTTGGAATACACCTGGGTGTAGTCCGTCAGCGCGTTGATCAGGCCCTGGCGCACGGAGGGGTCATCCACCAGCAGCTTGCCGGAGTCGTTGACCAGCTTGACGTTGTGCGCGTCCATGAAGGTCAGGAACGAGAAGAACGAGTCGCTCGAATCCACGCCCAGCGGCTGGCCGATGCCGAAGGCGCGCGTGCCGCTCTTCTGGCGGTAGCCCGCCTGCACCTTGTCGCACCAGAAGCTCCAGTATTCCTTCCAGGTCTTCGGGATGTCGCTTTCCTTGAAGCCCGCGTCGGCCAGCATGTCCTTCCAGTACTGGATGTGCATGGTCTGCTGCTTGATCGGGTAGGCGTAGTAGGCGCGCGTGCCGGTCGTGTTGTTCAGCAGGAAGGTGGTGGACAGCGCATGCGGCTCGAACTTGCCGCGGATCGGGTCGATGATGCTGGAGACGTCCTCCAGCTTGCCGTCGTAGGCCCACTTGGCCGTCACCTGGAAGTCGAACACGTCGCCGTACGTGACGTCGGGCACGTTGCCGGCGTCCAGCGCGGCCACGGCCTTGGGGATCATTTCCTGCGGCGCATAGAGCGACAGGTCGATCTTGTACTTCGGGTTCTTGGCCTCGAACTTCTTGATGGCGGCGTGCAGCGCGTCGTCCTCGGCCTTGTAGAAGCCCTTCTGCCACCAGACCACCAGCTTCTCCTGCGCGGCCGCCTGGCCGGCCGCGAGGACGCCCGTCGCGACCATCGCGGCGGCAACTACGTTCCTGACTTTCATGCGATGTCTCCTGTGCGTTTTCGGTAGGGGCGGCGGTTCATGGAAGCCCGTCGCGTTGTTATCATATGATGATTAAAAGGTAAGACTTTTAGCGTTAACCCGGGGTCTTGCGGGCCTGCCATTCCGGCACCGGAGACAGCAGCGGCGCACCGGAAAAGTGCGCCTTCAGGTTGTCCAGCGCCAGGTCCGCCATCGCTTGCCGGGTCTCGTGGGTGGCGCTCGCCATGTGCGGCGTGAGGACCACGTTGGGCAGGTCGCGCAAGGCCTGTGGCACGCGTGGCTCGTCCTCGAAGACATCGAGACCCGCGCCCGCGATCACGTTGCGCTGCAGCGCATCGATCAGCGCGGCCTCATCGACCACCGAGCCGCGCGCGACGTTGACCAGGAAGCCGCGCGGGCCCAGCGCCTCCAGCACCTCGCGGTCGATCATCTTGCGCGTGCCTTCGCCGCCGGGGGTGATGCACACGAGAAAGTCCACTTCCGCCGCGAGCGCCTTGGCCGATGCAAAGTACGGATACGGCAGCTCGGCGCGCTGCGTGCGGCCGGTGTACGCGATGGACATGCCGAACGCCGCGGCCCGCCTGGCGATGGCCTGGCCGATGCGGCCCAGCCCCACGATGCCCAGGCGCGCGCCCGACATCTTGCGGGCCAGCGGCATGTTGCCCTGGGTCGCCCACAGACCCTCGCGCACGTAGCGGTCCGACTGCGGAATGCGCCTGGCCACCGACAGCATCAGGCCGATGGCCAGATCCGCCACTTCGTCGTTCAAGACGTTCGGGGTGTGGGTGACGGGGATGTTGCGCTCGATGGCGGCGGGCACATCGACCTTGTCGTAGCCCACGCCCATGATGGAAACGACCTCCAGGGCGGGCAACTGGTCCATCAGGGCGCGCGGGACCATGGACTCTCCGCCACCGGTGACGCCACGGATGGTGGGCGCGATGCGCGCGAACGCGGCCGGGTCGGTTTCGTGCAGGCGGTCGTGCACTTCGAACGCCGACTTCAGCGGCTCCAGGTAGAAAGGCGGCAACTTCGCGACGGTCAGGACAGCGGGCCGCGCGGCGGTGGAAGGTTGGCTCATGGTGGGTCCGGGGGATGGTGTTTTAATCGTATGACGATAGTATGATTGGCCCGAGTTCGGACTTACCCGTACCTCGTGAAAACGCATCGCAGGAAGCCCCGATGAACGCGGTCCTTCGCCAATTCGACCTGAGCGGGCGCACCGCTCTCATCACCGGATCCAGCGCCGGCATCGGCCTCGCCCTGGCCGCCGGACTGGCCGGCGCCGGCGCGCGCGTCGTGCTCAATGGGCGCGATGCCGGCAGGCTCGAACAAGTGGCGGCCAAGCTTCGGACCGCGGGCGCGTTGGTCGAGACGGCCGCGTTCGACGTCACCGATGGCGCCGCGGTCACGCAAGCCGTGGCTCGCATCGAGGCTGAAATCGGCCCCATCGCCATCCTCGTCAACAACGCCGGCATGCAGCGCCGCGCGCCGCTCGAGCAGTTCGAGGAGGCGCATTGGCACGAGCTGATGAAGACCAACCTCGACAGCGTCTTCCTCGTCGGCCAGGCCGTGGCGCGGCACATGATCCCCCGTGGTGCCGGCAAGATCGTCAACGTCTGTTCGGTCCAGAGCGAACTGGGCCGCCCCAACATCGCCCCTTACACCGCGAGCAAGGGCGCCGTGAAGATGCTGACCAAGGGCATGGCCATCGATTGGGGGCCGCACGGCATCCAGGTCAACGGCCTGGGGCCGGGCTACTTCAAGACGGAGTTGAACCGGGCGCTGGTCGACAACCCCGAGTTCAGCGCCTGGCTGATCAACCGCACCCCTTCCCGCCGCTGGGGCGATGTCGAAGACCTGGTCGGCGCGGCGGTGTTCCTCGCCAGCGATGCCTCGAAATTCGTGAACGGCCACATCCTCTACGTGGATGGCGGCGTCACGGCCACGCTTTAAGGCTCCCATGGACGCTCTCGTCATCCACGCCGCCCGCGACCTGCGCGTCGAGGACGTGCCCACGCCGGAAGTCCTGCCGCACCAGTTGCGCGTGCGCGTCCGCTTCGGCGGCATCTGCGGCTCCGACCTGCACTACTACCAGGACGGCGGCTTCGGCACCGTCCGCGTGAAGCAGCCGATGGTGCTGGGGCACGAGGTGGCCGGCGTGATCGAGGAAGCCGGTGCCGCAGTGACCGGCTTCGCCGTGGGCGATCGCATCGCGATCAGTCCGAGCCGGCCCTGCGGCGCCTGCCGCTACTGCCAGCAGGGCCTGCAGAACCATTGCCTGGACATGCGGTACTACGGCAGCGCCATGCGCAATCCGCACGTGCAAGGCGCGTTCCGTCGCGAGATCGTCATCGAGACCTCGCAGGCGTACAAGCTGGCCGACAACCTGGGTGACCGCGAAGGCGCGATGGCCGAGCCGCTCGCCGTGGCCTTGCACGCGGTGCGCCGCGCCGGATCGCTGCTGGGCAAGAGCGTGCTGGTCACCGGCTGCGGGCCGATCGGGGCGCTGGTGGTGCTCGCGGCACGCCGCGCCGGCGCCTCGCAGATCGTCGTCACGGACATGGGGGACTTCCCCCTGCGCAGTGCGATGAAGGTCGGAGCCGACCAGGTCGTCAACATCGCGCAGCAGCCGGACGGCCTGGCGGCATTCAGCGCCGACAAGGGCCAGTTCGACGTGCTGTTCGAAGCCAGCGGGAACGAGCGCGCCCTGCGTGGCGCCTTCGACGCCGTGCGTCCGCGCGGCATCATCGTGCAGGTCGGCATCGGCGGTGAGATGACGCTGCCGATCAACACCATTGTCGCCAAGGAATTCGACCTGCGCGGCACCTTTCGCTTCCATGAGGAATTCGGCATCGCGGTCGAGCTGCTCAACAAGGGCCTGGTCGACGTCAAGCCGCTGATCTCCGCGACCGTGCCCTATCGCGACGCCGGCCGGGCGTTCGCGCTGGCGGCGGATCGCTCGCAGGCCATGAAGGTGTTGCTGGATTTCGACTGACAATTGCCGAAATGGAAAAACGCTTTGACGTGGCCGCGCTCGGCGAGGCCATGCTCGAATTCAACCAGACGCGTCCTGGCGAGCCGCAGTACCTCCAGGGCTTCGGCGGGGACACCAGCAACGCGGTGATCGCCGCGGCCCGTGCGGGCGCCCGCACGGCCTACCTGACCCGCCTGGGCCGGGACACGTTCGGCGATGCACTGGAAGCCTTGTGGCGGCACGAAGGCGTGGACACCAGCGGCGTGGAGCGCGATGACACGGCTCCGACCGGCATCTACTTTGTGACCCATGGGCCGAGCGGCCACGAATTCACCTATCGGCGCGCGGGTTCCGCCGCCAGCCGCATGACGCCGGCCTGGCTGCCGCGCGCGCTGCTGTGCGAAGCGAAGATCCTGCACGTCTCCGGCATCTCGCTCGCCATTTCGGCGAGCGCGCGCGAGACCGTGTTCCAGGCGATGGCCGAGGCCCGGAACGCGGGGGTGCTCGTTTCGCTCGACTCGAACCTGCGGCTCAAGCTCTGGTCCCTGGACGAGGCCCGTGCCACGCTCACGCGGGCCATCGGCCTCAGCGACTTCTTCCTGCCGAGCGTGGATGACGTCAACGTCTTGAGCGGCCACGAAGATCCCTCCCGGATCGTGCAATGGAGTCACGAACTGGGTGCCAAGCAGGTGGTGCTCAAGCTCGGTGCGGATGGCGCCCTGGTGAGCGATGGCCAAGGCGCGCAGAGCATCCCGGGTTTCCGGGTGGAAGTGGTCGACGCCACCGGCGCGGGGGACTGCTTCTGCGGGAACCTGCTGGCGCGCCTGGCGAGCGGTGAAAGCGTGTTCGACGCCGCGCGCTACGCGAATGCCGCGGCGGCGCTCGCCGTGCAAGGCTTCGGCGCGGTCGCGTCCTTGCCCCGGCCGGAACAGGTGCGGGAGCTCTTGTGAAGGCGCTGGTCGCTGTCGACTGGGGCACGTCTTCGTTGCGCGTCGCGCGCATCGGCGAAGACGGTACCGTGCTGGAAGAGCGGGGGAATCCACGGGGCATCCTCACGGTCCCGGCCGGAGGCTTTCCGCAGGTCCTGGACGAAACATGCGGCGACTGGTTGCGCCAGGCTCCCGGTGAGCTTTGCCTCGTGAGCGGCATGGCCGGCAGCCGGCAGGGCTGGGTGGAAGCACCTTACTGCGCGTGCCCCGCGGGGTTCGGCGAGATCGGGGCGCACCTCCAGTGGATCGATGCGCGGACCGCCATCGTGCCGGGCTTGAGCTGCGAGCACGACGGCGTGCCCGATGTGCTGCGCGGCGAAGAAGTGCAGGTGTTCGGCGCGATGTCGCTGCTGGACCAGACCGAAGGCCTGTTCGTGCTGCCCGGCACGCACAGCAAATGGGTGCGTGTGGAGGGCGGCCGCGTCCAGTCTTTTTCCACCTGGATGTCGGGCGAGTTCTATGCGTTGCTGCGCCAGCACTCGATCCTGGCGCGCACCCTGCCCGCGGAAGATGGGCCACTGGATGAAGACGCTTTCCGGCAGGGCCTGGCGCAAGCGGCCGGCAGCGGCAGCCTGTTGCGCGCGGCATTCAGCGCGCGCACGCTGTCGCTGTTCGACCGGATGCCGGCGGCCGGCATGCCCAGCTATTTGTCCGGCCTCGTGATCGGCGAGGAGTTGCGTGCGCAACCCCGCGCGGCGTCACCGGTGACTGTGATCGGCAGCGCCACCCTCGCGCAGCGGTACGCCTCGGCATTGACGTGGCAGGGCACGGCGAGCCGGTGCCTGGGCGCGGAGGCCACGTGGCGCGGGCTTTGGCGCATCGCGCGAGGAGTGCAGGCATGAACGAACGCTTTTCCGCCGCGCTGGCGCAGCTTCCGCTGGTTGCCATCCTCCGGGGGCTGCCGCCTGGCGACGCGCAAGAGATCGGCGCGGCGCTGGTCAAGGCCGGCTGGACGCTGCTGGAGGTCCCGCTGAATTCGCCGGAGCCGCTGCGCAGCATCGCCAGCCTGGCCCAGGCCTTTCCCCAGGTGCTGATCGGGGCGGGAACGGTGTTGACGCCGGAGGATGTGCGTGCCGTCCACCGTGCCGGCGGCCAGTTGATCATCTCGCCCAACTTCAACCCGGCCGTGGTGCGCGAGGCCGTGCGCCTGGGCCTGCCCTGCGTTCCTGGCGTTGCGACGGCCAGCGAGGCTTTCGCCGCGTTGGCCGAAGGCGCGGCGGCGCTCAAGCTCTTTCCGGCGGAAATGATCCCGCCCGCGGCCGTGAAGGCGCTGCGCGCGGTGCTGCCGCGCGAGGCCGCGTTGCTGCCCGTCGGTGGGATCGCGCCCGAGTCCATGGCGGCCTACCGCGCCGCCGGCGCCACGGGCTTCGGCATCGGCTCCGCGCTCTACCGCCCGGGGGACAGCGCGGCCGTCGTGCTGGCCAATGCGCGCCGCTTCGGCGATGCGTGGGCGGGTACGATGCGCGCATGAACAGCAACGCGATTTCCTTCGGGCTCGCCGGCCGCGTCTGCATCGTCACGGGCGGTGCGCAGGGCATCGGCGAGGCCTGCTGCCGGCGCTTCGCGCGCGACGGCGCCCAGGTGGTGGTGGCCGACATCGACGATGCGCGCGGCCAGGCGCTGGCCGCCGAACTCGGCGGACTCTTCGTGCATTGCGATGTCGGCGACCGCGCGCAGGTCGACACCCTCGTGCAGAAAGCCGCACTCACCCACGGCCGGATCGACGTGCTGGTGAACAACGCCGGCATCTTCAAGGCCGCCGATTTCCTGGACATCAGCGAGGCGGACTTCGACGCGGTCCTGCGGATCAACCTGAAAGGCAGCTTCCTGGTGGGCCAGGCCGCGGCGCGCGAGATGGCCAAGACGGGACGCGGCGCCATCGTCAACATGAGTTCGGTCAACGGGACCCTGGCCATCCCCACCATCGCCAGCTACAACGTGAGCAAGGGCGGGATCAACCAGCTCACCCGCGTGATGGCGCTGGCGCTTGCCGACAAGGGCATCCGGGTGAACGCGGTGGCGCCGGGCACGATCGCCACCGAACTGGCGGCGAAAGCGGTGTTGACCAGCGAGGAAGCCAAGGCGAGGATCATGAGCCGGACGCCGATGAAGCGGCTCGGTGAGCCCGGGGAAGTCGCGGATGCGGTGGCCTGGCTGGCCAGCGACGCGGCCAGCTATGTGACCGGCGAGATCGTCGTCGTCGACGGCGGGCGCATGACGCTCAACTACACGGTGCCGGTGTAGCGTCTCAGCGCTTGCGCTTGGCGGGCGCGGCCTTGCGGGCGGCCGCCTTGCGAGGCACCGCGGCGGGCGCCTCGTCTTGCATGTAGTCCCGGATCAACCGGCGCACCACTTGCGATGGCGTCATGTCCTGCGTGCGGCACAGGTCCTCGAAGGCCGTCTTCTTGGCAGGGTCGATCAGGATGGTCAGCCGGGCGGTCTTGAGCTCCATGGGCAATTCGGTTCCGATGTGAATCGGAGTGTAATTGCTCCAGCGCCGGACGGGGCGGCTTACTCGGTTTTCCGCGGCTGGATGAGGGGGACGTAGTCGACGCCGTGCTTGCTGAGGTAGTCCCGGATGAGCTGCCTCAGCACTTGCGAGGCTGTGATGTCCTGGGAGGCGCAGAGCTCTTCAAAGGCCTTTTTTCTCTCCGCGTCGATGAGGACGGTCAGGCGAGCGGGTTTCTCTTCCATGCGTTCGGGTGAGGTAGCAGACATGATAATACTCTGCACCTAGCATGTGAGTCCGATGGTAGTACGGCGGCTGTGCTTTCATGCGACATCCGGCCTCCGCAGAGCCGGAAACGAAGCTCTGCCGTTTGTAGGCCAACGCCAACGCTGAGCCTGCGAGGCTCAGCCTGGCGCGACTGCCGGCTAGGCCCGGGCGGCGCGCGCGGACAACGGCAGGTGCGCCTCACGGATGGGCAGGTGCACCAGCGCCGCGCCGACCGCCAGCACGATGTCGATGTACCAGATCCAGTCGTAGGAGCCGGTCGCCTCGAACACCTTGCCGCCCAGCCAGGCGCCCAGGAACCCGCCCACCTGGTGCGTGAGCATCACGATGCCGAACAGCGTTGCCATGTTCGAGGGCCCGAAGAACTTGGCGACGAGGCCGGCGGTCGGCGGCACTGTCGACAGGAACGTGAGCCCCATGACGGCGGCGAACACCAGCAGCACCGGGCCGGTCTTGGGCGCGAACAGGAACACCAGCACGGCGAGCGCGCGTGTCGCATAAACCAGGGACAACAGCGACTTCATCCGCCAGCGGCCCACCGCCCAGCCCATGGCGACGCTGCCCACGATGTTGAACAGGCCGATCATCGCCAGCGACCAGCCGGCCCATTGCGTGGGCAGGCCGCAGGAAGCGACGACGCCGGGCAAATGCGTGGCGAGGAAAGCGACGTGGAAGCCGCAGACGAAGAAGCCCGCGCCCAGCAGCAGGTAGCTCGGATTGCGCAAGGCCTCGCGGATCGCTTCCCGCGTGCCCAGCACCTTCTGCCCGGCGGGCGCGGCTTGCGCCGAATTCCCGCGCAGCAACAGGGCCGCCGGCAGGCACAAGAGCACCAGCAGGCCCATGACCTGCATCGCACTGGCCCAACCCACGCCGATGATCAGCGCCGCCGCGATCGGCGCCATCACGAACTGGCCGAACGAACCGCCGGCATTCACGATGCCGGTCGCCAGCCCGCGCTTCTCGGGCGGGATCAGCCGCGTGGTCGCGGCCATGAGCACCGCGGGACCGGCCATGCCGGCGCCGCCGGCGGAGAGCACGCCGATCGCGAAGATCAGGCCGGCCGTCGTCGTCATGTAAGGCGTGATGAAGGTCCCGATGGCCACCAGCAACGCGCCCACGAGCAGCACCCGGCCCGCTCCGACCTTGTCGGCCATGGCGCCGGCGAAAGGCTGCGTGAGGCCCCACCACAGCTGGCCGAAGGCGAAAGCCAGGCTGATGCTGGCCAGGCCCAACCCGGTGGCCGTGTTCAGCGGGGACAGGAACAGCCCCATGGTCTGACGCGTGCCCATCGTCAATGCGAAAGTGCCGGCGGCGGCAAGAAGCACCAGCCAGAAGGCCGTGGCGCGCTTGTGGTCACTCATCGATGTTTCCTTCCGGCACGTCGGCCATCAAATCCTGGCATTCGTCGAGCAGCGCATGCAGCGCGACGACGCGCGCCTCCCCCAGCTTCGCATTGAGCGCTTCCTGCGCGACGCGCCAGCGGCGCTGCGCCTCCTGACGCTTTTCGCGGCCCGCCTCGGTCACAGTCACCAGGCGGCTGCGCGCATCGGGCCCGGCATCCTGCCGAAGATAGCCGGCGTCGATCAGCGGCCGCAGATTGCGGGTGAGCGTGGAAGCCTGGACCTTCATCGTGCGCGCCAGGTCGACAGGTCGAATGGGCCCGAGTTTCGCCACATAGGACAGCAGGGAATACTGGGTGCCGCGCAAGCCGGTCTTGCCGACCTCGGCATCGTAGTGCTGCGCCACCCGCCGCATCAGCTGGCGCAGCTTGAGGTTGGTGCAGCCCTGCGGCTTGACGGCGGTGTCCATGTCGATTATTGTAGCTGCAACTGTTGCATATGCAAGATAAACCACGGAGCAGGAAGTGATGACCCAGATGAACCAGCTGGAAGCATGGCTTGCGCAGGAGCGCGAGGTGGTGGCCCGCATCGAGGCCGGTGTCGGCTGCGGCGTCGCGAAGCCGGAGCAGGTGGCCGGCAAGAGCGGGCTGGAGACGATGCGCATGATGCTGGACGGACGGCTACCCTACCCGCCGATCGCGCGCACCCTCAGCTTCCAGTTGCTGGAGGTCGACGAGGGCCGCGCCATGTTCCAGGGCATACCCGGCCCGGACCATTTCAACCCGATGGGCGGCATCCATGGTGGCTGGTACGCCACGATGCTCGATTCCGCGCTCGGCTGCGCTGTCCACACGATGATGCCGCCCGGCCGCGGCTACACCACAGCCGAACTCGGCGTGAACCTGGTCAAGGCGATCACCCCCAAGGTGCAGCGCGTGCGCGCCGAGGGCAAGGTCATTCATTGCGGCCGCCAGTTGGCCACCGCCGAGGCCCGCCTCTACGGACCGGACGGCACGCTGTACGCGCACGGCACGACGACTTGCCTGGTGTTCGAACTGCGCTGAAAGCGGCTAGGGTTTCGAGCGCCCGGACGTGAACGTGAAGATCAGGTCCACGCCGCTGCGCTCGCCTGCTTCGGCCCGGATGGTGAACCGGCGCGAGACGTCGTAGAAGATGTAGAGCGTGCCCATCGCGCCTGAGAGGCTGCGCTCGTACGCGGCATAGAAGTTGTCGCTGAAGCGCTTGCCCAGGCGCACCATGGTCCCGCCGGCATCGGCATCACGCACCGAGAAATCGTCGAGGCCGATCCGGCTGGCGAACCCCTTGCCGCTGCCGCCGCCGCGCCTCGAGAGCAGCGCGGCCGCCGCGCGCTGCAGCAGCGCGGTCTCGGTGCCGCCGCCGGCGGAAGAGCGTCCCAGCACCAGCCACGACAACGTTTCGGCTTCGGCCAGCCCGGATTCCGAATACAGCTCGACGTGCGGCGACTGGGCGCGCCCCGTGATCAGCACTCCGACGCGCTCGGTGATGTTGGGACGGATCGCCAGGATGTCGAGCGACGGGTTGTCGGCCGGACCGGTGAAGCGGATCTCGCCGCGCTCGATCGCCATGCGCTGGCCGTAGCCCTCGTACTGCCCCCCGACAGTGCGGATCGTGCCGACGAGGCGAGGCAGGCCGAAGGAGCGGCCCTCCATCTGCAGCGTGCCGGCAAGCCGGGTGTCGATGCCACGTCCGCTCACCCGGAAGTCCGGCCCCATGTCGACGCTCACCGCAAGCGTCACGGTGCGGCCGCCCGTGGTGGGCGCGGGTTTCAGCTTGCGCTCGGCGTCGGTCGCCGGCACGCCGGGCGCATTCCGCACGATGACGTCGTCGCCCAGGCGGGGGGCGGTCTCGTCGGGGATCTGGATGCGCGCCCGGTCGAATTCGAGCTGGCCCGTGATCGCGGTGCCCGAGCGGTCGATCTTCGCCTGCAACGGACCGGAGACGGTGAGTTCGCGGTCGTCCCGGATACTGGCGCGCAGTTGCGTGAGCTGCGCCTGCGCCTGCAGCTGCACCCCTTGGGGCGTCCAGCTGCCTTCGCCGTAGGCCACGAGCGTGCCGCCACCGGCGCCCTGGTTGTCGCTGCCGCGCAGCAGGAACTCGTTCACCACCAGCTTCTGGCCTTCCAGCCGCGCACGCAGCCGGCCGTTGCGCAGTTCGATGCCGTCCACGACGGAGCGCAGCGCCAGGTCATCGGCATCCAGCGTGCCGCTGAACTGCGGCAGCGTGCGCGTTCCGGCGACCGCCACGTCGGCACTGAGTGCGCCGCGCAAGCGCCACCCCGGCGGCGCCAGGACGGACCACACGCCGAGACGTGGCAACTGCGCCTTCACGGTACCCGCCAGGGGCGCGTCGTCCGGCCAGCGCCAGCCGCCGTCCGCGCGGACCATGCGCGTAGTGATCTGCCCCTGCGCCGTGCCGGCGCGTTCGCTGTCCCATTGCAAGCCGAGCACCAGCTGATCGCCCTCGCTGCGCAACGTGACCCGGGCAG
The DNA here is from genome assembly GCF_007833165.1 of Caenimonas sedimenti. Classification (GTDB taxonomy): domain Bacteria; phylum Pseudomonadota; class Gammaproteobacteria; order Burkholderiales; family Burkholderiaceae_C; genus Ramlibacter; species Ramlibacter sedimenti. The sequence goes on along the minus strand of NZ_VOBQ01000002.1, from coordinate 247,928 downwards.
CCTTCACCCCGGCGGGCACGCGCGTGGCCGCGCCATCGGCGTTCTCGGCCAGCACCGTCACGTCCCCGCGGACGCGGGCCAGTGAAGCCTCGACGCGCAGCGCATCGCCGATCTGCGCGTTCCACTCGGCGTCGAACACCATGTCGCCCGACAGGGCCGAGCCGGCCATCTGCGGGCCGCCCAGCAATTCGATCCAGGACATGGGCAGGCCGCTCACGCGGCCCGCGGTCTGCAACGCACCACCCTGCCGCCGGACCGGCCCCCAGGCCACGAGCGCCTCGGTTGCAGAGGCGCCACGGGCCGCGGGCGCACGCAGCGCCGCCTCGCCGGCAGCCACTTCGAGCCGCGCCGTGCCGAAAGTCCACGTCACCGGCCGGCGCAGCGTGAGCTGCCAGGGGCCGGGCGTCACCGTGGAATCGGTCGCGGTCACGTCGAGGCTGGCGAACTCGCCGCGCCAGGTCTTCGCCACATGACCCAGCCGGCCCGCGGTGCGCAGGTCGATCTGCCGCTGCCCACGTTCCGCACGCGCTTCGACCTCGAGGCGCGCATCGCGCAGGCGGCCGTCGACCGTGGCGGCCAGCCGGCGCAGCAGCCATGGCGCAGCGGCGGGTGCCGGAACCGCAGCGGGGGCGGTAGCGGCCGGCGGCGGCGACAACAGCACGTTCGATGCGTCCGCGCGCGCTTGCACGGTAGGGTCGGCCCAGCCGCCCTGCCAAGCGACGCGGGCCCGGGCGCTGCCTCCCGCCGGTCCGGCGGGCAGCAAGGTGCGCAGGCCGGGCCAGCGGGCCAGCCACTGCCGCGCCGCCGCGAGCTGCGGCGCATCGAGTTCCAGCACCCCGCGGCCGCGGGTTTCGGCAATCTCCCCGTCGGCGTTGGCGCGCAGGCCGGGGGCGGTGAAGTTCAGCTTGCCGCTGCCGGCGCGCTTCTCCACGTTCACTTCGACGTTGCCGGTGAGCTCCGCGTCGCTGGTCCGCAGCCGCACCGCGGGCAGGCGCAGCAAGCCGGCGTCCCAGCTGCCGCGGGCCTCGATGTCGCGCCACTCCAGGGCGCCGGCCAATGCCCGGACGTCGTCCCCGCCGGCCGCTGCGCGGCGTGGGCGGCGCGCGCCACCTTCTGCCTTCAAGGTCGTCTCGAAGTCGACCGCGGCAGCCTTGCCGGAGAGCTTGACCGGTCCTGACAAAGGAACCGACGCCATCGACCCGTGCAGCGCCGCCGGATCGACGCCCTGCACCTTGCCGTTGAATTCCCAGCCCTGCGCCGCGCCCTTCCACTCGCCCCGGCCTTCGATGCTGCCGTCCCCGACGCGCGCGACCAGCTCGCGCACGAGCGCCGCGCCACCGCGCCACTCGCCTTCTCCCTTGAACGCCGTCAGCGGCAACCGTCCCTGGTCCCATGGGCCGGCGACTTCGTTGCGCAGATCGGCGCGCAGCTGCCACGCAGCGGCACCGGCCGGCGCGACTTCGATGCGCCCGTTCAATTGCGTGCGCGGCGCCTGCGGCCAGAGCAGCGCCAGGTCCAGCAGGCGCACGTCGGCCTCGCCGCGCGGCACTGGCATGTCGGCCGTGGGCGTGACGCGGGCGCTGGCCGTGGCGCTGGGCGCCGGTCCGGCATGAGGAACGCCAGGCGCCAGCTGGAGCCTCGCCCGGGCCTGGAAGTCCGCGAGCGGGCCCTTGGCCTGTGCGCTGAACACGAGCGGCAGGGCATCTTGCCCGCCCGGCACCGGTGCCTGGAACCGGCCGTCCAGCTTCAGGTCCAGCGGCAGCGGAGCCAGTGCGCCCAGCGTCGCCTGCGCCTGGTAGCTGCCGCCGGCCAGTTGCAGCGTGTCCACGCGCAGGTGGTGGCGCAGGCCGTCGAAGGCATAGCGGCCGGCGAGGTTCTGTGCTTCCACCGTCATGGGGCCGGCGTAGCGGATGCTGCGCACCTTGATTTCGTCCACCGTCGCGCGATACGGCAGGCCGATCGCATCGGGCAGGCGCAGCGGCTCCTTCGTGTCGGGCCGCTCGTCAGTCACGCGCACGGCGGCGACGCCCACCTGGTCCAGCCGGACCGTGCGGCCCAGCAGCGCCAGGGGCTGCCACTCCAGCGTGACCCCTTCCACCTCGACCTTCAGCCCGCCCTGCTGCCACACGAGCCGCTCGATGCGCCAGCCGGAACGCAAGGAGCCGTGCACACCCTGCGTCTCCAGGGGCTGGCCGCGCGTGAGGCGCCGCAGCGTCCATTCCAGCGAGCCTTCCTGGCCGGCCCACCACCAGAGTCCCGCGGCGGCGAGAACCAGCAGGAGGAGCAACGCGGCCAAGCCGCGCGCCAGCCATCGGAAACCGCGAGCGAGCCGCATCAGAAGACGAAGCCCGCGGTGAAATGCAGGCGCAGCTTGCGCGCCTTGACCCCATAGGCGATGGAGCCCTCCACCGGGCCCACGGGGCTGCGCCAGCGGATGCCTGTGCCCACGCCGACGTGCGGCCGCAGGTCGCGCACGTGGTCGGCGACGGCCCCCGCGTCCACGAACAGGGTGTGCTCCAGGTCGCTGGGCAGCCCGCCGCGCAGCAACGGCCGCTGCCATTCGACGCTGCCGACCGCCATCAGGCGGCCGGGGCCGACCAGGTTGTCCGGCAGGGGCACGCCGATGCCCAGGTACTTGTAGCCGCGCACCGACGTGTCGCCGCCGGTGCGGAACAGCTGCGACGCGGGAATGCGCGCCTGCGAGTTGGCGAACACGGCGCCGGCCTCGGCCCGCAATTGCAGGCGCCCCTTCTCCAGCGGTTTGATGCCCATCCAGCGCACCTGCGTGCGCTGGAACGGCCGGCGGTCGCCGGCCAGCGTCAGGCCGCCGCCGAACTCGACGCCCAGGCCGTAGCCCCGGTTCGGATACGGCACGCTGTCGAAGTAGCGCCCCGTCCAGACGTAGTTCACGCTGACGGCCGAGCCCGCGCCCGTGTCCAGCGGCGTGAGAACCACGTTGCGCGGGTTCTGCACGGTCGCCCGCTCGTATTGCACGTAGACGTTGCGGTCGATATGGTCGTCCGTGACCAGCTTGCCGACCCGCAGCCGCTGGCCATGCGTGACGATGCGGTCATCGTCGAGCCGCTCGGCACGGGCCAGCACCGCCCAGCGCCACCCGTCCGGGTCGGGGATCGCCATCCACTCGGTCTGCGCGAAGGGATTCTTCTTCTCCGCCTGCAACTTGGTGAGGGCGCGCCAGCCGATGCCCGGCACCCGGTTCCAGGTGTGCTCGGCGGTCAGCCGGGGCCCACCGTCCGTGGTGAAGCCGACGCCCAGGACCAGCTTGTGCAGCGGCGCCTCGCGCACGGTCACCTGCACCGGCGCGGCGGCCGGGTCACCTTCGGGGTCGACCAGGATGAACGCCGACTCGAAGTAGCCGCTCCCGGCCAGCCGCAGCTGGGCCTGCACGATCTTCTCCTGGTCGTACACCATGCCTTCGGGCAGGCGGGCCAGCCGCGGAACCAGGACCGGGTCGTAGCGCTCCATGCCGGACACCTTCATCGGGCCGAGGTGGTACGTCGGGCCGGACTCCAGCCGCAGCCCCAGCCGCACCCGCTGGGTGGCCGCATCCACGTCGGCCAGGCTGTAGTTCACCTTGCCGGCCAGGTAGCGCCGCGCCACCAACTGCTTCAGCGCGGTCGACTTCGCGCTGTCCCAGCGGTCGTTGGTGAAGCTCTGCCCGACCGGCAGTTCCCAGCCAGTGCGGATGGCGTTGCGCTGCGCGACCGCATCGCGCTCGGCCGTGGCGGCGATCTCGCCCTCGAAATCGATCCGGACGTCCTCGACCTTCGCGGCCTCGCCCGGCGTGACGGCCACCACGATCACGGGCTTGTCGCCGCCTTCGCGGCTGATCTTCAGGTCGGGCGAGAAATAGCCCTGGGTGGCGAGCAGCTCACGCGCATCCTTTTCGGCCAGCACCAGCAGCCTGGCGATCTCCGCATCGTCGAGGTCGCTCACCTGGCGGTAGCGGCGCAATTCGAGATGACGCTCCAACAGTGCGCGCAACGGTTCCGGCGCGCGCACGACCAGCTCGAAGGCCGGCGTCGGCTGCTGAGCCTGCAGTCCGGGGGCGAGTCCCGCCAGCGCCAGCCAGGCGCAGTGGGCAACGAAGCATCTCTTCATGAGCCGCTGATGATCGCCGGTTTGGCCCCGCTGTCCACGTAGGCTGAATCCGACAGACTTGGTCCAAGCCATAATTGGCCGATGCGAATCCTCCACACCATGCTGCGCGTCGGCGACCTGAAGCGTTCCATCGACTTCTACACCCAGGTCCTGGGCATGAACCTGCTGCGGACCACGGAACGCCCCGACCAGAAGTATTCACTGGCCTTCGTGGGCTACGGGACCAACCCGGAGCACGCGGAACTCGAGCTGACCTACAACCACGGCGTGGACAGCTACGACATGGGCGGAGCCTTCGGCCACATCGCCATCGGGGTGCAGGACGTCTACGTGGCGTGCGACCGCATCCGTGCCACCGGCGGGAACATCACGCGCGAACCGGGCCCGGTGAAGGGCGGCACGACGGTGATCGCCTTCGTGACCGACCCGGACGGCTACAAGATCGAGCTGATCCAGCGCGCGGCCGAATCCGTCTAGCGTCTCGGACGCGGCAGCTTGGCCGCCTCCGCGGCCAGTGCCGTGATCCGGTCCCATTGGCCGTTCTTGACGGCATCGGCCGGTGTCAGCCAAGAGCCGCCCACGCAGGCCACATTCGCCAGCGCCAGGAACTCCGCGGCATTCGCCGCGGAAACGCCACCCGTCGGGCAAAACCGCACATCGCCAAACGGACCCTGCCAGGCTTTCAGCATGGCGAGCCCGCCGGCCTGCACGGCTGGGAAGAACTTGAGCGCGGTGTAGCCATCCTCCTGCGCAGCCAGGATCTCGCTGCCGGTCGCCACGCCCGGCAGCAATGCGAGCCCGAGGTCATGACAGGCCTTGCCGATCGCATGGGTGTAGCCAGGGCTGACCGCGAAGCGAGCGCCGGCCATCGTCGCGGCCTGGGCATCCGCGGCGCTGCGCACCGTGCCCGCGCCCACCACGGCGTCCGGCACCTCCTTCGCGATCTTCTCGATGCAGGCCAGCGCCGCGGGCGTGCGCAGCGTCACCTCCAGCATGCGGATGCCGCCGGCCACCAGCGCGCGCGCCAGCGGCACGGCATGGGCCACGTCTTCCAGGACGATGACCGGGATCACGGGTGCGTCACCCATGACTTCCAGCGCGCTCGGCATCAAAGCCATGTGCATGCTCCTTCTTCCGCGGCCAGCGCGTTGCGCCGCATGCCCGCGAACAATTCGCGGCCGATGCCGAATCCGTTGCCGGCCTGTTGCGCCGGCGGCATCACCGCCGCGGCACGGCGCGACCATTCCTCACCAGGCACCAGGGCCTGCAAGGTGCCGGCCGGCGCGTCCAGCCGCACGACGTCGCCATCGCGCAGCAAGGCCAGCGGCCCCCCGGCGGCGGCCTCCGGCGAGACGTGGATCGCCGCGGGCACCTTGCCGGACGCGCCGCTCATGCGGCCGTCGGTCACCAGCGCCACGCGGAAGCCCTTGCCCTGCAGCACGGCCAGCGGCGGCGTGAGCTTGTGCAGTTCCGGCATGCCGTTGGCGCGCGGCCCTTGCCAGCGCACCACGCAGACCACGTCGCGTTCCAGCTCGCCGGCCTTGAACGCCGCAAGCATCGCGTCCTGGCTGTCGAAGATGCGGGCAGGTGCCTCGATGACATGGCGCTCCTCCGGCACCGCCGACACCTTGATGACGCTGCGGCCGAGGTTGCCGGTGAGGAGCTTCAGGCCGCCGGTGGGGCTGAAGGGGTCGACGGCGGGGCGCACGACGGTCAGGTCGCCGGATTCGCCGACGTCGCGCCACGAGAGCGGTTGTTGCTCCCTCTCCCTCTGGGAGAGGGCGGGGGTGAGGGCGCTGGCAAGGCAGGGCACCCGCGTGAACTCGCGCAGCCCCCCTTCCCGCACCGTCAGCACATCCTCGTGCATCAATCCCGCATCGAGCAGCTCGCGGATGACGAAGCCCGGCCCGCCCGCGGCCTGGAAGTGGTTCACGTCGGCGGTGCCGTTCGGGTAGACGCGCGACAGCAGCGGCACCACGCCCGAGAGTTCGCTGAAGTCATTCCAGTCGATGGCGATGCCGGCGGCCCGCGCGACCGCCACCCAGTGGATCAGGTGGTTGGTCGAGCCGCCCGTCGCCAGCAAAGCCGACATCGCATTCACGATGCAGCGCTCGTCCACGATGCGGCCGATGGGGGTGAACCGGCGCGCCTTCACCGCCGCGAGCGCGGTGCGCACCGCCTCACGGGTGAGTTCGTCGCGCAGCGTGTCCTGCGGCTGCACGAAGGCGGCGCCCGGCACGTGCAGGCCCATGGCCTCCATCAGCATCTGGTTGCTGTTGGCCGTGCCGTAGAAGGTGCAGGTGCCGGGCGAGTGGTACGCCCGCGACTCCGCGTCCAGCAGTTCGGCGCGGCCGACCAGGCCCTGGGCGGCCTGCTCGCGCACCTTGGCCTTTTCGCTGTTGGAGAGGCCGCTGGGCATCGGCCCGCCGGGCACGAAGACCATTGGCAGGTGGCCGAACTGAAGTGCACCGATCAGCAGCCCGGGCACGATCTTGTCGCAGATGCCGAGCAGCAGCGCGGCGTCGAAAACGTCGTGACTCAGGCTCACCGCCGTGGCCATGGCGATCACGTCGCGCGAAAACAGGCTGAGCTCCATGCCGGCCGTGCCCTGCGTCACGCCGTCGCACATGGCCGGAACGCCCCCTGCGACCTGGGCGGTGGCACCGTGCCGCCGCGCTTCGTCCTTGATCAGGTCCGGGTAGCGGCCATAAGGCGCGTGCGCGGACAACATGTCGTTGAAGGAGTTGACGATGGCGATGTTGGGCGCGCGCTCCGCCACCACCCGCAACTTGTCGTTGGCCGGGATGCCGGCGAAAGCGTGGGCGACGTTGGCGCAGCCCAGCCGGTCGGCGCCGCGGTCACGCGCCGCCGCGGCGTCCAGCCGCTCGAGGTAAGCCGAGCGGTTGGCGGCGCTGCGTTCGCGGATGCGGTCGGTGACCGTGGCCACCACCGGATGGAGTTTCATGGGAATGCTGTCTTGCTCGGGAAAGGCGATCTTTTGATAGTAGGCATTTTTCCCCCTCGGGGGGGCCGCGCCGTTACGAACCGGTTACCAATGTGCACGGTTCGGCGCGTGCCATCCAGCCAAGCACGAGCTCTGCCAATTCGGCGGGCGGCAGCAGTGCGTCGAGCCGCAGGACGCCAGGCTCGCCGTGCGGCGGCTCCAATGCCTCGAACTGCGTCGCCACGAGCCCGGCCGGGAAGAAGTGGGTGGGTCTTTGACCCACCCTCGCCTGCGCCGACGCCGGATCGAGGTCGAGCCAGGCGAAGCGCAGCGCAGGGACGGCCGCACGGAGCCTGTCGCGGTACGAGCCCTTCAGCGCGGAGCAGGTCAGCACCGCGCCGCCCGGATGATCCCCCAGTTCCATGGCCAGCCGCGTGAGCCAGCCGGCGCGGTCGGCATCGGTGAGCGGGATGCCTTGCCGCATGCGCTCGAGGTTGGCCTCGGCATGGAAGCTGTCCCCTTCGATGAGTGGCCAGCCGAGCCGGGCGGCGAGCGCCGCACCCAGCTGCGACTTGCCGCAGCCCGAGACGCCCATCACGACCAGCGCGCCGCTCATGCGTTGTTCAATCCGCACGGATGTTGTTGGCCTTGACGACGTCGCCCCAGGTCTTGTACTGGCTGCGCGTGAGGGCTGCCAGTTGCTCGGGCGTACCGCCGCCAGGCTCGTCGCCCCGGTCGGTGATGCCTTTGACGATGGCGGGATCCTTGAGTGCGGCGTTGAGGGCCGCATTGGCTTTCTTCACGACGTCCGCCGGCAGTTTCGGCGGGCCATAGAGGCCGATGAACGACACGATGTTGAAATCCTTGAGCCCCACCTCGGCAGCGGTCGGCACGTCGGGGAAAGCCGGCACGCGCACCGCGCTGGTGACCAGCAGCGGCCGCAGCTGGCCCGACTTGATAAAGGGCGCGATGACCGAAGTCGCGTCGAACATCGCGTCGAGCCGGCCGGCGATGAGGTCGGTCATGGCGGGGCTGCTCCCTTTGTAGGGGATGTGGTTCATTGAAGGATTGCCGAGGCGCTCGCGCAGCAGTTCCATCGTCACGTGCGGCAGCGCGCCGACACCGCCCGTGCCGTAGTCGATGCCACGGCCTGCACGGTGCCGGGTCTTCGCGTGCTCGGCGAATTCCGCATAGGTCTTGATTGGAGAGCTGGCGGGCACTGCGAGCACCAGTGCCGACTGCAGCATCGTTCCGATCGGAGTGAGCTGGCGCGGATCCACCGGCGAGATCGACGTGTAGACGTGCGCCGTGATGGTCATCGAGCCGTTGCCGACCAGCAGCCGGTAGCCGTCGGCTGGAGCCTTCATGGCGTCCGTGGCGGCGAGGTTGCCGTTGACGCCCGGCTTGTTGTCGATGACGACGGGCTGGCCGAGCGAGGTCTGCAGGTTCGCCAGGAGCACGCGGCCCGCGAAGTCGGTCTGGCCGCCCGGCGGATAGCCGACCAGCAAGGTGACCGGGCGGGCGGGCCAGTTGGCCTGGGCCCAGGCAGGTGCAGCAGCGGCGGCCAGGCCGAGGGTGGCGGCGCCAAGCAGCAGGAGGCGGCGAGCGGGGGCGATGCGGGGGCTTTTCAAAGGAGGTCTCCTTGGTTGGGTGGGGCAAACTTTCTTGGATAGCGCTATCTTAGGACAGCGCTATCCAGATGGACTCAGGGTTTTCACCAGTTCAACCAACTGGGGTTCTGCCAAGGAAGTTCATGGAGTATCGACCGTCGCCGGAGTACGGCCTCCAGTCAGGACACCGCTATCTGCTAGAGTCCCGCCAACCATGCCCAGCCGGCCCGCCAGCCCCCGTTCCAGCGGCCGAGTCACCCTCGCCGACGTCGCCGGCATCGCCGGCGTCAGCCCCATCACGGTGTCGCGCGCATTGCGTGGCGAACGCGCGGTCGACCCCGAGCTGGTCGCCCGCGTCAAGGCGGCGGCGGATCGGCTGGGCTACGTGCCCGATCCGGCCGCACGCGCCCTCGCCTCGCGGCACGGCACGCACGTGGCCCTGCTGATCCCGATGCTGTCGAACGCGCTGTTCGTCGACGTGCTCGAAGGCGTCCAGAAGGCGCTGCGCACGGAGGGCTACCAGACGCTGATCGGCGTGACCCACTACGACCTGGCGGAAGAAGAGCAGCTGCTGCGCGAGCAGCTCCTGCACCGCCCCGCGGGGATGCTGGTGACCGGCCTCGACCACAACGCGGCGACCCGGGCGTTGATCCAGTCCAGCGGCATCCCCTGCGTCCACCTGATGGAGACCACGGCGGCGCCGGGCGTCCACAGCGTCGGCTTCTCGCAGGCCGACGCCGCAGCCGACCTCACGCGCCACCTGATGGCGCGCGGCTACCGCCGCATCGCTTTCGCGGCGGCCCAGCTGGACCCGCGCACGCTGCTGCGCCTGGACGGCTGGCGCCGCGAGATGCACGCGGCCGGCCTGCACGCGTCCATTCTCGAATGGCTGAACCCGGCGCCCTCGTCCATCGCGCTGGGCGCCACCTTGTTCGAGCAGATCATCGCCCAGTCGCCGCCGGTCGATGCCATCTTCTTCTGCAACGACGACCTCGCGCAGGGCGCGCTGCTCGCAGCGCTGCGGCTCGGCATCGAGGTGCCCCAGCGGGTCGCCGTGGCGGGCTTCAACGACCTGACGGGCAGCGACCAGATGGTGCCGCCGCTGACGACGGTGCGCACGCGCCGTACCGAGATCGGCAGCGCCGCCGCCCGGATGCTGGTGGCGCTGATGCGGGGCGAGACGCCCGAGACGCCCTGCATCGACGTGGGCTACGAGGTCGTGCTGCGGCAGAGTACCTGAGCGGCCTGCGGGCCCGCCCCCGCTGGTCTAGAGTGGCGGCATGACGTTGAAGCCGCTGCGCGACCCGCTGCCCCTGCTGGAGCAGGCCCTGCGCGAATGGAACGCGCACGAGGACATGTGGATCTTCGGCTATGGGTCGCTGATCTGGAACCCGGATTTCGAGTTTGCCGAGCGGCGCTCCGCCCGCGTGAACGGCTGGCACCGCGCGCTCAAGATGTGGAGCCGCATCAACCGCGGCACCCCGGAGCGGCCGGGCCTGGTGTTCGGCATGCTGTCGGGCGGATGCTGCCGGGGCGTGGTCTTCCGCGTGCCGCGCGACCACGCGGCCGCCACCCTCACACGCTTGTGGGCCCGCGAAATGGTCACGGCGGTGTACGACCCCAAGTGGCTGACCGCGCACACGCCGCAGGGGCCGGTGCGTGCACTGGCCTTCACACTCTCGCGCAAGAGCCCGAGCCACACCGGTGACCTCACGGAAGAGGAATACCGGGCGATCTTCGAGCAGGCCACCGGCAAGTACGGCACCACGCGGGAATACGTCCACAACACGCTCGAGGGACTGCGGCGGCACGACATCCACGACCGCCACCTGGAGCGCTTGCTCAGGCTGATCTCGCGTTGAGCAGCGCCTCGGCGCGCGCCAGGTCGGCCACGGTGTCGATGTCGGTGACGATGCCGGGGTCGTCCAGTTCCAGGCGCATCACCTGGCCGAGCGCGGACCATTGGCGGACCACCGCGGCCGCGCCTTCGGCGCCGTCCAGGGCCAGCAAGTCTTCGCGGCATTCCGCGCGGAAGGCCACCGGATGGCCACGCACGCCCTGGTGGCTGGGGAGCACGACGGCATGCTGCTGCGCCGCCTCGGCCACCAGCCGCAGCGACTGCGGGCTGACGAGAGGCAGGTCGCCGGGCAGGATGAGCCATGCGGCGGAATCCTGTGTCGCGCACACGCCCGCCGCGATGGAGTCGCCCATGCCGGGATGGCCCGCGCCCTCCACATGCCAGGCCAGCCCGCTGGCCTTGACAGCATCCAGGGTGTGTTCGAGCACCGGCCTGCCGCGCAGCAAGGCCTGCAGCTTGGAGCCCGTGCCGCCGGAGGCAACGAACCGCTCGCCCCGGCCGGAAGCGAGCACGATGACCGTGGTCTGGCGCATGGCCGCCACTGTAGCCGGGCAAATGCCCGGCAGCGATTTCGCGCCGCGGTGAATCCGCGCACAATGGACAGCACCCGAAAAAGAAGGAGACACTGAATGAAGATGCGTTTCACGCTCGCCGCGCTGGCCGCCGCGGCTGTGTTGGCCGGTTGCGCGAGCATGTCGTCGGGGCCACGCGCCGTCGCCATGCTGCAGGCCACCACGGGCAACACGACGTCTGGCACGGTCGAGTTCGTGCAATCCGGCGGCAAGGTGATGGTCAGCGGCGAGGTCCGCGGCCTGAAGCCCGGTGCCGAGCACGGCTTCCACGTGCACGAAAAGGGCGATTGCTCCAGCGGCGACGGCATGAGCACCGGCGGGCACTTCAACCCGGGCGGGCAGCCGCACGGCCAGCATTCCCACGGTACGCACCACGCCGGCGACCTGCCGTCGCTGCGTGCCGATGCCGCGGGCGTGGCCCGCTTCAGCTTCGAATCGTCCACCATCGCAGTGGGCAGCGGCATGGCCGACGTGGTGGGCCGCGGGCTGATCGTGCACCGCGACCCCGACGACTATCGGACGCAGCCCACCGGCAATGCCGGGCCGCGGCTGGCGTGCGCGGTGATCGCGCGCAGGTAGGCGGTACTGGCGGGAGCGATGCGACAATCGTTCCCGATGACCACTTCCGACCGCCTGGCTGAACTTCGCAAGAGCTACGAGCGCGCCGAATTGAGCGAGGAGGCGTCGCACGCCGATCCGCTGCAGCAGTTCGACCAGTGGCTCACCGAGGCGATCGCGGGGGAGGTGCCCGAACCAAATGCCATGACGCTGGCCACCGTCGGCCACGATCTGCGCCCGAGCACGCGTGTGGTCCTGATCAAGGGCTGCGACGCGCGCGGCATCGTCTGGTACACCAACTACGAGAGCCAGAAGGGCCAGGAGCTCGCCGGCAACCCTTATGCCGCCTTGCAGTTCCACTGGGTGGAGCTCGAACGGGTCGTGCGGATCGAAGGCCGGGTCGAGAAGACCAGCGCCGCCGAAAGCGACGCCTACTACGCGACGCGCCCCCTCGACTCCCGCATCGGCGCCTGGGCCAGCCCGCAAAGCCAGGTGATCCCCGGCCGTGCGGTGCTCGTGGCCAGCGCCGCGAAGTTTGGCGCGCAGTTCCTGCTGAATCCACCGCGGCCGCCGAATTGGGGCGGCTACCGGCTCGTGCCGGATCGGTGGCAGTTCTGGCAGGGCCGGCGCAGCCGCCTGCATGACCGGCTGCGCTACACGCGCGCCGGCGACGGCTGGGTGCGGGAGCGGCTCGCGCCTTGACGCGCTAACCGGGCCGCCCTGCAATGGCCGCGATGCCCAGGACGCATAGGCCGACAGCCACGCAGGCACCGCTTGGAAGGTCCAAGGCCCACGATGCCGCCAGGCCGGCTGTGCTCACCACCGCGGCGAGCACGATGATGACGGGGACGCGAACCCCTCGTGCGCTCCAGAGTGCGGGAGCGATCAGAAGCGCGAACACCAGGTACAAGCCGAGCACCGGAACCGCGGCGCTGAGGGCGAGCGCGAAGACGGGGTAGAACACGACGTCGCGCGCCAGCCAGCCCGAGGCCGCGCACATCAGCACCAGGGCGGCCACGATTCCCAATAGCGCGACCGCCGGCCATGCGGCCCACAGGACGTCGGCGGCCAGCAGCGCCGTGAGCCGCTCGCGGCCATGCGGATCCAGGCTGGCCGCCATCACGCTGATGCCAGCCCCCGCGACGTAGACCAGCCCGATCAAGGCCTCGCGTTGCGCGGGCCAGCGGCTTGCCAGCCACCAGACCAGCGCCGCCCCGGTGAGAGCCGCCACCGCGACGCTGGCGCTCGTGGCCCACAAGCCCGGATGGTCCACCAGCATCGCCAGGACCAGCACACCGCAGGCGGCCACCTGCGCGACCGCCAGGTCGATGAAGACCACGCCCCTGGCCAGCACCTGCGCGCCCAACGGCGCCAGCAGGATGCAGGCGGCGAGAAGCGCCGCCGCCGGGGCGAGGATCCAGCCCATGTCGGGGACCGTCATCGCGGCACGGCCAGTAGCCGGTCGATCAGGTGATCGAACAGCGTGGGCAGGTCCGCGACGGGGGCCTCGTCGAGCACCGTCGCCGGCAATTGCAGCACCGGCACCCCGAACTGCTGCGCCAGCCATTGTGCGGGCCGCGCGTCCTGGTAGCTGGACACCACCACGGCGCGCGGCGGTGCGGGTCGCGTCAATTCGAGCACGCGCTGCAGGTGCCCCGGCGTGGGCGGCATCCCCGGTTTCGGTTCGAGGTCAGCGACTTGTTCGATCCCCAGCCAGCGCCACAGGTAGCCGTAGGTGGTGTGCTGCGCGGCAACCCGCATGCCGCGCAACGGGGCCGCCTTGCGTTCCCATTGCACGATGCGCGCGCGCCAGTCGCGTTCCCAGGCCGCATGACGTTGGTGAATCTCCGCCTTCTTCGCCGACTCCGCCTGCGCCAGCGCATCGCGGACGGCGGCCGCCGCATCGAGCAACCGGCGCGGGTCCAGGTGCAGGTGCGGATTGCCCTCGCTGTGGACGTCGCCCTCGAAGGGACTGCCTGCCGGCCGCGGGTCGATCAGCGCCACGTGGTCGGCGGCATAGACCATCCCGGCGGCGCCTTTCTGCACGCGCGGGTTGCCGGACCGCTGCTGCAACATCGGCAGCCAGCCCGATTCGAGCGACGCACCGGTGCACACCGCCACGTCCGCGCGCCGCAAGGCGGCGATCAGGCTGGGGCGGGCTTCGATGTGATGCGGGTCCTGCCGGGCGTGCGTCGCGCTGCGAACCTCGGCGTCCGGCGCCAGCTGGCGGACCAGTGCCGCCCATTCGGGTTCACAGGTGAACACCGAAAGCGCTTGCGCCGGCGCGGCGAGACAAACGGCCGCGGCCATCGCCAGCAGAATCCGCATGGGTCTAGAACGAGTGTGCAGCATGGGCGCCCCAGTTGACGATGTATTGCAGCTGGATGGCGTGCCCCGCCGTGTCGAAGCCCACGCGGCTCTTCTGGTGCGTCGCCTGCACCCGAAACGTCTGCTGGTGCGTCGGCTTGTAGGCGAGCATCACGGCCAGTTCACGGAGGCGTCCGTTGTCGAAGTGGTCCTCGTGCGGCATGCGAACCTTCAACATGTCCGTGCGGGCACCCACCTCCCAGCTGGGCGCGAAGCGCCAGACCACGCTCAGGTAGTCCGCCACGTGCCGGTCGCTGCGGGTGGCATGGCGATTGATCCCGCGGACGACCGCGCGTTCGTAGGCCACGCGCAACTGCTGCTGCCGGTTGTTGCCTTGCGGCGCCCATTTCCAGGCGACTTCGCCCAGCCACATCCGCCGGCCGCTGAAGGCCGCGCCATGCGCATGGCTGTGGGCGTGACCGTGGTCCTCTTCCTCGCCTTCGTGCACTTCGCCCTCTTCCTCATGCCCGACGGAAGCCTCGCGCCGGTTGTGCAGGAAGGACAGGCCCGCCTGCCAGCTCTGGCTCTCGCCGATGTCGCCGCCCACCCGCGCGGACAGCACCACGGCCCCGGGCCGCTTCGCGCTCGCGGCCTCCTCGACCAGCCGCTTGCCGCGGAAGGCCTCCGCCCCGAGCCGCAGGTAGAAGTCGGTGGGGGCCGTCCAGTTCAGGCGGATGCCGTCGTCGTTCCAGTGCCCGCCCAGGAACGCGCGGTACAGCAAGGGCCGCTCGACGAAATCGTCGGCATGCGGGTGCTGTTCATTGAGGGCGCCGATCTGGGAGGCGAACCGGCCAGCGCGGACTTGCAGCCCGGCCGGCAGGGACCGGCTCTGGAACCAGGCCTCCTCCAGTTCGAGCTCGAACCGGCGGTCGTGCGTCGCCGCCGCGGCCGTGAGCTGCGCTTCCACGTGTTGGCCAAGAGGCCCGAAAGCGCTCAGGTCGCTGTGGCCAAGGCCCAGGCCCTTGTCACGCTGGCCCAGGGCCAGCGCGCGGGAAGCCGCGGTGACATCGAGGACGGCGCCGGCCTGCCAGCCCGGCAACGGGCCGGAGGGACCAGCGGCCCCTGCGCTTTGCGCGAGCGCGGGCGCGAAGGCAAGCGCCAGGGAAAAGGACAGCACCAGGCCGCCCCACCGAAAGGGATTCTTCATGTTCTCTCGCTGAAAAAGGAACGCCAAGCCACCGCCACAAGAATCGGGCGGGGCCAAAAAGGACCGGAAGGATCAGCGGGAGGAAGGAGGACCGCGGGCGTCGAACAGCGTCACCCAGCGGGCGACGAAGTCACCTGCGAGCGACCGCAGGAACGCGGCGCCGGGAGCGATGACTGCCGCGGCGACCGCGGACTGGCACGCCAGGGCATGCGAACCGAGGCCGTCATAGAGGCGGCAGTCGGCGCCGTCTTCATGCAGGCCGAAGAGCACCTGCTGCCAGGTGGCATCGGCGTGAGGGTGAGATGGCGCGTCCGCGTGATGGTGGTGATCGGCTGCGACGAGGTCCTGACCCGGCCCCCCGTCGGCATGCGCAACCCGGTGGGCGAAGCCCATCGCCTGCGCGAACACAAGCGCCACCAGCAACAGCATGACCGCCCATGGCCGGTTTGGCTGGGTCATGGTGTCGCGCGCGGAATGGAAAGAGCCAGGCACGGGGCGCCGATGAATGGACGCCTACTTGACGGGCACCGCCTCGGTCACGCGGTAGTACAGGCCGTACGGATCGTCGTTGAGCGTCGCGAACTTGCCCTGCACCACGACCGGGTCGAGGGTGTAGCGGACCGGTTCCTTGGTCCGGACTTCGATCATGCTTTCCGGGCCGCCGGGCGTGCAGAAGGAGCAGGACATCGGCACCGAGCTGAGAAGGAAGTGGGTCTGCTTCTCGCCCGGCTCCAGCGGCATCATGAAGCCCTGCACGCGCTGCGGCTTCTGGTTCAGGGCCTGCTGCTCCTTGGAGAACACCGGCAGGATGCGGTTCTTGTCGGTCTTGGTGGTGACGGTCGTCAGCAACGGCCAGGGCACCACGTCCGTCCGCTGCGGCAGCGGCGCGATCGGGCTGTTGGGACTGTGCACGCCCGCGCCGGTGCCGGCGGGCACCGGCGAGGAGAGCTGGGCGCTCACGGCGCCCGCGGCCAGCACGGCCATCACAAAAGCGAGAGATTTTTTCATGGCGGCCTTTCCAGTGCTCAGTGCTCGTGCTTCATGCCGCAGTATTTTCCGATTCCCAGGCCCTTGCAAGAGCCCACCAGCGCTTTCTGGCAAGCCTCGGGCTTGGAGCCCGATTCGAGGCACTTCGCCGCCGCTTCGTGCGCCGCGGACATCTGGCGGTGCCGCTCGATGTCCTTCTTGATTTCCTTGTCGTCGTGTTTGTCGGCCGCGAGCGCCACGCAGGGCGCGAGCAGGAGAGCCAGGAGCAGTTTTCGGATCATTGGGTTCACCTCGTTTGCAGCAATTGTGCGACTTCGACACGATACGCGCTGTAGGCGGGGATCAATGCCGCGGCGCCCGCCGTGGCCAGCGCGGCCACCGGGATCCAGGCTTCCGCCGCCACCCATTGCCAGCCCGACAGTGGCAGCGATTGCTGGGCGGCCAGCACCGTTCCCACCGCGGCCGCCAGGGCATGCCCGCCCAGAAGCCCCAGCACGGAAGCGATCGCCGCCAACCAGAAGGCCTCGGCCAGCACCAGCGCCGCCACCTTGCCGGGTGACGCGCCCAGCATGCGCAGCATGGCCAGATCGGCGCGGCGCTCGCGCACAGCCGTCCACAGCGCGATGAAGACCGACAACGCCGCCGTCAGCAGCAGCACCGCGCCCACCCCCTGCAACACCTCGCTGCCCACGCCCAGCATCCGCAACAGGCGGGTGATCTCGATCGCGGGGGCGGCGGCCTGCATGTCGGTCTCGTTGTTCACGTAGCGCGGAAAGCTGGCCGCCGCCAGCGGGCTCTTGTAGCGCACCAGCGCCATCGTCACTTCGCGCGCCTCTTCCAGCGCCTTGCGGTCGCTCGCGTCCGTGGCCAATGCTTTCTCGTGCACCTGCCAGACGGATTCGGTCGCCGTGAGAATCAGCCGGTCGAGCACGCAGCCGCAGGGCGCGAGCACGCCCACGATGCGGTAGGGCGTGTCGCCGTGGGTGTGGCCGCCGGCGCCCAAGCCATGGCTGCCCTGGAACGCAGCGCCGGGCTGCAAGCCGGCCGCCTGGGCCACCTGCGCGCCGGCCACCGCTTCCATGGACTGCTTCCACAGGACACCCGCCGCGAGCCGCGCCTGGTAGTGCGCGATGTAGTCCGGCGTGGTGCCGACGATGCGGAACCCTCCGAAGCTGTCACCCAGGCTCAGGGGGATCAACTGCGCCACCTGCGGCTTCGCGGCCAGCGCCTTCACATCCGCCAGCGCGATGTTGCCGGGCGGCACGTCGATGTGGAACACGCCCGCCAGGATCAACTGCATCGGGCTGCCCTTGGCGCCGACGACCAGGTCGATGCCGGCGAGATCGCGCTGGAACGAGCGCGTCACCTGGTCGCTGACCACCACGACGAAGGTGATGGACGCCAGGCCCAGCGTCAGCAGCAGCAGGTTGAGCGCCGCCGCGAGCGGACGTGCCGCCAGGTAGCGCAGCGAAAGCGCCAGCGTCTTCATGCGGGCAGGGGCGCGGCGTCCAGGCGATGCACCTGCGCGTCGTGCAGCGCGGCGCGCACCCGCGCATCGTGCGTGGCGACGACCAGGGTCGCGCCGCAGCGCGCGGCGCAGGCGCGCAGCAACCCGAGCGCCGACTCCGCCGCCGCGTCGTCGAGGCTGGCCGTGGGTTCGTCCGCCAGCAGCACCTGGGGCTTCAGCAGCACGGCCCGCGCGAGCGCCACGCGCTGCGCCTGGCCGCCGGAGAGCTGCCCGGGCCGGCGGCTGGCGAGGTCAGCGACGCCCAGTGCCTGCAGGGCCGCGGCGATGGCACTCCGGTCCTCCGCCAGTCCCGCGGCGTAGTACGCGAGCGCCAGGTTGCGCTCCACCGTCAGCGCTTCGCTCAGGTGCAGCTTCTGCGGCAGGAAGCCGAGGTGCCGGCCGCGCCAGGCATCGCGCTGCGCGCCCGGCAGCGCGGTCAGGTCCTGCCCCGCCACCTCCACCTGCCCGGTCTGCGCGCGCAACAACCCGGCGACCAGCGCCAACCAGGTGGACTTGCCCGCCCCGGACGGCCCCTGCACCAGCAGCACGCCGCCCTGCGGCACGTCGACATCGGCGAACGCCAGCGCCGGCCCCGCCGGATACGCATGGCGCAGGTCGCGGGTACGGATCAACGCCGCTGCAGCTCGCTGAAGGTCTTGCGGAACTTCGCCACCTTGGGCGCCGCGACCGCCATGCAATAACCCTGCGTCGGGTTCTTCTCGAAGAAGTCCTGGTGGTACGCCTCCGCCGGCGAATAGTTGTCGAGCGCGGCGACCTCCGTGACGATCGGCTTGCCGAACAGCTTGTCCTGGCTCATCTGCCGGATCATGGCCTCCGCCTCTTCCTTCTGTTCGGGCGTGGTGGTGTAGATGCCGCTGCGGTACTGGGTCCCCGTGTCGTTGCCCTGGCGGTTGAGCTGGGTCGGGTCATGGACGACGAAGAAGATTTCCAGGATCTGCCGCAGCGAGATCTGCGCCGGATCGAACGTCAGCTTCACCACCTCGTTGTGCCCGGTGGTGCCGGTGCACACCTGCTCGTAGCTGGGGCGCTGCACGTGGCCATTGCTGTAGCCCGATTCGACGTCGGTGATGCCGCGCACCTCCTTGAAGACCGACTCGGTGCACCAGAAACAGCCGCCGCCCAGGACGATGGTCTGCGTATCGCTCATGAAAAGACTCCTTGGTGGTTGAACTGTAGTCGTTCCAGGAGAGTCGGACCTTACCCCTCCGGGGAACCTCTACCATTGGCGGCCCCAGATGCAACTTGCCGAATTGAAACCCCTCCTGGCCGCGCTGCTGCTGCCGCCCGCCGGCCCGATCCTGCTGGCGGGCTGCGGCGTGCTGCTGTCACTGCGGTTCCGGCGGTCGGGCGCTGGGCTGGCGCTGGGCGGCCTCGCGGCGCTGTGGCTCCTGAGCTGCAATGCGGTCGCCCTGGGCCTCACGCATCGGCTGCTGCCGCAGGTCGACCGGATCTCCGCCCCTCAGCTGGATGCCGTGCAGGCCGTCGTCGTGCTGGGCGGAGGCGTGCTTCCGCTGGCGGCCGAATACGGGATGGCGCCGCAGCCCTCAGCCAACACAGCGGCGCGCACGCGCTACGGCGTCGACCTGGCGAAGCGTTCCCGCAAGCCGCTTGGGTTTTCCGGTGGCGTCGGCTGGTCGGCGCTGGGGGCCGCATCCGTCACCGAAGCGGCAGCTGCCCGCACCATCGCGCAGCAATTGGGCATGCGCATCCGCTGGAGCGACGACCGCGCGCACGATACCGAAGAGAACGCCGCCCGCATGGCGCAACTGCTGCTGCGCGACGGCGTGCAGCGGATCGCGCTGGTCACGGACCCCTGGCACATGCCGCGGGCGACGCGTGCCTTTGCCCAGGTCGGTTTCGAAGTCACGCCGGCGCCGACGGCCGTGCCCTTGCGGCAGGAGCGCCGCATGCTCGAATGGCTGCCGTCCAGCCATGGCCTGGCCATTTCGCGGCAGGCGCTGCGCGAGTGGCTCGCCTTGCGCTGGATGAAAGCGTAGATGCAGGCGGCGGAGTTCAAGTCCATCCTGTCGACGCTGGTCCTGCCGCCGGCCGGCCCGCTGCTGCTGGCGCTGCTGGGCCTGCTGCTGATGCTGCGCTGGCACCGCGCCGGCACCGCCGTCGCGTTCACCGGCGTGCTGGTGGCGCTCGCGCTCAGCACCAACGCGGTCGCCCTGATTCTGGTGCACGCCCTGCTTCCACTGCCGGACCCGGTCCGTCAGGACCAGCTGAAAGGTGTGCAGGCGATCGTCGTGCTGGGCGGTGGCGTGCAGGCGGTCGCGCCCGAGTACGGCGAAGCCCAGCCCGCCGGCGGTACCTTGGCCCGGTTGCGCTATGGCCTTTGGCTGGCCAAGCGGACGGGCTTGCCGGTGGCTTTCTCCGGCGGCGTCGGCTGGAGCGCGACCGGAACTCCGACGACACCCGAGGGCACGGTCGCCCGCCGGGTGGCCCGGCAGGATTTCGGCCGCGAGCTGCGCTGGGTCGACGACCGCTCGCGCGACACCGCCGAAAACGCGGAACGCACCGCGGCCTTGCTGCGTCCGGAAGGCATCCACCGCATCGCGCTGGTGACGGACAGCTGGCACATGCCGCGCTCCGTGGCGCACTTCCGCGCCCAGGGCTTCGACGTCGTGATGGCCCCGACCGGCTTCCCACGATGGCAGGAGCGCCCCTTGATGGAGTGGCTGCCCTCGGTTCACGGCCTCGGCACTTCCCGCATGGCACTCCGGGAATGGCTCGGGATGAAGCTCGCTGCGCCCCGATGAGTTGACGGATTCCGGCCGCAAAGCTACATTACTAACCAGTCAGTCATTAAGGTAGAAGCGTCTCCATGTCGCTCAGCAAATTGATGGGCGAACGGTCCGACGAGGGCCAGGCCAAACGCGAACGCCGCAAGGAGGCCCGGCCCGGCGAGCTGCTGGACGCGGCCCTGGACCTGTTCGTCGAGAAGGGCTTCGCCGCCACCCGCGCCGAAGAGGTCGCGGCACGCGCCGGCGTTTCCAAAGGCACGCTTTTTCTCTACTTCCCCAGCAAGGAAGAGTTGTTCAAGGCGGTGGTGCGCGAGAACATCTCCGGCCGCTTCGCCGAGTGGAACGCCGAATTCGAGGCTTTCGAGGGCACCACCGCCGACATGCTGCGCTACTGCATGCGCGTCTGGTGGGAACGCATCGGCGCGACCCGCGCCTCGGGCATCACCAAGCTGATCATCAGCGAAGCGCGCAACTTCCCCGACATCGCGGCCTTCTACCAGCAGGAAGTGATCCGCCCCGGCACGGAGCTCGTGCGGCGCATCCTCCAGCGCGGCGTGGACAGTGGCGAGTTCCGCGCGCTGGACATGGAATACGCCACCTTCAGCGTCACCGCGCCGATGATCTTCCTCATCATGATGAAGCACTCGCTCGGTGCCTGCGCGCCGCAGGACTACCCGCTGGATCCCGAACGCTACGTCACCTCGCAGGTGGAAACGTTGCTGCGGGGCCTGTGCGTGCGACCGGAGGACCAGCCCGCATGAAGAAGATTCCCTGGAAATGGCTGGTGCTCGCGCTCGCCCTGCTGCTGGTTGCCGGCGGCGTCCTGCGCGCGCTCGGCGCCCGCAAGGCCCAGCAGGCCGCGCTGGCCGAGACGTCCAGCGCCAAGGCGCAGAGCGTCGCCGAGCTCGCCGCCAGCGACGTCGTGAAGGCCGAACTGCGCGAGCTGCAGCGCGGCCTGCCCATCTCCGGCTCCCTCAAGGCCGTCAGTTCGGCGCTTGTGAAGGCTCGCATCGCGGGCGAACTCCAGGGCCTCACGCTGCGCGAAGGCGATGCCGTACAAGCCGGCCAGGTCGTGGCCCGCGTGGACCCGACCGAGGCCCGCGCGCGGCTGAAGCAGGCCGAGGAGCAGGCCGGCTCCGCCAAGGCGCAGATCGAGATCGCCCAGCGGCAGTGGACCAACAACAAGGCCTTGGTGGACCAGGGCTTCATCTCGCAGACTTCGCTCGACACGTCCCGGAACAACCTCGCCGCGGCTGAGGCCAACCACCAGGCGGCGATGGCGGCGGTGGACGTGGCGCGCAAGGGCCTCGACGACGCCGTGCTGCGCGCCCCCATCTCCGGCGTGGTGTCGCAGCGGCTCGCGCAACCGGGCGAACGCGTGGCGATCGACGGCCGCGTGCTCGAAATCGTGGACCTCGGCCGGCTGGAAGTGGAAGCCACGCTGGCACCCGCCGATTCCATCGAGGTCCGGGTCGGGCAGGAAGCCACGCTGCAGATCGAAGGCAGCGGCCGGCCCGTGCTGGCCAAGGTGGTGCGCATCAACCCGAGCGCGCAAGCCGGCAGCCGCGGCGTTCTGGCCTACCTGGCCGTGGCGGATGCCACCGGCCTGCGGCAGGGCCTGTTCGCGCAGGGGACGTTGGCCACCGGCCGCGCGTCGACGCTGGCCGTGCCGCTCGCGGCGGTGCGCACCGACAAGCCCATGCCCTACGTGCAGCTGGTCGAGGGCAACAAGGTCGTGCACCGCACGGTGGAGCCCGGTGTGCGGGGCGAGGCGGGCAAGGAGAGCTGGGTTGCGGTCAACGGCTTGCCTGCCGGGGCAACGGTGATCAAGGGGCATGTGGGGCCGCTGCGTGAAGGCACGCTGGTGAAGTTCACCGGCGAAGCCCCCATGAGCAAGACAGCTCCGAAGCCCTGACATGTGGTTCACCCGCGTCAGCCTGAAGAATCCGGTGTTCGCCACGATGGTGATGCTCGCCATCGTCGTGCTCGGCCTGTTCTCATGGCAGCGCCTCAAGGTCGACCAGTTCCCGAACATCGACTTCCCGGTGGTCGTGGTGACGGCGGAGTATCCCGGCGCCTCGCCCGAGATCGTCGAGAGCGAGGTCACCAAGAAGCTGGAAGAGTCGGTCAACTCCATCGCCGGCATCAACGCCCTCACCTCGCGCAGCTATGAGGGCCAGGCCGTCGTCATCATCGAGTTCCAGCTGCACATCGACGGCCGCAAGGCGGCGGAGGATGTGCGCGAGAAGGTGGCGGCCGTGCGACCCATCTTCCGCACGGAGGTGAAGGAGCCGCGCGTCCTGCGCTTCGACCCGGCGAGCCGTGCCATCTGGTCGGTGGCCGTGCTGCCCGACACGGCCAAGGGTGCGCGTGGCATGAGCGCCGTCGAACTCACGAACTGGTCCGACCAGGTGCTGAAGAAGCGCCTGGAGAACGTGCGGGGCGTCGGCTCGGTCACGCTCGTGGGTGGCACCAAGCGCGAGATCAACGTCTACCTGAACGCGGCGGCGATGGAAGCGCTCGGCATCACGGCCGACCAGGTCGTCGCCGCCGTGCGCAACGAAAACCAGGACCTGCCGGTGGGCGCCATCCGCTCGCTGGCGCAGGATCGCGTCGTGCAGATCGACGCGCGCATGCAGCGTCCCGAGGACTTCGGCAACATCATCATCACGCGCAAGAACAACGCACCGGTGCGCGTGAACCAGGTTGCGCGAGTGAGCGACGGCGCCCAGGAAGTCGAGAGCCTCGCCCTCTACAACGGCGAGCGCACGCTGCTGCTGACGGTGCAGAAGTCGCAGGACGAGAACACGATCGGCGTCGTCGACGGCCTGAAGGCGACCCTCGACGAGATGAAGGCGCAACTGCCGCCCGGTGTCCGGCTCGAGCCGGTGACGGACGCATCCCGCCCGATCCGCGTGTCGGTCGCCAACGTCCAGCGCACCTTGATCGAAGGCGCCATCCTCACGGTGCTGATCGTCTTCCTGTTCCTGAACTCCTGGCGCTCCACCGTCATCACGGGGCTCACGCTGCCCATCGCGCTGATCGGCACCTTCCTCTTCATGTACGCCTTCGGCTTCACGATCAACATGATCACGCTGATGGCGCTGTCGCTGTGCGTGGGCCTGCTGATCGACGACGCGATCGTGGTGCGCGAGAACATCGTGCGCCATGTGCAGATGGGCAAGACGCCGTACCAGGCGTCGATGGACGGCACGCAGGAGATCGGCCTGGCCGTGCTGGCCACCACCTTCTCGATCGTCGCGGTGTTCCTGCCCATCGGCTTCATGGGCGGCATCATCGGCAAGTTCTTCCACGAGTTCGGCGTGACCATCGTGGCCGCGGTGATGATCTCGATGTTCGTTAGTTTCACGCTCGACCCGATGCTGTCCTCGGTCTGGCACGACCCCGCGATCGACGCGCATGGCAAGACGCCGGTCAACCCCACGTTCTACGACAAGACCATCGGCCGCGTGACCGGCTGGTTCGACCGGTCCACCGACCGGCTGGCCGAGGGCTACCAGTCCATCCTGCGCTGGTCCCTGGCCCACAAGCTCGCGACGGTGCTGGGCTCCATCGCCATCTTCATCACCAGCGTGTTCATGGTGCCGTTGCTGGGCACGGAATTCGTGCCCAAGGCCGACTTCTCCGAGACCAGCATCACCTTCTACACGCCGGTCGGCTCCGCGCTGGAGCTCACGGAGAGCAAGGCCAAGCAGGTGGAAGCGATCGTGCGGGAGTTCCGCGAGGTGCGCTACACCGTCGCCACCATCAACACCGGCAACGCCCAGGGCAAGATCTACGCGAACATCTACGTCCGCCTCGTGGACCGCAAGGAGCGTGACCGAAGCGCCGACCAGATGTCCGGCGTGCTGCGTGAGCGTCTGAAGCAGGTGCCGGGCATCACCGTCACGCACGCCGGCCTGCTGGACGCGGTGGGTGGCAACAAGCAGATCGAGTTCTCGCTGCAAGGGCCGGACCTGAAGGAGCTCGAACGCTTGTCGCGCCTGGTCGTGGAGCGCGTGCGGACCATTCCCGGGCTCGTCGACCTCGACTCCAGCGTCAAACCCGACAAGCCCACGATCGACATCGACGTGAACCGCGACGCGGCGTCGGACCTGGGCCTGACGGTGGCGCAGATCGCCGGCTCCCTGCGCACGCTGGTGGCCGGCCAGACCGTCGGCAACTGGCGTGCCCCGGACGACCAGACTTACGACGTGAACGTGCGTCTCGCGCCCGAGGCCCGCACCACGCCCGGCGACCTGGAGCGTGTGCCGTTCACCACCGGCACGAACGCCGATGGCAGCACGCGCGTCGTGCGCCTGAACCAGGTGGCGCGCATCAGCGAGGGCACCGGCCCCAACCAGATCAACCGGCGCGACCTGACGCGTGAGGTGGCGATCAACGCCAACGCCTTCGGCCGCGCCGCGGGCGACGTCTCCGGCGACATCCGCACCTCGCTCGACGGCATCCAGTTCCCGCCCGGCTACCGCTACCAGTTCGGCGGCTCCACCAAGAACATGCGCGAGTCGTTCGGCTACGCCGTGTCGGCGCTGGCCATGGCGGTGATCTTCATCTACATGATCCTGGCCAGCCAGTTCAAGAGCTTCCTGCAGCCGCTGGCGCTGATGACGTCGCTGCCGCTCACGCTGATCGGCGTCGTGCTGGCCTTGATGATGTTCCGCTCGACGCTATCGATGTTCTCCGTGATCGGCGTTGTGATGCTGATGGGGCTGGTGACCAAGAACGCCATCCTGCTGGTCGACTTCGCCATCCGCATGCGTGAGCAAGGCATGCAGCGGGCCGAGGCGTTGCTGCTCGCCGCCAAGGTGCGGCTGCGCCCCATCCTGATGACCACGCTGGCCATGATCTTCGGCATGGTGCCGCTGGCCTTCGCGCTCACCGAAGGCTCCGAACAGCGCGCGCCCATGGGCCAGGCGGTCATCGGCGGGGTCATCACGTCGTCGCTGCTCACGCTCGTGGTGGTGCCCGTCGTCTACTGCTACCTGGATGATTTCGCCCAGTGGCTGCGCCGCGGCCGCCGGCCCGCGGGCGGCGGCGCGGGGGCCGAGCCGGTCGCCGCTTCTAAAATGGACGGTTTGTCCTGATGACCGCCCCGGAGAAAGCCCCCATGACCGCCCCCGCCGACCTCGAACGCGCGCGCTTCCACATGATCGAGCAGCAGATCCGCCCCTGGGACGTGCTCGACCTCGACATCCTGGCCCTGCTCTCGCAGGTGAAGCGTGAAGATTTCGTGCCGCTCGCCCACAAGGCGCTCGCCTTCGTCGACATGGAGATCCCCTTGCTGGGCAGCAGCGAGGACGCCATGCGCCGCGGCCACTGCATGCTCGCACCCAAGGTCGAGGCCCGCATGCTGCAGGACGTCGCGCTGAAGCCCACCGACAAGGTGCTGGAAATCGGCGCCGGCTCCGGCTACATGGCCGCCCTGCTGGCCCGGCGCGCGCAGCGCGTGATCACCCTGGAGCTCGAGCCCCGGCTGGTGGAGATGGCCCGCGCCAACCTGCAGCAGGCCGGCATCGGCAACGCAGAGGTGCGCGAAGCGGATGGCGCCAAGGGTCTCGCGGC
Organism: Caenimonas sedimenti; assembly: GCF_007833165.1. GTDB lineage: Bacteria > Pseudomonadota > Gammaproteobacteria > Burkholderiales > Burkholderiaceae_C > Ramlibacter > Ramlibacter sedimenti. The sequence goes on along the minus strand of NZ_VOBQ01000002.1, from coordinate 221,905 downwards.
CGAGGGTCCGTTCGACGTGATCGTGCTGAGCGGATCGGTGGCGGAAATCCCGCCCGCGCTGCTGGCGCAGCTGAAAGTGGGCGGCCGGCTGGCGGCGGTGGTCGGCATGGAGCCGGTCATGCGCGCCACGTTCGTCCGGCGCGACAGCGAGACGGGCTACACGACCACCCAGCCGTGGGACACGGTCGCCCCCCGGCTCGCCAATTTCGCCGAACCATCACGCTTCCACTTCTGACGCCAGCCATGATCCCGCAGGTGCGCCCCGCCGAACTCGACGCCTGGTTGCAGGCCCAGCCCGCATCCGCCGTGGTGCTGGACGTGCGCGAGGCCTGGGAAGTGCAGACCGCCAGCGTCCAGCCGCAGGATTTCGAGCTCGTGACGATTCCCATGAGCCAGCTGCAGGGCAGCATGGCGCAGCTCGACCCCGAACGGCCGACGGCGGTGCTGTGCCACCACGGCGCGCGCAGCCAGCGCGTGGCGATGTTTCTGGCGCAGCAGGGCTTCACGCAACTGGCCAACATCGCCGGCGGCATCGATGCGTGGTCGCAGGAACGCGACCCGGCGGTGCCGAGGTATTGATGCGCACAACGAACGAACAGCAACAAGGACGGATTCAATGATCTCGATGCGGCTACTTCCCCTGGCGGCGGCTTTGAGCCTGGTCCTGGCGGCGCCGGCGCGCGCGGAAAGCCTGTTGGCGCTTTACGAGGCGGCGCGCGTCCATGACGCGAGTTGGCAGTCGGCCAAAGCGCAGTACGACGCGAACATCGCCCGCGCCGAGCAGGCCAGGGCCAACATCCTGCCCACCGCCGGCCTTTCCGGCGGTGTCACCCGCAGCGCGTTCGAGAACAACAATCCCGCCACGGACCGCAACTTCACGACGCAGAATGCGACCGTCAGCGCGTCGCAACCGCTGTACCGGCCGGCCAACCTGGCCAACTACCGCCAGGGCTTGCGCCAGCTGCAACTGGCGGAGTTCCAGCTCACCGCCGCCGGCCAGGACCTCATCATCCGGGTGAGCCAGGCCTACTTCGACGTGCTCGCAGCGCAGGACACGCTGGCTTTCGTCCGTGCCCAAAAGGCCGCCGTGGCCGAGCAGCTGGCCTCGGCCAAGCGCAACTTCGAGGTCGGCACCTCGACCATCACCGACACCCGTGAAGCGCAGGCGCGCTACGACCTGGTGCTGGCGCAGGAGATCACTGCCGAGAACGACTTGCGCGTGAAGCGTCTCGCGCTCGACACCGTCGTGGGTCGCGACAACACGCAAGCGAACTCCCTGGCGACGCCATTGAACGTGCCGGCGCCGCAACCGCCGGATGCGGAGGCCTGGGTGGTCCAGGCCGAGTCGAGCAGCCCGTCGATCCTGCAGGCCAAGACAGCCGTGGAGATCGCCGAGCTGGAAACCGAGAAGGCCAAGGCCGGACACAAGCCCACGGTGGACCTGACGGCCAGCTACGGGCTGACGCGCAACCTCAACGGAAGCGCCGCGTCGCCGCTGGACTCCAGGCCCAAGAGCGGCAACCTCGGCGTGGCTTTCAACCTTCCGCTCTTCGCCGGCTTCGCCACCCAGAACCGGATCCGCGAGACGCTGTCCCTCGAGGAGAAGGCGAAGGCCGACCTCGACGCCACGCGCCGCTCTGTCTCGCAGGCCGTGCGCACGGCCTTCTTTGGCGTCGTGTCCGGCCAAGGCCAGATCCGCGCGCTCGAGGCGGCAGAGGCCTCCAGCCAAAGCGCGCTGGATGCCAACCGCCTGGGTTACCAGGTCGGTGTGCGCATCAACATCGACGTCCTGAACGCGCAAAGCCAGCTGTTCCAGACCAAGCGCGACCTGGCGCAGGCGCGCTACAACGTGCTGCTCGGGCACCTTCGGCTGCGGCAGGCGAACGGCACGCTGCAGGTGGAAGATCTGGCGCGATTGAATACCTTGCTGACGCCGTAGTTCGCGTGCCTGTCATTGCGGACTTGATCCGGCACTGAATTTCAGCGCGCCAGCAGTTCGGCCACGGCTTTGGCCGTCATGTGCGCAGCGCCCCGATGCGCCGAAGCGAAGGCCAACCCGGCTTCGGACGCGGCGGCGCGCAGACCCCCATCGGCCGCCATCTCCACTGCCGCACGCAGCCCCTCTTCCATGGCTGTGACGCGCTTCGCCGCCCCCGCCTCCTCCGCCAGCTCCGCGGCCTCGGCAAAGTTGAACGTATGCGGCCCCATCACGACAGGGCACCCACATGCCGCCGCCTCGATCAGGTTCTGTCCGCCCAGGGGCGCGAAGCTGCCGCCCAGCAGCGCGACGTCGGCCAGACCGTAGTACAGCGCCATCTCGCCCAGCGAATCACCGATCCAGACATCGGCCGCCGCCGGACCTTCACCCCAGGCACTGCGCCGGGACACCGTCACCCCCGCATCCGACACCAGCGCCGCCACCTCGTCGAAGCGCTGCGGATGGCGCGGCACGATCAGCCACTGCACGTCACGCTTGCCGGCAATCGCACGCAGGAACTCCGCCTCCTCGCCTTCACGCGAACTCGCGAACATGACGATCGGCCGTTGCAGCGCCGCGCGCCACCCACGCCCACGCGCAAGCTGCCCCGCGTCCGGCGCCGCATCGAACTTCAGATTGCCGTACACACCCTTCACCGTGGCCCCTGCCTCGGCCAGCCGCCGGGCATCCGTTTCCGTCTGCGCCCAAACGGCCGCCAGGGCGCCATAGGCGGGACGTGAAAGCCCGGACAGCCGCCGCGCCTGCACCAGCGACTTCTCGCTCAGCCGGGCATTCGCCAGCGCCAGGGGAATGCCGCGCCCGTGGCAGGCCGCCGTGAGGTTCGGCCACACCTCGGTCTCCATCAACACGCCGGCCGCCGGCTTGAAATGTTCGAGGAACCCGCGCACGGCCTGCGGCGTGTCCCACGGCAGCCAAGCCTGCGCATCGCCTTTGCGCAGCAGCCTGGCGCCTTCCGCGCGTCCCGTGGCCGTGCCGTGGGTCAGCAGGATGCGCAACCCCGGATCCACTTCCCGCAATGCCTTCAGGAGGATGCCGGCCGCGCGCGTTTCCCCGAGCGACACCGCGTGGATCCACAACCGCCCCGGCTCCGTGGCCTGCTCATAGCGCCCGAACCGTTCCTCCACATGCTCCAGGTAGCCTGGCTCGGACACGCCGCGCCGCCGCAGCTTGCGCCGCAGCAGGGGTTGCGCTCCGATCAGGACCAGGGAATAGAGCGGCCGGATCATCCCGGCATTGTGACGGCGTCCCAGGCGGCAGCCACCGCTTCGACCGTCGGCGCCGGCTGCGCGACCACGCTGCGCTGGCGCCGCGCCTGCGGCAGCGGGCCGGTGCGCCAGGCGGTGTCGAAGTTGTAGATCTGCACGTGCGGCAGGTCCAGTGCGACGGCGATGTGGCTCAGGCCGCTGTCGACGCCGACCACGCCGGCGCAGCGCGCCATGCGGTCGGTGAGCGCGTCCAGCGAAAGCCGGGGCCACACTTCCGCTTCGGGCCCCAGCGCCTGCGCGAACCGCCGGCTGCGCGCTTCTTCCGCCTCGCTGCCATGCGGCAAGGCCAGCGTGTAGCCCTGCGCGATGAGGCGGCGACCCAGCGCGACCCAATGGTCCTCGGGCCAGCACTTGTCTTCGCGCGAGGTCCCGTGCACCAGCACGGCACAGCGTTGCGCCGGGCCAGCGCCGCGCCGCAGGCCGAAGCGCAATTCATCCGGCACCGCGTAGCCGAACACCTCGGCACACATGGCGCGCGAGCGCTGCACGGCATGCGACTGCGGATCCACCGCCACGGCGACGTCGGCCACCCAGCGCGTGGGCGCCTCGTAGCTCGAGCCCTCCGTGCGGTTCGCCATCGCGTAGCGGCGCCCGCCGCCTGCCAGCCGGGCCATGTGGGCGACCAGCGCGGACTTGGTCAGGCCCTGCAGGTCGATCACGGCGTCGTAGTCCGCACGGTGCAAGTCGGCACGGAAGCCGCGCCAATCGGCCCGTGTCTCGCGCGCGAGCGGTGCCTTGCGCCAGCGCCGCAGTTCACAGGGGATGGTGCGGGCGACGCCTTCGCAGCGTGCGGCCAGCGCGGCGAAGCCGCGTTCCACCACCCAGTCGACCTGCGCCCCGGGCACGCAACGAAGCATGTCCTGCACCGCAGGCATCGCGTGCACCACGTCGCCGAGCGAAGACAGCTTGACGACCAGGATCCTCAATGCGCCGCCTCGGCGATGGCCGCATCCGGCTTGACGGTGCGGAGCAACGCGAGCATCTCCCCTTCGATGCGGTGCATCGCTTCCTGCGTGTGCCCCTCGAAGCGCAGCACCAGCACCGGCGTGGTGTTCGAGCCGCGGATGAGCCCGAAGCCGTCGGGCCAGTCGACGCGCAGGCCATCGATGGTCGACACCTGCGCGGCCGGGAACGACGCCTTGGCCACCAGTTGCTCCACCACGCGGTGCGGTTCGCCCTCCTCGCACTTCACGTTGAGTTCGGGCGTCGAGAAGCTCGTGGGCAGTGCGTCGAGCACGGCGCTCGGGTCGGGATGGCGCGAGACGATCTCGAGCAGCCGCGCCCCGGCATAGGTGCCGTCGTCGAAGCCGTACCAGCGCTCCTTGAAGAAGATGTGGCCGCTCATCTCCCCGCCCAGCGGCGCGTTCACTTCACGCATCTTGGCCTTGATCAGCGAGTGGCCGGTCTTGTACATCAGGGGCTGGCCACCGGCCGCCGCGATGGCCGGGGCCAGGCGCTGCGTGCACTTCACGTCGAAGAGGATGGGCGCGCCGGGCACGCGCGAGAGCACGTCGCGCGCGAACAGCATCATCTGCCGGTCGGGGTAGATGTTGTTGCCGCCGCGGGTGATGATGCCGAGGCGGTCGCCGTCACCGTCGAAGGCGAGGCCCAGGTCGGCACCGCTGGTCTTCAGGGCGGCGATCAGGTCGCGCAGGTTCTCGGGCTTGCTCGGGTCCGGGTGGTGATTCGGGAAGTTGCCGTCGACCTCGCTGTACAGCTCGACGACTTCGCAGCCGAGCGCGCGGTAGATCGCGGGCGCCGAGGCACCGGCCACGCCATTGCCGGAATCGACGACGATCTTCAACGGGCGGGCCAGCTTCACGTCGCCGACGATCCTGTCGCGGTAAGGCGCGAAGATGTTGACGTTGCGCACATTGCCCGGAGTGCTTGCATCTTCGGACACCCCGGTTTCCATCAGCTTGCGCAGGGCCTGGATCTCTTCGCCGTAAATGGCGCGGCCGGCCATCACCATCTTGAAGCCGTTGTAGTCACGCGGGTTGTGGCTGCCGGTCACCTGGATGCCGCTGCTGCAAAGCGTGCTCGCCGCGAAATAGAGCATGGGCGTGGTGACCATGCCGACGTCGACGACGTCGACGCCGCTGGCGACGAGGCCGCGCACGAGCGCCGCGCTCATGCCGGGGCCGCTGAGGCGCCCGTCCCGGCCAACGGCAACGGTCGATTCGCCCTCGCGGCGGGCGACGGTGCCGAAGGCCCGGCCGAGTGCTTCGGCGACTTCTTCGGTCAAGGTGGAGGGCACGACGCCACGAATGTCGTACGCCTTGAAGATGCTGGGGTTGAGTTGCATGGGGAGGTGCGAAAAGGGTTTGCAGCCATTCTAGGCGCGGACCCCCGGGGAACATGTCCGAAAACGGCCAGTTCGTGCGCGGCCGCTGCGTATCATTCCTCCATGCCATCCGTCGACACCCCGCTGCACCCCGATGCCTGCTACCTCGCGCTGAAGACGCGCGACGCGCGCTTCGACGGCAGCTTCTACACGGGGGTCACGAGCACCGGCATCTACTGCCGGCCGGTTTGCAAGGTCCGGCTGCCGCGCCGCGAGAACTGCCGCTTCTTCGCGCATGCGGCGCAGGCCGAGCATGCGGGTTTCCGGCCGTGCCTGCGCTGCCGGCCCGAGCTGGCGCCTTATGCGCAGCATTGGTCGATCCAGGATGCCAGCAGCATCCTGGCCCAGCAGGCGGCGCGGCTGCTCGACGAGCCGGAAGCCTGGGACGGCGAGCCGCCTTCCATGGAGCAGCTGGCAGCCCGCCTCGGCGTGAGCGACCGCCACCTGCGCCGCATCTTCGAGGCCCAGCTGGGCGTTTCGCCGATCCAGTATCTGCAGACGCGCCGCCTGCTCACGGCCAAGCAGTTGCTGGCGGACACCGACCTGCCCGTGACGCAGATCGCACTCATCAGCGGTTACGCCAGCGTGCGCCGCTTCAATGCTGCGTTCAGCGAGCACTATGGGTTGAACCCGACCCAGCTGCGGCGTGCGGGCGCGAACGAGGCGGGAGGCGCGACGGTTCGCCTGGGCTATCGGCCGCCCTATGACGTGCAGGCCATGCTCGGCTTCTTCCGCACCCGCGCGATGACCGGACTGGAGTTCGTGGAGGGCAACCAGCTCGGCCGCACCCTGTCCATCACCGCCGGCGGCGAGCGCCACAGCGGCTGGCTGGTCGCGGAATTCGACGAAGCGCAAACCCGCGTGGTGCTGCACTTCAGCGACACGCTGCGGCCGGTGCTGCCGCTCCTGCTGCGGCGGTTGCGGGCCGCTCTCGACCTGGACGCGGATCCGCACGCCATCAACGCGCAACTGCACGGCAGCTTTCCACTGGGCGACGGCCTGCGTGTGCCTGGGTCGCTGAGCGGCTACGAGCTTGCCGTCCGCGCTGTCCTGGGCCAGCAGATCACCGTGGCCGCGGCGCGCACCCTCGCGCAGCGCCTGCTGGACCGCTTCGGCGAACCCATCGCGACACCTCACGCCGCCCTGACGCACCTGTTCCCCGAGCCAGCCGTGCTGGCCGCGGCGGAAGGCGACGCGCTGGGGCAACTCGGCATCGTCAAGCAGCGGCAGTCGGCCATCGTCGCCATCGCCCGCGCCGTGGCGGAACGCCGCATCCACCTCCATGGCGGCGCCGATGTGCAGGCCACCATCACCGCTCTGAAGGAGCTGCCCGGCATCGGCGACTGGACAGCGCAATACATCGCCATGCGGGCGCTGCGCTGGCCCGACGCCTTCCCGGCAGGTGACGTCGCGCTGCAAAAAGCGCTGGGCGTCCAGCAGAACAAGCAGGCCGCGCGCGACGCCGAATCGGCATCGCAAGCCTGGAAACCCTGGCGCAGCTATGCCGTGGTGCGGGCGTGGAGCACCCTGGCCCAACCCACCTCTTCTGGAGCAAAGACATGAAAGCGCCTTCCGACCTCGTCTCCTGCCGCTACGAGAGCCCGCTCGGGCCGATGCTGCTGGCTGCCACGGACACCGGCGTGGCCGGCGTGTGGTTCGTGGGCCAGCGCCATGGCCCCGACAGCACGGGCTGGCCGGAGCAGCCCGATCACCCGATGCTGCATCAGGCGCGGCAGCAACTCGCCGACTACTTCGCGGGCAAGCGCGCCGGATTCGACCTCCCGCTGGACCTGCGCCTGGGCACCGCGTTCCAGCAAAGCGTGTGGCAGGCGCTGTTGCGCATCCCCCGCGGCGAAACCACCAGTTACGGTGAGCTGAGCCGGCGCGTCGGCAAACCGCAGGCGGCGCGGGCCGTGGGCGCCGCCGTGGGCCGCAACCCCGTCAGCATCGTCGTGCCCTGTCACCGCGTCGTCGGCACCGGCGGCGCCCTCACCGGCTATGCCGGCGGGCTGGAACGCAAGTCGGCGTTGCTCAAGCTCGAAGGCGCATTGATGTGATGGCGGAATCAATCCGCCGCGCATCTTTCATCACTGCACCGGTAGCGGACAACGCTTCCACAGGCACACTCGATCGCCATGTCTTTCGCTTCCATCGCTGATTTCGTGCTGCTCGCGGCGATCTGGGGATCGTCGTTCCTCTTCATGCGCTACGCGGTGGTGGATTTCGGCGCGCTGCCCACGGCCTTCGTGCGGGTGTTGATCGCCGCACTATTCCTCTTGCCGCTGCTATGGTTGCGCGGTCACGTGGCCGAACTGCGCCAGCACTGGAAGAAGATCGCGGTGATCGGCGTGCTGAATTCCGGCATCCCGTTCGCGTTGTTCTCTTTCTCCTTGCTCGCGATCACCACGGGCCTTTCCGCCATCCTGAACGCCACGGTGCCGCTGTTCGGGGCCCTGGTCGCCTGGTGGTGGCTGAAGGACAAACCGACGGGCTCGCGCGTGCTCGGACTCGCGATCGGGTTCGCGGGCGTCGCGCTGCTCGCCTGGGACAAAGCCAGCTTCAAAGCCGACAACGGCGGCATCGCACCGGCCTGGGCCGTGCTGGCCTGCCTGGTCGCCACCAAGTGCTACGCCATCGCGGCAAGCGCAACCAAGAAGCACTTGGGCGGGCTGCCCCCGCTCGTGACCGCGACGGGCAGCCAGATCGGCGCCACGCTCGGCCTTGCGCTCCCGGCGCTGTGGTTGTGGCCGGGGCAAACACCGGGCGCGCAGGCCTGGCTGGCGTTGCTGGCGGTCGGCGTGCTGTGCACCGGTGTCGCCTACATCCTCTACTTCCGGCTGATCGAACAGGCAGGGCCCGCGCGTGCGCTGGCCGTGACCTTCGTGGTGCCGGTGTTCGCCCTGTTCTACGGCAGCGTGTTCCTGAACGAACAGGTGACGCCGTGGATGGTGCTTTGCGGCGTCGTCATCGTCTGCGGCACGGCGTTGTCCACGGGTTTGCTCAAGCTGCCGGCCTTGAAGCCACAGACATGAGTTCCGCGCGCAAGACGAAACTGCGGCTGGCCGCCAGCAAGCCGCGCAACCCGCTGGTGGTGCCGGCGGCGCAGCGCAAGGCGGGCGAGCACCGAAAGTCGCGCAGCGCCGAGCGCAACGCGGACAAGATGCAGCTGAAGAAGCAGCTGAAAGAGATCTAGAAGCGCGGCAGGTCGGCGAGGCGCTGGCCGGGCCGCTCTTGCGCAAGCGCGAGCGTCTCCGTGCCTTCGGGGAGCACGTCCACCTTCACCTCGGGACCCTGCTGCAGCACGCCGCGTTCCGTCGGGAACATCGAGATGACCGTGTCGCCCTCGACCAGGCGGTCGACCACCTCGACCAGGCGGGTGGGCGCGGGGCGGAGTTCCCAGCGCTCCATGGCCGCGTCGAACATGCCCATCATGACCTCCGCCACCATGTTCCCTTCGTACCGAAGGGCTGTGATGCCGTACACGACCGAAGGCAGCGGTTGCGTGGCGAAGTTGGCCAGCACGGCGGCGTGGGCGCGGGATGAATCCATTGATTTCTCGACCATGGCGCATTGTGGGTGCCCACTCAGGGGCCACGATAGGCCGAGCGCGCGAGCCGCCGTCGGAGACAGCCTACCGCCGCGCCAAGGTCCGCTAGACTGGCGGATTGCGCGCGTCACCTCCCCGCAGTCCCATGCAGTCCCCCACGTCGCCCGAAATGCTTGCCCTGGGCAAGGCCCACGCGCGGCGCCTGCGCGACGTGTACCGGTCGGCCGGGTGGCCCAGCCTGGACGCCCTCGAGATCGACCTACTGGCCGCCGGCTTGCTGCACCGGGTGTCCGCGCCGGGCGGACAGGAAACACTTCGTGTCAGCGATCTGGGCGTGCAGTGGCTGGCGCAGGCACTCGCCCGCAACCGCGCGGCGTTGTCCGCGCATGAAGCCCTGGTGGAACGCGTCGCGCAGGAGATGTGCCGCGCGGGCCGGCTCGCGTGGCGCGGGCTCAGCCTGCGCGCGCAGGTGCCCTGCAATGACGCCGCCAAGCCGTTGCGCTGGTGCTTGGCACGGCCGGACGTGTTCTCGATCCGCCACACCTCCGTGGAGAGCTACGTCGAGCCCATCGTCCACGAGATCAAGGTCCGTCGCAGCGACCTGCTGGCGGACCTGCGGCAGGAAGCGAAACGCTCCGCCTATCTCGACCTCGGCGAATGCTGGTACGTGCTGGGCCGGGACGCGCGCGGCCGGCCGATCGGCGAGCCGGAGGAGGCGCCGCCGGAATGCGGCGTGCTGGTCGTCGACGGCTCCCGGCTGGCGGTGGCACGGCCGGCGCGGCGGCGCACCCGCACCGGTCTGCCCTTCGGCGTGTGGATGGCCCTTGCCAAGTCGACGCCGCTGGCCAGCCTGGACGACGACGCGCAAGGGCAGCTGGGCGAACCCTGCTGATCGGGTGCCGCTTCGGCGCGACTACTGCTTCGGATGCTCCGACTTGCCCTGCTCGGGGTCCTGCACCCGCCCCTTCTCCGGATCGGTCGGCGCGCGGGGCTCCGGATTGGCAGGCTTGGGGATCTCGGTGGGTGGCGGCACCGGCGCCGCCGGCGCGCCCGTGCTCACTCGCGCTCCACCTTGCGCAGCGGGCGCTCTTCACGCGAGCCGCTGCGCTCGGAAGCACGTTCCGACGATCGCTCGCTGGCCGACGGCCCGCCGTCGTCGGCCGGGATGTCGTCCTCGCCGCGCAGCTCCGGCTCTTCGCGGTCCAGGTGCGGGGTGGGCGGGGTGATGCCTTCAGGCGTGTTCATGCGAACTCCTTGTCACAGATGAGGTGGCTTGACGCCGGGATCCTCCGGCTCGTTGGGGGGCGGCATCTGGCCGAACTCCGGCTCGACGGGCAGCTGGCTGGTGTTGGGCGCACCCGTCTCTTCTTCCGCAGGCGCGGCCGGGTCGGGCTGGGGCAGGTTGTGGGTGGTCATCAGAACGGGCTCTTGCTGCCGAGCACGCACTCGGCGCCGCCGGGCGCCACATGCCCCGGCGCCGGCGGTGCCGGCTCCTCATGATGCGGCGGCGAGAACCCGTCGTCCAGCGTTTCCAGCACCGGCTCTGCCGTGCACAGGGTCGGATCGATGTCAGCGGCCATCATGGAATCTCCTTGTCGCTGATCGTTGCCCCGCCCCGGGTTGGCGGACCTCGGCGGTAGACCCGACCGCGTGTCGTCCCAGGACGGCGACCGCGTCGGCGAATTCCTAGCTTGCGGTCCCGTCGAGCACGACCACGTGGCCCAGTTTCGGGTCGATGCGGCCGGCGCAGAGTTCGGCGATCAAGTCCTGGGCTGCCTCCAGTCCTTGGTGCTCCTCCACCTTCATCCACGCCTTCGGACCGTCGGCCACCCGCCGGATGAAGGCCAGTTGCGCTTCATTGAAGCGCCGGTTCACCTCCGCATGGCCCCAGTCCGCATTGCGCTTCCTGATCTGCACGGGCGCGAAGTAGAACTCCGGCTTGGGTCCGGGCAGTTCCTTCTCGCGCAGGAACTCCGTGTTCTGCGCCGAGCCGGCGAAGCAGTCGTAGACCAGTGCGCCGCCGAAGTGCTGGTGCACGCGCTCGCGCAGGGCCTCGTCGCCGGAGAAGTCGACGTAGAGCGTCGGCGACGACGCATCCAGCGTCGAGAGCTCGTCGTAGCTCACCGTGCGCTGGTAGCAGCCCAGCCCCTCGACGAAGGCGCGGTTCCCGGCGGAAGTCAGCGCCACCAGTTCCACCTCTTTCATGCCCTCCAGGCAGAAGGCCGTGCCGTAGGCCGTCTTGCTCGACGCGCTGGACACCACGAGCCGCCTGGCGCCGAAGAATGCGTTGTCGTGCAGGAAGTCGGCCAGCATGAAGGAGGTGATGAAGAGCGGCCGCAGCAGCATCTGGTGGTTCTCATCCGCCGCGCGATACGCGGCGTCGTGGCTGGCGCGCGTGTACTGGTTGTACGCGGAGACCAGCGAGAGGCGGTGCGCGGCCCCGTCGTAGAAGCCGCGTTCGCTCACGCGCACCGGCTGCATGCGCAGGTGGCTCGCCAGCGGAAAATAGCCGTAGAAACGCTCGCCCGGCTCGACCCCGTCCACCGTCGACTCGACCACGTCGGCGAAGCCCCAGACCGGCATGTGGCCCCAGCCCTCGCGGCCCGTGGGGAAGAAGTTCCAGTACTGCATCGCTTCGCCGAAGGCCGCGTAGGTGATGTTGTTGGTGGTGAGCGCGGCGCGGCCCAGGCGCAGGATGGCCTCGCCCGCTGCCGCCGGCGCGAGCGGCGACGTGTCGAGCACGCTGTGATTCAATGCGCTCTTGTCGGTGAGCACGCGCTGGAGCTGTGGCATGGCGGGACCTTGGGTGTTGGCGTTGCGGATGCGTCCACTGTATGGCGCGCGGGCGCCGCGCGGGTTCGGTTTGCACGCGCCATGAACAAGCCGCTGAAGCGCCCCTCGCAGGCCCGTGCGCGGTTCACGGTCCTGGCCATCTACGACGGTTTTGTTCGGATTTGGCGGCGCGACGGCTGGGACCGGCTGACCACACGGGCCGTGGCGCTGGAGACCGGCATCTCCGTGGGCACCCTCTACGAGTACTTCCCCAACAAGCTGGCCCTGCTCTCGGGCTACGTCCGGCATGGGATGGAGCGGCTGGTTGCGGCGATTGACGGAAAAGCGGTGGCACCGCCTCGAATGCCCTGGCGCGAGCGGGTGCGCGAACTCGTGCGCCTCACTTGCGGTGTCGACGCGCCAGAGCTCGCGTGGGTGCATCCGCGCATGCTGGCGCTGGAAGCGGAGATGGCGGAGTTGAAGCATCACCGCCGCGTGCAGGAGGAGTTGCTGGCAGCCTGGCAGCGCACCTTGGCGGCTTGCACGGACCTGCCCGTCTTCCCTTCCGGCGAGTTGCTGCAGTCCCTGCTGCTCGCCGTGTGGGGCGGCCGGCGTTACGCGCTGCTGCTGGAGATCGACGAGGCGCAGGCGCGGACCTGGGCCGCGCAGATGGAAAGCATCTGCATCGCCGCCATCGAACGTTCATCGGATCCTTGAGCCATGCCCCTCGTCCTCCACTACCACCCGCTTTCCTCGTTCTGCCACAAGGTGCTGATCGCCTTGTATGAGCTGGAGCTGCCGTTCGAGCCGCGACTGCTGAACCTGGGCGATGCCGCCGCCGTCGACGCTTACCGGAAGCTCTGGCCCACCGCCAAGATGCCGCTGCTCGAGGACGACGGCCGCGTGGTGCCGGAAACCAGCATCATCATCGAGCACCTGGCGCGCCGCGTTGGCGGCACGCAGCGACTGCTGCCGCTGGACGATGCGCAGCCCAGCCTGGACGTGCGGCTGTGGGACCGGCTCTTCGACCACTACGTGATGCATCCCATGCAGGCCATCGTGGCCGACCGGATTCGCGGCGAAGCGGACCGCGATCCGCTGGCGGTCAGTCAGGCCCGCGAGAAACTGGTCATGGCCTACGGGATGATCGAACAGCGGCTGACGGATGGCAGGACCTGGATCGCGGGAGAGGCCTTCACCATGGCCGACTGCGCGGCGGCACCGTCGTTGTTCTATGCGGAAACGCTGGTCCATTTTCCGGCGGACCGGCCGAAGCTCAAGGCCTACTACGACCGCTTGCTGGAACGGCCCTCGGTGGCGCGCACGCTGGAGGAGGCCACGCCGTTCTTCCAGTACTACCCGTACCGCGAAGCGTTGCCGGTGCGCTTTCGCAACGCTTGAGGCCGGCAAAAGAAAACGGCACCGCACGGGGAAGCGCGATGCCGTTTGCAAAATCAACTGGCGGAGTGGACGTCGGTGTGACGCATTTCCATGAAGGTCTGTGAATGTGTGCCATCGACGAGCACTTCAGGGTGCCGACAGACCGGCCTGTCCACCAATGTCTTAAGCTTCAACTGCTTGATGTCCAGCCGTATCCAGCGGCATCTTGATAGTTGATTTTGATAGTAAGGCGGAGCCAGATATGCTCACCGGCTGGAGGAGCAATGCCTGGACCCATCCACAAGCTGACCGACACGAAGATTGAGGCCGAGCTCAAGAAGGCGCGCACTGCCGCTTTCAAGGGCAAGGGGAAGCCGATCCTACTGGGCGACGGAGGCGGACTCACTCTCCAAATCTCCCGATCCGGGACAGCGTCCTGGCTGCACAGATACATGCGACACGGCAAGCCTGTCGGCCTGGGTCTTGGCCCGTACCCGGCCGTCAGCCTAAAAGCTGCGAGAAAGAAGGCCGAAGAAATACGGCAACAGCTCGCGCATGGAAAGGACCCGCTCGCGGAAAAGCGGGCACAGCAGGCGGAGGAAAAGCTGGCGGCCACCAGCACGACGACTTTCGACAGTTGCGCCGCCACTTACATCACGGACCACAAGGCCGAATGGAAGTCCGCCAAGCACGCGCAGCAATGGACCAACACCTTGGCAATGTACGCCTCGCCCATCATTGGCGACCGCGAGATCGGAAGCATCACGACGGCCGACCTGCTGCGCATATTGAAGCCGATCTGGCTCACAAAGAACGAAACGGCTTCCCGCGTTCGCGGCCGGATCGAAGCCGTTCTCGACTGGGCCACCGCCCACGGCATGCGAACCGGCGAAAACCCAGCGCGCTTCCGTGGGCACCTGGAACACCTTCTGGCCCGCTCCACCCCGGAACAACGGGCGGAGAAGCACCACTTGGCCATGGCTCACGAGAAGATTCCGAACTTCATGGTGGAACTGAGCAAGCAAGACGGCATGTCCAGGTGGGCTCTTGAGTTCCTGGTCCTCACGGCCTGCCGCACATCGGAGGTTCTGGGCGCGCAGTGGAAGGAAATCTCGGCGGACGGCGCGCTGTGGATCATCCCGAAGGAGCGTATGAAGGCGGGCAAGGAGCACAGAGTGCCGCTGGCGCCGCGTGCCCAAGAAATACTCGAAAAGGTGAAACCATTCAAGAAAGGCGATGGCGTCTATATTTTTCCAAGTGGGTCGGAGGACAAGCCCTTGAGCAACATGGCCCTGTCGATGCTACTTCGGCGCATGGCCATCACTGGTGCCACGGTGCACGGCTTTCGCAGCACGTTCCGCGACTGGGTCGGGGAGAAGACTACGCACGACCATCGCACGGCCGAGGCCGCACTAGCCCACAAGCTACCCGATAGAGTCGCTGCAGCCTACGCGAGATCTGACCTTTATGAAAAGCGGCTTGCCATGATGAAGGATTGGGCGGCGCACTGCGTCGCAGGAGTCGCCTGATGGGGAGAGTTGCCGCATGGCGAACGAAGGAGTTGGGCTGGGTCTGCGCCAACCCTGATTGGCGCGATGCTGGGAGCTACGGACTGAAGCCAAACGCGCCTCTGCACCACTGGGCTTGGGAATTTCTTAGACGCAATTCCCGCTATCGAAGATCGGCTGCCGAAGGAGATCCGCACTCCGCAGGACTTTGGGGGCTCACGTCCCTGGCCAACCCAGAAGCGAGCAGTGAAGAGGTCAGGTGGTTAGCGATACAAGCCTATCAACTGATTCAGGGTACCGGGCGTCTCCCTGACTTGGCGCAGTGGCAGGTAGCCCTGATCTTTGATGTTCGCCATAAGCTCCCGTTAGCGGTGCTGCAACGTCAGCTCGGTGAGCTTGCTGAATACTTGTACACCGCAGGGGGACCCTCATCCGCCGCGGTCGAGATGAAGAATCGACGCGGCGGACCCAAGCATGACAAAGCGTCGCTGCTCCTCTGCCTCCGCTTCGCAGACGCCGTCGCCAACGACAGGACCATTGACTCAAACGAACTCGCTGAGGCGCTGGGCATCGAGGGGCGTCGCTCGAAGCGGCTTAGTGAGATACATCAGAGGGCCAGCGCTCTGGTTGCCAACGACTATCTGCGCCTTGTTGACCAATCGCTGGCGCCAATGAGACACACGCCCCGCCTACTCAAGATCGGCACACAACCGAGTTGGTAGTAAGCACGGCGTCCGGAGGGGAGCGCCGTGCGGCGATACTCCGATCAACTCGACTCAGTAGCCCGGACTATTCGCGCATTTGGCCGGCGCCTTTGACACTGGAGCTTCCAACGAAACAGTGGAAGCAACAGTGACGCCAGCGGCCTCCAAAGCTATTGAGCTCCCGACCTGGGTTCCCAGAACCCTGGCTCAAGCCGAGCTAGCTGCCGTGCGCCTTTTGGACATCCATGAGGTCTGCGCTCGGGTGAGCTTCAGCCGGGCGCAGGTCTACGAAATGATGGCGCAGGGGCGCTTCCCTCGCCCCATCAAGTTTGCGCCTGGCCGACGCGGCGCAGTCAGGTGGCCTGACATCTGGATCAGCGAGTGGCTCCGGCTCGCCATTGAGTGCGCCGCTACGGAAACGCCGCCGTCGGCCCCAAGGAGCGCCTAGCGAACCTCCCGTCCACCTACCCCCATCCAACCCGGCCTGAACCAACCAGCAGAACACCATGAGCAACTTCGAATCCAAAGACGACTGGAACCCGCAGGACGTCACGCTGCCCTCAGGCATCCCGCGTCAGGAGAAGCGTTCCCAGAAGCCTAACGCGCGCTGGACGCCGCCCAAGTTCTCTGTTTCCGAGATCCTGGTCAACTGCGAAGCCGCGCCCGACGACCACCCCTTTTTGCTGCCGCTCGGCCTGTCGCGAACACACGGGCACGTGTATCACGGCGATCCCATCGCTGGCATCGAGTGCGACGGCTGCTTCATGGACCTGATCTGCGACACCCAGAAGCAACCCGTCAACATCTTTATCGCGGCCCCGACTGCAGAAGGTTCATTCGGGTGGCTGTACCTGCCTGGCGCACCTCTGGCAGGTTGCTTCACGCTGGTGGGCCAGCGCACGCCAAAGCTTGTGATCGTCGCCGACTACCTCAGCGGGCTAGCGATCCACGAAGCCACCGGGTACGGGGTTGCTGTAAGCCACTACAACGAAAACCTGGAGTCCGTCTGCCGCAGCCTGAGAATCCTCTATCCGTCCGCGGAGCTTGTCCTCGCCGCCGGTGTTCGACGGCAGAAAGACAAGCGGGCCGTCCGAGAGATCCTCGCCGAAACCTCAAGCGAGCTCGGCGTGCCAGTAGCAGCGCTTGAGACCAGCCCGACTTTCCACCAACTCCGGCTGGAGAAGGGCATCGCGGCAGTGCGCGCGAGCGTGCTGAACGCGCGCATCTACGAACCGGAGCCCGAGGTTGTAGTGGCTAGCAGTGAGGATGATGCAGGCGATGAACACGTTGACCAGCGGTCGGCTACCGCGTGGTCCATGCCCGTCCACCCTGCTGGCCTGATCGCCGGCATCTGCGCGCACATCGCACGGCACACCGCCCTCCCCTTCCACTCGATCTGCGCTGTTGCGCTGTGGGCGCTGGCGACCCACTTCGTCGCGCTCTTCTCCATCGCCCCGATTCTGGCGCTGATCTCGTTGACTCGCCGCTGCGGCAAGTCCATCACCATCGATGCCTTCCACCGGTTTGCATGGCGACCGGAACTCACCTCCGACATCACTCCTGCCACGCTGTTTCGCCTCTGCGCGAAGAAGGTGACGATGTTCCTCGATGAGGCGGACCAGTACCTGCGGCGCGCCGGCAATCAACTGGTCGTCGTGCTCAACGCCGGCCACTCCCGAATCGCCCCAAAGGTGATGAGGGTCATCGGCGGCAGGGAGCAAAGCTTTACTGCGTTCGGCTTCAAGTGCATCGCAGCCATTGACCTGCCGCCTACGGTGATGGACCGAGCCATCGTCATCACCTTGGTTCGGAAACTCGTGACCGAGAAGGTGGAGTCCTATACCCCCTCCGAAAATGACGACGTCGTGGCCCTGCGCGCCCAGATCGAAGCATTCACGTTCGACTACTGGGACAAGATGAAGGCGGCGAAGCCGCACACACCCAACTTGAGTAACGACCGGGCGGCGCAGAACTGGGTGCCCCTGCTTGTCGTCGCCAGCTCCGCGGGGTCCGCGTGGGTCAAGAATGCAGCCGAAGCCGCAGTAGCGCTCACGCCTTCAGATGACGAGGTGCCGTCCGTCGTGGAGGAGTTCATTCGCGATCTGGCGACCGTCTTCCGCAGGTCGGGGGCACCGTACATCAGCTCGCTCAACATCGTGTCCGCATTGAACGCTGATCCCGCCATGCAGTGGGCCACGTACAGCAACGGCGGCCCGCTGCGAATCCACGACTTCAGCCGGCTGATGAAGCGCTTGAAGTTGAAGAGTACTCAGAAGCAGATCTCCAAGGGAAAGAACATCCATGTCGTGTACCAGGCGGACGTGGCCGATCTGTTCGCACGCTACACGAACTCGCACCAGTCATGAAATTTACCGCTACACCGCTACATCATCGTCCCAGGAGCTACGACGACATGAGCGTCCTCCCGCCTGCCCGAAAGTGCCGCCAACAGCTCCTGCATGTCCTGCGCACAGTGGTCATCAGCGGTCCTGTTCGCGCCACTGCTATGCGAACTGCCCTGACGACCGGGGAGTTTCGTCGCTACATTGAGGAGATACATGCCTACTGGCCACAGCCGCGCGGCTGGGAGGCGAGTGCGTTCACGAAGTTCAAGGCGCTCCTGAAGCAGGGTGATCGCTACGAGCAACGCGGCCGCAAGCTCCCCGCCGTCGGTCCTCGAGCGTTCCAGCGGCACCAGTTGTTGCGTGAGGCAGAGCGAAGCTACGAAGCCGCGCTGGAAACTATCCGGGAGCTCGTGAGTGCAAACCCCGCGCTGGCGCACCTGGTTGATCGTGACCTCACCGAAGACGTGTGCCTGGAGTCGGAGGGCATGGTCCGCCCTAGCGGCTCTTCCCACGAGTACGCAATGCCCATCTCGACGACAGAGCAGCGCAGTCGCGCGGCTGTCCAGCGCCGGCATATTGAAGCGAGTCTGGCCAAGCTGGCCGCGCACGAGGACGTTTCAGAGCTGCCCCGCGCGGGTGGTGTAGCGATGTAGCGGACATTCGATGTTCGGGGGCACGTAACTGGCTTTCTTGTCCGCGCGGCCACCGGCCGGACCCTCACGCATCCTCTGTAAAGGCGACTTGCTGGCCGAATTTTGCATGCCATGCGCGCAGTTTTCGGCCACGGCTGGCGGTGCTCATCACCGTCACTAGTAACTGCACCCATCTACCGGTCAACAGCTAGTAGCCACACACCATCTACCGGTGACCAGCCGCTAGCGACACCCATCTACCGGTCATCAAGCTGGTAGCCACCAACCGTCTACCCGCCGTCAAGCTGGTAGCGCATTAGCTAAGGACTGCTTATGGCCGACTCCATCTACGGCTTCGTACCACTGCCAGCGCTGACAGACCGCCAGTACAGGGCATATTGCTTCCCCTTTGATGTCCGCAGCAAGCAGCGGCGACGCCAGGGACGGATCGAGCACACCGGCGACGGCTTGGACTGGGTCACCGTGCGGTCCATCGCAGGCACCGACTTCAAGGTCGCCGGCAAGCCGCAGTTCTACGGCGATGGGCATTCCAACGAGGAGCGCCTAGCCGGCTACTGGGTCAGCTTCAACGCCCCAACCAACTCCGTAGGCAACAACGTGCTGCTTGTCAACGGCGTGCCCGCGGCCTGCCGCCTGGCTCTGCTGCACCTTCGGCGGTGGTGCCTGCAGGAAGGGTGCTCGCCGGAAGGTGCTCAGTTGCTGGACTTCGAGCAGATGCGGCTCCACGCAGTCACGCCGACGTTTCTCCACCGGCTTAGCAGCCGTGCCGAGGCTCTGAGTGTGTGCCGTGACGTTCGGCTGGCAATGGAGCTGCACAACAGCCGGCGCGACGACGACAAAGCCAGGACCGAACCGGCTTTCGGTTTCGGGCCCACCTACGAATCAACTGGCTACCTGAAGATGCGTGAGATGGACCTGGCGGCCTACGTGAAAGATCGCGTGGCATCCGCTAGCCACGAGTTCGCATCCGATGACGTTCGCCTCGCGATCCATGATGAGGGTGACTGCTACTTGCGGCTTGAATCGCTGCTGAAGGGCGCATTCCTGACCCGGACAGGGCTGGACTACGTGGATGCCTGGCGCTTGTACGGTGGGGATGGGCCCTACCCCATGATCTACGCGAAGATCCGGGAACTCCTGTTTCTTGACATCGATCTGCGGTCTGACGAGCCCAGTGGCGCAGAGATTGACCAGAAGCTGCAGGCGAGTGACGCCGCGGTCGTCCGCTGGCACCTTGATGGCCGGAACGCCAGGCAACACCTCAACGTGGTCGGAGAGCGTGACCGACTCGCGCAGCAGAAGTACTTTTCGGACCTGAAGAAGCGCGTGCTGGCGCGGTTGCGGGTTGACCTATCGATCCCTTGGGCGAGGCAACGGGCTGCCGACTGGGATCGCCTGCGCCAGGTGCTCCGGTACCCTGGCATGTTCTCGCCGCCGCTCACCCTGCAGGACCACATCTTCAGCCCTTACGCTGAAGCCAGGCTCGTGCTTGAACTCAAAGCGGATATCGCGCGGCTGGCACCCCGCCGGTTTTCGTCGATCTTGCTTGATCCGCTCGGGATCGATCCACCGCCGCTGGACATTCGCTCGCTGCAGGTGTCAACGGAGGCACGCCGGCTATTGGCCCGGCATCGCATTCCGCTGCATGCGGTCCTGCGCTCTCACAAGCTGGGTGGATTCGGGGACGTTGACCCCGCAGACGCCGCGGTGCAGCGAGCCGCGCTGATCCGGGGTGAGCGAGTTACGTCTCAGTTCCGCGTCGGCTCCCGCTTGATCCTTGTGTCAACCGATCAGAACACTGGCGCCACCTCCGTCCGCTGCGACTAAGCCTGCAGCAGAAGTTCTAGCCTTTGTCGCCTTTCAGCGGCGCCAGCCTGTAAACGACCGAAGCACGATACGTGCGCGTAGGAGCGTCAATGTTTCACAGCCAATCTGATTCAAGAGCTAATCCACATAGAGCGAGCACGCCGGACGAAGATTTTCCGGCACGCACAGCAACGGCCGGCCAAGTCATCGCCGCCCTCGGCAAGAACGGCTTCCGCGTGAGCAAACACGTCGAGCACGACACACACATCTGGATTGCACTTCATTGCGGTGCCGTCATCTCAGCCTATGCCACCGGCACGGTGCTGGTGCAGGGCCGAATCAGCGGGCCAGATGCAGAAAACGCCGCGAGGCTGCTTCACCAGGTGTTGCCTGGAAAGGTAGTTTGGAAAGCGCGCGTCCTCGGCTAGTTTCCGCGCATGACCGAGATCCCCCGGTTGGCCTCGCATCCCCTTGAAGGAACGACCTCATGACCTTTCAGTTGCACTCACCTCACATCCAAGACTTCTTCAAGCACCCGCATGGCTGCGAGCTTCTTCCCACCCCAGTCTTCATGCTGAATGCCCTTTCTGAGCTCGGCCGCGAAGTACGTGGCATGCAGCTCGTGTGGGATGGCGACGAGCCAACCATGCGTTACGTCGAGCGCACCTACCATGACGTGTGTGCACTTGTCGATTGGGCTGCGGGCATCCTGAGCAAGTGCTTGGGCTCGCCGCAGCTTACCGAAGCACTCGTGCTGAACACTCCTACGCACAGCGAGAAGGAGCCGCGCGAGGCGCTTTTCGGGATCATTGAGTTCTGGCACCAGTTCGACGAAGAAGGGGAGGGTCCGCACCTGAATGCAGATGACTACCCGCACCCGACCGGGAATGTCGTTCCATACACCACCATCGGCAACGTCGCGGCAGCTTTGGGAATTGCCATCCTCGACCGACTCCTTGTACACCGTCCGAATCTGAGTTCGGACGAGGCACTGGCGGACCTCGGAGCAGCTTGGCAGTGCGCCTTCTTCGCCGGTCGTAGCAACCACTTTGAACTGCTGAGGCACTTCTGGGCGGAAAAGCCGGCTGCCTGACCGCAGGCGGTTTGGGCGCCGCGACGCCAACCGCACTCGTCACGGCCATCGGAAGTCAATTTCGCCGTGTTCGCAATGTCGATACAGGAGCTAGTAATGCAGAGAATATCCAGGTGGGGAAATTCGCTTGCCTTGCGCCTACCCTCGGCGGTCTTGGAAGCCGCGGGACTGCAGGAAGGCTCAATGGTGTCCGTGCGCCTACTCGATTCTGGCGACCTCCGGCTGCGGCCCCACAGAGGCCGGAAACCTGCTGGAGACTACGCCGCCCCAGTTCAGCGGCCGCCAACGATCCCACAGGAGTGGTGATCATGGCTACATCAAGGACTGTCCGAGCAAAACTACTTAAATGGCCTCAAGGGGTCGCGCTAATCCTGCCGGATCATGCTGCACGAGCCTGTAGCTTTCGCCCTGGCGCGTTTGTGAGGGTGATCGTCTTGCCGAATGAAGTGCGTATTCGACTGAACACCGTGCCATGCGTGGACGATCAGGAAAGCTACGAGGCGTACCTTGAGCGCATGGCGGCTGGGGAAGGCTATTGCCAATCGCGCATGCGGTCCTCTTTCGCCGACGCAAACACCGATGCATAAACGGGCATTTTCGAACGGTAGCAATCGGCCCTAGCCGGATGCCTGTGGGTTGCGGGCCGTCCAGTTGCGGCGGTCGATGATGGTCCGAATGTCGCCCTGCGCGTCGTCGCCACGCGGAAAGCGGGTGTTGATCAGCGACACAGGTGCCTGGGCGACACGTTCAAGCTCTTCAATGAATTTGATGGTCTTCTGACCCAGGGCCTCGAACCTCCTTGCTTCCCTGTTCCCGGCTTCTACATAGTCAGCAAACGCAAGGACGATGTCTGTGGGCGCGTTCAAAGAACATGCGAACCGATACTGCTCCCACTCAAACCAGCCCACGCGCCTGTCTCGCTTCGTCGTTGACGTCTTTTCGTACTTGACAAGTTCATCACCTGGGAGGCCTGCTTCCTCGCCGATCTTGAGAAAATCTGTAGGGTGCTTCAGGAGACCAGACGTCTTGCCTTCATTGCCCAATGGGTCAGCAACACGGATCGGAGTGGGTCGCACGACCATTAAGATGCGGCGCACCCGACTGGGCGAGATTCCCGCCTCCGCCAGGCAGCCTGCGACATTCGTGTCGCGTGACGTCACGTGGGGGTACCTCCCGTGGAAGAGGCTGAGGCCACTTCCTTGGGTACCCTCCAGAAACACCGACCGCCGCTCCCGGTAGGCTTTCTCCAATTGGCGCGACGTCGACCCTCTGTACGGCTCACGCTCACCAACGTATGGAGCTAGCTCAGGGATGTCGCGGGCAAGTCGAACGCTGGGCTTACCCCTTTCGAGAATTCGCCGTGCAGATGCTGCGCCGCTGCCACTACCCGTCGATGAAATGTTCTTCTTGACCTCGCCTTCGGCCGCCTTGTCTTCGGGCTCGATGATCATCACCTGCGGATCGATGAACAGGCGGTCTGGCGTTACGCCGCACTCTGCTATTTCCTTAAGCAGGTCTTCGACGTAGACAGTCATTCCCGGGCCGAGTAGCACGCGCGCCTTAGTCTCCTTGGCCCCCGAAGGAAGGTGGTGATAGGTGTACTGTCCTGTCGCGCCCAGTACCGTGTGCCCGGCGTTCGGCCCCCCCACTCGGATCAGGACGTCGTATTCTTTCGCTAGGTATGCCGCGACGTGCCCCTTGCCTTCGCTGCCGTATTGCCCCCCTACGAGGACGTCCACACAACGGACGTCTGGTGCCGAGTAGAGGCCGAGGCTTGCAGCGACCCGCGCTAGCGTGTCGCGCGGATCGTTCCTTGTCGTATTCACGCGAAGATCCGCGTCATTCTTGAAGCTTTGAATGTCTTCTTCGCTCTTGACGAGATCGGCCTTCACGTACTCCAGGGCTTCTTGGCTGAATCCCGGTCGACTTGAGAAACGACGCTGTACTTCTTCCGAGGTGCCATAGAGGTGCACATGGATGCAGGGCAGCCTGTGGTCGCGTCGGAAGTGCTCTAGCTGCTTCTTGGTCCTCAAGCTGTCGACAACGACCTTGGCGGTCGGGCCTATCCGCTCACACTCCGCCATCACAGCCATTCGTAACCAAGAGTCGCCGGTCTCGGCGTCGAGCTCGTCGCCCAATGCCTGCAATGAGGCGCGGTCATCACCGCGTCCTTTCGTACCCGCGAGCTGGCGAAGATAGTTGCTGGTGCTGAACCAGTGATACCCGTACTCGTCGGCCAATAGTTTGGCCAGGCCTGACTTACCCGCTCCCAGATGCCCGCTGATCAGAACTACCTGCTCCATCTGCACCTCCCCTTAAAGCCTGCACGACGGCGTCTGCCATTGCGGCAGCGCTCTTGGAGTTCGAGTCAAACACCAGATCCGCGCTGAACATCAGCGCACGGGACGAGATCTCGTTCGGGTGCTTGATCAGATCGTCGTAGGTACCTTGGGCATCGCGGCTGTCCTTATTCCCTTGGCGGATAAGGTAGCGGGCGCGCAGGACTTCTTCGGGCGCCGTCACGTGAATATGGAGCACGCGGCTGAAGGCGGACCGAAAATGAAATACTTGCCGGTCCTTTCGAACTGCATCCAGGAGCCAAGGGCCTTCGTGCTGACCAGCTTGGATTTGGCGCTGAGCGACACCAATTGGCCAAGCGTAATCGGTTTCATCATCAAGGCGGTCTCCCAGTGCTTGGAGAACGTCTCGCCGATTCTCAAGACCTTGTGCAGTAGCCAGTTCGGTCAGATGACCACTCGTGCTGATCTTGCGGAAGCCGTGGTTTGCGATCAGTGCGGCTGCCAGCGAAGACTTCCCAGCAGTCACCGCTCCACTGAGAAGAACCAATCCTCCGCGCAGCTCATCCATGTACCAGAATGTATCCGTGCTGGTGAAGTTTGACTAGAGGCTTCGGATACGGCTCTGGAACGGTTCTTTATGGGCGCTGAGACCCTGGGGGCAATGCTGAGACCAGGCGCTCGAGGCGCGGGCGAGGTGACTGCCACCCGTCTGGCTTAATGATCTTCCCCGTCGCTGTTTGGCGGAAACGACCGTCTGGCCATGCCTTTGCAAGGTTGGATTCATGAACGAGCTTAAATGGCTCCTCAAGTTCGACCCCCATCTCGACGAGGGTTCCAAGAGCCAGATAAAGCACGTCGATCGCTGCATCTACCTGATCGACCAATGTCGAAGCTGATTCCAATTCGTTGACTTCCTCCCTCAACCACTCCACCCGTGAGGACAGGCGTGCAGGCGAGAGTGCCGAAGGAACGTTTGCGACGGGCACGCCAGCAACTGCATGGAAGTGACGGACCATTTCCAACATTGAGAGTGCATCGCACGACTGGTTTCCCATCTCACCTCCTATGCTACGTAGCCCGTTGCTTGCTCCGCCATTGAGCACCGCCCTCGATTCCGTACCAGTGAATCGCCTGGACGTACATCATGTTCAGTTGGAAGCAGGCCGTGCTGAACGTCGCGAGCTTTGCTCGAACTGCCTCTGCTGAAATGTCTTCGAGCTGGCCGACAAATTCACCCGTGTCCGGATCCACACCGCGCTTTGCGTCCGTGCGGAGGTATCCCACCACCTCGCCGCCTGCCTTGAGTTCGATGAACGCCGAATGGAGGACCTGGTTTCGGTAGCTCCTGAGCTCGTGCAGGGCGCCGCGGACGCTTTCCGCAATCTGCGCAAATCGACCTCCATCGGCAAAAATGCTCGACTGAATCAGTTCTCTGAATTCTTCCGTCACCGCGTCGATGAGCTGAGCCAGTGACTCCTTGCGGTGCGTGCGCGGCGGCCAAGTCGCCCGCTCAGGATCGTGGATGAACCAGCCCAGCTCCCGATATCGACTCTCTACCCATTGGGTGGCCATAACCAGTTCACCGATGCTCTGATAGAGCTGCGCGTGGCGGTCCTCCATGGCACCTATGTCATTCACGCCGGTCCGCTCAATCGAGATTCAGTACACCAAGCACTTGCTCACCACGCATACGCCGGGCTTCAACGACGTGCCGCCGAATGTCCGGCACGCCTCCGAGTACGGTCACCTCCACGACGGCCTTCCTCGGTCGGCCCGTACGTGTCACTTCGTAATCAGCAATCGGTTTAAAGATTTCAGGACCACGTTTCGTCATAGCCGGAAAGGTGTTTCCGGAGTTCATATGACAAAGCCGGATCCGGTCATGATGTGCCTGCACGAGCGAGGCCGTGTCTAAGGTCAAGACGTCATGCTCCAGATGCCCATACTCCTTCCCGTTTAGCAGACGATGCAAACGATGCTCCTCCGCCCAGAAGAAGACTCGCTCATTGATGAGCTCGTACCAGTCGCCGGCACTCATGCCAGGAGGGAGCGCGCGGCTGATGCGGTCCGGATGCATGGGGATCTGGTCACGCAGCACCAGATCTCCAAGCCCTGGAACAGACACAGTGACCTTCCCTGCGCGGTGCCCCCGTATAAGCGCGGCGGCGGCGGCTCCTTGAGCGCCTGACCTACGAGCAACTTCATTTGAGCTCAAGAGCCCATGCTGCCTGATGCTCGGCCAAGTCCCTGCTTCAGCCATGTGATAGACGCGGGGATAGGCCGCGACAAGTTGTCCTGGCGTCATATTGTTTTTGGCCCGCACTTGCGTGGCCCCCTCCTTTCGGCACTATATCCACTCGACCTGACGCCGACGAAGTCGTTGCAGCGAATGGGCTGACTAGCGAAAAGCCGCACTTATCGATACTTGACGGCACCGATTTTTCCGTTCCCAGCCAGGGCTCGGAGCGGGCTTGCATCGACGAACCTCATTGGCACACCTGCAGGTTGTGAAGAAGTTCGTGATCCTGTCAAACGCCCACGAATCCGCTTCCCACGAGCCTTCACACCTAGCAAACTGATCTGATTTACGATTAGACACATCAAGGAAGAGCAGGCCTAGTCGACCCAGGGGAGGGACTGTGATGCGGCTAACTTTGCCGCCCGTGAAGGGCGTTGACTTTAAGACCTCGCGAGGGTTCATCGGCCAGCTCGCGAATCCGTCGCAAGACATGGAGGGCGACTGGATAAAGTTCGTGCTGCCATCCAGAGCAGGATGGAAACTTGCCGCTGCGGACGGGCGCGTGCTGTACGTCTTCCCCAAGGCTCCAGCGCGGGATCAGATGCCGAGCGACGGACCGGTGCTGCTCGGCGCCGTGCTTGAAGGAACAGATACCGCGGACCTGAGCAAGGGCCGATGGCTTACGCATCCCGAATTGGACAGCGGCCTCACGCCCGCCCGAATCCGAGACAGCTGGTTGGCCGCGTTCAACTTCGTGGGCGAGGAGCAACTTCGAGAAGGCGAAGTGGGCTTGCGCCGCCCGCAACTCGGCGCCTTGCACGCGATCCACGCCCATTGGTCCACCAAGAGCGACGTCGCGACGGTGGTTATGCCGACCGGAACGGGCAAGACGGAGACGATGTTGGCCACGATGATTTCCGCGCGCTGCACGCGAATTATGGTGATCGTGCCGACGGATGCACTGAGAACCCAAGTCGCACTGAAATTCTTCACCTTGGGCATCCTGAAGGACCCGAACTCAGTGCTACTCGCCGCCGGTGTGCTGCGTCCCATTGTCGGCGTCCTCGAAAAGCGGCCCGTTACCGCCGATGAGGTCGACGAGCTGTTCCGGCGCTGCAACGTTGTGGTGACGACTAGCGCCTTAGCAGGGAAGTGCAGCGATGAGGTGCAGGCCAGGATGGCCGAGCTGTGCACGCACCTGTTCATTGACGAGGCTCACCACGCTGAAGCGCCGACCTGGCATGCGTTCAAGTCGGTTTTCAAGGCGCAGAGTCGCTACGTGTTGCAGTTCACCGCGACGCCTTTCCGCGAAGATGGCGTCCCCCTTGATGGAGAAATCGTCTACGTCTATCCGATGAGGCAGGCCCAACGCGAGGGCTATTTTAAAGAAATCAGGTTTAGTTCGGTCTACGCGTTCAATAGCGCTCGGGCTGACCGCGATATTGCGGCGAAGGTCATTGAAGAACTCAAGGCGGACGCTAGCGGTCTGCACGTCGCCATGGCCAGAGTGTCGACGCAAATGCGGGCTGCCCAGGTGCTTGCGATCTACGAGGAGCTTGGCCAGTTCAATCCGGTCATGCTTCACAGCGGCATGAAGAAGGCTGACGCCAAGGCAGCGCGCAGTCAGTTGGACCAACGCCAGTCGCGCATCGTGGTTTGTGTGGACATGCTGGGCGAGGGCTTTGACATGCCAGAGCTGAAGATCGCGGCATTCCACGATTTGCGCAAGAGCCTGGCCGTCACTTTGCAACTGGCGGGCCGCTTCACAAGGTCGAGGGCCGACCTGGGCGATCCGGTCTTCATCGCCAACATCGCTGACGTCAACCTACGTGAGGAACTCCGAACGCTCTACACACAGGATCCAGATTGGAACCTGCTTCTGCCGGCCTTGAGCGAAGGCGCTATAGGACAGGAGCTGGAGGCTCAACGGTTCATGAAGGGCTTCGACAGCCAGATCGACGAAATCCCGGTGAACGAAATCAGACCTGCCGCGAGCATGGTGGCCTATCGCACGCACTGTGGCCAATGGAAGCCTTCAGAGTACAAGCTCGCCTTTCCTGGTCTTGCTGAAGGAGAGGAGATCTATCGCATCCTCAACGAGAAGGAGCGGATGCTGATCATCATCGCCGCTAGGAGGCAGGGCGTGCCTTGGACCGATGTCCCGGCGGTCGAAGGAATGGTCTGGGAGCTTTGCATCGCTATCTGGGACAAGGAACAGTCGCTACTCTTTATCCACGGATCGACAAACACGGGCATGTACTCCCCGTTTGCACGGGCCCTGTGCGGCTCTGATGTCGAGCTGATCCAAGCGCCCGAAGTTTTCCGCGCCTTCGCCGGCATCAACCGACTGATGCTGATGAACGTCGGCTTGGATGAGCAATTCGGGCGCCAAATCCGGTACACGGGTCGCATGGGGCCCGACGTAGGCGCGCGCCTGTCGGACACCACGTTGGCAACGACGACAAAGGCCGTCCTCGCTGGCTTCGGCTTTGAAAACGGTGGTCCGGCTTCGATTGGTGCAGGCAAGAAGGGGCGGGTCTGGGCCACCTTGCGCCTGAAGGTGAACGAGTACGCCTCCTGGTGCAAGCGAGTTGGCGCCAAGCTCATTGACCAGAATATTGACCCCGAGGAGGTCTTGAAGGGCACCCTGATACCCCGGCTAGTCAACGCCCGGCCAGCGGTGGTTCCAGTGGCCGTGGACTGGCCGGTGGAACTGCTCGAATTGGTCGAGTCCGCGACCAAAATCTCGTTCTCGCAAACAACAGAGGAGCACCTCACCAACGTCAGTATCGAACTCCGAGACTACAGCGCGACTGGTCCGCTGGTTGTGCGAGTATTCAGCGAGAGGGGAGAGGTTCAACTCCAGCTCAACTTCGTGAGCCGCGGTGACGCATTGGACTTTGAGTTTGTCTATGTAGGCGCCACCACCGCGACAATTCGGCGCGGTGCGACCTCGGATCTGTGCGCCTACCTCACCGAGAACCCACCCACGATCTGGTTCGCCGACGGCTCCAAGCTAGAGGGGAACACCCATGTCGAGCTGCGCACCTCCGCGCAGCTGTTTTCGCGCGACCGTTTGGAGCAGCTTGACTGGACAGGCATCGACATCACTAAAGAGTCGCAGCGAGAGGAGCGCCGCACGGACTCCGTGCAGTTCCGGACCATCGAGCAAATCAGGGCAGAGAATCGGCACGAAATTCTGCTGGACGACGACGGTGCCGGTGAGGCCGCGGACATCGTCGGCATAAGTCTGGATAGCCCGAACGAGCCGCGCCTGATCACGGTGGATCTTTATCATTGCAAGTACTCTGGCGGAGACACGCCTGGGGCACGCATCGACGACATGTACGTCGTCTGCGGGCAGGCCCAACGCAGTGTCATGTGGCTTCACAACAAGAACCGACGTACTGATCTCTTTGCGCATCTCTTGAAGCGGGAGGCTGACCGTATCGAGAATGGAAGGCCTACTCGCTTTGAGGTTGGTTCAAAGGACCGCCTCGCAGAAATCCGCGACCTCAGTCGCGTATGCGCGGTCGCCCTGCGGGTCTACATCGTCCAGCCCGGCCTGTCAAAGCTAGGCGCGGCGGAGCATCAGCTTGCACTGCTGGGTGTGACCGAGAGGTTCCTTTCTGAGACTTACCAAGTGCCTCTCAAGGTCTACTGCGGATGACTTGCGGCTTCAGCGAGTCACGCAGTCGCGTGGCCAAGTAGCGAAAACGCACTATTAGCGTTAGTCAGCCAACGCTGCCGTTGCGCGGCTCGACTATGCGTATCGATCTGGCTCGGGCGTGTCAAGGCGCGACGAGCGCTGGGAGCGTCGATGTGACAGCGGCGACCAGGGCCTTCGCGGCCCATCGGGCCAGCTGCTCGGGCTCGTTCGTCCATCCGATCGCCAGAGCAGAGGTGGCCACCAGACTGCCTAGACTGATGGCGACGAGGAAACGCACGTCGCCCTGGCCCCACTCCATAGAGTTGATCAGCGCCGCGGCACACACCGAGGCGAGAACGGAGGCGCTGGTCGGCGCGGCAGCCGGCGCGGGAGGGCCACGGCGGGACGTCCAACGCGCTCGGCCAGATCGCGCAGCGCAACTGTTTATCAGCCCCATTGGGAGGGGCGGCAAATATCTCAGGTCCATCGCCACGGCCCGCGTCACTGCGCCGGCGGGTAGCCGGCGTCGGTCAGCGCCTCGGCGAAGTCCTTGCGGTCCTCGGTCGACTCGATCTTGACCAGCTTGGTTTGCAGGTCCACCTCGACCTTGGCCGCCGGGTCGACGAAGGCGACCGTCTTGGCGACAGTGCTCGCGCAGTGGCCGCAGCTCATGTCGGGGAGGTTAAGTTCGATCATGGTGAGTCCTTGAGAAGTGGATGAAGGACTGCATCGTCAAGGTTGCCACCGTGTCAGAGTCAACAGGGCTGCGCGAAAAACCTTTTCGAAGAAGGGGCTTGACCTTGTCATGATGGCAAGGTTGATCATTCCTCCATCGCCTGGTTTTCGGGCGCTAGGAGCCAACCATGCAGAACACGACGACGTTGCCCGCCAGCCTGGCGACCATGAACCTAGAGAAGCTGGGCATTGAGCTGCCCATCGAGGGCATGACCTGCGCGTCGTGCGTGTCTCGGGTCGAGAAGGCGCTCGCCAAAGTCCCCGGCGTCGAGCGCGCCAACGTGAACCTCGCCACCGAGAGCGCCAGCGTCTCGGCGTCGAAGGATGTGGACCTCGCAACCTTGCGCGGCGCGGTCGAGAAGGCTGGCTACTCGGTGCGGGAGGACCAAGTCAGCCTCTCCATCGAAGGCATGACCTGCGCCTCCTGCGTCTCCCGCGTCGAGAAGGCGCTGCGCAAGCTGCCGGAAGTGACCTTCGCGGAAGTGAACCTCGCCACGGAGAAGGCCGAGGTCAAGTTCGTCGGCCGCGCGGACGACGTCCTGCCCCGACTCGTGGCCGCCATCGAGAAGGCCGGATACGGAGCGAAGCTGCCCCAAGCGGCGGACGCGGATTCCGCCGAAGCCGCGAAGACGGGTTGGCCAGATTGGTGGCCGGTCGCAGTGGCCGCCGCGCTCTCCGTTCCTCTCGTGCTGCCCATGCTCGGCATGCTGTTCGGAGCCGATTGGGCGCTTCCCGGCTGGTGGCAGCTCGCGCTCGCGACGCCCGTGCAATTCTGGCTGGGCGCCCGCTTCTACCGCTCCGCCTGGAAGGCGGTCAAGGCGCGCGCCGGCAACATGGACCTCTTGGTCGCGCTGGGCACGTCGGCCGGATACGGCCTCTCGCTCTACCTCCTCATCGCAGGCATCGGCCACGAAGGCCACGGCGAGGCTGCGCACCTCTACTTCGAGGCGTCAGCCGTCGTGATCACCCTGGTGCTCCTGGGCAAGTGGCTCGAAGGCCGCGCCAAGCGCCAGACCACCGAAGCCATTCGGGCGCTGAACGCGCTGCGCCCCGACACCGCCCGCGTGCGCCGCGGCGACGTTGAGGTCGACGTGCCCGCCTCGGCGGTCAAAGTCGGCGACACCGTGGTGGTGCGCCCAGGAGAACGCGTGCCCGTGGACGGCGAGATCCTCGAAGGATCCACTCACGTGGACGAGTCGCTCATCACCGGCGAGAGCCTGCCGGTCTCGAAGTCGCCCGGCGCGAAGGTCGTTGGCGGATCAGTCAACGCCGAAGGCCTCTTCACCGCCCGCGCCACCGCGGTCGGCGCGGAGTCGACCCTGTCGCGAATCGCCCGCATGGTGGAGTCGGCCCAAACCAAGAAGGCTCCGGTCCAGCGCCTGGTGGACCAGGTGAGCGAGGTCTTCGTCCCGGTCGTCCTCGGCATCGCTCTGCTCACGCTTCTCGCTTGGGGCCTCTCGACCGGAGATTGGGAGCGCGCGATTCTCAACGCGGTGGCCGTCTTGGTCATCGCCTGTCCCTGTGCCTTGGGACTCGCCACGCCGACGGCCATCATGGCCGGCACGGGAGTCGCAGCCCGCCGCGGCATCTTGATCAAGGACGCTGAGGCGCTGGAAGTCGCCCACAACGTGAAGGTCGTCGCCTTCGACAAGACTGGAACCCTGACCGAGGGCAAACCGCGCCTGGTGGCGTTCGAAGCCGCCGACGGCGACAGCGCCGGCCTTCTGCGACTCGCGGCGAGCGTGCAGTCCGGCAGCGAGCATCCGCTGGCCCGCGCCGTGATGGACGCCGCCAAGGAGAACCTGGCGAGCGTCGCTCCCGTCCAGGACGCGAAGTCGGTCGCGGGCCGCGGCATGTCGGCCCAAGTGAAAGGCCAAACGCTCAGCCTCGGCAGCACCCGCTGGATGAACGAGCTTGGCGTCGACCTCGCTCCGTTGGCGAAGCGCGCTCAGGAGCTCGAAGACGAAGGCCGCACGGTGTCGTGGTTGGCTGAAGGCGGCGCCCCCGCGCGCCTGGTGGGACTTCTCGCGTTCGGCGACTCCGCCAAGGCCACGGCCAAGGAAGCTGTTCGCAGCCTCGCGGAGCAAGGCGTGAAGGTCGTCATGGTCACCGGCGACAACAAGGGCGCCGCCCGCGTCGCCGCGCAGGAGCTGGGCATCACGGACATCCGAGCCGAAGTCCTGCCGGCCGACAAGGCGCAGGTGGTGAGCGAGCTCAAAGCCGGGGGCCTCTCGGTCGCCATGGTCGGAGACGGCATCAACGACGCGCCGGCTCTCGCCGCCGCCGACGTGGGCTTTTCGATGTCCACCGGCACCGAGGTCGCCATGCACGCGGCCGGGGTCACCCTGATGCGCGGCGACCCGCGACTGGTGGCCGACGCCATCGAGATCTCGCGCAAGACTTACGCGAAGATCCGCCAAGGCCTGTTTTGGGCTTTCGTCTACAACATCGTCGGCATCCCGCTCGCAGCGTTCGGGATGCTCAACCCCATGCTCGCCGGAGCCGCCATGGCGTTCTCGTCGGTGAGCGTGGTCGCCAACGCTTTGACGCTGCGCCGCTGGAAAGGAAGGGCTTCATGAAGACGATTGCCGAAGGAATGAACATCGGAGAAGCCGCCGAGAAGGCGGGAGTGACGCCGAAGATGGTTCGCCACTACGAGTCTCTGGGACTCCTGCCCAAGGTCCACCGCACCGAGTCGGGCTATCGGGTGTATGGGCAGCCGGAAGTCCACACGCTGCGGTTCATCAAGCGGTCGCGCGACTTGGGCTTCTCCATCCCGGAGATCAGCGAGCTGGTGAAGCTTTGGCAAGACCGCAGGCGCCCGAGCAGCAGCGTGAAGAAAGTCGCCGCCGCGCACCTGGCCGAGCTCGATCGCAAGCTTGAGGAGATGCAGTCCATGCGCAAGACGCTGTCGCACCTGGTCCACTGCTGCCAGGGCGACCACCGTCCCGAATGCCCGATCCTCGAAGACCTGGGGCGCGAGGCGCCCGTCCATGGCGGCGCCAAGAAGGCGACGGCATCCAGCGCCCTGGCGCGCAGAGCCGCGTAGGCACGTTCTGCTCCGCCCGCCCCAGCCGCTCACGCGTGCAGCCAATTTACGCTTCAACCAGCCCAGACGCCCCCGAGGGACGCAGCAGGGCATACAGCGCCAAAATTCCGACCAGAAGCCCTCCCGCCAAGGCAGGAGCCTGCCAATCGCTGCTGGACACCCGGATGCCAACGAGCAGAAGGCATATGGCGGTCCCGGCGGCCGGCACCCAGCGCGGTATCTCGAAACGGCCCTTTGGCTCGCCCTCGCGCCCCTTGAGGACGAACAGCGCGCCGTTCACGACGGCGAACACGACAAGGAGCAGCAGCACCGACGCTGAGGCCAGATTCGCAACGCTGCCGAACAAGCCGAGCGGGAGCAGGATAGCCAACAGCGCGAGCGCGGCCCAGCGCGGCGTGCGCGTCCGGGGATGCACATGCCCGAGCGCGGGCGGCAACAGCCCCTGGCGCGCCATGCCGTAGACCAGGCGCGAACTCGTGATGTAGTTGACCAGCGCAGTGTTGGCGACGGCGAACAAGGTCACCAGCGTGAAGACCCAAGGCGATATGGCCGGCGCCGCGCGCGCGACGACCTCCGTCAGGGGACCGGGGGCCATCGACAGCTCCAGCCACGGCACCACGGACACGGCCGTCACGGCGACGGCCACGTAGATCAGCGCGCCGATGGCCATCGCTGTCACGAGCGCGATGGGGATCGTGCGCTGCGGGTCGCGGCACTCCTCGGCGACGTTCAGGGTGTCCTCGAACCCGATGAACGCGAAGAACGTCAGCACCGCTCCGTGCATCACCAGCAGCATCGCGGTGGAGTCGCCGCCGCCAGGCGCCTCCGGCATCGCCAGCAGGTCCACCGAGCCCCAGTAAGGGATGCCCACGGCGATGACGAGGAGGAGGCCGGCGGCCTCGACCAAGGTGAAGGCGACGTTCACCCACATCGATTCCCTGATCCCGCGCAGGACGAGGGCGGCCATCACGAGAAGGAAGCCGGCGCCTGTCGCCCACACGGGAAAGGCCGGGGAGCCAACCAGGACGGCGAGGTTTCGCGCGAACACCTGCGACTGCGTGGCCACCGACGCCAAGCCGGAGCAAACCACCGCCAAGCCCACGACGAAGCTCAGGAGAGGCATGCCGTAGGCCTTCTGCGTCACGAACGCGGCTCCGCCCGCGCGGGGGTAGCGCGAGCCGAGCGAAGCGTATGACAGCGCGGTCAGCAGCGCCGCGACCATGGCGACGAGGAACGACGCCCACACGGCGTTCCCCACCTGCCCCGCCGCTTGGCCTATCAGTCCGTAGATGCCCGACCCCAGCATGCTGCCGAGCCCATACAGCGTCAGCTGAAATGGCCCGATCGAGCGAATCAGCTCCGCGCCTGGCGGCGCAGCCCCGCTCTGGCCGGGATTCGCGCTCAAGGCTACGCTCGCTTGGGGGTCTCCGAGGCCGGGCTCGCGGCGCGGTCGCGCCTCGTGACACCCGCGTCGCCGGAGCGCGCCTCCCGCAGGTAGCACGCGAGCCCCGCCGCCCATAGCAACGCCGGGACCAGCAGCAGCCAGCGGAAGTCGGAATGCAGCATGAAGTTGGTCGCGCTCATGAGGCCGACGCTGAACGCGCCGGCGACGACCATCGCGAGCAGCGCGCCCGGCGCCCGCGACGCCAGGAACCGCCAAGCGACAAGCGCGGTGAGCGCGCCGGCCGCGACCATGAATCCGCCCATCACGTTGAAGACGTGGCCCAGCCAACGCTCGAGCCCAGGAGCGGCCACGCGCAGCGCCTCGAGCGAGGTGCCCATGAAGCGCGGATCCTCCGGCAGCAAAGCGGGGCGCAGGAGAATGAAATAGACGCCCAGCAGGACCATCCACAACCCGCAGACGGCGAACACCTTGCCGGACAGGCGGGTCATGCGTCCGCCCCGGTGGTCCTGGCGGTGGCCGAGAATCGGGCTTCGTTGATCGCGGATATTACCTGCGCTGGGCTGGCGAGCGCCGGATCGATAACGACCGTCGCGAGTCCAGGTTGCAAATCGACCATCGCCTGGCTCACGCCAGCAAGCTGGCCTAGCCGGTGCTCCACCTTGACGCGGCATCCGCCGCAGGTCATGCCTCCAACGTCGAAACTCAGCGTTTGCATATCATTTCTCCTATCGTGGCGCGAAGCCGGGGACGAGCAAGCATGCGGCGAGCGCGACCAGGGCGAACCAGCAGAGGCCGTAGAGGATCGGCTCCCACGGCGCGGTTCGAACCTGCACCCGCGCCTCGATGCGGTGCTTGCTCCACATGCCCGCCGCATGGACCGCGAGGCCGACGGCGAAGATCGCGACCGCGTATGGCCCGAGCCACTGTTGAAGCAAAAGGGCTCCCCCCGCGCCCGCCGCCGCCAGCCCTGCGAGCGACAACAATTCCGCGGCCTTGAGCGAGCTGCGGTCGTCGGTCATTTCGGACCTCCGTCGGCGCTTAGACTGCGCGCCCCATGCGAGCCATGCCCGCCGTGGCCGCGGTGCATGAAGACGTGCATCAAGGGGCAGGCGAGGAGCAGCAGGAAAGGCAACGCGCCGAGGAAATGCGCTCGGTGGTCGCTGAAATACAGGTAGGTCGCGAGGGCCCCCAGCACCAGGTAGCCCAACGCGTAGTCAGATCGGAAAAACGCGCCAAGACCCGCGCTCTCGGTCGAGCCCGGAGACAAGTCGGTCGCGGGATCCTGCGTCATGGCGCGCTCCCCTTACTTGGCCGGCTGCGGGAGGCGGTCGCTCATCATGTCCATGGCCGCGCCCATCATGGCCATGCGCTTCTCCATCATGGCGTGGTGTTCCGCCATGCCCTTGGAGTTCTTCATGTCGCCCATGCCCTTGGGCATCTCTTTCATCATCGCCATGCCCGCGCCCATGGTCTTCATGTGCTCGCTCATGAGCGCGCTTTTCTCCTCGGGCGTCTTAGCGGCCATCATCTTCTCGCGCATGGCTTTCATCGCGCCGGTCTGCGAGTCCATCATGCCCATGTGGGCGGCGTGCTTGCCAGGCTGCGCCTTCGGCGACGAGGAGGCGGCGGCCGCGGCCGCTTCTTTCTTGTGCTTCTCGTGCTCGTCGGCCGTCGTGGCGGCGTAGCCGGGGACCGCAAGAGCCGCGGCGAGGAGCGCTAAGGGAATGAGGCGAGTGGTTTTCATTGAGCTTTCCTAAGTTGGTGGAGGTTCGAGCCATGCTGCGCCGGCTGGCGCCGCGCCGACTTGATCCACGTCATCCAATGTCGGGAAGCGAGTGGCGCCGAGCGGCGGCCACCTAAGGCATCCTCCCTCTAAAGGAGGCCGCGTCCGCTCAGCGGCAAGCCTGGCGCGTAGGGGAATGCGCCGTCTTTGCCGATTCGCCGCCTCCTCTGCGCGGTTGCATAGCTTTCGCGCGCCACGTTGCAAAGGAAGCCTGGGCGATGCCGAGCCATGAGCGCCCGGCGCGCTCATGGCCCACAAACCTCCGCGTCAGCCGCAGCAGGAGCTTCGGCCCGCCAGGGCCGCTTGCGCGCCGCTCGTGGACGCTGCCTTCCGCGCCCCGCCGCAGCATCCGCCGGAAGCGGGCGCGGGGCGAGGCGCCGAGGCGGTCAACTTCGCAGGGGCGTAGCCAGCCTCCTGGATGGCTTTGGCGAGCTCGCTTTCCGTCGCGGCGCTTTGCACCGACAGAAGCTTCTGCCCGATGCTGACTTCGAGGCGGGCGTGCTCGTCGACTTTCGCCACGGCGCGCGCGATCGCGCTCGCGCAGCTTCCGCAGGTCATGTCGGGGATGTGGAATGTGATCATGGAAGGCGCCTTTCTGGGTTGATGAAGAAAGTATCAACCTTGCCATCGTGGCAAGGTCAAGCGATTTCTTTGTCAGCCCTGTTAGCGCGCATTCGCGCCCTCCTAGCGGACCTGTCTACTTGGCCGGCGCGTGTCCGGCGTGGCCCTTGCCCTTCGCGTCGCCCCCGTGGCCGTTCTTGGCCAGGAACTGATCGAACTGGGCGATCTCCTTCTTCTGGTCGGCGATGATCTTGCGCGCCATCTGCTTCATCTTCGCGTCCTTGCCATGGTCGATCTGCCACTGGGCCATCTCCACGGCGCCCATGTGGTGCTCGCGCATGGCCATCGCGAAGTCGACGTCGGGCTTGCCCGTCATCGACATGGACATCATCTTTTCGTGCCCCTTCATCATCATGGCCTTCATATCCTTGTCCGCCGCGTGGGCGACAGGAGCGAGGAAGGCCAGGAAGATGGCGGCGGCGGGAAAGGCTTTGACGAACGATTTCATAGTTGACTCCTTGGTTGAACTCGACATGGGACGCCCGTTGGGGTCGGCCGTTTGGTGATCTTGGCCCGCGCGGGGTTCGCGGTATGCAGGAGCGGAGCGACGATCGCGGCGGGGCGAGCGGCGCACCGTGGACTTAGGAGCGCCACCGCTTCAGCCGCAAGGCGTTTCCGACTACGGAGACGGAGCTCAGGCTCATCGCCAGCGCCGCGGGCATCGGAGACAGCAGCCAGCCTGTCCACGGGTAGAGAACGCCGGCCGCCAGGGGGATTCCCAGCGCGTTGTAGAGGAAGGCGAACATCAGGTTCTGTCGCATGTTGCGCACGGAGGCCTCCGAGAGGTCGCGCGCGTCGGCGATGCCTCGAAGGTCCCCCTTCACGAGGGTCACCTGCGCGCTTTCCATGGCCACGTCGGTCCCGGCTCCCATGGCGATGCCGACGTCCGCGCCGGCGAGCGCCGGAGCGTCGTTGATGCCGTCGCCCGCCATCGCGACCACCAGCCCCTGCGATTTGAATTTGCGGGCGAGCTCGAGCTTGTCGGCCGGCGTGACCTCGCCATGCACCTCGTCGATGCCGAGCGTCCGCGCGACCGACTTCGCGGTGGCCGAGCCGTCGCCGGTGGCCATGACCAGGCGCACGCCCTGCGCCCGAAGCCGCGCGATCGCCTCCGCCGTCGTCGCCTTGACCGGATCCGCCACGGCCAGCAGTCCCGCGAAGCGCCCGTCCACCGCCAGGTGCATGACGCTGGCTCCGCTCTCGCGCAGCTCCCGGCCTGGCTCGGACAAGGCGGCGACGTCGACGCCCAGCTTCTCCATCAAGGCGCTGTTGCCCAGCGCGAGGCTCTTCCCCTCCACCGTTCCGGTGACGCCAATGCCGGTGCTCGAATCGAACGAGTCGGCTTTGGTCAGCGCCAGGCCCTTGGCCTTGGCCGCTTCGACGATGCTGTGGGCGAGCGGGTGCTCGCTGCCTTGGTCGAGGCTCGCGGCCAGGCGCAGGACTTCGTCCTCGGTGAATCCCGGCGCCGCGACCGCCTTCTGGAAGGCGGGCTTGCCTTCGGTGAGCGTGCCGGTCTTGTCGACGATCAACACGTCCACCTTGCGCATGTTCTCGATGGCGGAGGCGTCCCTGAACAAAACTCCGCGCTTGGCGCCCTCCCCGGTGGCCACCATGACCGACATCGGAGTCGCGAGTCCCAGCGCGCACGGGCAGGCGATGATCAGCACCGCCACGGCGTTGATCAGGCCGTAGACCCAGGAGGGCTCCGGACCCCAGAGGCCCCAGGCGAAGAAGGTCGCCAGCGCCGCGATCACCACCCCCACGACGAAGTAGCCGGCGACGACGTCGGCCATGCGCTGCATCGGAGCTTTGGACCGCTGCGCCTGCGCGACCATTTGCACGATCTGCGAGAGCACCGTCGCCGACCCGACCTTCTCGGCGCGCATCGTCAAGGCTCCCGATGTGTTGATGGTCGCGCCGATCAGCTTGTCGCCTGGCCCCTTGGACACGGGCATCGGCTCGCCGGTGACCATCGACTCGTTCACCAAGCTCTTGCCCTCCACGACTGACCCGTCGACCGGGACCTTCTCGCCCGGGCGCACCCGCAGCAGATCGCCCTCGTGGACGTGCGAGATCGGCACGTCGGCCTCCGAGCCGTCGGGCTCCACGCGCCTGGCGGTCTTGGGGGCGAGCCCCAGGAGCGCCCTGATTGCTGCGCCCGCGCCCGAGCGCGCGCGCAGCTCCAAGACTTGGCCGAGAAGCGTGAGCGAGATGATGGCGGAGGCGGCTTCGAAGTAGACGGCCACCCGGCCCATGGAGACGAACGTCTCCGGGAAGAGTCCCGGCGCGACGGTGGCCACCACCGAGTAGAGGAAGGCCGCGCCGGTGCCCAGCGCGATCAACGTCCACATGTTCGGGCTTTTGTTGACGACCGACTCCCAGCCGCGCTTGAAGAAGGGCGCCCCCGCCCAGAGCACCAGCGGCGCGCCCAGCGCGAGCTCGACCCACGTCTGCGTCCGCGAGTCCATGAGCTCCATCGAGTGGCCGAACATCGCGAGCATTACGCCTACGACTGTCAGCGGCAGGGTCCACCAGAAGCGCCGCTCGAAGTCGGCGAGCTCGGGATCCTTGCCTTCGCCCAAGGTCGGCATCTCGGGCTCCAAGGCCATGCCGCAGATGGGGCAGTGGCCGGGCGCGTCGCGACGGATCTCCGGGTGCATCGGGCAGACGTATGCGGCGCCGCTCGGCGCATCCATAGCCGCAGGCTTCGCGGCGGACGCTGCGTGGCCGGCATGGACCCCAGGATCGGGAGCGTGTTTCCCGTGGGCATGATGATCATGGCCACCGTGCGCCGCGGGCGTCTGCGTCCCCTCGAGCTGCAACGCCATGCCGCAGATCGGACAGCGCCCGGGCTCGTCCCGGCGCACTTCGGGGTGCATGGGGCAGACGTATGCAGCCCCGCCATGGACCATGGCCCCATGCGCCGACGGCGCCGGGCCGCTTGGCGTGTGAGCCGAATGTTTTTGGTCCATGGCGAAATCTCCTCAAATGGATTGATGTTGCGCGCGGCGATCGCCGAGCCGGTTGACCCAGGTCACGCCGGTTTGAACCAAGCGGCCGCCAGGGCGGCGTCGAATCTCTCGCGCCCGGACTCCGACTCGATCATCACCTTCTTCTCGCGCAGATCGAACTCGACCTTCGCGGCGGGATCGACGGCGGAGATGGCGCGGGCCACCGATTTGGCGCACCCGCCGCAATTCATGTTGGGGACATTGAGCTCGTGCATGTGGACCTCCTTGTTTGCTTCATCGACAGTCTGGACCTTGACACCATGGTAAGGTCAAGAGGAAATCACTTCGGAGCGCGTAGGCGCGCGGCGATGGCCTCCATCTGGCTGATCTCTGCCCGCTGCGCCTTCACGATCTCGCCGCAGAGCTTCACGAGCTCAGGGTCGGCCAAACGCGCCTCGCGGCACATGAGAATGGCTCCCGAGTGGTGGGGGATCATCGAGTCCACGAACTGCTTGTCGTCCACCAGCGCCTGGGCCCGCGTGGCCCACAGGGAGCCCACGAAGAGGACGGCGAGGGCGGCGTAGAGCGCGAGGTTGAGCGGCTTGTTCCCATACATGGAGCCCATCGTCGCGAGCATGATCATCCCCATGGGCGCGAGCATCGTCAGCGCCATGTAGAGCATGTTCACGTTGTTCCGGAAGTCGCCGCGCCCGTCGATCATGGTGAACATGGCGAGATACATCGGGATGAGGCTGAGCGCCAGGTTGAGCGCGAACATCCAATACGCGCGGGCGGACGAGCCGCCGTGTTCGATCGCGTGCTTTGCGCCTTGGTGAGGTTGGGCGCGGGCGTCGTGTTTCATGCGGATCTCCTTGATGCTGGAAGCGGCCACTGTGGGCCTTGCCCCTGTGGCAAGGTCAAGGCGCGCGACGGGGAAAGCCCCGCCGCGCGCCTCTCATCCACACGCGCGCTTATTGGGCCGCGGCTTGGATCTCGGTGATCGTGAACTTGCCGTCCTCGCTCGCTGCCCGGAAGCGCACCTTGTCGCCCTGCTTGACCTTGTCGAGCATCGCAGCGTCCTTGACGCCGAAGACCATCGTCATCGGAGGCATGTCGAGGTTCTTGATCTCGCCGTGCTTCACGGTGATCTTCCCGACCGACTTGTCGATCTTGCGGATCTCGCCTTCGGTGAGCTCGGCGGCGGCGGGAGCCGACGCGTGCGCGGGAGCCGCTTGCTGCGCGAACGCAGTGGCGGAGAGGCCAGCGGAGAGAGCGGCGGCCAGGAGGAGTTGCTTGACGTGCTTCATGATTTCTTCCCTTCGTAACGTTGATAAACCTTGCTTGTTCCGTCCTTCGCGAGCAGGAGCACGTCGAAGGAATCCTTGCGGCCGCCGTAGACCGCGCCGTCCATGCCGGGCGAGCCCACGGGCATGCCCGGGACTGCCAGGCCGACGGCCGCCGGCTTCTCGGCGAGAAGCCGCTTGACCTCGCGCGCCGGCACGTGGCCTTCGAGCGCGTAGCCGCCCACGACCGCCGTGTGGCAAGAGCCGTGCTTCTTGTCGATGCCCAGGCGCGCGCGCGCCGCGCTGTTGCCGGTGTCGTTCACCTTCACCTTGAAGCCGCTGGCTTCCATGTGCGACACCCAGTCCTTGCAGCAGCCGCACTCGGGGTCCTTCCAGACCTCGACGGCGGTCGGCCCCGCCGGCGCGGCGGCCACGGTAAAACCCGGCGCGCATGCGAGCATCAGCGCCGCGCAGACGGCGCGCCTGCGCGAGATCGCGACTGTCGTCATTTCGCTCCTCCCGCGGCGGCGACCTTGATCTTTCCGACCATGCCCGCCTGGTAGTGGCCGGCGATCAGGCACGCGAAGTCGAACTCGCCGGGCCGGTTGAAGTTCCAGAGTAGCGAGCCTTGCTTGCCCGCGGCGACGTGCGCCATGTAGGGCTCGTCGTGCTCCATGCCCGGAAACTTGACCATCAGGGCCGCGTGCTCGTCGAGCGTCTTCTTGTCTCCGATGACCATCTCGTGCAGGACCTTGCCCTTGTTGCGCACGACGAACTTCACCGTCTCGCCTTGCTTGACCTCGATCACCGAGGGCGTGAAGCGCATGTCGTCGCTCATGGCGATCTCGATCGTCCGCTTGGCGTCCTTGGCGTCCCCGGCGATGCCCCAGGGCTTCTGCTCCTTCTTCGCCGGAGCCGAAGCCTTCTTGGCGTCGTGCTTCTCGTGGGCGAAGGCGGATCCGCCGGCGAGGGCGAGCGCGGCGGCGGTGGCGATCGCGGCGAAAGTTGATTTGTTCATGTTCATGTCTCCTTGGGTTAGTGGCCGCTGTGGCCCGAAGCTGGTTTGCGGACGCGGACCTCCACGTCCTTTGCCGCGGGCGTCCTGGCCGCGGTGGTCGGCGCGCTCTGCCCCGCCGGCGCGCTCGCGCGAGCCGGCTCCGGCAGCTGGCCCGTGAACTCGTAGGCCACCGTGCCCGAGGGGTGCTTGAACCAGCCCGGGTCGGAGTAGTCGCCGCGCTTCTGCTCGCGGCGCACTTTCACCGTCGTGAACATGCCGCCCATCTCGAGGCCGCCGAAGGGGCCCTCGCCGGCCATCATCTTTTGGGTGTTGTAGGGTATGGGCATCTCCATCTCGCCCATGTCCGCCATGCCGCGCTCGCCCATCACCATGTAGTCGGGGACCAAGCCCGCGATCTTCTTGGCCACGCCGCGGTGGTCGACGCCGATCATGGTCGGCACGTCGTGCCCCATCGCGCCCATGGTGTGGTGCGACTTGTGGCAGTGGAACGCCCAGTCGCCCTCCTCGTCGGCCAGGAACTCGATCTGGCGCATCTGCCCCACCCCGATGTCGGTGGTGACCTCATGCCAGCGCGTGCTCTTGGGCGTGGGCCCGCCGTCGGTGCCGGTGATGAGGAACTCGTGCCCGTGCAGGTGGATCGGGTGATTCGTCATCGACAGGTTGCCGAAGCGGATGCGCACCTTGTCGCCGTGCTTCACGTTCATCGACGAGATCCCCGGAAACACCCGGCTGTTGAACGTCCAGATGTTGAAGTCCGTCATCGTCATGATCTTGGGCGTGAAGGCCCCCGGATCGATGTCGTAGGCGTTGAGCAGGAACACGAAGTCGCGGTCGACCTCGTCGATCAGCGGATGCTTGCCCTTCGGATGCGTGATCCAGAAGCCCATCATCCCCATGGCCATCTGCACCATCTCGTCGGCGTGCGGGTGATACATGAACGTCCCCGGCCTGCGCGCCACGAACTCGTAGACGAACGTCTTGCCGGACGGAATCGACGGCTGGGTCAGGCCGGACACTCCGTCCATGCCGTTGGGCAGGCGCTGGCCGTGCCAATGGATGCTGGTGTGCTCCGGCAGCTTGTTGGTCACGAAGATGCGCACGCGGTCGCCCTCGACCACTTCGAGGGTGGGCCCCGGGGATTGCCCGTTGTAGCCCCACAGGTGGGCCTTGAAGCCGGGAGTCATCTCGCGCACCACGGGCTCGGCCACAAGGTGGAACTCCTTCACCCCGTTGTTCATGCGCCAAGGCGCCGTCCACCCGTTCAAGGTGACCACGGGGTTGTAGGGCCGCCCGGTATTCGGGATCAGCGGCGCGGCGGTGTCGGGCTTGGTCTGGATCACCGGCTCGGGCAGAGCGGCCATGGCCACCTTGCTCACCGAGGCGGCGCTCACCGCTCCGGCGATGGCGCCGAAGCCCGTGAGAA
This sequence comes from Caenimonas sedimenti, assembly GCF_007833165.1. GTDB lineage: Bacteria > Pseudomonadota > Gammaproteobacteria > Burkholderiales > Burkholderiaceae_C > Ramlibacter > Ramlibacter sedimenti. The sequence continues at coordinate 178,033 of NZ_VOBQ01000002.1, read as the reverse complement.
ATCGTCTTCTGTCGGTCATGTTTGTCCTCGATTCGTGTTCAGTGGCCGGCTTCCGCGGCGGGAGCGGATCCCGCGGAGGAGGCCGAGGCGGCGCCGCCCGCTTGGGGCTTGCCGATCAAGGTGGACGAGAGGGACGCGTCCGCGAGCCAGAAGTCGCGCTGCGCCTCGATGGCGGAGATCACGCCGCCGACTTGCTCGCGCGCGTCGGCTAGCAGCTCGAAGACGCCGATCATCATTCCGTTGTAGCGAAGCACGTTCTCCTCGGAGATCGTCTTGCGCAGGGGCACCATCTCCTCGCGCTGGTGGCGCGCCTGGTCGAACGCCGTGCGGTAGGCCGCGTAGCTCTCGCGCGCCTGGGACCCGGCGCCGCGCGCCACCGCCTCGTAGCGGTTGACGGCCGCGAGCGAGCGCGCGTCCAAAGCGGCACGCCGCGTAGACCCCCAGTCGAACAATGGCAACCGGATTTCGAGCTCGAAGCCGCGCGTCGTGGACTTCTCGCCGTTGCCTTCGAAGCGCGTGTCGCGCCGGGCTCCCAGCTCCACGTCAGTCAGGCTCGTGAGCAGGTCGACGCCGCGCCCGCGGCTCGCCGCTTCGAGCTCCAAGCGCGCGAGGCGCGCGTCGAGCCGCTGCGAGGCCAAGGCCTTGGAGACTTCCTCTGGGGCCTTTGCGGTCTTGGGCAGGTCCGGGAGCCGATTGGGCAGCTTCAACGCCTTGGCCTGCTCGTCGGTCAGTCCCAGTTGGCGGACCAGCTCCTCGCGGGTCGAGAGCGCCTGCTGCCTGGCCGCGGCCAGGCGCGAGGTCGCGTCCGCGTAGAACAGGTGCTGGCGGGCCGCTTGCAGCTTGGTGAAGTTGCCCACGCTCTGCATGCGCCGCGCGAGCTCGGCGCTCGCTTCGGCGGCGTCCTTCACCTGGACGGCGTAGACCTCGACCTCGCGGGCGGCGACCGCCCGCACCCAAGCCTGCTTGGCGTTCGACACTTGGTCCACCACCGCCCCCGCCATCCTCACGCGCGCGTGCTCGGACTCGATGCGCGAGACCGAGCGCCGCTGCGGGAGCGTGATCAGGTCGAAGAGCCCGATGGAAAGGAGTCGCCCGAGCTCGAGGTCCGCGCCTTCGCGCAGCCTCTCGAACGAGAAGACGAGGCCGCCCGGAAGCCCGCGCTGCTGGGCGGCGGCGATCTCGCCCCAGCTCTGCGCGAGCGCGGCTTGGAACGCCGGGCTGTTGGCCACGGCGAGCTGAGCCGCGCCGTCCATGGTCAAGGGCTTGGCGAGCAGGTCGCCCGCGAGCTTCGAGGCCGCCTCGCGCTGCGACGCGTCGCGCTGGAGCTCCGCCTTGGCGCCGCCCGAGACTGGGCCGGCGAGCTCGTTGGCCTCGCCCATCGCAGCTTGCATGTTGGGCGCGGCGCAGCCGGCAAGGATGAGGGCTGCAGCGGCCGCCGCCGCCAGCTTGAATGTTCTTTTCATCGGGCGTGCCCATGGTGAGGATTGGCGGGAGCCGCGGGAGCCGTGGGTGTTGCGGCCGGACGCGGCGTCGGAGCCGGGGTGGCGGGCGCCGACGCGGGGGCCGAGCGCTGCGCGGCGCCTCCTGGCTGCGGCGCGCCCTGGATCTCCCGGGCATAGGCGCGCCAGCCGCCGATCTCGCGGACGGTCTCGTTGGCTTTGCGCCAGTTCCCGACCTCGTCGGCGGCGAACGGGCGATAGCCCTCGAATGCGGAGTTGTAGCCGCCCTGAGGCTGCGCGGGTGCCGACGCAGGCGCGCCGGTCTGGGCGACGGCCGCCAAGCTCGCCGCGGCCGCGATCGCGCCTAGGGCGATGGTTCTGATTTCTTTTGACATGGGTCCTCGCGTGATTTCGTTTCGCATGCGCCCGGCCGCGGGTCGCCGCGATCGGAGTCGGAACGGAAATGCGGCGGCCGGGCCCGGACTAGCCGGGCCGACGGCGGCCGCTTAGGCGCGAGGAGGCTTGTCGGGGGTGGGCGCGTGGCGCGTGAACACGCGCGCGGCGTCTTGGAGCGGCGGGGACATGGGCGCGGCCCCGTCCAGGCTCACGGTGGGCGTCTCGGACAACGCCACGAGGTTGCAGCACGAGGCGCAGATCGGGCACGCGTGGCCGTCGTCGACCATGCCCGAGCCGGTCTGTGCCGTGTCGCCTTGCGCTTGGCTCAGCTTCGAGTCTGGCTGAGCGCCGTCGTCGCCAGCGTGCGCGTGAGAAGCTTGGTCGTGAGCCTCGCCGTGGCCGTGCGCCGCGTGGTCATGGCCCGAGGGCTGCGACGCCGTCGAATGCGCCGCCTGGTCGCAGAAAAGCATCGACGCGGCCGCGATCCCTTGCAGGGGAAGCGCGGCTATGACGAGCCATGCGATGACGAGGCGGAGAATTGACATTACTTTCGCATCCTAGCGCAATGCGGCCCCTGCGCAACGGCGCGGCGGCCGATGCCCACATACCGATGGCTGTTGTGAATTCCTTTCATGCTGAACGCCATCTTGAACCTTGCCCCTATGGCAAGGTCTAGCGTCCGCGAAAAGATTTCTACGGCGGCCGTCTTGCTCAGCCATGGAGGTGGGCGGACGGCCCATGGTTGCCCAGGAGCAGCATGGCCCCCAGCGCGACGGCGAGCGCCGCCCCCACCACCCACGCCGCCTTGACCCAGGCGGGTGGCACCACGCGTTCGCGCCCGAGCTTGCGCGCGCCGTATTTGGTGAGCCCCACGGGCTTGTAGACGGCCAGCAGCGTCGCTGCGACCAAGATCGCCAGCCCGCCCGCCGCGTGCAGCGCCAGGGACGTCCGCAGGCCCTCCATGCCGGGGCCGGACGCCGCCGAGCTTTGGGCAAGCGCGCTGATGGGTCCGAGCTTCACGAGCAGGACGGCGGTCGCCACGGCCGTGAGGGCCAGCTTGAAGACGACCCAGTGGTGTCGCAGGATGCCCCAGACGGAGAGTAGCGACTGGGCCACTCCCGTGGCGAAGGAGGCGACGGCCAAAGGCAGGATCACCACCCAAGCTGTGACTCCCATCGCGAGGCCCAGCGCTGCGGCCGTGCGGGGGTCGTCGCTCCACAGCCCCGCCAGGGCGTGCGCGAGGAAGACCGCCAAGGCGCCGGCCCAGCCGACAGACGCGAGCACATGAACGCTCAGCAGCAGATTTCGAGCCGGGGCGGCGACGGGCATGGGTGGCTCCTGGCAGCGGGTTGAACTTCAGGCGTCGCTGGGTATCATCAGTCTATGCGGACGCTCGTCTTGATCCTGATGATCGCTCTTCTGCCCATGCGGATGTGGGCGGCCGAAGGCATGGCCGTCCGCATGGCCGCGGATCAAACGGCGAGCGCCGCTGGCGTGACAGCCATGGAGTCGATGCCCGAGGACTGCCCCATGATGGCCAAGGCCAAGGCGGGCTCCGAGGACGGCGCGCCGCAAGCCGCCACCCACTGCATGGCCTGCCATCTCTGCGCCGCCTCCGCCTGCCTGCCCGAACTCGCCTTCGAGCAAGGCCCCGCCCCGACCGGCCCTCCGGTGGCAAGCGGGCTTTCTTTCGCCAGCGCCGAGCTCGCGCGCGACCTGCGACCTCCCATCTCCTGATCTCCCCGTCTTCGACCCCGCGGTGACGCGGGAGCGTTTTCGCGCGCGGCAACTCGCGCAATCAGGAGATCGACATGAGACATTTGTTTTTCGCCGCCGCCCTGGCGTTGGGCTTCGCGGCGCACGCCGGGCCGCCCGAATGGGTCGCGGCCAAGGTGGTGAAGGTGGAGCCGGAGCGCTCGCGCGTGACGCTCGACCACGAGCGCGTCAAGAGCATCGACATGGAGGCCATGGTGATGCCGTTCAAGGTCGCGAAGGCGGTCGACTTGAAGCCGTTCAAGGCGGGCGACAAAGTCCGCTTCCGCCTGGCGAACAAGGATGACCACCTGGTCGTCGAGGCCATGGAGAAGGCGCGATGAGGGCCCTTCGCATCGTTCCCCTGGCCGTCGCGGCGCTCCTGGGAGCTCAGGCGCACGCGGCGCCCATGGGCTTCAAGGAGAGCTGGATGGCGATGGGCGACCTGTCGCCGAACTGGCGCGAGGGCTTCGCCAACTACGCCTTCACGCCCCGCGACGCGATCGGTCCGTCGCTGCTCTACATGCGCAGCGACGACAAGACGAAGTCGCGCGAGCTGGCCGAAGTCGCCTACACCAGGCTGCTCAAACGCTGGAACATGCCGCACGCGCAGGCCAACGTCTGGTTCGTCGGCGGTCTCGGCGCCGTGCGCGGCAACGACTTCTCGGGGACGAGGACCATGGCCTCGCCGGGCATCCAGGTCGACTACGAGACGACGCGCGTCTACGCGATGGGTTTCGCCAGGCTCTACCGGGCCGAGGGGATCAATCACGACTACGCCGCGGCGCGCCTGGGCTTCTCGTTCTATGAGGTCGACTACGACGAGGTCCAGCCCTGGTTCGTGGTGGAGGCGCGCCGCATGCGCGGGCTCTCCGACATGACCGAGATCACGCCGATGCTTCGGCTGATCCACAACCGCTACTTCGTGGAGGCTGGAGTTAACAACTCCAAGCAGCTTCGCTTCAACTTTATGTATACCTTCTAAGGAGATTCACATGCGCAACATCATCGTTTCGCTGGCCATCGCAATGGCCGCGCTCCCCGCCTCCGCCGCCAACAGCGTGAAGGCCACCGTCAACGGCATGGTCTGCGCGTTCTGCGCGCAAGGCATCGAGAAATCAATCGCGAAGATGGACGCCACCAAGGCGGTGTTCGTCGATTTGAAGAGCAAGGTCGTCCTGGTGGAGGCCAAGGACGGCAAGACCCTCGACGAGAAGGCGATCGGCGCGGCCATCGTCGACGCCGGCTATGACGTCGTCAAGATGGAGCCCTCCACAACTTCCGTCGACGAGATGAAGGCGGCCTCGAAGAGCGCCAAGAAGTGACGGACGACGGAGTCGCTCAAACGCGCGGCAGCCTGTGGAGCTCGGTGGCGACGCTGTTCGCCACGTCGAGCACCCTAGTCTGCTGCGCGATCCCGGCGATGCTCGTCGCGCTGGGCGCGGGCGCAGCGCTGTCGTCGCTCGTCTCGGTGTTCCCCCAAGTGGTCTGGCTCTCCGAGCATAAGGAGGCGCTATTCGCGATCTCCGGCGCGGCGCTGGCCCTCTCGGGTTGGATCCAGTGGAGGAACAGGACCGCGCCGTGCCCTGTCGACCCGCGTCTTCGCGACGCGTGCCTGCGCACGCGCAAAGCTTCGGCGCGCGTCTACGTCGTGAGCCTCGGGTTTTACCTGGTCGGAGGGTGGTTCGCCTTCGTCCAGCCGCTGCTAGGCTGATCGCGCCCATCTTGGCAAAGGCCCGCGCAAGCGGGCCTTTCTCGTTCGGCGGGGAGTCGATCAGTGGGCGCGCGCCTCGCGCAGCTCGCCCCTTGCCTGCCGCAACACCGTCCACGCGCCGGAGATCGCGAGCACGGCCATGAGGGCGGCCACTCCAAGGTCCGGCCAAGCCGAGCCGGTGCCAAAGACGCCCAGGGCGGCCAGGATGACGGCGACGTTGCCCACCGCGTCGTTGCGCGAACAAATCCATACGGAACGCGCGTTGGAGTCCCCGTTGCGGTGGCGATAGAGCAGCAGCGCGACGCCCACGTTCGCGATCAGAGCCAGAACGCCGACGGCGCCCATCAACATCGGCTCGGGCACGGCTCCGGTGGAGGCCGACCAAGCCGCCCGGGCGAGCACGAACAGGCCGAAGGCTCCCATGCAGGCGGCTTTCAGGATCGAGGCCTTGGAGCGGACCGTCGCCGCCATTCCTAGCACCGCGAGCGAGACGGCGTAGTTGGCCGCGTCGCCGAAGAAGTCGATGGAGTCGGCCAGGAGGGACACCGAGCCCGATCCAAACGACGCGCCAAGCTCCACCAAGAACATGGCGGCGTTGACGATCAAGGCGATCCAGAGCGCTTTTCGAAAGCGCGGATCGACGGCGGGGTTGGCGGGGGCGCAGCAGTGGGCGGACATACAGTTCTCCTAAACTGCCTCCATTGAAAACCCTCTAGCCGCTACAGAGTCAAGCGCCATCAGTGGCGGCCGGGGGATCCGGGCACGTGGGCCTTCCGCGCGGGCCGAGCGCCCGACTTTCCCTTGTTGTCCAGCGCGCCCAGGATCCCGCAGGTGGCGCCGTGCGCGTCGCACTGCGCGCGCAGGTCTTTGAGCTCGGATTGCAGGCGCTTCAACTCTCGAATCCTCTCGGCGACGTGGTCGATGTGCTCGTCGAGGAGCTCGTTGACGGCCACGCAGTTGGCGGCCGGATCGTCCTTGAAGCGAAGCAGCGCCTGGATCTCCTCGAGCGTCATGTCGAGAGAGCGGCAGTGGCGGATGAAGCTCAGACGCGATACGTGCGACGCGTCGTAGCGCCGGTAGTTCGACTCCGTGCGCGCGGGCTCCGCGAGCAGGCCCTCGCGCTCGTAGTAGCGGATCGTCTCCGCCTGCGTCCCGGTGGCCTTGGCCAAGTCTCCGATCTTCATTGCTCAACCTTGTAGAAGCTACAGGCTATTAAAGCGCTCCGCGACGGCCGCGTCCATCGCTGCCCGGGCCAGCCGAGTCTTCGCTTCTCGTCATCGAGCGCGAGCGATCGGCGGCTCGCAGCCGCGCCAGTTGGTGAGCACGGACGCTCCGACCGTCGGCTCCTTGCCCGCCTCGACCGGCGCGACGTGGTGCCGGTGCCGCCCCATGTGTTGAACGCCGACGACGGCGAAGCGACCGGAGGCGTCGCGTCCGGCTCCGCCCTCTCGGTATCGGCAGTCGTAGGACTGCCGGTAGCCGAGCTCCCCCGCGGACGCCTTCTCGACCTTGCCTTCGCGCCAGCCTTCGCTCCACGCGCGGCCGCCTTCGAACACAGGCGTGGACGCGCAGCCGACGAGCGCCGCGAGGGCGGCCAAGGCCGCGACGAGGCGTCCGAGCATCACTTCACCTCGAAGCGCGCGGTGAAGGCGGGCTTGCCCGCGAGGGTGACCAGCGCGATGCCCTTGGTGCCCTTGGCCACCTTGAAGGACCCCTTGGCTTCGAGCTTGTCGCCCGCCGGCGCGAGCTCGGCTTCAGTCTTCTGGTTTCCGTTGAGCAACGTCAACTTGCCCTTGGCGCCATCGAGCTTGGCCGGCTTGCCGTGGTCGTAGACGTAGACCTGGATCAGCTCCGGCTTGGCGACGACTTCCACGTCGGCGGCCTTGCCTTCGACGAAGATGCCGCCGTGCTTGGGCGTGTGGTCGTCGGGGCCGGCGAAGGCGAACCCGGAGAACGCGAGAAGGACGGAGAGGGCGAGAGTCTTGGCTTTCATGATGCTTCCTATGGTGGGTGGGTTGGCGGTGGAAATCAGTAGGCCTCGGTCCCGGATTGGGCGGCGAGCCGCTCGATGGGCCCGCGTCCGAAGAGCTTGACCATCGCGGGAGTGAGGAAGGAGTCCAGCAGCGTGGAGGTGATGAGCCCCGAGAAGATCACCACCGCGACCGGATGCAGGATCTCGGCGCCAGGCTGGTCGGCCTCGAACAGCAATGGAGCCAGCGCGAGCGCGGCGACCAGCGCCGTCATCAGCACGGGAGTGAGCCGCTCGAGGGAGCCGCGCGCGAGCATCTTGTCGCCGAAGGCTTCGCCCTCGAACGCGCATAGGTTCACGTAGTGCGAGACCTTCATGATGCCGTTGCGGATCGCGATGCCGGCGAGCGTGATGAAGCCGACGAGCGCGGCGACCGACAGGGGCTGGCCCGAGATCCACAGGCCCACGACCGCGCCGACGAGCGCGAGCGGGATGTTGGCCATGATGATCGCCGCCAGCGCTCCCGATTTGTAGCGGGAGTAAAGGATCGCGTAGATCAGCGCGAGGGAGCCCAGCGACAGCAGGCCGATGAGACGGCTGGCCTCCTCCTGCGCCTGGAACTGCCCGCCGATTGTGACGAAGTAGCCCTCGGGGAGCTTGGCCTCGCCCGTCGCTTGTCGGATGTCGGCGACCACGTCCGAGAGCGCGCGCCCTTGCGCGTTGGCAGAAATCACGATCCGCCGCCTGCCATCGTCGCGGCTGATCTGGTTGGGGCCGTCCGACTCCTCCACGACCGCCAGCTGCGAGAGCGGCACGCGTCCGCCGGGCGTGTCGATCATGATGGAGCGCAACCCCTCGGTCCCGCGCGCCGACTCGGGCAGGCGCAGCACCAGGTTGAAGCGGCGGTTGCCCTCCACCACTTGGGCGACCTTCTCGCCGTCGATCATCATTTGCAGCTCGCGCAGCAGCTTCGAGGGCGCGATGCCGTAGCCCAGCGCCTTGTCGTAGTCGACCCGGACCTTGATCTGGGGCGTGAGCACCTGCTTTTCGACTTGCAGGTCCGCCACGCCCTCGATCTTCGAGAGGCGCGCGCGCAGGGTCTCCGCTTGGGCTCGCAGCGCGTCGAGGTCGTCGCCGAACACCTTGATGGCGATCTGCGTGCGCACGCCCGAGAGCATGTGGTCGATGCGGTGGCTGATCGGCTGCCCCACCTCGATCGACGCCGGCAGCGACGAGACCTTGGAGCGCAGGTCCGCGTAGACCTCGTCGACAGAGCGATCGCTACGTTTGAGCGCGACGTCGAGCTCGGAGACGTGCACGCCCTCTGCGTGCTCGTCGAGCTCGGCCCGCCCCGACCTGCGGCCCACGCTGCGCACCTCTGGCACCTCGCGCAGACTGCGCTCGGCCACCGCGCCCAATCGCGACGTCTCCGACAGCGTCGTGCCCGGGTTGAGCCGCAGGCCCACCAGCGCGACGCCCTCGTTGAACGGAGGCAGGAATGTCGTCGGGAAGAGCGGCACCGCGGCGATCGCCAGGAGCACCGCCACTCCCGCGGCCGCGAGCCACGGCTTGGGACGCGAGAGCACCCGAGACAGCGCGCGTTCATACCTGGCCTTCACCCACGCCTGCGCCTTCGTGTCGCCGTGCCCAAGGCCCTTCATCTTCGGCAGCAGGTAGTAGCACATGATCGGCGTCACCGTGAGCGACACCACCATGCTGGCCAGCAGCGACACGATGTAGGCCACGCCGAGCGGCTGCATGAGGCGGCCTTCCACTCCGGGGAGGAAGAAGAGCGGCAGCAGCACCAGCGCGATGATGGCGGTGGCGTAGACGATGGCCGAGCGCACCTCCAACGTCGCGCGGGCGATCAGGGCGAGCGGGTTCATGCGCCGCTCCTCCGGCTGGTCTTGGTTCAGCTTCAATCGGCGCAGCACGTTCTCCACTCCCACCACCGCGTCGTCCACGAGCTCGCCGATGGCGATCGTGAGCCCGCCCAACGTCATCGTGTTGATCGAGAAGCCGAAGTATTTGAAGACGAGAGCGGCGATGAGCACCGACAGCGGAATGGCCGTGAGCGCGATCACCGTCGTGCGGGCGTTCATCAAGAACAGGTAGAGCACCACGGCCACCACAGCCGCCGCGGCGAGAAGCTTGCCTTGCAGCGTGCCCACCGACGTCTCGATGAAGGTGGCTTGGCGCATCGTCACGATGGGAGCGCCCATGCCGGGAGGCAGGCTCTTCTTGAATCCGTCGAGCGCCGCCTCGACTTGTTCCGTGAGCTTCACGGTGTCGGCCGATGGCTGCTTCTGGATGCCAACGATGACCGCGGGGCCCCCGTTGTAGCCCGCGTCGCCGCGCTTTATCGCGGGAGCGAACGCGACGTTGGCCACCTGCGAGAGAGCGATCGGCTGGCCGTTGCCGAACGCCACCGGCAGCCGCTGCAAGTCCTCGATGCGGGTCGTGCGCCCGATGTTGCGGATCAGGTATTCGCGGGCGTTGAGCTCCAAGAACCCGCCGCTGGTGTTGGCGGAGAACCCTTTGAGCGCGCCTTCGATCGCGTCGAGCGTCACGCCAAGCGCCGCCATCGAGGCGGTGTTGGGCTGCACCTGGTATTGGCGCACCTCGCCCCCGATCGGCACGACTTGGGCGACTCCTGGAATGGCGAGCAGTCGCGGGCGCAGCACGAAGTCCGCGTATTCGCGCACCGCCATCGGGCTGATCTTGGCGGGCTCGATCGGCAGCGCCACGAGCATGATTTCGCCCATGATGGAGCTGATGGGCCCCATCGCCACGTGCTCGACCCCTTGCGGGAGCTGCTCGCGCGCGGTGGCCAGGCGCTCGCCGACCATTTGCCTGGCGCGGTAGATGTCGGTCTTCCAGTCGAACGTGACGTAGACGAAGGCCAGGCCCACGCTCGAAATGGAGCGCACCGTCTCCACGCCCGGGATCCCGGCCATGGCCGTCTCCAACGGCACGGTGATCAGCTGCTCGACTTCCTCGGGGGCCATCCCCCCGGCTTCGGCCTGCACGGTGACGGTTGGCTTGTTGAGATCCGGAAAGACGTCCACCGGCATGCGGATGAGCGTGAAGGCGCCGTAGGCCATCAAGGCCAAGGCAGCCATGACCACCAGCAGACGGTTCGAGAGGGAGAAGTGGACTAGCTTGTCGAACATCCCGGCCTCACCTCACTTGGTTCACCAAGGACGCGCCTTGGACCACCACCCGCTCGCCGGCTTTGATGCCGTCGGTCACCGACACGCTCGCGCCGTCCAAGGGAGAAGCCCGCACGGGCCGAGGCTGGAAGACCTCGGCGCCCGCGTGGACCCACACCATGTCCTGGTTGCTCGCGCTCTTGACCAGGGCCGCCGCGGGCACCGCGACTCCCTTGACCATGGTCCTCGTGTGCACGAGCACCTTCACCTGCTGGTTGACCGCCAAGGGGACCGCCGCGGCTCCCGCCGTCCTGAACTGCAACGGGATGGCGCCCTCGCGCTGCGCGCGCCCCGCGCCCATCAGGCGCAGCGGCACGCTGACTCCCGGCGCGGGGCTCGCGCTGGCCGCGCCGACGTTGGACAGCAGCCCCATGTCGAACACCATCGCCTCGACGACGAGCTTGGAGGGATCGACAATCTCGAAGAGCACCTCGCGCGCGTCGACCACCTGGCCGGCCACGGCGTTCGACGCCGAGATCACGCCCGAGATCGGAGCGACCAAGGTTTCCGACGCCGAGACGGACCCGCCCACAGCGGCAAGCCGCTGCTGCAGGCTCGACACGTCGGAGCGCGCGGCCTCGATGTCCTTCGCGGGCACCGTGCCTTCGAGCTCCGAGAGACGCGCCACGCGCCTGCGGGCCAGGTCAAGCTGCGCGCGCAGCTCCGCGGCCTGCGCCTGCTGGTTGGCCTTCTCGATGGCCGAGGCCGACGAGCGCACCACCGCGAGCGCCTCGCCCTTGCGGACGAACTGGCCCAGGGACGGCAGTCCGCGCGGGCCCGCCTCCACGCGTCCCGCTTGCGTGGGCTGCACGCGCCCGCCCGCGTTCGGGTCCATCGTCACGCGCCCCGTGAGCTCGATGGTTTGCGGCGCCGAGCGCTCCTCGGAGAGGACCGTCCGCACGGCGAGCTGGCGCTGCGAGTTCTTGGGCAGGAAAACGCTGCCGTCGGGAAGGCGCTTTGGCGCGTTGCTCGCGGCGGCGGCGGTGGGCTCCGCGTGGTTGTGGTCAGGGCTCGCCTGCGCGGTAGCGCCAACAGCGAACGCGATGAGAAAGGCCGCGAGGAGAAAGTTGTTGTTCACGTTGGTGTCCTCAGGCCGGCGCGGCGGCCGAACTTGCGACGGGCGAAGAGCAGGGCCGCCGCGGCGGCCAGAGCCGCGGCGGCGAAGCCCGCCCAGCGCAGCCAGGGTCGCGGCGCGTCCTGGTGGGCCTGGGCGGCGTCGATGTGGAGCTCGCCGGCGAGCAGGTCGGTGTCGGAGCCCGCGGTGACGGTGAAGGAGAAGGGGAACTCTCCTGGCTTGTCCACGCCCGCGAACTTGATGGCGTAGGTGCCGTCGGGCTGCGGCGTGGCCACGCCCTTGTTGGCTCCGGACTCGAACTCGATCTTTGCTCCCACGATCGGCTCGTTGGTCGCGTAGCGATCGAGGTAGACCGTGATCTGCCCCTTCTCCAACACCCCGACCAGCTCGAACAGATCGGAGTGGGCGTCGAAGCGCGGGCTGGCGGCGGCGTCTGTCGCCGCCGGGCCGTGGTCGTGCCCGTGCTCGTCGGCGGCCAGAGCGGGCGCGCAAGCACTGGCGATGGCGAAGGCCGCGAACGCGGCGCGAAGTCTCTTGTTCATGGCATGGCCCCGTTGGCCTGGTTCAACTTGGACAGGGCGCGACGCGCCTCGATGGACGCGCGGGCTCGCGCGAGCTCGGCTTCGAACCTCTCAGCGTCGGCCCGCAGCCTGGTGGGGAGGTCCGTCTCGCCCAGCCGGTGGGACTTGGCGATCAGCTCCTGGGCCTCGCGGGCGAATCGCTCGCGGTCGGCGGCCAGTCGTTCGGAGCGCCGCGCCGCGTCGAGCTCCGCCACTGCCGCCTCGCGCTCCGCGCCGGCCAAGCGCCGAGCCGCGTCGAGCTCGGCCTCGGCGGTGTCCAGCTCCGCGCGCGCCGCGGCGATCCTGGCGCCGTTGCGGATGTCGCCTCCAAGCGGCACGCGTAACGACAGCCTGACGGCGTTCTCCGTTGCGGCTCCTCCGCCCGGCCTCTCCCGGACAACTCCCAAGCCGATCTCCATCGGGTCGCGCCGGTCGGCCTCGGTGACTTCCAGCTTCGAGCGCGCCGCGCGCGCCTGCGCCTCGGCGGCCTGCACGATGGGATGGGCGCCTTCCGGACCTGGAGCTTCGTCCAAAGACGCGAGCTGAGGCATGCCGGTGAGCGCGCGCCAGTTGGCAAGAGCCCGGGCCAGCGCCCCTTCGGCGGCCGCGCGCGCGGACTGCGCCTCGCTCAGAGCCGACTGGGCGCGCAGGCTGTCGACGCGCGCGCTCTCTCCGGCTTTGACGCGCCGCTCGGTGTCGGCGGCGACAGCGTTCGCTTCGGAGACCTTGCGCGAGGCGAGCTCGAGCTGAGCTTCGGCCACAGCGGCCGCGGTGGCCAGCTCCCGCGCCTCTGCGGCGAGCTTCAACTTGGCGGCGGCGATCTGCGCGCTGAGAGCCGCCCGGTCGGCTTCCACCTGGCTGGCCGTGGCCGAGCGAAGCCTGGGCTGCCAGAGCGGAGCCGAGATCTCGGCTTCGGTCTCCTGGGCGCCGCTGGCATTGCCTCTGCCCGCCTTGTGGGCGAGCGACACGGTGGGCGCGGCGGCCAGGAAGGAGCCGACCGCGCGCGCTCTGGCGTCGAGCTCAGCCTGACGGCTGACCAGCGCGCGGGCCTGGGGGCTGAGGCTCCAAGCGGCGTCGACCGCTTCCCGCAAGGTCGGCCGTGCGGATTGAGCGTGCGCCGCGCAGGCCAGCGCCAAGCTCGCGAAGAGCGCGGCCAACCGCGGCCGCGGGAATGGGAAAGGCATCGAGTTCTCCGAAGGTCGAAACGAACGACTGCTTCGGCGAACCGCGAGAGGTGGAAAGGGGTGAGTTGTCGCGGCCCGCCGTCAGGCGGCGAGCCAGTTGGGGCGTTCGATCCGCGAGTGGATCCCGCCCAGCGGCGGCGCGGCGCCGGACGGCGCGGGCATCTGGGCGGCGACGCTTGGCAGGAAAGCCAGGTCGGCTTGCCCCATGAGGTGATGCAAGCCGTGGCAACCGTGGGCAGCTCCGCAGCACGCGTCCGCGATCTTCTCCGCCTTGGCGTCTGACTGTTCGTCGGCCTGGGCGCCGTGGTCGTGCCCCGCGTGCTCAGCTGCGGCGACGGCGTGCGCCACCAGCTTCTCGTCGTCGCAGAAGTGCGCGGCGGCCCAGCTCATTTGCAGGGGCAGCACGAACGCGAGCAACAGAAGCAGGAAGCGTCTCATCGGATCAGCAGATTCTATCGGCCTTGACATTCTCACAACGAAAGGGTGGGATGCAAGGGCTCAGCGGCTCGGCGCCTCCCACGCGGCATCGGCCTTGCGAACCGCGGCCTCGCGGCCGCTCCATCCGCGGATCCTGGCGACGTTCCGGTTCATCCAATGCCGGACCACGCCCTGGAACAGCCACTTCTTGACGCCGCTGAGGTTCGCGCCGTGCTTGGCGTAGAAGGAGTCCGGATCGTCGAAGACGCCGAAGTCCCGGTTGATGCCGTCCTTCTGGATGTAGGTGTTCGCGCCCGTCCACTCCACGCCCGGGTTTTGCAAGTCCGGGGTCGCTGCCCCATAGCCGCAGAACGCCCCCTCTCGGTCGGCGAAGCGCTCTTGGAGCTTCGAGAGGTAGTCCTTGTCCAGGATGAAGCCCTCGAGCTCGACCCAGCGACCTTCGAACCACACCTCCACCCAGCTGTGGATGATGTCGCGCGGAGCCAGCGCGTAGGCCACGCCGGTGATCGCGCCCTTCTGCAAGGCCTTGTCGATAGTGAAGCCATGGAAGCGGCAGGGGATGCCGGCAGCGCGCAGCAGGGCCATGAACAGCGTGCCCTTGGTGTTGCACTGGCCGATCCCGTCGGCGAGCACCTGGGAGGCTGGCAGATCGTCGGCCAGGTTGTAGCCGAAGGCTATCTCGTCGCGCACGAAGTTGTAGATCGCCCCGATGCGCTCCCTAGCAGACATCTGCGCCCAGCGGCGCGCGCGAATCAGGCCTTGGATGCTGGGATGCTCGAAGTCGAGCAGGGTCGTCTCTCGAAGTAGGTTGTGGTGGTTCATGTTGGGCTTCTTCTGGCTGGCCGCACGACGCAGCGCCGTGGATGATTGGAAACCTTGTAGCCAATAGAAGGTCAAGTCCCTCGTGAGCTGTCGGCTCTTAGCGCGGTGCAGCCGGGGCGGAGTTCGCACTACCACGGGGCCCCGTCTACAGAAGGCTGGGAATCCTACGGCGTTGCACGGGCCTGATGTACTTGGCCAACGTTACATCTGAGCGATGGCCTGTCACATCGCGGATTTGATACGGTTGGAGGCCGGCTTCTGCCGCACTCGTTACGAACCCAGCGCGAAGGGAGTGGGCGGAAAAGTCATCTGCTGCTCTCTGTCCTTTGGCACGGCGAACGGCTTCCTTGAGGAGCAGTGCCACGGACTGCGGTGATAGCGACGCGCGAACAACCTTGTCATGGCGGTTGATGGACGGAAAAAGCGGTCCTGCCTCCGCGCCGTACAGCTCAAGCCATTGAAGCAGTGCCTTCACTGGACACCGCTCACCCCTCGCCTTCGGCACGAATACGGTCCGACTAGCCCCTTCCTGATCGGTTTTCGACCGTCGCAGCAGAAGCTCCATTCCATTCTCGAAGTACGTCACCTCTTCGATGCGGAGCGATACAAGTTCTGAGCGGCGGAAGGCACCAGCGAACCCAACCAGCAACAATGCGCGGTCGCGAGCGGCCTTCATCGGATTTTGCTTGTCCACGAGCGCCAGGACTTCAAGCAGGTCGTCCTTCACAAGCGCCTTGACCCGGCGTTGTGCGACGCCATAGGTGCGACGTATCCCCTGCATCGTACGCTTGACAAGCGGGTCCATGGCAGGCGATTTAAGTCCAGCGTCGAGGTGCGCTCGATGGACTGCAATGAGGCGATGCTGGAGTGTGGAGACAGCCAACCGTCCGGCGTGATCTGCCAGGTACGTCGCGACTTCCTTCGCTGAAGCCGGGATGTCATGGCCTGCCTTCCTGAAGTGCTCGACCGCCTGCCCGTAGCTCCGATGTGTGGCCGCCGAACGAGCGGCGTGCTGAAGGGCCTTGAGCTTCTCAGAGTTCGCCTTTTCAGCGGTGCGCGACTTGCCTGATTTCATGGTTGCTCGCCTCCGGGAATACTGCGGGCCTGCCGGCATTCCGCGGCCAAAACGGTGCATGCAGCTGCCACTTCGCCGAGCTCCGAGAGCAACCATCCAACAGCCTCCACCGTGCCCATGGGGACGGTCCCATCCTCGATTTCCGGTGCCGCGTAGGGTATGAGCGTCCCAACGGCCGCGATTCCTAGGCTCAGAGCCTGAGCGCACGCCTCCGCTTGCTCAGCGATCTGCAGAACGACGGTCTGGGACGAGCCGAGCATGTTCAACCCGCCGCTGGCTGAGGTCTGCAGATAAGGCAGATTGACCAGCAAGTCGCGCAGAGGCTTCTCGTGCTCACGGCGCGAGTAGTGGACGGGAGCAAAGCGTGTCCGAGGAGAACGGGTGCTGCGCACTTAGTACTCCTCCGCGAACAGAAGTACGGTCGAGGTGCGCGCCCCGTTGTCGTTCGCGGCATCGGTAATCACCCAGATCCGCCGACCTTCGACAAGGTACGCCGACAGAATGCGCGAGCCATCCTGGATGGAACGATCATTGGCGGCCGCCTCGGCGGGCGGCACGTGCCCCCAGTCGCCGCCAGCGTGGTACCCAATAAGCTCCGAGGGCCTTCGCCCATGCTGCTTAAGGTGCTGGAGCACGGCTGGCGTAGCGTACACGCTGCCCAGTCCAAAGAGCGGCGCTGAGGGTCGGTGTGGATCGATGGGGACGCCGTTTCGGGTGCCATGCCTGTCTTTCATGAGTTTCTCCTTCAGAAACGAAACGAGCCGGGTGACATCGCCACCCGGCTCGGGAAACAGATCTGTCGGTGCGTCCTGGCGAACGCCACCGCTCAGGGCTCAGCTTCAGAACTGACTGCTATGGAATCTTCGCCCATTCGCCATAGAGCTTTGCCACTTCGTCCATGTAGTTCTCGACATTCGAGAACACGATCAGAATGCGACCGTTGCTTGGGTTCCAAGCGATCCGCTGCCCGCCGTACCCAACCGCCCAAAAGGAGTTGGGTGTGGGGAGAGTCCCGATCCAGGTGAGGTAGCCGTAACCGAGGAACCCGATGCGGCCGGTCTTCGCTCGGTCGGTTACCTGCACCTTCGACAGTTCGCGGACATAGTCGCCGAAGCAACCTGGAGCAGTGTGGCTCTCCTTCACCCAGACTGCGAACCGCACCCAGTCGTCAAACGTCATTCGGACGGTCCCGTCGGCCTGGCCGTACTCCTTCCTGTCTTGGCCAACGATCGCCGGGGACGATGTTCCCATCGCATGCAGCACCTCGTCTTCGACCCAACGCGCGTAGGTCGCCCCAGTCGCCGCCTGCAGCATCAAGCCCAGCGTAAGGGGGGCAGTGCTGTGATAGTGGAAGTCAGAGCCGGGTTTGCGCTTTCCGAACACCGCCTTCTCCGCAGTGCCCGCCTTCGAGGTGGCGAGGAACTGAAGCCAGTTCGACCGGCCGGAGTCCACCGCCTCACGCTCCTCCCTGCTCCAAACAGTGCTGTCGCGATTGCCCTCCCACGTGCCCGAGGTCATTCGCAGCAGATCACGCACGCTGGCTGCGCCCAGATCTGTTGCGTTCAGCTCGGGCAAGAGATCGCCCGCAAGCGAGTCCAGTTTCAGCTTTCCTGCGCAGATGGCCTTGCCCACGGCAAGTGCGGTCACGGTCTTGCCCATGCTGAAGCCCATGAACAATCGGGAACGCGATGCCGGTGGCTTGAACCCGGCCCAGACCACCTCGTTGCCCGAAATGAGCGCCATCGCTTTTCCGGAGCTGCCGGCGAGCAAGGCTTCTGCCTTGCGCACTACCTCCGCCTCCTCTGACGTCGGCTTTCGAAAGCCGACCTCCCGCGGGACAGGTGACGGGCTCGCCCGGTAGTACCAGCTTGGGCCGGTTCCGAACAGCCATTCGTCAGGAGCGCTGGGCGTTGTTCCCTGGGAAGGCAGTATTTGCCCGAAAGCAGCGACTGTGCTGATGCCGCTGACGAGCGCCGTGAAGCATGCCCGCAACGCAGGATATCCGCGGGTCAAGGTGCAACCTGAGTCGCGCGCGGCGGAAAAGCTGAAGAACATCTTGCCTCCTCGGTAATTTCTGGGACTACGAAACTCGTAGTATCCAAATCATACGAAAACTACGAATCTCGTAGCCATGAGTGGCCGCGAGATCGCGTATAGCTGGGGACGACGCTTAAAGCAGGCGCGCTTGGCTGCTGGCCTCTCGCAGCGGCAGCTTGGAATCCAAGCCGGGATCGATGAAGCTGTAGCTAGCACGCGGATCAACCGGTACGAGCTGGACATCCATCAGCCGGATGTCAGGATTGCCCATGCCCTGGCCCGCGTTTTGGGAGTGTCGGCCGCGTTCTTTTACGCGGCCGAAGAGGAGCTTGCCGAGTACATCTTTCGCCTCGCGCAACTCCGTGCTGCTGAGCGGCGTGATACATACCGGAGTCTGGCCCATATTCCAGGGCCACCGGCCGCCTGATCGAAGCTACTTGCCTTTCCCGTTTCCGCGTGGCTTGACCTCTATGTACCAGGCGGGGTCCACCTTCATGTGAGACCAGTTCGTGGAGACCTGCGCGGTTTCCGGCACCCAGTTCGCGACGTCGATGAAGTACGAGAAGGACGAGTGCTTGTCGTTTCCGCGAACGTGGTGCCACACGACGTGGCGCCCCAGGTCATCCTCTTCGCGGTAGTCCACCATGACGATTGCCACGTCAGGCAGCGCGTCCAGCGAAGGAAGCTCCTGATACTCGCCGCCGGTGAGGCCGAGGTTGTAGAGGATCTTGGTGAGCAGCGTGTTGTCGACGAAAGCGGGGCCGTGCTTCGGGTAACCAAGCTGGATTGCAAGCCTGGTCACTTCCTCCAACGTGCGACCGGAGAGAGTCGCGACGCACGCCAGAGCGTCGTCGTTACGCTCCGTCATCTGGACTCGCTTAAAGGGTGACACGAACCCTTCCGGGAAGGTACCGCCGTTGGATTTCTTGCTTGTTGCCATCGTTTGCTCCTGTTTGAGGGTTTGGATTGCAAACGCGCATGCAGCGGCCTAACTCGATGCCCTGGGGACACCTAGTCGGGATAGCTGGAGATCGGATCGCCGCGGGTTAGACCCCGCTTTGCGTCAGAGCTGCACTGCTGTGCGTCTGATCGAATGCGCTGCTCGGCGCGCGAGCACCGCGATTCGACACCGTATTGTCAACCCCTTCCCAGGGCGGATCAATCGCGGCGTGACTTTGCCAGGCGCGAAATTTGGCCGCTGTTATTCAGCAAGCGCCTGCCGAATCTGAGTCAGCTTCTCATGATTCGACTTGTGGTTCTTGTAGAGGTGCATAACCAGCTCTTGCAATTCCTCGGCTAGTTCTTCTCGCTCCGCCTTTTTCGCACTTGCCAGTGCTGCGAGCCGAGTGGTGATCATCCGTTTGACACCCATGGCACTTCGGCCGCCTGAGCCGTAGACAGTGACATATACGTCGAAGTAGGACAGCTTGGGAAAGTAGTCCTTCCGGATGACGGATATTCGCTTGCCCTCTTTTGCAAGAGCCTTCATCTTCGACGCGTCGACCTTCGTGATCCCCTCTGCCATGCTCACCTCCATTTGGCTTGGATAGTAGCGCGAGCCATGCGTTGAATCCGCACGTGGCGCTCAGCAGCCCCTTCTGCAGGCAAAAGAAAACGGCGCCATGATTGCTCATGGCGCCGTTGATAGTTGCTTTGATAGCTGTCGTGGGCTAAACTAAAAAGCTTTTACCAATCAACAACTTATCAGCATACTTGGCGGAGTGGACGGGACTCGAACCCGCGACCCCCGGCGTGACAGGCCGGTATTCTAACCAACTGAACTACCACTCCTGGTAGCCGCGTTCGCCCTCACGGGCCAAGTGCAAGCCGACTTGTGCCTAGCCTCATCTCGCGATGAATCTTGGCGACCCTACGGGGATTCGAACCCCGGTACTCACCGTGAAAGGGTGATGTCCTAGGCCTCTAGACGATAGGGTCGTAACCTTGGACTGTTCCATTCGACACTGATGGTGGAGGTAAGCGGGATCGAACCGCTGACCTCTTGCATGCCATGCAAGCGCTCTCCCAGCTGAGCTATACCCCCCTCTGGTGTCGAGCCTCGAATTATAGCCAGAAAATCAGGCGGCCTTCAGCCGCTCCAGGACGGTCTCGCGATGGCACAGGGCCAGCACCGCGTCCAGCGAGGGCGTCTGGGCTGTTCCCATCACCAGCACGCGCACCGGCATGGCCAGTTGCGGCATCTTCAGGCCGGTGGCGCGCAGCGTCTCCTTGATGGCCTCGGTGATGGCCTCCCGCGTCCATGGGCAGCCTTCCAGCATCTTGGCCAGCATGCTGATCGCCGGGCGCACGCCGTCGGTGATGTGCTTCGCCGCTTCGTCGGCATTGCGTTCGACCGGCGCGTAGAAGCGCTGCACCCAGTCGGCCAGCTGCACGGTGGTGTCGCAGCGGTCCTTGAGCAATCCGCACAGGGCGGCGAGCCGCTCGTCCGTGGTGACGCCACGCTTTTGCAACTGCGCGTCCACGAGCGGCGCCAGCGCGGCGTCGGGCGTCATCTTCATGTGGTGCGCGTTCACCGAGCGCAGCTTGGCCTCGTCGAACTGCGCGGCGCTCTTGCCCAGGTGGTCCAGGTTGAACCACTGCAGGAACTGCTCGCGGCTGAAGATCTCGTCGTCCCCGTGGCTCCAGCCCAGGCGCGCCAGGTAGTTCACCACGCCGTCGGCCAGGAAGCCTTCGTCGCGGAACTGCGTCACCGGCTTGGCGCCGTTGCGCTTGCTCATCTTCTCGCCCTGCTCGTTCAGCACGGTGGGCAAATGGGCGTACACCGGGGGCTCGACGCCGAGCGCGCGGAAGATGTTGATCTGGCGCGGCGTGTTGTTCACGTGGTCGTCGCCGCGGATCACATGGGTGATCTGCATGTCGATGTCGTCCACCACCACGCAGAAATTGTACGTGGGCGTGCCGTCCGGCCTGGCGATCACCAGGTCATCGAGTTCGTCGTTGCTGATCTCGATGCGGCCTTTGACCTTGTCGTCCCAAGCCACCACGCCACCGATCGGGTTCTTGAAGCGCAGCACCGGTTGCACGCCTTCGGGAACCGGAGGCAGCGTCTTGCCGGGCTCGGGGCGCCAGGTGCCGTCGTAGCGCGGCTTCTCCTTGTTGGTCATCTGCCGCTCGCGCAATGCGTCGAGTTCGGCGACGCTCATGTAGCAGGGGTAGACCAGCCCCTTCTCCTTCATCTGCGCCACGACCTCGCGGTAACGGTCCATGCGCTGCATCTGGTAGAACGGGCCTTCGTCGTGGTCCAGGCCCAGCCAGGCCATGCCTTCCAGGATGACATCCACCGCCGCCTGCGAGGAACGCTCGACGTCGGTGTCCTCGATGCGCAGGATGAAGGTGCCGCCCTGCGAGCGGGCGAAGGCCCACGGGTACAGCGCCGAGCGGATGTTGCCGAGGTGGATGAAACCGGTGGGCGACGGGGCGAAACGGGTACGGACTTTCACTGGCGATTACGCTTCCTGGGGGTTCGGGATGGCGAGACGGGACGTGTTCTCTTCCAGCGGATCTTCCTGCCCGATGCGCGCCTCGTTGATGCGGGCGATGTCCTCGGCGTTGATATCGCCGGTGACATACACGCCGTCGAAGCACGAGGCATCGAAGCCTTCGATCTTCGGGTTCAGCGAGCCGATGGCGCGCTTCATGCCGTCGACGTCCTGGTAGATCAGCGCATCGCAGCCGATGATTTCGCGGATTTCCTCGATGCTGCGGCCATGCGCGACCAGCTCCTCCGGCGTCGGCATGTCGATGCCGTAGACGTTGGGGAAGCGCACCGGCGGCGCCGCGCTGGCGAGATAGACCTTGCGGGCACCAGCATCGCGCGCCATCTGCACGATCTCGCGGCTGGTGGTGCCGCGCACGATGGAGTCGTCCACCAGCAGCACGTTGCGGCCCTTGAACTCGCTGACGATCGTGTTGAGCTTCTGGCGCACGCTCTTCTTGCGCACGGCCTGGCCGGGCATGATGAAGGTGCGGCCGACGTAGCGGTTCTTGACGAAACCTTCGCGGTAAGGGATGCCCAGCAGCTGCGCGAGCTGCATGGCACTGGGACGGCTCGATTCGGGGATCGGGATGACGACGTCGATCTCGTTGGGCGGCACCGTGGAGATCACGCGCTTGGCCAGCGTTTCCCCCAGGTTCAGGCGCGCCTGGTAGACCGAGATCCCGTCGAGCTCCGAATCCGGCCGGGCCAGGTAGACGAACTCGAAGATGCAGGGGTGCAACTGCGGGTTCTCCGCGCACTGGCGGGCATGCACTTTGCCTTGCATGTCGATGAAGATGGCCTCGCCGGGTTGCACGTTGCGCTCGAACTTGTGGCCGGTCCCCTCCAGCGTCACCGATTCGCTGGCGATCATCACGGTGCCATCGGCGCTGCGGCCGATGCACAGCGGCCGGATGCCGTACGGGTCGCGGAAGGCCAGCATGCCGTGGCCGGCGATCAGCGTCACGACCGCATAGGAGCCGCGCACGCGCTTGTGCACGTTGGTCACGGCGCCGAACACGTCCTCGGGCTTCAGCGTGAGACCGCGGGTGGTCTTCTCGAGCTCGTGCGCGAACACGTTCACCAGCACCTCGGTGTCGCTCTCGGTGTTGATGTGGCGGTGGTCGGTGGAGAACAGCTCTGCCTTCAGAGCCTGCGCGTTGGTCAGGTTGCCGTTGTGCGAGAGCGTGATGCCGAAGGGCGCGTTCACGTAGAAGGGCTGCGCCTCTTCCTCGCTGTAGGCGTTGCCGGCCGTCGGGTAACGGACCTGGCCGAGACCCACGGTGCCGGGCAACGCGCGCATGTTGCGGGTGCGGAAGATGTCCCGCACCATGCCCTTGGCCTTGTGCATGTAGACCTTGCTGCCCTGCTGCGTGACGATGCCCGCCGCGTCCTGGCCGCGGTGCTGCAGCAGCAGCAGCGCGTCGTAGATCAGCTGGTTGACCGGGCCCGGGCTGACGACCCCAACGATTCCGCACATGATTCGATCCTTATTCCGGCAGGTGCTTGCCGAAGGCTTCGGGCAAGACCGGCTTCCATCCACGCAAGGCCGCCGTCGCGACGCCGGCCGAAAACGATTCTCTCCACCATGGAGCGTCCCTGAAGCCCGTGAGGTGCACCAGGACGCCCAGCACCAGCACCAGCAAACCCGCCCGCACCGCCCCGAACAGCATGCCGAGCACGCGGTCCAGCGGCCTCAGGCCCACCGCCTCCAGCAGCTTCTTGCTGAGCCAGATCAGCAAGGCGCCGGCCATCAGCACGGCGATGAACACCGCCAGGAACCCGGCCGCGTAGCGCAAAGGCTGCGCGTAGCCGTCCATCGGCAGCAACTCGCCCACCTGCGCCGCGAACCATTGCGCCAGCACGAAGGCGGCCACCCAGCTCAGCACCGACAGCACCTCGGCCACCAGGCCGCGCCAGAGGCCGATGGCCATGGACGCCAGGAACAGCCCCGCCACGACCCAATCGAGCGTGGACACCTACAAACTGAGGATGGCGGCCGGCAAATCCAGCCCCTTGATCTTCTCGGCGGCCTTGTCCGCCTCGGCCCGCGACGCGAATGGGCCCGCCCGCACGCGGATGCGCTTGCCCTCCTTGGTCTCGGCCACGTTGGTGTAAGTCTTCAGGCCGGCGCGTTCCACCTTCTGGCGCGCCTCGCGCGCCTTGTCCGGGTCGGAAAAGGCACCCACCTGCACCACGAACCGGCCGGCGGCGGCATCGGCACCGTCGACGGTCTTGCCTTCGAGCAAAGCGCGGGCCTTTTCGCCGTCGTTCGCGGCCGCCGCCGATGCGCGGGGCTGCGGTCTGGCGGGCTCGGCTTTCGCGACCTTGGGTTCGGGCTTGGGTTCCGGCCTGGTCTCAGGCTTTTCGATCCTCTCGGCCACCTTCGGCGCGGAAGCAGGGGAACCCGCCGGTGCGGCCACAACCGGCGCAGGCTTTTCCTCCGCCTTGGTCACCGGCGCCGACGCGGCCGGCGCGACCTTCCCGACGGCGGCCGATGGCGCGGGAGGCGGCGTCAGCGGCTTCACCTTGTTGCGGTCCGGAATGTCGATGGGGATGTCCACCGCCACCGGACGCGGCTGCGTGTCGAACAGCAGCGGGAAGCCGACGACGCCCGCCAGGACCAGGACGACGGCGCCGATCAGGCGATGGCGGGCCCGGCGCCGGATCGCTTCGACGCTTTCCGTGGGTACGGGCGGAGCCACCGGCTCGTCGCCACCTCTGCGGGATTTGAACAATGCCATGGGTGACGTTAGGGGCGGTCAGGCGAGGTGTTTGGCCTGCAGGCGGGGCACGCCCTGCTGCAAGACGCCGCCCACCGTGAAGAAGGATCCGAAGACGAGAATTCTATCAGCGGGGTCGGCCGCGGCCACCGCGGCGCGCAGGGCCTCCTCGGGGCCCGCGTGGGTGCTGGTGGGCACGGCACGTTGGGCCGGCAGGCTTTGCCAGCGCTGGAGCAGGTCCTGCGCGGTCGCGGCGCGGGGGGTGGGCAGGTCGGTGAAATACCAGTGGTCGACCAGCGGGCCCAGCTTCGCGAGCATTTGCCCAACATCCTTGTCCGCCATCGCCCCGCACACCGCGTGCGTGCGCGGGAAGAAGCCCATCGCATCCAGGTTCGCCGCCAGCGTGGCGACGGCATGGGGGTTGTGCGCCACATCCAGCACCAGCGTGGGCTGGCCCGGGACGATCTGGAAGCGGCCGGGCAGTTCGACCATCGCCAGGCCATTGCGGATCGCCTGTGCAGGCACCGGCAGCCGCTGGCGCAGCGCGTCGAGCGCCGCCAGCACACCCGCGGCATTGAGTAACTGGTTGGCACCGCGCAACGCCGGGTAGGCCAGGCCGGCGTAGCGGCGGCCCCGGCCGGCCCAGCTCCATTGCTGCTTGTCGCCGGAGAAGTTGAAATCGCGGCCGAGCAGCCACAAGTCCGCGCCGATGGCTTCGGCGTGCGCGACCAGGGACGCCGGCGGCACCGGGTCGCTGACGATCGCTGGCTTGCCGGCGCGCACGATCCCAGCCTTCTCGCGGCCGATGCTCTCGCGGTCCGGCCCCAGGTAGTCCATGTGGTCCAGGTCGATGCTGGTGATGACCGCACAGTCGGTGTCGATGGCGTTCACGGCATCGAGGCGCCCGCCCAGGCCGACCTCCAGGATCGCCACGTCCAGGGACGAAGCCGCCATCAGGCTCAGGATCGCCAGGGTCGTGAACTCGAAGTAGGTGAGCGTCGCGCCTTGCCGCGCCTCTTCCACGCGTGCGAAGTGCGGCAGCAGGTCGGCGGCCGCCACGATGTCGCCGCCGATGCGGCAACGCTCCTCGAAATGCACCAGGTGCGGCGAGGTATAGACGCCCGTGCGGTAGCCCGCCTGCAGGGCGATCGCCTCCAGCATGGCGCAGGTGGAACCCTTGCCGTTGGTGCCGGCCACGGTGATCACCGGGCAGGTGAAGGCCAGCCCGAGGCGGTCGCGCACCTCCAGCACGCGGACCAGGCCCATGTCGATGGTCTTCGGGTGCAGCCGTTCGCAGTGCGCCAGCCAGTCTTGCAGGGAATCCATGGGCCGCATTGTCACAGGCCTATCATTTCGGCCATGGCGATCACTCTCTACGGCATCCCCAACTGCGACACGGTGAAGAAAGCGCGGACCTGGCTCGCGGCGCAGGGCGTGGACTACACCTTCCACGATTTCAAGAAGCAGGGCGTGCCGCCCGACCACCTGGACCGCTGGGCGGCGTCGCCGGAGGGCCGCAAGCTGCTCAACCGGCAGGGCACGACGTGGCGCAAGCTCGATGCGGCCGTCCAGGAAGGCGCCGCGGATGCAGCGGGCGCGCGCGCCCTGATGCTGGCCCAACCCAGCGTCATCAAGCGCCCGGTGGTCGAATGGGGCCCCGGATTCGTGACGGTTGGCTTCGATCCCGAGGTTTTTACCGGAGCTTTACGGGATTTCCCTGGCTAGCCACGCCGTGCTGGCTAGACTTTGGCTCATCACTCAGTCAACGAGACGCCAAGCCATGAAAAAGTCCGCTCTCTCCCTCGCGTTGGGGCTGGTCGCCCTGGGCGCCGGTGCGCAGGAAGTCGGCACCGTCCTTTCCAGCACCCCCGTCGTGCAACAGGTGCAGGTCCCGCGCCAGGTGTGCAGCCAGCCGGTGGTCATTGAACAGCAGACCTCCGGTGGCGGCGGCCTGCTGGGCGCACTCATCGGCGGTGGCATCGGCAGCCAGATCGGCGGCGGCAGCGGCCGGACGGCCGGCGCGATCATCGGCACGGTGGGGGGCGCGATCCTGGGCAACCAGATCGAGGCCAACAACAACCGCCAGGCCTACGCGCAGCCGCAGTGCACCACCCAGGTGACGTACGAGAACCGCACCGTCGGCTACAACGTCACCTACGAATACGGCGGCCGCCAGCACACCGTGCAGATGCCCTATGACCCGGGCCCGACGATCCGCCTGCGGGTGTCGCCCATGGTGCAGAACGACGAGCCGCAGGAACTGATGCCGCAGGCCGGCGCTCCCCACGGCCCGGTGGTCGTGGCGCCCGGTATCCAGCATGGCGTCCAGGTGGTTCCGCAGGTCCAGGCCGCTCCGGTGATCGTGCAGCAGCCGCAGGTCGTCGTTCCGGCGGGTTACCCGGTCTATCCGGCGGCCTATCCGGTGCCCGTGTACCGCCCGTACTACCCGCCGGTCGGCATCTCGCTGAATCTCGGCTATTCGCGCGGGTGGGGCGGGCACCGCCACCACCGGCACTGAGCCTCGCTCCTGGCGGCTACAGGGGCGTCTGCAACACGGCGCCCTTGAAGATCACCGGGCCGGTGGGCCCGCCCTCGCCGGGCACCCCACCCTTGGGCTCCAGGCTCACCGCCAGCAGCGGCGACTGCCCCACGACCTGTTCCGCCGCCGCGAGCTTGGCCACGGCGTCCGCGCCCATGACCCCGAGCGAGCGCGGCGCGCCGGCGGCCGGAATGGCCCACAGCTGCAGCGACTTGTCGCCGGCTTCCTGGTAGCTGCCCACCCGCTTGAGGGTCAGGGTGTTGTGCTTCGGGTCATAGGTGACCAGCATCGTCGGGGTCGCCTTGTCGTCATGCAGCACCGACACGTAGCGGATGTCGGGCTGCGCGGCGAGCTGCGCCGTCAGCGTGGCGTTCTGCTGCGCGAGCATGCGGCCCTGCTGCTGCAGCTGGGCCAGTTCCGTCTGGGTCCCCTGCAGGTCGCCGCGCAGGTTGAGCGCGACGGCGACGGCTGCGACCGTGGCGACGGCGCCCACCACCGCGCCCAGGCGCCACAGGCCGAGGGCCCGCAGCAGGGTTTCGGCCGGCGACGCGGGAGCGGCGGCCGGGGCCGCGGCGGGCCGGCCCTCGGCGGCGATCACGTTCTCGATGCGCTTCCACACGTTGGCATCCGGCGCCTGGGCATGCTGCAATTCGGTGATCGACATGAAGCGCTCCTGCCACACCTGGACCTGCACGCGGACGGCAGGACTGCGGCGGGCCAGTTCCTCGAAGCGGCGCCGGGCGCCGCCGCGCAGGGTGCCAAGGGCATAGGCCGCGGCAAGGCGGTCGATCAGGTCGGGGCGGCTGAGGAGATTCATCGCCGGGCCCTCACGCGTAATGCCCGAGGCAGCCGCGCAGCTGCTCCAGGCCCCGGCGGATCCAGGTTTTCACGGTGCCCAGCGGCAGCTTGAGCTGCTCCGCCAGCTCGCTGTGGCTCAGGTCGCGCAGGTAGGCCAGGCTCACCACTTCGCGCTGGCGGGCCTCCAGCTTGCGCAGGCATTCGTGCAGCGCCCAGGCCTGTTCGCTCGCCTGGGCGGTGTCCATCGGGTTGGGCGAATCGCCCG
This sequence comes from Caenimonas sedimenti, assembly GCF_007833165.1. Lineage (GTDB taxonomy): Bacteria > Pseudomonadota > Gammaproteobacteria > Burkholderiales > Burkholderiaceae_C > Ramlibacter > Ramlibacter sedimenti. Next base: position 150,539 of record NZ_VOBQ01000002.1, on the reverse strand, counting down.
CCACCGTCTCCGTGATGGCGTCGTCGAGCTCCAGCCCGGCGTCCGCGCGCTCGCTGGTGCGTCGCCGCAGGAAATCGAGCCCGCGGCTGCGCACGACCATGCCCATCCAGGCCATGGGCGGGCTGAGGGGGGCGCGGTAGTCGGCGGCGGAGCGCCAGAGCGTCAGGAAGGCCTCTTGCAGCACGTCCTCGGCCCATTCGCGGTTGCCGACCACCCGCACCGCCAGGCCGTACAGCTTGGTGGAGGTGAGGTCGTACAGCTCGCGCAGCGCCGCTTCGCTTTCGCGCTGGCGGGCCGGGTCGTGGATGCGCGCGCCGATGCGATCCAGCAGGGCGATGAGGCGAAGGTCGTTGGAATCGGAGGACATGTGTGCTTGGGACTCTACTCTTCCTGATACGCGCGAAGCGCCCTGGCGGATTCACCCCCCGGAGGCCCGGTGAGGCAGTCCCCTAAAATCGGCGGTTTCCCCCGCAGATCGACCGCTTCCCCCATGACCACCGAAAAGATCGACGGCGTCGCCGTCACCACGCAGGCCAATGTGTACTTCGACGGCAAGTGCGTCAGCCACAGCATCACGCTCGCCGACGGCACGAAGAAGTCGGTGGGCGTGATCCTGCCCGCCACGCTCACCTTCAACACCGGGGCGGCCGAGATCATGGAATGCGTGGCCGGCGCCTGCGAGTACAAGCTGGCCGGCAGCAGCGAATGGGTGAAGTCTGGCGCGGGGCAGAAATTCAACGTGCCCGCCAACTCCAGCTTCGAGATCCGCGTGGCTGAGGCCTACCACTACGTCTGCCACTTCGGCTGATCGGCACTTTCATGAGCACCATCCTCGAGAACCTGCCCCTGGGGCAGAAGGTCGGCATCGCCTTTTCGGGCGGGCTGGACACCAGCGCCGCCCTGCACTGGATGCGCAAGAAGGGTGCAACGCCCTACGCGTACACCGCCAACCTGGGCCAGCCGGACGAACCCGACTACGAAGCCATCCCGAAGAAGGCGATGGAGTACGGCGCCGAGAAGGCCCGCCTCATCGACTGCCGCAAGCAGCTGGCGCACGAGGGCATCGCCGCCATGCAGTGCGGCGCCTTCCACATCGCCACCGGCGGGCTGATGTACTTCAACACCACACCACTCGGCCGCGCCGTGACCGGCACCATGCTGGTGGCGGCGATGAAGGAAGACGACGTCCACATCTGGGGCGACGGCAGCACCTTCAAGGGCAATGACATCGAGCGCTTCTACCGCTACGGCCTGCTCACGAACCCGGCGTTGAAAATCTACAAGCCCTGGCTCGACCAGGCCTTCATCGACGAACTGGGCGGACGCGCCGAGATGTCGGCCTTCATGACCGCCGCCGGCTTCGGCTACAAGATGTCGGCCGAGAAGGCGTATTCCACCGACAGCAACATGCTGGGCGCGACGCACGAAGCCAAGGACCTCGAGTTCCTGAACTCCGGCATCAGGATCGTCAACCCGATCATGGGCGTGGCCTTCTGGAAGGACGACGTGGTGGTGAAGGCCGAGGAAGTGCGCGTGCGCTTCGAGGAAGGCCGGCCCGTCGCCCTGAACGGCAAGACCTTCGACGACCCGGTGGAGCTGATCCTGGAAGCCAACCGCATCGGGGGCCGCCACGGCCTGGGCATGAGCGACCAGATCGAGAACCGCATCATCGAAGCCAAGAGCCGCGGCATCTACGAGGCCCCCGGCCTGGCCCTGCTGTTCATCGCCTACGAGCGGCTGGTGACCGGCATCCACAACGAGGACACCATCGAGCAGTACCGCGACAACGGCCGGCGCCTGGGGCGCCTGCTGTACCAGGGCCGCTGGTTCGACCCGCAGGCCATCATGCTGCGTGAGACCGCGCAGCGCTGGGTGGCACGCGCGGTCACGGGCGAGGTGACGCTGGAACTGCGCCGCGGCAACGACTATTCGCTGCTGAACACCGAGTCGCCCAACCTGACCTACGCGCCCGAGCGCCTCTCGATGGAGAAGGTCGAGAACGCGCCGTTCTCGCCGAAGGACCGCATCGGGCAGCTGACCATGCGCAACCTGGACATCATCGACACGCGCGCGAAGCTCGGGATCTACAGCGCGGCCGGGCTGCTGACCAAGAACGGCGACGACGCCTTGCCGAGCCTCGAATAGCGGTCAGGCTCGAGCGCGGAGCCGGCCCCCACCTGCCCCGGCAGCACGATCCGCCAAGCCTGCTCCCCCAATCTGGGGACGACAAAGCTCGTGCCTCCGGTAGATTGGCCTTTTCCGGGGCCGGGGGAGAACCGCTTGGATCCATCCTACGACGCATTCATCAGCTACAGCCACACGGACTCGGGGACGGTGGCCCGGATCCAGCATCATCTGGAGGAGTTCAAGTTTCCCGCCGATGGGCCCCACAGCGGCCGGCGCCTGAAGGTCTTCCGGGACCACACCGACATCCGGGCGAGCGCTTTGACGCAGGCATTGCGGGACGCGCTGGCCCGCTCCCGGTACTTGATCGTTTGCTGCTCCCCGGCAGCGGCGGCTTCCACCTGGGTTCGTGAAGAGATCCAGGCTTTCGGCGAGCGGCCCGGCGGACGCGTCATCCTGCTGCTGGTGGATGGCTCGCCTGCGGACGCCATCACACCCTTGCACGGTCAGACCCACCGGTATGCGGACCTGCGGCATGGCTGGCGGCTCGGGCTGCTGCGGGCGGATGCGCGGCTGGAACTCGCGCGGGTCGTCGCGCAGCTGGTGGAGGAAGACCTGCGGGCCTTCGTCCCGTTCGAAAAGGAAAGGCTGCGCAGGCGCCGCTATGCCGCTTCGGCGTTGGGCGCAGCGGTGGTCGCGGCCTTTGCCCTGCTTGCCCTGGGCTTGCAAGCCGAACGGACCGAGCGCCGGCTGGCCGACGCGCAGGCCGGTCTGGAAGCGCAGAACCGCAAGCGCGCCGAGGAAACGCGCCGAGCCATCTCGTTGCAGGCGCAAGGGCAAGCCGCCGTCACCATGCTCCGGTCGGGCGACCGCGCCAGTGCGCTGGCGGCCCTGGACCGGGTGGTTCGCGAATCGCGGCCGGACGAACACCAGGGCTACCGCGCCTTGCATGCGGAACTGCTGCGCGAGTTCATGCCTCTCGGCGAGGTCCTGGACAAGGTCACCGACCAGCAAATCCTCCGCTGGCGCGGCCGGAACTACCTGAAGCTGCCCGGGGCCCAGGTCAGGCCGCTGGACTCCCCTGTCGTCTCGCTCCACGGCCGCACGTCGGATGGAGGCACCCTGCTGGTCATGGACGTGCGGCGAAAAGTGACGCTGTACCGGTTGCCGGCACTGGAGCAGTTCTACTCGTTCACGCTGGAGAATGCCGCGCCGCTGGGGCTGCATCAGGGGCCGAAAGGCTCACTGCTGCTTTCGTACGCCGAACTGGGCCTGCACAGCGACGAGGACAGCGATGACGCCCAGGAGGTCGGTGACACCCGGGTCGTCCGGATCCGCCCAGGCGCGAAGCCCGGGCACGAAGTCCTGCCGGAAAAGGCAGCAGTGGCATCCCTTCCTCCCCGCGTGGACGGCGCCGGGCCGGTGACACTGCAATTTCCGGCCGCCCGGACGGAGGCCGAGCTCTGGAAGAGCGCCAAGCCGATCGTCCAGGTCAACCGGCGCGACGCCGAGTTCATGAACCCGGAAGCGGTGGCACGCGCCGGGAAACTTGTCTACGCGGGATCCGCGGGCAAGGGACGGGACGCGTTCGACAAGCTTTCATCGAGCGACTTCCCGCCCGTGTTCTTCGAATCCGAGGGCCAGCGCTTCGTCCGGACATTGACCATCGAAGGCAACCAGCACGGGGCGCAGAACATCTGCCGGCTGCAGGGGGACCAGGCGGTGGCTTGCGAAGTGATCTACCTGACCGCGAGAACCTCATCCAAGTGGTCACCAGGGAACAGGTATTTCGCGCTCATGGGCCACGAAGTCCAGCAGGGGGCGTTCCGGCTCATCGACCTCTCGGGGGGCCTCCAACCCTGCACCGGCTACCCGGACCCGGCCGAGCAGGTGGCGGACGCGGCGTTCTCGGCCGATTCCCGCCGCCTGGCGGTCTTGACGCAGGAGGACGAACTCTGGCTCTACGAACTGAACGGCCCCTGTGGGATCAAGCTCGCGCGGCGCATCAGCCATCCGCTGTTCTCCGCCTGGCGAAAGGCGGATCAGGCGGCCAGGACGCGGTCCTCGGGCGTCAGCGTGGCTTTCGCCGGCGACCGCGCCGTCGTGGCGGCACACCGGGACGGCCGCGCCATTGCTTTCAGCCTGGAAGACGGCGGGGTGAAGTGGACATTTGGCAGTACCGGAGCCGGCGCCTCAAGATTCGTCCGCATCCGATCGAGTGCGGACGGCTCCCTCGTGGCGCTGCACAACGACGGCGAACTGAGGGCCATCGACGGCGAGTACGGGACGCTGGTCACCACATTCAAGCGCAAGCTGCCGGACCAGAAGGCGGGCGACGGTATCGAAGACGTCGAGTTGCCGGCCGGCAGGGACATCGTGCTGCATTGGCGCGCGGGCCCCACAGTGCAGCGGTTCGTCTTCGGCGGCCCCGACCGCTCAACGTCAGCCGCGGACACGGCCATCGAACTGCGCACGGGCATCGACGCCAGGGCCGGCGGCCAACCCATCGAAGACCTCGAAGCGTTGGCCCGACGGCGCTAGAGCGCCTACTGGATCGCCCCCACCATCATCTGGTTGGTGCTCACCATGCCCTGCAGGGCATGCTTCGCGAGCGCGGCGCCATCGACTTCCAGCGCCATGTCGACCTTCTTGCTGTTGTTGCCGGCCAGGCCCATCGTCAAACGGCCCAGCATCTGGATGCCCTGGACCACGGCGTCCTTCTGCGTGTCGTAGCCGCCCACCTCCCGCAGGTCGGCGAACTGGCCGGGCACGGCCAGCGGCGCCGTCAGCTGCACGGCCTGCGAGGTCGCGTGCGTCTGCAGCACCCCGAACTGCTTCGGCGGCACACCCACTTCCATGGCGGCCGAGGCATTGGCGCTGGAGCCGCGCTTGAACATCGAACTGCCGCCCCCGGACGACTCCTGGGCGGCCAGGTTCACCACCATGCCGACCGAGACGCCTTCCATGTTGCCTTTGCTGAAATCGATGCGCTTGCCGATGTTGCCCGCGCCGAGGCCGATGAAGCCGCGCTCCACCGTGCGCGTGCCCGTCGGAGCGAACACCATGTACTTGCGCTTGCCGTAGCCGAGATCGACTTCCTCGTACACCTCTGCGCCCGGCTTGGTCGGCTCGACCTTGGTCTCGTAGACCGCGCCGTTCGCCTGCACGAAGGCGTCGATGGGCTCCGGCTTCAAGCCGGCCGCATCCATGCGCGCCAGGAAGTCCGCGTAGGCCTTGTCGGTGATGGCCTGCATCAGCTGCAAATCCGGCTGCTTCCATTCGTAGTTGACCGAGACGCGCGTCGCGCCGTAGTCACGGCCGCCGAAGTAGGCGGCACGGGTGTTCGCCGTGACCCGGCCGCTCACCTCGAACAGCACGCGGTATTCGGCGATGTAGAAGCGCTTGCCCTTCAGGACGGCGTTGCCCTTGGCGATGCCGGCGGCGTCCAGCAGCACCGGCGTGGCCTTCAAGGCCTGTTCGATGGCCGCGGGATCGGCCGGGGCGGCCGGCGCGGTCGCAGCGGGAGCGGCCGTTGCAGGTGCCGCCGCCGGGGCGGCAGGCGTCGCGGGATCGGTTTGCGCCAGCACCGCAGGTGCGACACAGGCTGCCGCGGCGGCCAGGGCGAGACGGGAAAGCACGGTGGAACGGGCAAGCATGGGGACCTCCAAGATGTAACCGATGGTATTCGTCTCGCCCCAAGTCACACCACCCCTGGAACGTGGGGGTCCGTGACAAAAAACAGCTCTAGGCCGTATGCTGGCGCGGCCGCACAACAACGAAGGAGACAACATGCCCATCCCCCTGCCGGCCCCGGTCGCCCGCCTGGCGCGCGCCTGCTCCACCCTGCTCCTGGCCGCGGCCGCCGGGATGCTCCTGCCGGCCTGCGCGCAGACGCCGCTCAAACCCAAGATGACCGATGCCGGTATCGACAGCCCGGCCTCGGCCATCTACATCGGCAACAGCTTCTTCTATTACAACAACAGCCTGCATGGCCACGTCGGCCAGCTCATCGCGCAGGGCATGCCGGGCTTCCGGCATCGGGCGACCTCGGTCACCATCAGCGGCTCGGGCTTCGACTGGCACGACGTCGACAGCTACTTCCGGCCCAACGCCATCGGCGGCTACAGCTTCGGCGCCAACAACGTCGTCACGTTCAACAAGCTCGACAAGCTGTTCGACGTGGCGATCATGATGGACTGCAGCCAGTGCCCGCTGCATCCGCAACTGGCGCCGGTGTTCAAGGATTTCGCGAAGAAGAACGCCGACACCGTGCGCAAGCATGGGGCCCGGCCGGTCTACTTCATGTCCTGGGCCTACCAGGACGCGCCGGAGATGACGGCCCAGCTGGCCGAGGCCTACACCCGCGAGGCGAACGCGAACGATGCCTTCGTGATCCCGGCGGGCCTGGCCTTCGCGCGGTCGATCGCCCAGAAGCCCGACCTCAACCTGTACGTGGCCGACAAGCGCCACCCCAGCCTGGCCGGCACTTACCTGGCGGCGTGCACGACCTATGCGGCGCTGTTCAAGAAGTCGCCGGTGGGGCTGGCTTACAACGCGGGGCTCGATGCCGCCACGGCTCGCCACCTGCAGCAGGTGGCATGGGACACAGTGCAGGAGTACTACAAGCGCTGACCGCCAGCTTCCGCGGTCTAGACCACCACCGGTTCCGGCTCCAGCCGGATGCCGAATCGCTCATAGACGCTGGTCTGGATGGCGCGCGCCAGCGTGACCACCTCGCCTCCGGTGGCGCCCCCACGGTTCACCAGCACCAGCGCCTGTTTCTCGTAAACGCCCGCCTTGCCCACCGATTTGCCTTTCCATCCGCAGGCATCGATGAGCCACCCGGCCGCCAGCTTCACGCTGCCGTCGGGCATGGGGTAATGCACGATGCCGGGCTCGCGGCCGATGATGTCCTGGCACTGCTCAGGCGTCACGGTCGGGTTCTTGAAGAAGCTCCCGGCGTTGCCGATGACGCGCGGGTCGGGCAGCTTGGCGCCCCGAATGGCGCAAACCCAGTCGAAAATCTGCCGCGCGGTGGGCTCCGCCACCCCGGTTTCGGCCATCTTGCGCTGCAAGTCGAGATAGCCGAGCACCGGCCGCCAGGGTTTGGGCAGCAGCATGCGCACCCGCAGGATCAGCGCCCGCCCGGCCAGGCCCAGATCGCTGTCGCGCGCCGGGGAGTGCTTGAAGACGGAATCCCGGTAGCCGAAGGCGCATTGCGCGGCATCCAGCGTGAAAAGGCGTCCGGTGACGAGATCGATGGCGTCCAGCGACTCGAAGCGGTCCTGCAGCTCGATGCCATAAGCGCCGATGTTCTGGACCGGGGACGCCCCGACCGTCCCAGGGATCAGGGCCAGGTTTTCCAGGCCCGGCAGGCCTTGATCCATCGTCCAGGCGACAAAGTCGTGCCAGTTCTCACCGGCGCCCGCCTCGACCACGATGGCATTGGGACGTTCTTCGACTACCCGCCGGCCCGCCACCTCGACCTTGAGCACGGTCGCCTTGACGTCACCCGTCAGGACGATGTTACTGCCGCCACCCAGGATGAACTTCGGCGCCGGCCCGAGTTCGGGGTGCGCCAGCAGGGCCTGCACATCGGCTTCGCCGTGCACCCGCACCAGCGTCCGCGCCCTGGCGACGATGCCGAAGGTGTTGTGCGGCTGCAAGGACGCGTTTTGCTCGACGATCATGGGAGAATTGTCGCCCAAGCCGAACGCGACAGGGAGTCAGCGAGGATGCCTTCATTCGATACCGTCTGTGATCCGAACATGGTGGACGTGAAGAACGCCGTCGAAAACGCGGCCAAGGAGATCGGCACGCGCTTTGATTTCAAGGGCACTTCGGCGGCCCTGGAACTGCGCGAGAAGGAGATCACCCTGACCGGCGACGCCGACTTCCAGCTGCAGCAGGTGCTGGACATCCTGATGGCCAAACTGGTCAAGCGCAACGTCGACGTCCGCTTCCTGGACAAGGGGGATGTGCAGAAGGCCGGCGGCGACAAGGTGCGCCAGATCATCAAGGTGCGCAGCGGCATCGAGAGCGAGCATGCCAAGAAGCTGCAGAAGCTCATCAAGGACAGCAAGCTCAAGGTGCAGGCCGCCATCCAGGGTGACGCCGTGCGCGTCACAGGCGCCAAGCGCGACGACCTGCAGGCCGCGATGGCACTGGTGCGCAAGGAGATGGCCGACCTCCCGCTCTCCTTCAACAACTTCCGGGACTGACGATGCGACTCCTTTGCGCCGCCCTCCTTGCCCTGACCACCAGCGTCGCCGGCGCGCAGACGGTGGCCCTGCAAGGCACTTTGGGCAGCAAGGCGCTGCTGATCGTCGATGGCTCCGCGCCAAAATCGCTGGGGGCGGGCGAAACCCACCAGGGGGTGAAGGTGCTTTCGGTGACCGGCGACCAGGCGGTTGTCGAGATCGCCGGCAAGCGCGTGGCATTGCGCGTGGGGGACGCTCCGGCCAGCGTCGGTGGCGCCCCTGTCCAGGGTGGCAAGCGGATCGTGCTGGCGGCCGGCACCGGCGGACATTTCGTCACCGCGGGCCAGATCAACGGCAAGTCCGTGCAGTTCATGGTCGACACCGGGGCCACCGCCGTGGCGATGACCGTCTCGGAGGCCCAGCGCCTGGGCATCGACTACCGCAAGGGCACGATCGGTCAAGCCGGCACGGCCAATGGGGTCGTGCAGATCTGGACGGTGAAACTCGCCTCCGTGCGCATCGGCGACGTCGAAATCTACGACGTCGACGCGGCCGTCGTCCCGGCCAGCATGCCGTACGTCCTGCTCGGCAACAGCTTCCTCGGCCGTTTCCAGATGCGGCGCGACAACGACACCATGGTGCTGGAGCGGCGTTACTGATGCGTGGCCGGGTGAACAGGTCCTAGCTTGCCGGACATCTCCCCCGAAGCCGGAGCACGGCCGGCCCCCGTCCGCGAATCGGCATTCGGGCCCCTGAAGGCCCCGGTCTTCCGCATGCTGTGGTTCACGTGGCTGGCGGCCAATACCACGATGTGGATGAACGACGTGGCCGCGGCCTGGCTGATGACGTCGATCGCGCCGTCGCCGCTTTGGGTGGCGCTGGTGCAGTCGGCCTCGACGCTGCCGGTCTTCCTGCTGGGCCTGCCCAGCGGTGCGCTGGCCGACACGGTCGACCGCCGGCTCTATTTCATGGCCACGCAATTCTGGGTGGCCATCATCGCCACCGTGTTGTGCGTGGTGATCCTGCTCGGCGGCATGACGGCCCCGCTGCTGCTCGCCCTCACCTTCGCCAACGGCATCGGCCTGGCGATGCGCTGGCCGGTGTTCGCCGCCATCATCCCCGAGGTGGTTCCGCCGCCGCAACTGCCGCAGGCGCTGGCGCTGAACGGCATCGCGATGAACGCTTCGCGCATCATCGGCCCGCTGGTCGCCGGCGCTCTGATCGCCAGCGTGGGCAGCGAATGGGTGTTCGTGCTCAATGCCGTGCTGTCCGTCCTGGCCGGCTTTGTCATCATGCGCTGGCGCCGCGTGCACAAGGAAAGCCCGCTGGGCCGCGAGCCGCTGGCGAGCGCCATGCGCGTCGGCCTGCAGTACGTGCGGCAGTCTTCGCGGCTGCGGCCCATCCTGCTGCGCATCTCGCTCTTCTTCCTGCATTCCACCGCCCTGCTCGCCTTGTTGCCCCTGCTGGCGCGCGCGCTGCCCGGCGGGCAGGCCGGCACCTTCACGCTGCTGCTGGCCTCCATGGGTGTCGGCGCCATCATCGCGGCCCTGCTGATGCCGCGCATCCGCGCCTGGCTGCCCTTGCAGCGGCGGGTGCTGGTGGGCACGGTCGTGCAGGCCGTGGGGGCGATCGGCGTGGGCTTCGCCACCACCGTGTGGGTCGCCGTGCCGGCGATGGTCTTTGCCGGCGCCGCCTGGATCACCGTGGCCAATTCGCTGACGGTGGCGGCGCAGATGGCGCTGCCCGACTGGGTGCGGGCGCGCGGCATGTCGATCTACCAGATGGCGTTGATGGGCGCGACGGCCGCCGGCGCCGCGCTGTGGGGCCAGGTGGCGACCTGGAGCAGCATCCACGACGCCATCGCGATTTCGTCCGTGACCAGCGTGCTGCTCATGGCGCTCGCGCAGCGGCGCACCATCGACCGCGGCACCGAGGAGGACATCACGCCGTCGCGCGGCGTGATCAAGGTGCCGCAGATGGAAGCGCCGCAGCGCCCCGGGCGCATCCAGGTGTGCATCGAGTACACCATCGACCCGGCACGCGCGGAGGATTTCCTGGCCCTGATGCAGGAAAGCCGGCGCAGCCGCCTGCGCCAGGGCGCGCTCGACTGGCAGTTGCTGCACGACCTGAACGAGCCGGGCCGCTACGTCGAGCAGATCACCGACTCTTCATGGACGGAACACCTGCGGCGCTTCGACCGGGTGAGCGCGGCCGACGTGCAATTGCGCGACCGGCGGCTGGCGTTCCACGTGGCGGAGGAGCCGCCGAAGGTCTCGCGGTACCTGCTGCAGGAATAGCGGCGCTCCGGCCTACCCCTTCTTCGCGCCCAGCTTCGACTCGTTGCCCCGCATCAGCCGCTGGATGTTCTCGCGATGCCGCCAGGCCAGCAGCCCCGCCATCGCGAACAGCGCGGCCACGACCGGCTTCTCGGCATACCACTGGATGCGGTCGCCCATCAGGAAGTACACCGGCGCGAACAAGGCCGCGACCAGCGAGGCCAGCGACGAATAGCGGAAGAAGAACGCGATGATCAGCCAGGTGAGGCCGGTCGCGATGCCCAGCAGCCAGTGGATGCCGAACACCGCGCCGATGAACGTGGCCACGCCCTTGCCGCCCTGGAAGCGGAAGAACACCGGGTACAGGTGGCCGAGGAAGGCCGCCAGCGCCACCATCGCCACCGTGCCGTCTTCCAGCCCGTAGTCCTTGCCGTACTGGCGCACCAGCAGCACCGGCACGAACCCCTTCATGGCGTCGAGCAGCAGCGTGATCACCGCCGCCGGCTTGCTGCCCGAACGCAGCACGTTGGTGGCGCCGGGGTTCTTGCTGCCGAAGGTGCGCGGGTCGTTCAGGCCCATCACGCGGCTGACGATGACGGCGAAGGCGAGCGAGCCCACGAGGTAGGCGGCGAGCGTGGCGAGGAAAGGGGCGAGGGAGAGCACGGCCGCTATTCTGTCACTCCGCCAGCGCGCACTGCACCGGCTTGGCCCCCAGCAGCCGCACGCAGACCTCCGGATCGATTCCCACCAGGTAGCCGCGCCGCCCCCCATTGATGCAGATGCGCGGCAGCGCCAGGATGGTCTCCTCGATGTACACCGGCATCGCCTTGCGCGTCCCGAAGGGGGAGGTGCCGCCCACCAGGTAGCCACTGTGGCGGTTCGCCACCTCCGGCTTGCACGGCGCCACCGACTTCACGCCGAGCTGGCGCGCCAGGTTCTTGGTGGAGACCGTGCGGTTGCCGTGCATCAGCACCAGCAACGGCCGCGCCTTCTCATCCTCCATCACCAGCGTCTTGACCACGGTGAAAGGGTCGAAGCCCAGCACCTCGGCGCTGTGCTGCGCCCCGCCGTGTTCCAGGTATTCGTACGGGTGCTCGGTGAAAGCGACGCCGGCCGCCTTGAGCATCGCCGTGGCGGGGGTCTCGCTGACGTGGTCCTTCTTCGCCACGCGATCCACCCTCAGGCGGCAGGGTCGCGCAGCTCCCAGCGGACCTTGTCGATCTCCGCCAGCAGTTCCGCCGGCAGCGTCGTGCCCCAGGCGTCCACATCCTCATCGAGCTGCGCGACCGAGGTCACGCCGATGATGGTGCTGGCGACCTGCCAGCGTGTGTAGCACCACGCCAGGGCCATCTTCGTCGGCGTCAGGCCGTACTTCTTCGCCAGGGCGTTGTAGCGGCGCGCCGCCACCAGCGCCTCGGGCCGCCCCCAGCGCTGCTTGCGGACGGACTCGAACTTCGCGATGCGGGCGTCCTGCGGCGCGCCCGGGTCGCCGGGTGCGTGCTCGTCGTACTTGCCGGTCAAGAGGCCGAAGCCCAGCGGCGAATAAGGGATCAGCGACACACCCAGCCGGTGCATCGTTTCGTCGAGCCCGTTCTCCAGCCCGCGGCTGATCAGGCAGAAGACGTTCTGCACGGTCGCGATGCGCGGCAGGCCATGCTGCTCGGCGAGCCGGACGAATTCATGCACGCCGTACGGCGTCTCGTTCGACAGCCCGATGTGGCGCACCAAGCCCCGCCGCACCAGCGCCTGCATCGCCTGCAGCTGCTCGTGGATGGTGGTCTTGCTGCGCTCGTTCGCCGGGTTGTAGTAGATCTGGCCGAACGCCGGGACCGAGCGCTCGGGCCAGTGGATCTGGTAGAGGTCGATGACGTCCGTCTTCAGGCGCTTCAGCGATTTCTCGCACGAAGCGATGATGTCCTCGGCCCGCATGCCGGGGTCTTCGCGCACCCAGTCCATGCCGCGCGACGGACCCGCCACCTTGGTGGCCAGCACGACCTTCTGCCGCATGCCGGGGCGGGCCGCGAACCAGTTGCCCATGATGGTTTCGGTCGCGCCGTAGGTCTCCGCACGGGCCGGCACCGAATACATCTCGGCCGTGTCCATGAAGTTGACACCGCGCTCGACGGCACGGTCCATGATGGCGAAGGCGTCCGCTTCGCTGACCTGTTCACCGAATGTCATGGTGCCCAGGCAGATGGGGGTGACGCGCAGGTCGCTCTGGCCGAGGGAAACGAGTTGCATGGTCCTACAGCGGTGGGAAGGGAATGGAGTGCAGCATCTTACCCATGCCCGAGGGACCCTCCATCGTCATCCTCAAGGAACAGGCGAGCGGCTTCGCCGGCCGCACGATCGCGCGCGTCGACGGCAACACCACCATCGAGAAGGAGCGCCTGGCCGGCCAGCGCATCGAGGCGCTGCGCAGCTGGGGCAAGCACTTCCTCGTCGAACTGCCGGACTTCACCTTGCGGGTGCACTTCATGCTGTTCGGCAGCTACCGCATCAACGAGAACAAGTCCTGGGCGGTGCCACGGCTGGCGCTGCATTTCGAACCCGGCGAGCTGAACTTCTACGCCTGCTCGGTGCGCTTCATCGAGGAGCCGCTGGACCTGGTGTACGACTGGTGGGCCGACGTGATGTCCCCGCACTGGGACCCGGCGCTGGCGCGCAAGCGGCTGCGCTCGGTCCCGGACATGCTGGCCTGCGACGCCCTGCTGGACCAGGACATCTTCGCGGGCGTCGGCAACATCATCAAGAACGAGGTGCTGTTCCGCATCCGGGTGCATCCGCTTTCCACCGTCGGCGCGTTGCCGGCGCCGAAGCTGCGCGAACTGGTGGCCGAGGCACGCCATTACAGCTTCGACTTCTACGAGTGGAAGAAGGCCTTCGTGCTGAAGAAGCACTGGCTCGCGCACACGAAGCGGACCTGCCCCCGCTGCAACATCCCATTCGTCAAGGCGCACCTCGGGCGCACCAACCGGCGCAGCTTCTTCTGCGAGAACTGCCAGGTGCGCTACTGACGCCTGCCGCGCACGACGCGCCACAGGTACCACACCACGATCCCGCTCAGGATGCCCTTGCTGATCCAGTCGATGAGGCCGGCCGCGGCTTCGTACCGGTTGCCGAGCTGGAAACCCACGTAGGTCAGCGCCCCGCTCCACACGAGTGAACCGGCGGCGGACCACAGCAGGAAGCGGCCCATGCTCATGCCGCCGATGCCGGCGGGCACGGAGATCAGCGTCCGCACCGCCGGCAGCAGGCGGCCGAAGAACACGGCGGCATGGCCGTGCGCGTCGAACCACTTCTGCGCCTTCGTCACGTCGGCGACCGAGAGCGTGAGCCAGCGGCCATGGCGTTCGACGAAGCCCGTGAAGCGCTCCTGGCCCACCCAGCGGCCGATCGCGTACCAGAACAGTGCGCCAGCCACTGAACCCGCGGTGCCCGCGATGGCGACCAGCCAGGGATTCAGCTCACCGCCCGAGGCGGCAAAACCCGCGAACGGCATGATGAGCTCGGAAGGAACGGGCGGGAACACGTTCTCCGCCAGCATCAGCAGGGCGACGGCCGCGTATCCGTATTCTTCAATGAAGCCGACGATCCATTCAGTCATGCGGCGAGTCTAGGGGACTCGCCGCGGCGGCGTCAGGTCCCCAGCCAGGGCTGCACGAACGCGAACCAGCCGCCGACCAGGTAGAGCGCGACGCTGCCGAGGTAGACCCGGCGCGAGGCCGTCCGCGTTCGAAGGCAGGCACTGCGCAATGCAGGATCGACAGGACACGGCGCATTGCGGGCGCGCCATTGCAGCCAGCCGGCCACCGCCATCATCAAGCCCGCAACAAGGAAGAGCTCTTCCTTGTGTTCGCTCAGCCAGACGACCTGCGGAAATACCGAGACCAGGGACGACAGCGCGGCCCCCGCCCCCAGCGCGACCAATAGCGCCGGAATGGCGCAGCAGACCAGCGTGCCCGAGCTGGCGAACAGGCTGGCCACCGCGCTCCACAGGCTGCCGCGCGATTCGGCGAGGCCATCACCACTCATTTCTTCGCCTTCAGCTGTGCCTTGATCTCGGCGACTGACTGCGTCGTCGGCTCCATCTTCACGACGTCATAGCCCGCGTCCGCGATTTCCGCGGCGATCGCCTTCTGGTCGAGCGCCTTGCCCTCCTTGGCTTCGATGGCGACGGTCTTGTTCTTCAGGTCGACGAAGACCGCCTTGGTCGCGTCCATTTTGGCAATGCGCTTCTCGATGCCCTGGGCGCAGAAGGCGCAGACCATGCCGTTCACGGTGGCGCGCAGCGTCGTGGCGGAGAAGGCGGGCAGCGTGGCGAGGCCGAAAGCCAGGGCGATGAGGGTCTTGTTCATGGTCGTGTTCCTTAAAAGATGTACATGAAATTGGCGCGGACCTGGGACATGTTGTTGACCCCGAGTTCCACGAAATAGCGGTTCTGGATCAGGCGCAGCATGGGCGTGATCTCGGTACGTTCCGAAAGTCCCTTCATGCGGCGCGCCTCGACGATCAGCCAGGGCTGCACCTCGTCGTAGTCGGCCTCGTAGAACGAGAAGCCGGCCCGGACGGAGCCGTAGTCATGCTTCAGCCCTTCCGCGCGGTAGAGCCTGGCGGCCGCCGAAACGTAGATGCGCGTGGTCTCGTAGTCGACCTGCAGGCCCGGCGTGGCGATGGTGCGCGTCCCCGCGAAATCATTGCCGCGCACCGCGCCCAGTCCACCCAGGAACCAGACGTTCGCCTGGGCCTCCGGCAGGTTCCAGCGCTTCAGGAGGCGCGTGTACGACAGCTCCGCGATCTCGCGCGTGCGCAGCTTGTCGTCGCTGCGCATGTAAGTCGCCGACGGCCCGACCGCATCGCGCGCGGTGATTGCGTAGTTGGCGAAGAACTCGCGCCAGTTCGGGCCGAAGTCCCCCATCGCCATCCAGCTGTCCTTGAAGCCCATCGGGCCGGCGGCGGCGGGCAGCGAACACAGGGCCGCGGCGCAGGCGATGGCGGCCGACGTCCAGAGCCGCCTCATTTCGCCGGCTCCAGGACGTCGACCATCAGGTGATCGTCTCGCTGGACGAAGGTGAAACGCACCTTGTCGCCCGGCTTGAAGCGCGCCAGTTCGACGCCCTTCGCCACCTTGAACGGCATCGTCATCGCTTCCATGCCGATGCTCTTGATCCGTTCGTGCTTGAGCACGACGCGCGCACGCTCCGGCTCCGCCTTCACGACTTCGGCGCGCACCCATTCCGGCGCTTTCGCCCCCGCGGCGGTCGCGCAGCAAAGCGCGGCGGCCCACAACCATTTCTTCATGGGAATCTCCATTTGCGAGCCCGAGGGCTCGGCCAATCCAATGCCGCGCGCACGCGCGGCGTCAAGCGAGGGAAAGGCTCAGGAGATCGGAGGTTTGTGGTCGAGCAGCGGATGCGCGCTGACAAAGTGTCGCGCCGGCGCCGGCGCGGGCCGCAAGTGTTCGCACGCAGCATCCAGCGCGAAGGCGGGCGCCGTGGCCATGGCGGCGCACAGCTGGCACGAGAGGCAGGTGACGATGACGTCGCCGGCCTTGTCGCCCGGCTGGGGCGCCTGGTGGCCTGCCGCTGCGAGCATCGGGCAGTCGGCCGGCATGGACGCGGCCTGGGCCTCCGGCGAGGCCAGCCCGGCCAGCGCCATGCCGTTCAGCATGCCCTCGGCCGCCCACATGCGCAGGGGCAACAGGGCGAGCATGAGGACGATGACGAGGCGGCGCACCCAGGGATGATACCGGGGGCGCCCGGAAGTTCAACGCGCGGCGCTCCGCGCCCTTTCCTCTTCCTGCAGCCGCAGCACCCGCCGCTGCACCTTGCCCGTGGTCGTCATCGGCAAGGCCTCGATGAACTCGATCTCTTTCGGGTATTCGTAGGGCGCCAGCTTGCCCTTCACGTGCAGCTGCAATTCGGCGATGAGTTCCGCGTCGTACTGCGCGCCGCCCGGGGCGGCACCGGCCCGGGCCTCGGCCGCCTGCGGCGCCAGCACCACGTACGCCTTCACCAGGGCGCCCCGCTCCGCGTCGGGCTTGGGGACCACGGCGGCGTTGATCACGGCCGGATGCTTCACCAGGCAGTTCTCGATCTCGCTGGGGCCGATGCGGTAGCCGGCAGCCTTGAAGACGTCGTCGGCGCGGCCCTGGTACCAGAGGTAGCCGTCGGCATCGCGCGTCGCCAGGTCGCCGGTGCGGCACCAGTCGCCGGTGAACTTGCGCTCGGTCGCTCCTGGGTTCTTCCAATAGCCCAGGAAGAAGATCGGGTCGGGGTTGCCATGGACGTCGTAGCGGTTCACGGCGACGTCGCCCGGCACGCCGTCGGCGCATTCCTTGCCCTCGTCGTCGATCACCGCGACCCGGTGCCCGGGGTACGGCCGGCCCATGCTGCCCGGCCGCGCCGGCCAGTGGCGCGCGCAGTTCCCCACCACGTAGTTGATTTCCGTCTGGCCGAACATCTCGTTGACGGTCACGCCGAGCTGGCGCCGGCAATAGGCGAACACGGCGTCGCCGACGGCCTCGCCCGCGCTCATCATTCCCTGCAGCTTCAGCGAGAACTGGCGGCGCGGCTCTGGGTAGGCCTTCATCATGGCCTTCAGCGCGGTGGGGAACAGGAAGGTGTGCGTCACCCCCTGGTCCTGCATCAGGTTGAAGGCCAGCTCGGGGCTGAAGCGCCCGTTGTACGCCACGATGGGCCGGCCGAAATACAGCGACGGCAGCAAGGCGTCCATCAGGCCGCCCGTCCAGGCCCAGTCGGCCGGCGACCAGAACACGGCATCCGACTTGTCGTTCCTGCGGCCGTCGAAACCGAACCAGTTCTGGCTGCAGACGAAGCCCGGCAGGTTGCCGATCATCGCGCGATGCGGGATCAGCGCGCCCTTGGGCGGGCCGGTCGTGCCGCTGGTGTAGATGAGGATCGCGCCCTCGTCCGCCCGCGTGGCCACCGCGGCGAATTCGGTCGCCAGGCTGGCGCGCTCGGCTTCCCAGCCGACGTCCGCCGAGGCCGCGGCGCCGGCCACACCCACCACCGTGCGCAGCAGCGGGCATTGCGCGCGCGCCTGCAGCAGGTTGGCGATGGAGCTCTCGTCGCTGATCGCCACCACCGCTTCGCTGTCCTGCAGGCGGTACTCCAGCGCCTCCGGCCCGAACAGCATCGACAGCGGCATGGCCACCGCGCCCATCTGCAGCACCGCCATGTACGCGATGGCCGTCTCGAAGCGCTGCGGCATGACGATGGCGACGCGGTCGCCCCGCTGCACGCCCAGCCGCAGGAGCAGATGGCTCATGACGTTGGCTTCGCGCTGCAGCTGGGCGAACGTCAGCGTGGCCTCCGCGCCGGTGGCCCCGTGCGCGCGGATGGCGACGCGGGTCTTGGCGTCCGCCTGGCGCGCCCACCGGGCGCTGCACACCTCGGCGATGTTGAATTGGGCCGGCACCTGCCAGCGGAAGCCGGCGTGCAAGGACGCATAGGCGTCGGTTCTGGGGTGCTTTTCCATCCGGCTTTTCTTGTGGGGACTCAGCCCCCAGTTTACGGGTGCGCCGTTAGGGCGCATCCACATGCACCACTTTGCCCGGATTGAGGATGTTGCGCGGGTCCAGCGCCAGCTTGATCCGGCGCATCACTTCCACGGCGCCGGCCCCCAGTTCTTCCTCGAGGTAGCCCATCTTGTGCAGGCCCACGCCGTGCTCGCCGGAGCAGGTGCCGTCGTGCCCGGCGGCGCGCCGCGCCAGCCGCTGGCTGACCCCTTCGGCGGCGGCCGCTTCCTCGCGGCTGGCCGGGTCCAGCAGCAGCAGGCAGTGAAAGTGGCCGTCACCCACGTGGCCGAAGACGGGGGCCATCAGTCCCGAGGCGCGGATGTCGGCCAGCGTCTCGTCCAGGCACTGTGCCAGCCGCGAGATCGGCACGCAGGCGTCCGTGGTGAGCGAGCGGCTGCCCGGGCGCAGTTGCAATGCGGCGAAGTAGGCGTGATGGCGCGGCGTCCACAGGCGCGTGCGCTCCTCGGGCCGCGTCGCCCACTGGAAATCACCGCCGCCATGTTCCAAGGCGATGTCCTGCAGCACCTGGCCCTGCTCCATCACCTGGTTCCGCGAGCCGCAGAATTCGAGGAACAGCGTTGGCGCTTCCGGCAGCGTGGTGTGGCTGTGGGCGTTGAGCGCGCGGATGGTCAGCGCGTCCAGCAATTCGGCGCGCGCCAATGGCACGCCCATTTGCCGCGCGGCGATCACCACCTGCACGGCGCTCGCCACGTCCGGGAAGTGGGCGACGGCCGCCGCCACGGCCTCGGGCTGCGGATGCAGCCGCACCGTGACTTCCGTGATGATGCCCAGCGTGCCCTCGGAGCCCGCGAACAGCTGCGTCAGGCAGTAGCCCGCCGAGGTCTTGCGGGCGCGCCGCGCGGTGCGGATCACTTCGCCGCCGGCCGTGACCACCGTGAGCGCCACGAGGTTGTCGCGCATCGTGCCGTACCGCACGGTGTTGGTGCCGGAGGCGGCCGTGGCCGCCATGCCGCCCAACGTGGCATCGGCCCCCGGATCCACCGAAAAGAAGAAGCCGCTGTGGGCGAGCGCCGCGTTCAATCCGTTGCGCGTCACGCCCGCCTGCACGGTGGCTGTGAGGTCGTCGGCGTCGATGGCAAGCACCTGATTCATGCGCGACAGGTCGAGGCAGACGCCGCCCTGCACGGCCAGCAGATGGCCTTCGATCGATGAGCCCGCGCCGAAGGCGATGACCGGCGTGTCGAACGAGGCGCAGCAGGCCACGATGCGCGCGACTTCCTCGGTGCTCGATGCGAAGGCGACAGCGTCCGGTGGCTGCGGCACCAGCGACGATTCGTCGGTGCCGTGCTGCAGGCAGACGGCCGCGTTGGTGGTCAAGCGGTCGCCCAGGAATTCGCCCAGGGCGGCCAGCAATCCCGGCGGCGGCGCCCGCCGCTTCGCCTTCGTGTTCGCGTCCATGCAGTCTGCCTCCTCGTTGAAACGGAACGCAGTCTAGGCAGCGGTGGCGGCGGGGGGAAATACGGATTTCGTCTGGCGCCATCGCCAGGCGCTATGGCAAGGTCGAGCCTGGCCACGCACCGGCAGCAATCCGTTCACGCACAACGTCGCCGAGCACCTGGGCGACCGCCTCCATGGCCGCGGAGCCCTCCGCATCGCGCGCGACGGCCAGCCAGGCGCGCCGCTTCAGGCGCGGCGACAGGGGCTGCGCCACCAGGGTGCCCGCCTGCAGGTCGTCCGCGACCGCGCCCCAGGGCATGACGCTGTGCGCGATGCCGTCGCGCATCGCCTGCCGCATGATGCTCATCGAGTTCGCGACCACTCGCGGACGCGGCAGCTCCTGGCCCTGCGCCCGCACCACCTGCTCCACCAGGCCGCGCACCCCTTGGCCGGCGCCCGGCAGCGTGAGCGGCAGGCGCGCGAGCGCCGCGACGCGCACCGAGCGTCCGCGCGGCGCGGCGCCCGCGCGGGAGATCAGGTAGAGCTCTTCCTCCAGCAACGGCACCGCCTGCGCCAGCGCGGCATCCTCGTCCCCCACCAGCACCGCCAAGTCGAGGCGGCCGCTGTCCAGGCCGGCCAGCAGGTTGCCGCTGATCTCGTCGAACAGTTCGAGCCGGATGCGCGGATGGCGCCCGGCCAGCGCGGCCAGCAGCGGCATGGCGTACTGCGCAGCCGTGCTCTGGGGCAAGCCGATGGCGACGTCGCCCGCCGGCTCGCCGGCACTGGCGTCCAGGGCGGCAGGCACCTGGGCCAACTGCTTCAGGATCCGTTGCGCGTGGCGGTAGAACTCGCGCCCATGGTCCGTCAGCACGACGCCGCTGGACCGCCGCAGAAGCAGTGCGTGCCCCAGTTCGGCCTCCAGCTGCGCCAGCTGCTGGCTCAGCGCGGGTTGCGCGATGTGGAGGGCCCGCGAAGCACGCGACACGCTGCCGAGGTCGGCGATGCTGACGAAGTAGCGCAGTTGCCGGAATTCCATTGCCGCTCGCAGTCTTCCGCTCATCCGTATGATTCGGACGAATGTACCAAGAGCGTCGAGCCTCCCGCAGCGAATTCGTCCCCATTCGCACCCTCCGCTATCACGTGCGCGTCTGGGGCGATCCCGCACCCGGCAAGGTGCCGCTGGTGATGGTGCACGGCTGGATGGACGTCGCGGCCTCCTACCAGTTCGTGGTGGATGCGTTCGAGAAGGACCACTACGTGATCGCGCCGGACTGGCGCGGCTACGGGCTCACCGAGGAACCGGCGACGGACAACTACTGGTTCCCGGACTACCTGGCCGACCTCGACTTCGTGCTCGACCACTATTCGCCGACTGCACCGGTCGACCTGGTGGGCCACAGCATGGGCGGCAACATCGCGATGCTCTACGCGGGCGCGCGGCCGGCACGCATCCGCCGGCTGGTGAACCTGGAAGGCTTCGGCATGGCCGCGACCCGTCCGGAACAGGCGCCGCGCCGCTACGCCAAATGGATGGACGAACTCAAGTCCTACCACCGGGGCGAGCTGGACCTGAAAGGCTATGCCGATGCTGCAGGCGTCGCTCAACGCCTCATGAAGACCAACCGCCGGCTCAGCCAGGACAAGGCGGACTGGCTGGCCCGCCATTGGGCGAAGCCCGATGCCGGCGGCACCTGGCGCATCCTCGGCCACGCCG
Organism: Caenimonas sedimenti; assembly: GCF_007833165.1. Taxonomy (GTDB): domain Bacteria; phylum Pseudomonadota; class Gammaproteobacteria; order Burkholderiales; family Burkholderiaceae_C; genus Ramlibacter; species Ramlibacter sedimenti. The sequence continues at coordinate 129,287 of NZ_VOBQ01000002.1, read as the reverse complement.
CGCACAAGATCATCAACGCCAACCTGTACCAGGTGCCGGAAACGCTGGAACTCTACAAGTCGATCACCGCTCCCACGCTGGCCGTGGAGGCCAGCGACGACAGCCTGTCGCAGTGGTGGCAAGGGAAATACACCCTGGCCGAGTACCACGAACGTTTGAAGGCCGTGTCCGACGTCCGTGTAGGACGGATTGAAGACGCCGGGCACATGCTGCATCACGACCAACCTCAGCAGTTGGCCGGGCTCATTGAAGCCTTCCTCAATGAGAGCGCGGCAACCGGGCGTTAGAACTGTTTCTGAAGCCCCGAAATCCGTGAATTTTTCTTGCTGACCCGGCGTCCCTGCCTTGTAGGACGTAACAGCACTTGCCGTAGGAGGCGTCCTACCGCAAGATGCGTCCCATCTGACGAGGGGCGTACTCATGTGGAAGTCGGGTTTGTTGGCGGTGTTGGCGGCGTTTTCGTTCAGCCCGGCGATGGCTGGACCGGCCGGCCCGGACGAGTTCGAGCAGGGCGTGGGCACCATGTGGGAAGTGCTCTGGCACCAGAGCGGCACGCCGACGCGCCTGGTCCGCTGGGAGCAGGAAATCCGCGTCCGCATCCACGGCGTCCACCTCCAGCAGCACAAGGCGCACACGCTGCAGGCCGTGCTGGACGTGGCTGCTGAAGCCGGCGTCAAGGTGACGGACGTGAGCGACCGGCCCGACGCGGCCCAGACCGCCAACCTCAGCATCGAGATCACGCCCGACAACATGCTGGAAGCCAACCAGCCCTGCGTGACCTTCCTGAACTTCATGACGGAGACCCGGATCGAGTCGGCCGCCGTGCAGATGCGCAGCAAGGACGCCTGGCGCTGCGCCTATCACGAAGCCATGCACGTGATGGGCGTGCGCGGCCACCCGGCCGGGAAGACCGTGCTGAGCTACTTCCCCTCCAGGGTCGATGGCCTGATGCCGCTCGACAAGGTGATGCTCCGCGGCTGGTACTCGCCCCGCATGCGCGGCGGCATGACGCCTTTCGAAGTGCTCCCGATCCTGGCCGACGAACTGGTGGCTTCGCTGCCGGACAAGGTGCAGGCCGCGCAATCCAAGGACCGCTTCTTCGCCCGCACCATCGGCGAGATGCAGGCCTTCGCCGACGGCAAGGGCGACGTGCCCTTCATCCTCAAGCGTTCCGGCAAGACCACCGAAGACGGCATCCGTTTCGGCCGGATGGAGATGAGCTACTTCCTGGGCGTGGCCTACATGGAAGGCACGACCGTCGCACAGGATCCGTCCCAGGCTGTGCGCTGGCTGCAGCGTGCCGCCACCATGGGCAGCCGCACGGCCGCCCAGCGTCTCTCCGGCGCTTCGCGCTGACCGTCTTTGCGACGGCAGGCCGCCCGCGCGGCGGCATGACAAAATGGCGGATTTCCCGCGAAGGGCGAAGGAATCTCCATGGAAGCAGAACGCATCAACCTGATCGGCAGCCAGCTCTCGGACCTGCAGGCCCGCACCGCAGATCTCCGGGGGTATCTTTGACTTCGATGCCAAAGCGGAACGCCTGAGGACGGTCAACGCCTCGCTGGAAGACCCGAAGGTCTGGAACGACCCGAAGAAGGCCCAGGAACTGGGCAAGGAACAGAAGCAGCTCGGTGCCGTAGTGACGCTGCTCGAGACGTTGACGCGCGACCTCGCCGACAACCTCGAGCTGTATGCGATGAGCAAGGAGGAAGGCGACGAAGCCGGCCTGCTCACCATCGAAGCCGAAAGCGCGAAGCTGGCGAAGCACGTGGAGGAACTGGAGTTCCGCCGCATGTTCGACAACCCGGCCGATCCGCTGAACGCCTTCCTGGACATCCAGGCCGGCGCCGGCGGCACGGAAGCGTGTGACTGGGCCAGCATGCTGCTGCGCCAGTACCTCAAGTACGCGGAGCGCAAGGGCTTCAAGACCACGGTGGAAGACGAGACGCCCGGCGACACGGCGGGCATCAAGAGCGCCACCATCAAGCTGGAAGGTGAGTACGCCTACGGGCTGCTGCGCACCGAAACGGGCGTGCACCGGCTGGTGCGCAAGTCGCCGTTCGACTCCTCGGGCGGGCGCCACACCAGCTTCGCCAGCGTGTTCGTCTATCCCGAGATCGACGACTCGATCGAGATCGACATCAACCCGGCCGACGTGCGGGTGGACACCTACCGCGCTTCCGGCGCCGGCGGCCAGCACATCAACAAGACCGATTCGGCCGTGCGCCTCACGCACATCCCGACCAACATCGTGGTGCAGTGCCAGGACAGCCGCAGCCAGCACAGCAACCGCGACGTGGCGTGGAAGCGCCTGCGCTCGCGCCTGTACGACCACGAGATGCGCAAGCGCATGGAAGAACAGCAGAAGCTGGAAGACACCAAGACGGACGTCGGCTGGGGCCACCAGATCCGCAGCTATGTGCTGGACAACAGCCGCATCAAGGACCTGCGCACCGGCGTGGAGATCTCGGCCACGCAGAAGGTGCTGGACGGCGACCTCGATGCGTTCATCGAGGCTTCGCTGAAGCAGGGCGTATGAGGACCCCACTTGTCATTGCGGGCTTGACCCGCAATCCATCGGTGCGCTGCACCATGCCGGCATGGATCCCGGGTCAAGCCCGGGATGACAGCCTGTGACCACCACCCTCATCTTCGACATGGACGGCACCATGGTGGACTCCATGCCGTACCACGCGCGCAGCTGGGCGGAATTCACCCGGCGGCACGGCATCGCCATGGAAGTCGACGAGATCCTGCGTCGCACCACCGGCCGCAACGGTGTGGAATGCATCCGCGAGCTGTTCGGCGCACAGACCGAAGAGGCTCGAGCTTTGGAACTCATCGCGGAGAAGGAAGCCGTTTACCGCGAACTCTTCGAGCCGGCGTTCCGCGAGGTCGCCGGCTTCGGCGAATTCGAGGGCCAGGCGCGCAGCCGCGGCCTCAAGATCGCCGTGGCCACCGCCGGCGACCAGCACAACATCGCCTTCGTGCTGCGCCATCTGCGCCTGGCGGTGACGCCGCAGGCCATCGTGGGCGGCGACGAAGGCCTGCCGGGCAAGCCCGAGCCCGACCTCTTCCTGGAAGCCGCGCGCCGCGTCGGCGCCGCTCCGGCCGACTGCATCGTGTTCGAGGATGCGCCTTTCGGCATCGAGGCGGCACGCCGCGCCGGCATGCGCGCGGTGGCGATCTGCAGCAGCCACCCGGCGGAAGAGCTCGCCGGCCCGCACGTGCTGGCCCAGGTGCGCGATTTCCGTGAACTGACCACATCGAATTTTCTGGAGAACCTGGATGCGTGAAGGACAGTCCAAAGTGATTCTGCGCGCCGATTACCAGCCGCCCGCGTACTGGATCGACACGGTCGAACTCGCGTTCGACCTCGACCCGGGCAAGACGCGCGTGCTCAACCGCATGAAGGTGCGGCGCAATCCTGACGTGACGGCGCAGCCGCTGCGGCTGGACGGCGAAGAGCTGAACCTGGCCCGCGTGCTGGTCAACGGCCAGGGCACGTCGTTCAAGCTGGAGGACAGCCAGCTGGTGCTGGAGAACCTGCCGGAGGGCCACGAGCCCTTCGACCTGGAAATCTTCACCACCTGCGCCCCGGCCAAGAACACCAAGCTGATGGGCCTGTACGTGAGCAACGATTCGTTCTTCACGCAGTGCGAAGCCGAAGGTTTCCGGCGCATCACCTACTTCCTGGACCGGCCCGACGTGATGGCCAGCTACACCGTGACCCTGCGCGCCGACAAGGCACGCTATCCGGTGCTGCTGTCCAACGGCAACCTGGTCGAACAGGGCGCGCTGGAAGACGGCCGCCATTTCGCGAAATGGGTGGATCCCTTCCGCAAGCCCAGCTACCTGTTCGCGCTGGTCGCCGGGCAACTGGTCTGCCGCGAGCAGCGCATCGCCGCGCGCAACGGCAAGGAGCACCTGCTGCAGGTCTACGTGCGCCCCGGCGACCTCGACAAGACCGAGCACGCGATGAACTCGCTGATGGCGTCCGTGGCCTGGGACGAGGCGCGCTTCAAGCTGCCGCTGGACCTGGAACGCTTCATGATCGTCGCCACCAGCGACTTCAACATGGGCGCCATGGAGAACAAGGGCCTGAACATCTTCAACACGAAGTACGTCCTGGCGAATCAGGCGACCGCGACCGACACCGACTACTCCAACATCGAGAGCGTCGTCGGCCACGAATACTTCCACAACTGGACGGGCAACCGCGTCACCTGCCGCGACTGGTTCCAGCTCTCGCTGAAGGAAGGCCTCACGGTCTTCCGCGACCAGGAGTTCAGCCAGGACCTGGCCGGCGCCGACTCGGCGCGCGCCGTCAAGCGCATCGAGGACGTGCGCGTGCTGCGCACCGCGCAGTTCCCCGAGGACGCGGGCCCGATGGCCCACCCGGTGCGGCCCGACCAGTACCTGGAGATCAACAACTTCTACACCGTCACGGTGTACGAGAAGGGCGCCGAAGTCGTCCGCATGATGCAGACCCTCGTCGGACGCGAGGGTTTCGCCAAGGGCATGTCGCTGTATTTCGAGCGGCACGACGGCCACGCCGTCACCTGCGACGACTTCGTCCAGGCCATCGCGGATGCCAACCCCGAGTCGCCGCTCGCCCAGAAGCTCGACCAGTTCAAGCGCTGGTACAGCCAGGCCGGCACGCCGCGGCTGAAGGCGGCCGGGCACTTCGACCCGGTGAGCGGCATCTACAGCCTGGCGCTGTCGCAAAGCTGCGCGCCCACGCCCGGCCAGGCGGAGAAGCTGCCCTTCGTCATCCCCATCGCGCTGGGCCTGCTCGACGCGAATGGCAACGAACTGACCACCGGCATGCACGTGCTGACGGACGCCACCGAAACGCTGACGTTCCCGGGCCTCACGGCCGCGCCCGTGCCCTCGCTGCTGCGCGGCTTCAGCGCGCCCGTGGTGCTGGACTACCTGTACACCGACACCGAGCTGCTGACGCTGCTGGCGCACGACGCCGACCCGTTCAACCGCTGGGAGGCCGGGCAGCGCCTGGCGACGCAGCGCGCGCTGGGCCACATCCGCAACGAATCGGTGGCCCCTGCCGACATCCGGCTGGACCACGCCTTCATCGAAGCCATGCGCGTCATCCTGCGCAGCGACAAGCTGGATGCCGCCTTCAAGGAGCTGGTGCTCACGCTGCCCGCCGAAACCTACATCGCCGAGCAGCTCGACGTGGTCGACCCGCAGCGCATCCACGCCGTGCGCGAAGCGATGCGCGAACAGCTGGCGCAGGCCCTGTTCAGCGACTGGGCATGGGCCTTCGAGGCGCACAGCGAGAACGGCGCGTACAGCCCGGACGCGGTGTCCAGCGGCCGGCGCGCGCTGGCTGGCCTGGCGCTCACGCACCTGTGCCTGGCGGCTCGCAGCTCCGGCGACAGCGTGTGGCCGGGCAAGGCGCTGCAACGCTTCAAGGACGCGTCGAACATGACGGACCGCTTCAACGCCCTGGCCGCGCTGGTCACCAGCGGCCACGCGCTGGCGGCGCAGGCCCTGCAGCGCTTCCACGCCATGTTCAAGGACGAGGCGCTGGTGCTCGACAAATGGTTCGCGCTGCAGGCCGGCGCGCCGGACCGTGGCGGCAACATCCTGCCGGTGGTCAAGCAGCTGATGAACCACGCGGACTTCACGCTGCGCAACCCGAACCGCGCGCGCAGCGTCATCTTCAGCTACTGCAGCGGCAACCCGGGCGCGTTCCACCGCGCCGACGCCGCGGGCTACGTGTACTGGAGCGACCGCGTGATCGAACTCGACACGGTGAACCCGCAAGTGGCGGCGCGGCTCGCCCGGGCCCTGGACCGCTGGAAGAAGCTGGCCGAGCCACTGCGTGGCGCTGCGCGCGAAGCCATCGCCCGCGTGGCCGCCAAGCCGGACCTGAGCAACGACGTGCGCGAGGTCGTGAGCCGCGCGCTGGCCGACTGAGCACGCCATGGCCGCCGCGTCCAGGACGAAAAGGAACGCCTTCTACGCGCAGTCGGGCGGCGTCACCGCCGTCATCAATGCCAGCGCCTGCGGTGTCATCGAAACGGCCCGCGCCAACAAGGACCGCATCGGCAAGGTCTACGCCGGGCGCAACGGCATCATCGGCGCGCTGACCGAAGACCTCATCGACACGGGCAAGGAAAGCGCCGCGGCCATCGCGCTGCTGCGCTCCACGCCGTCGGGTGCCTTCGGCTCCTGCCGCTACAAGCTCAAGTCGGTGGAGGCCAACCGGCGCGAGTACGAGCGGCTGATCGCGGTGTTCCAGGCGCACAACATCGGTTTCTTCTTCTACAACGGCGGCGGCGACTCGGCCGACACCTGCTACAAGGTCAGCCAGCTGTCGGAGAGCATGGGTGATCCGATCCAGGCCATTCACGTGCCGAAGACGGTCGACAACGACCTGCCCATCACCGACTGCTGCCCCGGCTTCGGCTCGGTGGCCAAGTACGTCGCGGTGTCGGCGCTCGAAGCGTCGTTCGACGTGCGTTCGATGGCCAAGACCTCGACCAAGGTGTTCGTGCTCGAAGTGATGGGCCGGCATGCCGGGTGGATCGCCGCGGCCGGTGGGCTGATCGAGGACGAGGGCATCCCGGTCGTGGTGCTGTTCCCCGAGATCCCGTTCGACGAGAAGAAGTTTGTTGCTCGGGTCGACACGCTGGTGAAGAAGCACGGTTATTGCACCGTCATCGTCTCCGAAGGCTGCCATCACCCGGACGGCACCTTCCTTGCGGAGCAAGGCACCAAGGACGCCTTCGGCCACGCCCAGTTGGGCGGGGCCGCACCCGTTGTCGCCGGCATCGTCAAGCGGGCGCTCGGCCACAAGTTCCACTGGGCCGTCGCGGACTACCTGCAGCGCGCGGCGCGGCACATCGCATCGAAGACCGACGTCGAGCAGGCCTACAAGGTGGGCGCCGCCGCGGTGAAGCTCGCGCTGCAGGGCCACAACGCGGTGATGCCGACCATCGAGCGCACCAGCGACACCCCCTACAAGTACCGCATCGGCATGGCGCCGCTGGCGAGCGTGGCGAACGTCGAGAAGTTCATGCCGCGCAACTTCATCACGCCCGACGGCTTCGGCATCACCCCGGCTTGCAAGCGTTACCTGCGTCCGCTGATCCAGGGCGAGGACGCGCCGAAATTCAGGAACGGCATGCCGGTCTACGCGACGTTGAAGAACGTCGCGGTGGACAAGAAGCTGCCGGCCTTCGAACTGCGCTGAGCGCACACCAACCACCCATGACCGCCAAGATCTCCCTCACCCGCTACCTCGTCGAAAAGCAGCGCGTCGACAACCTCATCCCTTCCGACCTGCGCCTGCTGCTCGAAGTGGTGGCACGCGCCTGCAAGAGCATCAGCCACGCCGTGAACAAGGGCGCGCTCGGCGGCGTGCTGGGCACGGCGCACAGCGAGAACGTGCAGGGCGAGGTGCAGAAGAAGCTGGACATCATCGCCAACGAGGTGCTGATCGAGGCCAACGAATGGGGCGGCCACCTGGCGGCCATGGCCAGCGAGGAGATGGAGGGCATCTACGTGGTGCCCAACCGCTACCCGCAAGGCGAGTACCTGCTGCTGTTCGATCCGCTGGACGGCTCGTCGAACATCGAGGTCAACGTGAGCATCGGCACCATCTTCAGCGTGCTGAAGAAGCCTGAGGCCGGCAGCCCCGGCGTGAGCGAGCAGGACTTCCTGCAGTGCGGCAGCAAGCAGGTGGCGGCCGGCTACTGCATCTACGGCGCCCAGACCACGCTGGTGCTGACCGTGGGCGACGGCGTGGCCATGTTCACGCTCGACCGCGAGCAAGGCTCCTTCATCCTGACGGAGGAGGATGTGCGCATCCCCGACGACACGAAGGAATTCGCCATCAACATGAGCAACATGCGGCACTGGGCGCCGCCCGTGAAGCGCTACATCGACGAATGCCTGGCCGGCAAGGAAGGCCCGCGCGGCAAGGACTTCAACATGCGCTGGGTGGCCAGCATGGTGGCCGACGTGCATCGCATCCTCACGCGCGGCGGCATCTTCCTGTACCCCTGGGACCAGCGGGAGCCCGACAAGCCGGGCAAGCTGCGCCTGATGTACGAGGCCAACCCCATGGGCTGGCTCATCGAACAGGCCGGCGGCGTGGCCACCAACGGCCGGGAACGCATCCTCGACATCCAGCCGGCGCGGCTGCACGAGCGGGTGAGCGTGATCCTGGGGTCGAAGAACGAGGTGGAGCGGGTGACGGGGTATCACGCCACCTGAGCGTCGCCTCCTTCAACCTTGACTCCGGCTCGACCTCAGAACAAGAAGCGGAAAAGAAGGTACAGCAGCACGGAGAGGATCACGGAGACGGCAATGGATCCGGCCCAGCCGAGCTTGTTGGAAAAGAAGATGAGCATGCAGCCATGCTGGGTCCCGTGGCAACGAGACGCTGTCGGCGGGCACGCGTGGTTTGCGGTCGGACACCGCCTTGCTTGCACGCCTGCGCGCACGGAGGCGGGTTGCCTCCCCCTCCTGCGCCTGCGCTATAATCCGAGGCTTAGCCGGTGTAGCTCAGTCGGTAGAGCAGCTCATTCGTAATGAGAAGGTCGGGTGTTCGATTCATCTCTCCGGCACCAGTCAGCAAAGGAAAGCCCGCTATCTAAACGATAGCGGGCTTTTTGTTTTCTGGGTCATGTAGCCACCATGTAGCCAGATTTCGGTTGCCGGGCACGTCCGCTGGGCTTAGCAGGCCAATCGCTGCTCAATCGTTGAGCATCATTTGCTGGCGTAGGGCCAACGCGGGTCCGGCGCGCCTTCCCCTGGCTTTTCCCCGGAGTTGTCCACTTCCGTTGTGGACAAGATTGCGGCCCGGATCGCGTGCCTCACACGAGGCGGCAGTGGCTCGGCGCCGCCCCCAGGCGATCAATTGCGGACCCTGGGGTGCCTGTCCACTGCAATCCTTCTTGCCCGGGTTCGACCAGCCGGCAGCAGCTGGTCTCCGGTAAGGGTCAAGCCTGCAACCGTCAGCTCTTGGCCGAGAACAGCCATCCGGGCGAATAGCGAGGTGCGGCGCGCGCTCGCGAATCGCCGGCGTCGTTGCATCAAACACGCGCCGCCGCGCGAGGGCGAGCGTCCTGCCGCAGAGTTTCCAACGGCTGGGCTAGGTCGCGCCGACCATGCCGTGCGGGTCTAGGACAAACTTTTTCGGTGCTCCCGCGTCAAACTCAGCATACCCTCGCGCAGCATCGTCAAGCGTGATCACCTCGACGCCTACTGCATCAGCGATCTTGATGCGGTCCCAAAGGATGGCCTGCATCAACGCTCGGTTGTACTTCATGACCGGGGTCTGCCCCGTGAAGAAGCTGTGCGACTTGGCCCACCCAAGCCCGAGTCGGATGCTCAGTGAGCCCTCCTTCGCTGCGGCGTCAACTCCGCCGGGGTCTCCTGTGACATAGAGTCCAGGAACGCCGATTTTCCCCGCAGCCCGCGTCACTTCCATCAGCGCATTGAGCACAGTCGCGGGGGCTTCACGCCGAGCACCTTCGTGCCCGTGGCCGCGCGCCTCGAACCCGACGGCATCGACTGCGCAATCGACCTCCGGCGTTCCGAGGATCTGGGCGATCTGCTCGCCCAGCGACGCATCCAGCGAAAGATCGACGGTCTGGTAGCCCAGCCGCTTCGGATGGATCAGTCGTTGCGGGTTGACGTCGCCGACGATGACGACTGCGGCACCGAGCAATTGTGCCGATGCAGCTGCGGCCATCCCGACCGGGCCTGCCCCCGCGATGTAGACGGTACTGCCGGGACCGACGCCGGCGCTCACTGCACCGTGGTACCCAGTTGGCAGAATGTCGGAGAGGCATGTGAGATCCCTGATTTTCGCCATCGCCTGCTCGCGGTCCGGGAATTTCAGCAGATTGAAGTCAGCGTACGGCACCATGACGTATTCAGCCTGGCCACCGACCCATCCGCCCATGTCGACATAACCATAGGCACCGCCGGCGCGCGAAGGATTGACTGTGAGGCAGACACCCGTGTGCTGCTCCTTGCACGTCCGGCAACGGCCGCAGGCGACATTGAATGGTACCGAGACAATGTCTCCGCGCTGGAGCGTTTCGACGTCACGGCCCAACTCGATCACTTCGCCGGTGATCTCGTGGCCAAGAATCAAGCCCTCAGGAGCGGTTGTGCGGCCACGCACCATATGCTGGTCCGAACCGCAGATGTTGGTTGACACCACTTTGAGGATGACGCCATGGTCGATCCGGCGCCCTCTCGGATCTTCAAGTTTCGGAAATGCGATGGGCTGCACCTCCACCTTGCCTTGGCTCACATAGGCCACACCACGATTGCTACTGGTCATCGGCGTCTCCTTGACGTTGGTAGAAAAGCTGAAGTTGTCCGTTCAATTTGCTTGGCCGCCCGATATCGAGCCTGTTGCCAGCAAGGCTTGCCTTCGGGTACGCAAGGCGAAACTCGCTGGCGTTGCAGGCAATGCGACAACTGCCTTCATGCCGGCGTCCAAGACCTCCAAGGATTGATGCGCGACGGCACAGACTTGCCGCCCGACCTGGGTGGTCTCAAAGGTCGGCCCGACAAAAAGGCGATCACCAAAGTACGCCCGAAGCTCCGCGAGGCCCCCGCGTGCCGAATGGGAGGAAATTTCCAGGCGGCGCGCAGCGGCATCAACGGACCCGGTGGCTTGGAGCGTAACCAGTAGCCGCAGCAAATTCAGATCGAGCAAGCCCTTGATGCGGCTCACGGCTCTAGCGCGCATCCCGCATCGACCAGCCGGCCCTGGGACGGCATTCAAAACTCTCCGCGCGCTTCACGTCCCCCGCGCCCTTGTAGTGCGGATAGGTCGGATAGCGGCAGGCCGGACGTGAGGCCCGGAAGGCGCCATCCGTCAGGGACAGGTCATAGGCGACCGGAGCATCCGATGGAACCTGGTTGCGCAGCACCCAGTCCTCCAGCATGGTCAGCGCGCTCAATTGGCTGGTGCCGCCCACGTTGTGGCTGCCGCCCACCGGCACGTAGAAGCGGAGGAATCGATCCGTCGCCTGTTGGCCCATGGTCTGCACGACACGGTCCACGTATTCCGCCGATGCGGAAAGCGGCGTCGCGTTGTCGGCGGAAGGATGGATGATGATCAGCTTCCCGCCGCGCGCGGCAAAGCGGGAGAGATCAGGGTCGGTCGCATCGAACCAGGTCGAGAGTTCCCGGATGCGCCCTTCGTACTTCTTGGGATCGAACCCCACCGGGTTCACGGCTGGGTCGCGCGCGATGCCATGGCGCACCCACCAGCTCGCGAAATTCAGGATGCCGCCTCGGCGCTGCTCCCAGCCCAGCCCCGGCGTGAGGTCGCGCGAGGGCGGCTCCTCGCCGGTCACGTAGAAGCGCCATTGCCACCGCGCGCCATCCTCGTCCCCAGTCACGCGATAGCCGGGAAAATGGGTTACGCCATGCGCCAAGGGAACGGGGACGGCATACGGTTCCCGATGCGCCCTGACCGCGTCGATCTGCGCCGGCGTCAGGCAAGCTGCCTGCGCGACCCCTGGGCGACAGGTCAGCCGGGCCAGGTCGTTCGGACATTCGAGGTAGCGGCCAATGACGCCATCCGCCAGGCCGTCGGCCGCATCGCAGCGGGCACGGGCATCGTCGGCAACCAGCTTGACCGCCGCGACGTCCAGGAAGCCATCGACCAGACGCGTCCGCAGGACGTTGTCGGACAGGTGGTTCGCGTTCCAGTTCAAGACCGGCGAAGTGGCAATCACCCCGTCGTAGTCTTGTGGATACACCTGGGCCGCGCGAAGCGCCTCGCGCGCGCCGGCCGACTCACCATTGAAGAACACGTAAGAAGGCTTTCGGCCGTAGGCCGCCACGATCACCGCCATCGCGACGTCCTTGGTCTTCTTCAGTTCCTCGTGCGCGAAATTTCGCATGGCTTCGTCGCTGCGGCTCCACTCGAAGCTCATGGGCGGGTGCCCGTTGTCGCTGCCGAAAGTCACGTACCCGCGCGTGATCGGATAGGGCTCGGTGACGGGATTGGGATCGAACCTGCCCGACGCCTTGTTGCGTGGAGCGGTGATCAGCTGCCCCCCAAGACCGCCACCACCGGACTGCAGCGCGCGCCCGTTCCAATTGGAGAGCGGCAAGTTGATTGCAAACCGGATGGGCGGTGCCGCCGGATCCACGGCCTCGATGCGACCGAGCACCAGGCAGCGCGCGGGGGTCTCGAGAAGGTGTTCACCTTCCGCGTCCTGGTACGGCGCGACAGCTGGCGCAACTTGGCTCGAATCGACGACGGCTCCCCGTGTCGGAAGGCCGATGCGCGTCGCGTCAATGCGCGCGCCCTGCAACGATTCACAATGCTGGATGGCCACTGGACTGGCTGGCAGGTGACCGCAACCCGCGATCACCGTCAATGAAGCAAGCACGAGCGCCCGGACCATGGATTGACGAATGTGGGCCATGATTAGTCCAGCGTGATGGCAGCTGCCTTGATCACGGTCCCCCATCGCACGGTCTCAGCCTGGACGAATGCCCCAAATTCCTCGGGAGCCATCGGTGCGATGGCGATGCCCAGCTCGGCGTACTGCCGCTCCACCTCAGGCGCTTTCACTGCCTTCACGATCTCCTGGTGCAATCGCTCGATGACAGCTCGGGGCGTACCTTGACGGACCATGACGCCCGTCCAGCCGGGTGTGTTCAGGCCGGGAGCGCCGAGTTCAGCAAGCGTCGGCACCTGGGGCAGGCCCACGAGCCGCTTGTCGCTTCCGATGACCGCGATGGCCCGCAGCTTGCCGTCCTTCACCAATGGCATGCTGTTGGCAACCACGTCGACCAGCATGTCGATCTGTCCGCCGATCAGGTCCTGCACAGCAGGCGCAGCGCCCTTGTAGGGGATGTGCGTGAACTTGCCGCCCGTCTGCCGCTTCATCATCTCGACCCAGACGTGCGGGAAACTGCCGGGACCATAGGAGCCGTAGCTCAGGCCATTGCCCGTCGCCGCGGCCGCCTTCTGCAGATCGGCCCAGGTGGCAATGCGGCTGCTCGCCGGCACCACCAGGAGCGTGGGCGTGGTCATCAGTCGGGTCACGGGCACGAAGTCCTTCAGCGGGTCGTAACCCGGCTTCTGGTACAAGGCCGCGTTCATGGCCAGCGGCCCGATGTCCCCATAGAGAACGGTGTAGCCGTCGGCCGGCTGCTGCTTGGCGTACACGGCGCCGATCTGACCCCCTGCCCCAGGCTTGTTGTCGACGACCACCGGTTGCCCCAGGCCTGTCGCAATTCGCGGTGCCAGCAGGCGCGAGAGCGCATCACCGAAACCTCCCGCCGGGTACGGAACGACCCAGGTCACCGGACGGGACGGGTATGGGTTGGTCTGGGCCACGATCGGACCCGTTGCAGCAATCAGGGATGCGCCCAGCAGGCGACGGCGTAGCAAGTTCATCTGGAATTTCTCTTGTTGGTCTGTGGGTTACATCGTCAAGCGGCCTTCGGGGCCGACCACGGCGACGGAAACGAAATCGCTGCCCTCGCGCAAGCCGCGCCCGAAGCTCACCCGCACGCCGCCGAGATCCAGGCCGGAAATTTCTTCCAGCGCCTGCACGACGGATGCGCGCGTGGCGCCCGGACCGGCGCGGCGGAGCGCCTGGACCAGCACGCTGGCCGCCAAGTAGCCTTCGACGCCGAACAACGAGTAGTCGGTCGATCCGATTGCCTTGAGGTCGGCTTGATAGCGACGCACCAGCTCGAACTTCTGCGCCGTCGGCGACGGAACGACGATCGAGAAGCCGACGCCGCGCGCCATGTCGCCCATCGCGCGTATCGAACCCGAGCTCGCGCCAATGGAGATTCCGAAGATCCGCGTCGAGGCATTGAGCCTGCGAAAGGCCAGCACGAATGCCGGGGACGAAGCCGCCAGGCCCATCACGACCAACTGTGGATTGGCCTGCGCGATCACCCGAGCTGCAGGCTCTACCTCGACGCTGGCCGTGTTCGGGGTCGCGGAGGTGGCCACCGCCTTCAGCTTGTGCTTGTCGCAAGAGGCCTGGAATGCCGCGAGCAGCGACTGCCCGAGGGCATCGTTCGGGTACACCAGCGCGGCGGAGCGCAGCTCCAGCGTGCTCGCCATTCCCAACAGGCGATCCATCTCGTCGCCGTAGCTGGCGCGAGTCCAGAAAACGTTAGGGGCCTTGCTGCGCCGCAGGCCAATGGTGCCGGTGCTGGGGCCCACCACCGCGAGCTCGGTGGTGACCTGCATCATGGCTGCGGTCTGCTGCGTGCCAAGTGGGTGCAGCAACGCGAGGATCGACGGATCCGCCACGAAAGCTTCCGTCTTCTGCTTCGTGACGGCCGGGTCGAATCCGTCATCTTCCATGGCGAGTTCGAGGGGGACTCCCTGAATGCCCCCTTCCCGATTGACCCGCGCGATCAGCGCGCGCGAGCCTGCGAACAGGTCTGCTCCATTGACGCGTCCGATCCCGGTGTTGTCGAAGGTCGTCCCGATGCGCAGCGCTTTGCCGCGACCCGCAGACTGGGCCGTCGCGACGGCGGGAAAAGCGCAGGATGCCGCCGCGAAGGCGAGCAAGGTCCTCCGCGCGAGCGGATGTCTATTCATGATGTCTCCTCTTTCTTGGTGGTCCGGCCTGTTCAGGCCGGCGTCAGCTGCCGGTCTTCTTGGGACTCGGTCAGCCTCTGCACGATCCGGCGAGCGCGATTGGCACCGACATCCACATGGATGTCGAGCCAGCTTGCGCGTTCGCCGAAATCGAGCATGTTGCGATACTGGTTCTCGATGACCTCGCGGTCTTCGTCGAAGGTGAATCGCGTCTGGTCGACAACTTCCTTGATGTTCTCCGGCATGTCCGGATGCTTGTTGGCGCACATGCTCCAGAAGTAGTGGCAGGTCTCCCCGGTTTCGGGCGTGATGCCGTGGAAGCCGCGCATGTGGAAGCCGCCGCGCTCGGGATCGTCCAGCGAATCCGTGCCAGGCTCGCAGGCCCCCGTCCAGATGCGCAGATGCGACAGATGGAAATCGATCTCCTGCCAGCGGTCGCAGGTGTCACCGAAGGGCCAGGCCGCCTTGTAGGTGGGCGGTGGCACGGAGCCAGGCATCAGCCGTTTCACTTTGACCACGTCGCCGTCCTGCGTGACCTTTGTCGGCGCCGTCATGTGCAGCCGGGCGTTGCCCCCGATGGTCTTGAGGTGGACATAGCCCAGGTGGCTCAGGTCGATGAGGTTGTCGTGGATCAGCTGCCAGGGCGCCTGGTAGTGGTACATCCCATGGCCCCACTTGTAGTTGGGGTGCTCGTGCCACGGATAGACGGGCGGCGGCGAATCGGGCTCGGCGCCATCGAGCACAGGCATCCAGATCCAGATGATCTGGTTCTGCTCGGCCACGTGATACGCCTTGACTTTGGCCTTCGCCGGAACGCGGTCCTGCCCCGGGATCTCGATGCACTGGCCGCTGGGTGCGTACAGCATGCCATGGTAGCCGCAGCGCAGTCCGCCTCCTTCGACGGTCCCGCAGGACAGGGGCAGCGAGCGATGGCAACAGCGATCCTCGAGCGCGGCCACCTGGCCTTCGGCGGTGCGGAACAGCACGACCTTCTCGTTCAGGAATGTGCGGGCGATGGGCTGCTGGGTCACGTCCGCGGCGAAGGCCGCGACGTACCATTGGTCGCGCGGAAACAGCGTGGCTGAGCGTTTGGGGGAAGTCGGTGGGGCGATGGTGGCGGTCTGCATGAGATGGCTCCTTGCAATTGGCAGTGCGGGGCTCAGAGATCGAGCACGAGCAGCGGGGTTCTGGATCGGGAACAGCAGGGCGTGAATTGGTCGCCCGCCGCGCGTTCGGCCTCGGTGAGAAAACTGTCGCGGTGGTCCGGCTCGCCGGCCAGCACGCGCGTCAAGCAGGTTCCGCAGACCCCGGACTCGCAGGAGAACGGGACGTCGATGCCTTCGCCGAGCAGCGCCTGCAACGCGGTCTGATCGGCGGTGACCCGAACCGTGCGTCTGGACCGCACAAGCTGCAGGTCGTATGCGACGTCGTCCGCGGCGTGTGAGACGGTGCCCGCGAAGTGCTCGCGATGAAGTTGTGCGTCCGGCCAACCAAGATCCCGCGCGGTCGTCAGGACGTGATCCATGAATCCCGCCGGACCACACACGTAGAGGTGCGCGCCTGGTTCGGGGGCACCGAGTGCCACCGCGGCATGGAATTTTTGTCCAGGCGGACCGTCACTCAGGTGAAAAGCCACGTTGTGTGCATAGCCGGATTGCTCGATTTCACGCCGAAAGGCCATGCGGTTCGTGCTGCGCGCGCAGTAATGCATGGCGAAATCCCGGCCTGTCGCATGCAGCGCCTGCGCCATGGCCAGAATGGGCGTGATGCCGATGCCCCCCGCGACAAGGAGGCTTCGCCTTGCGGCGACGAGCTCGAAGTGATTGCGCGGCACGCTGACCTGAACGGCCGCGCCCGGCAACATGCGCTCGTGCATGCCGGCAGAGCCGCCGCGCGACGCGGGTTCGCGCAGCACCGCGATGCGCCAGCGGTGCCGCTCGGCGGGATCGTTACACAGCGAGTATTGGCGCACGACGGATGGTGCGACCTGCACGTCGATGTGCGCGCCCGCGCTGAACGCCGGCAACGGCTCTCCCCGCGGGTCCACCAATTCGAAGCTGCAGATGCCCTCGGCCTCCTGCACGCGGTTCAGCACCTGGACCCGAAGTTCGTTCATGCGTCCTCTTCATCCTCCCGCCGGCGGCGGCCTCGGGCCGCCGCTTCGGGGAACTTGCGTTTGACGTACTCCTGCGTGGCCCCTTCCACGGCCGGCAGGTTCTCGTGCAGCCGGCGCAGCAGGGACAGCAGGGTTTCCACTTCCTTGGCCGACAGCACGGAGAGGAAGACGCGCTCGCGCTCGAGCGCCACTTCACGGATCCGGTCATGCAGCGCCCGTCCCGCCGGGGTGAGAACCGCCACGCGTGCGCGGCCATCCGCCGGGTCCAGTTCCGTCCGGATCAGGCCGCGCTCCTGCATGCCCTTGAAACAGCGGCTGACCGCGCCCTTGTCCATGCCGATCACGCGGGACACTTGTTGGGCCGTGACTGAACCGTGGATCGCCAGCAGCACGAGGCAACGCCAGGTCTCGATCCCCACGTCAAAAAGCGCCAGGTAGTGCTGAGACGCGCCACGTGACAGCTTGTTGGCGATCCAGGTCAGATAGGCCGGTGCGTAGTGTTCGAGGTCGATGACTTCCGGCGTTACAGGCTCGGCATCGGCAACGGCGGATTTGCGCGCGCGGGACTTGACGGCGACGACGGTCTTGACCGGCGCCTGGGCGGATTTCTTGGGGCGGAAGGTGCTCATGGGCACCACTTTACGCAGGGAACCGGTCATTGCACCGCCATCCCGAGCCAGCGGTCCAGTGCTTCGTTGTCGGCCCGCAACCCCGCCGCCGTGTCCTGATGCACCACGGTGCCGTGGTCCAGCACGACGGCCTGCTGTGCGTAGCCGAGCACCTCGTCGATTTGCTGCTCCACGATGACCACGGGGATGCCCGTCTGCTCGCTCATGCGGCGGAACACCGCCAGCAGCTCCTGCCGGATCAGCGGGGCCAGGCCCTCCAGGGGCTCATCGAGCAACAGCAAGTTGGGTTGTCCTAACAGCGCCCGCGCCACGGACAGCATCTGTTGCTCGCCACCGGAGAGCTGGCCACCACCGTTGCGGCGGCGTTCTGCCAGCCGCGGAAAAAGCGCGTAGGCCTCGTCCAGCGCCTGGAGCGGCCGCCGCTTGAGGCCGGCGACGAGGTTCTCCTCGACGGTCAAAGACGGAAAGATGTCGCGCGTTTGCGGCACATAGCCGAGGCCCAGTGCAGCGCGCCGGTGCGGCGCCATGCCGGCCAGGTCCTGCCCTTCGAACAGGATCCGGCCCGCACGCAGGGGGACCAGCCCCATGACCGCACGCAGGACGGTGGTCTTGCCGACGCCATTGCGCCCCAGCATCGCCAGCCGTTCGCCTGCGCGGACTTGCAGTTGCAGCCCGTCCAGGACCGTCGTCGGCCCGTAGCCGGCCACCACGCCTTCCAGTTGCAGCATTGCGCGTTCCATCGTCAATGCCCCAGGTACGCGGCACGAACTTGCGGATCGCGCCGGATGGTCTCGGGATCGCCGTCCGCCAGGACGGCACCTTCCGCGAGCACCACGATGCGCGTCGCGAAGCGGAAGACGAGGTCCATGTCATGCTCGATGATCAGCACGGCCAGATCGCGCGGCAGCGATTCGAGGGCCGTCAGCAGCCGCCCGCCGTCACCCTTTGGAACGCCCGCCATGGGCTCGTCCAGCAGCAATACGCGCGGGCGCAGCGCCAGGGCCAGGGCCATCTCGACGAGCCGCTGCTCTCCATAGGCGAGGTCCTGGGTCGGTGTCGCCGCATGCTCGCGCAGGCCGAAGCGGGACAGCAATTCGAGCGCTTCCGCCCGAACGCCTGCGTAGGCGTCCACGCAGCGCCACGCCCGCCCGGTCAGCCCCTCCCGCTCGAGCAACGCCAGTTCCACCTGCCGCTGCACCGGGAAGTGCGGAGCCAGCGTGGTGATCTGGAACGTCCTGGCCAAGCCACGACGGACGCGCTTGGCCTGCGGCAGGCGCGTTACATCTTCGCCCAGCAAGTGGATGGCTCCCGCATCCGGCTGCAGGACCCCGCTGATCTGGTTGACCAGCGTCGTCTTGCCGGCACCGTTCGGGCCGATCAGGGCCATACGGTCGCCTGCCGCCAGCGCAAAAGAAACGCTGCGCGTGACGTGCAGGCCGCCGAAACGCTTGTCCACGCCTCGCAACTCCAGCAAAGCCGTTGTCATGCGGGTGTCCCCATGCGGCCGCGCAGCCACGCCCAGACCCGCGCCGGCGAAACGAGCACCACCAGCATCAGCAGCGCACCGACGACGAAGAGCCAGTGATAAGGATTGATCGAGGCCGCGGTGTGGTGCAGCAGCGTGAAGACGGCAGCCCCCACGAGAGCGCCCGTCAAGCGGCCCGCGCCGCCGAGGATGAGCATCACAAGCGCTTCCGCCGAAAGCGCGAAAGAGAGGCTGTCGAGCCCGACCACGGCGGTCGTCTGGGCCGAGAGTGCACCGGCGGCACCCGCGACCGCACCCGCCACCGTATAGAGCGCCAGCAACCTGGCGAACACGGGCGTACCCAGGGCGGCCATGCGCGCGCGGTTCTCATGGATGCCCCGCACCGCCAAGCCGAAGGGTGAATCGACCAGCCGCCGCAGCACGTAGAACACCACCACCAGTACGGCGAGCGTGTAGAACGCGGCCACCCTGCCCTCCATGTCGAATGCGAAGCGTCCGAACAGCGGTGCGATGACGTAGCCGGACAGTCCGTCGTCCGCACCGGTCCAGCCGCGGGCCTTCTGCGCGATGCTGAGCACGATCTGGGCAACCGCCACCGTGAGCATCAGCAGCGTGAAACCCTGGTAGCGCAGCAGGAACGCCCCCGAGAGCAGCGCCAGCACGGCGCCGGCAAGAATGCCGATCGCCAAGCCGGCCAGCGGGTCGGGCATCACTTTCAGCGCGAAGATTCCGGCGGCATAGGCACCCACCCCGAACACCGCCGCGTGGCCCAGGGTCGCCAGCCCGGCGATGCCGACCACCAGGTCGAGCGACAGCACGAACAGTGCGGAGATGAAGATGCGCGTCAGCAGGCCGAGCTGCTCCGGCATCAGGGCGCATGCCGCCAGGCCCAGCACGAGGAGGACGAGGGGCGCGCGCCACGGAGGCGCGCAATGCGGCTGTGCGGCATCCAGGCCTGTGGCCTGCTGGGCGCGACGCCATGCGAGCGTGATCGCGTTCATCGCTTCAGCAATCCCTGCGGGCGCCAGGCGAGCAGCAGCGCCATGGCCACGAAGAAGAACAGGCTGCCCCAGTCGGAGGCGAGGTACTTGCTGGCCGTCTCGATGACGCCCAGCAGGACGGCCGCAGCGAGCGAACCGCCGATGCTGCCCATGCCGCCAACGGCCACAACGACCAGCACCAGCACCAGGTACTTGAGGGCGTAGTACGGCTCCAGCGGCATCAGCTCCGCGCCGAGGATGCCGCCGAGGCCCGCCAGCGCGGCGCCCGAGGCGAAGGTCACGCACTGCACCGCGCGGATCGGGATGGCGAGCGTCGATGCCGTGCCGCTGTGGTCGACGGCGGCGCGCAGCCAGACGCCGAAGCGCGTGCTGGCGACGACCCACACCGCCGCCGCGGCCACGGCAAGCCCCGCGAAGATCACCAGCAGGCGCTGCGCCGGCAGAGTACGGAAGCCCAGGTCCACGGAACCCGCCAGCAGCGGTGGCAGCGGGATCAGTTGCACCTGCGGGCCCGCGATCGCGTTGGTGCCGGCGATCAGCACGAAGCTGAGGCCGATGGTGAAGAGCACCTGGTCCAGCTCCTTGCGCTGGTAGAGATGGCGCAGGACCAGCGCTTCCAGGGCCGCGCCGAGCAACCCGGTCGCCAGGACCGCGACCGGCACCGCGACCCAGAAATTCCACTGCGCTTCGCGCACCAGCAGGGCCGCGCAGTAGCCGCCCAGCATGGCGAAGGCGCCGTGGCTCAGGTTGACGAAGCGCATCAGCCCCAGCGTGACGGAGAGCCCCACGGCAATGACGAACAGGACCATCCCGTAGGCCAGGCCGTCCACGAGGATGTTGAACAGGAGGTTCACTGCAAAGTGCCGGCGTTGGCCTTACTTGTCCAGCCCGTAGTCGGCCTGGGGGCCGAAGTTCTGGAGTTCCTTATTCACGAGCGCACCACCTTGCTTCTCCACCTTGCGCAGGTACACGTTCTGCACGATGTGGCGCGTCTTGCTGTCGATGCGCACCGGGCCGCGCGGGCTCTCCCACGCCAGCGAACGCGCCGCATGGATGGCCTTCAAGCCGTCGCGCTGGCCGCCGGTCGCCTCGATCATCTTGTGGATGACGTACATGCCGTCCCACGCACCAACCGACGCGTAGTTGGCGACAACATTCGGGTCGCGCTTCTTCAAAGCGTCGACGAACTTCTTGTTTTCGGGTGAGTCATGGGCGCCCGAGTAGTGGAATGCGGTCGTCAACCCAAGGGCCGCATCGCCGAACTTCTGCAGATCGAATTCGTCTGTTTCGGCGGTGCCGAGGAATTGCACGCCTGCCTTTGCCAGCCCGTTTTCGTTGTAGGCCTTGACGAAGCCGAGGTTCGGAGGGCCGCCGGGCAGGAAGGTGTAGACGGCCTGGGCGCCGCTCGCCTTGATCCGCTGCACGAAGGGGCCGAAGTCGGTCGTTGCGATCGGCATCCGGATGGTCTCGACCACGGTCCCGCCCTGCTTGGTGAATTCGCTCTTGAATGCAGTCTCCGCATCGATGCCAGGGCCGTAGTCGGTGACTGCGGTCACAACCTTCTTCAGGTTCTGCCTGGCCGCCCATTGGGCCATCGGCACCGTCACCTGCCACAACGTGTAGCTGGTCCGGATGAAGAATTCCGACTTGTCGGTGATGGCCGATGTGGCCGCATTGAAGATCACCGTGGGCGTCTGCGACTGCTGAATCAGTGGCGCCACTGCCATCGCATTGGGGGTGAAGACGAACCCGCCGAGGTAGTCGACCTTGTCCTTCACGATCAGTTCCTGCACCAGCGTTCTGGTCTGCCCGGGATTCGGCCCGCCGGTGTCGCGGTAGATGAATTCCACGTTTCGGCCGCCGAGCTTGCCGCCCTGGCTGGCGACATAGGCTTCCGCGCCCGCCTTGAACAGTGCGCCGTAGTGCGCGAACGGACCGGAGAACGGGCCGAGGATGCCGACCTTGATGGGGCCCGGCGCCTGCGCGTGGGCGAATCCGGCCGCGAACGTTGCGGCGAGTGCAAGGGAGCGCACGATGGCGCGGCGGGTGGCGGTCATGGCATGTCTCCTGGACGAATGCCGCCATTGTGATTGCTATCTCAACTAGTTGCAATATCAACCATATGCCCACATCTCAGGGATTACCCGCAACGCTTGCAGAGTTGCGTTCAGGCTTGCGAAGCGTCGAGCAGCCGGCGGGCGTTGCCGCCGAGGATGGCGGTCCGTCCCGCGTCGTCGAGTCCCGGTACCTGCGCCAGCAGGCCCGCGATGTCGTACGAACCCATGTCGAACGGGTAGTCGGTGCCGGTGACCAATTGCGTGATGCCCACCTCGTCGATCAGGCGGCGGATCGCCATCGGCTCATAGACGACGGTGTCGAACCAGATGCGCCGCAGGTAGTCGCGCGGCGGACGCAGCATGGACTTCGCTTCGGGGCGCACCTTCCACGCATGTTCGAAGCGCCCCAGGTAGGCCGGCAGGTAGCCGCCTCCGTGTGCCGCCAGCAACCGCAGGCCCGGATGCCGGTCGAGCAGCCCGCTGAAGATGATGTGTGAGAGCGCGACGGTCGTCTCCAGCGGCTGGCCGATGACGTTGGTGAGGTACCAGCGATTGAGCCGCTCGAAGGCCCAGGTGCCAAGCGGGTGCAGGAACACCACGCAACGCAGGCGTGCCGCTTCGGCCCAGAACGGCTCGAAAGCCTCGTCGGCCAGCTCGCGCCCTTCGACGGTGGTCGAGATCTCGACGCCCCGCAGGCCCAGCACCTCCACCGCATGCCGCAACTGCTCGACGGCGAGCTGCGGCTGCTGCAGCGCGACGGTCCCCAGCCCCTGCAAGCGGTCCGGGTGCTTCGCGCACAGCGCGGCGATGTGTTCGTTCTGCACGCGCACGACATCGCGCGCGAGCGCATCATCCGCCCAGTAGTAGTACTGGTTGGGCGACGGGCTGACGACCTGCACGTCCACACCCATCGCATCCATGTCAGCGAGCCGCGCATCCAGCCCGGTCAGCTTGGGTCCCGCTGCGGGCAGCATGACGCGCGCGTTGTGGGCGGCAGATTCCGCGCCCAGGGTGCGCACCATCATCTCCGGCTCGGCTTGGCGGCGCGGATGCGTCGCCACCAGCTTCTCCACCTCGGGGGACAGGGCGTGGCAGTGCAGGTCAATGGTGAAGAAGCGCTGTCCACGGCTGCCCGACGCGGCGCCGTCCTCCGGCACCGCGGCGCAACGCGCGCCATGCACGGCGCAGCGATGAAACAGCATCAGCGGACGATGATTTGCGCGGCCTGGGGCCGGCTCTTGATCAGGCCCATCTCGTTCATCGTGTCGACCCAGTACTTGACCTGGGGCTCGGTCACGTCGGCCATGAGGCGCGGCATGGGAATGCTGGCCAGCACTTCGGGCGGCAGCTTGATGTACTTGCCCATGTGAGCGCGCGCGGCCTGCGGATTCTTGTCCGCCATCGCCACCGCGTCCGCGATGGCGGCGCGGAAAGCCTTCACCGCTTGCGGATTCGCCGCGGCCCACTGGCGCGTGGTGCCGTAGAACACACCGCTGGTCTGGGGCGGCAGGTCGGCGGGGAAGTAGGCGAGCGCCGTCCCGCTGCCGCTCTGGATGGCCCGGCCGATGAACGGCGTGGCGCTCACCCCGGCCTGGATGGTGCCGGCCTTTAGCAGGTCAGCCGTCTGCGGAAAATTCACTTCGACGAAATTGACCTGCTTGGGATCGACGCCACGGTCAGCGACCCACTTGCGCGCCATCACGTGGAGAAAGCCGCCGATCGACGGGACGCCGACCTTCTTGCCGACGAGATCCTTCGCCGAGGTGATGCCGCTGCCGGCACCGGCCAGCAGGCCAACGTTCTGGTCCGTCTTCTCGAAGACGCCCGTGCCCGCGACGAACACCAGGTCGAGCCCGCCCTCATTGGCCAACAGCAGGTTGGTCGGGGGCAGTGTGCCCATCTGCAGGGAGCCGCCCTGCAGGCCCGGCACCAGCGCGCCGCCCGCCACTTGCTGTAACGTGACCTCCAGGCCATGCTTCTTGAACAGGCCCTCTTCCTGCGCGACGAATGCGCCGAGGTATTCGGCCACGCCCGTGTGGCCCAGGGTGATCTTGGTCTGGGCCTGCGCGGCAACGGCGACTACGCACGTGGCCAGGGCGACCGCGACGCTGCGGATGTACTTCATGTCGTCTCCTTGTGTGACTCGTCAAGCCGCCGGAATGACCGGCAGCAGCAGGAAGGAGGCATGCTTGCCTCCCGTGTAAAGCGTGGCGGTTCCATCGAAGACTTCGGGCGGGCGGTCACCGGACACGTCGTGCACATGGATCGAACAACCGGTCTGGCGGATTCCGCCGTATTGCGGTGGTGCCTTGGGGACCAGCGGGCCGGGCAACTGGTGGTCGTAGTCCTCGCCGCCCACCGTCAGCGCCAAGCGGAAGCCTGGCGGCAGGACGATGGAGGTCGGCCAGATCTCGATGTCGAGTTCATGGACCTCTCCGGGGACCAGCGGCTGCTCCTCGTCGTGCGGGTGCCAGGGACGGTACGGCAGGCTGCGCGCGGCATCGAGCTTGCGGTGCGAGGCGCGCAGCCAGCCAAACGCCAGGGGCACGTTGGGCTCCGATGCGCCCTGGAACAACAGCTCGCGTCCGTTGGGTGCATAGGCACGCAGCGACAGGAAGATGTCGGCATCGCGAGTGCTCGACGCGATGAACACCTTGGCTGCTACCGGGCCGGTGATTTCCGATGCTTTCAGCATCGGTGGTGTGTAGAAGGTGTGGCCTTGCGAGAAACCGCGGAACTCGACAGAGGCATCGGACCCCGGCTCCGCGACGAGCGCGGATGACGCGGCATCGAGGTAGTGCCGCGTCCACTGCGTTCGCGCCAGCGGCCACTCGCCTTCCTTGCGCGTCAGAAACTTCTCGTTGGGCAGCCGGACGCTGAGCTGCACCGCCGGCTCGCGGTCCCAGCCGTTGTCTTCTCCCTTGAGGAAGTGATCGAAGAAGCGCCGCATCAGCGCGCGGCCGCCCGGCGTGTAGTACTCCGTCCAGTGCGTGTCCCCATGCATCTCCAGCCATTTCTGGCGGGAACCCACGCGCAGGAAGGCTTCGGTGTTGCCGTGCAGGTGCAAGCCGATGCCACCCCAGTTGCCACGCGAGAAGACCGGAACCTCGATGTCCTCCAGCCGCGGCGTGCGCTCGGCGAAATAGGCGTCGGTGGCGAAGCGGTTGCCCAGGTGCTGCCCGGGCAGGTCCGCGATGTTCCTGGCCATCTCCTCCGGGCTGAGGGTTTCCGGCCCGGCGATCGGCTCGCCCGTGTTGTGGTTGATGCGACCGCGTGCGCCTAGCCCATGCTGGACCGATGACACCTGCGCCGGGTACCAGCGGATCCAGAAACTCGTGAGGATCCCGCCATGGCGCACGCCATCGCGGTACAGGTCGGAAGCACCTTCGAAGGGGCAGATGGCCGCGAGGTGCTTGGGCCGCAGAGCCGCAACCTGCCACTGATTCATGGCGTAGTAGGAAATGCCGGTCAGGCCCACCTTGCCATTGCTCCACGGCCGCACGCCGGCCCACTCGATGCAGTTCTTGAAGTCCAGCGTCTCACGCGGGCTGAAGCAATCGAGGTATCCGGGCGACCGGCCCGCACCGCGCGAATCGACGCGGACGCAGACATAACCCCAGTCGCGCGTCCAGATTTCGGGGTCAGGCGTCTCCCAGGACTGGTACTTGTTGCTGGAACCCTCCAGCGCCTCGGGATGCTCGCGTGCCAGCTGCATCCAGGCGAAGGCGAAGCCTTCCTGGAACGACAGGCCCTTGGCGTAGGGGCCGTGCGTCATCAGCACGGGATGCTCGCCGCCGCCCACCGGTCGGTAGATGTCGGCTCGCAGGACGAGCCCGTCGTCCATGGTGATCGGGGCGTCCCATTCGATCACCATGCCATCGCGCTCTTCGATCCGGTGCTGCTGGTCGTGCAAGCGTGTCTCCTGATACTGGTTGGAGACAGGCATGCTAGGCAGGCCCCGCGCCCGGCGCCAATCGATCTTCCCGATTCCAGGCATCGGCGTTGCCGATGGCTCTCCGCGCGTCGCTCCGTCAGTTGCCGTCGGTGATGAGAGTGCCGCCGTCGACGACCAGCGTCTGTCCCGTGACGAAGCCCCCCGCCGCGCTGGCGAGCATGGCCGCGACGCCCGCCACTTCATGCGGCTCGCCGACGCGGCCGAGCGGCGTGAGCGCGAGACGCCGCGCCATGAATGCCTCGTTCGCGATCAAGCCGGCGGCCAGCGGTGTGCGGATGAGTCCCGGTGCGATGGCATTGACTCGCACGCCTCGCGGGCCCCACTCCACCGCGAGGTTCCGGGCCATCTGGGCCAGCGCGGCCTTGGTCAGCCCGTACAGGCCGATGGACTTGTTGCCACGCAATCCGGCGATGCTGGCCATCAGGATCACACTGCTACCTGACGCCATCGCCGGGAGGAGGCGAGCACAGAGCATGTGGCTGCTGCGCAGGTTGACCTGGAACACCGCTTCCCAGTCCGTGCCGCCTACTTCGTGCAAGGGACGGGCGGGGCCCTGCATGCCCGCGTTGCAAACGAGTACGTCGACGCGGCCAAAGGCGGCGGCCGCCGCTGCGGCGAGCGCCTCCACCTCGGGCGGTTTCCCCAGGTCAGCCGCCAGCGCTTTCACCTGCACGCCGTGGGAGCGACACTCGGCCGCCACCTCGTCGCATCGCACCCTCTCCCGGTCCGCCAGCACCAGGTCAGCGCCCTGCCGGGCGAACACGGTGGCGATGCTGCGTCCGAGCCCACCCGCCGCACCAGTGACCAGCGCAACCCGCCCATGCAAGTCGAAGAGGGAGTCCGGCATGCCTCAGGCCCGTTGCGCCAGTGCTTTCGCGATCTCCGGATCGAACTCGCCATCCACCAGGATGAACAGGATGCGGCATGGCCGCTGCGACCGGTTGGCCCAGGCATGGTTGGTGCCACGCTGGACGACTACGCTGCCGGGGCGCACGACCACCTCACCCTCGTCGACCAGCAGCGTGAGCTCGCCTTCGATGACGATGCCGTAGTCCACCGACTGCGTTCGATGCATCAAGGGGTGGCGAGCACCCTTGTGCGCCGTCGATGCGCCGGCGTCGCCGATCTCCGAGAAGCCCGCGCGTGCCTGGTCGGCACTGCGTGCCAGCAGCTCCGGACTGTCCGGCGGAATGTCGACGAAGCGGATGCGCGTGCCCTCCTTGGGCGGGGGCAGCGTCAAGGGGCCGGGCGTCGGGTCCGCGCCGTTGTCGATGCGGGCCGGGGTGCCCCTGGTGGACCACACCTCATGAAAGACGACGCCGGGGATCGCCTTGAGTTCGGCGACGACGGCGAGCGGTCCGTCGCTGGAAATGATGGCGTTGCCCTGCGCGTCGTGGCCGGTCACCACACGATGGATGGAAGGAAGGGTCATCTCGATGTCTCCTTGGTTGTTCAAGGCCGCTGCCAGCGCAGCAGCCAGCCTTCGGCCGCGGCCAGGAGCGCGTTCGCGGCGAATCCGATCACGCCCAGCAGCACGATCCCGGCGAAAAGTTCGTTCGCACGGAAGGACCGCGCCGCCAGCAGGATGGCCTGGCCGAGTCCCGCCTGGGACGCGATCATCTCTCCGACGACGGCGACGATCAATGACACTGTCATCGACAGGCGCATGCCGGCCAGGATGTCGGGCATGGCGCCGGGCAAGCCGATCTTCCAGATGAAGTCGCGGCGTGGCATTTGCAGGGCAGCCGCCACTTCGCGCAGTCGCGGCTCGACATGGGCAAAGCCGTGCAGCGTGGCCAGCAGCACCGGCCACATCGCGCCGAACGCCACGACGAACAGCACCATGCGCGGCCCAAGACCGAAGATCGAGATCGCCAGCGGCATGATGGCGGAAGCAGGCAGCGGCCGGACGAACTCCAGCATCGGCTGCAGCCAGGCGCGGGCCGCGGCGGAAGTACCGATCAACGCACCGAGCACGATGCCGGCGAGGCACGCGAGAAGCCAGCCTTCGACCATGCGTCTCAGGGTTGCCATGCTCTGTTCGAGCAACTGGCCACCAGTCTGCAACCCCTCCGACAGCGCGCCCAGAGTAGCTTCCGGCGTCGGCAGGAACACCTTGCTCACCCACTGCTGGTGGCTCGCCAGCCACCACAGGGCGACGAACCCCGCCAGCACGGCGACGGAACCGGACCATTCGGCGATGCGCGCTTTCATGCGCCCGCTCCCATTGCGCGGGCCACCTTTGCCTGCAGCCACAGCGCACCTTCGTTCACCAGGTAGCCGACCAGGGCGATCCAGAACAGCCAGGCGAGCATCAGCGCGGGGTCCAGGCTTTGCTGCGCGATCATGATCGCGTAGCCCATGCCATGCGGATTGGCGGCAATCTCCACGGTCACCGCAACGACCAGCGCCACCGAGACCCCGAGCCGCAGCGCAACGAAGAGGCGCGGCACCATCGAAGGCAGCACGATCTTCGTAAGGCGCGCCCAGGGCGAGAGCCCCAGGGCGAACGCCACTTCGAGCAGGCGCGGATCCACCTGCCGCGCCGCCGCCTGGGCGAGCACCAGCATCGGCCAGAAGGTAGCGAACGCCACCACGCTGCTTTCCATGCGCAGGCCGAAGCCGAACACGAGCATCGCCAGCGGAATCAGTGCCACCGAAGGCACGGGGCGCAGCACCTCGACGGTGAGAAAACCGAAGCGTCCGGCCCGGCGCGAGAGGCCCAGCCAGATCCCGAGCAGCCCGCCGCCGGCGAAGCCGATCAGCAGGCCGACGGCGGCGCTGGCGAGGGTGAACCCGGTCGCCTGCAGCAGGCTGCCATCGCCCAGCGCGCGGAAGAATGCGCGCAGCGCAGCCGTGGGCGGCGCCAGCGCATCACTGTTCTTGCCGGGCCCGCGTGTGTAGAGCTCCAGGGCGAGCAGCAACACGAGCGGAGCCGCGGCTCCCCGCGCGATCGCAGCCAGGCGCGCACGCATGTCAGTGGTGCCCCAGGAAGTGGTACAGGTCGCGGCGCAGCCGCAGGTAGTCCGGGTGCTCCTTGGTCTCCAGTTGGCTGCGCGGATGCGGGATCGCCACGTCGACGATGGCCGCGACGCTGGGTTTGTCGGGCGTCGGGTTGGAACGCAGCGCGATCACCCGGTCACCGAGATAGATCGCCTCGTCGAGATCGTGGGTGACGAACAGCACCGTGAGGCCGCTGTCGCGCACCAGCCGCGCCACCTCGTCCTGCAAGGCCTCGCGCGTCATCGCATCGAGCGCCCCGAAGGGCTCATCCATCATCATCAGCGCGGGCTCCTGTGCGAGGCAGCGCGCGATCTGCGCCCGCTGCTGCATGCCACCGGACAGCTGGAGCGGAAATTTTTCGCCGTGCTGGGCCAGGCCCACCGTCGCCAGCACCTTCGCAATGCGGGCCGGCCGCTCGGCCGGCGGCACCGCCGCGGCTTCGAGCGCCAGGCTCACGTTGCCGGCGACTGTACGCCACGGCAGCAGCGCGCGGCCGTAGTCCTGGAACACGAAGGCGGCCTCGCGCGAGGGGCCGCGGACGACCTGGCCATTGCGAACCACCTGCCCGCCGCTGGGTTGCACGAATCCCGCGGCGGCGCGCAGCAGCGTGGTCTTGCCGCAGCCCGAGGGGCCGATGATGCAGACGAACTCGCCCCGGCCGACCTTCACCGAAGTAGGCGACAGGATTTCCCGCCCGCCAAGATGGATGCCGACCTGGTCGAAATCGAGAATCGGCGCGGACGCCTGCGAGCTCACCGTCACTTGACGATCAGCGCCGCGAGGTTCGGCCTGGCCTTGAGCAGCTTCTGCTCGAGCATCTGGTCGCTCCACCACGCCAGTTGCTTCTCTTGGACCACCGGCAGCGGCGGGCTCAGCTGGACGGTGGCCAGCACTTCCGGCGGCAGCTTGATGTACTTGCCGATGTGCTCGCGCACCTTGGCGGCGTTCTTCGGGTTGTTGATGAACACCGCCGATTCGGCGATGGCCGCCTGGAAGGCCTTGGCGGCCGCCGGATTCTTCTGCACCCAGTCGCGCCGGGCGGTGAACACCAGCGTGGGCAAACCGTCCGGCAGGAAGGTCGAGTAGTACGACGCGACATAGCCTGTGCCGCTGCTCACGATGCGGGACATGAACGGATCGGCCGTGACGACGGCATCGAGCGAGCCGCCACGCAGCAAGTCTCCGTGCTGCGGGAACGACGCTTCGATGAACGTGACTTTGGTGGAGTCCACGCCTTGCGTCTTCAGCCAGGCCCGGAAGCCCACGTGCAGGAAAGCGCCCAGGCCAGGCACGCCGATCTTCTTGCCGATGCAGTCCTGCGCCGTCTTGATGTTCGCACCGGCCTTGGCGACCAGCCCAATGCCGGTCATCGATTTCGAAGTGGCACCACCACCGGTCAGCACCACGTGATCCAGCCCGCCCTCCACCGCCTGCAGGAACACCGACGGCGTGGGGCCGCCCAGTTGCAGCGAGTCGGACTGGATGGCCGGCGGGATGGACGGGTTCAGCGGGATCAGCTTGGGCTCGATGTCCAGGCTGCGCTTCGTGAAGTAGCCCTCTTCCCTGGCGATGAACACACTGGCGAAATCGGTCACGGCGGTGTAGCCGAAGATGGCCTTCGTCACCGGTTGCGCAAAGGCCGGCAGCGCAACGGCGCCAGCAGCAGCGGCCAATGCGATCAAGGCGTCGCGGCGATTGAATGGGTTCGTCTTCATCATGGTGGAGGTCTCCGTTGCTTTGTACTTACTCGATTTCACCCAGCGCGCGGCGGACCAGCGCATCGGCCGATCCGTCGTCGCGCAGGCCCAGCGCGCGCGACGGCGCGTCGTCCAGGCGAGGATAGCGGCCGAACACCGCTTCGACGCCGGGAATGGGTTGAAACGTGACCTGCTGGCGATCCGCACCATAGAGCTTGGCACAAGTAGTGATCACTTCCGCCATGGAGAGGCGCAACACGGGCAACGGCCAGGCCCGGGCGGCTTCGCCAGCTGGCACATCCATCACTGCAGCGTGCAACAGGTTCTCGGTGCAACGGCTCGTGGACATCCACCAGGCGGTCGAAGCGGGTCCCACCGGGCACACGAACGGCTTGCCATCGCGCAACGCATACAGGATGTCGCTCATGAACGCGGACACCAGGCCGGTGCCGTTCCCCGGCCGCGCCACGATGCCGGGCAAGCGCACGGAACGGCCGTCGATGGCACCTCGGCGGGTGAAGTCGGCCAGCAGGATCTCGCAGACCTGCTTGTGGGCGCCGTACGTCAGCGGCGGGCGCAAGGGCGTCTGTGGCGTGACGAGGTCGGGCAAGTTGGCGCCGTAGACGGCGATGCTGCTGGCGTAGACCAGCACCGGCCGGCGCCCGCTCGCGGCGAGCAGTTCGAACAGCGACAACGAGGCATCGAGATTGACGCGCCGCCCCAGCGCCGGATCGGCCTCCGCGGCGCCACCCGGCACAGCCGCCAGATGAAACACGACATCCGCCTGGAAATCCGCGATCGCCCGCAGCGTCGCGGCCTCGGCCAGGTCGCCGCTGATCGCCAGGGCATCCCCCGCGTCCGCAACGCTTTGATCCACCAGGGCCAGCGCCGTCACCGCGCGGCCGCCGATCGTTCCGCGCCGGCGCAGCAGGTCCACCAGGGTGGCGCCGATGAAACCGGCGGCACCCGTCACGAGCACGCGCATGGCTCAGTCCCCGAAGATGGCGACGGCCCGCGTCCAGCCGGCGGAGGCGCCGCGGATCTTGTGCGGGAAACAGCAGATGGTGTAGCCGTGCGCCGGCAGCGCTTCGAGGTTGTGCAGCTTCTCCAGGTGGCAGTAGCCGATGTCGCGGCCGGCCTTGTGGCCTTCCCAGATGAGCGACTTGTCCCCGGTCTCGGCGATCTTCTTCGCCGTGTACGAGAAGGGCGCATCCCAGCTCCAGGCGTCGGTGCCGGTCAGCCGCACACCGCGCTCCAGCAGGTACATGGTGGCTTCGTAGCCCATGCCGCAGCCGGCCGAGACGAAGTCGCTCGAGCCGTAGCGCGAGCCCGCCCGCGTGTTGACGACAACGATGTCGAACGGCTGCAGCTCGTACCCGATGCGCCGCAGTTCGGCTTCGACATCCGCCGCCGTCGCGACGTAGCCATCCGGGAAGTGCCGGAAGTCCAGCTTTACCCCGGGCCGGAAGCACCAATCCAACGGCACCTGGTCGATGGTGATCGAGGGCTTGCTCTCCCCCAACTTCGCATCCTGCGTGGAATGGAAGTGGTACGGCGCATCGAGGTGCGTGCCGTTGTGCGTGGTGAGCGTCACCCATTCGGCAGCAGCGGCCTCACCGTCGGGATAGTCTTCCGCCGTGGTGCCGGGGATCATCTGCATGAACTCGGGCAGCGTGTCGGCGTGCTTCTGGTAGGTGATCTTCGGTGCCAGCGGCGGCGGGTCCGACAGGACGTCGTTTTCGAGATAGATGGACAGGTCGACGAATCGCGGCATGCTGTTCACTCCTGCGGCACCGGGGCCTGGACGATGCGCTGTTCGATGGCACCGAAGACCGGGGCATCTTCCATACGCGCTTCCATGCGGACCCGGTCGCCGAACTTCATGAACCCTGTCTTGGGAGCGCCCTGCCCGATGGTTTCGATCGCACGGCGTTCAGCGATGCACGCGGAGCCCTTCTTCCCTCCGGCATTCGACACCGTGCCGCTGCCGATGATGGTGCCGGGCGACAGGCGTCGCGTCTTGGCCGCATGCGCGATCAGCTGGTCGAAGCCGAAATTCATCTCGCCTCCATTCGGGTTGCCGAACCACTGGCCGTTCCAGTCGATGTGCAGGTCGAGGTGGATGCGCGCGTCCTTCCAGGCGATGCCGATCTCGTCTGGCGTGACGGCCACGGGCGCGAAGCTCGAAGAAGGCTTGGCCTGGAAGAAGCCGAACCCAGTTTTCATCTCGCGCGGCCCGAAGCCGCGCAGGCTCACGTCGTTGATCTGCACCAAGAGGCGGATGCGGCTGCGCGCCATGGCCGCCGGGCATCCCAGCGGCACGGCATCGACGATCACGCCGTACTCGCCTTCGAAGTCGATGCCATGCGCTTCGTCGGGCAGGGGTACGTCGTCGCACGGACCGAGCAGGTCGTCGGAGCCGCCCTGGTACATCAGCGGGATGGTTTCCACGTCCGGCAACGGCGGCATGTTGAAGGCGGTTTCCATCAACTTGCCGTGGTTCAGGAAGGCAGAACCGTCGCACCACTGGGGCGCGCGGGGCAATGGCGCCGCGGCCTGCCGGGGATCGAAGTCGAATGCGTCCGTGGCAGCCCCCTGGTTGATCTGGTCGTAGAGCCGCGCAAGCTGCGACTCGCACTCGGTCCACCGTTCCAGGGCGTCGAGCAGCGTCGGTGCGATCGACGCGGCGCTGACCGCGCGCTTCAAATCACGGGATACCACGGCGAGGCGGCCGTCCTTGCCACCTTTGAGCGATGCGAGTTTCATGCTTGTCTCCTTGTGTCGTTCCAATGCGCCGGCGGCAGGCCGGCCACCGGTGCGCGAAAGCTCGGCAGCGTCGTTCCGCGCAAGCTCCCGATGTAGACGGTACGCAGGTCCGCGCCGCCAAAAGTCAGGCTGGCCATCCAGGGCGCCAGAGTGCCCGCGCACGCTGCCATGATTTCGGGTGTCAGGGTGCGGGCCGCATAGTGCGCATCCAGGCGTTTCACCGCCTCGGGGTTGCTGTCATCCAGCAGCGTCAGCACGTCGCCCTCGGGCGTGATGGCGATGAGCTTGTCGGTCATCACCAGCGTCACCCAGAGGTTGCCGTAGGCATCGAACGCGATCCCGTCGGGAAAGCCTTCCAGCACGGATGGGCCGTAGACCTCGCGCCCGGTGAGCGAACCATCCTCCTGGACGCGCAGCCGCGAGATGCGGCGGGCGTTGCTCTCCACCACATACAGCCACTCTTCGTTCGCATCCATGCGAACTTCATTTGTGCCCTCAAATCCGTCTGCCACGATGCGCACGGTACCGCCGTCGATGAGCGCGACATAGCCGTCGCTGGCCCGGGCGTTGATGGAGTCCGTCCAAGGTTGCATCCGCGTGGTGACGGTGAGCCAGATTCGGCCACGCCGGTCGCGCAGCACGAAGTTGGCCTTGCCGAGTGGCCGGCCGCCGATGCTGTCGAACAGGCGGCGCACCTGGCCTTCGCGCGTCATCACTTCCACACTGTCCGTGCCCCAATTGGCAATGATGAAGTCACCGTCGGGAAGGAATGCCATGCCATTCGGCAAAGACCCATGGCTTTGCACGTAGCGCGCCTGGAAGTCTGTGGCGACTGCGGCATGGGCCGCCGGCGCGACAAGCCGCTGGTTCCCATCGGCGGCAATGCGGACAACGCCACCCCGACCATCGGCCGCCCACAGCGTGCCGTCGGGTTCGGCGAGCACGCACTCGGGCCGCTGCAGGTCATGGCCTGCGTGCCGGATGGTGGCGCGGTCGACCTGCCAGCCGCGCAGAGGATTTTGTTTTTTCATGTCGGCGAAGAGGCCGCAGTCTGGGCTACTAGCCGGACGCGCACCAACGGTTTCGGCGGATGCCTATCATTGGCGCATGCGATACCAGCGGATCGACCTCAACCTGCTCGTGGCCCTGGACGTGCTGCTGGCCGAGCGCAACGTCACGCGGGCCGCCGAGAGGATGCACATCACGCAATCGGCCATGAGCGGCGTCCTGGCCCGCCTGCGCGACCATTTCGGCGACCAGTTGCTGGTGCCCGTCGGCCGCACCATGCAGCTGACGCCGCGCGCCGAATCTCTTGTCGAGCCGGTGCGCGACATCGTCCTCAGGGTCGACTCCGCGCTGGGCACCCAGCCGGATTTCGACCCCGCCACGGCGCAGCGGCACTTCGTCGTCATCGCGTCGGACTATGTGTCGCGCGTGATGCTGGCGGAAGTGGTGCGGCGTGTCGCGGCCATGGCGCCCGGCCTGACCTTCGACATCCGGCCGACATCCGAAATCATGCTCGGCGAACTCGAACAGGGCCGGGCGGATTTCCTCATCACGCCCGCGCACCTGACCGCCGCGGACCATCCGCAGGAGGTGCTGTTCGACGACACCTACAAGGTGCTGGCCTGCCTGCAGCATCCCGATCTCGCGGGCGGTGTCACCGTGGAGCAGTACCGGTCGCTCGGCCATGTCGTCTACCAGAACGAGCGCGGCATCAACCCCTGGTTCGAGCAGTGGTATGCCAACCAGTACGGGAGCACGCGGCGGGTCGAGGTCATCACCCACAGCTTCACCCTGATTCCGCGCTTCATCGTCGGAACGCGCCGCATCACGACCATCCAGACGCGGCTGGCGAACCAGTTCGCGCAGTCGCTCGCGGTGCAGATCTTCGATCCGCCGATGGAGACGCCGCGCCT
The DNA here is from genome assembly GCF_007833165.1 of Caenimonas sedimenti. Lineage (GTDB taxonomy): Bacteria > Pseudomonadota > Gammaproteobacteria > Burkholderiales > Burkholderiaceae_C > Ramlibacter > Ramlibacter sedimenti. The sequence goes on along the minus strand of NZ_VOBQ01000002.1, from coordinate 94,068 downwards.
GACGGAAGTGCTGCAGTGGCACCGGCTGCGTGAGACCGACGCGGCCGTGCAGTGGGTGCGCGAGCAGATCGTCGCGGGCTCGCACGCCATGCCACCGATCTAGGCTTTGATGTCCAGGCGCTTGATGAGCGCCGGCATTTCGGCCAGGTCCGCCGCCACCGTGTCCGCCAGGACCTTGGGCGCTCCGCCCACGAGTTCCCAGCCATTGGCTTGCGCATACGCCTTCACCCGGGTCTGCCCGAGTGCGTCGTTCAAAGCCTTGTTCAACCTGGCGATCGCGTCCGCGGGGGTTCCCTTGGGCACGGCCAGGCCGATCCAGAACGAAGGGTCGTAGTTGCGGAAGCCGGCTTCCGCCAGCGTGGGGACATCCGGGACGGCCGGGAGACGGCGTGCCGCGGTTTGCACCAGGGGAACGATGTTGCCTGCCTTGGTGCCGGCCTGGGCCGAAGAGAAGTCAAGCAAGGCCAGCTGGACCTCGTTGCCCATCAACCCCGTGATCAGCGGACCGCTGCCCTTGTAGGGCGCGTGCACGAGATCGATCCCGGCCAGCGCCTTGAACTGCTCCACGGCGATGTGGTTGGTGGCGCCGATCCCTGCGCTCCCGTAGTTCAACCTGCCGGGATTCGCCTTGGCGTACGCGATGAAGTCCTTCAGGCTCTTGAGGCCCGATTGGCTGCTGGTGGCGAACATGCCGACGGCTCGCAACGCCAGTCCCACCGGCAGCAAGTCCCTCTGAGGGTCGACCTGCGTGCTCTTCTGGACCAGTGGCGCCATCACATGATTCGAGCGGGACGTCACCAGGACCGTGTAGCCGTCGGCCGCCGCGTTCGCGGCTGCGACCGTGCCGATCAGCCCGGAGGCGCCAGGACGGTTGTCGACGACGATGGCCTGGCCCAGCGTTGCGCGCATGTTTTCGGAGAGCAGCCGCCCCACGATGTCCGACGGGCCGCCCGGTGGGTTCGGCACGATGAAGCGCACCGGCCGATCCGGATACGCGGCTTGCGCATGCGCGGAAAGCACGGCGGAGCCGGCGGCGGCGGCGACGAACTGGCGGCGTGTGGTCATGTGTCTCTTACAGCTGGATCGAAGTTCGACCGCTCAGGGTTTCGGCCACCCAGTCGGCGATGTAGGCGCCGGCGTTCGCCGGATTGTCGAAGCTGGAGTGCTGGGCCCCGCCTTCGCGGTCGGTAAAGATCTTGAGTTCGCGGCGCGGGCTGTTTACGAGCTGGTCGTAGGTGCGCTGCGCCCAGGCGAGCGGAATCTGGGAGTCTTTCTGCCCGTGGGTGACGAGGAAGGGCACGCGGATGCGCTCGACGACGCCATCGAGGTGCACGTTCTCGGCGATGCGCAGGAAGTCGTCCATGTCCTTCGCGCCCCAGACCCAGCGCACGTGCTCCCAGTAGTGGGGCACGGGCAGGTTGCCCTCCCTGGCCAGCCGCTTCTTCTGCACGTCGCGCCAGTCATGGTTGGCGCCCCAGACGACGCCGCAGGCGAAGCGCGGCTCGAAGGCCACCGCGCGCGGGCAGTAGTAGCCGCCCAGGGAAACGCCTTCGCAGCCGATGCGCTTCGCATCGACGTCGTCCTGCTGTTCCAGCCAGTCGACCACGGGCGAGGCCCAGCGCTCCGAGTCATGGACGGCATGCATGCCGTGCAGCCGCAGGGCTTCTCCGGTGCCCGGCTGATCGACGACCAGCGAGGAGATGCCGCGCCGCGCCAACATCGCCGGCAGGCCGACCCGGTACTTCATCTCCTTGGTGGAGTCCAGGCCGTTCAACTGCACGAGGATGGGCGCGCGGCCGGGCACGCCTTCCGCGCGCGTATACAGGGCGGAGAGATGGCCACCCGCATAGGGAATCTCCACGCGGCGGCAGTTCTCGCCGGTGAGCTGGATGCCCTTGGCGAAGAGGGCCAGGAAACGCTCGTACAGTTCGCGCCGGCCCGGTGCGCCATGCGCCTGCAGCCGCTCGGCCGTGAGCAGATAGGTGGCGGCCCGGTTCAGCTTCTCGCCGGCCGAGATCGATCGGCCCCGGCCTTCGTCTTCCGCGGCCAGCTCGCACAGCTGGTCCGCCATCCGGCTCCAGGTCTCGCGGAAGGCCTGGGTGCCCGCGGCGTCGGGCTGCTTCGCAGCCTCCTGCAGCGGGGCGCACATCGCCTCGATCTCGCCGATCTTCGCGCCCATCTCGATGGCGAGATCGACGGAAAGGTTCCAGACGTAGTTGGTGGGGAAGTACTTGAACATGGGGAATGGTTCGATCGTAGGCAGGCGCGCCGTGGCGCGCCAATCGTTTCGGGGGATGGCAGGTATGGCGGCACCCGATGGGTGCCGCCGGGAAGTCCGGCCGGCTAGGACGGTGACGAGGTCCGGGGAACCGCGGCTCCGCTTGGGCCGGTGCGGGAGCGCAACGCCAGGACGCAGGCGAACAGCACGGCCGCCACCAGATCGACGATCAGGGCGGCGGTGCCCAACGCCGGATAGCCATACGCCTTCACCAGCGTGCCACCCAGCACCGGGCCGATCGCCGCGCCGACCATCAGCATCGCGGGTGTGGCTGCCACCGCGCGCCCGGTCGGATCCAGCCGGGCCAGCAGGCCGAATGCGAAGGTGTGGCTGAAGATCATGACTGCCACGAACACCGAGGCCGACCCCGCGTAGGGCTCGAAGCCGGAAGACCAGGTCATGACGATCGCCAGCAGGGCCTGCACCAGCGCGCCGCCCAGCACGACCTTGGCCGCGTCCAGGCGCTTTTGCAGCAGGCCCGCGATGGCGGCGGGGAACAGGTTGACCAGCCCGATGGCAATCAGCAAGGCGTTCAAGGGTTGCACCCCGAACCCGCGGGCGTTGCCCATGCGCTCCAGGAAGCTGAACACCATGGCCTGCACGAGCGCCATGCAGCCCACGCCCACGATGCCCAGCCAGACCGCGCGCGGCAGCGGATCGGCCCGCACCGCCACCGCAGCTTCACCGGCACTCGGCCTTGCCATGTCCGGAAACAGGAAGGCGGTGATGACTGCCGCCAGAACCATCAGCCCGCCGAAGACCTGGAACAGCACCGGGCCACCCGCGGACTGGACCACGCGCGGCACGAAGGCCATGAACACCACGGCGAACACACCGAGTGCGATCCCGACGAGCGCGAACAGCTTGTGCGGATTGGCGTCTCGGCCGATCGTGCCATGTGTCACGCTCAGCGCGGTCCCCGCAGCGACGCCGCCGGCCAGGTGCACCAGCGCGAGCAGCGCGAAGTCCGCCGTGGACGCGGCGGCGATGAAGCAGGCCCCCGACGCGGCAAACGCCAGCGGTGCCACCAACCGCCCACGCAGGCGGTGGAAGCGCGGCGCCAGCCACAGGCTCGCGAGCACCGCGCCCGCGAGAAACAAGGTCACCAGCCCACCAGCCTGCTGCGGATCGAACCGGTAGTGCGCCATCAGCACGCCGACCCAGACCGGCAGCGCCACCAGGTCCACCATGCCGGCGCAATGCGCCACCATCAGCGCAATCCGGCCCCGCTTGCTGTCCGTGCGGATCATGGCGGGGCTCCTCAAACCGGCTGCGCCAGGGCCATGAGGCTCTCGCGCATGATGTTGGCGTGCTCGGCCTTGTCGCCGCCGGTCATCTCGATCTCGCACAGGCGCGCGGAGTTCTCCACGACCATCCGGCAACGCTCCCAGCGCCGCGCGCCGAACGCGACGAGCGCCTCGTCAACGGTCGTGGCGCGCCCGACCTCCTGCGCCAGCACGAGCCCGTCTTCGATGCCGATGCAGGCGCCCGATGCGAGATGGGGCGTGGTGGCATGGACCGCATCGCCGATCAGCAGGATCCGTCCCCGGTGCCATGGCTGCGGCATCAGCAGGCCTTCGAGCGGGCGGTAGACGATCTGCGATCCCTCCCCGAGTTGCTCACGCACTTGCTGCATCAATGGCGCGCTGAAGGGCGCCAGCAGATCCCGCAGCAAGGCAGCGAAGCGCTCGGAAGGAATCCGTTCGTTGGCGGCACGGTCTTCGGTGACGAACAGGTACATCTGCTCCTGCGACACCGGATTGACACCCGTCTTGATCCTGGGTCCGACCCACATCTGCGCGTTGCGCACCTCCGGCGGTCGCGGCAACACCGCGCGCCAGACCGCCTGGCCCATGTAGCGCGGCTTGGGCGCGTCGGCAAAGAAGCTCTGCCGGGTCTTGGAATGGATGCCGTCCGCGCCGACGACGAGGTCGTAGCGCTGCCGCCGGCCGTCGGTGAACGTCACCTCCACACCCTCGGCATCCTGTTGCATGGCTTCGAAGGTGGTACCCAGGGAGACCTTCACCCCCGCTGCCCGCGTTGCTTCGGCCATGATGGCGGCCAAAACCGGCCGCATGATGGCGCCTCCGCCGGGCACGTCAGGTCCCGCGATGCGCGGCGTCGGCAGGGTGGTGATCGGGTGCCCCTGCGGCGTGAAGATGTCCACCCCGTCACCGGCGAAGCCGGCCGCGAGGAAGCGGTCCAGCACGCCCAGTTCACGGAAGGCGCGGAAAGTCGCGCCGCCAAGGCTGATGCCGGCGCCGTACGACTTCCAGCCGGGATCGATTTCCGCCAGTTCCACTTGATGGCGGCCCTTGGCCAATGCGATCGCCGCGGCCATGCCGGAAAAGCCGCCGCCGAGAATGAGGATGCTGCGTGTCATTGAGGAGTCTCCTGGATGTCGCCGAGGTCCACTTCGAGGTGCCCGTCGGCGGTTTGGATCAATGGCACTGGCGTGAGCGATTCGCCCACGCAGGGCCCGAGCGTGCAGAGGCCGCTCTCGAGGTCGAACAGGGCGCCATGGGCAGAGCAGCGGATCTGCCGGCCGTCGCCCGTGAGGTAGGCGTCCTTGCGCCAGGCCATCGGCGTGCCCTGCCAGTGCGGGCAGGAATTGCGCCACGCGCGCCAGGCCCCGGTGCTGCGCACGACGAACATCGTGTCGCGGCCGGACCCCGCGGGATCAAACCCCCGCGCGCCTCCCGCCGGAATGTGTTGCGCATGGCACAAGCGAACTCGCATGAGGCGCTCAGTGGTCCACCGCGACGCGCCCGGGCCCGGGAGGCGGTCCGCCCGGTGCCCACTTGTCGCGATGCTGGAACAGGAACAGCTGCGAGGCGTCGGCGCCCATGGCGGCTTCGCGCGCGGTCCATTGGCCGTCGTGCAGGTCCATGTCGGCGTCGTACTCCACGTGGCAGCCGAGGGGGCTGTTGAAGTACCAGAACCAGTTGGAACCGAACTTGTGGCGGCCCGGGCCCCAGAACGATTCGTAGCCCTTGGCGACGAAGCGGCTGCCCGCCAGCATCACCTCGGTCGGCCCGCCCATGTGGAACGTGAAGTGCTCGCAGCCTTTCATGGGCGGCGGCGTCTGGATCATGAACAGCGTGTGGTGATCGGCGGTGCCGGCCGGCCGCAGGAATGGGCCGACGCCGATGAAGCGGTCGGTGCAGATGAAGCCCAGCCGCTTCACGTAGAAGGCCTCGGCCTTCGCGGCATCGGGCACGAAGTAGACAACGTGCGACAGGGAGCGTGGCCGGGCCGGCGCGGTTTCGTCGACGGCAACGACGTTGGCCGGGCGCTGCGGCGGCGCGCCCGGCGCATTGACGGTCTCCACGGGCAGGGACAGCGGCCGGCGCGCCGTCAGCTGGAAACCGAGTGCGAAGCCCAGGTCGTCCACTGCCTCGAGCGACCCGTCCGCCAGCCGCTTCACTTCGCGGTCGGTCCGCAGCTCGCGCGCGATCGCGTCCAGCGTCGCCTGGTCGGCGACACCATAGACCGTCTTGCGCAGCAGGCTGGCGGTGCCCAGGCCCGGCGGCAGCGACGGGTCGTCGGCGTGCCGCAGTTCGACGCAAGTGCCGTCGAGCGCTTCGAAGCGGCCGCCCTTGGTCGTCACCTCCACCGGCGCGAGGCCATAGTCCGTGAGGTACTGCGTGCAGGCATCGAGATCGGTGACGCCGAAAACCAGGGCGTCGGGACCGAGGATGTTCATGAGGTGCTTTCTCTTCGTGGAAATGGGTGATGGCCCGGGCGTGGCCGGTCAGGGGGTGCGGCGCCGGGCGTCGATGCTCAGCATGCCGGGACCCAGCGCCGCCAGCAGCAGCAGGCCGCCCGCGATGCCGAGGTTCTTGAAGAAGGCTTGCTGCTGCGCCATGCGCTGCGCCGCCGCGGCAGCCCAGAAGTCGTGGAACAGCAAGCCGGCCAGCACGGTGAAAGCCGCCAGTGCCAGCGCAGCCCAGCGCGTCTTCCAGCCGGCCAGCACGGCGAGGGAAGCAAGAATTTCGAACCCGGCGGTGGCCACGGCAACCGCATCGGCGAATGGCAGGCCCTTGCTGGCGATCAGCGCCGTCACGCCCGCCAGGTTGGCCAGCTTGCCGATGCCGGCCGGCAAGAAGAGCGCCACCAGGCCGACCCGGCCGGCCAGCGCGAGTGGAGCGTCGAAGCCACGAGGTTCCATCTTGTGTTCCTTCATCGGCGGAAACGCCCGTCGGGCGTGACGATCGTCATCTCGACGAATTTCGAGCCGCGCCGGTCGTTGGCGCCGAATTGCACGCGGTAGCCGCCGGCGTCGACGGGCCGCGCTTCGAGGGCGGCCACCAGGCAGCGGCGGCTGGGTTCACGACCGCAGCGACGCAAGCCTTCGACCAGGACCCGCGCATACAGAAAGCCCTCGAGGCCCGGATAACTGGGGGCGGCTGCGCCAAGCAGGCGCCGGTAGTCCAGGGCTGCAGGCGCAGCCGCGGTGCCCGGATGCGGCACCACCTGGGACACGACGACACCTGCGAGCTCGCCCGGTGAAGCGCCTCCCGCCACCAGTTGGGCGCCGGCTTCGCTCATCACGTAGAACTGCGGCAGGCAGGCGGCCTTGCGAGCGGCGCGGATCACCGCGAGCGCGTTCTGCGCGTCGAGCGCGAGCACCAGGGCCTGCGGTCTTTGCTTGCAGACAGCTTGCGTCGCACGCGAGATGTCAGGCGCCGTGGCGCCCTGAGGAAGCTTCTCCACGGCCTGTGGCTTGAGGGCGAGACGCGTCAGCTCCACCTGGATGCCCTCGAGTCCCGCGCGGCCCAGCGCGTCGTCCTGGACGATGGCGGCGATCTCGCTGAGGCCCACCGTATCGAGTTGCAGCACCATGGCGGCCGCCTCCTCGCGCGCGCCGGCCCGCAGGTTGAAGACGCCGCGGCGCGGCGGCTCGCGCAGGACTTCCGCGCTGCTGGCGGCACCGATCAAGGGCACGCCCGACTGCTCCACCAGCAGGAGCACGGCTTCGATCGAGGCGGCACCGTGATAGCCGGTCAGGGCAATGACACCGCCCTCCAGCAAGGCTCGCGTGTTGGTGACCGCACGGTCTGGCTGGCCGGCGTCATCCCGCACCAGCAATTCCACCTCACGACCGTTCGCACCACCCGCCGCATTCGCTTGGCCCAAGCCGACGCGAAGGCCACGCTCCAGCTCCCGCCCGTAGTGCGCGAGCGGCCCTGTGAGCGGGGTCGACATGCCGACCGTGACTTTCTGCGGTGTGACGCCCGGTTCGGCAGCAAGACCCGGCAGGACGGTGGCCGCGAGCAAGGCAGCCACGCAGGCAAACGCTGGCCTCACGCAACCTCCACGAGCACGGGAGAGGACGTCGGAGCCGCAGGCCGCACCACCTGCGCCGGCTTCAGCAGGAAATGCGCCAGCGCCGGCAACAACACGAGTGCGCCCAGCATGTTCCAGAGGAACATGAACGCCAGCAGCAGGCCCATGTCGGCCTGGAACTTGATCGGGCTGGCGACCCAGGTCACGACGCCGATGGCCAGGGTCAGGCCGGTCAGCATCACCACCTTCCCCGTGAAGAGCAAAGCCCGCCCGTACGATTCGGACAGTGTCATGCCTTCGCGCATCCGGGCCAGCGTCACCGACAGGATGTAGAGCGCGTAGTCAACCCCGATGCCCACCCCGAGCGCGATCACCGGCAAGGTCGCGACTTTCACGCCCATGCCCAGCGCGACCATGAGCGCCTCCGCCAGGAACGAGGTCAGGACGAGCGGCAATACCGCGACGACCACCGCGCGCCACGACCGGAAGGTGATGAAGCACAAGAGGACGACGGCGCCGTAGACCAGGAAGAGCATCTGCCGCCAGGCATCCTTGACCACGATGTTGGTGGCGGCCTCGATGCCCGCGGAGCCCGCCGCCAGCAGGAACTGGCCATGGCGCCCGTCGTTTTCCCGGGCGAACGCCTCCACATGCGCGACCACGCGCGCCAGCGTGTCGGCCTTGTGGTCGCGCAGGTAGACGTAGACCGTCAGCAGCGAACAGGCCTCGTTGTAGAGACCCCGCGGCGCGCTGGCCGTGGCGGTGTTCAACATGTCCTGGTTCGGCACGAACTCGTACCACTTGGGGTTGCCTTCGTTCAGGCCGGAGAGCACGCGCCGGTTCAGCAAGGCCAGCGAGTTGGTGGACTCCACGCCCGGCAACTGGCGCAACTGCCATTCCAGCGCATCGACCTTGTTCAGCGTCTCGTAGCGCGAGCACTGTCCGGCAGGGGTGCGAACCATCACGGCGAGCACGTCGCTCGACGCGCCATAGGCCGCGTTGAGGAACGCCACGTCGCGGTTGTAGCGGCTGTCCGCACGCAGCTCGGGCGCGCCGGGGTCGAGGTCGCCGATCTTGAGCTGCGTGCTGACGGCGAAACCCGCGACGCCCAGCGCGCTTCCAACAATCACCGCCGTTGTCGCCCAGCGCCGCGTCGTGAAGCGATCCAGCAAAGTCCAGAGGACGTTCGGCCTGGACCCGGGCGCCTCCTCCCGCAGGCTGCGTTCCGCCGCCCGTTGGTTCACGCCCGTGTACGACAGCAGGATGGGCAGCAGGATGAGGTTGGTGAAGATCAGCACGCCGACGCCCAGCGACGCCGCGACCGCGAGTTCGCGGATGGACTGGATGTCGATCAGGAGCAGGACGGCGAAACCAACGGCGTCGGCCAGCAAGGCGGTGAGGCCCGCCAGGAACAGCCGGCGGAAGGTGAAGCGCGCAGCCACCAGCTTGTCGGCGCCGCGGCCGATGTCCTGCATGATCCCGTTCATCTTCTGCGCACCGTGGCTCATGCCGATCGCGAAGACGAGGAAGGGCACGAGGATCGAGTACGGGTCCAGCGTGAAGCCCAGTGCCGGCAGCAAGCCCAGTTGCCACACCACGGCCACCAGCGACGCGAGCACCACCAGCGCCGTGGAGCGGACGCACCGCGTATAGCCATAGACCATCGCGGTGGCGATGGCGACCGCCAGCAGGAAGAAGCCCAGGACCGCGCGGACGCCGTCGATCAGGTCGCCGACGATCTTGGCGAAGCCCGTGATGTGCAGCCGCACGCCCTCTGCTTCGTACTTGGCACGCAGGGACTCGAGCTTCCCCGAAAGGTCCCCGTAGTCGATCGGCCGGCCCTGGGCGTCCTTGGCCAGCAACGGCACGAAGATGACGGAGGAACGGGCGTCGCGGGCGACCAGCTGGCCGATCTCGCCAGACCGCGCCACGTTGGCCGCCAACTGCTGCAGGCTCGCCGCGGAGCCATCGAAGCCGTCGGGGATGACCGGGCCGCCCTCGAGGCCTTCTTCCGTCACGCCGATCCAGCGGGTGGACGGCGTCCACAGGGACTTCATCCGCACGCGATCGACACCGGGCAGCAGGAACAGCTCGTCGCTCAGGCGCCGCAGCGTGTCCAGATACTTCGGGTCGTAGATCGAACCGTCGGGCCGGGCGACGGCGATGCGTACCGCATTGCCCAGGCCGCTCAATTCGTTCTGGTGCTGCAGGAAGTTGGCGATGTACGGGTGTGCCGCCGGGATCGTCTTCTCGAAGCTGGCCCGCAGCTCCAGCCGCGAAGCCTGCCAGCCCAGGACGAGCGTGACGAATGCGCACAACGCCACCACCAACAGGCGATGGTTGAACAGGAGCCGCTCCAGCCATGAACCGGATCGCGGATCGAAGTGCGTGGGGATCGGGGTCGCGGAGGGATTCACCTGGCGCGCCCTTCCACCGGTACGACGCCAGCCAGACCGACGCCTAGCAAACCGTCACCCGCCGCGACGAGACCGGCCAGGGGCGGTAGCGGAGCCGCCGTTTTGACGGGAACAAGTGCGTCCCCTTGCAACCGCAACACGACGCCGGCCTGGTTGGCGAACAGCAACGCGCCGCCCGCAGCGAGCGTGCTGGTGATCGAGGCGGGGTGGGGGTTGGCCAGCTGCACCCAGCGCGAGCCGCCATCGCTGCTGCGCCAGGCGTTGCCGCGCAGCCCGGCGAGCACGAATTCGCCGGACCGCGGCAATTCACCGGCGAACCAGCTCCCCTTGTAGGGGCTGGCCAGCGGTTGGAACGTTGCGCCGTTGTCGGTCGAGCGCAGGATGAGCCCCTGCTCCCCTGCAACCAGCAACGTGTCTCCTGCCTTGCGCGCCAGGTAGAGATGCTGTCCCTTCTCGTTGGGCAGCCGGTCCATCCAAGGCGTCCAGGTGCGGCCGCCATCTTCGCTGGCGAAGGCGATCCCGTAGGCACCCACTGCCAGGATCTTCTGTTCGCCGAGCAGCAGCACGTCGAGGAAAGGCTTGTCCGCCCCTTCCGAAACGAGGCGCTCGGCCTCCTTGATGCGCATGGCGCTTCCCGATCGCCGGGCAGCGTCCACCGCGAGCGTCGCCGCTTGGCGGCCATCGAGCCGTCGCTGCCACGACGCCCCGCTGTCCTGCGAAGTCAGCACGATCCCGCCGTGGCCGACGGCGACCCCGCGCCCACCGTCGCCGAAACGAACTGCGGTCAGCGAGACGCTCGTCGGGACGGGTACCTGCCGCCACTGCTTGCCGCCGTCGTCGGAGAGGGCCACCACGCCGCGCTCTCCGACCGCGACCAGCCGCGTCCCGGTGGAGGCGGCGGCAAGCAGCACGGCCCGGCCGGGTTGCTGCACCATGACGGCGGGACGGTCGAGCGCGTCCCCCACAGGCGCCGCGAGAGCGCCGGTGGCCAGCCACGAAAGAGCGAGACAGAAGGCCCGGGCGATCGCCCGCGGGGAAACACCAGGCTTCATGGGATCAGCGCACGCCCTCGCCCGCCATGGCGTCAGGCGTGAAGTGGGAGTCCACCCGGCGCGGCACGACCTTGTAGTGCTGCTGGCGCTCGTTGACGACGCCACTGGCGTACCAGGCGCCGCTGATCAGGTCGTTGAAGCCCCATTGCTGCTGCGGCGTCGTCGCCGGCAGGTCGGGCATCACCACCGGATGCGACCACACGGTCTTCCAGAGCTGGCCGTTCGCGTCCCAGCGGTCCGCCAGCACGGCGACCCAGGTGTCCTCATCGATGTAGTAGCGCGAGCGCGCGGCCTGGTGGCGCTGCCCGGCCTTGAGCGCGGCCTCCAGCACCCACACGCGATGCAGTTCCCAGCGCACGTGATCCGGATTCAGGTGGTTGGCCAGCAGCAGGTCGCTGTCCTTGGCAGGCGTGTGCATGCGGTTGCTGTTGTAGGGAATCAGCATTTCGCGCTTGCCGACGATCTTCCAGTCGTGGCGGTCCGTGCGGCCCGTCAGGACGTCGACCTCGTCGAAGCTCGCGACGCCGCTGCTCGCGGGGGTGGGCGTGTCGCAGCAGGAATTGGGCAGCTTGCGCACGCGGCGCTGCCCGGTGAGGTACACCCAGGTGCTGGTCTTGTCCTGGTCCAGGTTCTGCCGGCCGACGATCGCTTCCCCGGCCCGCACCGGCGGCCCGGAGTTGACCATCCGGATCATCCAGTAGTCGCCGCCGAACTTGCCCTCCTGGCCCTGGGCGTAGTACGGCATCTGGAAGTCCCCGATCGCCTCGACTGACAGCACGCGCTGGCCGCTCGCGGTGCCGAGGTACCCGCGGAAGTCGGTCTGCCAGGCCTCGCCACGCCAGTGCAGTTCGTGGTTGGAGATGATCTCCTTGGCGGTCTTCGGGATGGGGAACGGGATACCGCCGAAGGCTCCCACCAGCTTTTCACCTTCGAGCCGCGCCGTGGTGGCGTTCTTGAACGTGTTGTCGTACACCCATTGCGGCGCGGCCGCCGTGCGATGCGTCTTGTAGACATCCACGCGGAAGCTCTGCGGATACTTCTTCAGCAGCGCCTGCGTCCCTTCCGTGAGCTTGTCCGCATGCTGCGCCATGTTGGCCGGCGTCACCGAGTACAGCGGCTTCTCGTCGGCGAACGGGTCGCCGCGCCGCCCGCCGCTCTTGAAGCCGGGCAGGGGCGTCGTGTAGCCGCCGTTCCAGGCCGGGATGGTGCCGTCCTTGTTGCCGGCGCGTTCGCCGCCCAGGGGCGTGAGTTCGGTCTTCAGCTTGGCCGCCTCTTCGGGCGTGACGGCCGCGTGTGTCGCGGCGAGGCCGGCGGCGAGCGCCGCGGCCAGCGCAATGCGGGTGCAGGATGGAATTGCCATGATGGTCTCCGTGGGAAGCTTCTAGAAGGTGGTGCGCAGGGAGAAGGTGATGAAGTTGCGGTCCTTCAGCGCCTGGCGGTATTGCGCGTTGTTGGCGTTGTCCAGCGTCGGGCCCTCGGTGCCGAGGTAGTGGACGTAGTTCAGTGCGGCCGTCCATCGGCCGAGGTACACGCCGGACAGTCCGATGTTGATGTCGCCACCCTTGTCGGCGCCGAACCCCGGGCCGACCGCGGACGATTTCCCCCACGTGTAGCCCATGCCGATGCTCGGCGTGAGATCCAGGCCGGGCACGATCTGGCGATAGGTCGGGGCATAGACCAGCCGCATCGCGGTGGCATCGCGGTCGGCGTTCGGATTGAGCATCCCGGGGTTCTTCGTGACCTTGAGGCGGCGGTTCCAGGCGATCTCGCCCAGGAAACTGGCCTCGCGTGAAATGAAGCTCGGCCCCAGGCTGGCCAGCCAGGAAAACTGCGCGTGTGCCGTTTCGCCCACGGCATAGCCTGGGTTCTTGTCGTTGTCGAAGGTGGTGCCGACACCAATGGCCGGGATCACTGACTGGCCGCTGCTCGCGAGCGGCGCATTCTTGCGGATCGAGACTTCGCCGGCCAGGCCCCATTCGTTGACGGACTTCGAGAAGCTCGCGCCGAAAGCGCGCACCCCTTCGTGATACGCCCAGCGGAAGTTGTTGCCGCTCAATGCCGGAGGCCGGCCGTTGAGGGTCGTGTAGATGTTGCTGGGCGTCGTCGCGTGGTAGCGGATGGCGTAGAAGCCGAGATCGGTGTCAATGGCATCCACGCGCCAGCGCAACTGGACGCCGCCTTGCCCGGAATCCGGGGGCTCGAGGTCGAGTCCGCGGGCGAACACGCCGGTGGGGCCGGCGTTGAGGCGCTCCGAGCCGGGTCCGAGCGTGTCGCTGCCGGACAGGTAGGCACCCACCGGCATCAGGCGGGTCTTTTCCCATTCATAGCCGACATACCCCGCGACGGAGACGTCGCTGGAGAGTTGCACCTGGGCGGACACCTTGCCGGTCGGCCGCGCGATCTCCTTGAACTGCGAGTTCGGCACGGAGAGCAGCTTCACCAGGTCGAGCGGCGCCTGGCCCCCCGCGATGCCATTCGCGCCGAAGAACAGGCTCTCGCCCCAAAGCAAGGTGTGGCGGCCGAGCCGGACCGTTGCCGGCTTCTCGCCCAGGTCGAACTTGGTGAACACGAACGCATCGAGGATCTCGGCATTTCGACCCATGAGCTCGCGTGTCTCGCCCGCGAATTCGCTTGCAGGGGTGTGGTTCGAGGTCGTCGTGGTGTTGTCCGTGGAGCGGTTGTAGACCGTGTCGTACCAGGCAGCGGCGCTGACACGCGCGCCCCACCGGGGCCCGAGGACATCGAGTTCGCTCAGCACGTCGAGCCGGTTCGACACCAGTCCTTTGCTGAAGTTGTTGTTGCCGTCGTCCTGGTTGATGTTGTTGGGGCCGACAACGCCGGTGGGGCCGAATCTCGTGCTCGAGAGCCCCGGGGCGCGATCCTTCAGGCGAAAGGCGTTGCTGTACTTGACGGTGTTGTCCCAGCGGATCCGGACATCGGGGTTGCCGGTCTCGAAGTCGAATGCGCCGGCGCCCCCGCAAGCCGCGAGGGCAGCCAGGGCGATCAGGTGGTACCGCGCTACGCGGCGAAGTTGTCGGGTGTTGCTGGACATGGTCTCCTCTCGGCTCCGGGTTGGTTCTTGGTTCAGGCAGGTTGGTGAACGAGACGCGCAAGCGCGCGCGTGATGGCAGGCAAGTCGGTGGCAGGCTCGGGCTCCGTGTCCCAGCGCGCGGCCAGCGTGGTGAGCGCGGCCACTTCGGCCACCCGATCGCGCCGGCGGCGCACGAATGCGGCTGACAATTCGTCCACACTGCCACCGCGCTCCAGCAATTCGCCCAGCACGACCGCGTCTTCGATGGCCTGCGCGGCGGACTGGCCGAAATGCGGGGGCAAGCGGTGCGCGCAGTCGCCAACGGCGAGGAGTGCCCCGCGATGCCAGTCGGCAGCCGCCACATCGGCATGGGCGTCGCGCAGGACGGCGCGCGTTTCGTTGCGCGCGCCATCGCCGAGTGCACCCAGGACACCGGCAAACCCCGCGAGCAATTCGCCCGGCCACGCCGCGGGTGCCGAGGCGTGAGGCAGCTGATGCGGCGCCGGCGCCATGCGGACGCCGACCTGGCTGGAGCTCACGGGCACGACATGCGCCTTGCGGCCATCGCGGGCGCTGGCGAGCACCGCCTCGTCCAGGCCGACCGGGCGTGACGCCAGGAAGTACGACCACGCGGGGCCCGGCCGGACCGGGGGACTCGCACCGAAGACGCGCGCACGGAGTGGCGACTCGCTGCCGCACGCCAGCACAACCAGATCCGCCCGAACGGGCGCGCTTCGGGCGAACTCGATGCTCCCGTCGGCGCCGACGTCCGTCACACGCAAGCCGCGATTCATCTGGCACCCCGCGGCGACGGCGGCCTCGCGCAAGCCCTCGTGGAAGGAACTGCGCGTGATTCCCAGCGTGGCGGGAAGCCGGGGGCCCGCCAGAGCCTCCGCTTCGATGGCGAACAGCTTGCGCCCGGCCTGGTCGAGCACGTTGGTCCGGCGAAAGGGAAAGCCTGCGCGCACGCACGCATCGCCCACACCAATGCGAACGAGGTCACGCAGCATGCTCGGCACGACCTCCACATGGGTGTCGACCTGCATGTGCTCCGGCCGCTCTTCGAAGACCTGCACACGGGCGCCGCCGCGCGCAGCCGCGAGCGCGCACGCCAGCCCGGCTACGCCGCCGCCAACGACGCCGACATGCAGACTCGCTTTCACGAACGGATCCATCGCGCCCACCGGCACGCTGACACCGCATCCGTCACCCGCAACACCTTCATCACTCGCACCCGTCTTTCAGAAGTGCCGCGAGGATAGGAATCCGTCAGCCTCTTGAAAAATGGTTTGTGTCCATCGCATGAATCGACGGCGCGAATACTTTCAGGGTTAACCCGAGGTGAACGGCGTGTGACTACGATGCGCGCACGTCGCCATGCGCTTCAACAAACTCGATCTCAACCTCCTTGTCGCCCTCGACGTGCTGCTCGCCGAAGCGAGCATCAGTCGCGCGGCGGAGCGCATGCACATGAGCCAGTCGGCCATGAGCAACGCATTGGGACGACTGCGCGAATACTTCGATGACGAACTGCTCGTGCAGGTGGGCCGGCGGATGGAGTTGACGCCGCGCGCCGAAGTGCTGAAGGACGCCGTGCACGATGTCCTGCTCCGCATCGACACCTCGGTCGCCGCACGGCCGGAGTTCATCCCTGCGACGGCCGACCGTGAATTCCGGATGTTCGTCTCCGATTTCACCTTGGCGACTTTGATGCCGCACGTGCTGACGCGCGCGCATGCCGAAGCGCCGAATGTTCGCTTCGCACTGCTGCCCCAGGTGGACGAACCCACGCGTGCCCTGGATCGCGCTGAAGTAGATTTCCTTGTGATGCCGCGTGACTACTGCGCGCCGGAGCATCCGACCGAGGAATTGTTCAAGGAGACGTTTCGCTGCGTGCTGTGGAAAGACAGCCGGCTGGCAAAGGGAGAACTCACTTTCGAGCGTTATGCGGCCGCCGGACACGTCGTGATGCAGCCGCCCGCCGGAACCCAGCCGTCGCTGGAAGCATGGTTCGTGCAGCGCTACGGACTGTCACGGCGCGTGGAAGTCACCAGCTACAGCTTTGCATCGACGCCCGCCCTGGTCGTGGGGACGGAACGGATCGCCACGGTCCATAGCCGGCTCGCCAGGCTCGCCGCACAGCATCTCCCGATTGCCGTCCGCGAGGTTCCGATCGTGATGGCGGAGATGAGCCAGGTCATTCAATGGCACCGGTACCGCACCCGGGACCCGGGCATCGTCTGGCTGCGTGGCGTGTTCCAGGCGGCCGTTCGCGACATGGACGGCGCCGGTTAGCCCGCAGAAAAAAAGCCACCCGAAGGTGGCAGGAAATTTCCAAGGAGAACGACCCCGCTGTCCACTCGTGCCGAGTGACCGTGGGCCGACGGCAATGTACCGTCCGGGGTCTCGACAGACGAATCATTCTTTTCCATGGCCGGTATTGGCCGTGTCGATTGCTGGCGCGCTTGTCAGCGGCGAGCGCGCTTGTCGCGGATCAACTGGGCGGCGGCGCAGTGGCCCTGGCCCTGCGCGGTCCTCTCGACCTCGGACTCGGCGACGAGCCCGTTCGCCACCATGTCACCGACCTGGGCGCCGCCCGTGTCGCGCAGCAGGCGCATGGTGTCGAGGTATTCCTTCACTTCCTTGCGGCAGGACAGATCGGGACCCGCCTGCGCGAGCTTGACCGCCCCGCCGGACTGCTGGGCCCACGCGGGCGCGGCGACGGTGATCGCCAGCGACAGTGCCAGGCGAGCCAGGATGAGGTTGTTGCTCTTTGCCATTGTCTTCTCCCCGTCACGCGCCACGTCGGCGCAGGCGGAATATGCAGCGCGCGGCCGGAATCCTCCGTGAGGGAATTTGCGAAATCGGCGACCTGCTCGCAACGGCGTGTAACGCCGAACGCGGTCACAAGAAATGTCCGTGGAGCAGTTCACGACCGGCGGCGCGAGTCGACCCCTCGCCCCGGCAACGGCGTTACTGCGTTCTGGACTTCCAGAACTCCCCAGTGGCATACAACCCCACCGGCGTCCAGTGTTGGGCCGGCGACATGGCGTCGACGAGGAGTTGCTCCCGGGGCCCGGCCTCCGCGCGCGCCAGCTGCGCCTTGAACAGATCCAGGTCGGGATCCAGCAACGAACCGAGGTCCGGCGCGGCCACGGCGTGCGCATTGCGCTGCAACGCGCGAAAGGTCGCGCGTCGCCGCCCGGCCGAGGGCGGCTCTTCGGTGAAAGGCGCGCCGTCAGCACTGGCCTCGCCCCGAATCCAGTCGTGGATCACCTGCAGTTCGTAGGCGGAGAAAACGCCGAACATCTCGGCCCGCTCGCCCTGCAGCAACTTCCAGAACCGGCTGCAACTCGCCGGCTCGTTGCGGCGGATCCAGCCTTGCGCTTCCAGCTCGCGCAGGAAGCCTGCCACGTTCTCCGGTGACGACAACCAGTCATTGACGCTGCGGCCCGCGACGCGGCAATAGTCGGAGTGGGCACCGGCGCCCGCGGACGACTTGGCCGCCAGGATGCGCAGCACTTCCTGCTCAGGCTCGAACGAATCGATGATGTCGACAGTGCCCAGTCCCGCATCGGCCAGCCGCGCACCCACTCGCACACGCTGCCAGAAGACGCCGCCATCGTCCAGGCGCGGCAGGGCCTCCAGCACGGCGTCGCAGGCGCGCCGGGCGTGGCCGGTGCTGCCGTTGTCCACGGTCACGTGCAGCTGGAAGTAATAAGGGTCGATGCCCAGCTCGTTCAACTCGTAGGCCGTGATGAGCAGGTGCAGCGGCAGCTGCTCGTAGCCCAGGTTGAAGCCGATGACCTCGGGCAGGAATTCCTCGGCGTTCCAGCCCAGTGCCAGCTGGATCAGGCCCTGGCGATAGTGCGTGTCGGGCAGGCCGTCGACCGGGTCCAGGCCGTACCGGGCCAGCAGGCCGCGATAGAGCACCACATGGTTCTTGTCGATCGCGCCTTCGCCGAGCTCCTCGACGTAGGTCTGCACCAGCGGTGCGAACCTCGGGTTGTTCGCGTGCCGGATCAGGCCGTAGAGCCAGGCGCCATCCACCACCTTGGTCGGCGAGATCGCGCGCAACACATGCAGCGCATGCGCGCGATTGCGGAAGAAGTGCCGGGGCCCGCCAGCGCGGCGGCCTTCGAGATAAAGCGCGTACTTGGCGTGGACGGTCTGCGCATTCGCTTCCATCCACCCCACGAGGTTCTCCGGCGATTCGGGCAGTGTGCACGGCGCGGTCCCAGCCAGCGCGATCTCCCGACGCAGGAATTGCGCGGCCTCGGCACGCGTCGCGGCATCGGGCGTGCCGGCGGCCAGGCGCCGGTAGAGCGGTTCGCACAGCGCACCGGGCGGGGGATTGAGATGGCCGGCGCGCGGAGGGCTCGCGGGGCGCTGCCATTCGTGGGATGCGATGTACATCGGCTGCTACTGCTTCTCGGAGTGATGAAGACAGTGTGAAGCCGCTCGGCTTCGGGCCGTATCAGGCAGCCGCGTCCGATGCCGTGGGTTGCTTCCTACGCATGGTCGAGCCAGCCCAGATCCTCCAGCATGCGCAGGTCATTGCTGCTCACCCGTTCGCCGATGTCGCGCCGGTAGCGCAGGTTCGGCACGACCACGCCCGCCGCGACGCGCAAGGCCTCCGCATTCGCCTGCGCCACCTCGGCGCCGAGACCCGTGGCCACGCCGACGTAGCCGCAGGAGCCGCTGGTCACCAGCTGGCCGTTCACGCTGGCGATCTCGGCGAAGTGCAGGGCCTCGCGATCGCCCGCATCGAGTTCGGGTCGCAGGCAGATCGGCATGCCCTTGGACAGTTCCTCGTAGCCATGGCGATACGGAAAAGGCGGCACCGTGAGAACGACGCCCGCCGCCCAGCCGGCGCGTGTGCGCAGCGCCAGGCTGTCACGGCGCAGCATGCGGCGCAGGATGTCTTCCCAGGGTTCGAGGTGCAGCGCCTCGCAGATGGCGAAGCCGGGGTAGCCGAAGCGGCTGGTGAACTCCAGCGGCCACAAGCCATCTTCGTTGGCGATCAGGTTGACGTTGAGGTAGCCCACATGCCCGCTCTCACGCAGCAGCGGAGCCACCGGCGCGAGCGCGGCCTGGAAGAGGCGCTCCGACCCGCGATAGCCGACGATGGTCCCCATTTCTCCCGTCAACTCCCCGAGTTCGCCCGGGAAGAAGCGCTTGTGCTCGAAGTCGATGCACTTCGCATCCAGGAAGGCCTCGCCGTTGAAGTACGCCCCCACGCCGACTTCCACTCCCTCCAGATGTTCCATCAGGATGAAGTCGGTCGGCTCGCCAGCGGGAGCCTGCGAGCGATACAGTGAAAGCAGCGCCAGCATGTCGCAGCCATCGTCCATCGTGCCGATGAAGTTTCGCGTGCGCGGATGGTCTGCACCGTTGAACTTCAGCACGTAGCGCCTCGGCCGGTCGCGCAGGAAAGCCTGGGCGGCCTCGTACCCGGTGAAACGATGCGTGCGCGCGGTCTTCAGGCCGCCCTCGCGCAGCACCTGCTGGCCGAAGTCGCGATCCGCCTCCAGGCGGTCGCCGAAGGCACTGCCGCCGATCACCTGGAAGCCGTCGCGGCGCAGCGCGTCCTGCACCTCGCCCTTGATCGCGGACTCGAACAGGACGACGCCGTCGGCGCCGGCCGCCCGCACCCAGCCCAGGTCCGCCTCCCAGTCCGCGGTGAAGTCCAGCAGGCCGGCATGCACGTCCGCGCAGGCGGGGTCCTCCACGAACACGCGGACCTCGTGGCCGCGCTTCGCGAGGCCGTGGTACATCGACGCGAGGTCGTTGGTCTCGCCGATGCCCAGGAACCTCATCGCGCCGGCCTCTGCACCACCAGCGCCACGGCGGCGATGCGTTCCGCGCCGGCGTAGGCGGGCTCTTCGAGTTCTTCGCCGAACACGTCCGGGTCGAGTTCACGCCACGACCACGGCCAGCCGCGGTCCTCCAGTGCCGGCTTCAGGGCGTCACGCAGCGGGTCTTCCCCCGCGACGATGGCGGCGCCGGTGTAGAGCACCAGCCTTCCGCCCGGCCGCAGCCGGGGCAGGCCCTCGTGCACAATCCGCTCGGACAAGGCGCCGCCCCAGGCGCCGCCACCATGGCGGTAGGTGCGCGCCGCGCCGTCGTTGAGGTAGGGCGGATTGGCGAGGATCAGGTCGAACTCGCCGGCCACGCAAGCGTAGAGATCGCCCTGCGCGAACGACACGCCTTCGACCGCGGCGAGGGTCGCGTTGGCCTTGGCGAATTCCAGCGCGGAGGCGTTGATGTCGGTGAGCATGACTTGCGGGCCCGTGGCGCGCGAGGACCAGGCGACCAGGAGGCCGCCCGCGCCCGATCCGCAGCCGACGTCGAGGATGCGGGCGCCTTGCACCAGGGCCAGCCGCTGGAGTTCAGACTCGACCAATGCCGCGAAGCGGTACGTGTCGGGCCCGAAGAAGACGGCGTCCGGCTGCGTGGTCGGGTACGCCGAATGGGCCAGCAGCAGGTCACCCAGCGTCGAGAAGCGCGCGCGGCTCGCCAGCAAGCCGTCGGGCAGCGGCACCACCAGCTGCGCGCTGCGCAAGGCCTCGAGCAGGCGGCTCGGCACCAGTCCCGGACGGAAGGGACGGCTCCAGCCGAAGGCATCCCGCAGATTCCTCGCTGCCGCCGTGGGGTCGCGGCGCAACACGCGCGCATGGGTCGCGGGCGTCGGTGTGACGAAGCGGTAGCCCTGCTGCCGCAGCCACCGGCCCGTGTCGACCAGGCTCGCGACCAGCGCGCTGCTCATTTCGTCGGGTGGGGGGCTGCGCGGGCAACCGGTTTGCCATCCCTGGGTGCGGCAGTACGCACGGCTTGCGCCTTGGTGGAAGGCGGAACCGCGGGACGCTTGACGCAGGAACGGGGCACGGACAAAAGAAAGCAACCGAGGCTCATGCCGGCAGGATCACCCCATGCACGTACCGGCCGTGTCAGCCTGCGCCCCGTTCCGGGGAAAGACGGAAGAAGCGCTCAGTTGCCGCGCTGCGGTCCGGGCTTCGGGGAGACGGACCCGCTGTTGCGCGCCGGCGCCTTGATCGACACGTACCTGCGCTCCAGCCCCGACGAACAGGTCTCTTCCGCTGGCGATTGGCTGGGCTGCCGCGGCGGGTGGTTGATCGCACCCGCGCGCGTGCGGCGATTGCCGGTGCCGCCCTCCCACTCGAAGTGATCGATTCGGCCGATGGATTCTGGAGAGCTGTTCACGGGAGACATGCCAGAAATATCGGGTGCGTTTCGCCGTCGCGGTGTAGGACGGGAGCTACAGAGTTGCTCCACGGCCGGCCAGCCAGCCCGACGTAGGAATCCACGGACGCCGGGTGACGGCGGATGCGCCACCCTTTCCCGCTGAGGCTCCTCAAAATTCCGGGCTTACGGACGAGGGCCATGAAAAACATACTTCCGCCGGAAGCGCAACGACCGTCGCCCGCCGCGGAGCATCGGGCCGCCGCGCCCGCCGTGCACCAAACCAGCCACCACCATCGCCAGTTCGAAGTGATGGGCGCGCACGCCTCGCCGCAGGGCACCACCTTCACCGTGTGGGCACCCAACGCGCGCTTTGTCGGCGTCATCGGCGCATTCAACCAATGGCACTGCGAACCCATGCACCGGCTCGACGACGGCAGCGGTCGCTGGAGCACGTTCATCGCGGGCGCGCGGCCCGGCCAGTGCTACAAGTACCGCATCCAGACGGCGCAAGGCCAGTGGATCGACAAGGCCGACCCGTATGCCTTCCGTTGCGAGCATCCACCCGGCACCGCCTCGCAAATCTGGGACCTCGGCCACGAGTGGGGCGACCAGGCCTGGATGGCCACGCGGCAGCAGCGCCAGGGGCACGACCGCCCGATCAGCATCTACGAGGTGCACCTCGGGTCGTGGCAGCGCGAGGAGGATGGCCGCTTCCTGAACTACCGGGATCTCGCCCTGCGCCTGGCCGCGCACTGCGAGAACATGGGCTTCACGCACGTCGAGTTGCTGCCGGTCGCCGAGCATCCGTTCTACGGATCGTGGGGTTACCAGGTCACCGGCTATTTCGCGCCGACGGCCCGCTACGGCACGCCGCAGGACCTGATGGTGCTGGTCGACACGCTGCACCAGCGCGGCATCGGCGTCATCCTCGACTGGGTCGCTTCGCACTTCCCCGCCGACCCGCACGCGCTCGCTCGCTTCGACGGCACGGCGCTCTACGAGCATGAGGATCCACGCCTGGGTTTCCACCCGCAGTGGAACAGCCTGATCTTCAACTACGGCCGCTACGAAGTCCGCGACTTCCTGATCAGCAACGCCCTCTTCTGGCTGGAGAAGTACCACTTCGACGGCCTGCGCGTGGACGCGGTCGCCTCGATGCTGTATCTCGATTTCGCGCGGGAGCCCGGCCAGTGGATCCCCAACGCGCATGGCGGCAACCAGAACCACGACGCGGTGCGCTTCCTGCAGGACCTGAACACCACGGTGTACGCGCACTTCCCGGACGTCCACGTGATCGCCGAGGAGTCCACCGCCTGGCCGGCCGTCTCGCGTCCGGTGCACCACGGGGGGCTCGGGTTCGGCATGAAGTGGAACATGGGCTGGATGAACGACACGCTGCGCTACATGGCGCGGCCGCACTTCTATCGCAAGTGGCACGCCGACGACATCCGGTTCTCCGCCGTCTACGCCTTCAACGAGAACTTCGTCCTGCCGCTCTCGCACGACGAGGTGGTCTATGGCAAGGGCAGCCTGCTGCAGCGCCAGCCCGGCGACGACTGGCAGCGCTTCGCCGGCCTGCGCAACCTGTACGGCTACATGTGGGCGCACCCCGGCAAGAAGCTGCTCTTCATGGGCGGCGAGTTCGGCCAAGCCGAGGAATGGCACCACGAGCGCACGCTCGACTGGCACCTGTGGGCCCGCGCCGGGCATGGCGGGCTGGCGCGCTGGCTCGCCGACCTGAATGGGGCGTACCGCACCATGCCGGCCCTGCATCGCCGGGACTTCCATGCGGACGGCTTCGCCTGGCTGCCGGCCGAGCCGAACGACGGCACGGTGCTGGGCATCCTGCGCCGCGGCGCAGAAGGGGACGCACCGGTTGCGGCCTTCTGCAACATGACGCCGCAGCCGCACCGCGTGCGCGTCGCGCTGCCGCACGCGGGCGACTGGCACGAGTTCCTCAACAGCGATGCCACCTTCTACGGCGGCAGCGGCACCGGCAACCTCGGCCGAATCCAGGCCACACCCCACGCCCTGGCGGGCTGGCCCGCCAGCGCCACCGTCACCGTGCCGCCCCTGGGCACGGTGATGTTCACCCCATCAGAACCCACACCAACATCCATCCAGGGAGAAGTTCATGCCCGCCAATAGAAACGTCCTCGCCTTCGTCATGGCCGGTGGAGAAGGCTCCCGCCTGCATCCGCTCACCGCTGAACGCTGCAAGCCCGCCGTGCCCTTCAACGGCAAGCACCGCATCGTCGACTTCGTGCTGTCGAACCTCGTCAACTCGGAGATCTATTCGATCTACCTGCTGGTGCAGTACAAGTCGCAGTCGCTGATCGAGCACGTGCGGCAGTCATGGACCATGGCGCGCTTCATCCCCCAGCACTTCATCACCGTCGTGCCGCCGCAGATGCGCCGCGGGCCCGAGTGGTTCCAGGGCACCGCCGACGCCGTGTTCCAGAACATCCACCTGATCGAGAGCATCCAGCCGGACATCGTGGCGGTGTTCGGCGCCGACCACATCTACCGCATGGACGTCCGGCAGATGATCGAGTTCCACGTGAAGACCGGCGCCCAGGCCAGCGTGGCGACCCTGCCCGTGCCGCTGCACGAATGCGACCAGTTCGGCATCGTGGAGATCGACGAGAACCATCGCATCACCCAGTTCCGCGAGAAGCCGAAGGACGCGAAGCCGATGCCGGGCAGCAGCACCCATGCGCTGGCCTCGATGGGCAACTACATCTTCAATGCCGACGTCCTGCTGGAGCAGCTGCACAAGATGCACGAGTCTGGCGACAGCGACTTCGGCAAGCACATCCTGCCGTCGATGGTGACGAGCCACAAGCTGGTGGCCTACGACTTCGCGACCAACGTGATCCCGGGCACCGAGCCCTACGAGGAGCCGTACTACTGGCGCGACGTTGGCACCATCGACTCGTACTTCCAGGCGCACTTCGACACGCTGGGGGCGATGCCGAAATTCCGCATGACCAATCGCCACTGGCCCATCTACGCCAGCCCGGACCAGGCCGAATCGGCGCAGATCGAGAACGGGGTGATCAACCGCTCCATCGTGGGCTCCGGCAGCATCGTCGACGGCGCCACGCTGGACCACGCCATGCTGCGCCGCTCGGTGCTGGTGGAGCCCGGCGCGAAGCTGGAGCACTGCATCATCATGGAACGCTCGCGCATCGGCCGCGGCGCCCAGGTGCGCCGCTGCATCATCGACCAGGACAACGACATCCCGCCTGGCGAGCGCATCGGTTTCGACGCGGAGCAGGACGCCAGTCGCTTCCAGGTCACGCCCTCGGGCATCGTGGTCGTGCCAGCGGGCCACTTCCCGCGGCGCGCCAGCGGCAACTCGCCGTATCTCGCGCCGCCGGAGCCGGGCACCGTCGGGCAACCGCGGATGGAGGTGCTTGCATGACGGCGCAAGCCGTCGCCAAGCCCCCTGTCCGCCGCGACACGCAACAGCTCCAGCCGGGCCGCCCCTGGCCACTGGGCGCGACCGTGCGGGACGGCGGCGTCAATTTCGCCGTCTATGCCTGCGGTGTCCAGCGGGTCGAGATCTGCCTCTACGACACGGGCGGCACACGCGAGCTGCGGCGCATCGCACTGCGCGAACGCACCGATGACGTGTGGCACGGTTTCCTGCCCGGGCTGCAGCCCGGCGCGCTGTATGGGCTGCGCGTGCATGGACCTTACGACCCGCAGCAGGGCTGGCGCTGCAACCCGCACAAGCTGCTGCTCGATCCCTACGCGCGGGCCCTGGACCGGCCGCTGCGCGGCGCGGCCTGGCAATACGCCTACAAGCTGGGGCACGACAGGCGCGACCTGCAGATCGACCCGGCCGACAACGGCACCCGTGCGGCGAAGTGCGTCGTCGTCGATTCCACGTTCGACTGGGGCGATGATCGCGCGCCGCAAACCCCGATGGCGGACAGCGTCTTCTATGAAGTGCACGTGCGCGGCTTCACCCGGCAGATGCCGGACGTGCCGGAGGCGCTGCGTGGCACCTTCGCCGGGCTGGCGAGCGAACCGGCCATCGCCCACCTGAAGAAGCTCGGCGTGACAGCCGTCGAGCTGCTGCCGGTGCATGCCTTCAACGACGAGCGGCGGCTGGTCGAGCTCGGGCTCGGCAACTACTGGGGCTACAACACGATCGGCTTCTTCGCACCGGAGCCGCGCTACCTGAGCGGCCGGGATCCCAATGAATTCAAGCGAATGGTCCGTGCGTTGCATGCAGCCGGGCTGGAGGTGATCCTCGACGTGGTCTACAACCACACCTGCGAAGGGAACCACCTGGGGCCGACGCTTTCCTTCAAGGGCATCGACAACCGCAGCTACTACCGCCTGACCGAGGACCAGCGGCACTACATGGATTTCACCGGCACCGGCAACACCGTGAACACGAGCCATCCGGCGGTGCTGCGGCTGGTCATGGACAGCCTGCGTTACTGGGTCGAGGAGATGCACGTGGACGGCTTCCGCTTCGACCTGGCGCCGGCCATCGCGCGCAGTGGCCAGGGTGCATTCGAGCATCGCAGCCCCTTCCTGTCCGCGGTGGCGCAGGACCCCGTCCTGCGCCGCGTCAAGCTGATCGCGGAGCCCTGGGACCTCGGCGACTACGGCTACCAGGTCGGCGGTTTCCCGACCGGCTGGTTCGAATGGAACGGGCAGTACCGCGACCGCGTGCGCGACTACTGGCGCGGCACAGAAGGCAGCCTGCCCGATTTCGCGGCGGCCCTGTGCGGCTCGGCCGACATCTACGAGCAGTCCGGCCGCGGGCCGCAGGCGAGCGTCAACATCATCACCGTGCATGACGGCTTCACGCTGCACGACCTGGTGAGCTACAACGAGAAGCACAACGACGCCAACGCCGAAGAGAACCGGGACGGCGAAAGCCACAACCGCAGCTGGAACTGCGGCGCCGAGGGCGAGACCGACGACGAAGCGGTGCTCGCGCTGCGGGAACGGCAGAAGCGGAACTTCCTCACCACCCTGTTCGCCTCGCGCGGCGTGCCGCTGCTGCTCGGCGGCGACGAGATGAGCCGCACGCAGGGCGGCAACAACAACGCCTATTGCCAGGACAACGCGATCAGCTGGTTCGACTGGAGTGAGGAACGCCGCGGCGACCCGCTGATCGCCTTCACGCAGTCCCTCGCCGTGCTGCGCCGCGAATTGGCCGTGTTGCGCGGAAGCGCCTGGCTGAACGGCGAGCCCGACGCCGACGGGCGGCGCGACGCCGGCTGGTACAGCGTTTGGGGCCTGCCGATGACCGAGGAGGAATGGACCAACCCCGCGGTGCGGTGCGTGGCCATCGTGCTCGATGCGCGTTTCGCGGGCGCGCCGGGCAGCAGTTCCGTCCTGCTGGTGTTCAACGCCACCAGCGAAGCAGCGACGTTCACGCTGCCCGACGTTCCCGGCCACACCGGGGACTGGAAGCTGCGCGTGCTGACCAGCGAAGGCTGCTTCGACGAAAAAGGCGCCGCCGGCTATGCGCCGCAGGCCCACCTCGAACTGCCTTCGCACTGCATGGCGCTGCTGACGCAGCAACCGGAGGCCTGACGTGCTCCACGCGCACGACATGCCCTTTGGCGCCCGCCTCCTCCCGGGCGGTGGCGCCAGGTGCCGGCTCTGGGCGCCTGCCGCCAAGTCGGCGGAAGTCGCGTGGGGCCGCGCAGCCGGTGCCGTCACGGAACTCGTTCCGGCCCAGCCCGCCGGCGGTGGCTGGTGGGAATGCGACCTGCCGCTCGCGAATGCAGGAGAGCTCTACCAGTGGCGCATCGACGGCGAACTGGCGGTCCCCGACCCGGCTTCGCGCGCGAACCCACAGGGACCGCATGCGCCCAGCCAGTTGGTGGATCCGCTGGATTTCCCGTGGGACGAGGACTGGGCCGGCCGGCCCTGGCACGAGACCGTCCTGTACGAATTGCACCTCGGGACCTTCACCCCCGAGGGCACCTTCCTGGCGGCGGCCGGTCGCTTGCAGGAGCTGGCGGACCTCGGCGTCACGGCCATCGAGCTGATGCCGGTGTCGGCCTTCCCGGGCCGCTTCGGCTGGGGCTACGACGGCGTGCTCCCGTTCGCCCCGCACCCGGCCTACGGAACGCCGGCGGAGCTGAAGTACCTGGTGCAGGCGGCGCACCGCCTGGGCCTGATGGTGTTCATGGACGTGGTCTACAACCACTTCGGGCCGGACGGCAACTACCTCCATGCCTATGCACCGGCCTTCTTCTCGAAGACGGCCAGCAGCCCCTGGGGCGCGGCCATCAACTTCGACGGCCCCGACAGCCAGCGGGTGCGCGAGTTCTTCATCCACAACGCGCTGTACTGGGTGGAGGAGTTCCGCATCGACGGCCTGCGGCTGGACGCCGTGCACGCGATCATCGACACCAGCCGGCCCGACGTGCTGGAGCAGCTGTCGGCCGCGGTCCGCGGAGCCACCGCGGGGCGCCACGTCCACCTGGTCCTCGAGAATGAGAACAACCACTACCACCGCCTGGCACCGGAGCCAATGGCGGAGCGCTACGACGGCCAGTGGAACGACGATTTCCATCACGCGCTGCACGTCGCGCTCACGGGCGAGACGCACGGCTACTACCACGACTACGGCAGCGGGGTCGAACCGCTGGAACTGCTGGGGCGCAGCCTGTCTCACGGGATGGTGTTCGAGGACTCCCGACGCAAGCCGGGCGGCGCGCGCGAAACCGTGGCCCACACGCCGCCCCAGCCGCTCACCGCGCTGGTGAATTTCGCGCACAACCACGACCAGGTGGGCAATCGGGCACGCGGTGAGCGCCTGAGCCAGCTCGTGCCGCCGGCGGCCGCCCTGCTGCCCACCTTGCTGGCGCTGCTCACACCCGCGATCCCGATGCTGTTCCAGGGCGAGGAATGCGGGGCCGAGCAGCCCTTCCTCTATTTCGCGGATTGGGACGGCGAGCTGCGCGATGCCGTGCGGGCGGGCCGCAAGCGCGAGTTCGCCCACGCGGGCGATGACCTCCCGGATCCCTGCAGCGCGGCGACCTTCGAGGCCAGCCGACCGGACTGCGCCAGCGCCACCGGAAGCCGCGGGCGCGCATGGCAAGAGCTCGTGCATTCCGCCCTCGCCGCGCGCGCGCGATGGATCACGCCACGCCAGGCCCTGCTGGACCACGGCAAGCACACGCACCAGCGCGTGGGCGCGACCGGGCTGGCCGTGCAATGGCGCTACACCGACGGACAGATGCTCGCGCTCGAGCTCAACCTCGGGCCCGAGCCGCTGGCCGTTCCCGCCCAGCACCTCGGCCCGGTCGAAGCCGAGACCGTGTTCAGCTACCGCCGGCCCGCCGAGGTCGAAGCGGGCGTCTGGCCCGCCTGGTCGGTCCGCTGGACGCTGGGCACGGAGATCACGCTGTGAGCACGCTCGCCGAGGAAGCATCCCGGCTGGGGGTGGCCGCGAGCTATCACGGCTTCTGGGGCAAGCAGGAGGAAGTGCCGGAGGCCGTGTTGCGGCGCGCGCTCGACGCGATGCGGAATGCATCGCCGGCACCGGAAGCGTTCCCGCCCGTGCTGGTGGTCCGGGTGGGCGACGAGCCGCTCTTGCGCTGGCGCGCCGATGGTGGCTCGCACCGCTGGCAGCTGCTGGCCGAAAGCGATGGCAGCGGCGCCGCGCTGGCCGCCGGCGAAGTCCATGACCATCACGGCGAGTCGCAGATCCAATTGCCAGCCGGCCTCGCACCGGGCTACTACCGGTTGCGCCTCGAGCAGGCCAGCGGGAAAGAATCCCATTGCCTGCTCGCCGTCGCGCCCCGGCAGTGCTGGGTGGCGCCTGCATTGCGCGACGGCGAGCGCTGGTGGGGCTGCACCGTGCAGCTGTACGCGCTGCGCTCCTCGCGCAACTGGGGCATCGGCGACTTCGGCGACCTGCGGCGCCTGGCGGATGCGGCCGCCCACCAGGGCGCATCCTTCCTCGGGCTGAGCCCGCTGCATGCCCTGTTCCCGCACAACCCCGCGATGGCGAGCCCGTACAGCCCGTCCAGCCGCAATGCCCTCAATCCCATCTACCTGGATGTGCAGACGCTGGTGGACCTGAGCGGCTGCGAAGCGGCGCTGCAGAAGGTCGAGTCCGAGCCATTCCAGGAGCTGCTGCGCAACCTGCGCGATGCCGAGCTGGTGGACTATCCGGCCGTCGCCGCGGCGAAGGACGAGGTGCTGCGGCTGCTCTGGGAGCACTTCGAGCGCCACGAGCTCGACCCCGGCCGCTCGCGCGGCGCCCACTTCCTCGCCTTCATGCGGCAGCGTGAACACACGCTCGGCCGGCACGCGCTGTTCGAGGCGCTGCAAGCCCACCTGCATGCCCAGGACGGGAACGTGTGGGGCTGGCCCGCCTGGCCCGAGGCTTACCGCGACCCGGAGGGAGAGGCCGTCCGGATGTTCGCGCGCGACCACGTCTCCGCCGTGCGCTACCGGTACTGGCTGCAATGGCTGGCGGAGCTGCAGCTCGAATCCTGCCAGCGCTACGCGCGCAGCCGCGGCATGGGCATCGGGCTCTACACCGACCTCGCCGTCGGCGTGAACGGCGGTGGCGCGGAAACCTGGATGGACCCCGGCCTGTTCGCCCTCGGCATGCATGCCGGCGCACCGCCCGACCCGCTGAATGCCCTGGGCCAGGACTGGGGGTTGCCCCCCTGGAATCCGCACCGGCTGCAGGCCGCCGCCTACCAGCCCTTCATCGACACCTTGCGCGCCAACATGCGCCATTGCGGCGCATTGCGGCTCGATCACGTGATGTCGCTGATGCGGCTGTTCTGGACCGGACCGGACGGCGGCACCTACGTGAACTACCCGCTCGACGATCTGCTCGCCCTGTTGGCGCTGGAGAGCCACCGCCACGAGTGCATGGTGATCGGGGAGGACCTGGGCAACGTCGCGCCACGCATGCGCGAAGCCATGCGCGAAGGCGACCTGCTGTCGTACCGGCCGCTGCTGTTCGAGCGCGGTGAGGACGGCGGCTTCCGCCCGCCAGCGCAGTGGCAGCCGAAGGCGCTGGCCGTGGTCAGCACGCACGACCTGCCGACGCTGCGCGGCTTCTGGCTGGGCGAGGACATCGAACTGTCCGCCCGGCTGGAGCTCTACCCCGACGCCCAATCGCACGAGGCGCAGGTGATGGCGCGCGCGCAGGACCGCGCGCGGCTCCTGCTGGCCCTGCAGCACGAAGACCTGCTGCCCGAGGGCATTTCGGTGCAGCCGACCTCGCTGCCGGACGCCACGCCGGCTTTCGTCGACGCGGTCTATGCCTACCTCGCGCGCACGCCCTGCTGGCTGGTCGGCGTGCAGCTGGAAGACGTGACGGGCCAGCTGCTGCAGGTCAACGTGCCCGGAACGACGGAAGACCGCTTCCCGAACTGGCGCCGCAAGCTGGCGGTGCCCCTGGAGGCGCTGGCCAGCGACGCACGCTGGTCCTCCGTCGCCGCGGCGCTCCGGGCCGAGCGCGGCGGTGTCCAGCCGGTGGCGCCGGCGGTGACCGAGGTGCCGGCACTGGACACCGCGCTCGTCCCGGGTGCGACCTACCGCGTGCAGTTCCACCAGGGCTGCACGTTCGAGGAAGTGACGCAGGCGGTGCCGTACCTCAAGGCCTTGGGCATCAGCCATCTCTACAGCTCCCCCTACCTGCGCGCGCGGCCCGGCAGCACGCACGGCTACGACATCGTGGACCACAGCCAGGTGAACCCGGAAGTGGGGGACGAGGCGGCCCACGCCAGGCTGTGCGAGGCGCTGCGCAAGCAGGGCCTGGCGCAGATCCTCGACATCGTGCCCAACCACATGGGCGTGCTGGAAGCCGACAACCAGTGGTGGCTCGACGTGCTGGAGCACGGCCGCGCTTCGCCGCACGCGGAGACTTTCGACATCGAGTGGGCGCCGGCCGCCGCGGAGATGGCGGGACGGGTCCTGCTCCCGGTGCTGGGCGACCACTACGGCAAGATCCTCGAAGCCGGCGAGATCCAGCTGCATTTCGATTCCACCACCGGCGAATTCGGCTTGCGCTACTGGAACCACCGCTTCCCGATCGACCCCGCGCACTACCCGCGGATCCTGGAGGCCCTGCCTGCACCGGCGCCGCGGGACGACGGCGAGCGCGACGGACTCGCCCTGGCGGAAGCACTGCTCGATGCGCTGCGCCGCCTGCCGGAGCGCGATGACCCCGACCTGCAGCGGCGCCGCGCGCGCGTGCGCGACAGCGCGATCCACAAGCGGCAGCTCGCGCGGCTGGCCGCGCGCCACAAATGGCTGGCCCGCTGGATCACGGCCTGCCTGGAAGCGTTGAACGGGCACGCGGGCGATGCGGCGAGCTTCGACAAGCTCGACGCATTGATCTCCACCCAGGCCTACCGGCTGGCCGACTGGCGCGTGGCGAGCGACGACGTCAACTACCGGCGCTTCTTCGACGTCAACACGCTGGCGGCTTTGCGCATGGAGCGCCCCGAGGT
Organism: Caenimonas sedimenti; assembly: GCF_007833165.1. GTDB lineage: Bacteria > Pseudomonadota > Gammaproteobacteria > Burkholderiales > Burkholderiaceae_C > Ramlibacter > Ramlibacter sedimenti. The sequence continues at coordinate 62,326 of NZ_VOBQ01000002.1, read as the reverse complement.
GTTCGAGGCCACGCACCGCAAGGTGCTGCGCTGGCTGCACGACGGCTGCCTTGCCGGCCTGCGCGTGGACCATCCGGACGGCCTCAGCGACCCGCAGGCCTACTTCGAGCAACTGCAGGCCAGGCACGCCAGCCAGGCCGCGGTCGGGAGCCATCCGCCCCGCGCGCTCTACCTGCTCGTGGAAAAGATCCAGGCCGAGCACGAGCCCTTGCCCGAAAGCTGGCCCGTGCACGGCGACACGGGCTATCGCTTCGCCAGCCTGGCGCACGGGCTTTTCGTCCATGCCGGCAACAAGTCGGCCCTGGTCGATGCGTACCAGGCCTTCAGCGGCGAGCCGGTGGATTTCGACGAGATCACGTGGCGCTGCAAGAAGCACATCATCGAGACTTCGCTGTTCAGCGAACTGAACTGGCTGGCGCACGCCGCCTACGAACTCACGCGCGCCTGCCGGCGCCGCTGCGACTTCACGCGCAACCGGCTGCTGGTGGCGCTGGCGGAGTTGGCGGGCGCCTTCCCCGTCTACCGCACGTACCTGCGCGTCGGTGAGCCGGCCTCCGCCATGGACCGGCAGCACATCGACTGGGCCGTGGCCTCGGCGAAACGGCGGCTCGGCGGCGCCGAAGCCAGCGTGCTGGACCACCTGCGCGAGATCCTGCTGGGGGAGGGCGAAGGCGAAGCCATGCCCGCCGCGCAGCGCGCGCGCTTCCTGGCGCGCTGGCAGCAGTTCACGGCCCCCGTCATGGCGAAGGCGGTCGAGGACACCGCGTTCTACCGCTACCTGCCACTCGTGTCGCTCAATGACGTCGGCGGCGACCCGCGCAGCTTCGGGATCTCGGTGGCCGCCTTCCATGCGGCCAACCAGAACCGGCAAAGGCATCGTCCGCATTGCATGCTGGCCAGTTCGACGCACGACACCAAGCGTTCGGAAGACGTGCGCGCCCGCATCGCGGTGCTGTCCGAACTGCCGGCGCAGTGGGAGGACTTCCTGCTGCGCGTCAGCGGCTGGGGCGAGCTGTACCTGACGCGCACCGACACGCGATCCCTCCCGGACGGCAATGCCATCTGGCTGCTGTTCCAGACGCTGGTCGGCGTCTGGCCGGCCATCGCACCGGAGGAGGCGGAGCTCGAGTCGCTGCGCAAGCGCGTCCAGGAGTACATGCGCAAGGCCGTGCGCGAGGCGAAGCTGCACACCAACTGGGTCTGCCCGGACGCCGAGTATGAGGGCGCACTCGAGCGCTATGTCGACGGCGTCATCAAGGCGCCCTTCACCGACGAGATCCAGAAGTTCGTGGACCGCATCGCGCCCTTCGGCTTCCGCAACAGCCTGGCGCAACTGGCGCTCAAGTGCACGGCCCCGGGCGTGCCGGACATCTACCAGGGCTGCGAGCAATGGAACTTCAGCCTGGTCGATCCCGACAACCGCAGGCCGGTCCATTTCCAGCGGCTCGCCGGGGATCTGCAGGCGGTCCGGGCGCTGTACGAGCCAGGCTGGCCCACACCTTCCGCCTGGGACGACCTCCAGCACCGCGCGGCCGACGGCCGTGTGAAGCTGCTGGCGACTTGGCGCCTGCTGCAACTGCGGCGGTCGCTGCAGGGACTGTTCCGCGACGGCCAGTACCACGCCATCGCCGCGGAAGGCGGGGCTTCGGACCATGTGATGGCCTACGCCCGGCTGCATGAAGGCCAGGCCGTGCTGGTGATCGCCGTCCGCCTGGGCTACACGCTGTGCGATGGCGACGTCGCACGCTGGACCCCGCGCCTGTGGGATGGCACCGCGCTGCGCTGGCCGGCGGACGCCGGGGGGCTGCGCCGGTTCGGCGCCTGGCGCAACTGGCTGACGGGCCACGTCGTGGCATCCGGCAGCGACGACGGATTGCCATTGCAAGACGTGTTCACGGCGGCCGGCGGCCTCCCGTTCGCCGTGCTGGTGGCCGAGGGAGAACGCGCATGAAGATCCTGTTCGCCACGCCCGAATGCGCGCCGTACGTCAAGACCGGGGGCCTCGGCGATGTCAGTGCCGCGCTGCCCGCGGCGCTGGCAGCGCAGGGGCACGACGTGCGCCTGCTGATCCCGGCCTACAGTGGCATGAAGGCCGCGGGCGAACTGGGGGACGCGGTGGAGATCCCGGCGCACGGCGCCTGGCCCGCCGCCCAACTCGTCCCGATGCGGCTGGAAAGCGGCGTGACGCTGCTGCTGCTCACCTGCCCCGTGCTGTTCCAGCGGCCGGGCGGGCCGTATGTCGACGCCGCTGGCCGCGACTACCAGGACAACGCATTGCGCTTCGGGCTGCTGAGCCGCGTAGCGGCGCTGATCGGCACCACGCGTTCACCTTGCCCCGGCTGGCAGGCCGACATCGTGCATGCGAACGACTGGCCAACGGCCCTGGCACCCCTCTACCTGGCGCAGATGCGCGCACTGGCGCCCGGGGAGTCCGTCGCGGGCTCGGTGCTCACCATCCACAACCTCGCGTACCAGGGTGTGTTCCCCATGGAGACCGCCGATCCTCTGGGCATCCCGCCATTCTGGCGCGGCATCGACGGCGTGGAGTTCTGGGGCCAGCTGTCGATGCTGAAGGGCGGCCTGCAGTTCGCCAACGCGATCACGACGGTCAGCCCCAGTTACGCGATGGAGATCCAGACGGAAGCCTTCGGTGCCGGGCTCGACGGCGTGCTGCGGGCCCACGCCAGCCGGCTGCACGGCATCCTGAACGGCATCGACCCGCAGGTCTGGGACCCGGCGAACGACCTCCTGCTGCCCCACCGGTACGGCCGCGGCAACCTGCACGGCAAGGCCATGTGCAAAGTGGCCCTGCAGCAGCGCTGTGGCCTGGCCCCGCAAAGCACGGCCATGCTGTTCGGCGTGGTGAGCCGGCTCACGGAACAAAAGGGCATCGACCTCGTGCTCGACGCCTTGCCGCGGCTGATCGCTAGCGGCGGCCAGCTCGCGGTGCTGGGCCAGGGCGAGCCGGCGCTGCAGGAGGCGCTGCGCGCGGCGGCCGCGCAACATCCCGGGCAGGTGAGCGTGAAACTCGGGTTCGACGAGGGCATCGCCCACCTCATCGAGGCGGGAGCCGACGCCTTCCTGATGCCCTCGCGCTTCGAGCCTTGCGGCCTGAACCAGATGTACAGCCAGGCGTATGGCACACCGCCCATCGTGGCGCCGGTCGGCGGCCTGCTGGACTCGGTCACCGACGCCACCAGTGATCCCGTGCATGGCACAGGCTTCGTCATGCGCTCGACGGACGCCGACGCGCTGGCCGACGCCATTGACCGCGCCGTCACGGCTTGGCGCGAACCGTTGCGCTGGAAGAAACTGCAGGCCAACGGCATGGCGCGCGATTTCTCGTGGGGCAAGAGCGTGGCGCGCTATGCCGAGATCTATGCCACGGCGGCCGTCAGGCCGGCTTCGCCCGCATGATCGCTTCCCAGGGCCGGACGTCGCATTTCAGGATCTCGCGCATGTAGGCCAACGCGGTGGCCTTCTTCACCTCGGACTCGGCCGCCGTGCAATCCGCGGGCACGGCCGTGCGGTAGCCGCGCAGCAGCGCGTCGCCGGCGGTGAGCTGCACGCAGATGTCGGTGGCCAGCCCGGCGATCACCAGCGAGCGTGCACCCATCTTGTCGAGGACGATCTCCAGCGGCGAGCCGAAGAAGGCGGAATGCATCGGCTTCAGGATCGTCAGGTCGCCCTTCTTCGGGCGCAGCAGCTTGACGATCTGCGCGGCCGTCCCACCGCGGCGCTCCAGTTGCCGGACCATGCTGGTGAAGTCCGAGCGCCAGACCCCGAAGTTGTCGTTGGCGTAGAGCACGGGCAAGCCGGCCCCGCGCGCGGCACGGGCAAGCCGCGCGGTGGCTTGCGCCGCCTCCAGGGCCGGCGCCGCGAGGTCCTCGGCACCGGGAAAATCCAGCGGGTTGATGAAATCGACGAGCAGCAGCACCCGGCGGCTCTTGGGCAGGTCGGAATCAACCACAGTCCCTCCACTGCATGGTGACGGTGGAATCGCTCAGGATCAGTGCATGGGGGGCGGACAGTTCAGACATGCAGTGGTCCATACGTCTTTGGCTGTGACGATCATGAAGCCAGCCGGGCCGCCGCGTCCCGATGCCGCCCCGACGCCCGGCGTCGGCGGATGCTTGCGCCGAGCTTCGGCGCGCAGCTCGGCGCAAGGCGGCGCGCACGGGACCATGCGCCAACCAGCACTGGGCAAAGACGTGGAACTGAAGCCACGCGAAGAAGCGGCAGCTGTCCAATCGCTGCAGCTTGAAGATCGCAACCTACAACGTCAATGGGGTGAACGGCCGGTTGCCGCGCCTGCTGGAATGGCTGGACGAGACGCGGCCGGACATCGCCTGCCTGCAGGAAACCAAGACCGACGACAGCCGTTTCCCGGCCGCCGCCATCGAAGCCGCGGGGTATGGCGCCGTGTGGCATGGGATGCCCAGGCACCACGGTGTCGCCGTCCTCGCGCGTGGCCATCCACCGGCGGAAATCCGCCGCGGCCTGCCCGGCGACGATGCCGACAGCCAGGCCCGCTATCTCGAAGCGGAAACGCAAGGCGTGCGCGTGGCGTCCGTCTACCTGCCGAACGGCAACCCGCAACCCGGCCCCAAGTTCGACGACAAGCTCGCGTGGTTCGAACGGCTGATCGCCCACGCGGCGGACCTCGTCTCCTCCAACGCGCCAGTGGTCCTGGCGGGAGACTTCAACGTGGTTCCAACCAACGCCGATATCTACAACGCGTGGTTGTGGCGCTTCGATGCGGTGCTGCAACCGGAAACGCGCGCCCGCCACCAGCGCCTCCTCGCGCAGGGCTGGGCCGACGCCACCCGGCAGCTGCATCCCGCCGAACGCATCTATTCCTTCTGGGTCAACGCCGACGCATTCCGCCGAAACGCGGGGTTCCGGATGGACTTCCTGCTCCTGAATCCGGCCGCGACGGCGATGCTCGCCGATTCCGGGGTGGACACCGCCCATCGCGGACGCGAGAAGCCCAGCGATCACGCGCCCGTCTGGGCCGAGTTGCGCACGCCATGAACCTCATCCAGATCCTCCTGCCGGTCTACGACAACGCGGGGAAGGCCCTCGATCGCGCGCTCTACGCCAAGGTCCGCGAGGAACTGATCAGCGAGTTCGGCGGCCTCACCACCTATTCGCGAGCGCCCGCGACCGGGCTGTGGGCAGAGACCCGCGATGAAGTGGTCAAGGACGACATCGTGGTCTATGAAGTCATGGTCCCGGCACTCGACCGCGGCTGGTGGGCACGCTACCGGCGGCGGCTGGAAACGCGCTTCGCGCAGGAGGAAGTGGTGATCCGCGCCATGGCGGTGGAAAAGCTCTGAGCGATTCCAGCGCCGGCTAGGAGCCTGGGCGGCAGAGAAACGGGCCTGCGCCGGCACCTGAATCAGCGCCAGGCCAGGCGCGGCCGACGCCGTGTGCTTTCGCACTCAAGGAGGCCGTAACGACGCATGGCGCTGATTCAGGCCTCGGCCCAACGCAGGCCCGTTACTCTGCCGCCCAGGCTCCTAGATGCTGCTCCCCTTCCCATTCTCCGCGGAAGGATGGGGGCCTCTTCGCGGGAGCCGGATCATGAACTCGGCGCCTTTGCCGATGCCGCTGCTACGCGCCTGTGCCATGCCGCCGTGGAGTTCCGCGATCTGGCTCACGATGGCCAGGCCGACGCCCAGGCCTCCCGGCGCCACATCCTTGGCCCGCGGCTCCTGGGTGAACAGCTCGAAGATGCGCTTCAGCGCATCGGGCGCGATGCCGATGCCGGTGTCCTGCACGCGAACGATGATGTTGTCCGCTTCCAGGATCGCCTTCACCCAGACGCAGCCGTCCTTCTGCGTGTATTTGATTGCATTGCCCAGCAGGTTGCCGACCGCCTGGCGGACGCGATCGGCATCGGCCACCAGCAGGAGCGGCTGGTCGGGCACGAGGCACTCCAGGTGCACGCCCTTGGCCCTGGCCCGCTCCAGCTGGCCGCTGGCCTCCTCCTCCACCAGCGCACGGATGTCGAATTCGGACAGCCGCAGCTCCAGCTTCCTGTGTTTCAGGCGCGAGACGTCCATCAGGTCGCCGGCAATGCGCTCCAGCAGCTGGACCTGGTTGCTGATCACGCGTGCCGCCTTCTGCACCTGCGCGTCCGCGCTCCCGTGCTGGATGATTGCCACGGAGTTCAGGATGGGAGCCAGCGGGTTGCGCAGCTCATGCCCCAGCGTTTCCAGGAAGCGCCGGGTCCGCTCCATCGCGTTCTCCACGGCCTCGAGCTGGTTCGAGCGGTTCTCCGCGTTCATCCGGAGATCCGTGCGGTCACGCATGATCTTCAGGAAGCCGCACAGCGCGCCGGACTCCTCGCGCACGGCCGTCACGGTTCCCGAGATCCAGATCCGCGTCCCGTCGGCTCGCACGTGCCACCGGTCATCCTGCGCATAGCTGTCGCGCCGGGCGACTTCCAGTTCGAAGTGGTCCAGCCCGAGCTCGATGTCTTCGGGAACGAACAACGTCGACGTGTGGCAGCCGACGATTTCGCGTTCGCGGTAGCCGAAGATCTCCTCTGCGCCTCCCAGCCAGCCGACGATGGTCTCCTTGGGGTCGATCAGCACGATGGCGTAGTCCCTCATGCTGGGAAGCGCCCGATCGAGGATCCGTTGTGCTTCGGGGGTCATGGCTGGCGTGTGATGGAAACGATGGAAACGTGGCCCCACCCTAGCTGGGGCCGGCACCACTGCTTGTCGGCGGATGGCGATTGCGATGCAGGAGAGCTCATCGGCGCGCGCTCGTCGCAGGAGCGCGGATGACGCGGCCGATGCCTGCCGCCTACATGGGATGCCAGGTGGGGCCCGCCCAATCCACTTCCATGCGCATCCATCACCTGAACTGCATCTCGAGCTGCCCGCTCGGCGGCCACCTCATGGATGGGCGCAGCGCCAGCATCCTCCAGCGGGGCAAGCTTTGCTGCCATTGCCTGGCGATCGAAACCAGCGCCGGCCTGGTGCTGGTCGACACCGGCTTCGGCCTGCGCGACATGCGGAACCGAAGCGCTTGAGCGCGTTCTTCCTGGCCATGCTCAGCCCGGACTTCCGGGAAGAGATGACGGCCATCCGGCAGATCGAGCGGCTCGGCTTCCGGGCGGCCGACGTGCGCCACATCGTGCTCACGCACCTGGACTTCGACCATGCCGGCGGCCTCGACGATTTTCCCCTCGCCCGGGTCCACATGCTGCGGCGCGAGCGGGACGAAGCGGCCGCCCAAAGGACCTGGCTGGACCGGCAGCGCTTTCGCCCGCAGCAGTGGGGCACGCACGACAACTGGACGGTCTATCCCTCGCTGCAAGGTGAGCGCTGGTTCGGCTTCGATTCGGTGCGTGGCCTCGAAGGGCTGCCGCCCGAAATCCTGCTGGTGCCGCTGCCGGGCCACACGCACGGCCATGCGGGTATCGCCGTTGAAGGCGAGCATGGCTCCTGGATCTTGCTCACCGGCGATGCCTACTTCTACCACCGCGAAATGGACGTCGAACGACCCTGGTGCACGCCGGGCCTGCGCTTCTACCAGACGCTGATGGAGAAGGACCGCGCGCTGCGGTTGCGGAACCAGGACCGGCTGCGCGCCCTGCGCCGCGAGCACAGCATGGTCGAGATCTTCTGCTCGCACGATCCGCACGAGTTCGAGCGCTTGAGCGGACGCACGCTGGACACACCCGTATCGCCCGCTCAAGCGGGCGGGTCCGGGAGTTTGCCCCGCGCCGCTTCGAGCTCCCAGGGGCTGTCCTCGACATTGGGCCCGTCGGGGTAAGCGTCGGCGCCGGCGGTCACGCCGCTTTTGGGCTCGGCGCCGGGCACACCCGCCGGCACGGGCGGCGCAGCCGGCGCCGTCACGGACTCGGGCCCGGCTGCGGGTTCCGCGTTGCCGCTGCACGGTTGCTGCTGGGGGTTCGTTTTCATGCCGCTCATTCTTGGGGTCCGTGTACGAATCCTCTGGCCGGAAAAGCGGACACGCCGCACCCGCGAAAGTCCTGCGACGAGCAAGCGGCCGGATTGCGCCACACTCCGGCATGCCCGACAACGACCACAACGACTCCAGCGCGACCATGCGCATCGGCGGCTGCGCCATCCACATCGAGGGCGCGGGTCCAGAGACCCTGCTGATGCTCCATGGCTGGCCGGACACGCACGCGCTGTGGGATGGGACCGTGGAGGTGCTGCGCGACAGCTTCCGGTGTGCGCGATTCACCTGGCCGGGCTTCGAGCCGGGCAGCCCGAGGACCCTGCCCCAACTCGACGACATCCTCGCTTTGCTGCTGGAAGTGGTGGACGCCCTCTGCCCCGGCGGCAAAGTGACCCTGGTCCTGCACGACTGGGGCTGCATCTTCGGCTACCAGTTCGCCATGCGGCACCCGGAACGCGTCGAGCGCATCATCGGCGTGGACATCGGCGACGTGGCCTCCCTCGTGCGCGAACTGGACGGGCGCGGCAAGCTGGCCATTGCGGCCTATCAGGTGTGGCTGTCGGCCGCGTGGAAGATGGGTGGCGCGCTGGGCGACTGGATGACGCGCAGCATGGCGCGTTGGCTGCGCGCGCCCGCGCCGGCTTCAACGCTCCACTGGCAGATGAACTGGCCGTACTACCTGACCTGGTTCGGCGGCAAGGCCGCGCTGCCCAGGCACAGTGTTCCGTTCCACCCCAGTTGCCCCATGCTCTTCATTCACGGCAGGCGCAAACACGTCCGTTTCCACTCGCGCTCGTGGGCGGCCGCGCTGGCCGAACAACCAGGAAACCGCGTCGAGGCTTTCGACACCGGGCACTGGGTGATGGTGCAGGCGCCGGCACGCTTCCACCAGGTCGTGCGGGACTGGTTGCTGCAGCGATCCGGCTGACGACTCCGCGGGGAACTGCCGCGCTGCATTCATGAACCCCGTTCATCACGCCATGCCGTAGCCACGCCGCACGCGCCGGCGTGGCGGCATAGATTCCAGGGTCGAAATCAAAGGGACCCTGCATGGACGACATCGCATCGAACCTGGCGCTCACGCGGCGCGACCTGCTGCTGGCTGGAGCGGCTTCCGCCGCGACCGCTGCGGCACCGGATGCGCAGGCCCAACCCACAGGCGGCGCCGTGGCGCTGGCGAAAGTCAGCCTCAACGTCAACGGCCGAGTTCACGCACTCGAGCTCGACACACGCACCACGCTGCTGGATGCCCTGCGCGAGCAGTTGCACCTGACCGGCAGCAAGAAGGGCTGCGACCAGGGCCAATGCGGCGCCTGCACCGTTCTCGTGGATGGCCGGCGCGTCACGTCCTGCCTGACGCTGGCGGTCATGCAGCAGGGCCACAAGGTCACGACCATCGAGGGGTTGGGCACGCCGGGCAAGCTGCATCCGATGCAGCGAGCCTTCGTCAAGCATGATGGCTACCAATGCGGCTTCTGCACGCCTGGGCAGATCTGCTCGGCCGTCGGGATGCTGGCGGAGCTGAAGGCGGGCGTCCCCAGCCACGTCACCGGCGACCTGACCCGGCGGCCGCAGCCGACCGACGCCGAATTCCGCGAACGCATGAGCGGCAACATCTGCCGCTGCGGCGCCTATTCCAACATCCAGGAAGCGATCGTCGAAGTGGCGGGGGTGAAGCGATGAAACCCTTCACCTACGAACGCGCGCGGACACCAGCGGAAGCCGCCGCGGCGGCGGCGCGCGTGCCGGGCGCCAAGTTCATCGCCGGCGGCACCAACCTGCTCGACCTGATGAAGCTGCAGATCGAGACACCGGCGCACCTGGTCGACGTGAACGACCTGGCCCTCCAACGCATCGAGAAGACGCGGGACGGCGGCCTGCGCATCGGCGCTCTCGTGCGCAACACGGACCTCGCAGCGGACGCCGCCGTGCGGCGCGACTACGGCGTGTTGTCGCGCGCCCTGCTGGCCGGCGCCTCCGGGCAACTGCGCAACCAGGCCACGACCGCCGGCAACCTGCTGCAGCGCACGCGCTGCCCCTATTTCTACGACACGAACCTGCCGTGCAACAAGCGCGTGCCGGGCAGCGGCTGTTCCGCCATCGGCGGCTACAGCCGGCACCACGCCGTGGTCGGCGCCAGCGACGCCTGCATCGCCACCCACCCCAGCGACATGGCGGTGGCGCTGCGCGCGCTCGACGCCACCGTGGAAACCGTGAGCCCGACCGGCGCGACCCGCACCATCCCGATCGCCGACTTCCATCGGCTGCCCGGCACCACCCCGCACCTTGAAACGGCGCTGGAGCCTGGCGAGCTGATCACGGCCGTGACCCTGCCCCGGCCCATTGGTGGCACGCAGATCTATCGCAAGGTGCGCGACCGCGCGTCGTATGCCTTTGCGCTGGTGTCCGTGGCGGCGATCGTGCAGCGCGACGGCTCCGGCCGCGTCGCACTCGGCGGCGTCGCCCACAAGCCCTGGCGGGTGGAAGCGGCGGAGCGGGAGATGCCACGCGGCGCCGGGCCGGTCGCCGCCGCACTGCTGGCCGACGCACGCACCACCCACGACAACGCGTTCAAGCTGCCGCTGGTGCAACGCACCCTGGCCTCGGTGCTCTCGGAAGCGAAGGCCTGACCATGAAATTCGACACCCCAGCCACCAGCAACCCCATCGACCAGCTCAAGGTGGTCGGCAAGGCGGTCGACCGCGTCGACGGGCCGCTCAAGACCACCGGGACGGCCGCGTATGCGAACGATCGCCACGACGTCGCGGCCAACCAGGCGCACGGCTACATCGTCGGCGCGGCCATCGCCAAGGGACGCATCGTTTCCATGGACTTGACGTCGGCCCGGGCCGCGCCAGGCGTGCTCGCCATCGTGACGGCGGAGAACGCCGGCAAGCTCGGCAAGGGCACCTTCAACACCGCCCATCTGCTCGGCGGCCCGGACATCCAGCACTACCACCAGGCGGTGGCGGTGGTCGTGGCCGAGACCTTCGAACAGGCCCGCGCGGCGGCTCACCTGGTGCGTGTCGAGTACGCGCGCGCCCAGGGCGTCTACGACCTCGCGGCGGCGACGGATTCGGCCAAGCCGGTGGAGAGCAACGGTGCCGCCGCGGAAACCGCGGTCGGCGACTTCACGGTCAACTTCGCGCAGGCCCCGGTGCAACTCGATGCCAGTTACAGCACCGCGGACGAATCGCATTCGATGATCGAGCCGTTCGCGAGTGTCGCTGCCTGGAACGGCGACCAGCTCACGCTCTGGACCGCCAACCAGATGATCGCGTGGACCGCGGCGGACGCCGCCAAGACGCTCGGGATCCCCGCAGACAAGGTGCGCGTGGCATCCCCCTTCATCGGCGGCGGCTTCGGCGCCAAGCTCTGGCTGCGTGCCGATGCGCTGCTCGCGGCCCTCGGCGCGCGCGCGGCCCGGCGCCCCGTCCGCGTCGCCATGCCGCGTGCCCTGATCCCCAACAACACGGTGCACCGCGCCGCAACCATCCAGCGCATCCGCATCGGCGCCGATCGCGACGGCAAGATCACGGCGATCGCGCACGAGAGCTGGTCGGGCAACCTGCCGGAGGGCGGCCCGGAAGCGGCGGCGATCCAGACCCGTTCCCTCTACGCCGGCCCGCATCGCATGACGGCGAACCGGATCAGCGTGCTGGACCTGCCCGAAGCCAACGCCATGCGCGCGCCGAACGAGGCGCCGGGCCTGGCCGCCCTGGAAATCGCGATGGACGAGATGGCGGAGAAGCTGGGCATGGACCCGGTGGCCTTCCGCATCGCCAACGACACGCAGGTGGTGCCCGACAACCCGGCCAAGCCGGCCTCGAACGATCCGCAGTCCAAGGCACCCACCGAGAAGCACAACCCGCATCCGCCCTTCTCGCAGCGGCAACTGGTCGAGTGCTTCCGGCTCGGCGCCCGGCGCTTCGGCTGGGACAAGCGCAATCCGCTGCCTGGGCGCGTGCGTGACGGCCGGTGGCTGGTCGGCCTGGGCGTGGCGGCGGCGATCCGCGACAACCTGGTGATGAAGTCCGGCGCGCGCGTGCGCCTCGACCGGCGCGGCTTCGTGACCGTCGAAAGCGACATGACGGACATCGGCACCGGCAGCTACACCGTGATCGCCCAGACGGCGGCGGAGATGATGGGCGTGCGGCTCGAACGGGTCGTCGTGAAACTGGGCGACTCCACCTATCCGATCTCGTGCGGCTCCGGTGGCCAATGGGGCGGCAACAGTTCGACCGCCGGCGTCTATGCGGCGTGCATGAAGCTGCGGGAAGCCGTCGCGCAGAAGGCAGGGTTGGCCGTCGGCACTGCCGTGTTCGCCAATGGCCAGATCCGCGCGGGATCGCGCAGCATCCCGCTCGGCGAAGTGGCGGGCGATCAGGGAATCGTCGCGGAAGATGCCATCGAGTTCGGCGACCTCAACAAACAATTCCAGCAGGCGACCTTCGGCGCGCATTTCGTGGAGGTCGGCGTCGACGCCGCCACGGGCGAGACGCGGGTGCGCCGCATGCTGGCCGTCTGCGCGGCCGGGCGCATCCTGAACCCCAAGACGGCGCGCAGCCAGGTGATCGGCGGCATGACGATGGGGGTGGGTGCGGCGCTGATGGAGGAGCTCGCCGTGGACAAGCGGCTCGGCCTGTTCGTGAACCACGACCTGGCTGGCTACGAGGTGCCGGTGCACGCCGACATCCCGCACCAGGAAGTGATCTTCCTGGACGAGGTGGACCCCACCTCGTCGCCGATGAAGGCCAAGGGCGTCGGGGAACTCGGCATCTGCGGGGCGGCCGCGGCCGTGGCCAACGCGGTCTACAACGCCACGGGCGTGCGGGTGCGCGACTATCCGATCACGCTGGACAAGCTGCTCAAGGGCCTGCCCGCGATCTGAACCGCTAGGCCCGGTGGCGGATCGCCTCGATCACGATCCGCAAGGCCCGCGAGGAATTGCGGTGGCTGGGGTAGTAGGCATGCAGTCCGGCAAAGGGCGGGCAGGCCTCGTCCAGCACCCGTCGCAGGCGGCCGGCTTCCACGTGCGGCTGTGTCAGTTCCTCCGGCAGGAAGGCCAGGCCGTAGCCGCTGAGCGCGGCATTGAGCAGCTGGTAGGCGCCGTTGACGATGATCTGCCCGCTCACCTTGGCATCCACCTTGCGGCCGTCGTCGAGCAGTTCCCACGCATAGAGACCGCCGGACGACGAGAGCCGGATGGTGATGCAGTTGTGCCGCGCCAGGTCGCGCACACAGGTGGGCACCTTGTGGGTCTCGAAGTAGCGCGGCGAGGCCACGATGGTCATCGGCACCTCCGGCGTCAGGCGCACCGCGACCATGTCCTTCTGCACCTGGTCGCCGTAGCGCACGCCGATGTCGAAGCGTTCAGCGGCGATGTCGACCATGCGGTAGTCGGCGCTCAGCTCGAGGCGCAGATCCGGGTACTCTGCGATCACGGGTGCCAGCCGGGGCCACAGCACCGAATCGATGACATGGTCGATCGCCGTGATGCGGATCGCCCCCATGGCCTTCTCGCCGAGTTCGCTGACGGCGGCGATCTCGGCCTCGATCTCCTCCAGCCGCGGCCGCACCGTCTGCAGCAGCCGCTCGCCCGCATCCGTTGGCGAGACGCTGCGCGTGGTGCGCGACAGCAGCCGCACCCCCATGCGTGTTTCGAGGGCTCGAATGGTGTGGCTCAAGGCGGACTGCGAGACCCCGAGCTTGCCGGCCGCGCGGGTGAAGCTGCGCTCCTGGGCGACGGCCAGGAAGGCGAGGAGGTCGTTGATGTTTTCGCGAGGCATGGGAGCGTGTGGCAGGTCCATTCTATGCATGGGTTGCATTGATGTGGACAGCTCATAAGCGCTTGCGGCCATCGCGCGTTCATCCGGTTCGGGCGCGCCTACCATCCATCGCATGATGATGACGAACCGATGGAACAGCGCGGTGACCGGCACGCTGGACGGCAAGAATGTGAACTGGATGGAGAAGGTCAGCGATGAACAGTACAACGCCCGCTAGCGCACTGCGGAACCTGGTGCTTGCCATCGTGACGGCGGGGGCCGCGGCGCTCGCCGCCGCGCAACCCGCGCAAAGCGCGCTTTCCTCGAGGCAACAGGCCATCGCGCCGATCACCGCGGCGACCGCGGTCGGTGACCTGCCGCAATTGAACGCCGCTCTCCACCGCGGCCTCGACGCCGGACTCACCGTGAGCGATGCGAAAGAGATCCTGGTGCAGATGTATGCCTACGCGGGCTTCCCACGCAGCCTCAACGCTCTGGGCGAACTGATGAAGGTCCTCGACGCGCGCAGGCAGCGCGGCATCCAGGACACGCCCGGCCGCGGCCCGGGCCCGGTTCCGACCGGCCAGGCATTGCTCGAGGCCGGCACGGCGAACCAGACGAAGTTGTCAGGTGCGCCTGTGAAGGGCCCGCTGTTCGAGTTCGCGCCCGCCATCGACGAGTATCTCAAGACACATCTGTTCGGCGACATCTTCGCGCGCGACAACCTCGATTGGCAAAGCCGCGAGCTCGCCACCGTGGGTGCGCTCGCGGCGATGACGGGCGTGGAGTCGCAACTGCAATCCCACATCCGCATCAGCATGAACGTCGGGCTGACGGCAGCGCAGCTGCGAGAGCTCGCAGAGGTCCTTGCACGGGCTGGGCAGCCTGAAGCGGCCGGCCGGACGCGCGCGGCACTCGACAAGCATCTGGCAGGCTCATGACACAGGAACTCACCATGCAGATCCAATCACAGGGTGGCACCTTCACCGCATTCGATCCTGGCACGCTCGTCGACATGTGGGCCAGCCTCTCGCTGGCCAGCCTGTTCGCCACGGGTTGCCTGGCCATGCTGCTGGCGCGTTGCTGACGCACAGCCATGAGCAAGCTTGCACGACTCGCGGTGCTCACCGCATTCCTTGTCATCACCGGAACCTCCATGGCCACCGAACGCATCCGCATCTCGTCCCCGTGGGGCGAAGTCACCGCGCGGCTGGACGACAATCCGGCGGCCCGATCGCTCCTGCGGATGCTGCCACTGGACATCCCCATGGACGACCACCTCCGGCAGGAAAAGACGAGCCGTCTTCCCACCCCGCTCGCGGAACACACGCGGACGCTGGACTTCAAGAGCGGCGACCTCGGCGTGTGGGGCAACAACGCATTCGTCATCTACTACACGGATGGCACGGTCCCCTCCCCCGGCATCATCCGCATCGGCCGCGTGGAAGGCAGCGCCGGCATCTTCAACCGGCCCGGCCCGGTGACCGTGAAGGTCGAGCGCATCCGGTAGAGCCTGGACGCTATCGCTCGGAGAGTGCGGGCCCGACCTGTGCGTGAGCCGAATCCGACAGGAGATGCGGTTTCTGCCGACATGACAAGGACACACCGTCGTCCCAAATCAGCTCCGTGGCGCCGGCAGGGGGCTGGCGCCCAACAACTTTCAGGAGTCAAGATGGCATCGAACCAAGGTAACCAGGGCGGCGGCAACCAGGGCGGCAACCAGGGCGGGGGCAGCCAAGGGGGCAATCAAGGGGGCAATCAGGGCGGCAAGTCGGAGCGTGGCTTTGCGTCCATGGATCCGGAACGCCAGCGCGAGATCGCCAGCGAGGGCGGCAAGGCCGCCCATGAGAGCGGCAACGCCCATGAGTTCACCTCGGAAGAAGCGCGCGAAGCCGGCCGCAAGGGCGGCCAGGCCAGCGGCGGTGGCAACCAAGGCGGCAGTCAAGGCGGGAACCAGGGCGGCAACCAGGGCGGCAATCGCTGAGGTCGGCTCATGAGGTGCGCAAGCGCCTCAGTCCATGCGGGCCGTCGCACCTCCAGGGCGCGGCGGCCTTTTCATTGCGGGTCGCGCTCGCCAGCACCGGCGGAATTCTTCGAGCAACGGCAGCACGTTGAGCAAGACGACCGCAACCACGACCCCCACCAGGTACGCCGGCGGCAGCGGCTCGTCTTTCAGCCGCAGGCGCCAGTCCGGGAGACTCGCGTTCATGCCCGCCACGACCACGAGCAGCAACAGCGCCGACAGCGGCAGGATCTCCATCAAGCTGTGAATCATCTGCTCGATCGGGCGGACTTCCCGGCGCGCCACCACGAAACGCAGCTCCGCCCACGTGGTCAGCTCGTGCAGCACGAACAAGAGCCCGAGCAGCAAGAGAATCGCTGCATTGACCTGCAGCAGCAGGACGGCCAGCACGCCGACGCCCATCTGCGCGAACAGCGCAAGGTGGAAGGCCGATTCGCGCACCCCGCTCGTCGTTTCGATCGACGTCCGGCGGTGGCACCACCAATCCGCCAGCCCGGCCGCCACCCAGAGCGGCAGGATCCCGTAGGCCAGCAGCTGGCGGGGCAGGTCCGTCACTCTTCCAGCTGTGGCTCTTGCGGCCGCTGCGGCAGCCGCAACTGCGGCGGGCGGCGCATCAGCCACGCGCCGGCCGCGAGCCCGAGGGCCATGGCGCCGTAAACGCCCACCATCGCGCCGGTCGAGAGCCGGTGTTCGAAGCCCGGCGTCAGGCGCTTCGGTACAACGCAGTAGTCGACGAGGTTCGCCAATGCACTCGTGACGACGGCGCCGGTGACGACGGCTTGCGGCGTCCGCAATGCCGGCCGGCCTTCCGCGGCGGCGGCGTGCAGCGCGGCCCAGAACACCGCGGCGCCATGATGGGTGGCGTAACCGGCCGCGGTGTGCTTCCAGTCGACCGCATCGGTCCTGAGGCTTTCCCGGTCCCACATCCAGTGGCTCACCGCGTTCACGGGGGCGGCCGCCGAGCCGGACTCGCGCCGGCCGGCCATCACCAGGACGACCGAGGACAACAGGCTGCCCATGCTGCCGGCCACGAATGCTTCCTTCAAGACCTGTTTCCAATCCATCGCGTTGCTCCGAGTTGGCGAGTCCCCCAATATCGCCGCGCCACGCAGTGCCCGGCGTAGGCGCGTGCCGACCGATTCGATCGGCTCGCGTCCGCCGCCGGGCAGCCAGTGGCGGCTAGCATGCGGCCATGAGAGTGCTCGTCGCCGGCGCCACGGGTCTGATCGGCCGACGTCTGTGCGCGGCCTTGCTGGACCGTGGCTACAGCGTCATTGGCGCGTCGCGCTCGCCCAACGGGCTGCCGCGCGGTGCCAGCTTTCTCGAGGTCGATTTCTCTTCCGTGCCCCCAGAGGCCTGGTGGACGGAGCGGCTCGCGGGCGTGGAGATCGTCGTCAACGCCGTCGGGATCCTCCGGGCGGGGCGCGGCCAGGATTTCGATGCGCTGCATGCCCGGGCCCCTTGTGAACTGTTCCGCGCCTGCGCCGGCTCCGGTGTGCGGCTGGTCATCCAGATCTCAGCGCTGGGCAGCGATGCGCAGGCTGCGTCGGCCTACCACCTGAGCAAGCGTACGGGCGACGACTGCCTGCGTTCGCTGCCCGTCCCTTCAGTCATCGTTCAACCGTCGCTGGTGTATGCACCGGACGGCCCCAGCGCCACGCTGTTCCAGAGCCTCGCTGCGCTGCCGGCGTTGCCATTGCCCGCCGGCGGGCCGCTCGTGCAGCCAGTGCATGTGGACGACGTGATCGAAGGGCTGCTGCGCCTGGTCGAACAGCCCGGGACGGGAACACGCACCCTCGCCTTCGTCGGTCCGGCTCCGCTGCCGATCGATGGTTACCTGGCCGAACTCCGCCGGGCGATGGATTTCCGCCGGCGCGCCGTGGTGATCCCGGTGCCGCACGGCCTGTGCCTGGCCGCTGGGCGCGCCGCGGGATGGGTCTCCACCGTGATCGACCGGGATGCCGTCGCCATGCTGCTGCGCGGCAACGCGGCGGACGCCGGGGCTTTCACTTCACTGCTAGACCGGCCACCGCGACCGCCCGCCACTTTCATGGATGGGGCCGCGGCACCGGCCGCACGCACGCAAGCCGTTCTGCACTGGTTGCTTCCACCATTGCGCTGGACCATCGCCTTCGTGTGGATCTGGACGGCACTGATGTCCTTCGGGCTCTACCCGATCGAGGGCAGCCTGGCCCTGCTGGACGATTTCGGGCTTTCGGGCCGCCCGGCGATGGCGGCGCTTTTCGCGGGCGCCGCGATCGATCTCGTGCTGGGAATCCTCATTCTGCTGCCGGGTTCGCGCGACCGCGGCTGGCTCTGGGCGGCGCAGTTTGCGGTCATCCTCGGCTACACGCTCATGATCACGGTGCGCATGCCGCACTGGTGGCTGCACCCGTACGGCCCGCTGTCGAAGAACCTGCCCATGCTGGCTGGCATCGCCATGGCCTGGGCCCTGGAAAGCAGGAGGCGCTGACCGGTGGAATACCTGATCGTCAAGTGGCTGCACGTCCTGTCGTCCACCGTGCTGTTCGGCACGGGGATCGGCTCCGCGTTCTACCTGCTGGTGGCGAGCTTGAGCCGCGACGTGCGCTTCACCGCGGGCGTGACGCGCTGGGTGGTGCGCGCCGACTGGATGTTCACCGCGACCACCGCGGTGCTGCAACCGCTGACCGGCCTCTGGCTGGTCCATCTGATGGGCATGCCGCTTGCCACGCGCTGGCTATCGGCCTCGCTCGTCTTGTATGGCATCGCCATCGCCTGCTGGCTCCCCGTGGTGTGGTTGCAGATGCGCCTGCGCGACCTGGCGGCGCAGGGCGTGGCGCAGGGCGAACTGCCGGCCGCCTATTGGCGCTTCTTCAAGGCCTGGGTGGTGCTGGGCATTCCAGCGCTGCTGGCTTTCCTGGCGATCTTCTGGCTGATGATCGCCAAGCCGGGTTGAACGGGAGCTCAGCGCGCGCGGCCCTTGTTTTCGGCCACCCAGAGCGCGGCTTCGCGGGCCCGAACCAGCGCCTCGGCAAGCACCTTCAATGCAGCCTGCACCGCCGGATCCGTGGCGACGGCGCACTGCCCGGCCGCCGTTTCCCACGCGCAGTGGATCAGCTCGGTATGGGTGATCAGCACGTCCGCCCACGGCCCGACCAGCTGGGGCACCGCGTGGCAGTACCTGCCCATGCGGTCGATGGCCGCACTGAGGCGCAGGTACTTCTCCATGTCCAGCCAGTGGGCGATCAATTCCTCCACCTCGGGCAGGTGATCGTCCAGCTCGACGATGAGCCGTGAAGAAATCGCGACGAACGCGGCTCGATCGTGGACTGCCATGGGGCACCTGGTACTGCCCTTGAATTTTAGCGCCGGCCATCGCGCTGAAGCTTGCTGCACGCTGGCTTTTTCCTACGCGCGTGTCGTCATCGTCCGACGAAGGCGGTCCACCGGCCGCAGCGTAACTTGGGACGCGTGGCCAATGTCAGTCACGAACTCTCCAGGAGACCGAAATGGATCAGCAGAACCAACAGCGCGAGCAGCAGCAGCAGCAGCGCAAGTGATGGCTCTGCCATGGCAAAAGGCCGCATCCGCGGCCTTTTCTTTTGTGCGCAAGCTTGTCGCATGGCCGCGCGCAAGGCCACAATGGACGGCAGGAAGTAACTGCAGATGCCGCGACTCATCAGTACGAATTTCGACAGCTTTGCGACTCAAGCCGGTGTGTTGCTGACGGGCGGGGTGCATCCTGCGTCCGTGAGCTGGGACGTCGACCCTGGCTCTGCCGTGCCACCGAATGAGGTGCCCCCCGTCCTTGCTCCCAAGGGCGGTGTGCAGCGCCGCGCCGGGCGTTCAGCGGTGGTCCCCGCCTCGTTCGTGAAGGCGTCCGAGTACGTGGTGCGCCACCGTGACGATGACCGTTTCGACGTGCTGTACCGGCTCCTCTGGCGCTTCGTGCACGAGGCCGCGCATCGCCCCACCCGCGATGACCCGGACATGCACCGGGTCCTGCTCATGGCCCATGCCGTGCGGCGCAACATCCACAAGCTGAAGATGCAGACGAGGTTGCGCGCCATTCCGGAGGCGTCTTTGCCCGGTGGTGCACTGCTGGTCGGCTGGTGCGAACCCGCGCACCGCGTGCTGGAACCGCTCGCGCAATGGCTGGCGAAGCAGCACGCCGGTGCGTGCTGGATGCTGCTGTCTCCCCAGGGCAGCGCTTACTGGGACACGGCACTTCTGCACTATGCCGCCGGCCTCGATGCCGCCCCGGCACGTGACGCGGCCGATGAAGATTGGACGCGCCGCTGGCATGCGCTCTTCCCGCTCGCCGCGGCCAAATGAAATTGCGAAAAAGGAGGATGAGGGCATGTTTCCCAGCCACCAGCACGAGATCGGCGCGATCGCGTTCCAGCTTCTTGCTTCACTGGATGAATACGAAGTCGGCATGGACCAGCTGGTCCACGAGGCATGGGATGGCGCCTTGTACCAGTCCACCACGGACTGCTTCGACCGCATGAGGAACTACGCGGGCGCGATGCCGCGCCTGTCGGCGGCCTGGATCGAACTGCTGATCCGCCGGTTCGAACTGATGGCGCATCTCTGGGAGCGGATGGGCTCCAGCGAACGGACAGATCGCTTCGCGGAACTCAGCCCGAACCACATCGATGCGATTCGAGGGTTGCGCACTCAGGTTCTGCGCTATTTGCCCAAGTCCAGCTAGGGCCTGTTCACACAAATATCTGCGCTCTCGTTCGGACCCTGCGGGGATGCTCGGTGGGTGGGCAAAGGGGGTCAAGACTGGGCGTCTTGACCCCCTTTGCACGCCCGGCGAGGGCCCCGCAGGGCGCCGAACCCTTCGGGCTGCCCCGCATCGGGCCGCATGCCGCGTTGCGGTCACAGGTCAAGCCGTCCAGGCTTGACCCGCGCCCGCGCCTTGCCTGCGGCCCGATGCGGGGCAGCGAGAGCACAGATATTTGTGTGAACAGGCCCTAGCCCGTCGGGCGTCGGACGCGCTGCGTCGTCGGCAGTCGTTCCATTCCTACGAGCTTGCTACATGGCCTGATCCCATGATGGGTGCTAGGAGCCATGAGCATGCAACCATTCACCGTCGACGACCTCTACCTGCACCAGAAAATCAGCGAGATCCATTGCACGGAGGCGCCCACGCTGGCTGCCTGCACCGTGCGTTCGGTGGATCGCGAATCCAACACCTACATCTCCCGCATCTGGGGCTACGCGCTGGACGGCAGCGCAGCGGCCCAGCAGCTCACGCACGGACCGGGCAACGACCAGAGCCCGCGGTGGTCGCCCCAGGGTGACCAGCTGGCCTTCATTTCCGACCGTGGCGGCACCAGCCAGGTGTACCTGCTGCCACGCCACGGCGGGGAAGCGCGCCAGCTCGGCCAGTTCAGTGGCGCCGTGTCCAGCCTGCGCTGGGCGGCCGACGGCAAGACACTGATCGTCGCGGCCGCGGTGCAGGTGGACCCCGATTGGCGCGGCCAGCGCGCGAACGGCCGCGAGCCGGCGCAGCGCAACGAGAGCGCGCCCGAGGTCGCCTGGCGCCTGCCCTACAAGTCCGACGGCATGGGCTACATGCTGGCGCGCGAGATCCATCTCTTCTCACTCGAGGTGGCCACCGGCAAGACCCGCCAGATCACCGACGGGCCCTTCGACGTGATGGCGTTCGGCGTTTCGTTTTCCGGCGACATCGCTTATGTGCGCACGCGCGAGGGCCGCTTCGCCCATCGGACGGATTTGTGGCGTTGCTCCATGGACGGCAGCGGGCAGCGCCGGTTGACCACCAGCCTGGCGATGGTCCTGGAGCCCGTCTGGTCACCCGACGGCAAGTCGATTGCCTTCAGCGGCAGCGAGAAGGAGGGCGATGCGCAGGAGAACCTCTGGCTCGTCGATCCGACCGGCCGGCTGCGCAGGCTGGGTGATGAATCGCTGTGTCTGGCGGATCCGCTGACGCTCTACTGGCACCCGGACGGACAGAGCCTCCTGTTCGCCGAGGCGCACCGCGGGTGCCATCGCATCGTGAAGCTTCGTCTCGACGCCAGGAAGCCGGAAGTGCTGGTCGATGGCGACGTCCAGTTCGGCGCGTTCTGCCCGGCCGGCGCGCGGTATGCGTACACCGCCGAGCACCCTTCGCAGCCCAGCGAGCTGTATGCCTGCGATCCCGATGGTGACAACCAGGTCAAGGTGAGCGACCTCAACCCTTGGTGGCGGGACCGCACGCCCATCCAGGCCGAGGCACGCCAGTTCACAGTGCCCGACGGCAACGGCGGGCAGGAAACCATCGAGGGTTGGCTGCTGCGGGCCGAAGGTCGCAGCGGCCCCTATCCGCTGCTCAATGACGTGCATGGCGGCCCGGCCGCCTATGCCCTGCTGGACTTCGACACCAACGTCTTCTGGCAGGTGCTGTGCTCGCGCGGCTGGGCCGTGCTGGCCCTGAATGCCGTCGGCTCCGCGAGCTATGGCCGCGAATTCTGCGACCGCCTGCAGGGGCGCTGGGGCACGCTCGACCTGCCCCAGCACCTGGCCGCCATCGAACAACTCCGCCGTGACGGCATCTGCGACGACCGCGTCACCATTTCAGGGAAGTCGTACGGCGGCTACCTGAGCGGCTGGGCCATCGGGCACACCAACCTGTTCCGGGCCGCAGTCGTGATGGCCCCCGTCGGCAACATCGAAACGCACTACGGCACCTCCGATGGCGGCTACTACGCGGACCCGCTCTACATGGGGACGCCGGAGCAATTCGACCGGGAACTGGCGCGCAAGCTCTCCCCCATGTTCTCGATCGAAAAGGCGCGCACGCCCACGCTGTTCGTGCAGGGCAAGGAGGACGAACGCTGCCCGAAGTGCCAATCCGAGGAGCTGTTCGTGAGCCTGCTGTGCGCAGGCGACACGCCCACGGAGCTCATCCTCTACCCCGGCGAGGGCCATACCTTCCTGGGCGAAGGCAAGCCGTCCGTGCGCGCGGATGCGGCGCAGCGCATCGTGGACTGGCTGCAGAAGCACGTGGGCCAGCCGGTCCCGCCTTCCGACCTCAACGTCATCGAGGACGAGCAGGCGCCACTGACATCGGTGTCCGCCTAGTCCTACGCGGCGAGTACAGGGGCGCGGGTATGTTTTTCATGCCGTGCCCCGCGCCGCGCCACCCCACAACCGAATCTCAAGGAAGCCACATGGAAGCCACCACCACGGGAATGAACCGCACCGGATCGAAGATGTCGCCTCTCGGCACCAAGGCCATGGTCGATGCGGCGAACCAGCTGTCGCCTCCCCAGCCGATCGACACGGCCGGGATGGAAGCCGAGCGCATCAACTACATCCACGCCGCGGACTCGGTGGGTTCGATCCCGCCACCAGGCTCGGTCAAAGGCACGCTGAAGATGGGCATTGCCAAGATGAAGGGAGGGCAACCCACCATCCTGATGGACAAGCTCGGGGAACGCATCGCCTTCGAGCGCGGCGGCACGCGCCTCTATGACGCGCTGCTCGCGAAGTACAACGCGTTGCAGGACGACGGCCAGGACCTGCTGCCGCCGGCCGAAGAGGCCATGGGCGCGCTGGCGGGCGACGCGGCCTCGCTGGCCCCGGTGCAGGGCGAATCGCCCGCCCAGACCCTGCTGCGCATCCGGAACGAGGAAATGCAGCACTTCAAGATGCTGGCGGCCGAGATGGAACGCATGGGCGGCGACCCGACGGCCATGACGCCGTGCGCCGACGTCACGGCGACGTCGACGATGGGCCTCATGCAGGTCGTCACCGATCCGCGCACCACCCTCGCGCAATGCTTCAACGCCATGCTCACGGCGGAACTCACGGACAACGCGGGCTTCGAGCTGCTGATCATGCTGGCCGAAGACGCCGGCGAAAGCGAACTCGCGGGCAAGCTGCTGGGCGCGTTCACGCAGGAGCAGGAACACCTGGCCGTCATCAAGGGCTGGCTCGCCGCCCTGGTCACCCGCGCCGCCGGCACCGAAACCGTTTGAGGAGAAACCGAATGACCATCAACCTCCTGCAGGACAAGGGCGTCCCGCTGGCCAGGCAGCAGATGACCTGGAAAGACATGGTCGGCAAGCCGATCAGCAAGCTCGACGATGACGCGTTCACGCGCGTGCGCATCATCCTCATGAACGGGGTCGAACTCGATTCCCTGCGGACCAAGCAGGTGGCGATCCGCCAGAACCTGGAGGCGCGGGTGCCGCTGGCGCAGCTGATGCGCATCGAGCAGCACCAGGCGACCGCGATCAACTGGCTGATCAGCGCGGATCACTCGCCGATCGAAACGACCATCGGCTACGAGCAGACCGCCATCGAGGTCACGGCCTCGGTCGCGCAGCTCGAGCCCGACAAATACCTGGCCCAGGGCTACCGGTACGCGCTGCTCGAGGACTTCGACCACCTGTACCGCTATAGCGCGCTGCTGGACCGGCTGGAAGGCAAGGACGCGAACAACATCACGCAGGGCTATACCGACATCGTCCCCGCGCGCGCCACGCTGTTCCACCATCGCGCGCCGGAGCACGAGCTGCTGGAGCCGTACGGCCCCGATGCCGTGCTCGCCACCAAGCTGCACGCGCTCACGCTCACGGGCGGCGAATACCAGACGCACGACTACTACATGAACATCGGCCCGGTGTTCGCCGACCCGCTGGCGCGGCAGCTCTATGCGGAGATCGCCTCGGTGGAATCGCAGCACATCCAGCACTACGGCTCGATGCTGAACCCGAACGAGACGCTGCTGGAGAAGCTGCTGGTCTGCGAAGCCTGCGAAGTCTGGAACTACGCCGGCTGCATGGAGCAGGAAACGAACCCGCGCGTCAAGGCGATCTGGGAGCGCTTCCTGGACTACGAGCTCGGGCACTTCCAGGTCGCGCTGCAGCTGTTCAAGGACGTGGAGCGGCGCGATCCGCAGGAGGTCCTGGGCACCGGTGCGCTGCCGCCCTTCATCCAGTTCAAGAGCCAGCGCGATTTCGTCCGCCGCGTCGTCGAAACCGAAACGCAGCTGCGCAAGGACGGCACGAAGTTCGTCGACGAGGCGCAGGAAGGCAAGTCCTCCCTCGACTACCGCGCCGCGATCAACGCCGCGGGTTCGCCTTCGGAAACCGTGTCGGCCACCTACAGCTGGATGCCGGGGACCGAGCTGATGCGCGAAACCGAGAAGGCGCTATGACGGCCACGCCCAATCCTTCGGACACGGGCAACGACGACGCCTCGGGCGAGCCCGTGGGCAATCGCGGCGACGGGAACGCCGCGCCTGCCACGGGCTTGGATACGCGCAACGGCGACCGGGGCGATGCGTCGGGCCGGAACCTCGAGCAGATGGAACAGGCGCGCGGCAAGCCCGGCGACGGCGAAGGGCCGGCGCGCTGACGCGGCCGCGCCTGCGTTGCTTTCAGGAGGCCGTCGACAGCGCCTGTGCGCAGTGCGACGGCCACTCGAACTCGACGCCGGGTTGCGCGATCCGGGTCGAGATGACGGGCGCCAGCGATGTCACCGCGCCGAAGATCGTGGCGAAGGCGACGTCCGCTGCGTCCCGGCCCGTGCCGAAGCGCACGAACCCCATCGGAATGCCGGTGCCTGAGGCATCGAAGATGTACCAGCGCCCGCTCAGGTAGACCTCGACATAGGCGTGGAAGTCCGGTGGGCCGAGCGCCGGGTCCGCGCCGAAGTCGGTGCCGGTCGCCATGCGCGCCGGGATGTTGACGGCGCGGCACAACGCGATCATGAGGTGCGCGAAATCGCGGCAAACGCCCACCTGCTCGATCAGCGTATCGACCGCGGATGTGTTGCTGTTGCTCGTGTTCGAGGTGAACGCCACATGGCGCTGCACCCACTGCTGGATCGCCAGGACGCGCCCATGGCCCTGCCACAGGCTGCCGAATTCATTGAACGCCAGTTTCAACAGGCGGTCGGACTGGCAGTAGCGGCTCGGATAGATGTACTGCATGGCTTCGAGCGGCAGGAAGCGGACCGGCACCTCCTGCAGGCTGCCGTGGTCCGCCCGGTAATGCTCGATGTCGATCGTGGCCGAATAGCTGACGTGCAGCGGACCGGGTTCGGCATGCAGCCGCATGTAGCGCGACGACGTGGCGGGGTCCGTGGCGACGTCGTGCGCGATCGGCTGGCTCAGGACCAGCTTTTCGACGCGGACGAACTGGTGCGGTGTGTGCGCCGCATGGATGTTGAAGATGAAGTCGGCGCCGTTGGGGTCGCTCACCGTGTAGTCGAGGTCGACCTGGAGTTCGATCCTGACCATCAACGGGCTCCCCGGGCATGTGCGCTGTCTGACAATTTCATGACGTGTCTCTGTGAAGGGTGGATGACTGCGCGTGAAAGCATTGTGGGCCCTCCGCGGTCACCTTGGGGTTCCATACAGCCGAACGCGGTTCGTGCCTACATGACGGAGGCCTCCTCGTGCGTAAAAACGGATCAGCGCAACATTTCTACAAGCACGGAGACATCGGAGATGAGAGTGGTCCTGGTGGAAGACGATCGGGCGATGCAGCAAGAGCTCGCGCGGACGGTCTCCGCCCTGTCCGGCGGACGGGTCGTGCTGGTGTCCGAGGCGGCCCGCCCGGCGATCGAATGGCTGGCCGAGCACCCGGACGGATGGGACCTGGCGATCGTCGACATGTTCCTGAAGGAAGGGCATGGGTTCGACGTGCTGCGCCAATGCCGGCGCGCCATGGCGCTGCCGCACCAGAAGGCCGTGATGCTTTCCAACTACGCGCGCGACCAGGTGGGCCGTTACGCCCACGCCCTCGGCGCCGACCGCTTCTTCGACAAGTCCTTCGACCTCGACGAACTCGTCGCCTATTGCAAGTCGCTGAGCGCCGAACTCGCGGGCCGCGGACGGGAAGGCGCGCCGTCCTGACATCGGCGCGGCGCCGGTCTGGCTTGCGACAGCGATGGTGGTGCGGCGGCTACGGCCGTTTCCAGCGGCCGGTGACCTCGGCGCCGCCGTCCCACCGGCCCGTGCCGGCCAGCGTGCCGTCGCGCAACGCGCCGACCAGGTGCGCGTCCGTCGGAGTGCCGTTCTTCGTCCAGCTCGACGCCGTGACGCGCAGCGCGCCGTCCGGGGCCAGCGTGCCGCGCACCGTCGCGGCTTTCTGCGCGTTCTCGCTCACCCAGCTGCCCTCGACGGCACCGTTGCGCACCCGCAGCGGGACCGCCCAGCACTGCGCCGGCTTGATCCAGGGATGGCACATTTGCCCGATGTAGTCACCGTCGTGCCGTCCCGCGCCTGACTTTGCGTCCTGGGGCGTGGCAACGGCAGTGGATGCCTGCTTGAAGGTGCCGTCGATGGTGGCCCGGTCGCCCCATTGCCCCGAGACGGTCATGGCACCGTCGGCAACGCGCCCGGTGAGGGTCCCGTGCATCGACTGGTCCTTGCGCGACCAGCCCTGCAGGTTCAGGGCGACGGCGCCGGCGGCATCGAGGCGGCCTCTTGCGGTCGAAGTGGGGCCCGCACGGCTGGGCCAGCTGCCTTCGACGGCACCGTCCCTCACGGTCAGTTCCACGGGCCAGCAGTTGGGCGCCCGGTTGGCGAACTGGTTGCACAGGCGGCCGGCATAGACGCCGTCGAAACGGTTCGCTGCGGGCCGGGCCGGGGCGGGGAGCGGCGCTGCTGCGGCAGCGGATGGCGCGACCTGCTTCTTCGCCGCCTCGGTGAGGGCCTTCTTCTCGTTTTCGAGGGCCTTGCGGTCCTGCTCGACGCGCGCCCGCTCATCCTGCGCGCGGCGCATCGCCTCGTCCGCCGCCTGCTTCTGCGCCTGGTGCTGCGCCTCGCGCTTGGCATCCTCGGCGGCACGTTGCGCCTGCCGCGTGGCTTGCGTCTGCGCCGCGAGTTGCGCGGTCAGCTGCGCCGCCACGCGCGCCTGCTCGTCGCGCGCGGCTTCGGCCTGGCGATAGTTCCAGTAGCCGGCGCCGCCGGCGAGCGCCACGCCGAGCGCGACCGCGGCCGCGATCATCGGGTTGCGGCTTCGGGCGGAGCGGGTCACCGGCACGCCGCCCTCATGGAGGGTGAAGGTCCGGACCGGGTTGGCGATGTTCTTGTACTTCTGCTCGCCCAGCGCCTTGAACGAGAGGGAAAGCTTGTTCTGGATCTGGTCGTGCACCGTGCCCGAGATGCAGATGCCGCCCGGCTCGGTGGCGGTCTGGATGCGCGCGGCCACGTTGACGCCGTCGCCCAGCAGGTCGCCGCCCTGCACGATGACGTCGCCCAGGTTGATGCCCATGCGGAACTGCATGCGCTCCTCGGGCGCGAGGCGCTCGTTGCGTGACCGCAGCGCCGCCTGGATGTCCGTGGCGCAGCGCACCGCCTCCACCGCGCTCGCAAACTCGACCAGCAGCGCGTCGCCCGCGGTATTGAAGATGCGGCCGCGATACTGGCGCACCAGCGACTCGAAGACTTCGCGGTGGCCCCGGAAGACACGCACCGTGCGCTCCTCGTTGGCCCCCATCAGCTGGCTGTAGCCGGCCACGTCGGCACACAGGATGGTCGCGAGGCGGCGCTCGATGACCGAGTCGTCCCGTGGCATGCCCTCACTCGAAGTGTCGCTGCTCATGGATGCTCTCCTCCAGCTCCCAGTCTACAATCGCGGTGTGGAGCCTGCCAAGGCGCCACATTGCGCCCGGCTCCTGGCCGGCGCGGGATCGGGAGAGTCCCGGCCGCTGCGGCCGGGCGCCGAAGGAGCAACCGCCCCGGAATCTCTCAGGCAAAAGGACCGGTCTCGCGAGCGATCTCTGAAGAGCGTCGGGTGGCATCGCCGGCCCGTCGCACCGAAGGAGCAAGCGGCAACGGCGTCGAGCCGTCCGTGAATCTCTCAGGTCCAGCACAGAGGGGGTGGCCGTACACGGGCGTGTGCGGTCCAACCCTTCGGCGGTGCGGAGACTTCTCATGCAAACGATCGCAGTCATCGGCGGCGGCATTGCCGGCGTCACGACAGCCTATGCCCTGGTGCGGCGCGGATTCAGCGTCAGCCTGTTCGAACGGCATCCCTATGCCGCCATGGAGACCTCCTTCGCCAACGGCGGCCAGCTCTCGGCCAGCAACGCCGAAGTGTGGAACCACCCCTCGACCATCGCCAAGGGGCTGAAGTGGATGCTGCGCGGGGATGCGCCGCTGCTGGTGAACCCCAAGCCCAGCTGGCACAAGCTCTCGTGGTTCGCGGAGTTCATCGCCGCCATGCCGCGCTACGAGGACAACACGATCCGCACGGCGCGGCTCGCCATCGCCGCGCGCGACCACATGTTCTCCTGGGCCGCCACGGAAGGCATCGAGTTCGACCTGAAGCGCGCAGGCATCCTGCACATCTACCGCAGCAAGGCGGCTTTCGACCATGCGGCGGCGGTGAGCCAGCTGCTGGCGCGAGGGGGACTGGAGCGGCGCGCCGTCACGCCCTCGGAGATGCGGCAGATCGAGCCGACGCTGTCCGGCAATTTCTACGGCGGATTCTTCACCGAAAGCGATTCGACCGGCGACATCCACCTGTTCACGCAGGGCCTGGCCCAGGCCGCCGCGCGGCGTGGGGTGGAATTCCACTACGGTGCGGAGGTGACGCAGCTGCGCACCGGCGGCCAGCGTGTTCACCTGCGCCTGGGGCACGGCGACGCGCAGCAGGCGTTCAGTTTCGACGCCGTCGTGGTCAGCGGCGGCACCGCGAGCCGAGCGATGGCGGCTGCGCTGGGCGACCGCGTGAACGTGTATCCCGTCAAGGGCTATTCCATCACGGTCAATCTGGCCGACGAGGCCAGCCGCGCTGCCGCGCCGCAGGTCAGCCTGCTGGATGACGAGACCAAGCTCGTGACCAGCCGCCTCGGGCCCGATCGCTTCCGCGTCGCCGGCACGGCGGAATTCAACGGCTTCAACCGCGACATCCGCGCCGACCGGATCCGGCCGCTGGTGGATTGGGTGCGGCAGTGCTTCCCCGGCGTGAGCACGCGCAGCGTGGTGCCCTGGGCGGGCCTGCGGCCGATGATGCCGGACATGCTGCCGCGCGTGGGGCGCGGCCGTGCGCCTGGCGTCTTCTACAACACGGGGCACGGCCACCTGGGATGGACGCTGAGCGCGGGAACGGCCGAACTGCTGGCGGACGTTGTCAGTGCGGCGGCTTCGCCGCGCGCTCAGGCGCCGCGCCCTGCTTTCAACCAGTCCGCATAGAAGTCGACGAAGGCCCGCGCTTTCGTGGACATGCGGGCGCCCGGTGGGACGACCGCGTGCACCCCGCCGCGCGGCAGCGACCAGTTCGGCAGCAGCCGAACCAGGGCACCGGAGCGCAGCGGCGCCTCCGTGGTGAATTCATCCATCACCGAGACGCCGCAGCCCTGCACCAGCAGGGCTCGCAGCGTGGAGGCGGCGTCCGTGCGCATCCGGCCGGCGACGCGCACGGTGCGCACCTGGCCGGCGGCCGAGGTGAATTTCCAGGTCAGAGGGGTGGGCAGCAGCATGAGCGCGACCCAGTCATGCTTGACCAGGTCGGCGGGCTGCCGGATGGGAGGCGCCCGCCGCAAGTAGGCCGGTGACGCCACCACATGCTGTTCGAAGGTGGTGAGCCGGGTCGCGCGCAGGCTGGAATCGCGCAGCCAGCCCATGCGCACAGAGACGTCGATGCCTTCCTTCAGCATGTCGACCACGCGGTCGCTGGTCCGCAGGTCGACCTCCAGCCGCGGGTGCGCGGCGGCGAAGGCCGCGACCGCCGGCGCCAGCGTCTGCGCCGCGTACTCCACGGCCGCACTGATGCGCAGCGTCCCGTGCAGTTCGCCGCCGCCGGCCATCTGCGCCAGGCTCTCCTGCACACCGCGCAGGGCCGGGACGCATTGCGCATAGAGACCCTGCCCTGCTTCCGTCAGGACCACCCGGCGCGTAGTGCGCGAAAAGAGCTGCGTCCCCAGCTGCGCCTCCAGCCGGCTGACGGCCAGGCTGACCTTGGCTTTCGCCACGTCGAGCCGGTCCGCCGCGGCGGTGAAGCTGCCTGTTTCGGCGACCGCGGCGAACAGCAGCAGGGCGTTGAGGTCGGGCTCCCGGACAGCGGGCATGGATGCGATTGGTCTGGATTTCTAAACAATCAATTGTGTCATGCCTTCTTTATCGCAACGATCGAAGGACGCACAGTTGATGCATCAACAACCCACCAGGACCTTTCGACATGAAAAAGATCGCCCTCATCGGTGCCAGCGGCTTCATCGGCTCGGCACTCCGCCAGGAAGCGCTGGCGCGCGGCCACAAGGTGACCGCGCTGGTCAGCCAGCCGGGCAAGCTCGCTGCCGCCCCGGGCCTCACAGTCGAAGGCGTGGACGTCAACGACACTGGCGCCCTGGCCTCGGCCCTGGAAGGGCACGATGCCGTGCTCAGCGCTTTCAGCGGCCATGCCCAGGGCGACGTGCTCGCCTACTACCTGCAAGGCTTCCGCTCCATCGTCGCCGCGACGCGCAAGGCACGTGTGCCCCGGTTGCTGGTGGTTGGCGGGGCCGGCAGCCTGGAGGTGGCGCCCGGTGTGCAGCTGCTGGACACGCCCCAATTCCCGGCCGCCTACAAGCCGACGGCTGAAGGCGCGCGCCTGGCTCTGAACCTGCTGCGCGAGCAGAGCGAGCTGGACTGGACCATGCTCAGCCCGAGCGCCATCATCGCGCCCGGCGAACGCACCGGGAAGTTCCGCCTGGGCGGTGACCAGTTGCTGACCGACCAGGACGGCAACAGCAAGGTTTCGGTGGAAGATTACGCCGTGGCGTTCCTCGACGAGTTGGAGAAGCCGGCGCATTCGCGGCAGCGGTTCACCGTCGGCTATTGAGGCCCGGCTCCCGGGAGTGCAACAATCCCGGAGTGCAGATCGCCCACCTGAGAGAACGCCTCCGTGCCGCCGGCGCGGGGCCCAGCCATGAGCAGCGTGTGCTGCGCCTGTGGGCGCAGGCGCTGCCGCAGACCAGCGGCAAGCGCCGGCCGCAGGACTTCCTGCCCGCGACCCTGCTGGCGGCGCTGCCCCGCATCGAATCCGAACTGGCGCGGATTGCCCGCCTGCAGTCCGTGCACCCCGCCGCCGACGGCGCCGAGCGACTGCTCGTCGCCCTGGCGGACGGCCAGACCGTCGAAAGCGTCCTGCTGCCGCGCGATGGCGTGTGCATCTCGTCGCAGGTGGGCTGCGCCGTGGGCTGCGTGTTCTGCATGACCGGCCAGGGCGGCCTGGTGCGCCAGCTGGCCAGTGCGGAGATGGTGGCCCAGGTGGTGCTGGCCAGACAGCGCCGCCCCGTGAAGAAGGTCGTGTTCATGGGCATGGGCGAGCCCGCGCACAACCTCGACAACGTCGTGGAAGCCATCGACCTGCTGGGCACCGCCGGCGGCATCGCGCACAAGAACCTGGTGTTCTCCACGGTGGGGGATCCGCGGGTGTTCGAGCGGCTGCCGCAGGGCCGCGTCAAGCCGGCACTGGCGCTCTCTTTGCACACCACGCGCGCCGACCTGCGCGAGAAGCTGCTGCCGCGCGCGCCGCGCATGTCGCCACAGGAACTCGTGGACGCCGCCGAAGGCTACGGCCGCGCCACGGGCTACCCGGTGCAGTACCAGTGGGCCTTGCTGGAAGGCATCAACGACAGCGACGACGAGATCGAAGGCATCGTGCAGTTGCTGAAGGGCAAGTACGGCGTGCTGAACATGATCCCGTACAACACCGTCGACGGCCTCCCGTACCGCCGGCCAACCTGGGAACGTGCCGCCGAAATCGCCCGCACCCTGCACCGGCGCGGCGTGCTCACCAAGCTGCGGCAGTCGGCGGGGCAGGACGTGGATGGCGGCTGCGGGCAGTTGCGGGCGCGCGCGCTGGGCGTCCCAGCAGCCCAGCCCGCAACCCGGCCCGTCTACCCGGCGGGCCGCATCGCCGACTTGTAAGAGGCCACGTCGGCAGCGTAGCAACTGCAGGCCGACTGCTCCAGCAGCGGCCGGTCGAGCACGGTGATCAGGCCGCGCTCATAACGGATGGCACCCGTGCGCTGCAATGCACCGGCGGCTTCCGTGACACCGGCCCGCCGCACGCCCAGCATGTACGACAGGTATTCATGGGTGGCGTGGAACTGCGCGGCCTCGGCCCGGTCCTGCGTCATCAGCAGCCACCGCGCAAGCCGTGGCGCGAGCAGGTGGAAGCGCAGGCAGGGCGCGGCGATGGAAAACTGCACCATCAGCGTGGCCATGTAGCGCATCAGCACGGAACGGAGCAAGCCACCGCCCCCGACTGCCTTCTGGAAGGCCACAGCCGGCATTCGTTCCGCCACGCCCGCGCCTTGCACGAGCACGACCCACGGCGCGCTCGGCACGCCCAGCACCAGTTGCGTGCCGACATAGCCTTCGCGCCCCACCATGCCGATTTCGACCTTGGGCGTGTCCGGCTGCCTGGAGATGAGCGACAGGTAGCCACTGCGCGGGAAGTAGACCTGCCGGGTGTTGTCGCCCGGTTGGTAGATCTCGGTCCCGGACACAAGCTCGACGGTGTCGCAAAGCGCGAGGATCGACTTCTGTTCTGCGCGGGGCAAGCGGGCCAGCAGGGCATTCTTCGGCGTGGACAAGGATTCTCCGAACATCGCGGGAGGAAAGCTGGCGAAGCCGGAACCCGGCGCCGCGACCGCCATGCTTCCCGAGCCACCGCAGCGGTTGCCAGTGTTCGTCCGTTTCGCCGGCTCGTCTGCCCGCCAGCGCACACAGCGCCTACAAGACGTCTTCGACCCGGGGCGGAAGCAGCCGCTCGTATTCCTTCTTGACCACCGCATAGCACTCGCAGGTGAGCCGCTCCAGGCCGGGCCGGTCCAGCACCTCGATCTGGCCACGCTTGTAGCGGATCACGCCCGCCGTCTGCAGTTTCACGGCCGCATCGGTCACGCCTCCGCGGCGCACCCCCAGCATGTTGGCGATCAGCTCCTGCGTCATCGACACGACGTTCCCGTCCAAGGCGTCGAGGCTCAGCAGCAACCACCGGCACAACTGTTGCTCCAGTGCGTGGTGCCGGTTGCACACCGCCGTCTGCGCCATCTGCGTGAGCAGCGCCTGCGCGTACCGCAGCAGCAACTGCATCACTTCGGTGTCCGTCATGAACTCCGCATACAACTCGTCGCCACGCATGCAATAGCCACCGCCGGCGCCCTGCACGACGGCGCGGCTGGGGGTGGAGTTGCCGCCCATGAAGAGCGAGACCCCAACGACGCCTTCCTTGCCGACGACGGCGATCTCGGCCGACGCGCCGTCCTGCATCACGTACAGCAATGACACGATGGCATTGGTCGGAAAGTAGACGTGCGACATCTGGACACCCGACTCATAGAGCACCTCGCCCAACGGCATGTCGAAGCGCTGCAACTTGGGGAGCCAGCGCTCGTAGATGGCTGGCGGCAAGGCCGCGAGCAGGCGATTCTTGCGGGGGTCGTTGTTGGATTGCATGGAGTGGTTGTGAGTATGCGCCGCAACCCCCGCTTCTGCGCGGTGGCGTACACGGGCCCGGTCCAGGTCTGATGGAACATTCGGCCCGCTATGCACGGTTCCGGACAGACGCGCCCGTTGGTGCTCGCGTAGGATCTGTCTGACAGGATCAGGAAAAGATGAACACGCTGGCACCTCTCGTGACTCTCCGGCCCGCGATGGCGGCGCCCGAGGAGTTGGCGCGCCTCAACGGGGCGTTGCAGGTGATCCTGGGGAGCCTGGCGCACGAGTTGCGCAACCCGCTCGCCCCCATCCTGACCGCCGCCGCGATCCTGCGGCGAGGCGAACTGAGCCCCGAGAAGCTGCGCGCCATCGGCGCCCTGATCGAGCGCCAGGCCACGCACATGACGGCGTTGCTGACCGACTTGCTGGATAGTTCGCGGATCGACCAGGGGTTGGTCGCACTTTGCCGGCAGGAGGTGGACCTGCACGCGGTGCTGGCCCATGCGGTGGAGCAGGCGAGACCCCTGATGGAGGCCCGGGCGCAACGCTTCACCCTGCACGCGCCTGCCGGCGCGCTATGCCTGGACGGGGACGCGCACCGCTTGGTGCAGGTCTTCGCCAATCTCCTCAACAACGCGGCGAAGTACACCCCGGAGGGCGGCCAGATCACGCTCACGGTGGAAGCCACAGGTACCGAGGCCGTCGTCCGCGTGAGGGACACCGGCATCGGCATGAGCAAGGAACTGTTGCCGCACGTCTTCGAGATGTTCACTCAGGGGGAACGTTCGGCGGACCGGCACATGGGCGGTCTCGGGCTGGGCCTGTCGATCGTGAACAACCTGGTCGCGTTGCACGGCGGCACGGTGCGCGCCTCCAGCGCGGGTCTGGGCCAGGGCAGCGAGATCACGGTCACCTTCCCCCTGCTCGATCACTCGGCATCGCATGCCCAGACCCGTGAAGCCGGCGCCATGGCGCCCGAGTCCGCGCAGGACCACGACGGCCGGTGCCTGTGCTCCTCTCGCACCGGCGAACGAGCACCTGGCGCTGCACCGGACCGGCAAACAGACCGGCTCGGGCCCCAGCGTTGATCGGCAGGCTGAGGCCACCGTGTGACTTTTTTGGGCCTGGCGTCCGTGCCCGCAATGGTAGATTCGCCGGATGCCGCTATCGCAACACGTGGAGAGCTACCGGTTCTGGGACATCGTGCAGCTCTGGTCGCAGGAACAGCTCGCGCACGAGTATGTCGTCGCCCGGGCCATGGCCAGGGGTGTGCTGCGGGACGGCCTGCGGGTTCAAAGCGTGGATCCGCGCTGGACCAACCCCGGCACCTTCGAGCTGCGCGGGGCGCCCCTGGTCGGCTTCGTGGCGCGGGACGGCGTGCTGCCGGTCTTCATTCGCGCCGCGGCATTGGCTCATCTCCGGCAGATCGTGGAGCGCGGCGGGCAACCTGACCCGTCACTTCTCCATGAGGAGTTCGTGACGAAGCAGGACTTCGGTGCATGGCTCGCCCGCGAGCACCTGCCGGTGCCGACGTTCTGGTTCGCCGTCGGCAGGCCCGAAACCGTTTCCTGATCGACGCCGCCGATCGCAACCACGCGGCGAAAGCTGTGCCGTGCTGATCGTGTGTTCCACCGGGCGAGGCAAGCTCAGGCGCGCTGGTACCAGGCGACGCCGTTCTCGACCCGCCGGGTCGCTTCCCCGCTTTGCACCAGGTAGTTCAGGCAAGCCAGGCTCTCCCCCGTCGCCATCCCCAGCAGGCTCGCATCCGCCTCGGTGATCGGCCGCTTGAACAGCGATTCGAAGACATCCATCACCCGCCGTGGCTCGGCCAGGCGCTCGCGCAAGCGGTCCAGCGAGACCACCTGGTCATCATGCAGTTGCTGCAGCCTGAAATGCAAGCCGTGGAAGCAGCCACCGTGCGCGGGCAGCACCAGCACGTCGTCCGGAACACGCTCGCGCAGCTTGGCGAGCGACGCCAGCCAGTCGGCCATCGGGTTCGCTTCCGGCTCCATCGGCTGCACCGACACGTTGGACGAGATGCGCGGCAGCACCTGGTCGCCGGAGATCAGCAGCTTCAGGTCGCGGCAATACAGGCTCGCGTGTTCGGGCGAGTGGCCATTGCCGGTCACCACTTCCCAGTCGTGCTCGCCGATGCGGACCATGCCGCCGTCCTCCAGCCGCTTGTACGTGGCCGGCAACGCGTGGATGTGCTTGCCGAAGCCGCCGAAACGCGCGCGGTATTTGTCGATGGACGCGGGGCTCCAGCCGGCCTCGGCGTAGAACCGCAACGCCTCCGCGGGCGCCTCGCGGCCGGTGTCCGCCGCGACGACGCGGCACGTCATGTATTCCAGCCGGGTGATCCACAGCTGGACGCCGAACTTGCGCGTGAACCAGCCGGCCATGCCGATGTGGTCGGGGTGCATGTGCGTCACGATCACGCGCCGTACCGGCTGGTCCAGCGGCGCCTGCTGCAGCAACTGGCCCCAGCTGGCCAGGCTTTCCTCGGTGCTGATGCCGGTGTCCACCAGCGTCCAGCCGTCGCCGTCTGCCAGGCCCCAGACGTTGATGTGGTTGAGCCGGAACGGCAGGCCCAGGCGGATCCAGTGCACCCCGGGAGCGACCTCGGTGAAGGTGCCGGGCTCGGGCGTGGCGAAGGGGTAGGTGAGTTCGGTGTGCAGCATGCGTCTTCGTATTGGACACCATCCGGCGGCGAGGGGAGCGCCTGGGCCGCGCGGACAATAGCGCCATGCCTTCGGCCACCGCCTCGCGCGTCATCACCGCCAACGCGTACCGCGTGCCACCGCCTTTCCGCGCCTTCGCCGTCCGCAGCGACGAACCCGCACACGCGTTCGACGCCCGCGCGCCCTATGGCCGCGTGCACGCGGTGCGGACTGACTTTCTCGACGCGGGCTCGCTCGCGAGCCTGGCGGCCGAGGGGTATCCGCGCGTCGACGTTGAAGCTTTCGCCGACATCGACTACGCCGCCACAACCTGGGAGGAACTGGCCGCGGCGGCGCCCCTCGTGGACGATCTGGTGGGGCACATGTCGCGAGCGTTGCAGTGCACGGGCGTCCTGGGCGACGACCTCCCCGCCTACCAGACCATAGCAACCACCCGCATCGACTACCTCGCATGCCGCGGCGCGGGTTTCCACAACGACGTGCGGGGACACTGGTCGCGCTGCCTGTTCTGGCTTCTCGCGCTGGAAGTCGCCGAAGTGGATTTCGTCATGCCGCACGCCGGCGTGGAGCTGCCGCTGGCACCCGGCGACCTCCTCGTGTTCGACCAGGCAATGGCGCACGGCCTCTGTCGCCGGGGTGACTGCGGGCAGGTGCTGGAAGCATCCTTTCCCGCGGGAGATCAAGGTCGCCAGATCTTCCTGACCGGCGAACTCCTGCTGACCGATGCGCAATGGGCCGCCATCGGCGCACCCTGGCTCCCGGTCGAGGAGCATGAACGCCGGGGAGCGCTCGATTTGATGGTGGCCGAGTTCGACGAGCGCAGCGGCGCCGTCAAGCGCCCGAACGAGTTGCGCGACTGCATGAAGCGGACGACCTGCTACGTGGATGGCAACGGGGCCTGAGCGCGGCGAGGGGCAGCGCACGCTGTGGCATCCTCGATCCCTCAAGAGAGGAGTCCATCGAGTGCTTGCTTTTCGACTGGCAGCCGCTTGCGCGGCATCATTCATCACGGCGACGGCTTGGTCGCAGGCCGCCGAGGGCGTCTATCAGGGCGAGTTGGCCTGCGGCCCGCTGATCACCCAACCCACCCAGGCGGGCTGGCGAGCGCCCGTCTCCATGCGCCTGGAGCGTGCGACCCTCACCTGGACTCGCGGCGATGACACCTACGAGGAGACCGGCCGGGCGGGCTGGTCCGACGCCCAGGGCACGGCATTTCGCGTGCAGGGCACGTGGAAGGCGGCCAGCGGGCGCCAGGGCGGGTGGGCCGGGCAGGTGGCACTTCGCGCAGATGGGCAGCGGATCGCGGGAACCATGACGCAGACCTCGACCGATGGCTCGCAGCGCTTTCGCGAATGCACAGTGGCAGCGACGATCGCCGTTGCGGCATCCGCCGCCGCACCAGCGACCGCCCCGCCGGCGCCGTCAGGCCCGGTTCCGTTGCTCGCGCAGCCTGGCGCCCCCCGCTGGAAGGACGCGCCCGCCTATCACGCCCGGCATGCCGCGACGGCCCTGCGGCGCAGTACCTTCTTCATGCCGCTGTTCGGCGCGGTGTATCCCGAAAAGTTCGAGACCTTGCTGGACCAGTTGCCGCGGGGCTCGCTGCGCGGCGTGGTGATCTACAACCACGGCTGCGGCGGCCAATGGGGCTGGGAGACCACGGTGGCCCAGCACTTCTACCGCTGGGGGTTCGCGGTCATCACGCCGGACTTCCTCGGGCGCGAGGGCAACAAGTCAGGCTGCCCGGGCGCGAGCGGCGAGGAGATGCTCCGCATGGCCGGCGAGCGCTCCGCCGAAGGCACGTTCCAGGCGATCAACCCGGCCCGGCTGGCGGCGCGCGGCCAGGACATCCAGGCAGTGATCGCCTGGCTGAAGCAGCGCACGCGCCTGCCCATCATCGTCAGCGGGCACAGCGAAGGCTGCCGCGCCATCTACGCGATGCACTTCACCGACGCGCAGGTGGTGGGCGGCGCCTGCGTCAAGCAGGGCCTGCAACCGCACTACGCCCACACCTGGCGCTGGAACACCAGCTTGCCCATGTGGCAGTCCCTGGAGGAAAACGACCCGTGGGTGGTGACCGCGGGCGCGACCCACGTGTCGCAGGTGACGTTCACGCCCCGGTTCGCCGCGAATCCATCGGCGTTGACCGTCGTGATCGTTCCAGGGCGCACGCATGATCCCCTCAACCACGAGAATGAGCGCAACAGCCTCCAGAGATGGCTGGACGAGCGTGTTCAGCAGCCGCTGACCGCCGGCCAGAACGGGATGGACTACGAGAAGGCCTTGCCGGCGCTGCAGCAGCGCGTGCCCGCACCGGGGCAGTGACGGGAAAACCAGGTCATCAAAAGAAGCAGCCGGGCAAGCCCGGCTCTTCCAGCGTTTCACTCGATTCACACGCGCCACCCGTCACGTGGGTGGCGTGGCTCCATTGTTGGCGCGGCGCGCGGACAACCAGGCCATCACGACCAAGGCTTTACCGAGGTTTACCTTGGCCGCGCATCGCATGCGGTTGGCGGCTTACAGCAGCGTGCTTTAAAACACGCTTTGGCCGCGGCCGCGCGTCAGCCCACCTCGTGGCGCTGCTGCTTGCGCCGGGTATCGAGATACCAGGCCAGGAAGGGCAGCAGCACCATCGATCCGGGCACCGCCCAGATGAAGAGGTAAGGGCTGACGGAGGAAGCCGAACGCACCATCGTCTTCAGCTCCTGCTTTTCCTCCGGCGTCCAGGTGCCACCGCGGCGCTGCTTCATCAGCAGCGGCCACGCGCCCTTGATCGTCACGAGTTCGTCGCGAAACCGGCGTTGCTCCCGGCTGTTGCCGGCCAGGAAGGAGCAGAACCACACCGGCGCCCGGCGCAGTTTCACCTGGTAGTGGCTGGTGGTATTCGGGTCGAATCCACTGCCGGCGGAGGTGGACGGTGGCTCGGTTCGCCTCATGAACTTCGGGAAGCGCATGCCGCGAGCATAGGGCAAGCGCATCGCGATCTCTGCGCAAATCCGCACAAGGATCGCGATTGCAACGATTGGTCACGAACCCGGGCCAGCTCATCCACGCGGACGCCAACGCGGTCCGCCGTTCTGGCATATTCCGCTCGATGCCACACGCCACCAGGCACCGGATCTTCGGAATGGCCTTTGCGAAGGTCTACCCGCTGTACGTCCAGAAGGCCGAGCGGAAGAACCGGACGAAGGATGAAGTCGACCAGGTGATCCGCTGGCTGACGGGGTACAGCCAAGCGCAGCTGGAGCGGCAGATCGGCAAGGGCGCCGATTTCGAGACGTTCTTTGCCGAGGCACCGGCCATGCACCCGAACACGTCGTTGATCAAGGGCGTGGTCTGCGGCGTCCGGGTCGAGGAGGTGGAGGACCCGCTGATGCGGAAGATCCGCTACCTGGACAAGCTGGTCGACGAGTTGGCCAAGGGCAAGGCGATGGAGAAGGTGCTGCGACGGTAGGCTACGTCACGAAGTTCACGAGACCACACGTTCCTGCCCCGGCTGCAGCAACCGCGCATCCACTCCCAGGCGCTCGAGCACCCGGGCATACGTCTCGGCCGGCCGGGTGACGTCGAACCACTCCACCTGCATCCCCGCCTGGCGCGCGCCCTCGATGTTGCGTGGCTGGTCGTCCACCATCAGGCACTGCGCCAGCGGCACGTCCAGCGCCTCGGCCACGGCCCGGTAGGCGCGCGCATCGGGCTTCAGGATGCCCGTATAGGTGGCGTCGACGATGGTGTGCATCAGGCCCATGATCGGCAGCCTGGTGCGGAATTCGGGGCCGTTGAACAGGTCCATTTCGTTCGACAGCACGCCAACGCGGCGCCCGGCCGCGCGCACGGCCTGCACGGCCGCCATGGCTTCGGGCCGGGTCGTTGCCTCGGGCCGGTCATCCTGCCCCTGCTGCATCAGCATGCGCGCTTCGGTCCACTCCTGGCCGACCAGGCGGCCGACTTCGGCGGCGCGCCGCTGCCAGTACTCCCGCTCGCTGATGCGATCGGCCAGCATGTCGCGCCACAGGTCGTCGCCGGCCGGGTCGAAAGGGCCGCGCCAGGCGATGCTGCCGGGCTTCAGGTCGAGCTTGCGCTCGATCAGCGGCAGCCGCTCGAACGCGGTGAGGCAGATGACGCCGCCGTAGTCGAGCACCAG
Organism: Caenimonas sedimenti; assembly: GCF_007833165.1. Taxonomy (GTDB): domain Bacteria; phylum Pseudomonadota; class Gammaproteobacteria; order Burkholderiales; family Burkholderiaceae_C; genus Ramlibacter; species Ramlibacter sedimenti. Next base: position 21,381 of record NZ_VOBQ01000002.1, on the reverse strand, counting down.
TGCCTGCGCGGTCGGTGTGGGAGCAGTGTTCATGGCGAGATGCGTGGCGGCGTTCCGTCGAAAGCCGGGAACTGGTGGACGAATTTGGGTTGCAGGTAGGCGTCGAGTCCCTCGACCCCGCACTCGCTGCCGTAGCCCGAATCGCCCACGCCCCCGAAGGGCGCTTCGGGCGACGACACCGAGGCATGGTTGATCGCGACCATGCCCGTGCGCAGCGCCGGCACCAGGCGCGCCTGGCGGCTGGCCGAATCGGTGTAGAGATAGGCGGCCAGCCCCATGCGCGTGCCGTTGGCCACGGCGATGGCCTCGGCCTCGGTGTCGAACGGCCGCGTGAGCACCAAAGGGCCGAACGGCTCGGTGCCCATGGCCCGCGCTTGGGTCGGCACGTCGGCCAGCAGCGTCGGCCGGTAGAAGAAGCCTTGGCCCTCGGGGCGCGTGCCGCCCACGACCAGCCGCGCGCCGTTCGCCAACGCGTCATCGACCAGCGGCTGCATCGCCGCCTGCCGCCGCGCACTGGCCAGCGGACCGAGCGTGGAGCCGGGGGCCAGGCCCGGACCCAGGCGGAGCTGCTCGCACGCGGCTGCCATCCGTTCCAGGAAGGCATCGTGCACGCTGCGCTCCACCAGGAAGCGCGTGGGTGCGGCGCAGATCTGCCCGGCGTTGCGGAACTTGGCGCCTGCCAGTTGCACGACCGCCGCGTCCAGGTTGGCATCGGCGAACACCAGAACCGGTGCGTGGCCACCAAGTTCCAGCGTCACGCGCTGCAACTGGTCCGCCGCGAGCCGGGCCAGTTCGCGCCCGACCGGCACCGAGCCCGTGAAGCTCAGCTTGCGGATGATGGGTGAGCCCAGCAAGCGGCGCGAGACCTCCTCCGGCACGCCATAGAGCAACTGCAGCGCACCGTCGGGCAAACCGCTCGCCAGGAAGCAGTCGACCATTGCAGCCACGGAGGCAGGCGTTTCCTCGGCGGCCTTCAGCACCACACTGCAGCCGGCCGCCAGCGCGCCTGCGATCTTGCGCGACGACAGCATCAACGGGAAGTTCCAGGGCGAGAACGCCGCGCACGGCCCCACGGGCTCGCGCAGCACCTGCAGGGCGCTGCCCGGCACGCGCGGCGGGATGATGCGGCCGTAGCTGCGCCGCGACTCCTCGGCGTACCACTGGATCACCTGCACGGTGCCGGCGATCTCGCTGCGTGCCTCGGCCAGCGGCTTGCCCTGCTCGCGCGTCAGCAGCGTTGCGATCTCTTCGCCGCGCTGTTGCAAGCGCCGCGCCGCGGCCAGCAGCGCCTCGCCCCGCTTGAAAGCCGGTACCTGGCGCCAGGCCGCGAAGCCGCTTTCGGCGGCGGCCAGCGCTTCGTCGATGTCGGCGCCGTTCGCCAGGCCCAGTTCGCCGATCGGCTGGCCGCAGGAAGGATCGAACACGGTGTGCCGCCGCTCGTGCCGCCCCGCGCGCCAACGGCCAGCGATATGCAGCAGCGGCACCGCGTAGGGCGCAGGCAGGGGTTCGGTGGCGCCCACCTCCGCGCGCGCGTTCACTTGGCCGGCACCAGCGCGATGCGGCGTGAAGCCGCTGCGGCTGGCGTCGCCTGCGCCGCCGACTGGACGGCGCGGTCCTCCTCGTCCAGCTGGCGCTGGATCAGCCGCCTGGCCTGCACCAGCGCCCCGTCGTGGCCGATGCCCACGGTCTGGAACGGCCGGCCTTTCAGCAGCGCCTGCTGCTGCGCTTCGATGATGGTCTTGTCCTCCTTGAAGGCGCGCAGCACGCCGTCGAACACCACATCGATCACCTCCGAGGTCTCCAGGCCGAAGTTGGCGGCGTGCGAGAACCAGTAGTGGGTGGTGCTCGCCGTCTCGGGCGTCTGCACCGAGCAATGGCGGTACTGCATGGCTTCGGGCACCAGGTGGCCTTCGTGGGCGCCGGTGCCGGCCGGTGCCGAGCCGGTGTAGAGACTCAGGAACGAGGGGGCGTACCAGTCGTAGATCTGCCAGCGGTCGGCCGGGCCGTCGAAGGTCGCGATGCTGCGGCGGTTCGCCTGGATCTGGTCGTTGTGGTAGCGGCGCGTGACGCGCAACCCGCCTTCGATCGGTTCGACCTGGGCGCGCGTGGTGGCGTTGCTGGGCGTGCCGATCGTGTTGCTGTGCACGTAGGTCAGGTGCGAGAAGTCCAGCAGGTTGTCGACGATCAGGGTGTACGGCGCCTGGTAGTGCAGGTACTCGCGCTTCTTGCGCCAGGCCGGGTCGGTGTGCCACCAGAAGCGGATGATCTTGCTTTCGTCGGCGAGCGCAGGATCGCCCATCCAGATCCACAACAGTTCATCCTTCGCCACGACGGGGTAGGTGCGCACGCAGGCGCTCGCCGGGATGTGGTCCTGCCCCGGGATCTCGACGCAGCGCCCCTCCGGGTTGAACATCAGCCCGTGATAGAGGCAACGCACGCAGTCGCCTTCCCTGCGGCCCAGGTGCAGCGGCGCGCCGCGATGGCAGCAGCGGTTCTCCAGCGCCACCACCCGGCCGCCGGAGGCACGGTAGAACAACACGGATTCATTCAGGAGCGTGCGCTCGAACAGGCCTTCGGCCGGCACTTCGTCTTCCCACCCAGCGACGTACCAGCAGTTGCGCAGGAAGCGGTCGACTTGCGTCTCGATCATGGAAACCTTCTCCGGTGGTGTCTTCGTTCAGATGAATTGCTTGCCGCCGTCGACCACCAGGGTCTGCCCGGTCATGAAGGCGGCCAGGGGCGATGCCAGGTAGAGCGCGGCGCCGACGATGTCGTCGGCGTTCGCCGCGCGGCGGATCGCGCCGCGCGTGGCGCCGTAGCCGGCGGCGTCGGGCAGCAGGCCCAGGCTGGCCCCGGTCAAGGTGATGCCGGGCGCCAGCGCGTTGACGGTGATGCCGTGCGGCCCCAACTCGTTCGCCATCGACCGAGTGAGGCCGATCACGCCGGCCTTGCTGGCGATGTAGTGGGCCCAGAGCGGCGTTCCACTCAATACGGTGGCCGAGGCGACGTTCACGATGGACCCGCCGGCCTGCAGCATCCAAGGCCGCACGGCACGTGCCATCAGGAAGGGGCCCTTGAGGTTGACCGCCATCACGCGGTCCCACTCATCGATGTCCAATTCGTGGAAACCGGCGCGGGTCAGCGTCGCATAGATGGCTGCGTTGTTGACCAGCACGTCGATGCGGCTGCGCTCCGGTGCGAGATCGGCGGCCTGCCGCGCCAGCGCGTCGCAGGAGGCCTGCTGTGTGACGTCGACCGCCAATCCGCTGATGCGCTGCTCGCGAAACTCTCTGGCCAGGTCTTGCGCCGCCTCGCGCACGGCGTCCGCCGCAATGTCGGCCAACACCACATCGGCACCCGCCGCCGCGAAGGCGCCGGCAAACGCCCGGCCCAGCCCGCCGGCCGCGCCGGTGACCAGCACCGTGCGGCCGCGGAAATCGATCTGGGTGGCGGGCTTGGCGTCGCGCATCGTCTGCATTCAGGCTTCGGCCAGCACTTCGACCGTGCCCGTGTTGCCATCCACCCGCAGGCGCTGGCCGGTCTTGATCACGCTGCTGGCGTTGCCGGTGCCGGTGACGGCGGGCAGCCCGTACTCGCGACAGACGATGGAGGCGTGGCTCATCATGCCGCCGATGTCCGTGACCGTGGCAGCGATCTTGCCGAACACCGGGGCCCAGCTCGGCGCGGTGACGGGTGCCACCAGGATCTCGCCAGGCTGCACTTCGCTCAGTTGGTCCGCGCTGCGGATCACGCGAGCCAGCCCTTCGACCAGGCCCGGCGAGGCGGCCATGCCCTTCAACTTGTTCTCGCCGCTGCCGCGGCCCAGCCAGGCACCGATGCTTTCGCTGGTGATGCCCCACAGCATGATGGTGAACGGCTCCGTGATCACTTCGGGCGGCGTGTTCAGCGCCGGCTTGGGTGGCTGCGTCGCCAGTGCCGCCATCGTCTTCTTGCGCGCGGCGATCAGCGGGTCGAGGTGCTTGCGGCCGATCGGCTTGGCACCGACGCCCCAGGACATGCAGTGGTCGGCCAGCACGTCGCGCACTTCGTTGCGGCCCAGGTAGAACATGTCGTTCGCATCGGTCCAGAAGCCGGCCTGTTGCAACAGCACCGACAGTTCGCGCATCTTGCGCCAGAACACGCCCATGGACCAATGCTCGATGTAGAAGTTGTGGTCCTCCACGTACGGGAACACGGTGCGCGCCAGGCCCAGCTTGCCTTCGAAGGTGGCCAGCGCCTCGCCATCGAGCAGCTCACGCACCTCCTGGGTGACACGCTCGCGTTCGGCCTGCAGGGCGGCCACCGGACGCTCGATGTTCTCCCCCTTCTGGATGCGCACGATGTAGTCGGCGACGTAGCCCAGCGGGATGTCGAGGTGCTCGCACCAGTACTTGTCGTCGGCGTAGAAGCCGTTGCCCGAAGTGAAGTTGAACCACGGGTCCTGCGCGCCCTTCCAGGCAGCCAGCCAGCGCTCGCCACCCGGGCGCGCGGCCACGCGGGCCAGCGTCGCCGCGACGTCGGCCGGGTTGGCGAACGCGTTGGCCAGGTCGAGCTCCACCGCCAGGTGCGCCAGCTTCTTCAGCTCGTCGTCGGGCCGGAACAGGTCGACGTTGACGCCCTGGACCATCTTGGCGATCAGCAGGTCGGAGATCGAAGGGAAGTTCTGCTTGCAGAACATGAAGAAGTCGAGATACGCCGCGTAACCCAGGTTGAGGAATTCGAAGTGGTAGTTCCAGGTGCGGTAGCACAGCGAGATGGCCTTGTCGTACGCGTCGAGCAGCGGCACGGTGTTGTCGATGCCGGCCCCGGACTCGATCCATTCCATCGGCACCATCTCGGGCAGCGGATCGAAGCGCACCGCCTCCATTTCGCCGATGCAGGCCAGCACCTTCTTGCGCCAGTTCTCGATCAGGCGGTCCCAGTTGCCGAAGTAGTAGCCGGCGCGCTGCATGAAGAGTTCCACGCGCTTCGGGATGTCCTCGGGCGGCGCCGCCACCGGGCTCAGGTAGCAGTAGCCGTTGTGGAAGCGCGCCTCCACGCCGTTGGCCGGCGGCACCATGTAGTGCCGCGTGTTGTACTGCCCCAGGGCCTTGACCGCGAACTCCACCGTGAGCGACTCGAACGGGCGGAAGGGCTGCGGCCAGTGCTGCGAATCGCAGAACCAGAACTTGCCCTCCTCCTCCGCGCGCAGGTCGTCGCGGAAGGTCATGTAGTAGGGGTACATGCTGCGCCAGTCTTCGGCGCCGGCGGGCGCGGGCAGCTCGTACGGGCTGGGGAATTTGGCCTGGGTCATGGTCGTCTCCTGGGTGTCTGGTGCGTGGGAAGGGCGTTCAGGCCTGGATGCGGACGGGCGTCAGCAGGTTGGCGACCAGGCCGCTCAGGCCGGCGGATGCGTGGGCCACCCCGGGCTTGCGCTGCGACCAGACGGTCTCGGGCCGGCACTGCAGCAACATGAGGCGGCCACAAGGCTGCCCTGGGGTGTCCTCGAAGGCCCATTCGATGTCCTGCGGCCCGCCGAACTGCTTCTCCAGCTGGCGCGCCATGGAGGCGACGGCCTGGATCTGTTGATCGTCCAGGCAGGGAGCTTCGCGGCGGTCGGCCGGCACGTCGCGGTGCACGGTGCAGCGAGACGCGCGATCGGCCACCACCTCCACGGCCTTCGACGAGATCGTGCGGCTGACCACTTGGCGCAGCACCTTGTCGACGACGAAATGGTCGGGCGTGACGTCACCCGACACCACGGTTTCGCCCAGCCCCCACGAAGCGTCGATGGCGATGCGCGTGCGGTCACCGTTGAGCGGATCCAGCGTCATCGCGACCCCGGCAACGCGAGCGTCGACCATCTTCTGCACGCCCACGGCCATCTGCACGCCGGCGTGCGCGATGCCGCGGTCGGCGCGATAGCCGATGGCGCGCGCCGTGTAGAGGCTGGCCCAGCAATCGCGCACGCGCCGCAGCACGTCATCGACACCGACGACCCAGAGGTAGGTGTCCTGCTGGCCGGCGAAGCTGGCGTCTGGCAGGTCTTCGGCGGTGGCTGAACTGCGCACCGCGACCGGCAAGTCACCGTCGGCGCCTTCCATACGGCACAGGGTTTCGTAGGCGCAGGTGACCGCCGCGGCCACTTCAGCGGGCAGGGGCTCGCCGGCAAAGAGTTTCGCGATGCATTCGGCCGCGGCTTGCTGGCCCGCGACATCACCGGGCTGCAGCCCTTCGACGGCGGCGGCGATGCGTCGCGCCAATCCCCCTTGCCCCAGCATCGCGTTCCAGGCGGCGGTGGTCACCGCGAACCCCGGCGGCACCGGCGCACCGCTGCGCACCATGCGCACCAGCGACGCGCATTTGCCGCCGAGGCGGGTCTCGTCGTCCGGTGTCGCCGCGCTGAATTCGACCGTGTGGGGAGCCGTCATTGGAAGCCCTTTGGCTTGCTTCGAATGAGTCGCATCGTATGCGCCGGACTTTGGTTTTTCTGTGGTTTTGCGGCGCTCAGGCCCTCGCGCTTCTTGGGGTTTTCACGGGGGCCAGCGATTCCATCAACTCGACGTAGAGGTCCATCAGCGGCAACGCGGCGGCCTTCGCGTGGCTCGCGGCCAGCATGGTCTGGCGATACAACTGGAACTGCCGGTCGAGCGCCTCACGCCGGCCTTGCATCGCGTGCAGCCGCATCAGTTCAGAGTGCGCGAAGCTGCTCGCCGGCTCCTGCTTGAGCAGCGTGTGGCAGTGCGCCGCGGCTTGCAGCAGGTTGCCCAGCTCGCGGTGGCTGCGCGCGCAATCGGCGTGCACCTTCAGGCACAACTCGCGCAGCCACGCGCGCGTGCTCGCGCACCAGTCCGCGTCGGCGCCATCGGTCAGGCTGGCCGGCAGATCGGCGAACAGATCGCCGGTGTAGAGCTTCAACGCCGATTCGAAACAGATCAGCGCTTCGCGCAAGCGGCCGTCACGCAGCAGGTCGCCGCCCTGGCGGCACAGCTGCGGAAACTCCTCCACGTCGATCCACGAATTCGGCGGCAAGCGAAGGAAATAGCGCTGGTCGTGCCGCACCAGGTAGGGGTGCTGTCGCGGGGCGACGCGTTCCTCGCCGGCCACGGGCGGCAGCAGGCAGCGCCGCAGTTCGTTCACGGTGTGGTGCAGGCGATTCAGCGCGAGCTCGGGCGTGCTGGCATCCGGCCACAACACCTCGATCAGTTCAGCGGCCGTCGCGCCGCGGTCGGCCGCGAGCAGCAGCATCGCGAACAGGCCGCGCAGCTTGCGCGTGGAGCCGGCTTTGCCGGGGCGGTCTTCGCGGTGCCACAGGATGGGTTGGCCGTCGCTGCGGTAGGCGCGCATGTTGCCCAGGCAGCGCACCTTCCAGCGTTCGGTGGAGGACACCGGCGGCGCATCGTCGATGTCCGAAGCACCACCGCGCAGCATCTCGTGCATCTCGCCGCCGGACAACGGCGCTTCCAGCGGTTCGACGCCGCGTGGTGCATCGCTGCGATCCGGCAGCAGCGCGGGACTGAGGTGGCCGAGCCAGTGGTCCACGCGCATCTGCGCCGAGTACGCGCTGCCCGGGTTGACGCTGGCTTCCGGCGGCAACTTGTAGGGATTGATGCGGCAGCCGTCGGCCGCCAGGACGGCGGTGTGCGCGTGCAGTCCGGCGAGCAGGTCACGCTCGGGCAGGTGCCGCCGGTGGTACAGCGACAGGCAGCCCAGCACGCCGAGCTTCAGCATGCCTTCGATCATCGTGCTCCAGAGCGCGCCGTTCGCCATGGCCGAGGCGGCGCCCAGCAACCAGTCCATGTCCACCACCAGCACCGTGCGCTGGGGCACGCGGCCGTCGGCGTTCATCTTCGCGAGGACGTTGGTTTCGATGCGTGCCAGGGAGAAGGGCTTGTCCAGCAGCCCGACTTCCTTCGGCGTGAAATTCAGGCTGGGCGGTGCACGTTTGCCGCGGGCCCAGGCGGCCTCGATCGCGCTGGCATGCTGGGCCAGCACGACGGCCTGTGCGGGCCGCGCCGGCAAAGCGCGCAGCCAGGCATCCACCAGCTCATGAATGCGATCGCGCGGCTGCAGGAACACCGCGGTATCGCGCGCGGCGGCCGTCAGCTCGCTCCTGGCGGTCCGGCGGTCTGGCGGGGTCTCGCGCTGCATGGCGCAGGATTGTGCGCCACGCCTGCCTCACGTGTCAGTCCCGGCCTTGTTGGCACGATGTCCGCGCAGTGATGACCAGCGCAGCCCTACAGCCGCGCAGGACTGCCCGCACGTGTCAACGGCCACCAGGCCGCTCCCTCACGAACCCTCTTCACGATGCAATCACTGGAAGCGGAGTTTTCCGCGCAAGGAGTAGCTCATGAAGAAGTTCGCAGTGACCGCGGCCGCAGTGGCCGCTTGCACGTTCGGCGGCGTTGCGCAGGCCGACCTGATCGACGGCGTGGGGAATACCCTCTCCCGGATCTTCGGCGTCCCGTACGACCCGAGGCCCGCGGGGACCATCACGCACGTCTACACCGACGCCTACGGGCGCCAGGTCCAGGTCGACACGGCGGGCCGGCATACCGTGATCAGCCAGCCGACATACGTCGACCAATACGGCCGGGCCATCCCGCATGGCAGCGTTCCGGGCAACTACGCGCTCGCACCATCCTACGACCACGACGCCGACGGTGTCGCCAATGCGTACGACCGCTATCCCAACGACTCGCGGTATCGCTGACCCGGAGATGAAGAGCGCACCTTCGGGTGCGCATCAATGGCAGCAAACTCGTCGCAAGTGACGATTCCCCGGCCGGGCGCACGGCAAAACCATGCGGTAACCCGCGCCGGAATCCAGGTGAACGTCAGGCGGAAATCTCTTTCTTGAGTTCCACCATGGGGATGATCCCCTGGTCGCCGTCCTCATAGACCAGATGGGCGACACTGCCCATCTCGCGCCAGCAGGCCACGAAGTTCTGGCCTTGCACGGTGGCCGAGGCGGCCTTGTATTCGCCGTGCGTGCTCGGCTCGACGAGTTTCATGATCACCTGGTTCTGGCACGGCGCGTCGGCGAGACGCACCGAATCGTTGCCCTCGCGGGCCACCAGGTCTTCGGCGAACGCGGGCGCAAGGGCCAGCGCGGTACAGAGGGCGATTGCGGCTTTCATCAGAATTCTCCGTGACGACGAGCGCACTGGCAGGCGACGGTAGGAGGTCTGACTGCGCTTCGGTGAGTTCATCGTCAGCGAGGCCCACAACGCACGTTGTAGGAACCGGCGCGCGCGCATCGTCCGACAAGGGCCTCTTTGCCCAGGCGGAAAAGCCGGTCAGGCTGGCTCAGCCGGCGGGGCATGCGGTCCCCGCAGCGTGAGCCGGGTGAGCACGAAAGCAAGCATGGCGCTGCCTGCGATGCCCCACAGCATCGGCGTCGGATTGCCGTTGGCGAACGGAATGAGCAAACCCATGACCGCGATGCCGGCCGCGAAGTGCAGCGTGCCGCCCAGCGCCGACGCGGTGCCCGCGATGGTGCCGTGCGCTTCCATCGACAGGACCATCGTGGCCGGCACCACGAGGCCGAGGAAGCCGTAGCCGACGAACAGCATCCCCAGCAGCACGGCCAGGCTGTCGATGCCAGCCAGGTTCAGGGCCAGCGCCAGCACCATCACGCCCGCATACAGCGCCACCGCCACCTTGACCATGGGGGCCAGGCCGAAGCGCGTGCCCAGCTTCGCCGTGAGCTGCGAGACCCCGATGAAGGACGCCGCGTTGGCCGCGAAGGCGATCCCGTACTGGCGCGTGCTCAGGCCGTAGTGGTCGATCAGCACGAAAGAAGAATTGGCGAGGTAGGCGAAGAAGCTCGCCACGCCGAAACCGCCGATCAGCGAGAGTCCCAGGAAGTAACGGTCCTGCAACAATACCCCGTAGCCGGCCAGGGCGCTGGCGACACTGCTGCCCACGCGCTCTTCGGGCGGCCGCGTTTCCGGCAGGCTCGTGAACAGCATCACCAGCGACAAGCCAGAGGCCAGCGTCACCGCCCAGAACACCGCGCGCCAGCCGGCCACTTCGATCAGCAGGCTGCCCGCCAGCGGCGCCAGGATCGGCGACACGCTGAACACCAGCATCAGCAGCGACATCAGCCGCGCGGCCTCGTTGCCCGTGTGCAGGTCGCGCACGATCGCGCGCGGCACCACCATGCCGGCGCAGGCGCCGAGACCCTGCACGAAGCGCAGGGCGATCAAGGTGCCGATGTCCGGCGCCAGCGCACAGCCCACGCTGCCCGCGGCAAACAGCAACAGGCCGAAATACAACGGCGGCTTGCGGCCCACCATGTCGGAGACCGGGCCGTAGATCACCTGCCCGACCCCGAGCGACACGAAGAAGGCGATCAGGCTCGCCTGCACCGCGCCGGGCGAAGCACCCAGCGTCTGCCCGATGGTGGGCAGCGCCGGCAGGTACATGTCGATGGCGAACGGCCCGACGGCCGAGATGAGGCCCAGCACCAGGGCCAGGCGGAACAGCGAAGAAGGCATGGCCCGGATTCTCGCGCCCCTGCCGGGTCGAGAAAGCCCCTCCAAATATGACGGCCATCATAAAAGTCCAGAATCCGGCCCATGGACCTGCAACCGACCCGCAAGCAGCTCACCCACGATCGCATCGTCGACACCGCGGCGCGCGCCATCCGCGCCACCGGCTTCCATGGCGTCGGTGTCGCGGACATCATGAAGCAGTGCGGCTTGACCCACGGCGGCTTCTACGCGCACTTCGCGTCACGCGAGGCTCTGCTGGCCGAGGCGCTGGAACGCGCCGGCGCCGAGAGCCGTGAGCGCATGCGGGAGGCCGTGCACAGCGGCATGGCCAAAGGGTCCAGCCCGCTGCGTGCCTTCGTCGAGAATTACCTGGCGGACCGCCACCTCGAAGCACCGGAGGGCGGCTGCCCCGTGGCGGCCCTCGCCTCCGAGATGCCGCGGCAGGCGCCGGAACTGCGCGCCGCGGCCGTGGACCGGGTGAAGGCCCTGTTGGCCGGCGTCGCCTCCGTGCTGCCTCCCGGCAGCGCCAAGGAATCACCCGCCATCATCGCCAGCCAGCTCGTGGGCGCGCTGCAGCTCGCCCGCACCGTGGGTGACAACGCGCAGGGCCGCGCCCTGCTCGCCGCCTCGCGCGAGTCGCTGCTCGCGCAGTTCGAGGCGCCGGCCTCCTGAATCTTCGCCCAGCACTTCGCTGCCTTCGTTCGCACACAAAAATATGACGGCCGTCATAGATACTGGAGCCACCATGCAACTCAAGAATGCCGTCGTCCTCATCACCGGCGCCAACCGCGGCATCGGGCTCGCTTTCGCGCGCGAAGCGCTGGCCCGGGGGGCGCGCAAGGTCTACGCGGCGGCGCGCGACCCCGCCACCGTGCGGCTGGAAGGCGTCGAGGCCATCCGGCTGGATGTGACGGACGCCGACCAGGTGGCCCGGGCCGCCGCGCATTGCGGCGACGTGACCTTGCTGATCAACAACGCGGGCATCGCAGCGCCCGGTGGCTTCCTGGCGGACCCGACGCTGGAGTCCGCCCGCAGGCAGTTCGAGACGAATTTCTTCGGCCCGTTGCGCATGGCCCAGGCCTTCGCGCCGGTGCTGGCGCGCAACGGCGGTGGCGCGATCCTGAACGTGCTGTCCATCGCCAGCTGGCTCAACCGGCCACTGCTCGGCGTCTACGGCTCCACCAAGTCCGCGGCCTGGGCCCTGACCAATGGCCTGCGCCACGAACTCCGCGCGCAAGGCACGCTGGTGACTGGCCTGCACATGGGCTTCGTCGACACCGACCTCACGCGCGGCATCGACATGCCGAAGTCCACGCCCGAATCCGTGGTGCGGCAAGCCCTGGATGCTGTGGAAGCGGGCCAGGAGGAAGTGCTGGCCGACGACGTCACGCGGCAAGTGAAGGCTTCGCTCGCCAGCGCGCAGAGCGCCTACCTGGCTGCCGCGTGAGCACCGCCGCCGTCCTCTCGCCCACCCAGCGGATGCTGAGCGGGCCCGTGCTTCCCACGCTGCTGCGCCTGGCCACCCCGAACATCGTCGGCCTGTTCGCCATGACCATTATGATCGGCTACGACGGCTTCATCCTCGGCCGTCTCGGCGCCGACGCGCTGGCCGGCGTGGCGCTGGTGCTGCCGCTGTCGATGCTGATGATGCAGATGTCGGCCGGCGGTCTCGGCGGCGCGACCACCGCGGCCGTGGCGCGCGCACTCGGCGCCGGCGACAGCGAGCAGGCAAGCCGGCTCGCGCAGCATGCACTGATGATCGCGCTCGCCGCGGCGGCGTTCTTCACGGTGACGGAGGCGGTTTTTGGCCACCGCCTGTTCCAGGCGATGGGCGGCCGCGGCGGCGCCCTGGCGGACGCCACCGCGTATTCCTCGATCTTCTTCGGCGGCATCGCCGTGATCTGGCTGGCCAACGTGCTGGCGTCCATCGTGCGGGCGACCGGCAACATGCTGCTGGCGGCCCTGGCGATCCTGGGCACCGCGGCCCTGCACCTGGTGCTGTGCCCCCTGCTGGTGTTCGGCTGGGGTCCGGTGCCGGCCATGGGCGCCGGCGGCGCCGCGGCCAGCCTGGTCATCGCGAATGCCGTGGCCAGCCTGGGCATCGGCGCCTGGCTGGTGCGCCCGGCCGGGGCCGTGAACCTGATGCGCAGTTGGCGCCTCAGCGCGCCGCTGTTCCGCGCGATCCTGCGCGTGGGCCTGCCGGCCTCCCTGAACCCCGTGATCAGCAACGCGTCCATCGCCGCGTCGACGGCCTACATGGGAACCTTCGGAACCATCGCCGTCGCCGGGTATGGCGTCGCCGCCCGGCTGGAGTACATCCTGGTGCCGATCGCTTTCGGTTTTGGCAGCGCGCTCACGGCCATGGTCGCCACCAACATGGGCGCGGGCCAGGCGGAACGCGCCAAGCAGATCACCTGGGCGGGCGCCGGCATCGTCTTCGGGGTCACGGGGGTGATCGGGGTGGCGGCGGCCCTGTGGCCAGGCGCCTGGATGTCGCTGTTCACCACCGACGACGCCGTGCGCGAAGCCGGCAGCGCTTACCTGCGCGTTGTCGGCGGCTGCTACGGCTTCTTCGGGCTGGGGCTGGCGCTGTTCTTCGCGTCGCAAGGCGCGGGCCGCATGATGTGGCCGCTCGCGGCCAGCACGACGCGGCTGGTGATCGTCGCCATTGGCGGCTGGGTGTGCGTCCACGTGGCGGGAGCGTCCGCCACCGCGCTGTTCAGCGTCGTGGCGGTGAGCTTCGCCGCCTATGCGCTGACGCTCGGGCTGGCGGTGCGCTGGAGCAACTGGGGAAAGTAGTCAAGGCGCTCCAGCTGATGGCTCAGCCGGGAGGTGCCCACCTTCCGGCTCGACCGGGCGCACGGTGACGCCGTAGAGGGCCAGCATCCCCAGCACGTGCCCGATGGCGACGCCGGGCTCGCCAGACTCGATGCGCGCGATCGTCTGGACATGGACGCCCAGCCGGGCGCCCGCGGCGACCTGCCCCTCGCGGGCCTTGGTGCGTGCCAGGCGGGCGGCCGCACCCAGCGCCTTGATCTGCTGCAGCGCGCCGCCGTCGATATCCGCCGAGATCCGTTTGCCTTGGGCCATGCGCGGATTGTCGCCTGGGCGCTTTCCTCTGCCACAATCGATCGGCATTGGAGAACTCCTTGATCCATTTCACGGTCGCGCAGCGTGTCTGAAGCGGAGACCAGGCGCCTCTCCAAGGTGGTCGCGGCCCTGGTGCCGTGCTCGCGCCGCGAAGCGGAGCAGTACATCACCGAAGGGTGGGTGCGCGTCGCCGGCCAGCTCGTGGAGGAGCCGCAGCATCGTGTGGGCACGGAACTGGTCGAGGTCGACCCCAAGGCCCGGCTGCAGGCCGCGGCACCCGCGACGATGCTGGTGCACAAGCCCGCCGGAATGGGTGTGGCGGACGCCCAGGCGCTGATCGCCGTGGCGACGCATTGGGTAGGTGACGTCTCTGGCATCCGCCGCGTCAAGAGCCACGCCGTCGGGGTCGTTCCCCTGCTTGCGCTTCCGGTGCCGGCCAGCGGCCTCTGCGTCTTCAGCCAGGACGGCCGGATCATCCGCAAACTTCACGAAGATGCGAACGTGATCGAGCAGGAGCTGGTCGCGGAAGTCACCGGCACCATCGCGGCGAACGGACTCGAGCGGCTGTGCGGGGGATTGGTGTTCGAGGGTCAGGCCCTGCCGCCTGCGCGGGTGAGCTGGCAGAGCGAAGCCCGCCTGCGCTTCGCCGTCAAGGGCATCGCACCCGACATGGTCCCGTGGATGTGCACGCAGGTGGGCCTGAAGCTCAAGGCGCTCAAGCGCATCCGGATCGGGCGCGTGCCCATGGCGGGTCTGCCGCCGGGCCAGTGGCGCTACCTCACGCCGGGCGAGAAGTTCTAGCGGCGCCCGCCGTGCGTGGGACGTCGAACGAGCCGAACTGCTGCTGCGGCGTCTTCGTCTCGGGCAACACGTAGACGAACGCGCCCTGCTTCATCACCGTCGGCTTCAGGACGCTGTTGTAGAACCGCGGCGGCACATTCACGCAGCCATAGGAGATGCGGTTGTCCGTGGCTTCCGGTGTGGCCATGCGGTCCGCGCGTTGCTCCTTGGCGGACACCTTGCGCAGGCGGTGCATGGAAACGGCGGCGTTGTAGTCGATCCAGAGGATGTCTTCGCCCCGCGTGTTCCTGCCTGGGTGCACCAGGAAGCGGCCGGCCGGCGTGGTCTTCTCATCTTCCTTGATCTGCGAGAACGGCTTGTTGCCGATGCCCGGCACGCTGTGGTCACCGACGGCCTTGCCCAGCAGGATGGGCGTGCTGCTCTTGAGCTTGCCCTGTGGATCGAACACGTAGAGCTGGGCCGCCTTCTTGTCGATGAGGACGAAGGCCTTCTTCTTGTTGTTGCGCGTGTGGGAGACCCAGTTGGCCACGTGGACCACGTCGGGGGAAGCATCCGTCGCCTTGCCGAAGTCGGCGAGGGGACCGGGCGTCTGCGGCTCCTGCTTGCCGGCGGCCGCTTTCTTCACCGGCTTCTTGCCGGAGTTGGGCTTGGCTTGTGCCTTCTTGGCGGCGCTGGCCGACGTCTTCGGTTTCGAGTCGCCCTTGCCGGGCGGCTGCGCGGCGAATGCCGGCGCCAGCGACAGCGCCGCGCCGAGCAGCAGGGCATTGCGAAGCGTTGACAAGAGGGCAGTGGGTCGCATGTTGTCTCGGTGAGTTCGTCCAGACTATGGGTCTGCTCCGGCCCGAGCTGGGTGCGACGTTGGCGGCAGCATTTGTAGGAGCGTCTCGGCATCGACCGTCGCGACGTCGACCCCGCACCCGTATGGCCGCGCTAGGATGGCGGGCGTGAACCCCATGCGCCATCCCAATCGCCGCAGCGCCGTGGTCGCCATGGCCGCCGTGATTGCCGCTCGCGTCGAAGCCGCATCCGTGCCCTGGCCCACCAGAGCGTGGGCGGAAGCGCCACCCGCGTCACAGGGCATGGACGCCACGGCGTTGCAGGCCCTGTCCGAGCTGGGACGTGCCGCGCAGATGGACAGCCTGCTGGTGGCGCGCCGCGGCCACATCGTGCTCGAAACGTACTACGAGCCATTCCGCGCGGAGATGCGTCACCGGATCAACTCGGCAACGAAAGGGATCGTCGCGGCGCTGCTTGGCATGGCGCAGGCCCAGGGCCGGCTGGGTGGTAACGACACGCCGGTGCTCGATCACTTTCCGGACCGTTCCTTCGCCAACGTGAACGCGGCCAAGCGCACGATGACGCTGCAGCACCTGCTCGACATGCAGTCCGGGCTGGCTTGGCAGGAGCCGCTCAACGACCTGCCGCCGGTGAGCTTGCGCGAGATGCGTGCGAGTGGGGACTGGGTGCGGTTCGTCCTGGACCGGCCCATGGCGCTGCCGCCAGGCCAGGCCTTCAACTACAACAGCGGCAACAGCCACCTGCTGTCTGCCGTGCTGGCCCGCGCGACCGGCATGAGCACCGAGGCGTACGCGCGGCAGCAACTGTTCCAGCCACTGGGCATCACCGACGTGGAATGGCCCCAGGATCCCCAAGGGATCTCCGCCGGCGGTTTCGGCCTGGAGATGACGACACGCGACATGGCCCGCATCGGCCTGCTGGTGCAGCAGGTAGGCCGCTGGGAAGACCGGCAGCTGCTGCCCCGCGAATGGGTGGCGCAGCTGCAGGTGTCGCGGGTGCCGATGATCATTTCAGCGAACCTCGACTTCCGCTATGGCCAGCAGTGGTGGCGCTTGCCCGAGTTCAACGCCGTCATGGCGGTGGGCTTCAACCGGCAGGTCATCCTGGCGATGCCCGACCTGGAACTGGTGACCGTCACCACCGGCCGCAGTCATTGGGATTTCCGGCGCGTGCTGGGTGCCCTGCGCAGTTGCGTCAGGACTTAGTTGTACGACAACCAAGTTGCGATGCAGCATTTTTGCGCAGCTTCATACCTTCGATTTACGTCCCTGCCATTGCAGAGTTGCAGTGGCCTATCGCAAGTTGTATGATGTCTTATCTCTCATCGACAAGCACCCATGTCCCCCAATGAATTGAAGACCGCCCTGACGTCCGGGCTCCTCTCCTTTCCCCTGACCGACTTCGACGCCGACCTGAAGTTCGCGCCGCGCGGCTATGTGTCGCGCCTCGAATGGCTGATGCCCTACGGCGCCACCGTGCTGTTCGCCGCCGGTGGCACCGGCGAATTCTTTTCGCTGGCGCCGCAGGAATACGCGCAGGTGATCAAGACCGCCGCCGACACCTGCCGCGGCCGCGTGCCCATCGTCGGTGGCGCCGGTGGCGGCACCACCTTGGCGATCCAGTACGCGCAGGAAGCCGAGCGCAACGGCGCCCAGGGCGTGCTCTTGCTGCCGCACTACCTCACTGAAGCGTCCCAGGAAGGCCTGGTCGCCCACGTCGAGGCGGTGTGCAAGAGCGTGAAGATCGGGGTCATCGTCTACAACCGCGGTGCCTGCAAGCTGTCGGCCGAATCGCTGGTGAAGCTGGCCGAGCGCTGCCCCAACCTGATCGGCTTCAAGGACGGCCTGGGCGACATCGAGCGCATCGTGGCGATCCGCCAGAAGTTGGGGGACCGCTTCGTCTACATCGGCGGCATGCCCACCCACGAGGTCTATGCCCACGCGTACAAGGCGCTCGGCGTGCCGACCTATTCGTCGGCGGTCTTCAACTTCATCCCGCGCACGGCCATCGAGTTCTACAACGCTTATGCGGCGGGCGACACGGTGACCACCGGGCGGCTGCTCGACGAGTTCTTCCTGCCGTATCTCGCTATCCGCAACAAGGGCGAGGGCTACGCGGTGAGCATCGTGAAGGCCGGCGCCACCGTGGTGGGCAAGACGGCAGGGCCGGTGCGCCCGCCGATCTCGGACCTGAAGCCGCAGGAAGTGGAAGAACTGGCGGCGCTGATCCGCAAGCTCGGCCCGCAGTAGGGCAACCCCTCGCAACCCACGAAGGAGACATCCATGAAAAAAGCATTGCTCGCATTCGCTGCCGCGGCGCTCACCAGCGTCAGCGCCTTCGCCGCCTGGCCGGTCGACAAGCCCGTGACCATCGTGGTGCCGTTCCCGCCGGGCGGCTCCACGGACTCCATCGGCCGCGTGATCGCCCAGAAGCTGCCCGAGAAGCTGGGCGGCGGCAGTTTCGTGGTCGAGAACAAGGCCGGCGCGACCGGCACCATCGGCGCGGCGTTCGTCAAGCGCGCGCCCGCCGACGGCTACACGCTCTTCGTCTCGTCGCTCGGCCCGTTCGTGATCGCACCGCACCTGATCAAGGGCGTGCAGTACGACGCGCTGAAGGACTTCGACCTGATCACGGTCGCCGTGCAGGCGCCCAACGTGCTGGTGGTCCCGGTGAGCTCGCCGCACAAGAACCTGGGTGACCTGCTCGCCCAACTGAAGAAGACGCCGGGCAAGGTGAGCTTCGCCTCGGCCGGCAACGGCTCGTCCGACCACCTCTCCGCCGAACTGCTGTGGCAGCAAAGCGGCACCGATGGCCTGCACATTCCCTACAAGGGCGGCGCTCCCGCCATCAATGACCTGCTGGGCGGCCAGGTGGATGCAGGCTTCGTCAACATCAACGCCATCATCCAGCACATCAAGTCGGGCAAGGTCCGCGCGCTGGGGATCGCTTCCGAGAAGCGCAGCCCGCTGCTGCCCGACGTGCCGACCATCTCCGAGCAAGGCGTCAAGGGCGCCGAAGTGCAGTCGTGGCAAGCCGTGGCGGCTCCCAAGGGCCTGCCGGCCGACATCCGCAACAAGCTGCGCGATGCGATCGTGGCCGTCCTGAACGACGCGGACGTCAAGGACAAGCTGCTGGCCCAGGGTTTCGAAATCGTCGGCAACACGCCGGAGCAGTTCGGCCGCTACCAGGCGACGGAGTTCGCGCGCTGGAAGCAACTCATCGAGGCTCGTAAGATCACCGCAGATTGAGCATTCGAGGACCTGCCATGCCAGCCCGCCCGCGCCGCATCGCCATGCATCCCGCCGACAACGTGGCCATCGTGGCCAACGACGGTGGGCTGGATGCGGGCACCACCTTCGACGACGGCCTGGTGCTGCGGGACCGCGTGCCGCAGGGCCACAAGGTGGCGCTGGTCGACGTCCCGGCGGGGGGCGAGATCCGCCGCTACGACGTGGTCATCGGGCGGGCGCAGAAGGACATTCCCGCGGGCAGCTGGGTGCACGAGCGCCTGCTGCACATGCCGGGTGCGCGCGGCCTGGAAGACCTGCCGATGGCAACGGTCAAGGCGAAGGCCGCCGAGCCCCTGGAAGGCTACACCTTCGAGGGCTACCGCAACGCCGATGGCTCCGTCGGCACGCGCAACATCCTGGCCATCACGCAGACCGTGCAATGCGTGGCTGGCGTCACCGAATTCGCAGTGGATCGCATCAAGCGGGAGCTGCTGCCGCGCTACCCGAACGTCGACGACGTGGTGGCGCTGGAACACGGCTACGGCTGCGGCGTCGCCATCGACGCGCCGGACGCCAAGATCCCGATCCGCACCCTGCGCAACATCAGCCTGAACCCGAACTTCGGCGGCGAGGTGATGGTGGTCAGCCTGGGCTGCGAGAAGCTGCAGCCCGAGCGCCTGCTACCGCCCGGCTCCATTCCCGTGCTGGACCAGCGCGCCGAAGACGCTCCGGCGCTCGACGTGGTCTGCCTGCAGGACGATGCGCACGTCGGCTTCATGTCGATGGTGGATTCCATCCTGCGCCAGGCCGAGGTGCACCTGAAGCGCCTGGACGCGCGCCGCCGTGTGACCGTGCCCGCGAGCGAGCTGGTGGTGGGCGTGCAATGCGGCGGCAGCGATGCGTTCTCCGGCGTCACCGCCAATCCGGCTGTCGGCTTCTGCACCGACCTGCTGGTGCGCGCCGGTGCCACCGTGATGTTCTCGGAAACCACCGAAGTGCGCGACGGCGTCGCGCAGCTGACCTCGCGCGCGGCGACACCGGAGGTCGCCCAGGCGATCGTGCGCGAGATGGCCTGGTACGACGAATACCTGCAGCGCGGCAGCGTGGACCGCAGCGCCAACACCACGCCCGGCAACAAGGCCGGCGGCCTGTCCAACATCGTCGAGAAGGCGATGGGCTCGATCATCAAGTCCGGAACGTCCACCATCTCGGGGGTGCTCTCGCCCGGCGAGAAGCTGCCGCACAAGGGGCTGTTCTACGCCGCCACGCCGGCCAGCGACTTCATCTGCGGCACGCTGCAGCTGGCCGCGGGCATGAACCTGCATGTGTTCACCACCGGCCGCGGCACGCCCTACGGCCTGGCCGAAGTGCCGGTGATCAAGGTGGCCACGCGCAGCGACCTGGCGCGCCGCTGGCACGACCTGATGGACATCAACGCCGGCCGCATCGCCGACGGCGAGGCCAGCGTCGAAGACGTCGGCTGGGAGATGTTCCGCCTGATGCTCGAAGTCGCGAGCGGCCGCAAGAAGACCTGGGCCGAGCAGTGGAAGCTGCGCAACGCCCTGGTGCTGTTCAATCCTGCGCCGGTGACCTGATTCCCTTTCCTCCGAACTCCATGTCCAGCCCTGTCATCCAGAGCATGCGTGTCATTCCCGTCGCGGGCCGCGACGGCATGCTGCTCAATCTCTCCGGCGCGCACGCGCCCTTCTTCACCCGCAACATCGTCATCGTCACCGACAACGCCGGCCACACGGGCCTGGGCGAAGTGCCGGGCGGCGAGAAGATCCGCCAGACGCTGGAGGACGCGCGCCCGCTGGTCGAAGGCCAGGGGATCGGCCACCTGCAGGCGATCCTGAATGCCATGCGCACGAAGTTCGCGGACCGCGACGCCGGTGGACGCGGGCAGCAGACCTTCGACCTGCGCACCACGATCCATGCGGTGACGGCCGTCGAATCCGCTCTGCTCGACCTGCAGGGCCAGCACCTGGGTGTGCCGGTTGCGGCGCTGCTCGGCGAAGGCCAGCAACGTGACGCGGTGCAGATGCTCGGCTACCTGTTCTACGTGGGCGACCGCAAGAAGACGGATCTGCCGTACACCAGCGAGCCGGAAGCCCAGGACGACTGGTTCCGCCTGCGCCACGAGGAAGCGATGACGCCGGAAGCCATCGTGCGCCTGGCCGAAGCCGCGCAGAAGCGCTACGGCTTCCAGGACTTCAAGCTGAAGGGCGGCGTGCTGCGCGGCGACGAGGAGGTCGAGGCGGTGAAGGCGTTGCACGAGCGCTTTCCGCAGGCTCGAGTGACGCTGGATCCCAACGGCGGCTGGCTGTTGAAGGATGCGATCCGCCTGGGCGAAAAGATGCGGGGCGTCGTTGCCTACGCCGAAGACCCCTGCGGCGCCGAAGAGGGCTTCTCCGGCCGCGAGGTGATGGCGGAGTTCCGCCGTGCCACCGGACTGCCGACGGCCACCAACATGGTCGCCACCGACTGGCGACAGCTGGCGCATTCGCTCGCGCTGCAGTCGGTCGACATCCCCTTGGCCGACCCGCATTTCTGGACCATGGCCGGTTCGGTGCGCGTGGCGCAGACCTGCCGCGACTGGGGCCTCACCTGGGGTTCGCACTCCAACAATCATTTCGACATTTCGCTGGCGATGTTCACGCACGTGGGCGCCGCGGCGCCAGGCAAGGTGACGGCCATCGACACGCACTGGATCTGGCAGGACGGGCAGCGGTTGACGAAGGCGCCGCTGGAGATCCGCGGGGGCTACGTCGAAGTGCCGAAGAAGCCGGGGCTCGGGATCGAGATCGACATGGCGGAAGTGGAGAAGGCGAACGCGCTGTACCGCCAGCATGGGCTGGGCGCGCGCGATGACGCGGCGGGCATGCAGTTCCTGGTGCCGGGGTGGAAGTTCGATCCGAAGAAGCCTTGCATGGTGCGTTGAGGCAATTTGCTCCTTCCCCCTCTGGGGGAAGGCTGGGATGGGG
>NZ_VOBQ01000001.1 GCF_007833165.1 Caenimonas sedimenti | reverse complement strand
GCGCCGAGGACTGTATCGTCTCGCGCGCCCCCACCCCGACCCTCCCCCGGAGGGGGAGGGAGGAATTCATAAGGAGACAAGACATGTTCAAGAACCTCATCAACGGCGAATGGCTCGACGGCCCCAAAGCGTCCCGCAACGTCAACCCCTCCGACACCCGCGACGTCGTCGGTGAATACGCCCAGGCCGACGCCGCGCAGGCACGCGACGCCATCGCCGCGGCGACCAAGGCACAACCCGGCTGGGGACTGTCGACACCGCAACAGCGCTTCGACATCCTCGATGCCGCGGGCGCCGAGATCCTCGCGCGCAAGGCCGAACTCGGCGACCTGCTGGCACGCGAGGAAGGCAAGACGCTGCCCGAAGCCATCGGCGAAGTCACCCGCGCGGGCAACATCTTCAAGTTCTTCGCGGGCGAAGCGCTGCGCACCAATGGCGACGTGGTGCCGTCGGTGCGTCCCGGCGTGGGCGTCGAGGTCACGCGCGAACCGGTCGGCGTCGTCGGCTTGATCACGCCCTGGAACTTCCCCATCGCCATCCCCGCCTGGAAGATCGCGCCGGCCATCGCTTTCGGAAATGCGGTCGTGCTCAAGCCGGCGGACCTGGTCCCCGGCTCGGCCTGGGCGATCGCCGACATCCTGCATCGCGCGGGCCTGCCGGCCGGCGTCTTCAACCTGGTCATGGGCCGCGGCTCCGAAGTCGGCCAGGTGCTGCTGGACGACGCCCGCGTGCACGCCATCAGCTTCACCGGTTCCGTCGCCACGGGCCAGCGCATCGCGGCCGCTTGCGTGAAGCGCATGGCCAAGTTCCAGCTGGAGATGGGCGGCAAGAACCCGATGGTGGTGCTGGATGACGCCGACCTGGGGGTGGCGGTCAGCGCCGCCGTCAACAGCGGCTTCTTCTCGACCGGGCAACGCTGCACAGCCTCGTCGCGCCTGATCGTCACCGAGGGCATTCACGATCGCTTCGTGGCCGCCATGGCCGAGCGCATGCAGGCCCTGAAGGTCGACGACGCGCGCAAGACCGGCACCGACGTCGGCCCGGTGGTCGACGACAAGCAGCTGGCGCAGGACCTCGAATACATCGCCATCGGCAAGGGCGAAGGGGCACGGCTGGTGGCGGGCGGCGAAGCGCTGGAGCGCAACGCCGACGGCGCGCCCGGCTGGTACATGCGCCCGGCGCTCTTCACGGAGACGACGAAAGACATGCGCATCAACCGCGAGGAGATCTTCGGCCCCGTGGTCAGTGTGATCCGCGCGAAGAACTACGACGAAGCGCTGTCGCTGGCCAACGACACCGAGTTCGGCCTCGCCGCCGGCATCGCCACCACCTCGCTCAAGCACGCCACGCACTTCAAGCGCCACAGCCAGGCGGGCATGGTGATGGTCAACCTGCCGACGGCCGGCGTGGACTACCACGTGCCCTTCGGCGGACGCAAGGGTTCCAGCTACGGCTCCCGCGAACAGGGCCGCTATGCTGCGGAGTTCTATACGACGGTGAAGACTGCCTACACCCAGGCGTGAACCAGGAGCCCCCGTGAGACCCAACCCCCTGCGCACGCTCTGGCAAGCCGGCGGCGCCGCCGTCAATGGCTGGCTGGCGATCCCGAACAGCTTCTCTGCCGAAACCATGGCCCACCAGGGCTGGGATTCCCTCACGGTGGACATGCAGCATGGCGTGGTGGACTACCAGGCCATGGTGACGATGCTGCAGGCCGTCTCCACCACCAACACCGTGCCCGTGGTGCGCGTGCCCTGGCTGGAACCCGGCATCCTGATGAAGACGCTGGACGCGGGCGCCTACGCCGTCATCTGCCCGATGGTCAACACCCGCGAGGACGCGCAGAACCTCGTGGCCTGGACGCACTACGCGCCGCGCGGCGTGCGCAGCTTCGGCCCGGTGCGGGCGCTGCTGTATGGCGGCGCCGACTATCCGCAGCATGCCAACGACACCATCGTCACCTTCGCGATGATCGAAACCGCCCAGGCGCTCGACAACCTGGAGGCCATCCTCTCGGTGGAAGGCCTGGACGCAATCTACATCGGCCCGTCGGACCTGTCGATCTCCATGGGCTGCAAGCCCGCGATGGACGAGCTGGAGCCCAAGGTGCAGCAGGCGGTGGAACACGTCCTGGCACGCGCCAAGGCGCATGGCCTGGTCGCGGGCATCCACAACACCGGCCCGGAGTCGGCGCTCAGGCGCATCGGCCTGGGCTTCCAGTTCGTCACCGTGAGTTCCGACGCGCGCCTCATCGCCGCCGGCGCGCAACAGGTGATGGCCGCGATGCGCGCCGGCCAGGCCAAGCCGGTCCCGGGCTCTTACTGAACTCTCTTTCGAGGAACACCACATGAAGATCGGATTCATCGGCCTGGGCATCATGGGCGCCCCGATGGCGGGCCACCTGCTGGCGGCGGGGCATGAGCTGTTCGTGCGGACGCGCAGCAAGGTTCCGGAAGCTTTGAAGGCCGCCACCGTGTGCGCCACCAACACCGACGTGGCCCGTGCCGCCGATGTCATCTTCCTCATGCTCCCCGACACGCCCGACGTCGAGCTCGTGCTGTTCGGCAAGGACGGCGTCGAAGGCGGCCTGGCCAAGGGCAAGACGGTCGTCGACATGAGCTCGATCTCCCCGATGTCCACCAAGGACTTCGCGAAGCGCGTCAACGCCGCGGGCGCGGACTATGTGGATGCGCCGGTGTCCGGCGGGGAGGTCGGCGCCAAGGCCGCATCGCTCACGATCATGTGCGGCGCGGAGCCGGCGGTGTTCGAACGCGTGCTGCCCCTGCTACAGGCGATGGGCAAGAACATCACGCTGGTGGGCGGCAACGGCGACGGCCAGACCACCAAGGTGGCCAACCAGATCATCGTGGCCCTGAACATCGCGGCCGTGGGTGAGGCGCTGCTGTTCGCCAGCAAGGCCGGCGCCGACCCGGCCAAGGTGCGGCAGGCACTGATGGGCGGTTTCGCAGCCAGCCGCATCCTCGAGGTGCATGGCGAACGCATGATCAAGCGCACCTTCGCGCCGGGCTTCCGCATCCAGCTGCACCAGAAGGACCTGGGGCTGGCGCTGCAGGGCGCGCGGGAGCTGGGGGTGTCGCTGCCGCAGACCGCCGGGGCGGCGCAATTGATGCAGGCCTGCGCCGCGAACGGCATGGCCGAGCTGGATCATTCGGCGCTGGTGAAGGCGCTGGAGCTGATGGCCGGGCACGAAGTGGCACCCGCCTGAGCGTCGTGGCCCGTAGGCTGGGGTAAGCCCGCAGGCGAACCCCGGCAGAGATCCTCGCAGGCGCTGGGGTTCGCCTTCGGGCTTACCCCAGCCTACAACTCCACCGCCAGGTGGCGCGTGATCGCCTCCACGTGCACATCCTTCAGCGGCTGCGCCTTCACTTCGTCTTCCTCGGCCGTCTTGTTCTCGGCGCCCTGGATGGCGGCGCGCATGTCGGCCTGGCTCGTCCACACCATGACCTCGGTCTTGGGGCACATGTGCCGCATGGTGTGGTACCAGTAATAGCCGTCCTCGCCGCCGAACAGCTTGTCGATGCCGGACAGGTCGTTGGGCTTCACGCGATGCTTGAGCAGGACCTCGTCGAGCACCTGGTGGGAGAGGATGAATGTCGTCATGGGGCGCGGATTGTACGACCCCGGAGGGTAGCAGGACTAAGATGGCTGCTTGAAACGGGTTGCGATGCTGCTGCGCACATTTTCCGCCTGGATGACCTGGACGCTGCTGGCCGTGGCGCCGGCGGGCGTGGGTGCTGCCGACACCAGCAAGGCGGCACAGGCCATGACGGCTGCCGCGCAGGGGCTGCTGCAAGCCACCCCGGCGGCCGAGCGGCCGCAGCTGGTCCAGCCCTTCACCTTGCAGGCACGCACCGACTGGCACTACACACCGCGCAGCCGCCCGGGCATCCCCTTCAAGGCGATGAGCCCGGCGCAGCGGACGGCCGCGCAGCAACTGCTGGCGGCGGCACTTTCGGCGTCTGGCCTGCTCCAGGTGCGCGCCGTGATCTCGCTGGAGATCGCCCTGCGCGAACTGGAAGCCTTCGGGCTCTCGCGAGACCCCGAGAACTACGCCATCGCCTTGTTCGGCCCGGTCGACGCGAACGGGGCCTGGGGCTGGCGCATCGAGGGGCACCACCTCTCGCTGCACTTCACGCTTTCCAACAGCCAGGTGGTCGCGACACTGCCTCAATTCCTGGGTGCCAATCCCTCCGAGGTGCCGCGCGACATCGCCAACGGTCCGCGCAAAGGCCAGCGCGCATTGGGCGAGCAGGGAGACCGGGCCTTCGCGCTGCTGGCGTCGCTCCGCCCCACCCAACGCCAGCAGGCCCTGTTCAGCGCACGGCCTTTCGGCGACATCGTCACGCGCAATGCCGAAAAGCTGGATCCGCTGGCGCCGGTGGGCATCGCGTTCGGGGACCTGGACGCGGCACAGCAGGCGTTGCTGCTGCGGGTGATCGAATCCCTGGCCTCGGTGGCCGAAGCGTCACTCGCGCAGCAGCGTCTGGCACGCGTGCATGCCGGCGGTCTGGCCAGCGTGCGCTTCGGCTGGGCCGGCGCCACGGAGCGCGGCCAGCCGCACTACTGGCGCATCCAGGGCGCGCGCTTCCTGATCGAGTGGGACAACTCGGGCGGCAACCACGCGTGTGGCGGGATGTCCAGGGGGATTGGGGCCGCGACGTGCTGGGCGAGCACTACCGGCGTGCCGGCGGCAGCACGCACAGGCACTAGCACTCGCGGGGGTCGAGCCTCACGGGCAGGGCATCCTGGCCGCTTCCGTCTCCACGCGCCCGGCACCGGCTGGAGCAACCGGCAGATGGGCCTGGGGCTGTGTCACGGTCCTGAGCCGGTCGCCCTCGACACGGTATTCGTACTCGCGCGCCGATCCCGCCAGGTCGGTCCGGAAGCTGCTGCGGGTCATGGTGGCCGAATAGAAGCCCGGACGCACGATCCGGTAGGCGTAGGTGCTCCTCACCGCCCGTCCGGCGGACGTTCCGCACACCGATTCGAATTCGGCGTCCTTGAAGTGGAGCGTGCAGCGCCCGGAGACGTCCTCCGTCTTCGAACCATCCTGCGCATGAAGGATGATCTTCACTGCGCGCCAACATCCGGTCAGCGAAGGGTCAGCCGCCGCCGCATGGCTCCAGGGCACGGCAACGGCCAGGCTGGCCACGCAGGCACATGCGAACGATTCCATGGGCTGGCGCACGCTAACCACGCTTCGCCACCAGGGTCAGGATGTCGTAGCTCGCCACCAGTTCACCATCCTGGTTCGTCACCTCCACGTCCCACGCCACCACGCCCTGCCCCACGCCCTTGGCATCCTTGCGGTTGCGGTCGATCTTGCGCTTGGCCGTCAGGCGTGCCTGGATGGTGTCGCCGATGCCCACGGGCTTGACGAAGCGCAGCGTGTCCAGGCCGTAGTTCGCCAGCACGGGGCCAGGCGCCGGCGAGACGAACAGTCCCGCGGCGGCCGACAACACGAAATAGCCGTGGGCGATGCGCTTGCCGAACGGGCTCTCCCTGGCCGCGACCTCGTCGAAGTGCATGTAGAAGTAGTCGCCGGAGATGCCGCCGAAGTTGACGATATCGGCCTCGCCCACCGTCCGGCGATGCGTCAGCAAGGAATCGCCGATCTTCAGGTCTTCGAAATGCTTGCGGAACGGGTGCGTGCCGTCGTCGTTCAGCTTGCCGCCGCGCACGTGCTCGCCGGTGACGGCGCTCAGCATCGCCGGTGAGCCCTGCACTGCCGCCCGTTGCAGGTAGTGCTTGACGGCGCGCAGGCCGCCCAGTTCCTCACCGCCACCGGCGCGGCCCGGGCCGCCGTGCTTCAGTTGTGGCAGGGGCGAGCCATGCCCGGTGGATTCGGCCGCGGCTTCGCGGTCCAGCACGAGCAGCCGGCCGTGGGTCGCCGCTGCAGCGGGGACGAAGCGCGCGGCCGTCGCCGCGTCCTTGGTGACCAGCGTGGCGACCAGGCTGCCCTTGCCGCGCGCGGCCAGTGCCAACGCTTCATCCAGTCCGTCGTAGGCCATCAGCGTGCTCACCGGGCCGAAGGCCTCGATGTCGTGCACGCTGTCGTCGCCCATCGGATTGCGCGCGAGCAGCAAGGTCGGCGAGAAGAAGGCGCCTTCGGCGACACCCTGGCCCTTGGGCGCGAAGCCATCGCGCTCACCGAACACCAGTTCCGCGTTCTTCAGCAGCGCGGCGACGCGCTCGCCCACGTCGGCCTTCTGGTCTTGCGAGGCGAGTGCGCCCATGCGCACTTCCTCCAGCGACGGGTCGCCCACCACCACCTTGGCCAGGCGCGCGCGCAGGCGCTTGCTCACTTCGTCCACATACTCCTTCGGCACGATGGCGCGGCGGATCGCCGTGCACTTCTGGCCGGCCTTCACCGTCATCTCGCGCGCGACCTCCTTCACGAACAGGTCGAACTCCTCGTCGTCCGGCGTCACGTCGGGCGCCAGCACCGCGCAGTTCAGCGAATCGGCTTCGGCGTTGAACGGGATGGATTGGCGGATCACGTTCGGGTGCACGCGCAGCTTCGCGGCCGTGTCGGCCGAGCCGGTGAAGGTGACGACATCGGCGCCGTCCAGGCGGTCCAGCAAGTCGCCCGTGCTGCCGATCACCAGTTGCAGGCTGCCTTCGGGCAGGATGCCCGATTCGATCATCAGCCGCACCGCGGCCTCGGTGAGGTAGCTCGTGGCGGTCGCGGGCTTGCCGATGCAAGGCACGCCAGCCAGGAAGCTCGGCGCGAACTTCTCCAGCAAACCCCACACCGGGAAGTTGAACGCGTTGATGTGAACGGCCAGGCCGCCGCGCGGCACCAGGATGTGCGTGCCGGCGAAACTGCCCTTCTTGCCCAGCGACATCGCCGGACCTTCGTGCACCACGTTGCCCGAAGGCAACTCGTTGGCACCGACGCCTGCATAGGCGAACAACGTGCCGCTGCCGCCTTCGATGTCGATCCAGCTGTCGGCGCGGGTCGCACCGGTGTGCGCGGAGATCGCATAGAGCTCCTCCTTGCGCTCGTTGAGGAACTTGGCCAGCGCCTTCAGGCGCTCGGCCCGCTGCTGGAAATCCAGCTTCATCAGGTTGGGCACACCCACCTTGCGCGCATGCTGCACGGCTTCGGCGAAGTCCAGCTTCTCGGCATGCGTGTTCGCCACCGGCTTGCCGTTGATGGCGCTGCGCAGCGCCTGCGCGCCTTCCTTGCCGACCCAGCGGCCGGCGATGTAACTTTGCAAGGTGGTGTTGGTCATGCGGGATCTCCAATCGTTGTGGGAGCGGTCTCCGGCGCTTGAACAGCGCCCAAGCCGCCCAGGAACAGGTCGGCCACGACGGGCGCCATCGCCTCGTAGTCGACGGCGCCGTCCGGCTTCATCCAGGTGAACATCCAGTTGATCATCCCGAAGAGCAGCATGGTGAGCGGCTTGCTCATGGCGGCATCCTTCAAGTCGGGGCGCAACGTGGCGACGACGCGCGCGAAGCCGTTGACGACCTCGCGCTCCTTGTCGAGCACGCGCTTCCGGTCATCCGGATCGAGGAACTTCACGTCTTCGGTCAGCACGCGGTGCGCGTTCTGCGCATGGGCGTACTCCTCCACCAGCCGGCGGATCAGCACGCGCATCTGGTCTTCGGGCGTTGTCTCCGCGGACAAGGCCTCGCGCACGATGCCTTGCAGCCGCGAAACGTGGCTGTCGGCGATGCTGACCAGCAGGGCGTACTTGTCCTTGTAGTAGTGGTACAGCGTGGCCTTGGACAGGCCGCAAGCTTCCGCCACCTGGTTCATCGAGGTGCCGGGGTAACCGCGGTGCGCGAAGAGCGAAGCCGCGCTGGCGAGAATCAACTCGCGCTGGTCGTCATAGGTCGCTGAACGCCCGCGGCCCATGCGCTCAGCGCTCGTCGAAAGAGAGAACGACGCGCTCCGTCGTCGGATGCGCCTGGCACGTCAGGATGAAGCCCGCCGCCACCTCGTTCTTGTCGAGCGCGAAGTTGCGCTCCATGCGCACCTGGCCTTCGACCAGTTTGGCGCGGCAGGTGCCGCAGACGCCGGAGGTGCAGGAGAACGGCACCTCCAGTCCGGCCGCGGACGCCGAATCGAGGATGCTCGGCTGGTCCTTGGTGAAAGTGATCTCGCGCGTGAGGCCGTCACGGATGATCACCACCCTGGCCTGCTCGGCGTCGCCCGGCTTCGCCTCGTGCACCACGGCGCCCACCTGGCCCGCGGCCTGCTGCGCGATGCCGAAGCGCTCGATGTGGATGCGTTCTTCCGGCACACCCGCGGCCAGCAGCGCGGCCTCGGCTTCGTCGTTCATCTGGAACGGACCGCAGATGTACGTGTGCGCGATGCGATCGGCCGGCACCAGCAGGCGCAGGAACTCGCCGATCTTGTCGCGGTTCATCACGCCCATGTTGATCGGCGCGTCGGTGTGTTCGTCGGAGAACACGTGATGCAGCACCAGCCGCGTCATGTACTTGTCCTTCAGGTCCTCGATCTCCTCCTTGAACATCGTGGACTTGAGGCTGCGGTTGCCGTAGATCAGCGTGAAGCGGCTCGCGGGTTCGCGGGCCAGCACCGTCTTCATGATGGAGAGGATGGGCGTGATGCCGCTGCCGCCCGCGATGCCCACATGGTGCCGCTGCGCCTCGGGCTCGATCGGAACGAAGAAGCGGCCCTGCGGCGCCATCACGTTGATGGTGTCACCGGGCTTCAGGTGCTCGTTGATCCAGTTGCTGAAGACGCCGCCGCGCACCTTGCGCACGCCGACCCGCAGCTCGCCGTCGTCGACGCCAGCGCAGATGGAATAGGAGCGGCGCAGGTCCTGGCCCTCGATCTCCTTGCGCAGCGTCAGGTACTGGCCCTGCGTGAAGCCGAACACCGGCTTCAGCTCCTCGGGGACGTCGAAGGAGACGACGACAGCTTCCTGCGTGTCGGGCTGGATGGCGCGGACGCGCAACGGATGGAAGATGACGCTCATCTAGATCGGCTTGAAATGTTCGAATGGTTCCCGGCAGGACAGGCACCGGTACATCGCCTTGCACGCCGTGGAGCCGAAGGCGGACAAGCGCTCCGTGTGCAGGCTCGCGCAGCGCGGGCAGGCAATGGCGTCCTGCCGGCGCCCGATGATGCGGATCGGCACGCCACCCTCGGGCGGCACCGGGCCGGGCGGCGCGATCCCATAGTCGTTGAGCTTGCGCTTGCCCTCGGCGCTGATCCAGTCGGTGGTCCAGGCGGGCGCGCGGCGCAGCGTGGCGCGCGCCGGGCCGAGTCCCTCGGCCGCGATCGCCTCCAGCACGTTCTGCTCGATCAACTCCGTTGCCGGGCATCCTGAGTAGGTGGGCGTCAGCACCACCTCCAGTTCATCCCCATGGTCGATCACGTCGCGCACGATGCCGAGATCGCATACCGACAGCGCCGGCACCTCGGGGTCGAGCACGGTGCCCAGCACTTCCCAGGCGCGTTCGGCCCGATTCATCACCAGACGCCTCCGGGGAAGGCGCGCTGCAGATGCTGCATCTCGGCCAGCAGGAACCCCATGTGTTCGCTGTGCGTGCCGCGCTTGCCCGTGGCGAGGAAGGCCACTTCGGCCGGCACCGTCAGGCCGCCGGCCGCGAACAGCTCCGTCATCTCGGCGGTCCAGGCTTCCTTCAAGTCGCCCCAACGCGGGCCCAGCCCGGTGGCGTGCGCGTGCTCATCGACGGCATCGTCGGCGAACAACTCGGTGTTGTAGTGCCACAGCTGCATCACCGCCTTTTCGACCCGGCGGCGGGATTCGTCGGTGCCGTCGGCCAGCCGCACCAGCCAGTCGGCCGCGTGCTGCTGGTGGTAGCGCGCTTCCTTCACCGCCTTGCCGGCGATGCCTGCCAGCTCGGCATCGCTCGACGTTGCCAGCTGGGTCCACAGCAGCTTGAAGAACGTCGCCACCATGGCATTGCGCAGCACGGTCACGGCGAAGTCGCCGCGCGGCAACTCCACCAGGGTCACGTTGCGGTAGTCGCGTTCATCGCGCAGGAAAGCGAGCTGGTCTTCGTCGTAGCCGGAGCCTTCCAGCTGTCCCGCATGCGTCAGCACCGCGCGGGCCTGGCCCACGAGGTCGAGCGCCATGTTCGACAGCGCGATGTCTTCTTCCAGCACCGGCGCATGGCCGCTCCATTCGGCGAGGCGCTGCGCCAGGATGAGTGCGGTGTCGCCGATGCGCAGCAGATACTGCACGGCAGGGGCCTGGCTGACCTGGATGGAGGCTTGCATGACGGCGCCCATCACATGTGGTCCACGGACTTGGGCAGTTCGTAGAAGGTCGGGTGGCGGTACACCTTGTCTTCCATCGGGTCGAAGTACATGCTCTTCTCGCCGGGGTCGCTGGCGACGATGTGGTCCGAGCGGACCACCCACACGCTGGTGCCCTCCTGGCGCCGCGTGTAGACGTCGCGCGCGTTCTGGATCGCCATCTGCGCGTCGGCCGCGTGCAGGCTGCCGCAGTGCTTGTGGTCCAGGCCGCTCTTGCTGCGGACGAAGACTTCCCACAAGGGCCACTCGCGTCCTTCGGACGCCGTGGCCTGCGGCCGCAATGGGCTCAACCCCTCCCCATCCCTCCCCTGACCAGGGGAGGGAGGCGTCGTGCCGGCGTCATCGCTTTTCATGCGGCCTCCTTGTGTGCCTGCTCTTGCTTCCGCGCATGCGCCAGCGCCGCTTCACGCACCCACGCGCCGTCGTCCCACGCATCCACGCGCGCAGCGAGCCGTTCGCGATTGCAAGGCCCGTTGCCGGCGATCACCTGGAAGAACTCGGCCCAGTCGATGGTGCCGAAGTCGTAGTGCTGGCGGTCCTCGTTCCACTTCAGGTCGGGGTCGGGCGGGATGACGCCGAGCACCTTGGCCTGCTCGACCGCGGCGTCCACGAACTTCTGCCGCAGTTCGTCGTTCGAAACGCGTTTGATGCCCCAGCGCATGGATTGCGCGGTGTTGGGCGACTGGTCGTCCGGCGGGCCGAACATCATGATGGACGGCCACCACCAGCGGTTGACGGCGTCCTGCACCATGTCCTTCTGCGCCTGCGTGCCCTTCTGCATCATGGTCAGCAGGCTCTCGAAGCCCTGGCGCTGGTGGAAGCTTTCCTCGCGGCAGATGCGGATCATCGCGCGCGCATACGGGCCGTAGGAGCAGCGGCAGATCGGCACCTGGTTCATGATGGCCGCGCCGTCCACCAGCCAGCCGATGGCGCCGACGTCCGCCCAGGTCAGCGTGGGGTAGTTGAAGATCGAGCTGTACTTGGCCTTCCCGCTGTGCAAGGCTTCCAGCATCTGGTCGCGCGAGGTGCCCAGCGTCTCGGCGGCCGAATAGAGATAGAGGCCGTGGCCCGCCTCGTCCTGCACCTTCGCCAGCAGGATGGTCTTGCGCTTCAGCGTGGGCGCACGCGTGAGCCAATTGCCTTCGGGCAGCATGCCGACGATTTCGGAATGCGCATGCTGGCTGATCTGCCGCACCAGCGTCTTGCGGTAGTGGTCCGGCATCCAGTCCTTGGCCTCGATGAAATCGCCCTCGCCGATGCGAGCTTCGAAGCGATCTTCCAGAATCATCTCTTCGGCCGAACGCACCGGCTTGCGGGCCTCGTCCTTGCCCATGGTGTCCATGGCTTGGGTGTACATAGGAGTCTCCTGAGGGTCGGATCTATCTTCTACCGACCGATCGGTCGATGATAGAACAAGAACGGCCGGATGGCAAGAACGCTGTCGATTTCGCCTTGAACCATTCGTCGTGCAGACAGAGGGCCGTCCTCTTGCCTCAATCCAAGGATGATCACGCCATGACCACCAACACCGTCCGCCTCCACCGTGTCTTGCGCTGCCCGCCGGACCGCATCTACCGCGCCTTCACCGAGGCGGCTGCCTATGAGTGCTGGCTGCCGCCCTTCGGTTTCATGGCCAAGGTCCACAGCATGGACGCCAAGGTCGGCGGGACGTACAAGATGTCATTCACCAACTTCGGCAGCGGCCACGCCCATTCCTTTGGCGGCAAGTACCTGGAGCTGGTGCCGGGCCAGCGCGTCGTCTACGAAGCCAGCTTCGACGATGCGAACCTGCCGGGCACCATGAAGACCACGGTCACGCTGACGCAGGTGTCCTGCGGCACCGACATGCAGGTGGTGCAGGAAGGCATCCCGGCCGTGATCCCGGCGGAGATGTGCTACCTGGGCTGGCAGGAATCCCTGGTCAAACTGGC
The DNA here is from genome assembly GCF_007833165.1 of Caenimonas sedimenti. Taxonomy (GTDB): domain Bacteria; phylum Pseudomonadota; class Gammaproteobacteria; order Burkholderiales; family Burkholderiaceae_C; genus Ramlibacter; species Ramlibacter sedimenti. The sequence continues at coordinate 166,556 of NZ_VOBQ01000001.1, read as the reverse complement.
GCAACTGGTGGAGCCGCAGATCCCAGATTGAACATGCGCAACCCATGAACGTCGACCTCGTCGACGGCACTTACGAGCTGTTCCGGCACTTCTACGGCCTCCGGCGCTTCAACAAGGGCGCCGACCGGCCGTACGGCGCCGTCGCGGGGGTGCTGAACGGCGTGCTGGAGATGATCGAAAGCCACACCACGCACGTGGGCGTGGCGACCGATCACGTGATCGAATCGTTTCGCAATCGGCTCTGGCCCGGCTACAAAACCGGTGCCGGCATCGAGCGGGCTTTGCACGCCCAGTTCCATCCCCTGGAAGAAGCGCTCGATGCCATGGGAGTCGCCGTCTGGCCGATGGTCGAACTCGAGGCGGACGATGCGCTGGCGACCGCGGCACATCTCGCGGACCAGGACACGCGGGTCGGGAAGGTGCTGATCTGGACGCCCGACAAGGACCTGGCGCAGTGCGTGCGCGGCGACCGCGTGCTGCAGGTGGACCGCCGGGGCAAGAAGATCCGTGACGCCGAGGCCATCCGCCAGAAGTTCGGCGTGGTTCCCGCCCTGATTCCCGACTATCTGGCGCTCGTCGGCGATGCCGCCGATGGCTACCCCGGCATCGAAGGCATCGGCCCCGTCGGCGCCGCCCGGCTGCTGAACGAGTACGGTCCGATCGAGACCTTTCCCAAGAAGGTGCTGGGCGCGCATCTCGCCAATGCGAAATTGTTCAAGCGCCTGGCGACACTGCGGACCGATGCCAAACTGTTCAAGGATGTCGAAGCGTTGCGGTGGCGTGGCCCCACCCCGGCCTTCGCGGCATGGACGGAACGCATGGAATCGCCCAAGCTGCTCGAACGCAGCCTGAAGGCCCAGGCGCTGGCCGCGCAACGCTGAGCAGCGCGGCTGCTACGCTGCCCCCATGCAGACGCGGCATTTCGCCCAGTTGATCCTCCTGTCCGCCCTGTGGGGCGCGTCCTTCCCGTTCCTGCGCGTGGCCAGCCCGGCCTTCGGCCCCTGGGGCCTCGCCGGCATCCGCTGCGCGCTGGCGGCGCTGGTGCTGGCGGTGATCATGCGGATCGTGCGCCAGCGCTGGCCGGACCGCGCCGCCTGGCCGCGGCTGGCCGTCCTGAGCCTGCTCACCATCGCCCTGCCCTTCGTGCTGTTCAACTGGGCCGCGCTGGTGCTGCCCGCCGGTTATTCCGCCATCCTCAATGCGACGGTACCGCTGTTCAGCATGCTGGGCGCCGCGGCGATGGGTGACGAACGCCTGACCTGGCGCCGGCTGGCCGGCTGCGCACTGGGCTTTGCTGGCGTGGCGCTGCTGGTGCGGCTGGGGCCGGTGGCGGTGGACCGGCAGGTCGTGCTCGCGGCCCTCGCCTGCACCGCGGCGGCCGCGAGCTACGGCATCGGCGCGGTGCTGATGAAGCGCGCGACACTGACGCAGCAGCCGCTGGCCGCTTCCGGCGCGGCGCATCTCGCCGCCGCCATCGCGCTCGCGGTGCCCACGGCCGCGACAGTGGAGACGATGCGGCCGACCAGCGCGGCGGTGGCCGCGATCCTCATCCTCGGGATGGTCACGTCCGGCCTGATGTACTGGGTGAGCATGCGCCTGATGCGCGAGATTCCCGCGACAGCCGCGACGTCCTCGGCGCTGATGATCCCGCTGTTCGGGGTGACCTGGGGCCGCCTGTTCCTCGGGGAGCCGGTCACCTCGGGCATGGTTCCGGGCGCACTGCTGGTGCTCGCCGCCACCGCATTGATCACGGGCTTCAACCCGCTGCGCGTCTTCAGACGCGGAGGGTGATCTGCATTTCGTGGAAGACGGGGTTGCGCACCGGTCCCTTGTCCTGCTCGGCGATATCGATCGCCAGCAACTTGGCCTGCACCGAATGGTTGAGATAGGGCACCACGGAACGCGCGCCGCAGCCCCAGCGCCGGCCGGGCGGCTGCCAGAGGCCGGGGGCCTTGTCGGACTGGCGGCTCATGCTGCTCATGGGAACGAGTGTCGCAGAAGACCGCTACTTGTAGAAGACCTCGACCTGCCCCTTGAGCTTGATGAGGAGCGGCTTTCCCTTGCGGTCCAGCGTCTTCCCGGCGGGCACCTTGACCCAGCCCTCGCTGATGCAATATTCCTCGACGTCGGTGCGTTCCTTGCCGTTCAGGCGGATGCCGACCTCGTGTTCGAAGATGGCCGCCACGTAGTGCGGGCTGCGCTCGTCGGCGGACAGGTGGTCGGGCAATTCGGGGCGGGCGGGGCGCGGGGTGGCTTCATCCATGGGGCTGCATTCTGCCTCGGCGGCGGCTCCTAGACGAAAGCGATGGCCAACGCGGCGAAGACAGCCACTCCGAAAGCCACAGGCCAGGCCCAGCGCGGCGCCCCTGCGACCGTCCGCACCGGCAGGGCCTGCGGCGGTGGCTCGGCGGACGCCGCGCCGGTGGCAAGCCGCTGCAGCGCGGCGATCGAATCGAACTCGACGGCCAACGGGAAACTGGCGCGGCGCGGCTTGCCATCCCCGGCTTCCGATGCGGTCCGTCCGAGCGTGGCCTCCTGCTCAGGCGGGGCGCTTTCGGGAGGCGCGACGGAGTCCGGCGCCGCGCTGATCTGCTGGGTGGATTCGTAGGCATCGGGCGCGCGCTTTCGCACCTGGGCCACGGTGGCCTCCGGATCGTCGCCAGCCGCCGGCACCGGCACGGGCTGCGCCGGCGCTTCCGTGAAAGGCAGGCGGCGGCTGATGGTGGCCGCCGGAGAGAACGAGCCGGCGCGCACGGCGCCCGACATGAGATGCGCGGCGCACTGCGCCAGCTCGTGCGCCAGCAGGTCGGCGTCCTGGTACCGGGCACCGGGGTCCTTGCGCAGCGCCCGGGCCACGATGCGGTCCAGCTCCTCCGGCACAGCCGGGTTGCGCTTGCTGGGGGGCACCGGCTGACCGTGGACGATGTCGAACAGCAGCGTGCCCAGGTCGGTGCCGGAGAACGGCGCGCTGCCCGCGACGCATTCGTACAGCACCGAGCCCAGCGAGAAGATGTCGCTGCGCGAGTCGACACCCCGGCCTTCCACCTGCTCCGGCGCCATGTACTTGGGCGATCCCAGCATCACGCCGGTCTGCGTCTTCACTTCCGAAATCTGCATGCGGGCCACGCCGAAATCCATGATCTTGGCGTGCCGCCCGTCCATCACCATGATGTTGGAGGGCTTGATGTCGCGGTGCACGATGCCACGCATGTGCGCCGCGGCAAGCCCCGAGGCCACCTGCGAGATCAGGTCGACGATCACCGGCAGCTGCAAGGTGCCGCTGTTCATCAGTTCACGCAGCTCCTGGCCGCGCAGCATCTCCATGGCAATGTAGAGCCAGTCGCCCTCGCGCCCCATGTCGTAGACCGTGATGACGTTCGGGTGGTTGAGGCCCGCGGCCGCCTTGGCTTCCTGCCGGAAGCGCGCCTCGTGCCCGGCGCGCTCCTCGGCGTCGTCCGACAGCAGCATGGTCTTGACCGCCACCTGCCGCTGCAGCGTCTCGTCCTCGGCTTCGTAGACCACACCCATGGCGCCGCGCCCGATTTCGCCCACCACGCGGTAGCGCCCGAAGTGGCTGAAAGCCGCGCTCAATTGCTTCCCCAGAACTTGAATCGCTCCAGCAGGCTGGGCACCCGGCGCGGCGGCTGGCGCGCGATGAAGATGTGCTTGACGTCGATCTCCTCACCCGGCTTCAGTTGCACGTCCATGCGCAGGGGAGTCATCTTGCCGAGACGCACCTCGATCACGTGTGGGCCGGGTGGAACCGCCAATCGCGTGAGCGGCGGAACCTGGCCTTTCAATTCGCCGTCGACCCAGATCTCGCCGCCAGGCCGGATGTCCAGCCGCAGCACGGCCGGCCGGCGAGCCGCCTCGTCGCGCAGGCGCACCGCCCGCGCCACGGCACCCGCGCACAAAATGGCCACGATGGCGGCGCTGCCCAGGAGCAGCTGCCGGCGATCGGCCGGCGGTTCGGGTTCGGCCGCCTCGGGCGCGTGCAGCCGCTGTTCGCGCTCCTGCGCATCCATGAACTTGCCCGCTGTCCGCAAGGCGCGCCCCAGGTGCGGCGCCGCGGCATGCAACGCCCGGCGGAATTCGCTGGTGGCCAGCAGCGGGTGCTCCGGGGAGAGCCCCGTGATCGCCTGTGCGGTTTCCAGCCCTTCGCCCGTGAGTTGCGCAGCGTCGCGCTTGCGCGTGCGCACCAGCCCATGGTGCAGCCCGATGTCGAGTTCGGGCTCCAGCGCCGCCAGCCGCGCCGCTTCCAGCGCCTGCACCGGGTCGTCCAGGCCGACGATGGCGGCGCCGTCCGGAGCCTGCACCACCACCCGGGCGTCCTCGGGGTAAAGAGGCACCAGCCCGGCCAGCGTCCGCGTCAGCCTGGCGCGCCGGGCGGCTTGCTGTGTCGCGTCGAGCGCGGCGAACCCGCGCATTCGCAGGAACAGCACATTGGCCGGAAACGGGTTGGGACGCACCATCGGCGCATATTCTGCATCGGGCCATCGCCCCCGCCCCGGCTTTCTTCTTAGGGTTGCATCAGCAACCGCATGGTTCGCTGGCCCGCGCGCCGCCCCGGCGGCAAGCCCTTGCGGGTACGTTCCGCCTCGATGGCATCCCGCGTGTTCCGGCCGGCCACGCCGTCCGGCGTCACCAGGGTGTGCCCTCGCTGCAACAGCCAGGCCTGCAGTTCGCGCACTTGCGCGCGGCTGAGGCCGGGGTCGTCGGTGGGCCAGGCGGTGACGATGCCGGGGCCGCCCGCCAGCCGGTTGGCGAGCACCGCCACCTCCATCACGTAGCGGTCCGAGTTGTTGTAGCGCCAGATGGTGTCGAAGTTGCGCGTCACCAGGAAAGCCGGTCCCGGCAAACCCACCGGCAGGAACGGCGTCGCCATGGGATCGCCAGTCGCCTGCAAGGGAACGGCCTCACCGCCCGCGCCGACCGCTTGCCAGCCCTGCGCGGCCCATTCCGACACCTTGCGGTCCCGCCCCTTGACCTTGCCCGTGGCCGCGGCGTATTCGCGCTGTTGCTCCTGCGGGATGCGCACCTCGACGTAGGCCGGCGCACCGGCGATCCAGCCCCCGCGCTTTTGCAGGTGGTTGGCGGTCGAGGCGAAGGCGTCGCGCTCCGAGCCGACGATGTCGGCCACGCCATCGCCATCGAAATCCACGGCGATCTGCTCGAAGGTGTCCGGCACGAATTGCGTCCGCCCGAAGGCGGCGGCCCAGGAGCCCTGGTAGTTGTCGCCGCGCACCTTGCCGTCGCGCAGCAGCCGCACGGCGGCGTAGGCGCGTTCGCGGGAGGCGCAGTTGCCGGTGGTGCAGGGGCGCAGGCAGGCCAGGCTGAGAGCGGCGTCCAGCACGGGGATGCGGCCGGACGACGGACCGTAATTGGTCTCGATGCCATAGATCGCGACCACGACCTCCTTGGGCACGCCCCAGCGCGCCTCGATGCGCTGCAGGGCGTCGGCCTCGCGCACCAGCACTTCGCGGCCCTGGGCCACGCGTTCATCGTCGGTGGTGGCGGCGATGTCGTCCCACCAGAACGTGGGCTCGCCCCTTTGCACCAGCAGCGCCTGGCGCACGCGATCGTCGTACCGGGCCTGGCTGGCGATGCGCGTGAAATCGTCGGCCTTGATGGGCCGCCCGGCTCCGGCGGTCTGCCCGGCCAGGCCCTGCACGCAAGCGGCGAATTGCGCATCGCTCATCGGCTGGTCGAGCGGCCCGGCCTGGCTGATGGACACCTGCAGCGCGATGAGCGCGGCCGCCGCGCACCGCGCGATCACTGTCGGGTTGAACTGCATCGGACGATGCTAAGCGGCCGCACCCCGGGCAGTTGTAGGCGCATCGCCACGAAGGCTGACCGCGTGCCGTTCGGCCAGCGCCCGGAAGTCGCCGGAAACCATGGGCTCGCCCGCAACGCGCTCCCAGTAGCGGGCGGCAAGCGCACGCGCCCTTGGCCACTCCCTCAGCGTCTCCGCCGAGGGCGCCAGCCGGCCGGGCTCAAAGTCGCGCGGCACGATCTCGCCGGCGATGGGAGCGTAGATCATCGGCAGCACGTCATAAGCCGGCGCCAGCCGCCAGCTGCCATTGGGGCCGATCACCAGCGAGATGTTGCCGTAGTGGCGATCCGTGTTGCCGATCTGGACGCCGAACGCCTCCAGGAAGCGCAGGTGCGCCACGTCTTCCTCGATGAGCAACCCGCGCAGCCGGATCCGCTCCGCCGTGGCGGCCCAATTGTCGATCTGGCCGATGTATTCGTTGTCGAAGGACATGAGCGACACCATGCCGATGCGGCCCCGGGGCGTGCGATCGAAGCGTTCCACCTCCAGCAGGGTGCGGCCGCCGTCGCGGAACACGCGTGAGGGCGCGGCGGGAATCCCGCCTTCATTCAGCACCGTGAGCGCCAGGTGCTCGCACACCAGCAGGTCGTCCCAGCGGCGGTCGAACGGCGAGTCGCCGGCCGGCGAGAACTTCACGATCACCGGCTGGCCGTCTTCGCGCACCGCGCAGAACTTGGGCTGCTCGCCGCCCGCCGAAGAGCCGGGCAAGGCGCCCCGCATGGATGCGTCCGCCAGCTTCACGTAGGCGTCCGGCGCGACGCGCGGCTGGGGCGCGGCCCGGTTGAAGCGCTCGAACGCCTGCGCCCCCACGATCAGGTTGCCGGGCAGGTCGTCGCCGACCTGGCACAGCGCCTTCAGCGTGTCGTCGTCGGACCAATGGTCCGGGTTGTCCGCGAGCCGCAAGTCCTGGTGCAGGTGCGCGAACGAGCGCCCCAGAAAACCCTGGGGCCGCATGTCGGCCAGGAACCACGGGAGGCCGTCGTGCAACTGCGTGAGCGGCTCCACGTATTCCTCGATCCAGCAGCGCCCGCCGGCCGTGGGGATCAGCGTGGCGAATTCGCTGACGCCGCCGTCTTCATCGACCCGGATGACGGGAATGGACCCGGTGGTGCCCACGCCGGCCACTGGCCGGGGCATGACGTAGGCCCGGCTGGGCCCGCGCCCGACAGCCAGCACCTCCCCGGCGGCCAGCAGCGGCGCCAGTGCCCGCGAGATCGAAGCCTGGCTGACGCCGCAGGCGCGTTGCAGCTCAGCGCTGGTGGCCGCGCCGGCGGCGCGCAAGCTGGCGCGCAGGGTGTCGTTGAGCGCTGCAGTGACGGCCATGATGAATAGATTTTATCATGGCATCTTCAACTAAAAGAATAGATGATTGAATAGTTTTTCAGGCGCGCGCCCGATGCCCCGGCATCACATGCCGCAACTCCGGGCCGAAGCGGCCGGGCCGTCGCGGCCCCAGCCGCGCGTGTTCGACCGGGACGGTCTCGCCCGTCGCCGGGTCGCGCACGGCGGCCCGCGATGCCATCGCGCGCGCCGCCTCCGCCAGCCGCTGCGCCTCGTGCAGCACGTCGTCCGCCGCCGCCGTCTCACGGTCAAGATGCACGACGCCGATGCCGACGTCGAGCCGCACCTGCACGTTCCGGCCGTCCGCCGCCGTCACCTGCATCGGGCGGCGCAAGCTGGAGGCCACGCGCAGCCCCAGTGTGCGCAATGCCGCCGGTGCATGGATGGTTTCGACCAGCGCCACGAAGCAGCGGTCCCAGTAGCGCCCCACCGGGTTGACCACGCCCACCTGCTTTTGCAGCCGCTGGGCCAGGTGGAGGTAGACCTCGTTCAGGCCGGCCGCGCCGGTCTGCGCCACGATCTTCTCCGGCGCGAAGAGAATGACTGCCAGCACCGCACCGTCGCGCCGCGTGAGCCGCCGCCGCTCCAGCGCGCGCAACAGCTGCTGCACGAATGGCAGGCCGCCGGGCAGCTTGGTCACCGGATCGAACTGCGACTGCACCTGCTCGAAGCCGCGCGTGCGGCGCGCGTGCTGGTTGCGCTTCCAGAGCATGAAACCGATCACGCTGATGCACAGCACGCTGGTCAGGGCGATCAGCGCCTGCCAGGCCGGGCCCAGCCCGGGCAGGCCGAGCGCGACGGCATACAGGCCGCCGACGGCGGGCAGCATGAAGACGCCGCCGATGGCGATGCCCAGGGCCAGCGCGTCGCCGAGCAACCAGGCCCGCACGGCCATCCAGAGCACCATGCCCGAATTCAGCAGCACGAGCGCCGCCGAAGCGGGCAGTTGCTGCTGCAGCGGCAACAGCAGGCACACCAGCGCCGCGACGGGCGCCAGCGCGCCACCACCCAGCAGGCAGATGTCCATCAGGCGGTCGCGGTGGCGGGCCGACAGCCACGCCCGCACCCAGTAGTTGCCGAGGCCCACGCACAACGGGCCGATCAACACCTTGGCGATGTGGGCCGCCTCGGGGTCCATGGCCGGGAAGATCGCTTGTGCCACGCCGCTCAGCAGCAGCACGAAGGCCAGGGTCGCCAGGTTGTAGGCCGTGCCCTGGGCGGTCGCCATGGTGCGCAGGAGGATCCAGTCCGACAGGCAGATCAGCACGACCAGCGTGATGGCGCCGGCGGCACCGCTCCAGATCGCGACTTCCAGCACGCTCATACCGAGTGCTCCCGTGACGTTGAGCCAGCCTACACCATTGCCCCGCATCGCGCGCACCGCAAAACCCCCGGATGCGGCCAGAATCGCGGCACCGCCCGAATTTGATTGCCGCCCCGACTCCATGCACTTCCCCCGCCGCCTCGTGACCCGCGCCGCGCTCGCGGCCTGTGCTGTCGGCAGTCAGGGGGCCTCGGCCCAATGCGCCGGGACGGCTTTGGCGCCAGGCGCCACCGCGGCCGAAATCGTCAGCCTCACCGGCCGCGGCGAGACGCGCCCGCTGGAGGCGCAGCCCTGGTCGGCCGCCTTCCTGGCGCAACGCCTCGCGCCTGGTGCCGACATGCGCACGCTGGCGCTGTCCTCGGCCGCACTGTTGCTGTCCGACCGCACCCAGCTGCGGCTCTCGGCCGGCGCGCAATTGCGGCTGTGCGAGGCGACGCCGGAGCGCACCCTGCTCGAACTCGCGGCGGGCCGCCTCTGGGCACGAACCAAGAAGGCGCCGGCCACGCTGCAGTTGCAGACGCCGGCCGCGCTGGCGGTGGTGCGGGGAACGGACTGGGATGTCGAGGTGGGCCCGCAGGGGCACACGTTGCTCACCGTGCTGTCCGGCAAGGTGGAATTGAGCAACGCCTACGGCAGCGTCGACCTGGGCCCGGCGGAGCAAGGCTTCGTCGAACCCGGCAAGCCGCCCGTGAAGCGCTTGCTGGTCCGCCCCAGGGACCGCGTGCAGTGGGTGATGGCGCACACGGTCGACCCGATGCGGTGGGCCGAATTCCAGCAACCGGCCGTCGACCCGCAACTGGCCGCCGTGCGTGCCGACTTCGCCGCCGGCAACCTGGGCGGGGCGCGCGAGCGCCTGCTGGCGCTGCGCGCCGCCAATGCCGGCGGTGCGGTTGTCGAACTGTTGCTGGCCGACCTGGAGGTGGCCGATTCCCAACTCGACGCCGCGCAGTCCCGCCTGGCCCAAGCCTGGCAACGCCACCGAGACCCGCGCGCCGCCGCAAGGCGCGCCGATCTGCTGATGGCGATGGACCGTGGCGCCCTCGCCCGTGCCTGGCTCGACGAGACCCTGGCCGTCGCACCCACGGCCCCGGAACTGCTGCTGGCCGACGCCGACTGGTACCGGCTCGAAGGGGCCGGCCCGCGGGCGCTGATGCGCTATCGCGAGACGCTCACGCACGCAGCCAGCGACATGCAGAAGGCCGCGGCCCACTGGGGCCTCGGCCGCGCGCTGCAGGAGCGCGGCGATTGGCGGGCGGCGAACGCGTCGCTGGCGCAGGCCGTCTCGCTGGCACCTGGCAACCCCACCTATCGCGGTGAACTGGCCACGGCTGCTTCCGAAAATCTGCGCCTGGCCGAAGCGCGCACGGGCTTCGACGCCGCGCTCGCCATCGCCGGTGACGACTACGTGAGCCTGGCCGGCTCCGGCCTGCTCACCTTGCAGGAAGGCCAGGCCGAGGCCGCGCGCACGCAGTTGCTGAAAGCGCTGGTGATCGAGCCGCGCTACGCCCGCGCGCAGGTGTGGCTGGCCGAAGCGGAGTACACGCTGGGCGAGCGCCCCGCCGCGCTCGATTCGCTGGCCCGCGCGCAACTGGCAGACCCCAACGACCCGGTGCCCTGGCAGGTGCAGGCCATCGTGCTCAACGACAGCGGCGAGCCCACGGAGGCCATCGCCGCGTCGCGCGAGGCGCTGGCGCGCCTGCCCTTCCTCAAGTCGCTCAACCCGTTGACCTCGGACAGCCAGGGCTCGGCCAACCTCGGCAAGGCGCTCGGCGATTTCGGCCTGGAGCACTGGGCCCGCGCCTATGCCAACGCTTCGTACTACCCCTTGTGGGCAGGCAGCCATTTCTTCCTGGCGGACCGCTACGAGAGCGACTTCAACCGCAAGTCGGAACTGTTCCAGGGCTACCTGGCGGATCCCACCGTGTTCGGTGCGAGCGAGAAACGCGCGCCGTTGCTGCTGATGGAAGGCAGCGAATGGGCCGTGGGCGCCAGCGCTGAACGCAATCCATTGCGGCACAACGCCACGGTGGATGCGGGGCACCGGGGCTTCAATGCATCAGCGATCCCCTTCGCCTGGTTGGTGCGCGGCAACAGCGTGCAGATGTGGCCGCGCGAGGGGCCCCCGACATCGCAGTACCGCCTGTCCTCGCCGGCGATCGATCTCGCCATCGGCGCGCGGCCGGTGGAGAGCCTGGGCGTTTTCCTGTTGCACTCCGATTCGGAACTGCGCTCGCGCTTTCCCGCCGCGCTCGATCTCGGGAACGGCATCACCGTCAGCGACACGCTGCGCACCCGGCCCAGGCGCACCGACGCCGGCGCGTCCTGGCGCTGGTCCGCCGACAACCAGACGTGGCTGAAGCTGCACCACGGCGTGACGCGCTCATCGCTCGTGTTGGACGACGCGGCCTTCGGACCGCAGGATTACGACTACGAGAGCAAGGAGCGCGGCGTCTTCCTGCGCCACACGCTGGTGACCGGCCCATGGCGTCTCAGCGGCGGCTGGGAGCAGGTGCGGCGCGACACCGGCTCGGCGATCTCGGACCCGCAAGTCGTCTCACCACGCACGAACACCGAACGCTACGCCATGCCGTGGGTCGCGGCCGAATGGCGCGGCGGCGCCTGGAGCGCGCAGGCGGAGCTGTATCGCCCGGTGTTCACCGCGACCCAGCTCGATCGCTTCACCGACCCCGCCGGCCAGGACTTGTTGGATCCGACCACCGCCAGCGGGGGCCAGCGCCGTCGCACCTTGCCGCGCTTCGGCGTCAGCCACAGCTTCGGCCCGGGCCGCGCGATCCACGCGGCCTACCAGGAGAGCGTGCGCGCGCCCGGCACGCACACCCTGGCGCCGGTGGCCACCGGCGCCATCCCCATCGACAACCAGTACCAGCTGGCCGGCAGCTTCGCGCGCAAGAAGGCGGTGCAGCTGGATTGGGAAGCCACGCCCTCCACCTTCCTCGGCGCGGCCCTGTCGCAGCAAAGCATCTCCAACCCGGTCGACGGCAACACCGGCCGCCTGTTCGCGCAGAACACGGGCGTGCTGTTCGACAACATCGCCACCATTGCACCGGTGGTGCTGAACGCGCAGACCTCGCTGAACACGTACAAGGAGACGCCGATCTTTTCGCAGGGGCGCATCAGGCAGGCGAGTGCCTCGATCAACCAGCTGCTGGGCCCGCGCTGGAGCGTGCTGGGCAGCTACATCCATGCCCGCTCGCGCAACACCGGCGAGACCTTCGCCGGCAATGCACTGCCCGGTTTCCCGCGCAGCACCGTGCTGGCCCAGACCACCTGGCGCCACGCCAACCGCAGTTTCTCGCTGGCCGGCGTCACCTGGCGCGGCACGCACTTCGGCGACGAGGCCAACAGCGTCGTGCGGCCTGCCGGCTGGACGTTGGGCCTCGCCCACGGCTGGGAATCGGACGACCGGCACTGGCGGCTGACAGCCAGCGTGCAGTCCGGGCTACGGGACGGCGAGAAGCCGACGTTGTTCCTGCTGCTGCGCTACCGCCAATGAAGGACGCCTGGCGCGCCTGGTCCTGGCGGCTGGGGCTCACGGTGCTGCTGTGGGCGCTGGTGCAATGGCTGCCGGGATGGGAGGCCTTGCAGCGCCTCGAATACGACACGCTCGCGAGCTTCACCGCGCCGCCGCCGCCGGCCGCGCCCGTGGTGGTGATCGGCATCGACGAGCCCAGCCTCGCGGCGCTGGGCATGGCACCGCCGTTGCCGCGCCAACTGCATGCGCAGGTGGTGGATTCCGTTGCCGCAGCGGGCGCGCGCGCCATCGCGATCGACCTGCTGTTCAGCGCGGCGCAGGACGCGGAGAACGACGCCACGTTGGCGCGCGCGCTGCGAGGCCGGCTGCCGGTGGTGGTGGCCAGCGCGGAAACCGCCGTGCAGAGTTCGCAGGTCGCGCGCTACTCGCAGAAGGTCGAATCGATCTACCCGCAGGCGCGGCACGGCAGCGCCGCCATGCCGCGCGACGAGGACGGCGTGGTCCGCCGCGCGCCGGCCGAAGCCGACGCGTTGTGGCGGGTGCTCGCGGACAGCGCGAGCCAGGCCGTGCGGCCGCCTCCGCCGGGCGCGCTGCTGCGCTACTACGCGCCCGAAGTCCCGATCACCTACGTCCACTATTCACAGGCGCTGGATGCCAGGCGCAGCCTGCGGCCGGACGCCCTGCGCGGTGCTTTGGTCCTGCTGGGGCAGAACACGCCCGTGGGCGGCATCGACCAGATCCAGGTGCCGCTGCGCATCCTCGGGACCGGTGCGATGTCGGGCGTGTTCGTGCATGCGACGGCGTTGATCAACGGCTTGCGCGGCGACTGGATCGTTCCGGCGCATTCGGCTGGGCCCTTGTTGCAGGCCTTGCTGGCCATGGCCGCTGCCGCAGCCCTCACGAGGCGCTGGCGCGGCGGCCGCGCGATGGCACTCACCGTCGCGCTCGCCGCGTTGTCGGTGCTCGCCACCGTCGTGCTTTTCATCGATGGCACCTGGTGGAGCGCACTGCCGGTGCTCGCCGGCCTGGCGATCCACTTCAATGTGGGAGCAGCCGACAGCTACCTGCGCGAACGCCGGCGGCGCGAGCGGCTGCGCCTGGACTTCGCGAGCTACGTGCCCTCCACCGTCGTCGATGCACTGGCCGGCGAGCTGGTGCCGCTGAGGACCACGGGCGAGCGCCGCGTGCTGACCCTGCTGTTCTCGGACCTCGCCGGCTTCACCACCGCCAGCGAACAACTGCCGCCGGAACAGGTCGCCACCGTGCTCAACGCCTACTTCACGCGCATGACCGCCGCCGTGCACCAGCATGGCGGCACGCTGGACAAGTTCATCGGCGACGCGGTCATGGCGTTCTGGAATGCACCGCTGCCGGAACCCGCGCATGCCGAACGGGCGCTGGCTTGCGCGCGCGAGATGCAACGCGAAATGGAAACACTGCGCGCCAGCTGGCAGGGCACGCCATTCGCCGGCATCCGTTTGCGCATCGGGCTGCACACCGGCGAAGCGGCCGTCGGCAACCTCGGCTCGGCGGCGCGCTTCACCTACACCGCGGTGGGCGACACGGTGAACACCGCGGCGCGGCTGGAAGCGGCGAACAAGCAGCTCGGGACGGACATCCTGTTGTCCAAGGCCACGCACGACGCGTTGCCGGAAGCGATGCGCAGGGAACTGCGCCCACTCGGCCCGGCGGAGCTCCCTGGGCGGGCCGCCACCATCGAGGTGTACACGGAGGGCGCTTAGGTCTTCAATCCGCGTCGAACTGGTCCTCGTTGCGGCCGCGGACTCCCGCGTAGAAGCGCTTGATCGCCAGCATGTCCTGCTCGACGTCGCCCGAAGGCACGAAGACCGGCCCCAGGCCGCCGACCTTGCGTGCGTAGTCCAGGTACGCCAGCATGATCGGTACCTGGGCCTGCAGCGCGATGAAATAGAAGCCCGTCCTCCAGTGCCGCGTCTTGCCGCGCGTGCCTTCGGGCGGCACCACGAGTTGCAGCGGGCCTTCCGCCGCGATCAGGGCGGCCGCCGCCGTGGCGACCACGTTGTTGTTCCTGCTGCGGTCCACCGGGATGCCGCCCAGCCAGCGCATCACCGGGCCGAACGGGCCGCGGAACAGGCTCGACTTGCCCATCCAGCGAACGCGCAGCCGCAGGCAGAGGCATACCATCAGCGTGTAGGGCAGGTCCCAGTTGCTGGTGTGCGGCGCGGCGATCAGCACGGACTTCGCGGCCTCGGGTGGCAGATGGCCCAGCACCTGCCAGCCCAGGAGGCGGAGCACCGCGCGGGAGCAGGCGTGCAGCAGGGTGCTGACCAGGGGCGTGTCGAAGAGAGTTCGTTGCATGGGTACTGCTGTTTTGACAGGCCGGGATGGCGCGACGCGGCGGGTCAGCGCCGTTCGCTCCAGCCGCGCAGCGCCGCGAGCCCCGCGCGGTAACCGCGTTCGATCAGCTCGTCGATCTTGTGGAACTGGAGCATCCCGAAGCTTGCGACGTCCGGTTCGATCAGGAGGTCCGCCTCCCGGGTGACCTGGGCCATCCGGCTCGCGCTGCTCACCGTCAGCGTCCGCAGGATCAAGTCTGCCAGCCGCGGCGAGCGCAAGGGCTTCATCCCCGGCACCAGGCGCCGCAAGACGAACTTCCAGGCCGGTGCGAAGCCACCTTCCGGCGCGACCAGTTCATCGTCCGGGGCCACCTTCACCGCGATGACGCGGCCGCCCGCACGGTGTTTCACGAGGTCGGACGGGAGGTTGTTGAGGATCCCGCCATCCACGAGGATGCGCTCGCCGTCGAGGACCGGCACGAGCACCCCGGGGATGGATGAACTGGCGCTGACAGCCAGGCCCAGCGAGCCAGACTCATGGACCACGGCCTGCGCGCTGCACAGGTCGGTGGAGACCGCGAGGTACGGGATCCAGAGATCCTCGATCTGCGTCTCCCCGAAGGAGTGGTGGATCGAGGCGTCGCGCCGCCGGGAAGCCACCATGGCGACGATCGGCAGCGTGTACTCCTGGAACGGGCGCTGCGCGATCACCTCCAGGTTCAACGTGCGCATTTCGTCCGTGGACAATCCCATCGCGAACATGCCCGCCTGGATGGCCCCGAAGCTCGTGCCGCCGATCCAATCGATCGCAATGCCCAGCTCCGCGCAGGCCTTCAGCACGCCGACGTGCGCCAGGCCACGCGCTCCACCGCCCGAAAGCGCCAGGCCGGTCCCTCGGCCCGCCAGCAGGCGGGCGGCGCGGTCCGAGGTCGTGACGTCATGCACGCGCAAGTGGAAATGGCGGTCGAACTCGGCGCCCCTCAGCCACGCGCGGGTGTTCCGCGGCGCCTTCGTTGCGGCCGGATGCGCGATCACGAGGCTCCATGGAAGCCGCTGCGTGTCGTCCTTGGCCCACCGCCGCGCCGCATCCAGGGCGGCCATCGCCTCCGGGGGCGGGTCGGCCAGCCCCTGGGCCACGGGTTCCACGAGCCACACGCAATGGTCGGCCTGCAGCAGGCACTCACGGCGCCAGGCATCGTCCGCGTTCCCGCCGTCGACAACCACCAGCGAATGCGCAGACTGCGCCTCTTCCAGCCACACATCGAAAGGCATCCACACGGGATGCGACTCGGCCGCCTGCGGGTCGATGCGATAGCCGACGGCGCTTTCAAAGTCCGTCCGCGTACGGATGGCGGCGCCGCCGGCGCCTTGCAGCGAAGCGCAAAGCTGGCGGAATGCCTCGTCGAGC
Organism: Caenimonas sedimenti; assembly: GCF_007833165.1. Classification (GTDB taxonomy): domain Bacteria; phylum Pseudomonadota; class Gammaproteobacteria; order Burkholderiales; family Burkholderiaceae_C; genus Ramlibacter; species Ramlibacter sedimenti. Next base: position 150,842 of record NZ_VOBQ01000001.1, on the reverse strand, counting down.
ATCGGATGGCCGGAGATGCGCAGGACGACCAGCACCCGTGCGGCCACCCGCAAGGAGGGTGCCTTGCCCGCCAGGCGCCGGACCACCGCGGACATGACGTTGCGCGCGAAGCGCGGGTGCTGGTCCGCGAATCGGTCGAACATGGCCCGTGAGATGCGCATCAGGGTCGCCTTGCGCTCGGCCTTGACCGTCGCGGTGCGCGCCTCGCCGGCGATGATGGCCATTTCGCCGACGCTGGCCCCGGGCATCAGCTCCGCGATCTTCCGGGACCCATCGTCCGTCGAGGTGACGACGGCCAGCCGCCCACTGGTCAGGATGTACCAGGCATCCGCCTCTTCCCCCTGGGCAAAAAGTTCTTCGCCACGCTCCAGCACGACCTCGGCCGCGCCGGCGCCGAGCTCCTCGACGAGGAGCGGGTCGCAACCGCGCAGCAGGTCGCGGACGGCCCCCTGGAAAACGGTCGTGCGCAGGTTGCGGGTGGCCAGCCAGACGAGCCTCTCGTCGAACGCCGGGAAGCCGAGTGCGATGTCACGTCGCAGCGCCAGGTCGATCTCCAGCAGCGCGCCGGCCGTCACCGCCACCACATCCGCCGTCGCGACGTGCCCGGTGACGGCCTGGATCTCGCCCAGGACCTTGCCTTCGCCCAGTTGCGCGATGGCTGCATCGGCCGCGGCGCTGCCCGGGAGCCGGACCTCCACGGTGCCGGCGAGGACGAAGCAGATCGAGGCCGTTCGCGTGCCGGCGCGGATGAGGACGTCGCCGGCCGCGAACTCCCGGCGCCCTGCCCGCGCGGCACAATCCGCGATGACTGCTTCCGGGGCGCCCTGCAGGAGCGCCGTGCCTGCGATCCAGTCAGCCGGCGGCGGCAGCTGCACCGGGCTCCTTCACCGTGGCCGCCGCGGCACGCTCCGCCAGAACCCGTGCGAGGTTGAAGAGGATCGCACGCGCCCCTTCGGGGTCGCTGCGGCCGAGATCGTCCATCCAGCGGCGGCGCAGCGCGGCGATGCGGCTCGGGCGCGTCGCCCGCACCGACGCCCAGCGCCGGCCCTCCGTGCGGAAGAAGGCCATCTCGCCGAAGACCTCGCCTTTGCCCAGGGTGGAAACGATCTGGTTGCCGCGGAACACCTCGACCTCGCCATCGAGAACGATGTACAGCTCGCGCTCGGCGTTGCCCTCGCGGGTGATGAGCCGTCCCTCGGGAACATCCATGACGAAGCCGTTGCGCATCAACAGGCGCAGCGTGCCTTCCGGCAGGCCCTCGAGGAAGCCCTGGCCGTCGGGAAATTCGTTCAGGGCGGCGCTGAACTGGTCCCAGACGTCGCGCCCGTCGGTGACGACCTGCTGCACGTCGTCCTGGAACAGGTGCGCGAAGTCGCTCATGTCCACCGGGTCGCGCTTGCCGCGCCCGAAATGCTTCCTCGCCCAGGGCGCCATCGGGGAGCCGACGCGCTTGTAGTGGCTGTCGTCGGACAGCACCGACAGCAGCGGCAGCTCGACGCCTTCCGGCCCCTCGAACGAGCCCGCGCCGTAGGTGCGCGCGCCCAACCGGCGGTAATAGTCCAGGAGGCCGGGGCGGCAGTAGCAGAACGAGATGTCCACGTTGGCCTCGCCGGCGAGGAATTCATAGGTGACACGTGCCATCGACGGCAGCACCAGCGAGCCGCGGCGCTTCGGGTCGATCATGTAGCGCCCGACTTCGGCGGTGCGCAGCCGGCCTTCGGCCGGACCCAGCAGGTGCGGCGAATACTTCTTCGCCTCGGCCTCCGGCATCTGCTTCGGCTCCCAGACGCGCACCCGGACCACCCCCTCGAGGTCGGCGGGCGAGCCCACGTAGAAGTGGTGGCTGTACGGCTTCTCGTCCTCGATGTCCGTCACCATGCGCCGCTCCGAGTCGACGCCGCCCAGCTGGCGATTCAACTCTTCCACGTAGACGCGGTAGCGGAACCGGTAGATCGCGTCGAGTTCCTCCCGGGTGGACGCCCGATGCACCTTCTTCAGGTGCGTGAAAAGCTGGGCGAGCATGACTTCTTCCGGAGTGGACGGCGGACTATACCCCCCGGATGCGGACGCGCTGCTTACACCGCGTCCGCGGCGTCCTCGCCTTCCAGTTGCTGCAGCAGGTACAGGCGCTGGTACAACCCCGCCTCGATCGCCATCAGCTCCGAATGCGTTCCCAGCTCCGCGATGCGCCCATGATTCAGCACCACGATGCGGTCCGCGTCGCGCACCGTGGACAAGCGATGCGCGATCGCGACGATGGTCACCTTGCCGCGCAGGTCGGCCAGCGCGCGCTGCACCACCTGCTCGGTCTCCGAATCGATGTGCGCGGTGGCCTCGTCCAGCAGCAGGATCCGCGGCTCGCCCGCCAGCGCCCGCGCGATCGCCAGCAACTGCTTCTGGCCGACTGACAGGCGCGCCCCGCCCTCACCCAGCGGCGTGCCGTAGCCACGCTCCAGGCGCACGATGAAGTCGTGCGCCTGCGCGGCACGCGCGGCCGCCTCGACCTGCGCATCGGTCAACGGGCGCCCCATGGCGATGTTCTCGCGCGCGCTGGCCGCGAGCAGGAAAGGATCCTGCGGCACCAGCCCCACGCTGGCGCGGAAGTGGTCTTCGCCGATCGCCTCCAGCGGCACGTTGTCGATGCAGATGCTGCCGGGCGGCGCCGGGTAGAAGCGCAGCAGCAGCGACAGCAGCGTCGTCTTGCCGGACCCGGTGTGGCCGACGATGCCGTGGAAGCTGCCCGCCGGGATGCGCAAGGCCAGCCCGTGCAGCACGTCGTGGCCAGGCTGGTAGGCGAACGTCAGGTCCTCGATCTCGATCTCCCCCTGGCGCACCCGGCCGGTCTCGCCGGCCACCGGGGTCTCCGTCTCCTTCAGGAGCGCATGCACACGGGCCGCCCCCACCATCGCCTGCTGCAGTTGCGAGAACTGCATGGTGATCTGGATCAGCGGCTCCACCACACGGGCCATGTAGCTCATGAACGCATACAGGATGCCGACCTCCACGGCGCCCAGCGCGGCGCCATTCCCGCGCGCGCCGAACGCCCAGATGACGGCGGCCAGCAGCAGCACGTTCAGCAAATCCAGCACGGGACGCAGCAGCCAGGCGTTGGCGCGCAGTTCGACCTGGCGCGACGCGAAGTGCGCCTCGTTGAGCGCGGCGAAGCGCTGCTCGAACCGCTCCGCCGCGTTGCTGGCTTGCAGCACCGGCATGCCGGCAATGGATTCCGCCATCTGCGCGTTGAGGTCGCTGCGCAGCTCGCGCGTGCGCGCCACGGCCGGCGCGGAGAGCCGCTGGTACACGTAGACGATCAGGCCGACTGCCGGCGCCAGCGTCGCCACGATCAGCATCAGCCGCCAGTCCAGCCACAACATCGCGACCATGGCGCCGGCCAGCACGATCAGGCTGTCCAGCATCACGAACAGCACCTGCACGTAGAGCGCCTTCACGGCCTCCGTGTCATTCGTCACGCGGCTGACCAGCTGGCCGGTGATGGCATGGTCGAAGAAGCGCATCGGCAGGCGCAGCACGTGCGCGTAGACCTCCTCGCGAACGCGCTGCACCGAGCGCATGGCCAGGCCCGCCAGGCGAACCAGTTGCAGGTAGCGCAACCAGCTTGCCACGTTGCCCGCCACCAGCGCCCCGGCCAGCAAACCGAACATCGCCGGAAGGTCGGCGTTGCGCGGCACCAGGTAGGTGTCGATCAACGCCTTGCCCGCCAGCGGCCCCAGCGCTTCCAGCCCGGCGGCGAGCATCAGGAACGCGATGCCACGCCAAAGGTGGCCGCGCTCCGGCGCGGCCGCGCGCACCAGCAGCGCGGCGGCATCGCCCATTCGACTGCCCTCCGTCCTGCGGACTGCGGGGCTGAGCGCCTTCGGAGCGGCCGGGCGGCGCTCGTTGGCCTGCTTCACCGGATCAGCTCGCATCGAGGCTCGCCTGCAATTGCTGGTAGCGCCATTGGCGCGCGTACCAGCCGTGTCCCGCCGCCAGGTCGGCAGGCCGGCCCTGCTCGACGACATGGCCGTCACGCAGCACGATGGTTTCGTCCGCATCCGCCACCGCGCTCAGGCGGTGGCTGACGATCACGACCGTGCGCCCTCTCCGCGTCTCCCGCAGGTGCGCCAGGATGCGCGCTTCGGTTTCGGTGTCCACCGCCGACAAGGCGTCGTCCAGCAGCAGCAGCGGGGCATCCGCCAGCAAGGCACGCGCGATGGCGACGCGTTGCCGCTGCCCGCCCGAGAGCGTGACGCCGCGTTCACCCACCGGCGTGTCGTAGCCCTGGGGCAGCCGCGCGATGTCGTCGTGCACCGCAGCGAGCCGCGCCACGTGTTCGACTTCCGCGCGGCTGGCCCCGGTCCGGGCCAGCGCGATGTTGTCGGCGACGGAGGCCGAGAACAGGAAGGCCTCCTGCGGCACCCAGGCGATGGCGCCGCGCAGGGCGCCCAGCGTGTAGTCCTGCAGGTCGACATCGTTCCAATGCAGTTCCCCGGATTGCGGCGCGTGGTGCCGAAGCAGCAGACGCAGCAACGTGGACTTGCCCGCGCCCGTGGGTCCGACCAGGCCCAGCGTGCGTCCGGATTCGAGACGCAGCGACACGCCGTCCAGCGCCGGCCGCGGCTGGCCGGGGTAGGCGAAGCGCACGCCCTGCAGCTCGAGCGAGCCCGGCGTGACCGTTTCCACCGTGCCGTGGTCGTTCACGCTCAACGGCATGTCCAGGACCGGCGCCAGCCGGCTCCACGCTGCCTTGCCGCGTTCCAGCAGCGAGAGCACCCAGCCGGCCGCGAACATCGGCCAGATCAACTGGCCCAGGTACAGGCTGAAACTGGTCAGCTGGCCCACGGTGAGTTCGCCCTGCCACACCAGCCAGCTGCCCGCGCCGAGCGCCAGCGCCGTGGCGGCCGACAGCGTGAAGCCCACCGCCGGCTCGTACGCCGCCTCCCAGCGTTGCGCATTCAGGCTCGCCTGCGCCGTCCCGGCGGCCAACTGCCCGAACTGCGCCTCGCTGCGCGCCTGCAGGCCGAGCGCGCGCAGCGTGCGCACGCCGGAGAGCGTCTCCTGCACCTGGTCGTTGAGCGTGCCGAAGCGCTCCAGCGACAGCCGCGATGCTTCGTGCACGTGCCGCGCCACCCACCAGAAAGCCAGCGCCATGAAGGGGAACGGCAGCAGCACCCAGAGGGCGACCCGCCAGTCGACGCCGATGGACATCATGCCCATGACGACGATGAGCGTCAGCGTCCCGTCGAAGCCGGCCAGCACCGCCTCGCCCGCCGCCATCTCCACCGCGTCGATGTCGTTGGTGGCCAGCGCCATCAGGTTGCCGGTGCGCTGGGACTGGTAGAACGCGGGCCCCTGGCGCGCCAGCCGTTGATAGAGCTGCGCGCGCAGTTCCACGCCGAGCCGGTAGGCCGCGGCATAAAGCTGCAGCCGCCACGCGACGCGCAGGAAATAGACGACCACGCCGGCGGCGGCGACCCAGGCGAGCTCCTGCAGGAGCGCAGCACCACTCAACCGGTTCGCCACCAGGCCATCGACCACCCGGCCGATCTGCAACGGGATCCAGGTGATGAGCAGCGCGATGACGGCCAGCATCACGCCGGACGAGGCATAGGCGATCCAGTGGCGCCGCATGAAGCGGCCGATCAGGAGGTAGAGGGACATCGGCAGGGATGAGCTACCGCCGCGGGCGGAAAGATCCTGGTGCGGATGGCATGGGGCGGGACTTTATCCGAGGCCGCCTGGACGGGCAGGTGCCCGGTGCTTTCACACTTCGCGCAGAATGGGTCCGCCGCGATGCGACCGGCGGCACGACGGCACCTCAACCCCATCCGCGACCAAGCCCATGAACATCCTCCTGGCCATCGACGGCTCCGACGCCGCGCTGCATGCCTGCCGGCTGGCGGCGGCATTTGCCGGCCGCTGCAAGACGCCGGCCGTCACGCTGCTGAACGTGCAGCGCCCCCCGCTGCGGCTGTCGCTGCAAGGCGGCGTGCCCTACCAGGTGCTGGAGGATGCATTGCGCGAGGAAGGCACGCGCCAGTTGCAGCCGGCGGTGCGGCTGCTCACGGAGGCCGGGCATGCCGCGACGCAGATCGTGCGGCTCGGTCCGCCCGCCGACACGGTACTCGACACCGCGCGTGAATGCGCCGCGGATGTGCTGGTGCTGGGCAACGGCCGGCACGGGCCGGTGGGTGGCTATGCGCTGGGCTCGGTCGCGCTGCGTGTCGCCCCGGCCGCGCATTGCCCGGCCATCGTCGTCCGGCCCGGCGCACCGGTGCTCTCGGGCGCCGGCGCGACGCTGCGCGTGACAGCGCCGGTGGATGGATCACAGGAAGGATTGCGGGGCCTGGAGCGCCTGGCCGCCTGGTCGGTCGCCGTCGGGCCGATGCTGGTGGACCTGGTGCATTTCGGCCCCGGTCTCAGCCTGGCCGCCGCCGTGCTGCCCCCACATGACGACGTGCTGCGCGAATGGGGCGGGCTTGACACGGACGCTGCGCTGGGCGCCGCGGAGAAGGTGCTGGCCACCGCCGGCATCGCGCACACCACGCACCGATTGCATGGCGCGCCGGAAACCGGCATCGCCGCGTTCGCGCGCGAGCAACGCGCCGACTTCATCTCCATGGCGACGCGGGGCAGGGGCGCGATGCACCACCTCCTGCTGGGTTCGGTCGCGCTCAGGACGGCGCAGGCCAGCGAAGTGCCGGTTGCATTCATGCGGTAGCTGCCGCGCCATCCGTGAAGTCCTCCACACCCGGCGAAAACACGCAGATGCGGGAGTCCACCACTAGTTCACGCTCAGGGCGGATTCATCGCTGGCGCGCCCTGCCGCCCTGTGTCCAGGTCCCCTAGCATTCATGCACCCCACACGGGAAACCATGATGCAAACGCTGAAGATCACCGCCGCCCTCTCCATCGCCCTGCTGCTCGCGGCACCGGTGCATGCGCGCGGCGGCTGGGACGGCAACGGTGTCGCCACCAGCGGTGTCGCGCAAAGCGTGCCCTCGGTCGTGGTTTCCATCGAGCAGCCCGCCAAGCCACAGGCCGGCCAGTAAGCCGGGCGGGCAGGATGCGCGGCGTTCTCGTCGCCCTGGCCTTCTCCTTTCTTGCTCTCCCCACTCTCTCGCAGCCGTTGCCCGGGCTCACGGTCAGTGGCACGTCGTTCCGCCTGATCACGCGCAACCAGCAGCTGTACTCGCCCGATCTCGCCGGCACCATCCTGACCACTGCCTTCGAAGGCCGCTCGGCACGGGTGCGCATCGACGCCGTCGAACGCGACCCCAGCCAGGCCCATGGCGTGGTGTGGCTCCACACCTTCGCGCTGCAGCAGCCGGACGGCACCTGGGCCAACCTTTGCCACGCCGGGCCGGACGGCCGGGCGCAAGGCTTTCCCCTGCCGGGCGCCAGCCGCGCCAACGGCACCTTCTCGTACCAGGAAGGCACCCGCTTCGAGTGGATCTGCACGTCGGGCGCGCAAGGCAAGTGCGTGCGCCATGGCTACTTCCCCTGGGCGCCCGCGCCGGACGGCACGCCGCTGCAGCGGGCGCATGACGCGTGCGTGTTGATGCTGCGGGCGGACTACGGGGCGGTCAACTCGCCGGCGACGCGCGATGGCGTGGCGGTGGGCAGCACGGACCGCTGGGGCTTGCGGGCTGTCGATGTGCCTGCGGGGGAAGATTGGTTCGAGGCTGGCTGGGATGCGGAAGGTGCGGTCTGCGTGCGGCGGCCTCGGCTGCGGGACGGCGTGACGCTGAGCGAACTGGAAGCGAAGGTGCCCCGGTTGAAGGGGCGCACCGGTGCGGTTTGCACGCCGGAGTTCGCGCGAGGATTGGGGGCGCTGGTGTTCAACTGGTCGCAACCGTAGCAAACGCTGGCGGGCGGTCCCGCGTGCCCTCACCCCGGCCCTCTCCCAGAGGGAGAGGGAGGAAGTCAGGAGCCGCGGCGCGAAGCCAGGCCCGCCGCCGCCCGCCGCAACGCTTCGCTCACCGCCTGCGCGCGGATCGGCTTGCTCAGGTAGTCGTCCATCCCCGCCGCCAGGCATTGCTCGCGGTCGCCCTGCATGGCGTTGGCGGTCATGGCGACGATCCAGGGGCGGTCCACCGGCGACGGGTACAGCGCGCAAAGCTGACGCGCCGCGGCCAGGCCGTCGAGCACCGGCATCTGCACGTCCAGGAAGAGCACGTCCAGCGGTTCACCTCGCGCGTTGGCCGCGGCCACCGCATCCAGCGCGGCTTGGCCGTCACCCACCGTCTGCAATTCGTAGCCGAGTCCGTTCAGCAGCAACGCGGCCACGCGCTGGTTCATCACGTTGTCTTCGGCCAGCAGCAGGTGCAGCGGGATCTCGTGGGCCAGCCGCGGCCGCGTGTCGGCCGCCGGCGCGGCGGTCGGCGCCACCGGCGGCGGCGTCGTGGCGAACAGGCCTGACAAGGCTTCGAACAGCGTCTGCGACTTGATCGGCTTGCTGAGGGTCTGCGCCAGCTGCAGCCCCGGTTGCGCCGGCACGGCGCCGACCGAGGTGAGCACCAGCAGTGGCAGCCGCGCCGTTGCCGGCCGCTGCCGCAGTTCGGCGGCCAGTGTGTAGCCGTCCATGTCCGGCATCTGCACGTCGAGGATGGCCGCGTCGAAGGGTTGGCCAGCGTCGATCCACTCCAGCGCCTGGGCGCCGCTCGCGGCCGCCTGCGACTGCATGCCCCAGCGCCGCGTCTGCAGCGTGAGGATGTGGCGGTTCGCCGCGTTGTCGTCGACGATCAGCAGGCGGCGCGCGGCCAGGTTGGCGGGGCGCCGGCTGACGTAACGGTTCGGGCGGCCAGGTGCGGTGATGCACGGCAGTTCGAACTGGAAGTCCGCGCCCTCGCCCGCACGCGACTCGACCCAGATGCGGCCGCCCATCAGCGTCACCAGGCGGCGGCAGATGGCAAGGCCGAGCCCCGTGCCGCCGAACTTGCGCGTGGTGGACGCGTCCACCTGGCTGAACACCTGGAACAGCCGGTTCATCCGGTCGGCCGGAATGCCGATGCCGGTGTCGCGCACCGACGTGTGCAGCAGCGGCTGCCCTTCCGGCCCCTCGCGGCGCGACAGCGTCACCACCACCTCGCCCTGCTGCGTGAACTTGACGGCATTGCTGATCAGGTTGACGAACACCTGGCGCAAGCGGGCGGCGTCGCCCACGATCGCGCGGGGCACTTCGTCGTCGATCCAGTACAGCAGGTCCAGCCCCTTGGCTGCCGCGGCGCCGCTGCTCAGGTCGAGCGCACCTTCGACGCAGTCTGCGAGCTCGAACGGCACGTGCTCCAGCGCGAGATGCCCGGACTCGATCTTCGAGAAGTCGAGGATGTCGTTGATGAGGGTGAGCAACGCGTCGCCGCTGGTGCGGATGGTCTCCGCGAACTCGCGCTGCTGCGGCGTCATCGGGCTGTCGAGCAGCAGGTCGCTCATGCCGATGACCGCGTTCATCGGCGTGCGGATCTCATGGCTCATGTTCGCCAGGAACTCCGCCTTGGCGCGCTCGCCGGCTTCGGCGGCATCCCTGGCGGCGATCAGGGCGGCCTCCGCCGCCTTGCGCGACGTGATGTCGCGCGCGATGCCCAGCATGCCGATGGCGCGGCCCTTTTCGTCGCGCATGCCGACCTTGACCAGCTCGAAGTACTGCATCTCGCCAGTCGCGGCGTCACGCCGCGCGTCCTCGTAGACCAGCGGCTCGGTCGCCTGCATCGCCTGTTCGTCCGATGCGCGGTACCTGGCGCCAACCTCCGGCCCGAAGAGCAGCTCCGGCGTCTTGCCACGGACTTCGTCGCCGGTGAAGCCGTGGTGGCGCTGGTAAGCCGGGTTCGACAGGAGGTACACACCCTTGGCGTCCTGCAGCCAGACCCAGTCCGGGATGTTGTCGATGAGGGTGCTGAGCTGCGCCTCCTTCTCGGCCAGCGTCTCCTGCGCCCGCACGTAGGCCGTCATGTCGGTGAAGGTGCGAACCACGCCGCCATCGGGCAGCGGCCGCGTCAGCACCTCCAGCGTGCGGCCGTCGGTGGTCTTGCGCATGTAGACCTCGGGCCCCTGGATCGCCGGCACCTTGTCGCCCTCGGCCACGTAGCCCCGCGCCACGGCGTCGACGAACTTGAAGTCCTCGCCGAAGTCGCCCCGGTCGATCTGCAGGCGCACCAGCTGCTCCATGGTCGGCTGGCTGGCCATCAGCTCCTCGGAGAAGCCGAGCAGCTCGCCGTAGCGGCGGTTCGACATGATGGCGCGCCCTGCCGCGTTCATCGTGCAGATGCCCTGCGCCATGCTGTCCAGGGTGATCTGCAGGTCCTGCGACTTGCGCGCCAGGGCTTCCTGCACGTTCACGTATTCGGTGACGTCGGAATAGGTGCGCACGACTCCACCATCGGGCAGCGGCTGCGTCGTCACCTCGATGGCCTTGCCGGTCAGCGTGCGGCGCAGGTAGGTGCGCGCGCCGTCCAGCATGTGCCGGATCGAGCCGGCCGTCTCCACCGAAAACCCCTTGTCGTACAGCAACTGGTTGTCCGGGCCGAAATCCCCGCGCTGCTTCTGCTTTCGGATGATGTCGACCATGGCGGGTTCGCCGGCGAGCCAGTCTTCCGGGATGTCCAGCAGTTCCTGGAAGTGCCGGTTGTACAGCACGATGCGGCCGGCAGCGTCCAGCCGCACGATGCCGCGGCCGGCGTTGTCCAGCGTGAGCTGCAGCGACTCCGCGGCGCGCTTGCGCTCGGTGATGTCCTCCACCGTGCCCTCGTGATAGAGCACGCGGCCCTCCGCGTCGCGCACCAGGTGCGCGTTCTCGCTGATCCAGAACGCTTCGCCGGTGTCGTGACGGCGCATCTCCGAGACGAAGTCGCGCACGGAGCCTTGCGCTTCCAGCAAATCGCGGAAGGCCTGCCGGCGATTGGGGTCGGCGTACCAGCCCTGCATCCGCGATCGGGGATGCGCCAGCATCTCGGCCTCGCTCTCGAAGCCGAAGATGCGCACCATCGCCCGGTTCGCCCGGAACTGGCGGCTCTGCGCATCGGTGCGGTAGGCGCCGATGGTCAGCAGTTCGAAGAGCGAGGAGAAGTCGTCGCCGGCGGGCATGGTTGGCGCATCGTAGTACAGCACTGGGGCGCGTGCCGGTACGATGCCGTCATGCTGATCATCCACAATCCCCTGCACAGCCTGCACCGCGGCCGCCAGGAGATGTTCCGCGGCCGGCTCGTCCCCTGCCACGAGCAGCCGGACCGGCTGGAGTTCATCCTGGAGGAACTCCGGGCGCGCCGCCAGCACGAACTGCAGGCCCCGGGCGAAGCGGACATGGCGGTGGTGCGGCGCATCCATACGACGCCTTACCTCGACTTCCTGACGAATGCCTGGAGCGAATGGGTGGCGTTGGACCCGGCGAACGCCGAACTCGACGTGCTGCCATCGATCGCGCCGGTGCGCAGTTTTCGCACGGACGTCCTGCCCACCAATTTTGCCGCGAGAGTGGGACGTTATTCGTTCGACACGGGGTCACCCTTGATGGCCGGGACCTGGGCTGCCGCCCAGTCAGGAGCCGCCTGTGCGATCGACGCAGCGCGCGCTGTCGCCCGTTCCTCCAGCGGCGGGCGCCGCGCCGCGATGGCTCTGACACGCCCGCCGGGGCACCATGCGGGTGCGGATTTCTACGGCGGCTACTGCTTCCTGAACAACTCGGCGATCGCGGCGCAGGCGTTGCTGGACGCGGGGGCGAAGCGCGTCGCCGTGCTGGATGTGGACTACCACCACGGGAACGGGACGCAGAGCATCTTCTATGAGCGGGCCGACGTGCTGACGGTGTCGCTGCACGGGGATCCGATGACGGAGTACCCGTTCTACCTGGGGTATGCGGATGAGACCGGGGCGGGCGCTGGGGCCGGGTGGAACTTGAACCTGCCCATGCCGGGGGGAACGGCCTTTGCCGTGTGGAAGGAAGCGCTGGACGCGGCGTTGCGGCGGATTTCGGAGGGCGGCGCCGAGGCACTGGTGGTGGCACTCGGCCTGGATACGTTCGAGGGCGATCCGATTTCCAGTTTCAAGTTGACGAGTGCGGACTACCTGCGGATGGGCGAGGCGCTGGCAGCTGCAGGGCTGCCCACGGTGTTCGTCACGGAAGGCGGCTATGCTGCACGGGAACTGGGAGTGAATGTGGCGAATGTGCTGGAAGGATTTGAAGCATGCTGAAGCATCTCGTCGTGGCTTCGGCGCTTGCGTTGGCCTGTGGCGTATCCGTCGGTCAACCGGCCGACCCGTCGGCGCTCCTGGCGGAGTTGGCCAAGACCTTGTCCGATGTCCGTGCCAATCCGGCGGCGGCGAGCCGCGCGCGCTGTCCGGCGAACCTGAGCACCTTGGCCGGGCTCCCCGTGGGCCGCGTGATCATCGAGCTCGGCCAACCGCCGCAAAGCTCGAGCGACAACGCCCTGCGCTACCCGATCGCCGGCGGCCAGGCCACTGGAGCACGAGCCGGTGAACTGGCTTTCAAGTTCGACGGCAAAGGCAACGTGAGCGCCGTGGAGTGCCGCCAGGCGAAGTGAACGGCCAGCCAGGTCAGCGCGCCTTCCTCCCCACCTTCGCCTTCGCCGGCGCCGCCAGCGGCAACCGCGTCTCCGCCTTCACCTCCTTCAGCACGACGCTCGACCGCACGTGCGTCACGCCCGGCAACTTGAACGCGGTCTCGTGCAGGAAGGTCTCGTAGGCCTTGATGTCCGGCACCAGCACCTTGATCACGTAATCGGCCTGGCCCGTGGTGGAGTAGCAGCTGACGATCTGCGGGCAGGCAGCCACCTCGCGCTCGAAGCGGCGCACCTCGTCCTCGTTGTGGCGGGTGAGGTTCACCTCGGCGAGGACGCACAGCGTCAGTCCCACCTGCTCGCGGTCGACCAGGGCCGTGTAGCCGCGGATGACACCGCGCGCTTCCAGTTCCTTCACCCGCTTCCAGCAGGGCGTACTGGACAGGCCGGCGGCGGTGGCGAGCTGCTGCACGGTCTGGCGGGAGTCGCGCTGCAGCTCGGTGAGGAGGAGGACGTCGTGGCGGTCGAGGTCGTTCATTCCTGATTTCTACCAGAATCGAGAACATTGTTCTCCCAGAATCGGCTCATCGAGGAGAAAGAGAAACAAATTTCCTCCGGCGGCACCTATCCTTGCCGGCATCTCCTGGATTCCTGCCTCCGCAGGAATCACAGCCCGACAAGGACCCGCTGTGACCGTTGCCGACACCCTCGCCCGCCCCGACTACAAGCTCGCCGACAACCTCTGGGCCCCCGCCGGCGCCGTGTTCCTCACCGGCACGCAGGCCCTCATCCGGCTGATGCTGATGCAGCGCCAGCGCGATGCCGCGGCCGGGCTCGACACGCGCGGTTTCATCAGCGGCTACCGCGGCTCGCCGCTGGGCATGGTGGACCAGCAGGTGTGGAAGGCCGGCAAGAAGTTCGACGAGGCGGGGCTGCGCTTCCTGCCCGCCATCAATGAGGAGCTGGGCGCGACGGCGGTCCTGGGCACGCAGCGCGTGGAAGCCGATCCCGAGAAGACCTGCAAGGGCGTCTTCGCCATGTGGTACGGCAAGGGCCCCGGCGTGGACCGCGCGGGCGACGCGCTCAAGCACGGCAACGCCTACGGCGCGTCGCCGCACGGCGGCGTGCTGATGGTGGCGGGCGACGACCACGGCTGCGTCTCCTCCTCGATGCCGCACCAGAGCGACCAGGCCTTCCAGTCGTGGCATGCACCCATCGTCTCGCCGGCCAGCGTCGCCGAGTACCTGGAGTTCGGCTTGTATGGCTGGGCACTGTCGCGCTTCTCCGGCAACTGGGTGGGCTTCACCGCGCTGTCGGAGATCGTGGAGAGCGGATCGACCGTCGATCTCGACCTGGTGAACGCGCGCGTCGCGGCCTGGCAGGACGCGGCGACCGTGCGCGCGGTCACCGGCTACGAGCCGCCAGCCGGCGGCCTGCACTACCGCTGGCCCGACCTGCCGTCGCTTTCCATCGAGCAGCGCCTGCATGCCAAGCTGGACGCGGTCCGTGCCTTCGCTCGCGTGAACAGCATCGACCGCCACATCGTGACCAGCGACAGTGCCACGGTGGGGATCGTCACCGCCGGCAAGGCGCATTACGACTTCATGGAGGTGCTGCGGCGCCTGAACATCTCGCCCGATTCGCTGGCGGCGCATGGCGTACGCATCTACAAGCTGGGGCTGACCTTCCCGATCGAGCCGACGCGCATGCAGGAATTCGCACGCGGGCTCAAGGAGATCCTGGTCATCGAGGAGAAGGGCCCGGTGGTCGAGGAGCAACTGCGCTCCATGTTCTACAACGCCCCGGTGCGGCCGGCCGTCGTCGGCAAGCGCGACGTGAAGGGAGCGCCCCTGGTGTCCGAACTCGGGGAGCTGCGGCCTTCGCGCCTGATCTCCATCGTCGCCAACTGGCTGGTCGGCCACTTCGCCGACCTGGACCGCCGCAGTTTCGTGCGCGACTTCACGCCGCCCGAGCTGCTGGCCAACGAAAGTGACAGCGTCAAGCGCGTGCCCTACTTCTGCGCCGGCTGCCCGCACAACACCTCGACCAAGGTGCCGGAAGGCTCGCACGCGCAGGCCGGCATCGGCTGCCACTTCATGGCGAGCTGGATGGACCGCGACACCGAAGGCCTGATCCAGATGGGTGGCGAAGGCGTCGACTGGGTGTCGCACGCGATGTTCACCAAGATCCCGCACGTGTTCCAGAACCTGGGGGACGGCACCTATTACCACTCGGGCTACCTCGCGATCCGCCAGGCCGTGGCGGCCAAGGCCACGCTCACCTACAAGATCCTCTTCAACGACGCCGTGGCCATGACCGGCGGCCAGCCGGTCGACGGAATCATCAGCGTGGACGGCATCGCGCGCCAGGTCGAAGCCGAAGGCGTGAAGCAGGTCGTGGTGCTGTCCGACGACATCCGCAAGTACGACGCGATCCACGATCGCTTCCCAGCGGGCACCGAATTCCATGACCGCGCCGAGCTCGACGCGGTACAACGGCGACTCCGCGAGATGCCGGGCGTGACAGTGCTGATCTACGAACAGACCTGCGCCGCCGAGAAGCGCCGCCGGCGCAAGAAGGGCGAGCTGATCGACCCGGACAAGCGCCTCTTCATCAACGACCGGGTGTGCGAAGGCTGCGGCGACTGCAGCGTGCAGAGCAACTGCGTGGCCGTGCTGCCCACCGAAACGCCGCTGGGCCGCAAGCGCAAGATCGACCAGAGCAGCTGCAACAAGGACTATTCCTGCGCGAAGGGCTTCTGCCCCAGCTTCGTGGGCGTTTCCGGCGGCAAGCTGCGCAAGAAGACGGGGGCCCTCACTCCCTCTCCCCTCCGGGGAGAGGGCAGGGGTGAGGGGCGCTCGCGCGGCGACGACTTCGCCGACCGCGTCAACGCCCTCCCCCGCCCCACCCCCCACACCTGGACCGCCCCCTATGACCTGCTCGTCACCGGCGTCGGCGGCACCGGCGTCGTGACCGTGGGCGCCCTGATCGCCATGGCCGCGCACCTGGAAGGCAAGAGTGCCAGCGTGCTCGACTTCATGGGCTTCGCGCAGAAGGGCGGCTCGGTGCTCAGTTTCGTGCGGCTGGCCGACGTGCCCGCCCGCCTGAACCAGGTGCGCATCGACACCCAGCAGGCCGATGCCATCCTGGCCTGCGACCTCGTGGTGGGCGCTTCGGCCGACGCCCTGGTGACGGTGCGCCATGGCCGCACGCGCATCCTGGCCAACACGCACGAAGTGCCGGTGGCCGAGAGCCTGCGCAATCCGGATGCGTCGCTCAAGGTGCCGCAGCTGCTGGAGAAGCTGCGCTTCGCCGCGGGCGCCGAGCGCGTCGAGACGCTGGACGCGCAGGCCCTGGCCGAGAGCTTCCTGGGTGACTCGATCTTCTCCAACATCGTCGCGCTGGGCTCGGCCTGGCAGCGCGGCCTGGTGCCGCTCAGCCTGGAGGCCCTGCTGCGCGCCATCGAGCTGAACGGCGTTGTGGTGGAGACCAACAAGCTCGCCTTCTCGCTGGGGCGCTTGTCGGCGGCGCTTCCGGAGGCGATTGCGGAGTTCCTGGCGGAGACTCCCGCGAAGACCACCGCAACCGAGTCCCTGGATGGGCTCGTCGCGCGCGGGGTCGCGCATCTCACCGGCTACCAGGACGCCGGCTACGCGCAGCAATTCGCCCGCTTCATCGCGCAGGTGCGGGAACGTGAAGCCGCATTGGGCGCGGACGCCACCCTGCCCTTCACCCGCGCGGTCGCGCAGAGCCTGCTGAAGCTCATGGCTTACAAGGACGAGTACGAAGTCGCGCGCCTGTACACCGACGGCGAGTTCCAGCGCACGTTGAAGCAGCAGTTCGAAGGCGACATCGCGCTGGAGTTCTACATGGCGCCGCCGGTGCTGAGCCGCGCGAAGCATGGCGAGGCGCCGCGCAAGGTGCGCCTGGGCGGCTGGATGCTGCCGGCGATGAAGCTGCTGGCGCAAGGCCGCCGGCTGCGCGGCACGGCGCTGGACTTCTTCGGGCGCACGGCGGAGCGGCGGATGGAACGCGAACTGGTCGCGCAGTACCGCCAGCGCATCGAGTTGCTGCTGCCTTCACTCACCGCGGAACGCCTGAAAGCCGCGACGGACATCGCCGCGCTGCCGCTGTCGATGCGCGGCTTCGGCCATGTGAAGCTCGCGAACGTGGCGGTCGCGCGGGCACGGGAGGCGGAGCTGCTGCACCGCTTCGATCCGGCGACGTATCCGCGGCCGGCGGTGACTCGCGAGGCGGGGCAGATTCGCGGGATCCGTGTGACCACGGCCGCTTAACCCCTCCCCGGACCTCCTCCCTCTCCCTCCGGGAGAGGGCCGGGGTGAGGGCGCAGCCGTTCGCGGAGACAATGGCGAGTCAAGGAGACCCGCTCATGCTCGAACTGCGCCCCATCTGCGAACACTGCGCCCGCGACCTGCCGCCGGCGTCGCCCGACGCCCGCATCTGCAGCTTCGAATGCACCTTCTGCGCTTCGTGCGTCGAAAGCGTGTTGGGCAACGTGTGCCCCAACTGCGGTGGCGGATTCGTGCCTCGGCCCATCCGGCCGGCACGGGATTGGACCGGGGCATTCCTCGGCAAGTATCCGGCCACCGACACTCGCAAGCACAAGCCGGTGCAGGCTGAGAAGTTCGGAGAGCTGGTGGCACGCGTCGGCGGCGTCCCGCCCGCCGAACGATGACCGTCAAAGCTGGACCATGAACATGCAACAACCCATCGACCTGCACGAGAAACTCGCCTCCTTCGGCGCTGTGTGCGTCTCGGCCCCGGCCAGATGCATGTGGTGCCGCGCGGCATGCAGCACCGGCCGCGCGCTGTGGAGGAAGCGCACCTGCTGCTGATCGAGCCGACCGGGACGCCGAACAGCGGTGATGTGGCGACGGCGGCGCCGCGGCGCGTGATCTGAGGCGCTGCGCCTAGGCCAGCTGCTTCATCCAGCGGGCCGCCGTCTCCAGCAGCTCCTCACGCACCTGCGCGTCGTTGCGGCCGGAACGCACCAGCACGTGAAACGAGTGATCCGCGGCATCCACGACGTGCAGGGTGGGCCAGGCGCCGAGCGTCGCCACCGTGTCGCGCACCAACCCCAGGTCGGCGAGTTCATCGCGCGTGCCCTGCAGGAACAGCATGGGCAGTTCCACATTCGCGAGATGCTTCGCCCGCTCGACACCGGGCTTCCCCGCCGGGTGCAGCGGGAAGCCGACGAACACCAGGCCGCGCACGCCTGCGAGCGCATCGGCGGCCTGTGCCTGAGACGTCATTCGCGCGCCGAAGGACTTGCCGCCGGCGAAGAGCGGCACTCCCGGCAGCCGGCGCGCCGCTTCCGCGGCCGCGGCACGCACGGCGGCCTGCGCAACGACAGGCGGATCGGTGCGCTTGGAGCCCTGCTCCATGAAGGGAAACTGGAAGCGCAGGCAGGCAATGCCTCGCTCGGCAAAGCCCTCGGCCATGGACTGCATGAAGGTGTGGCGCATGCCCGCGCCCGCTCCGTGCGCGAACACATAGCAGGCCCAAGGGGATGCGGGCGCATCGAGCACGCCCGAGACTTCAACGCCATCTGAAACGGCGATCTTCATTTCGCCCGCCCCGCTCATGCGACGCGCCCCAGCCAGACGAGAAAATCGGCCGTCACTTCGTCGCGGTTGATTTCGTTGAGCACCTCATGGCGCGCGCCCGGATACATGCGCGTCGTCACGTCACGCAAGCCCGCCGCGCGCAGGCGCTCCACCAGCGGGTGGAACCACTCCAGCTTGTTGTTGACGGGGTCCTGGTCTCCCGTGAACAGGTACACCGGCAGTTCGGGACGCAGCGCGCCGAAGGCGCCAGGCAATGCCGTGCGCGCGCACGCCTCGACCATCGACGCGCGCGACGCCTTCGTCAGCGAGAAGCCGCACAGCGGATCGGCGATGTACTTGTCCACCTCGGCGTCGTCCCGGCTCAACCAGTCGAAGGGCGTGCGCGCCGGCGCGGTGCCCGCATAGTCCTCCAGCTTGCGTTGCGGGCCGCGCACGGCCATCAACAAGTCGGTCGCGGCTGTGCCGGACAAGGCCAGCGCGGCGATGCGGGCGGAGTGGTCCAGTGCGTACACCTGCGCCGCGAAGGAACCCATGCTGTGGCCGAACAGGGTGATGGCCAAGCCCGGGTGCTGCACGCTCGCGAACTCGGTCACGCTGAGCATGTCGCGCACGATGTCGGGGAAACCGGCCGCGCCGAAGTTGCCGCGCTGGCTCTCGACCCGCGCCGCTTCGCCATGGCCCCGATGGTTGTTCGCATAGACGGCGAAGCCGGCGGCAGTGAGTGCTTCCGCCAGGCGCCCGTAGCGTGCCGCATGCTCGCCCATGCCGTGCGCGACCTGCACCACGCCGCGCACGGAGGCCTCCGGCAACCAGCTCAACACCGGGATGGGCTGGCCGTCTGCGGCCGGGATTTCGACCTGACGGAAGCCCTTGCTCATTCCGCCGTGATGCCCGCGGCCTTGATCGTCTTCGCCCAGAACTCGGTCTCCTGCTTCACCTGCGCATCGAGGTCGGAAGCACCGCGGTAGCGGATGTCGATGCCCGCCGTGGTGGCACGCGTGCGGGTTTCCGGCTGCTCCATCGCCTGCTTGATGGCCGCCGACAGCCTGGCCACCACGTCGGGCGGCGTGCCCGCGGGCGCGAAGATGCTCACCCAGGCTTCGAGCTCGAAGCCGGGCAGTCCGGCCTCGGCGGTGGTCGGCACGTCGGGCATCGCCGGATGGCGCGTCTTCGCGGCGACCGCCAGGCCTTTCAGCTTGCCGGCCTGCACGTGGCCCATCACCGAAGGCGGCGTGGTGATGAACAGCTGCACCTGGCCGGTGAGCACGTCCTGGATGGCCGGGCCGGAGCCGCGATAGGGGATGTGGACGATGCGCGTGCCGGTCTGCATCTTGAACATCTCGGTGCCGATGTGCGAGAGCGAACCGCTGCCCTGCGAGGCATAGCTCAGCTTGCCGGGATTGGTCTTGGTGTACGCGATGAAATCCTTCAGGTTCTGCGCCGGCACGGAAGGGTGCACCGCGATCACGTTGGTGGCGACGGTGATCATGGCCACCGGCACGAAATCCTTCTGCGCCCACGGCAGCTTCGGCGAAAGCGAGGGGTTGCCCACGTGGTACGCCGAATACGAAACCAGCAGCGTGTAGCCGTCCGCCGGAGCCCGCGCGACATGGCTGTACGCCACGTTGCCGCTGCCGCCGGCGCGGTTGTCGATGACGACGCTGCCGTTCAGCGCGCGGCCGAGCGGGTCGCTCAGCAGTCGCGCCGAGCCATCGACCAGGCCGCCCGGCGGATTCGGCACCACCAGCGTGATGGGGCGCGCAGGAAAGCCCTGCGCCGCGGCGGTGCCGCAGCTTGCGGCGAGTGCCAGGGCCAGCCAGGCGCGGCGGGATGTCGTGTGGGTCATGGGGCGTCTCCTTTGGCGATTGTCGCGCGTGTCAGTCGACCTGGGCACCCGAACGCTTGACCAGCTCCGCCCACTTGTCGATTTCGGCCTTGTTGAACGGTGCCAGTTCTTCGCTGCGCAACGCACGCTGCTCGATGCCCTGCTCACGCAGCTTGGCCATCACGTCGGGCTGTACCAGCGCCGCTGCGGACGCGGTGCGCAGTCGCGCCAGCGCCGCCGGAGGTGTGGCCGCCGGCGCATAGAGCATGAACCAGGCGACCAGGTCGAAGTCCTTCACGCCTTGCTCCAGCAGCGTCGGTACGTCGGACGCGGCGGCGCTGCGCTGCGCGCTGCTGGCACCCAGCGCGCGCAGCTTGCCCGCCTTGATCTGCGGCACGGTCGCGGCCGGGTGATAGAACATGAAGTCCACCTGCTTGCCCATCACGGCGGTCAGGGCCATCGCGCCCTCCTTGAACGGCGCGTGGACCATCTTGCCGCCGAGGCGCTGCGCCAGCATCTCACCGGCCAGATGACCCGAGGTGCCGTTGCCGGCGGAAGCGAAGGAGATCCCTTCGGGCCGCGCCGCCAGCGCGGCCAGGTCCTTGAGCGTCTTCGCCGGCGAGTCCGCGGCGACCACCAGCAAGGTCGGCGTGAACCCCACCAGCGCCAGCGGCGCGAAATCCTTCATCGGGTCATAGGGCAGCTTGCGAAACAACGAGGCGTTGATCGCATGCGTGCCCACGGTGCCCATGACGATGGTGCGGCCGTCGGGTGCCGACTTGGCCACTAGGTCGGATCCGGTGGAGCCGCCGGCACCGGCGCGGTTTTCGACGACGACGGTCTGCGCCAGCTGCTTCGCCAATGCTTCCGCGAACACGCGGCTCACGATGTCGGTGGTGGTGCCGGCGCCGAAGGGGACGACGAGCCTGACGGTGCCGTCCTGGGCCGGCGCGAGCGCCGGCCAGGCCAACGCGGCCAGCAGCAAGGTGCGACGGAGCAGGTGCGTCATTGGTATTCGCCTCGCAGCATCTGTGCGGCCTTGACCATGGACGCCAACTTCCCCTGCGCCACTTCACGCGGCAGGTACTTCATGCCGCAGTCCGGCGCCAGGATCACCTGCTCCGGCTTCACGTGCTTCAGCGCCTTGCGGATGCGTCCGGCCACCACCTCGGGCGTCTCGATGTTCATGTCCGAAAGATCCAGGCAGCCCACCATGATCTGCTTGCCGCCCAGCTCCTCCAGCACCTTCGTGTCCAGGTTCGACTGCGCCGTCTCGATGGAGACCTGCCCGCACTTGCAACCCGCCAGCTCCGGCAGGAAGGAATAGCCGCTGGGCCGCGCGTGGATGACGGCGGCGTAGCCGAAGCAGATGTGCACGGCGGTCGTGCCTTGCACGCCTTCGAGCGCGCGGTTCAGCGCGGCCAGGCCGTACTGGCGCGCCTTCTCGGGACGCGCCTGCATGTAGGGCTCGTCGATCTGCACCACGTCGGCACCGGCCGCGAACAAGTCCTTGATCTCGGCATTGACGGCCTCCGCGTAGTCCATCGCGGCTTCTTCTTCGCTCTTGTAGAAGTCGTTCTGCGCCTGCTGCAGCATGGTGAACGGGCCGGGCACCGTGATCTTGGTCATGCGCTTCGTATGCCGCTTGAGGAACAGCAGGTCTTCCACTTCCACAGCATGCTTGCGGCGGATCTTCCCACTGATGCGCGGCACCGGGTTCGGGTGACCCGAGCGGTCGAGCGCGGTGCCGGGGTTGTCCAGGTCCACGCCTTCGAGCGCGGTGGCGAAGCGGTTTGAATAGCTCTCGCGGCGGATCTCGCCGTCGGACACGATGTCGAGGCCGGCTTCCTCCTGCGCGCGGATGGCCAGCAGGGTCGCGTCGTCCTGCGCCTGCGCGAGGTAAGGCTCCTGCAGGCGCCAGAGCTCCTTCGCGCGCACGCGCGGCGGGAAACGCCCGGCCAGCTTGGCGCGGTCGATCAGCCATTCGGGCTGCGGGAAGCTGCCGACGATGGTGGTGGGGAACAGCATGTTGTCGATCCTTCTTGAATTGGCGTCATCCCGCGGACGCGGGGATCCAGAGCTTCCGTCGTGGAAGCCCTGGATTCCCGCCTTCGCGGGAATGACGGGGATGCGGTTTTCAGGTGCCAAGGTAGGCTTTGCGAATTTCAGGGCGCTGCATCAGTTCATCCGGCGCGCCTTCGGCGACGATGCGGCCCAGCTCCAGCACGAGCGCGCGATGCGACACGCGCATCGCCATCGCCACGTTCTGCTCGACGAGCACGATGGTCATGCCCGCCGCGCTGATCTTGCGGATGGCATCGAACATGTCCGCCGTGACCAGCGGCGACAGGCCGAGCGAGGGCTCGTCCAGCAGCAGCAGGCGCGGCCGCGCCATCAGCGCGCGGCCGATCGCCACCATCTGCTGCTGCCCCCCGGAGAGTTCGCCGGCCGGTTCCGGCAATTTGGCTTTCAATGCGGGGAACAGCGTCAGCACTTCCTCCAGCGTCTCGCGGCGTTTCGCCTTGGCTGCGGGGAGGTAGCTGCCGACATCGAGGTTGTCGGCCACGGTCATGCCCGTGAACAGCCGCCGGCCTTCGGGCACCAGCGCGATCCCAGCTTCGCAGAAGCGGTGCGGCGCGAGCCGGGTGATCTCCTGGCCGTTCATGGCGATGCGGCCCGACTTCGGCGGCAGGATGCCGGCGATCGTGTTGACGAGCGTGGTCTTGCCAGCCCCGTTGGGACCGACGACGCAGAGCAGTTCGCCGGTGGCGACGCGCAGCGACACGTCCCAGATCGCGCCGGCTTCGCCATACGCCACGGCCAGTTGGTCGACCTCAAGCATGTGCCAACCCCAGATAGGCCTCGACCACGGCCGGCCGCTGCATCACTTCCTGGGGGGCGCCTTCGGCCAGCAGCAGGCCCTGGTCGAAGACGACGATGCGGTCGGTCAGCGCCATCACGGCGTCCATCACGTGTTCCACGAAGACGATGGTGGTGCCCTGGTCGCGGATGCGCTTGATCAGCTGCACGGCGGACTGGATCTCGGTGGGTGTCAGGCCGCACAGCACTTCGTCGAGCAGCACCAGGCGCGGCCGCGAGGCCAGCGCGCGCGCCAGCTCCAGGAACTTGCGCTGGTGCAGATTGAGATCGCCGGGCAGGCTGTCGGCCTTGCTTTCCAGGTGCGCGAACGCCAGCCACTGGCGCGCTTCGTTGCGGCCGGCCTCCATCGTCGGCAGGCCCTTTCCCGCATACATCGCGGCAATGGCGACGTTGTCCAGCACGCTCATCTGCGTGAATGGCCTGGGGATCTGATACGTGCGCGCGATGCCCGCCTGGGCGATGCGGTGGGCCGGCAAGCCGGCGATGTTCTTGCCATCCAGCCACACCTCGCCGCCGTCCGGCAGGAAGTGCCCGCTCACCACGTTGATGAAGGTGGACTTGCCGGAGCCGTTGGGTCCGAGCAGCCCGAGGATCTCGCCCTGGCGGACTTCGAGGGTGACGTTGTTGAGGGCTTTCAATCCCCTGAAGGATTTCGACAGGCCTTTGACAGTCAGCAGAATGGGGGCCTCGGGCGAGCCACCACCCCCGCCCTCCCCCAAAGGGGGAGGGAGTTCTTTGACTTCCTCCTCCCCCCTCTGGGGGGAGGCCGGGAGGGGGGCGCGCACGGCACGTCGCCGCCACAACTTCCCCATCACCCCCTGCGGCATGAACAAAATCCCCGCTACCAGGATCGCCCCGATCAACCCCTTTCCCATCACCGCGTACTGGCTCCCCGTGAACGCGAACAGCAGACACGTGATCGCCACCGCCCCCGCCGCCGGCCCGGCCCAGTGCCGCGACCCCCCCAGGATGCTCATGAGCACCACCGTCAGCGGCACGGTGATGTTGAAGATCTCCGGCGTGGTGATGTACGACACGAACAGCGCATGAATGCCGCCCGCCCAACCCGCCAGTGCGCACGACAGCGCGAGCGCGCCGAGCTTCCAGCGGAAGGTCGGCACGCCCATCACCTCGGCCGCATCCTCGTCGTCATGGATGGCGAAGAGGCCAGCGCCGAAGCGCGAATGCCACACGGCCCACGACACCAGCATCGTCACCACGGCAGCCACCACCATCATCAGGAACAGGCTCGACGTCGCGCTCGGGCCGAGCGAGGGCACTGGCACCGCATTCAGGTACACGCCCTGCCCGCCATCCAGCGGCGAGTTGCCGATGATCGTGGCCAGCACGAAGGTGACCGCCAGCGTGAGCAGGGCAAACAACTCGCCGCGGACGCCACGGACCCGAAAGGCGACCGAGCCCACGGCGACCCCGATCACCGCTGCAACCAGCGCAGCAACGGGAAGCGTCCACAGGAAAGGCCAGTTGAACTTGGCCGCCAGCGTCGCCGACGTGTACACGCCCGCGCCGAAGAACGCGCCATGCCCGAACGAGAAGTAGCCCGCGTAACCCGAGAGCAGGTTCCACGAGGTCGCCAGCACGATCCAGAACAGCGCCAGGTACAGGAACGACTCGTAGAACGCCGGCGGTTTCAGGAACGGCAGCATGCACAGCAGCACACCGGCGCCGAGGACAGCCAGGGGGGCGGCGCGCAGCTTCACCGCACGCGTCCCGGCCTGAGCAGCAAGATGAGGATCAGCAGCGCGAACGACACCAGCGGCGCCCACGACGGCGAGGTCACGGCCATCGTCACCGCCTCGCTGACACCGATGATCACGCCGGCCACAAGAGGACCGAGCGCGCTGCCCAAGCCACCGAGCATCACGGCCGCGAACACCACACCGACCCAGGCGTACATCTGCGAAGGACTGATGCTGCTCGAAAGGGCGATGCAGACACCGGCGATGCCGGCCAGCGCCGAGCAGGTGCCCGCCAGGAGGAAGCTGTTGCGCCGCTGGTTGATGCCGAAGGCGGCGGCGATGGGCGCGTCTTCCGCCGACGCGCGCAGCGCCTTGCCCAGGTCGGTGTGCCGCAGCACCCACCAGGCTGCGCCCGTCACCAGCAGTGCCACCACCAGCGTCATCAACTCGGGGATGGGGACGTAGAGCGGCCCGAGCTTGAACTTCATGGTGGCGTAGGCCGACTCCAGCTTGCGCGGATCGGCCGTCCAGATCGTCTGCATGACGGATTCGGCGATGCCCATGCAGCCGAAGGTGAGCAGCAGCGAGCTGAAGGGCGTGAGCTTGAACCGCTCGGTCAACCAGTGCAATCCTGCTCCCAACGCGAACATCAAGGGGACGATCACCGCCAACGTGAGCAGCGGATCCCAATGCGCCACCACCGCCAATTGCAGGCAAAGGTAGGCCGAGAGGAACGCGAAGGCGAAGTGCGTGAGGTTGATGGTACGCAGCAGTCCCCAGCTGAGGCCCAGCCCGAGCCCCAGCAGGCCGTACAGCGCGCCGACAAAAAACCCGGACAGCACTGACTGCCCGAGCAAGGTCCAGCTCGGAAAACTCATCGCGAGTGGGGCCTAGTTCGCCGCCATGCGGACGCCGGGCGTCGCGATCTCGCGCGGCCACACCACGACCCACTTGCCGTTCTGGATCTGCTTGATGCGCATCAGGTCGTCGCCGTAGTTCGACGGCCCGTCGAAGCGCAGCGCGCCCTGGATCGTGTTCACCTTGTTCTTCTTCAGGT
Organism: Caenimonas sedimenti; assembly: GCF_007833165.1. Taxonomy (GTDB): domain Bacteria; phylum Pseudomonadota; class Gammaproteobacteria; order Burkholderiales; family Burkholderiaceae_C; genus Ramlibacter; species Ramlibacter sedimenti. Next base: position 125,286 of record NZ_VOBQ01000001.1, on the reverse strand, counting down.
AATCGGCGATCTTCTTGTCGTCCAGGCTCTTGGTGGCGGTGACCCCCGCCTCCAGGATCTGCCAGGCGGTCCAGGAGGCCCCGGCCTGCACCTCCACCGAGGTATCGGGGAAGTTCGCCCTGGCGGCGCGGGCGCGGTAGGTGGTGATGAACTTCTCCGCGCCGGGCCGGGTGTTGAAGGGCGGCTGGTCCTCGAAGATGGTGACGGACAGCGCGTTCTTCGCATCCGGCGAGGCCACCAGCGGCCCCGGCGCCGGATACATGTAGAAGTGCTGCGGCGGCACATAGTCGATCTTCTTCATGGCGTCGAGCAGCAGGTTGCCGTCCAGGCCGATCGCGCCGACGAACACGAAGTCCGGCTTGGCATCCTTGACGCGCGCGGCGATGGGCCCGAACTCGCGGTTGCCGAATTCCCATTCGAGGAACAGCACCTCCGTCAGGCCCTTCTTCTTGATGGTCTCGCGCGCGCCCATCGACATGAAGTGGATCGAGGGGAACTTGCTGGTGACCACCGCCACGGTTTTCGGCGGCTTGGGCCCGGCAGCCAGTGCCTCGAACAGGGTGTTGTTGACCGTGACACCGGGGTCGGAGCCCAACGACCAGGCGGGGAACTGCATGTCGTACTTGGCCAGCGAGGGCACGCCCAGCGTGTGGTGCACCAGCACCTTGTTGTAGCGCTGGGCCACGCCCATGGCCGAGAGGATGGCGCCGGTGGCATAGGGGCCCATCAGGAGGTCGACCTTGTCCGCGGTGATCAGTTGCTCGTACAGCGTGCGCGCCAGGTCGGGCTTGGACTGGTCGTCCTTCACGATCCATTCCACCTTGCGTCCCAGCAAGCCGCCGCGCTCGTTGAGCTGCTCGACGTAGATTTCGCCCACGAGCTTGTGCACCTGCGCGGTGGCCGAGAGGGGGCCGGTGAGCGCCAGCGTGCTGCCGATGCGGATGGGTGCGCCCTGGGCAAAAGCTGCGAGAGGCGAAGCGCCCAACGCCGCGGAGGCCGCGCCGGCCAGCAGGGTGCGGCGGGGGATGGATGGGATCGTGCTCATGGCGTTGTCTCCTTCTCTTGGTTTAAGTCTTCGCGTCGGCAAGCATCGCATCGATGTCGCCGTTGTGCTCACCCAGGACCGGCGGCGGCCGCACCTGCAGCGAACGCTCGCCGTCGAACGTGACCGGCGGGCGCACCGTGCGGAACTCGCCCATGGTCGGGTGCTGTGCCGACACCAGCAGTTGCAGATGCTTCGCCTGCGGGTCTTCCAGCGCTTCGCTGGTGTCGTACATGGGCGCGTGCGGCACGTCCTCGGCCAGCAGCCGGTTGCACCATTGCTCGCGCGTGCGCGTGCGGAAGATGCCGCCCAGCAGCTCGATCAGGCCGTCCTGGTTCTGGATGCGCACCTCGCGGGTGGCGAAGCGCGGGTCCTGGAAGATCTCGGGCCGCTCGATGGCGTTGGCCAGGCCTTGCCAGAACTTCTCGGGCGAGGACATGTGCAGCGCGACCCATTTGCCGTCGGAACACTCGAGCACATAGGACTGCGACACGCTGGGCCGGCTGTAGGGGCCCATCACTTCACCGGCCGAGTAGTAGTGCGTGAAGGCGTCCAGGTTCCAGTGCGACATGGCTTCCAGCATCGACACTTCGACCTTGCGGCCGGTGCCGGTGCGGGCCCTCTCGTGCAACGCGCCCAGCACACCGTAGGCCGCGTAGAAGCCGGTGACCGCATCGGCGATGGCGGGCCCCACGACGCGCGGGTTCGCCGGATTCACCAGCAGCTTGAGGTAACCGCTGGCCGCCTGCGCCACCGTGTCGTAGCTGGGGCGCGCCGCCGAGGGACCGTCGGGGCCGAAGCCGCTGATCGAGCAGTAGATGAGGCGCGGGTTGAGCTCGCGCAAATCCTTCTCGCCCACACCGAGTTGCTCCGCCACGCCGGGGCGGAAGTTCTGGATGTACACGTCCGCCGTCTTCACCAGCTCGTACAGACGTTCGCGGTCGGCGGGCTGCTTGGTGTTGAGCGTGATGCTGCGCTTGTTGCGGTTGTAGGTCTGGAAGTGCGGGCTGTAGAGGCCGCCCTTGAACGCGCGAAACGGGTCGCCGGTTCCTGGCTGCTCGATCTTGATGACGTCCGCGCCCAGGTCGCCCAGCAGCATGCCGCAGGCGGGGCCGGTGATGAACGTGCCCTGTTCCAGCACGCGCACGTCTTGCAGGACCGAACTCATCGCGCCGAGGCTTTCGGCGCCGGGCCTTCGTAGACCAGCTCGCGCGTGGCCTGGTACGACAGGGCGAAGCCGCTGGGATTCACAGCTTCCTCGCACAGGTGCGCGATCAGGCCCGCGGTGCGCGCCAGGATCGGCACGCCGCGCAAACCGCGCAAGGGGAAGTTGGTGCCCAGGAGCACCGCGGGAATCGCCGCCGAGACATTGAGCTTCAGTTCCTTGCCCACGACTTCCGGGATGACGGCCTCGACCGCCTCCGCGATCTCCACGAAGCGCTGGCCGGCACCCGCTTCCTTGGAGACGGCGAACAAGCGCACTACGCGCGGGTCGCGGTCCTTGTGCAGCGGGTGTCCGTAGCCGGGCACCGGCTGGCCAGCCGCACGCCAGCGCCCGATCACTTCCTTGGCCGCGGCCCGCAAGTCGCCCGTCGGACCCGCCTGCTGGTCAACCTCGCTGAACATCCGCCCAGCCGTCTCCGAAGCACCCAGGATCACGCTGCCGCAACCCAGGATGCCCGCCGCCACCGCGCCTTGCAGCGCATCTGGTGCCGCCGCGTAGGTCATGCGGCTGGCCTGCACGCTCGGCACCATGCCGTGTTCGGCGATGGCGACGAGCGTCGCGTCCAGCACCATCCGGTCGGCGTTCGAAGGCCGCTGGCCGGTGACCAGCAGGCTGAAGTAGTCCGTGAAGGAGATCTTGCCGATCAGGTCATGGCACAAGTCTTCACCGCGCACGGTGATGCTGTGCTCGTCGGACGTGCAGATCGCGGTGCGTGGCACCGTCGATTTGCCGATCTTGTTGATGGAGCCGGTGGAGGCGGAGCTCATTCAGGCACCCTGGGGGATCAGCCGGAAGTCATAGTGCGCGGCGTGGTACGGCTTGTCCATCTGCTTGCCATCCGGCGCCTTGCCGGGCGGGCACTTCTCGAACTCCACGATCAGGCTCTCGCGCACACCGAACACCGCATCGGAATCCAGGTACGGGCTGTCCTTGACGAACAGGTGCGTCGTAACCGGGGTGTGCCCGGGCGCCGACACCATCATGTGGATGTGGCCGGGGCGATTCGGGTGGCGGCCCATCTTGCCCAGCATCACGCCCACCGGGCCGTCGGTGGGCACGGGGTAGTAGGTCGGCCGGATCGACCAGAACCAGTAGCGGCCCTCTTTGTCGGTGCGGATGCGAGCGCGCGCCCGCATGCCGGCGTCGGCCATCTGCATGTCGTAGATGCCGTCGCCGTCGCCCGACCAGACGTCGAGCAACGCGTTCTCCAGGGGCTTGCCCTCCAGGTCGGTCACCCGGCCGCTGTAGAAAGCGGGCTCGCCGGGGATGCCCTGCGCGATGTCGCTGCCGAGCGCGACGTCCGGCGCGCCTTCCCAGTAGAAGGGGCCTTGCACGGTGGCATCGGTCGGGGGCGTGGCGCCGGTCCGGTTGCCGAGGGCACGCGCATGTTCCAGCGCCACCACCAGCATCGACAGGCCCAGCGTGTCGGAGAGCAGGATGAATTCCTGCCGCTTCTCGTCGCAGGCCTTGCCGCAGGCGGTGAGGAATTCGATGGCCTGGAACCACTCGGGCCCCTTCAGGTCGACGTCGCGCGCGAAGTCATGCAGGTGGCGCACCAGCGAGGTCATGACCTGCTTGAAGCGCGGGTCCTGGCAGTCGGCCAGGCGGGCGATGACGGCGTCGGTGAGGCTTTTGGTGTCGTATTCGAGTTGGGCCATGGCGGGGGTCCTGATGCAACTGGCGGGACTCTATCGATTGACAGGAGCCCGCAGAAGTGAAGAATTTCGATGGTTCGCATCGATACCATCGATCATTCACACTGGTTAACCCTAGACTGGGCCCCCATGGAACTGCGCCACCTGCGCTACTTCGTCGCGCTGGCCGACACGCTCAACTTCACGCGCGCGGCCGAGCGGGTGCACGTGACGCAGTCGACGCTCTCGCACCAGATCCGCCAGCTCGAAGACGAGATCGGCCGCGCCCTGTTCGACCGCATCGGCAAGCGCGTGCTGCTCACCGACGCCGGCGAGACCTTCCTGGGCTACGCGGCCAAGGCGCTGCGCGAGGTCGACCAGGGCCTGGGCGACCTGCTGCGCGCGCCCGACGAACTGTCGGGCCAGGTGCGCATCGGCTCCACCGGCACCTTCAACATCGGCTTCGTGCCGGAGTGCATGGCGACGTTCCTGCACAAGCACCCGACGGTGAAGGTCACGGTCGACGAACTGGCGGCCGATACCATCGCGCAGCGCCTCCTCGACGGTACGCTGGACATCGGCATCTCGTACGCGCCGCCCGATGCCAGCCACCTGTGGTTCGAGCCGCTCTACACCGAGGAGATGGTGCTGGTGGTGGGCCTGCAGCACCCGCTGGCGCAGCGCAAGCGCGTGCGCATGGTGGAGTTGCATCGCCAGCGCATGGTGCTGCTGCCCGAGAGCTTTGCCACGCGCGGCATGCTGGACGAGTGCTTTCGCGCCTGCGGCGCCGAGCCCATGCTGGCGGCGGAGATGAACACCATCGCGCCGATGATCGCGCTGGTGGCGCGTACTGCATTGGCCACCGTCGTTTCCGCCCAGGCAGTGCCGCCGCGCGAAGACATCCGCGTGATCCCGCTGGAGAGCCCGACACCGGTGCGCACGCCGGGGATCCTGTGGAAGCGCGGGGGCAAGCAGACGGCGGCGGTACGCTCGTTCGCGAACGGGATCCGGAAGCTGGCGCTGGGGATCAGTTTGCGGCCGGAGGGGTGAGTGGCGGAGAATGGTGGCGACATGACGGCCACCGCCCCCATCACCGACGACAATCCATCGGTCGAAGAGATGGAAGGTCGCGTCGCGCGCTTCCTGAACTTGAAGCCGACCGACGACTACATCGACTCCGCGATCCCGGGCTGTGAGCGAACCACGCTTCGCGTCCTGGGCCAGCAACCCGGCGCGCCACTGGCGGCGGAGGGTTTCCACATGAGCCTCGTGCACTGCGAGCCAGGAAAAGCCGCGCCGCTGCACAACCACCTGACGCAGGAAGTCTTCGTCGCGCTCACGGGGCGGTGGGAAGTGTTCTGGGGACCTGAAGGAAGCCGGAGCATCGTTCTGGAGCAGTGGGACACGATCAGCATCCAGCCCGGTGTGTCGAGGGGGTTCCGGAATGTCAGTGCCGAACCCGCCTACCTGATGGGCATGGCCAGCGGCAAAGACCCGGGCATGATCAACTGGCCGGAGCCGGTACGCGCCGCGGCACGCGCCGTGGGCGTCGAACTTCCGTAGTCTCTAACGCCGCGCCCGGCGGAAGGCGCAGTCCGCCGCATGGTCATCCACGATCCCCACCGCCTGCAGCCAGGCATAGACGATCGTCGGCCCGACGAACTTGAAGCCGCGGCGCTTCAGCTCGTTGGAGATGGTGGCGGACAGCTCGGTCTGCGCGGGCAACGTCTTGCCGTCGCCGCGAATCACCTTCCCCTGGGTGAACGACCAGCAGAACGCCCCGAAGTCCTCGCCGTTCTTCATCATGTCGCAGTAGATTCTGGCGCCCGCGATGGTCGCCTCGATCTTCGCGCGCGAGCGGATGATGCCTTCGTTCGCCAGCAGGCGCTCGATGTCGCGCTCCCCGAATTTCGCCACCTTCGCCGGCTCGAAGCCGGCGAAGGCCTTTCGAAAGGCATCGCGCTTGCGCAGCACCACCAGCCACGACAGCCCGGCCTGGAAGCCTTCCAGCATCAGCGTTTCCCACAACTCACGAGCATCGCGCACAGGCACGCCCCACTCGGTGTCGTGGTACGCCTGCATCAATGGATCGCTTTGCGCCCAGGCGCAGCGCCGGACTTCCTTCGGCATCGACAAGCTAGGCCTGGATGTACTTCGCGAACACGTCGCTGAAATCGCGCTTCATGTAGCTCACCAGCATCGCCTGGTTCACGCCTTTCAGCAGCTCGTTGTACTGCGCGGTCACCGCCTCGCCCGAGCTGGCCGAGGTGATCTTGTACATGGAGGCCGTGGCATCGAGCGCGCGGATGGCGTTCTCGCGGCACACCGCGTCGGTGTATTGCCGCTTGCTGATGGTGATGAGCGCCTTGTAGATGTCCTTCAGCTGTTCGATGAAGTTCTTGCGCACGTCGATGCTGAAGACCACGCCGCCGATGCTGAACTTCAGCTCGATGTCCATGTCGATCGTGCCGGCCGTCTCGATCTGCACGCCGGCGATCTGCTGGCTGGCGTATTCGTAGCGCTTGATCGACCGCTTCGACGACACGGCGGAGTCGCCGTCGACGTGGATCAGCGCGAGGTTGGTGAAGCAGTATTCGTCCTTCTTCGACTTGATCAGGAAGAAGATCTTCTCCCCGTCCTCATGGAACAGGTAGTCGTCGGCATCGACCTTGCCGAAGTCCTTGGGCTCGATGATGGAACCGATGTCGCTCAGGCCGAGCGCTTCGGAGGCGAGTTTCTTGAACATGTTGGCTCCTGGAAATGGGTCGAAAGCGGTGGAGCCTATCAATATTCCGTGACGGTGCTTGAGAAGAACTTCGCGAAAAAGGCGTGACGTCTGCACCAGCCGGCACCGGACATGTAACCGGATGCGTCCCTGCTACACCGGGCGAGCGGCAGCCAGGCCTCGCAACACCGCTTCCGTCTGCTCCCACCCGATGCATCCATCGGTGATCGACACGCCGCGTTGCAGCGGCACGCCCGGCTGCAGGTCCTGCCGGCCCGGGTTCAGGTGGCTCTCCACCATCAACCCCAGGATGCGCTGCTCGCCCGCGGCGATCTGGCGGGCCAGGTCCTGCGCCACCTCCACCTGCCGCTCGTACTTCTTCGCCGAATTCGCATGCGAGCAATCGACCATCACGCGCTCCGACACGCCGGACTTGCGCAGGATGGCGCATGCCGCGTCGATGTCCGCTTTCGAGTAGTTGGGCCCGCGCGAACCGCCGCGCAGGATGATGTGGCAGTCGTCATTGCCCGAGGTCTCGAAGATCGCGACCTGCCCCATCTTCGTCATGCCCATGAAGGCATGGGGCGCGCGGCAGGAGATCAAGGCATCGGCCGCCATCTGCACGCCGCCGTCGGTGCCGTTCTTGAAGCCGACGGGGCAACTCAGGCCGGAAGCCAGTTGGCGGTGCGACGGGCTCTCTGTCGTGCGCGCACCGATGGCGCCCCAGCTGATCAGGTCGGCGATGTATTGCGGGCTGAGCAGGTCCAGGAACTCGGTGCCGGCCGGCAGGCCCATCTGCGCGATGGCCAGCAGCAGCTCGCGCGCCTTGCGCAGGCCCTCGTTGATGCGGAAGCTGCCGTCCAGGTGCGGGTCGTTGATGTAGCCCTTCCAGCCGACCGTGGTGCGCGGCTTCTCGAAGTACACGCGCATCACGATCAGCAGCTGGTCCTTCACTTCCTCGCGCAGCGCCAGCAAGCGTTGCGCGTATTCGAGCGCCTGTTCGCTGTCGTGGATCGAGCACGGGCCCACCACCACCAGCAGCCGGGGATCGGTGCCGTGCACGACATTCGCGACTTCGGTCCGGCTGGCCTCGATGAAGCGCTGCACCGCGGCATCGGCCGGCAGCTCGTACTGCAGCAGCGCGGGCGAGATGATGGGCCGGACCTCGCGGATGCGCACGTCGTCCAGGCGCGTGGCCTGGGGGAATTCCTCGTTGGGCTCGGGGTAGCGCCCGGTCGGCGTGCTGGTCACTCGGTTCTCCACTGGCAATCTCAAAGAGGGAAGTCTAGGGCACGGCTCCCTATACTTCCGCCAGCATGAAACTCGTCACCTGGAACGCCCAATGGTGCTGCGGCAACGACGGCATCGTCGATCCCCGGCGCATCGTCAAGGTGGCCCGGAAGCTGGGCGATTTCGACGTGCTGTGCCTGCAGGAGATCGCGGTGAACTACCCGAAGCTCGAAGGCAACGCCGGTCATGACCAGCCCGCATGGCTGCGCGGTCTTCTGCCGGGCTTCGAACTGTTCTTCGGCGCCGCCGTGCAGGAATGGGGGGCGGACGGCGCGCACCGGCAGTTCGGCAATTGCATCGCGACCCGGCTGCCGGTGGCCCACGTGCAGCACCATGCCCTGCCGTACCCGCCGGATGACGGCGTCCGCAGCATGCCGCGCATGTGCACCGTCGTCACGCTGATCGATCCCGGCCTGGGGGCCGTGCGGGTGATGACGACACACCTGGAGTACTACTCGAAGAAGCAGCGCATGGCCCAGGCGCGCGCGCTGCGTGACCTCCACCTGCAATACTGCGCGCATGCGGCGATGCCCCCGCAACCCAGCGACGACGGCTCGCCTTTCCAGACCAAGCTGCACACGGACCTGGCCATCCTTTGCGGCGACTTCAACTTCGAGGCACATGAGCCGGAGTACGCGGAGATCACCCGGCCTTCCGAGGGCGGGTCCTTGCACGATGCATGGCGCGTCCTGCACGCGGACGCGCCGCACGCGCCCACTTTCCGCCTCCACGACCGCCGCTATGGGCCAGAGCCGATCGCCTGCGATTTCATTTTCGCGAGTGACCGGTTGAAGGACCGGCTGCAGTGGCTGGAGGTCGATGGCCGCACGCAGGCTTCCGACCACCAGCCGGTTCTGGTCGAGTTGGGCTGACGGCCCCGCGCGGCCCAGGAAAACCCGCTGGCAGGGCAAAGCACATTCGCCTAAACCGTCGCCATGGCCAACATCACCGAAATCGAACCCGGCTTCTACCGTCTTCCGCTGCCGACGGCTCTGACCGATTCCATGCACGGCGAGATGCTCGCCTTCGAGCTCAACACCGTGCGCGTGCGTGACGCCGACGGCCAGCAGGGTGTGGGCTACACCTTCACCTGCGGACGCAACGGCGCCGCGATCGATGCCGTGCTGCGCCGCGACTTCCCCGAGGTGGCGCTCGGCCAGGACGCGGACCGCATCGAGTTCCTGTGGAACCGCCTCTGGTGGGCTTCCCATTACGGCGGGCGGGGCGGGCCGACGGTGCTGGCCTTGTCAGCGCTGGACATGGCGCTCTGGGACCTGAAAGCCAGGCGCCTGCGCGAACCGCTGTGGAAGCTGCTGGGCGGCCATGCGCCGCGCGTGCGCTGCTACGCGGGCGGCATCGATCTGCAGCTGCCCCTGGACGCCCTGCTGCGCCAGACCGATGCCAACCTGGAGCGGGGCTTCCGTGCGATCAAGATGAAGGTGGGGCGCGAGCTGCTCGCCGAGGACGTGGAGCGCGTCGCCGCGATGCGCAAGCACCTGGGCGCGGGCTTTCCGCTGATGGCCGACGCCAACATGAAGTGGACCGCCGACCAGGCGATCCGCGCCGCCCGTGCCTTCCAGCCCTACGACCTCACCTGGCTGGAGGAGCCGGTCATTCCGGACGACGTCGCCGGGCAGGCGCGCGTGGTGCGCGAGGCCGGCATCCCCATCGCATCGGGGGAGAACCTGCGCACGCTCTGGGAGTTCAAGCAGCTCATCGCGGAAGGCGGCGTCACGTTCCCGGAGCCGGACGTCACCAACTGCGGGGGTATCACCAGCTTCCTCAAGATCGCCCACCTGGCCGAGGCATTCAACTTGCCGGTCACTTCGCATGGCGCACACGATGTCACCGTGCACCTGCTGGCGGCGGTGCCCAACGGAACGTTCCTGGAGGCACACGGTTTCGGGCTGGATGCGTACGTCGCAGAGCCACTGCGCATCGAGGAAGGCTTCGCGCTCGCCCCGGACCGGCCGGGGCATGGCATCGAGTTGGATTGGCAGCGGCTGGAGCGGATCCGGGCCTGATCCGGGCCCACGAACCTGCTATTTGCCGAGCAGCCCCGCGATCGAGCCGCCGGCGGCTTCGAGTTCGCGCCGCGCACCCTCCGCATCCACGCCCAGCTTCGCCATCACGATGGCGGCCTTCACGTGGCCGCCGGAAGCATCCAGCAGGCGCGCGGCCTCCTCGCGCGACACGGCCAGCGTGTCGACCAGGATGCGCTCGCCGCGGTCCTGCAACTTCTGGCAGGTCACCTGCAGGTCCACCATCAGGTTGCCGAACACCTTGCCGGTTTTCACCATGGCCGCGGTGCTGATGGTGTTGAGCACCAGCTTGGTCGCGGTGCCGGCCTTCATGCGCGTGGAGCCGGTGATCACCTCCGGCCCCACCAGCGGCGCGATCACGACGTCATGCGCTTCGCGCAACTGCGCGCTGGGATGGCTGCACAGCAGGAAGCCCGTGCGCGCGCCGCGTTCCCGGGCTCGCGCCAGCGCCCCATGCACGAAGGGCGTGGTGCCCGACGCAGCGATGCCCAGCACGAAATCATTCGGCCCGACGGCTTTCTCGTCCATCGCGGCGGCGCCATGCTCGGGGTGGTCCTCCGCGCCTTCCTGGGCGCGCAGCAGGGCTTCGAAGCCGCCGGCCATGACGCCCTGCACCAGTTCGGGCTCGGTGCGGTACGTTGGCGGCATTTCGGAGGCGTCCAGCACACCGAGCCGGCCGGAGGTGCCGGCACCCACGTAGAACAAGCGGCCGCCCTGCTCGAAGCATTCGACGACCAGGTCGATGGCGCAGGCGATCGCCTCGCGCTCTTTGCCGACGGCGGTGGCAACCAGGCGGTCCTCCGCATTGATGAGATCGACCACGGCCAGCGTGTCGAGCTGGTCGATGGCGGTGCTGCGCGGGTTGCGCTGCTCGGTCAGGCGCGGGTCGGGGGTGGTCACGTTCGAATGATCGCGGCGTCAATGCTAGAGTTCCCTCCCATCCTGCGCCCGCGCCGGGGGCGGGTTTGTAGGACCGGCTCCTGTTCCTGGGCCGAACCTCATGCATTTCGTCACCCTGCTGGCCCTGGCGGCATTCTTCAGCGGCGCCGCGCTCCGCATCTGCGACGGCCTCATCCCCCGCCTCGCCGCCGACTTCGGCCTCACGACCGGCCAGGCGGGCAGCGTCGTCATCACCTTCTCGATCGCCTACGGGTTGATGCAGCTGGTCTTCGGCCCCTTCGCGGACCGCTTCGGCAAGGCCCGCATGGTCACGGTGGCCGTGGGGGGCTGCTCGGTGCTGGCCCTGGTCTCCGCGGCCGCACCGAACTTCGACACCTTGCTCATCGCGCGCGTGGCGTGGGGCATGGCCGCCGCCGGCATCATCCCGCTGGCGATGGCATGGATCGGCGATGCCGTGCCCTTCGAAGAACGCCAGCCGACGCTGGCCCGCTTCCTCACGGGCACGCTCTCCGGGATGATGGCCGGCCAGCTGGCGGGCGGCCTGTTCGCCGATTCCGCCTGGGGCTGGCGCGGTGCCTTTGCCGCGCTTGCCGCGGGTTTCGCCGTCGTCACCGTCCTGCTGGTGGTGCGCATGCGCGCCGCGAGCGTGGTGGCGGCACCTGCACCCGCGACGGGCTTCCTCGACGGCTTGCGCCGGGTCGCATCCACGCCTTGGGCGTGGCGCGTGCTGGCGGCCGCGCTGGCCGAAGGCATCCTGCTGCTGGGGCCGGTGGCTTACCTGCCGGCCTTTCTGCACCAGCGTTTCGGCCTTTCACTCTCGGCCGTCACCGCCATGCTGGCGCTCAATGCCGTGGGGGGCCTGGTGTATGCCATGTCGGCCCGCAAGATCGTGGCGCGCATGGGGCAGTTGCGCATGGTGCTGGTGGGTGGCTGGGTGATGGGCCTCGGGTACCTGGCCTATCTCTTCTCACCCTGGGCCTGGACGGCCGGGCCGGTGGCCCTGCTCGTGGGTTTTGGCACCTACCTGTTCCACAACACCCTGCAGACGCATGCCACGCAGATGGTTCCTGAGGTGCGGGGCAGTGCCGTGGCGGTGTTCGCGTTCTGCCTGTTCACCGGGCAGGCGATCGGCGTGACGCTGTGCGGCTACGCCTATGACCACGGCGGCGCCGCGTGGATGCTGTTGCCGACGGCGCTGGGGTTGCCGGCGGTGGGGTGGGGGTTTGCGCGGGCGTTGCGGCGGCATCAGCGGACGGCAGATTGAGAATCTGCGTCCGCTCACCCTGCTCTACTCGACGTTGATCCCCTTCGTCACCGTCCCCCACATGGCCCGCTCCCGGCTCGCCTGGGTGGCCATGGTCTCGGCCGAACCGGGCCAGCGGTCGTACCCGTGCTCGTTCCACAACACCTTCAAGTCGTCGCTGGCCAGCGCCTTGCGCGCCGCCTCGGCGTAGCGCGCGGCCAGCGCGGGCGGCAGTTTGGGCGGCGCGTAAAGGCCGAACCAGCCCACCACCTCGAAATTCGGCAGGCCGGCCTCGCGCATCGTGGGCACGTCCGGCAGCGACGGGTTGCGCTCGCGCGACGTCACGGCCAACGCCCGCACGCGGCCCGACGCGACGTAGCTGCGCGCCGTACTGACGATGTCGAACATCATGCCGATCTGCCCGCCGATCACGTCGGTCATCGCCGGCGCATTGCCCTTGTAGGGCACGTGCATCAACTGGGTCTGGCTCTGCGCCGCCATCAGTTCGCCACTGAGGTGATTCGAGGCGCCAGTGCCCGCCGATCCGTAGCCCAGCTTGCCCGGGTTGGCCTCCGCGTAGGCCAGTAGGTCGGCGACGTTCTTGAACGGCAAGTCCTTGTTCACCACCAGCACGTTGGCATAGCTGACCAGCGGCGCGACGGGGGTGAGTTCGGTCGCCGGGTCGAACGGCATCTTCTTGTAGATGTTCGGGCTGATGGTGATGGTGGGGCTGGCCGCGAAGAACAGCGTGAGTCCGTCGGGCGCGCTCTTGGCCACCGAGGCGCCGGCGACGTTGCCCGAGGCGCCTGGACGGTTCTCCACGATCACCTGCGTGCCGAGTTCGCGCGCGAACACCGGGGCGAAGAGGCGCGCGGTGGTGTCCACCGGGCCGCCGGCGGCGTAGCCGACGATCAGGCGAACCGGCGTGCTGACCTGGGCGGCAGCGTGCGCTGCCACAAGCATCAGCGCACCAGCGATCGCGGCGCGACGTGTCAGAGTGGGGTGAGTGGTTTTCATTGCGACAACCTGATGTTGGCATCCTTGATGATGCGGGCGTAGATCGCGTAGTCATCGTTCATGATCTTCGCGAACTCCGCCGGCTTGTTGCCGGCGGTCCACAGACCCAGCGCCTCGATCTTGGCGACCACATCGGGCATCTTCAGGATGCGGTTGACCTCGTCGGAGAGCTTCTGCACCACGGGCGCAGGCGTGGCCGCGGGCGCCAGCACGCCGAACCAGCCGTAGGGCTCGAACGACTTGTAGCCCAGTTCCTGGAACGTGGGCACGTCGGGGAGGCCGGGCATGCGCTGGGTGCCGGTGACGGCCAGCGGCCGGATCGATTTCAGGTGCGGCCGCGCCGAGGCGCTGTCGATGAAGGCGGAGGCGAGCTGGCCGCCCACCAGGTTGACCACCAGCGGCGCGGCACCCTGAAAGGGCACATGCGTCAGGTCGATGCCCGCTTGCAGGTTCAGCAGCGAACCCTGGATGTGCGACGAGGTGCCGGCGCCGTAGCTGCCGAAGGCGTACTTTCCGGGACTGGCCTTCACCAGGGCGACGAAGTCCTTGAGGTTCTTCGCGGGCGAATCCAGCGGCACCGCCAGCATGCTGGGGCTGCGCGCGATCATGCTCACCGGCGCCAGGTCCTTCATGGGGTCGTAGGGCAACTTGTCCATCAACGGCGGCTGCTGGATCAAGGCCGTGATCGCGACCAGCAAGGTGTGGCCATCGGCCGGCGCCTTCGCGACGAAGTTGTTGCCAATGGTGCCGGAGGCACCCGGCTTGTTCTCCACAACCACCGGCTGGCTCCAGGCCTCCTGCAACTTCTGAGCGAGGGTGCGAGCCAGCGTGTCCGTGGCGCCGCCGGCCGGGTACGGCACGACCAGCTTGACCGGCTGGCTGGGGTACGGGGCGTTCTGCGCCAGGACGGGCGCGCAGAGCAGCGTGGCGGCGGCGCCCAGGCACAGGCGCCGCATCAGGGATGGCTTTCTCATGGGTCGGTCTCCGTTGGTGTTGTCAGTGGATCGGTGCCGCGGCCTGGCCGGCATGCAGGCGCAGCAGTTCGCGCTTGAGCACCTTGCCGTTGCCGGTCATGGGCAGCTCGGGCACCACGTGCACCTGGGCGGGTTGCTTGTAGGGCGCCAGGTTGGCACGCAGGTGCGCTTGCAAGGCATCGGCATCGAGCGTGGCGCCAGAGCGCAATTGCACGAAAGCCAGCACTTCCTCGTTGCCGTCCGCTGCGGGCCGGCCCGCGACGGCGGCGCGTTGCACGGACGGGAAGGCGTTGAGCACGGCCTCCACTTCGCCGGGGTACACATTGAAGCCCGAGCGGATGATCATTTCCTTCAGCCGGTCGACGACGAAGAGCGCACCGTCCTCGCCCCGCTCGCCGATGTCGCCGCTGGCGTACCAGCCGCCTGCGCGCATCACGGCACTGGTGGCTTCGGCATCGTGGAAGTAGCCAGGCATGAGGCCGCGGCCGCGCAGCCAGATCTCCCCGCGGTGGCCGGGCGGGAGCTCGCTGCCTGTTGCCGGGTCGGTGATGCGGAACTCGGCGCCTTCCAGCAGGTGGCCCGCCGCGGTGTCGTCGCGCTGTTCGTTCAGGCGGGTCACGCACACCGAGCCGGCGTACTCGGACAAACCGTAGCCGTGGTGCAGCGGCAGGCCGAACGCGGCCTCGACCCGGCGCTTCAGCGTCCTGTCCAGCGGGCCGGCGCCGGCATAGAGATAACGCAGCTGCGGTGCGGGCGGCAAGGCGATGCCGCGCTCTTCCATATAGCCGGCCAGCCGTGCGAACAATGTGGGCGGGCCCTGCAACTGGGAGACCTGGTGATGGGCCAGCGCATCCAGCACGTCGGCCGGATCGAAGCGGCTGCGCATCACCAGGCTGGCGCCGGCGTGCAGGCTCGCCACCAGGACCGTTCCCAGCCCGAAGATGTGCGTCATCGGCAGGCAGGCATACGAGCGGTCGGTCGGGCCCAAGGCGCGCGAAGCGGCCGACACACGTCCGAAATGCGTGACGCCATCGTGCGTCATCAACACGCCCTTGGGCGTGCCGGTGGTGCCGGAGGTGAAGATGATGGCGGCGACGGTGTCGGCCAGCGGATCGCCCTCGGGCCGCGCATCCTTGCGCGGCGAGGTGCGCTGCAGGCCGGCCACCTGCGAGTCGCGGGCGCCCAGCCGCCGGGCATGGGCTGACGCAGCCTCCGAGACCCCGGACGTGAAGTAGCAGACCCTGGCATCGGCCTTTGCAGCGAACGCATCCACCTCGCCGGGCGCCATGCGCGCATTCACGCCGCACGACCACGCCCCGACCCGGCTCACCGCCAGGATCAGCGCGACGTGCTGCGGGCAGTTCTCGGCCACGATCAGCACGCGGTCGCCCCGGCCCACGCCATCCGCCCGCAGCTCGGCTTCGGCGCGGGTGACCAACTCGCCCAGCTGGGCGAAGGACCATGACGCATCCGGCAGGTGGATGAACACGCGGGCCGGCTCGCGCGCCAGCCAGTCGTCGAACAGGGTGTGGATGCGCGTGCTGACCATGCTCAGGTTCCTGCGCGGGCCCCCGCGGAACCGGCTTTGCCGGGCCGCTGGGGGCGCCCCCTTGAGGGGGAGGCGCCGTAGGCGCTTCGGGGGTGGTTCATCTCTCCCGGACCAGGTTGCGCGCGATCACGATCTGCTGGATCTGGCTGGTGCCCTCGTAAAGGCGGAACAGCCGCACGTCGCGGTAGAAGCGCTCGATGCCGTAATCGCTGACGTAGCCGGCGCCGCCGAAGATCTGCACCGCGCGGTCGGCCACGCGGCCGCACATCTCGGAGGCGAACAGCTTGCAGCACGAGGCTTCGGTCGCCACGTTCAGCCCCTCGTCGCGCTTGCGCGCCGCATCGATCACCATGCAGCGCGCCGCGTAGATCTCGGCCTGGCTGTCGGCCAGCATCGCCTGCACCAGCTGGAACTGCGCGATCGGCTCGCCGAACTGCTTGCGCTCCACGGCGTAGTTCAATGCATCGCGCTGCATGCGCTCGGCCACGCCCACGCAGATGGCGGCAATGTGGATGCGGCCCTTCTCCAGCACCTTCATCGCGGTCTTGAACCCATGTCCCTCGCGGCCGCCGATCAGCTGCGAAGCCGGCACGCGGCAGTTCTCGAAAATCACGTCGGCGGTGTGGGCGCCGCGCTGGCCCATCTTCTTGTCCCTCTTGCCGATGGTGATGCCGGGCGTGTCCGCCTCGACGATGAACGCCGACACGCCGCCCGCGCCCTTGTCCTCGGGGTTGGTCCGCGCCATCAGGGTGAAAATGCCCGCCTGCGGCGCATTGGTGATGAAGCGCTTGGTGCCGTTGACGACGTAGTGGTCGCCCTCGCGGATGGCGGTGGTGCGCAGTGAGGCGGCGTCCGAGCCGGCCTCGGGCTCCGTCAGCGCGAATGACGCGATCAGCTCGCCGGTTGCCAGGCGTGGCAGGTACTTCTGCTTCTGCACCTCGGTACCGTCGAACAGGATGCCCTGCGAGCCGATGCCCACGGTGGTGCCGAAGAGCGAGCGAAAGCACGGCGACGTCTGGCCCATGGCCAGCATCACCATGACCTCTTCTTCCATCGTGACGCCCAGGCCGCCGTACTCCTCCGGCACCGTCAGGCCGAACAGGCCCAGTGCCTTCATCTCCCCCACGAGGTCCTCAGGGATCTCGTCGGTCTCGGCGACGAGGGCCTCGCTGGGGACCAGGCGCTCGCGGACGAAGCGGTTGACGGCGTCGAGCAGCTGAGCGAGGGTTTCGGGGTCGCGGATCACAGCGCGTCCCCTGTCCCCAGGATCGCGGTGGCCTGGCTCGACAACATCCCGCCATTGCCGTGTGCAATGGCGGTCTTCGCGCCGCGCACCTGCCGCTCTCCGCAGTCGCCGCGCAATTGCCGCACCGCCTCGATGAGCGCGAAGATGCCGTACATCCCGGGGTGCGTGCACGACAGGCCGCCGCCATTGGTGTTGACCGCCAGCTTGCCGCCCGGCGCGATCGCGCCATCGGCGACGAAGCGGCCGCCCTCGCCTTTCGGGCAAAAGCCCAGGTCTTCCAGGAACAGGATGGTGTTGATGGTGAATGCGTCGTACAGCGCCACCACGTCCATGTCCTTCGGCGCCAGGCCGGCCATCGCGAAGGCTTCGCGCCCCGATTGGCTGGCGGCGGTGACCGTGAGATCCGGCATCGACGAGATCTGGCGGTTCCACACCGCCGTGGCGTTGCCCAGCACATAGACGGGCTTCTTCGGCAGCGTCTTCGCCCGTTCCGCGCTCACCAGCACGTAGGCGCCGCCGCCGTCGGTGACCAGGCAGCAATCGCGCACCGACAGCGGATCGGACACCATGCGTGAGGCCAGCACGTCCTCGCGTGTCAGCGGATCGCGCATGAACGCCTCCGGGTTCAGCCGCGCCCAGGCCCGGGCCGCCACCGCCACGTCTGCCAGTTGCTCGCGCGTGGTGCCGAACTCGTGCATGTGGCGCGAGGCCGCGAGGGCGTAAGCCGACACCGGGAACATCGGTTCGTACGGATGCTCGTAAGGCTGCGGGTCCAGGTGGCGCCGCGCCTGGCCGATCTCGCGCCGGCCGAGCGTGGAGCTGCGCTGCGCGCTGCCGTAGCAAACCAGCACCGCGCTGCACTGGCCCGAACGGATGGCCTGCATCGCGGGCAGCAGATGGGCGATGAAGCTGCTGCCGCCCAGCATGGTGCCGTCGATGTAGCGCGGGTTCAGCCCGAGGTACTCGATCACCGGCATGGCCCACATCGCCGCCGAGGCGCTCGCGGTGCAGAGGCCGTCGATGTCGCTCATCTCCAGGCCCGCATCGGCGACGGCCGCGCGCGCCGAACGCGCCAGCAGCTCCATGTCGTTGAAGCCCGGCGTCTCCCCGCAGCCGAACGTGGCCACACCGGCGATGGCCGCGCTGCCGCGCAAATCCTTCAGCGCGTTCATGCCGCGCCTCCTTCGAGCGGGTCGAACAGCACCAGGCCGCGGCCGTCCTTGACCTGCACGCGCGCCTTCACGCGCTGGCCGATCTTCACGGTGTCGGGCGCGAGGTTGTCGACGCGGCTCATCATGCGCACGCCTTCGTCCAGGTCGATCAACGACACGTTGATGTCGCCGCCTTCGGCGGGCTTGCGCCGCACGGTGGTCACGGCGTACACCGTGCCCGTGCCGGCTGGTGCCGACCACTCCAACGCTGCGCTGCCGCAATGCGGACAGCTCTCGCGCGGGAAATACACATGCTTCGCGCAGGCCATGCAGCGCTGGATCAGGAAGCGGCCGGCGTCGAGCTCGAGCTGGTGGAAGGCCTGCACGCCTTGGGGTTCGGTCATGGCGTGCCCCTCAGACCGGATCCCAGGAGAACACGTCCCCGGATCGATCCAGCGCGAAGAAGCTCGCCTTGAGCGCGGGCAAGGCATGCGCCGCGACGCTCTGCGGCGTCCAGCCTTCGCTGCGCTGCACGGAGCGGATCGGGCGCGGCTGGCTCATCAGGAAAATCTCGTTGTTGCGCACGGCGAACACCTGGCCATTGACGTCCGCGGCCGCATCGCTGGCCAGGCACACGGCCAGCGGCGCGATCTTGGCCGGCGTCATCTGCTTCATGCGGTCCACGCGCGCTTGTTCGGCTGGCGTTTCCGTCGGGATCGAGCCGATCATGCGGCTCCAGGCGAAGGGCGCGATGCAGTTGGAGCGCACGTTGAACTTGTTCATGTCGAGGGCGATCGACTTGGACAGCGCCGTGATGCCCAGCTTGGCCGCCGAGTAGTTGGCCTGGCCGAAGTTGCCAACCAGCCCCGAAGTCGAGGTCATGTGCACGAAGGCGCCGCTTTCCTGCTCCTTGAAGTGCGGCGCGACGGCGCGGCTCACGTAGAAGGTGCCGTACAGGTGCACCTTGATCACGCTGTCCCATTCCTCCGCGCTCATCTTGTGGAAGAAGCGATCGCGCAGGATGCCGGCGTTGTTGATGACAACGTCCACGCGGCCGAATGCTTCGACGGCCGTGCTGACGATCCGGGCCGCGCCCGCCTGGTCCGACACGCTGTCGGTGTTGGCCACGGCCTCGCCGCCCAGCGCCTTGATCTCGTTGACGACGGCCTGCGCGGGGCCCGCATCCTGGCCCTCGCCGGCAACCGAAGCGCCGATGTCGTTGACGACGACCTTCGCGCCTTCGCGCGCCATGGCCAGCGCGATGTCGCGGCCGATGCCGCCGCCGGCGCCGGTGACGATGACAGATTTGCCCATCAGCATGGGGGTGGGGGTGATCATTTCGCTTCTCCTTGTCGGGTGGGCCACTGGAAACCCAGCGGCTGCTTGTCCAAAAATCGTTGCACCGCTTCGCGGTGCGGCGTGGTCTGGAAGCAGAGCGCCTGCGCGTTGGCCTCGGCCTCGAAAGCGGCTTCCATGGCGCCGGCATCCAGTGCGAAGCGCTTGACCAGGCCGACGGCCAGGGGGGACGCGCCGGCAAAACTCTCGGCCAGCGCCAGCGCGCGCGGCAACAGCGCACTGGCCTCGTGCTGCTCCATGGCGATGCCGAGCGCAAGCGCTTCGGCCGCGCCCACTTCACGCGCGGACAAGAACAATTCGCGCGCCCGCTGCGCACCGACGGTCCGCGGCAGGGTGTAGGTCGCACCGCAATCGGGCACCAGGCCCATGCGCATGAAGACCATGCAGAATTTGGCGCGCGGCGTCACCAGCACGAAGTCGGCGGTGAGCGCCAGGCTGAAGCCGGCGCCGTAGGCCGCGCCATCCACCGCCGCGATCACCGGTTTGTCCAGGCTCAGCAGGTCGCGGAAGATCGCGTTCGCGGCGTGCATGCGTGCGCGCAAGCCGTCGCTCTGCAGCTGGCCGGCCGCCGCGATCGCGCGCAGGTCGCCGCCCGCGCAAAAGGCACCGTTCGCTCCGTGCAGGACGACGGCGCGGATGCCGGCATCCGCCTGGATCTGCTCGATCGCGCGCCCCAGGCCCTCTTTCAAGGGTGCCGTCAACGCATTGCGGGTGGCGGGGTCGTCGAGGGTGACGACAGCGGTGCTGCCCTGGCGCTCGAACCGGACCCCGGGATGGACGTTGTTCATGGGTTCACCTTTCCGGCGGCTGCGTGCCGCTCCGCTTCCTGCAGTTCGCGCCAGAGGATCTTGCCGGTGCCCGATTTGGGCAGGCTGTCCACGAACTGGACGACGCGCGGCGCCTTGTAGACCGCCATGCGTTCGCGCGCCCAGGCGATGACCTGCTGCTCATCCACCTCGCCCCGGTAGCCGGGCTTGAGCACGACCACCGCCTTGACGGTCTCGCCGCGCTTGCCGTCCGGCATCGCCACGACACAGGCTTCATGGATCGCGGGATGGTCATACATCGCGCTCTCCACTTCCGCCGGCCACACCTTGTAGCCGGACGCATTGATCATCCGCTTGAGCCGGTCGCGCAGGAAGAAGTAGCCCTCGTCGTCGACCTGGGCCAGGTCGCCGGTGCGGAAGAAGCGTTTGCCGTCGATCTCGAGGAAAGACTCGCGGTCGGCTTCGGGGTTGTTCCAGTACCCGCTCATGACCTGCGGGCCGTGCGTCACCAGCTCGCCGACTTCCCCTTGCGGCAATTCCTTCAGCGTGATCGGATCGACGATGCGCGAGTCCACGCCTTGCGTGGGCATGCCCAGGCACTGCCGCTTGCCGCGTGCGAGCGGGTTGGCGTGCAGGAACGCCGCCGTCTCGCTGAGCCCATAGGCTTCGTTGTAGGAAAGACCGTAGCGCTCGAGCAGCATCGCCGACACGGCTTCCGGCATCGCCGCACCGCCTCCGGAGAGCAGCGCGAGGCTGGAGAGGTCACGCTGCTGCGTGTCGGGATGCGAGAACAGGTCCAGCACCATGGCCGGCGGCGCGGTCCAGACGGTCACGCGGTGCTGCTCGATCAGCCGCGCCGCGGTGGCGGCGTCCCAGCGCGCCATCATCACCGCCGTGCCGCCGAGCACGATGGGCATGTTCATGCCGTTCTGCAGGCCGAGCATGTGGAACAGCGGCGCGACGGCCAGCACGACCGATTCGGCGTTCAGCCCCTTCCACACCTGCGAGGACGCGAGCGCCGCGACCATCGTCGCGTGCGTGTGCATGCAGCCTTTGGGGTGGCCGGTGGTGCCCGAGGTGTAAGGCAGGACGGCGAGGTCCTCGGACCGCGGGACTTCAGCGGGCGGCGCGAGTCCCGCGGCAACGGCCTCGTCGAACGTGGGTCCGGTGCCGGCGCCGATCACGATCCCGCTTTCGAACAATCCGGCCGGCACGTTCGCCAGCAGTTCCTCGGCGACGAAGGCCACCCGGGCACCGCTGTCCTGCGCGTAGTGGCGGATCTCGCCCGACTTGCTCATCGGGTTGACCGGCACCACGACGGCGCCGGCACGCAGGATGGCCTGGAAGGCCACCACGAATTGCGGGGAGTTCTGGCTGGCGAGCAGCACGCGGTCGCCACTTGCCACGCCCAGCCGTTGCTGCAGATGGCCCGCAACGGCGTCGACCGATTGCTTCAGCGAGGCATACGTCATCACCGCATCGCCATGGATGATGGCCGGCTTGTCCGGGTAGCGGCGCGCCGCGGTGTCCAGGTACTCGGGCAGCGTCGCACGGGGCACGACCAAGTCTCGCGCCACGCCCTTGGGCCAGAAGCGGAAGTGGGCCGCGCCGTCGCGTGCAGTCATTTCTTGTCCAGCGACCGGGCGATGATTTCCTTCATCACCTCGTTGGCGCCGCCGTAGATGCGGCCGACCCGCACGTCGGCGTACAGCCGGGCGATCGGGTATTCGTTCATGAATCCGTAGCCGCCGTGCAGCTGCAGGCATTCGTCGACGATGCGGCAGCAGGTGTCGGTGGTCCACCACTTGGCCATGGCTGCCGTGGGAACGTCGAGCTCGCCACGCATCAGGCGCGCGATGCAGTCGTCGACGAACGCCTGGGCCACACGCACCTGGGTCTCGCACTCCGCCAGCTTGAACCGCGTGTTCTGCAGCGCCATCAGCGGCTGCCCGAACACGTTGCGCTCGCGCACATAGGCGACCGTCTCGTCGACGGCCCGCCGCATGCTCGCCACCGCGCCGACGGCGATCAGCATCCGTTCCCGCGGCAGCTGCTGCATCAGTTGCGAAAAGCCCTTGCCCTCCTCGCCCAGCAGGTTGCCGGCGGGGACACGCACGTCGTCGAAGAACAGCTCGGTGGTGTCCTGCGTCTTCTGGCCCATCTTGTCGAGCAGCGGACCCCGGCGGAATCCCGCGGCCTCGTTGGTTTCGACCATCAGCAGCGAGATGCCCTTGGCACCGGCATCGGCGCCGGTTTTCACCGCCACGCAAATCAGCCCGGCGTGCAGGCCGTTGGTGATGAAGGTCTTGGCGCCGTTGATGCGCCAATGGTCGCCTTCCAGCCGGGCGGTGGCCTTGATGCGTTGCAGGTCGGTGCCGGCGCCGGGCTCGGTCATCGCGATGGCCGCGACCAGCTCGCCGGTGGCCATGCGGGGCAGCCAGCGCTTCTTCTGCGCCTCGGTGCCATAAGCCAGGATGTAGTGGGCGACGATGCCGCTGTGCACGTTGTTGCTGAAGGCCTGCGCCATGCCGTAGAACTGCTCTTCGCAGATCACCGCCTCGTGCAGGAAGCTGCCGCCGCTACCGCCGTATTCCTCCGGGATGCTGGCGCACAGCAGGCCCGCGGCACCGGCCTGGGTCCAGACGGCACGGTCGGCGTGGTGCTGCGCGCGCCAGCGCGCCTCGTTCGGGACGCATTCGCGCGCAAAGAAGCGCCGCGCGGTGTCGCGCAGCATCTCGAGCTCCGGGTTCATCCAGGGGCGGGTCATGGAGGCCATGCGACAAGCGCCTCGCCGGTGAGCTTGGCGACGCCCTGCTGGTTGCGGGTTGCCAGCCGCACGCGCACCAGGCGCTCGCCTTCGTGCTCGAAGACCTCCACCGCTTCGCCGGTGCAGGTGATGCGCTCGCCCACCTGGGTGATCGCGGCGAAACGCACGTCGATCGACCGGATCGCCGTTTGGGGAACCCAGTTCGTGAGCAGGCGGGCCAGCCAGGCGGTGGACAGCATGCCATGCGCGAAGACGTCCGGCAGGCCCGCCGACTTCGCGAAATCGATGTCGACGTGGATCGGGTTGTGGTCGCCCGAGGCGCCGCAGTACAACGCGAGGTCCAGCCGGGTGATCGGCGGGAGTTCCAGTGGCGGCAAAGCATCGCCGACCCTCACTGTCATTGCGGGCTCGACCCGCAATCCAGGACTTCCTGGATCCCGGATCGAGTCCGGGATGACAACTTTATTGTGCTCAGTCATTCTGCATCACCGTCACGCAGCGCAGTTCGGCCACGAGCTCATCGCGCTGGTTCGTCACGCGCGTCTTGCGCACCACGAACTCCAGCGCACCGTTCTTCTTGTCGTAGATGTCTTCAATGCGCTGCGCGAAGGTCAGCGTGTCGCCTGCATAGGCCATGGCGTGGTAGCGGAACCCTTGCTCGCCGTGCAGCAGGCGCCGGTAGTCCAGGCCCAGCAGCTCGCGGATCGCGGCCGGGTTGGGCGACTCCATCTCCAGGCAGAAGAAGAACGTCGGCGGCACCGGCAGGCCGGGATGCCCGGCCGCGCGCGCCGCCTCTTCGTCGAGGTACTGGGGATCCGTCTGCCCCGTCGCCTTGGCAAACAGGCGCAGCCGGCCCTTCTCCACCGCCACCGGGAACGGCGGCACCGTGTGGCCGATGTAGCTGCGAGCTATCATTGAACCGCTTGATAGAGGGTCACGACACAGGCGCCGCCCAGCCCCAGGTTGTGCTGCAGCGCGAGCCGCGCGCCTTCCACCTGTCGCTGATCGGCCTGGCCCCGCAGTTGCCAAACCAGTTCCGAGCACTGCGCGAGGCCGGTGGCGCCCAGCGGATGCCCCTTGGAGAGCAAGCCGCCCGACGGGTTGGTCACCACGCGGCCGCCATAGGTGTTCTCGCCTTCGACAATGAAACGCTCGGCCGTGCCTTCGGGCGTGAGCCCCAGCGCTTCGTAGGTGATCAGCTCGTTGGCGGTGAAGCAGTCGTGCAGTTCCACCACGTCCAGCTCCTCGGGGCCGATGCCGGCGGCTTCGTACACCTGCTTCGCCGCGTTGGCGGTCATGTCATAGCCCACCAGCTTGCGCATGTCCGCGCTGCCGAAGGTGGCGGGCGTGTCGGTCGTCATGGCCTGCGCGGCGATCACCACGCGCATGTCCAGGCCGTGCTTCTTCGCGAACTCGGCGGAACACACGATGGCCGCCGCGGCGCCGCAGGTGGGCGGGCAGCACTGGAAGCGGGTGAGCGGGTCGAACACCGGCGCGGAGTTCATCACCTCGTCCAGCGTGAGGGTCTGGCGGAACACGGCCAGCGGATTGCGCGCGGCATGCTGGCGCGCCTTGACGGAGATGCGGCCGAAGGTGTCGCGGCGAATGCCGTACTGCGCCATGTAGTCCCTTCCGGCGCCCCCGAAGAACTGGGCCGCGCGCGGCGCTTCGCGGTCATAGCCCTGCTTTTCGGTCATCGCTTCCGCGAACTTCGCCAGCGGCGAAGGCCGGTCTTCATAGTGGCCCTTCAGCGCGCCTGGCTGCATCTGTTCGAAGCCCAGCGCGATTGCGCACTCGACCACGCCGCTTTCTACGGCCTGCCGGGCCAGGAACAGCGCGCTGGAACCGGTGGAGCAGTTGTTGTTGAGGTTGAAGACCGGGATGCCGGTGAGGCCGACACCGTAGATGGCGGCCTGGCCGGCGGTCGAATCGCCGTAGACATAGCCGACGTAGGCTTGCTCCACCAGCGCGTAGTCGACGCCCGCGTCGTCCAGCGCCAGCCGGG
Organism: Caenimonas sedimenti; assembly: GCF_007833165.1. GTDB lineage: Bacteria > Pseudomonadota > Gammaproteobacteria > Burkholderiales > Burkholderiaceae_C > Ramlibacter > Ramlibacter sedimenti. Next base: position 100,353 of record NZ_VOBQ01000001.1, on the reverse strand, counting down.
CGGCACGCGCGCCCATGACGGTGTAGGGGTCGCTCTGGCCCGGCTTGGTGAACGGGATCATGCCCACGCCGACCACATGGACGGGGCGCTGCATCTTGCTCATGGAAACTCCTTCGGTGACTTGTCGAAGAGTGTGGACGGGAGCCACAACGGGATCAATCGCGAAATGGCCCAAACCGATTGGCGGAATCGCTCATGCGGCGTCGCGATAGCGAAACGTCCCCATCGCCTGCGCGGCCACGTCCCCGCTGGCGTCAACGATGCTCGCCTCGCAGAAGCAAACCGACCGGCCGCCGCCGGTCACGCGGCCGGTGGCAACGAGCTTGCCCGTGCTGGGTCCCATGAAGGCGATGTGCATGTCGACGGTGACGACTTCACGCTCGTAGTTCACGCGGGAGAGCGCGGCATGCGCCATCGCGCAGTCGAGCAAGGTCATGACGACCCCGCCATGGCCGCGGCCGTGATTGTTGAGCAGCTCCTCGCGCAGTTCCAGCGAGAACACCGCTTCTCCCGCCGCGGCACGCTCGCGCACGACACCCATGTGCTCGGTGAACGGCACATAGCGGTCCGGTCCTCTGCGCGGCCGTGCTGCCGGCTCCTTGGCCACCGCTTGCGTCATGCCTTCTCCCGGCGGGAGGCGGCCGCCGCCGCCGTGAAATCGCGCGGCCCGCTCAGGGCCAACCCACCGTCGACGGGAATGATCGCGCCGGTGATGTAGGAACCCCAGTCACTCGCGAGCAGCATCGCCATGCGGGCGATGTCCTCGATCTTGCCCAGGCGCTTGAGCGGCACGCGCTCCGCCATCGCCTTCAGGTTGTCCTCGCCCGGTGCCAGCCGCTTCAGGCCTTCCGTGTCGGCGATCGGTCCCGGCACGATCGAATTGATGCGGATGCCCTGCGCGCCCCATTCGAGCGCCAGCACCTGCGTGAGCATGTCCACCCCCGCCTTCGCCGCGCACACGTGGGCCTGGAACGGCGTGGGGATGAAGGATTGGCCGGCCGAGATCTGGATCACGCAGGCGCCGGGCTTGCGCAGGTGCGCATGCGCCAGCCGCGCCACGTTGAAGCTGCCCAGCAGGTCGATGTCCACCACCGTCTTGAAGGCATTGGGCGACATGTCGAGTGCGCTCGCGAGGAAATTCCCCGCGGCGCCCGACACCAGCACGTCGATGGGACCGAAGTTCTCTTCGGCTTGCGCGAATGCGGCCTGCACCGCCTCAGGATGGCGCACGTCGGCCGCGATGCCGATGGCCTGCGCGCCCAGCGCCTGCAGTTGCGCCGCGGCGCTGACCACCTTGTCGGCCGACCGGCTCATCACCGTGACCTTGGCGCCCGCGCGGGCGAACGCCTGCGCGATCCCGAAGTTGATGCCGCTGGAGCCGCCGGCCACGAACAGGTGGCGGCCCTTGAATTGCGAGGTGTCCACCGTGCTACTCCGGCTTGAAGCCGATGTCGGCCAGCATCTTCGCGTCCCGCTGGTATTGCGCCTTGGCGTAGGCGAGGTATTCGTCGCCGCCGATCACGTTGGGCTGCATGTCGAACAACTCGACTTGGCGCAGGTAAGCCGGGTCGGCCGATGCCTTGCGGAACGCGGCCGCGAGGCGCGCGGCGATCTTCGGGTCCAGGTTCTTGGGCGCCACCAGGCCGACGGGCGACTCGATCACGAGGTCGTAGCCCAGCTCCTTGACCGTCGGTGCGCCGTAGGTTTTCAGCCTTTCGCTGGTGAAGGTGGCCAGCAGGCGGACCTTGCCGCCCTGGACCTGCGGACCGAAGCCCGGGTCACCGTACACGTCCAGGTGCCGGCCGATGACGGCGGTGAAGGCCTCGCTGCCGCCCTTGAACGGCACCATGTTGAAAGTTGTGCCAGCCAGCTTGGCCAGCCGCTCGCCGTAGATGCGGTTGATGCTGATCGCGCCGACATTGCCCCAGCTGATCGTCCCGGGGCGCTTCTTCGCGTCGGCCAGCAGCTCGGGCAGCGTCTTCCACGGCGTATCCGCCGCGACGACGATGCCGGTCGTGAGGCCGGCCAGGCCGATGAGGTAGGTGAAGTCCTTCAGCGGGTCCCAGGTCACCTTGGTCACGAGCGGCGCGCGGATCACCGAGTTGTGCATGACCGAGATGGTGTAGCCGTCGGCCTCGTTCATCGTCGCCAGGCTGGCGGTGCCCATGACGCCGCCGGCGCCGGGCTTGTGCATCAGCACGACGGGCTGGCCCAGGTCCTTGGCCGCCGCTTCCCCCAATGTGCGAAAGATCGGATCGAACGATCCGCCCGGGGGGAACGGCAGGATGAGCTGGATCGGCTTGCTCGGAAAGGGCTCGGCGGCGAAGGCGGGCAAGGCGCCGCAGGCGGCCAGCGCGAGCACCCCGGCCAGGGCGGAGCGGCGTGTCGGGAGTTGTCGGGGACCGGTCATGGGTTGTCTCCTGTTTGGATGTTCAACTGGGCAAGGGCAGGTAGCGGAAGGTGCCTTGTGCCTGCGCGATGGTTCGTCCGGCGGCGTCGGTGACCGCGGCACGGCACCACGCCACGCTCTCATCGTGTGTGACCACTTCGCCGTCGGCGGTGAGCCGGCCGCGGCCGGGTTCGAGAAAGCTGGTGGCGAGGTCCAGCGTCACCGCAGTGCGAGTGAACGCGACCTGCGAGACGGCAGCACTGGCCATCACGACGTCCAGCAGCGTGATGACCACGCCGCCATGGACGCCGCCGATCACGTTGCCGATCTCGGGCCGCTCGTCGATGACGAGCCGCGCCCGCCCGCCTTCCGAGAATTCGCGCTGCACGTCCAGCAACTGCATGAACGGCACCTGGCCGAATACGGTGCGCGGGTCGGCGGCGGTCACGGGCTTCATGCCGCGACTCGCTCGCGCAGCACGTTCTTGAGCACCTTGCCGGCCGCCGACAACGGCAGCTCCGGCGCGAAGGTGATGGCGCGCGGGCACTTGTAGCCGGCCAGGCGCTCGCGGCACCAGGCGCGCAACTCATCGGTCATGCGCCCGCAGTCGCCGTCCACGCCCGCGCGCAGCACGACGACCGCATGGACGGCTTCGCCCCATTGCGCATCCGGGATGCCGATCACAGCCGCTTGCTCCACGGCCGCGTGGCTGCGCAGGGCCGCTTCCACTTCGGCGCAGTAGACGTTCTCGCCGCCGCTGATGATCATGTCCTTCAGACGGTCGACGATGAACAGGTAGCCGTCGGCGTCCATGTGGCCCAGGTCGCCCGTGTGCAGCCAGCCGCCCTCGAGCGCGGCGGCGCTGGCCTCCGGCTGGCCCCAGTAGCCCTGCATCACCATGGGCCCACGTACCAGGATCTCGCCGACTTCGCCGCGCGGCAGCTCGCGGCTGTCCGGGCCCACGACGATGATCTCGGCGCCCAGGCCGGCACGCCCGACGGAGTTCAGTCGTCCTGTCGCCCGCGCTTCCGGCCGGTGATTGGCCGGCAGGTTGATGCAGACGGCACCGGCGGTTTCGGTCAGGCCGTAGGCCTGGAAGAACTCGGCCTCGGGCCAGGCGGCGAGCGCCCGGTCCAGCAGGTCGGGCGGCATCGGCGCCGCGCCGAACGCGATGCGCGTCAGGCTCTGGACGCGCGCCGGAGCAAACCCGGGGTCGTCGAGCAGCGACTGCAGCATGCTGGGCACGACCACGATGTCGGCGATGCGGTGCTCCTCGATCGCGGCCAGCACGGCGGGGGTGCGGAACTGCGCCATCGTGACGCAGCCACCGCCCACGAGCGTCTGCCCCACGAGCCGGCCGAGCCCGGCGACGTGGAACAGCGGCGCGACCAAGAGCGAGACTGCATCCGGCGAGTTGTTCAATTCCGCGCCACGCGTCATCGACGCAGACCACAGGTTCGCGTGGCTGAGCATCACGCCCTTGGAACGCCCGGTGGTGCCGCCGGTGTAGAGGATGGCCGCGAGCGCGTCGCCGCCGGTGCGCGTGTCCGGCAGCGGGGCCTGGGCTTGGGCTTCCTGCGCGAGTTGATCGAGCGTCAGGCGTGCCGTGGCCGCCAGCGGGACGGCGTGCCAGAGCGATGCGTCCACGAGCAACAGCGAGGACCCGCTGTCTTCAAGCGCATGCGCCAACTCAGGCGCGCTCCAGCGCGTGTTCAGCGGACAAGCCGCAGCGCCCAGCCACCAGCAGGCAAAGATCGCCTGCACCATCTGGTCGCTGTTGGGCGAGAGGATGGCAACGCGTTCTCCGCGGCGAACGCCTCGCAGCGAGAGGACTCCGGCCCGGCGCGCCACGGCATCCAGCAGCTCTTCAAACGTGGTGTTCCGCTCCGCCGTTCCGGCGAGGTGCGCCAGCGCGGCTTTGCCGGGATGGCGCTGCAGCGAGCGATGAAGGCCCTGGGTCAGGTACATGGCGCGCAGTTTGCGGCGCGATGTGCCTCGCTCCAATGGCCGGAAAGGTCAAAGCGATTGGCTGATTTGTCGTTGCCGGCTCACCCCGGGGCCCGCGACGACATCTCTTCGGCGGAACTGCGGTACTCCCCCGGCGCCACCCCCGTCCAGTTCTTGAACGCGCGATGGAAGGTGCTGGCCTCCGAGAAGCCCACGCGGTTGGCGATCTCGATGAGCGGCAGGCGGGTCTGCGCGAGGTACTCGATGGCGGTGTCCCGCCGCAACTCGTCCTTGATCTGCTGGAAGCCGCGGCCTTCCTCGCGCAGGCGGCGGCGCAACGTCTGCGGTGTCACCGCCAGTGCCTCACCGACCTCCTCCAGCGACGGCAATTCCCCGCCGAGACGGCGCCGGAGCAGCCGGCGGATGCGGTCGCTGAGGCTGCTCGTGTCGCGATAGCGGACGATCAGGTTGGCCGGCGCCCCCGCCAGGAACTCGCGCAGGCTCTGCCGCGTCTGCACCACCGGCAGCTCGAGCCAGTTCGCGTCGAACGTCATGCCCACGTGGGGCTGGTTCTGCCGGATCGGCGCCTGGTAGACGCGCGAGGTCTCGCTCGATTGCATGCCGGCCGTGTAGTCGATGCCCAGCAGCGGAACGCGGCGCGCCACCAGCCACGAGGCCGACCCGAAGGTGAACAGCATGAAGGCTTTGATCGCATAGTCCAGCCGCGCGTCACCGGGGCGCCGCAGCACGAAGTGGATTTGCGCCACGCCATCTCGAACCGACAGGCGCCCGACGAAATCGTCGATCAGCAGGCCGTAGAGGGAGAAGCCCATGCGCAGCGCCTCGCCGAGCGTCGCGCAGCGCACCAGTTGCTGCATGGCCAGGCCGAAGCTGCCGGGCCGCAGCGGGCGGTCCGCCAGGCCCCACAGTTCGTCCCGCAGCTGGCGGCGCAGGACGCGGATCAGGCTGGCGTACTGTTGTTGCGAGACACGCGCCAGCGGCGATTCCAGCAGGGCGAGCGCGATGCCGGCGCGTGCCAGGATGGGCGCCACGTCCAGCCCCCGCAGACGGGCGCCGAGCAGGATGTTGTGCACCTGCTGGATGGCGACCGTGTGGTGGCTGGGTTCCGCCATCTCAGCCAATCGCGCCTTCGGAGCGGAGCGTGGCGATCTCGTCCGCCGTGAAGCCCGCGCCCTGCAGGATTTCCTGCGTGTGCTCACCGGGCTGCGGCGCCTGGCCCGGCGGATCCTTGCTGAATCCGCGCGAGATGAAGTGCGGATGGGCCAGGGCTTCCTCCAGCCGCAGAACCGGCGTGACGCAGGCCTGGGAGCCCGCGAACAGCGCCGCCCAGTGCGCCATGGGCCGGGCGGCGAAGATCGCGCGCAGTTCCTCGCGCACACGCTCCTCGGTTTGACGGTCGCCGGTGCGGTGCAACTGCGCCAGGTCCGCCCGCTCCAGCCGCTCGCACAGGGCTTCCCAGAACTTGTGCTCCAGCGCGCCCACGGCGACGTGCCGGCCGTCGGCGGTCGCGTAGAAGCCGTAGCAGGCCAGCGCACCCGTCAAGGTGCCCTGGCCCAAAGGCTGGGCGTGGCCGGACTCGCGCACCGCGGCGAGCGGCAACACGGCCTGGGCCAGCACGCCGTCGGCAATGCCGATGTCCAGGTGCCGGCCCTGCCCGCTGCGCGTGGCCGCGAACAGCGCGGCCAGCATCTCCCGGACCGCGGTCATGGAACCCCCCAGCAGATCGGCGAGCGGCAGGTTCGACAGGGCGGGCCCGTGCGCGTTGCCGACCTGGTCGGCCACACCGGCGAGCGCGGCGTAGTTGATGTCGTGCCCCGGCGCCTGCGCCAGCGGGCCGGTCAGGCCGAAGCCGCTGATGCTGCAGTACACGATGCGCGGATTCACCGCACGCACCGCGTCGTACCCGGCGCCCAGGCGCTGCATGACGCCGGGGCGGAACCCCTCGACGAGCACGTCGGCGTCGCGGCACAACCGCAGCAGGGTGGCCAGCCCCTGCGGCTTCTTCAGGTCGATGCGGATCGCGCGCTTGTGGCGATTGACCAGATGACGCACGCCGGCATTGGCGTAGTCGCCGGCGCCGGTGTCTTCGACCTTGATCACGTCGGCGCCCAGGTCGGCGAGCTGCTGCGCGGCGAACGGGCCGGGCAGGAGGCGCGTCAGGTCGAGGATGCGGACGCCCGCCAACGGGGCCGCACGCGATGTGGATTGCTCTTGCGTCATGAAGGTGCCGGGTTCAGGCAGGGTGCAGGATGGCGTTCGCGCGCTGCAGGACGGGCGCGTCGACCATGGTGCCATCCAGGCGGAAGGCGCCGGTGCCATGGACGCGGCTGGCTGCCAGCACGCGCTGGGCCCATTCGCGCTCGCCGGCGGTCGGGCCCAGGGCTTCGTTCACGATGGCGACCTGGCCGGGGTGGATGCAGAGCTTGGCGCGAAAGCCGCAGCGGCGGCTGCGCCGCGTGTCCGCCACGAGACGCGCGGCGTCGTCCAGGGCCACCGTCACGCCGTCGACCGGCGCCGGCAGGCCGGCGCGGCGCGAAGCCAGCACCAAAGCCAGGCGCACCGGATCCAGTTCACGTTCGTCTTCACTGCATTGCATGCCCAGCTCGGCCTGGAAGTCGAGGTGCCCGAAGGCGATGCGCAGCACGCCGCGGGCGCGCGCCAGGATCTCCAGCGCGTGCAGGCCCTGGGCGGATTCGATCAGGGGCACGACAGGCGCCACCGCGCTGCGCGCCACGCGCTCGATGGCGGTCGCGGTCTCCGCCTTGGGCAGCATCACCGCGGCGGGCGGCGCCGGCGCCAGCTGTCGCAGCAGGGCATGGTCGTCCTCGTGGGCATCCGTGGCTGCCGCATTGATCCGCAGCAGCATGCGAGCGCGTTGCTCGCCCGTGAGCGACGGCCACTCGCGCAGGAGGGATCGGCGGGCGTCGGCCTTTTGCGCTGTCGCGACGGCGTCCTCGAGGTCGAGGATCACCGCATGCGCACCACTGGCCAGCGCCTTCGGCAGGCGATCCAGACGGTCGGCGGGGACGAACAGGAAGCTGCGCGCGGCGGCGAGAGGCGAAGGGGTGCTGCTCATGCGCCCTCACCCCGGCCCTCTCCCGCAGGCGGGAGAGGGAGTAGTGCGTCGACCCGTGGCCAATGCGCGACCTGCCACAAGCGCTGCACAGCCGCACGCATCTCGGCTTCAGTCGCGCCGCCGCTGAATGCCGCCAGCTGCAATGCCTTCGCGGTGATCTCGTCACGGCTGAGCGTGTTGCCCGGGTCGCCCTTGGGTTCGTCCACGCGGCCGCGCAGCGTGCGTCCGTCCACCGTGTGAACCGTGACCTTCCCGATCCAGCGGCGTGGGTAGGCGCCATCGACTTCGGGGTCCCGTTCCATCTCGATGCGGTCGCGCAACGCGACGATCGCATCATCCCGGAAGTGCTCCTCGAACTCGGGCAGGCCCGCGTGGCGGTAGTGCGCCACCAGCGCGAGCACGGTGCCCATGGAGAACTTGCTCTGGTGCACAGTGACGGGGTCGACGACAGGCCCCAGCACGTCGATGGCGCCCTGGTGGACGTGCGTGACGATGCGGGCGATGTCGGCCGGCTTCAACGCATGTTCGATCATCACCGCGGCCAGCGCGTCGGCGGCTGGATGCGTGTGACGGCAGGACGCGTGGTACTTGAACGATGTTTCGGCCGTGGCCCAGCGCGTGCCCAGGCCGTCGGTGAGCTTGCGCGCATCAGCATCACTCGACATCCCCGCGGCCATGCCCTGCGGGCCGTCGAAGATCCGGTCGGCACCGGTGAAACCATCCTTGGCGAGATACGCCGACAGCAACCCGGCGGCGGCAGCGTGCGCGGTGTGCAGCTGCTTGGAGTCCGCGCCCGTGCGCAGGAACTCCCACAGCCCGGCAGACTGCGTGCCGGCGGAGCCGAACGCGTGGCGCATCTGTTGCGCATCCAGGCCCAGCAAGTTGCCCACGGCGGCGGCCGCCGCCAGCGTGCCGGCGGTGCCGGTCGTGTGGAAGACCTTGTAGTGCGACCGGCCCAGGAACTCGCCGACGCGGATGCCGGTTTCGTAGCCGGCGACGCAGGCGGCCAGCAACTGCCGGCCACTGGCCCCCAACGCCTGCGCCACGGCCAGCGCGGGCGAAAAGACCACCGTGGCCGGATGGAAGACCGAGCCGTTGTGCACGTCGTCCTGCTCGGCCACGTGCGAAGCGGCCGCATTCGCCATCGCCGCGAAGTAGGGACTGCTCCTGCGCCGCGTGGTGATCACTTCGGCGGCGCCCTGCTGCGGACCCATCGCCTGGGCGAAACTGGAGATGGCGGTGACCGGGCGCGAACCGTGGCCCGCGACGGCGGAGGCGAACCAGTCGACCAGCAGGTCCTCGGTCTTGCGGACCACCTCGCCGGGAATGTGTTCGAAACGCAGGCCGGCGGCGAAGCCGGCCAGGTCGGCACCTGCATTCATGATGGCTGCTCCAGTTCGATGCCGAGTTCTTGCAGGATCGCCTGCGTGTGTTCGCCGACCGCCGGCACGGCATCCATGCGGTAGTCGAAGGCGCTGTTGCGCCCCGGCGGCAACAACGCCGGGATGGGCCCGGCGGGCGTTTCGACTTCGCGCCAGCGCGCGCGCGCCTTCAGTTGCGGATGGGCCCACAGGCCCGCCATGTCGTTCATGCGCGCGTTGGCGACCTGAGCTTCGTCGAGGCGGCGCTCGACTTCAGGGGTGGCCAGCGTACCGAAGACTTGGAGAATCTCCGCCTGCAGCGCCGCCCGGTTCTCGTTCCGGCGCGCGTTGGACTGGAAGCGAGGATCGCTGGCCAGCTGCGCGTCGCCCAGCACCTTGTCGCAGAAGGCCGCCCATTCCCGCTCGTTCTGCACACCCAGGATCACGGCCCCGTCGCGCGTGGCGAACGGCCCATACGGATAGATGCTGGCATGCGATGCGCCGGTGCGCGGCGGCGGCGGCGCGCCGTCGTACGCGTAGTAGAGCGGAAAGCTCATCCACTCGCCGAGCGACTCGAGCATGGAGACATCGATGTGGCTGCCTTCGCCCGTGCGCGCGCGCTGCATCAGCGCGGCCAGGACGGAGCTGTAGGCATACATGCCCGCGGCGATGTCCGCCATCGAGTTGCCGGCCTTGGAAGGCGTGTCCGGCGTGCCGGTCACGGACAGCACGCCGGCCTCGGCCTGGATCAGCAGGTCGTAGGCCTTCTTGTCGCGGTAGGGACCATCGTCGCCGTAGCCGGAGATGTCGCAGACGATGAGCCGCGGATGCACTTCGCGCAGCGCCTCGTACGACAGCCCCATGCGGGCCGCGGCACCCGGCGCCAGGTTCTGCACCAGCACATCGGCTTTCGCCACCAGCGCCTTCAGCGCGACGAGCGAGGCTTCATCCTTCAGATCGAGGGCCAGGCTCTCCTTGGAGCGGTTGGTCCAGACGAAATGCGAGGACAGGCCGCGCGCCCGGGTGTCGTAGGCCCGGGCAAAGTCGCCGGCGCCCGGGCGCTCGACCTTGATGACGCGCGCGCCCAGGTCGGCCAGCTGGCGGGTGCAGAAGGGCGCGGCGATCGCGTGTTCCAGCGACACCACGGTGATTCCGTCGAGGGGGCGGGTCATGATCAAAAGGACCGCGGCAGCCCGAGCACGTGCTCGGCCACATAGGAAAGGATGAGGTTGGTCGAGATCGGCGCCACCTGGTACAGGCGCGTCTCGCGGAACTTGCGCTCCACATCGTATTCGCAGGCGAAGCCGAAGCCGCCATGGAACTGGATGCAGGCGTTGGCCGCCTCCCAGCTCGCCTTGGCTGCCAGGTACTTGGCCATGTTGGCCTGCGCGCCGCAGGGTTCATGCGCGTCGAAGCGCCGGCAGGCCTCCCAGCGCATCAGGTTCGCTGCCTCGATCTCGATGTGCGCTTCTGCTATGGGAAACTGCACACCCTGGTTCTGGCCGATGGGCCGGCCGAACACCACCCGGTCCTTCACGTAGTTCGTCACCCGGTCGATGAACCAGTAGCCGTCGCCGATGCATTCGGCGGCGATCAGCGTGCGCTCCGCGTTCAGCCCGTCCAGGATGTACTTGAAGCCCTGGCCTTCCTCGCCGATCAGGTTCTCCGCCGGAATCTCCAGGTTCTCGAAGAACAGCTCGTTGGTCTCGTGGTTGACCATGTTGGGGATGGGCCGCACCGTCATGCCCGACTGCTCGGCCTCGCGCAGGTCCACCATGAAGATCGACATGCCCTCGGACTTCTTCTTCACGTCGGCCAGTGCCGTGGTGCGCGCGAGCAGGATCATGAAGTCCGAATGCTGGATGCGCGAGATCCAGACCTTCTGGCCATTGACGACGTAGCGGTCGCCCTTCTTCACGGCCGTGGTCTTGATCTTCGTGGTGTCGGTGCCGGTGCTGGGCTCCGTCACGCCCATGGACTGCAGCCGCCATTCGCCGGTGGCGATCTTCGGCAGGAACTTGTGCTTCTGGGCCGGCGAACCATGGCGCAGCAGCGTGCCCATGTTGTACATCTGGCCGTGGCAGGCGCCGGAGTTGCCGCCCGAGCGGTTGATCTCCTCCATGATCACGGAAGCCTCGGCCAGGCCCAGGCCCGAACCGCCGTACTCCTGCGGGATCAGCGCGGCCAGCCAGCCGGCCTTCGTCAAGGCATCGACGAAGGCTTCGGGGTAGCCGCGCACCTCGTCGACCTTGCGGTGGTACTCATCGGGGAACTCGGCGCAAAGGGCACGCACCGCATCGCGGATGTCCTGATACTTGTCGTTTTCGTGTTTCATTCTTCGATCTCCGCACTGGCCTTCATCGTCAGCCAGCCTTCATGGTCCTGGGCCCAGAGCTGCACACCCATGCCATCGCGCAGGCCGTTCACGCGCAGGGGCCGGCCGTCGAACGTGGGCCGCAAGGCCTTGAATTCGAAGCGGCGGACGCGCGCGGCAGGCGCCTGCCGCCGCAACAGGTCCAGCAGCAAGGTCGCGATCAGGGGGCCATGGACGACCAGGCCCGGGTAACCCTCGACCTCGGTCACGTACGAACGGTCGTAGTGGATGCGATGGCCGTTGAAGGTCAGCGCGGAATAGCGGAACAGGAGCACTTCGTCGGGCGTCAGTTGGCGCTGCCAGGCGGCGGCGGAGGGCGCGGCCACGGGTGCGGGCGGCGCCTCACCGGGCTGCGGGGCCGCGCGGTAGACGATGTCATGCTCTTCGGTCAGCGCCAGTCCCGCGGCGTTGTGGACCTCGTGGCGCACCGTGACGAAGACCAGTTCCCCGCTGCGCCCGCTCTTGTGCGCGACCGAGGCGATGCACGAGATGCGGCGCACGGCATCGCCCACGCGCAGCGGGTTCGCGGCTTCCCACTGCAACCTGCCGCCAGCCCACATGCGCCTCGGCAAGGGTACGGGCGGCAGGAACCCGCCGCGCTTCGCATGGCCGTCCGGTCCGATTTCGCTGGCGGCGTGCACCGGCAGGAAGTAGAGCCAATGCCACAGCGGCGGCAGCTCCGTGCCGGCGCGCGGCGGCGCGTCCTCCCGGTCCAGGGTAGCGGCCAATGCGCGCACGGGCGCGGCCGTGATGTCGTCGGTGACCGTCTCGGTGCGGCCGATCCAGTCCTGCAAGGCGGCCAGAGAGGTATCGCTCATGGGCGTATCGTCGCGCGATCGGGCCTGCGGCACAATGCGCCAATGCAAAAGTCAGCCTTCGGAATCGCCGAAGGCTGCACCGGCCCGCCATGCACTTCGACCTGATCGACCTGCGCCTGTTCGTGCTCACCGCCGAGGAGCGCAACCTCACCCGCGCCGCGGCGCGCCAGCACTTGTCGCTGGCGGCGGCGAGTGCGCGCATCAAGGCGCTGGAAACCCAGGCGGGGCTGCCGCTGCTCTACCGTGAGGCGCGCGGCGTGCGCCTGACGCCGCCCGGTGAGGCCTTCCTGCACCACGCCCGCGAGGTGCTGCGCCAGGCCGACCAGTTGCGGCGCGACCTGCACGACTACGGCGGCGGATTGCGCGGACACGTCCGCGTGTTCGCCAACACGACGGCGGTGACCGATTTCCTGCCCGAGATCCTGCCCGGCTTCCTGGCGGCGAATCCGCGCGTCAACGTCGACCTTCAGGAAAAACCGAACGCCGACATTCCGCGCGGCGTGCTCGACGGCCGGGCCGATCTCGGCATCGTCGCCGGCGCCATCGACACGCTGGGCCTGCAATCCATCCACTTCAGCACCGACCGGCTGGTGCTGGTCACGGCCCGCGGCCACCGTTTCGCGCGCCGCAAGCGCGTCGCCCTGGCGGACACGCTGGACGAGGACATCGTCGGCATGCACCACGGCAGCACGCTGCAGAGCTTCCTGGAGCAGCGCGCGGAGCAGCTGGGCCGGCCCATGAAGCTGCGCATCCAGCTGTCGAGCTTCGACGCGATGTGCCGGATGGTCGGCAGCGGGGTCGGCGTCGCGATCGTTCCCGAGAGCGCGGCGCGGCGCAACCTCGAGCCGCTGAAGCTGGCGCAGATCGAACTGACCGACGCGTGGCGGGTGCGTGAGCGCCATATCGTGGTGCGGGAGCTGGAAACCCTGCCGGCGTATGCGCGGTCCCTCGTCGACTTGCTGCTTTCTCATTTCAAGGCGACGCCGTGACGGGATCTTTGCACTGTTAACATCTGCGGGAGATGCCATCGAGAAAGCCGCCGACGAAGAGCTACCACCACGGCAACCTGCGCGAGGAGCTCGTCTCGGAGGGACTGGCGATCGTGGAAAGCGAGGGCCTGGCGGCGCTCACCATGCGCGAGATCGCACGGCGGATCGGCGTCACGCAGACGGCGCCCCTGCACCACTTCGAAGGCAAGACGGGCCTGCTGGCGGCGATCGCGGCGCTGGGCTTCCGCATGCTGTTCGAACAGCGCATGGCCGCGCTGAAGGACATGCGCACCCCGCACGACCGGCTGATGGCGGTCCTGCTGGCCTATGTGGCCTTCGCGCGGGCGCACCCCGCCCTCTTCCACCTGATGCACGGCCCGGAGATTCCGGACAAGGCAGCCCACCCCGAACTGAACGACGCCGCGATCCGCTCGTACAGCCTGCTCGAGACGGCGGTGGCTGACTTCCTGTTGGAAAGCGACGGTTCGATGGACCGGCGGCGCGAGGCGACGCTGGCCGCCTGGACGGCTTGCCATGGGCTGGCCCACATCATGACCAGCCCGCAGAACACGCCGAGCTACGTGCTGCGCAAGGACCCCGAAGGCGTTTCCCGCCAGATCTTCCAGATCTTCCTGAACGGGATGGTGCATTAGTTGTCATCCCGGACTCGATCCGGGATCCACCGTGGCGCGGCATCGCTCCTCCATGGATTGCGGGTCGAGCCCGCAATGACACCCATGGCTTCAAGCCAGCGCGGCGGCCTGCCGCCGGTGCTGGTGGTGCTCGTTGAGGGCGGCGACCGCATCGGCCTCACTCATGAAGACCGCCAGGCCTTCGGCCGCGAAGGCCGCGCGCACGCGCGCGTGCGGGGAGCTGAAGGCGGCCGGCTTGGGCTGCGCCCGCAGCGCACTGGCCGTGTCGGCGGCGAAGCGCTCCACGTCGTAGCCCGCGCCCGCCACCGCCAGCAGGCTGAGGGCCAGGGCGTCGCAGCCCGGGTCACCCAGCACGGTGGCGACGGAGCGGCCGAGCATCGCGCTGTCGGCCAGCAGCATCGCCGTGAGGTCCACGGGGTTGCGGCTGCGCGAGAACGCCGGCAGCAGCACGTCCAGCTGCGCGCGCGTGGCGGCGTTGAAGTCGGCCAGGCGCAGCCCCTGGGCATCGCACGCATCGGCCGCCAGCACGCAGGAGGCACCGCTGTTGCTGACCAGACCGACGCGCAGCGGAGCCGCACTCGTGGTGCCTTCGAGCAGGTACAGCGGCACGCTGGCACTGAGCTCGGTCAGGCTGGACGCGACGCGGCAGCCCTGCGCCGCGAACAATTGCGCGAGCGCGGGGTCGGTCATGCCGGCCGAGCCGGTGTGGAAAGCCGCCATGCGCGCGCCCCCGGCGGTGCGGGCCGAAGCGAGCACGAGCACCGGCACGCCACGCGCGCGCGCCGCCGCCAGCGCGCCCGAGAGCTTGCGCGGGTCACGCACTTCCTCCAGGTACAGCAGCACGATGCGGACCTGCGGGTCATCGACGACGCAGGCCACGAGTTCGCTCACCTCGACGTCCGCCTGGTTGCCCGTGGCGCAGACGTAGCGCACACCGATGCCGTTCTCGCGCAGCAGCGAGTACGCCGACGCGCCGATCGCGCCGCTTTGCGAAATGATGGCGGCCGGCCCATCCTGCGGAGCGTATTCCTGGTAGATCGAGGCGAAGGTGAGGACCGCGCCGCAGCCGAAGTTGGCGGTGCCTATGGTGTTGGGCCCGAGCAGCCGCAAGCCCCCGGCGCGGGCCTCCTCGGCGAGCTGCGCCTGCGCGCGCACGCCGTCCCTGCCCATCTCGCCGAAGCCGGAGGAGAACAGGACGGCGCCGCGCGCGCCGACGCGAACGCAGGCGCGGATCTGCTCCAGCGCCGACGTGGCCGGCACCGACAGGATCACGGAGTCCGGGGCTTGCGGCAGGTCGTCGAGCGAGCGGTAGGAACGGATGCCCTGCACCGGATCGCCGCGCTGGCTGACCGGGTAGAGCTCGCCCGCGAAGCCATGGCTGCGCATGTAGCCGATGGGGCGGCCCCCGATCTTGTTGACGTCGTTGGAGGCGCCGACGATCGCGACGCTGCTCGGCCGCAGCAGGGCATCGATGCTGTTCATGCGGCCTCTTTGGCGGCCAGGGCCACCAGCATTTCCCGCAGGGCCGGCTTGAGCAGTTTGCCGGTCGCGGCGGCGGGCAAGCGATCCATCACATGCCAGCGGCGCGGAATCTTGTAGGGGGACAGCCGGCCGCGCAGGAACTGCTCGAGCGCTCGCGTGTCGATGCGAGCACCCGCCTGCGGCTCGATGAAGGCAACGATCTCCTCGTCGCCGGCCACGGCATGGCCCAACACCGCGCATTGCGCGACGCCCGCATGGGCGGCGATGGCCGCTTCCACTTCGGCGGGGTACACATTGAAGCCGCCGCGGATGATCATCTCCTTGATGCGGCCGACGATCGTCAGGTCTCCCTCGGGCCCGAAGCGGCCGACATCACCGGTGTGCAGCCACCCGTCCGCGTCGATCGCGGCGCGCGTCTGGTCCGGGTCACGGAAGTAGCCCTTCATCACATTGGGCCCGCGAATGCAGACCTCGCCAGGTTCGCCCGGCGGCAACACCTGGCCCGCGCCGTCGCGAACCACCACCTCGATGCCGGGGATCGGCCAGCCGGCGGTGATTTCCGACGGCGGCGGATGCCCGAAGGTGCGGGTGGCGGCGGGGGCGGATTCGGTCAGGCCATAGCCATGGTGCAGGCGGATCCCCAGCAAGCGTTCGGCCTGCGCCTTCCTGGTGGCGTCGATCTGCGAGCCACCGATGTAGGCCATGCGCAGCCGGTTCGGCGTGAGCGCTTCACCGCTGCGCTCCGCCCACTCGATGAGGCGCGCATACATGGCGGGCACACCCTGGAAGACGGTCATGCCCCGGTGCCGCAGGGCGTCGGCCAGCTGCTCGGCACTGAAGCGCGTGCACAGCAGCAGTGACGCGCCCACGCGCAGCGCGCAAAGCAGCGCGGAGATCAGGCCGAACGAATGCGAGATCGGCAACGCATGGAAGATGCGGTCGCCCGGCAGCAGCACCTGCTGCGCCAGCGAGGCCTGCGAGACGAAGTCCAGGTTGGCATGCGTGAGCATCACGCCCTTGGGCTTGCCGGTGCTGCCGGAGGTGTAGATCATCACGGCGACGTCATGCGCCGAGCCATCGTCGCTTCCGTCTGGCTGCACGCCGTCTTCGCGCAAGGCGATCGAGCCACGCGAAAGCCCATCGCCCTCGCCTCCCGCCGCGCCGAAGCGACCCGCGTGCGCGGTGGCTTCGGCAGATTCGCCCGAGAAGTAACACAGGCGTGGCGCACAGTGCGCGCAGATGCCATCGATCTCCACGGCCGACATGCGTGCGTTCAGTGGCACGGCCCAGGCGCCCAGCCGCATCACCGCCAGCAGCACCACGATCATGTCGACGCTGTTTTCTCCCACCAGCACCGCGCGCTGCCCGGCGGCCAGCCCGGCGGCCGCGAGGGAGCCGGCGCACCGCGTGATGCGATCAGCGAGTTCGCGGTAGCTGACCTGCTCGTCCTGCGTCAGCAAGGCCGGCACGTCGGCCCGGGCCGGATCGGCGGCGATCGCGGTCACGTAGTGATCGACGCGCATCGTCTACTCCAGCGCCTTGTCTTTTTCGTCTTTTCTGCGGATGGCTTCGCGCATGGCGGCCCATTGCTCGTCGGTGAGGTCGGCCAAGTCGGTGAAGGAGGCACCGTTCTGGTAGTGGCCGGCACCGTCGATCGCGATGGTTTCGCCGGTGAGCCACTCCACCCCATCCGCCATGAGGAAGACGGCGAGGTTCTGCAGTTCGCTCATGCGCCCGACCCGGTTCATCGGATTGCGCACGACGCCGTCCTTCCACTCCTGGGTGGGACTGAGGCGCTTGTTGGCACCCTCCGTCGGGAAGATGCCGGGCGCGATCGCGTTCAGGCGGATGCCGTAGGGGCCCCACTCGACCGCGAGTGACTTGGTCATGACATCGACGCCCGCCTTGGACATCGCCGAGGGCACCACGAAGGGCGCGCCGGTGCGCACCCAGGTGACCACGATGGAGATCACCGAGCCCGGATGCTTGCCAGCGATCCAGCGCTTGCCCACTGCCTGGGTGACGTAGAAGGTGCCGTGCAGGACGATGTTGGCGACTGCATCGAAGCCGCGCGGCGACAAGTCCTGCGTGCGGCTCACGAAATTCCCCGCGGCGTTGTTGACCAGGCCATCGAGCGCTCCGCCGTCGGCCCAGATCGCATCGACCATCGCCTGCACTTCGGCGGCGTCGCGGATGTCGAGGGCGAAGGTCTTGACGCTGCCGCCGTGCGCCGCCACCAGCTCCGCCGCGGCCTCATCGAGCACCGCTTGGCGGCGGCCACAGATGTACAGGTGCGCCCCCAACGCCAGGTAGCGTTCCGCGATCTCGCGCCCCAGGCCCGAACCGCCGCCGGTCACCAGGATGCGCTTGCAAGCCAGCAGGCCGTCCTTGAACATGCTTGTCTCCAATTAACTGACCAACGTTAAGATCAAATCGCGAAACTCTAGGGTATCCCCTGAGTCCGACGGCTTGAATCATAACTGATCATCGTTAAGATACAAGTAACGCGGCACCTGTTCCCGCCGCCCAACCCGGAGATTGCCGATGAATGCCAACCTGATCCCCATCGCGCGCCGGCGGCTCCTGGGCGCCGCCGTGCTTGGCGCCTCGCTGCCTGCCTGGGCGCAGGGCGCCTTGCCGGGCAAGCCGATCCACCTGGTCGTTCCGTATCCCGCGGGCGGGACCACCGACCTCCAGGCCCGTGCCATCGCGCAGAAGCTGCAGGAGCTGAGCGGCGCCACCGTGCTCGTGGAGAACCGCGCGGGCGCGGGCGGCAACATCGGTGTCGACTGGGTGCTGAAGGCGGCGCGCGACGGCACCACCATCGGCATCACCGCGATGAACTCGTTCGCGATCAACCCCTTGCTGACCAAGCGGCTGCCGTATGACGTGACCCGCGACGTCCAGCCGATCACGCTGGTGGGCAGCGTGCCGAACATCGTCGTGGTGAATCCCGACGTGCCCGTGCGCGACCTGAAGGGCCTGGCCGACATGGCCCGGGCGGGCGACGTGACCTATGCGACGCCGGGCGCCGGCACCTCGGTGCATCTCGCGGCCGAGATGATGACGGACGCGATGAAAGTGAAGATGCGCCACGTCCCGTATCGCGGGGACGCGCCGGCGCTGCAAGACGTGATGGGCGGCCGGGTCCCGGTGATGCTGGCCAACCTGCCGGGCGTGATCGAGTTCGTGCGCGCGGGCAAATTGCGCGCCCTGGCGGTCACGTCAGCGAGGCGTTCGCCGCTGCTGCCCGATGTGCCGACCATGGGCGAGTCCGGTGTGCCGGGGTTCGATGTGAAGGCCTTCTTCGCACTCTTCACCGCGCGCGGCGTCCCGGGCGACGTCGTCTCCGCGCTGAACCGTGAGCTTGCCCGGGCGATCAATCACGTGCAGGTGCGCCAGCAGTTTTCCAAGCTCGGCATCGACACGGCGTCGTCTTCGGTCGAGGCGCTCACCGCCCTGATCTATCTCGAATCGCGCAAATGGGCGCCGATCGTCGCGAAGACGGGCGCGACCTGGGACTAGGGTCTTGGACCGAAGCCGCCGGCCGCCCAGGCCGTGGCGCTCGCGCGCGTCAGCTTGAACGACGGCGGGACACGGACTTCAGCCAGCAAGCTGCCCGCTGAGTCGAAAGCGCTCAGCTTGGCCGACGGGTTCTCGTCGTCCGGCTCGATGTCGAGAGCCACCTCGACCCGGTTGCCTTCGTGGTCGATGGCGATGCGCTGGTGCAGTGCGGCATGCAACTGCTGCTGGTGGCGGCGCACGAACTCGGTGGCCGTCTTCACCAGCGTGTGGAAGGCGGGAGCATCCAGCGGCTTCGGGTTCTTCTTGTCCCGTCCCATGGTCCAGGGCCCCACCAGCGCCGGCTCCACCTGGCCATCGGGCGTCATCGCGACGGCCCAGCCATCGTCGTCCTCGTTCTTCTGCACGCTGGCGGTCCAGCCGTCGTCGCGCCAAAGGCGGGGTTCGTGCACGGGTTCGGGGCTGGGTTCGGCGTCGGTCATCGCTGGCTGGCGGATAGCATGGGGACGCGATTGTAGGTGGCCCCGGCCGGTCGGAACCCCGATGGTTTCGCCGCGGCGTCAATAATCGGGGAACATCGCCGCCAACCTGTCCTGGAGTTCCCATGTCCGCCTCGCGACCCACCACCATCGGCAAGTACCGCATCCTCAAGGAACTCGGCCGGGGCGCCAGCAGCACCGTCTACCTTGGGGAGGACGAGTTCAACCAGCGCCACGTGGCCATCAAGCAGATCCACGCCCACCTGCTGAGGAACCCAGAGACCTCGGAGTCGTACCGCAAGGGCCTGCTCCGCGAGGCCAAGATCGCCGGCCGGCTGCGCCACCCGCACGTCGTGCAACTGCTCGACGTCGACGGTGATGCCAATCCGCCCTACCTGGTGCTGGAATACGTGTCCGGCAGCACCCTCTCCGTCTACACCAAGGCCGACCAGCTGCTGCCCGTCTCGCAGGTGCTGGACATCGTCTACAAGTGCTGCAGCGCACTGGACCACGCCCACCTGCGCGGCCTCGTGCACCGCGACGTCAAGCCGGCCAACGTGATGTTGCAGCTCGATGGCAGCATCAAGGTGGCGGACTTCGGCACCGCGTTCTCCACCACCGGCGAGGGCACGACCCAGAAGGGCCTGGCGGGCTCGCCGTTGTACATCGCGCCGGAGCTGATCCGGGGCGAAGCGCCCACCCACAAGAGCGACATGTTCTCGCTGGGGGTGATGCTGTACGAGCTGCTCACCGGCCGCCAGCCCTTCCTGGCCGACACCGAGTTCGCCGTGCTCTACAAGATCGGCAACGAGGAGCCCCCGCCGCCGAGCTCGCTGCGCACGGACCTGCCGGAAGCGCTGGACCACCTGATCGCCCGGGCCATCGCCAAGAAGCCGGAGGACCGCCCGGCGGAATGGCCCGAGTTCGCCGATGCCGTGCTGAACGTCAGCAAGAACCTGCCGAAGTCACCTTCGAAGGACCGTGCCTCCGAGCGCTACGTGCAGATGCGCGTCCTGCCGTTCTTCGCCGGCTTCACCGACGCCGCGCTGTGGGAGACGCTGCGTCTCGGCCGGCTGCGCGAGTTCGCCGCCGGCGCGACGCTGATGGAGGAGGACACCAAGGGCGAATCGTTCCTGGTGCTGCTGGAAGGCCGCGTCAAGATCCAGCGTCAGGGCGCGCACCTGATGACGGTGGAGTCGGGCACGACGCTCGGCGAGATGTGCCTGCTGCAACCGGACAACCCGGTGCGCTCCGCCACAGCCATCGCCGAGACCGCGGGCGTCGCGGTGGAGATCCGGGGCGATGCGCTGAAGCGGGCCTCGGACGACCTGCAGATGCTGTTCGACAAGGCCTTCATCCGCCTGATGGTGAACCGGCTGATCGCCGCCAACAAGCAGCTGCAGACGTGGGCGGGGCTGGACGTTTTCGTGGGCGGGAGCACCTGAGGCTCCGGCCCGGCCCTCGTCTACTGCCGCCGCGGATTGTTCGGCCGTGCGTCCGCGCGATTGCGGACACCGTCGCCGTCGCGGTCGCGGTCCATCCGGTTCGGAATGCCATCGCCGTCCCGGTCGCGCATCCCGCGCCCGTCGCGCCAGCCATGCCCCTCGATGACGAGGGGTGCCGAAATGCCGACCGACCCGTAGTAGGGGTTCCCCCAGCCCGAACCGTAGCTGTAGCCCACGTAGCTGGCGTCCGTGGCGCAGCCGCCCAGGGCCATGGCGGCGAAGAGTGGGAGCACGAACTTTCTCATGGCGTCTCCTTCAGAGCATGTGTCTCCCTGCATCCTGCTGGCTGGCCGGACGCGCGCAGCAAGTGCGAACCCCGTCCATCTGTAGGACCCTGCGCAAGCGCTGCCACAGGAGTACACTTTTTGCGCATGACCCACCCGACCCTGGAACTGGCGATCGCCAAGCTCGCGACCTGGCAGACCGCGCAGGCCGAACTCTCGCTGATCGAGACCGCGCTGGGCGAGGCGATGGTGGAGTACGCGCAGACCCTGGGCGAGCCCCCGCGCCAGCAGATCATCGAGGCCGAACGCAAACGCGAGCAGGTGCGCCGGCTGTTCGACGAAGCGACGGAAGCGCTGGACGCGCTCAGCATCGCCCGGACAGGGCACACCAATTTCGGCACCCTCGGCTAGCCCCAACTTTCAGACCAGGCCAGAGATTCCCTGCTCGCGGTAGTACCGCAGCGCCCCGGCATGAAAAGGAACGACCTGGTTGTGGACCGCGTTGGCCGCACGCGTGGGAGCCGCACTGGATGCGATCACCCGCGGATCCGCGAGGCCCAGCACCGTCCGGGTGATCCAGTACGCATGCGCCTCCGGCAACGCCTGGTGCGCCACCACGAAGTTCCATGCGGCGATGCTGGCGAGCGGCTGCGTCTGCCCGCGGTAGGTGCCGGCCGGCACGGTGGCCGCGCTGAGGAAGGGAAAGGTCCGCAGCATCACGGCCGATTCGGACGCCGTGAGACCGAACACGGCAGCGTCGGCCTGGTTGGCGATCTCCTGGATGGGTGGGATGGGCACGGAAGCACCTTGCCACAGCGCGTCGATGCGCCCTGCGAGCACATCCTGCGACAGCGCGGCCGGCGTGCCGGCGACCAGCGTGGCGTTGAGGCCCAGGCCGGCCATCAAACCCTTGAAGTAGCTCTCCGCCGGACCACCAGCCGGCCCGACACCCACGCGCTTGCCGGCGAGCCCGCCCACGCTGTCGATCTTGGCACTGCGCAGCGCGACCAGCTGGAACGACGTCTCGTACATGGGGAACAGCGCGCGGATGTTGCCGTGCTTGCGGCCCTGGGCCCAGGCGCCGCTGCCGGTGACGCCCTCGAAGGCGGTGCCGAGGAACACGGTGCCCAGCCGTTGGGGCTCGGCGTCCACCTTGCGCACGTTCTCGATCGAACCACTGGATTCCAGCGCGCGGCTCGCCACGCCCTGGCCGGCCAGGACGCGAGCCAGCCCCTGCGCGTAGGGCAGGAAGGCGCCGCCGGCCCCCGCCGAATAGATGTCCACCTCGGCCAGCGTGTCCGGTTTGCGGGCGGCCGTGCCGCACGCGGGCAGCAGGGCGGCGGCACCGGCTGCCAGCAGCCATCGTCTTTCGGGGTTCATCAGGTCCTCCAGGTTGATCGTCCTCTTCATGCCAGGTCCATGGCGCGCAGGCGCAGCAATTCGCCCGCGAGTTCGCGCAGATGGCGCTGGAGCCGCTCGCTGCCGGCATGCAGTACCAGCGTCTCTTCGTCCATGTAAAGCTTGCGATTCACTTCGAGCTGGATGCTGTGCCGTCGGGCGGCCGGATGGCCATGGCGGCGCACGAGGTCCACGCCCTTGTACGGGTGATTGAGCCATACCGTATAGCCGCGCCCGCGCAACCACTCGGCCACCAGTGCGGCAAGCTTCGGGCTCGCGGTGGTCCCGTCGCGGTCACCCAGGACGAAATCCGCGTGCACCAGCCCCGGGTGCTCGGTCGCGTGGCTGGCCGCGATGGCCGGCATCGAATGGCAGTTCACGTGGAGGCTGAAGCCGTGGCGCGCGTGCGCACCGGCGATCGCCTCCGCGACGGCCGCATGGTACGGCCGCCAGCAACGCTCGATGCGCGCGCTGACTTCGGCGGCGGAGAGCTTGCGCGCGTAGAGGGGCAAGCCGTCGTCGGTCAGCTTCCAGACCAGGCCCTTGCCCAGGCGGACCTTGGCCAGCGCGGTGGGGTCCGATTCCACTAGTCCGCGCCAGGGGCCTTCGATCATCGAGAGATCGATCTCGCCTTCGTGGCGGTTGACGTCGAGATAGCTGCGCGGGAACAGCGCTTCCACCCAGCTGATGCCGAGCGCCGGCGCAAAATCGAACAGCTTCTCGACATGCGTGTCTTCCGCGCGCCGCAATGCAGCCAAGTCGCAAGCGTGATCGAAATCGGCGGGATAGCAGGTGCCGCTGTGCGGTGAATCGAACACCAGCGCGGTGGTCCCGGCGCTGGTGCGGATCAGCGAGCGGGCGGTTTCTTCGCGCTCCGGATGAAGCGCCCGGTGGCGAATCAGTTCCAAGACGGTACTCAAGCCTCAATCCAGCGTGATCTTCGCGAACTGGCTGATGCGGCGCATCTTGTCGATCTCCTTGCGCAACTGGTGGCCGAAGTCTTCCGGCAGGCTGCCCGAAGGAAACAGGCCCTGCCCGGCCAGGCGCTCCGCCACCGCGGGCTCCTTGATCGCCCGGGCCACGGCTTCCTGCACGCGCTTCACCGTGGCGGTGGCCGTCCCGGCCGGCGCCAGCAGCCCGAACCACGAAGGATCGTTGTTGGAGAAGAGGCTCGCCTCGGCATAGGTCGGCACGGCCGGCATGAAGGGCAGGCGCGTGCTCCACGAGACGGCCAGCGCCCGCAGCTTGCCCGACTGGATATGCGGCAGGGACGACGCCACCTGGTCGAAATAGACCTGCACCTGCCCCGCGAGCAGGTCGGTCAGTGCCGGGCCGGCGCCGCGATAGGGGATGTGCAGCATGAAGGTCTTGGTCGTGCTCTTGAACAGCTCGGCCCACATATGGCCGATGGTGCCGTTGCCGGGCGACGCATAGGTCACCTTGCCCGGGTTGGCCTTGAGCAGGGCGATGAACTCCGAGATGCTCTCGGCCCTCACCGAGGGGTGCACCACCAGCACACCCGGCGCCTTGACGATCTCGGTGACCGGCGCGAAGTCCTTCAAGGGGTCGTAGGGCAGCTTCTTGTACACCGCTGGGTTCACGCCGTGCGTCGACAAGGTGGCCAAGCCCAGGGTGTTGCCGTCCGGCGCGGCCTTGGCCAGTTCGGCCATGCCCACTGAACCTCCCGCCCCACTGCGGTTGTCCACGATGATGGCCTGCCCCAGGAGACGCCCCAGCGGCTCCGCCAGGGCGCGGGCCGTGATGTCGGTGGCACCGCCCGGCGGAAAGGGAACGACCAGGCGCAAGGGCCGGGCCTGCGCCCAGGCCGGCGCGGCCAGCGCGCTGGCGGCCGCGAGAACATGGAATTGACGTCGCTTCATGCTGGAACCTCATGAGACATGTGTGGAATGAAGCCATTCTTCCCTGGACAGACCCTGGCGCACAAACGAAATCCAGGCAACACTTGATTCCATCTAGGAATATCACAATCTCTCATGCGCAGACTCCAACCCCCCATCCACTTGCTGCAGGCATTCGTCACCACCACCCGCTTCGGCAGCATCTCGCGCGCCGCCGAAGCGCTGCACCTGACGCAGAGCGCGGTCAGCAAGCAGGTGCAGGAACTGGAACGCCATCTCGGCGTCGCGCTGTTCGAGCGCGTGCGCCAGCGCATCTCACTGACACCCGCCGGCGCCCGCTATGAAGCCTCCGTGCGGCCGCTGCTCAGCCAGCTCGAAAGCGCCACGCTGGAGGCGATGGCCAGCCACGACGGCGGCGGCATGCTGCACCTGTCGGCCCTGCCCACCTTCAGCGCCAAGGCGCTGATCCCGCGCTTGCCGTCGTTCCAGAAGCTGCACCCGCAGATCGCCCTGCACTTCGTGCCCTACACGCAGGGCTACGACTTCAGCCGGAAGGACCTCGACTGCTCGATCCTGTATGGTGTCGGCCATTGGCCGGGCGCGACGGCCACCTACCTGGCAGGCCGCGAAGTCACGCTCATCGCGCCGCCGGCCCCGCTGCTCGCACGCAAGCTGCGCAAGCCGCAGGACGTGGCCAGCCAGGTCCTGCTGCATCACACCACGGTGCCCAACGCCTGGGATGAATGGTGCGGCGCGCACGGCGTGCGCGGCGTCAACACGTTCGCGGGGCCGCAACTCGACCAGTACCACGGGCTGATCCGTGCGGTAGCCGCCGGCATGGGGCTGGCGCTGGTACCGAGCTGCCTGGTGCAGGACGACGTCGCGAGCGGCGTGATCGGTGCGCCCATGCCGGACAGCTACCGCTCGGAGTTCGGCTACTGGGTCTGCCACCCGGAGGCGCGCGCGAGTTTCGATCCGCTGGTGAAGTTCAAGGACTGGCTGATCGCGCAGTTCAACCTCGTCACGCCGTGAAGCGCGCGCCACGGTGGCGGCGGGCGCGGCGCGCCAGCATCGCCAGCACGGACAGGAGGAAGAAGGCGCCGGGGCGGAGGTGAAGGGGTTGTTGCATGCCGCAAGCGTCGCGGCCCGCCGAGATGCCTTGTCGAAGCCGCCGGGAAGCGTGCGTGAAGTCCGTGTGAAGCCCGGCACTCTGCTATACCGTCGTCCATGGATTCCCTGGCAGCCGCTTTCTGGGGCGGCTTCTTCACCGTGGCCGCCTTCATGCTGGCTGCCGCCATCGGCGCGGCGGCCCGTGGCTTCTGGCGCGTCGCCGCGGTCGGCGCCACCTATTCGCTGGTGCCGTCGCTGTTCGTCTGCTCCTACATCGGGCTGATTCCCATCGACGACCCCGAGACCCAGGCGCGTTTCCTCGCGCATCTCACGGTGCTGGGTTCCGTGGGCCTCACCTCGCAACTGCTGCTGGTGTTGCGCGGCTACCGCAAGCCGACCACCGACCAGCGGCTCTGGCTGCTGTTGCTGCTGCTGGGTGGCGCGATCCTGGTCGCGTCCTGGACGCTGCCGCCCATCTGGGGGCTGTGGCTCGCCAGCGCCTATGGGTTCTCCCATGGCCTGACGCTGATCGCACTGGCGCTGTTGAAGGCGAGGCGCGGCAACGGCGTCGCGTGGATCTCGGTGGCCGGCGTCACGCTCGCGCTGGTGAGCCTGAGCTCCCTGGTCTGGATCGTCACCCACGGTGGGGTCTCGGTGGCGGTGCATGGACTGGCGGCCACGTCGTCGATGGGCTACGTCGCCATCATGGGCTGGGCCATGTGGATGCGTTACGCCCACGCCCTGGAACTCAAGCAGGTGCTCGCGCAAGGCCCCAGCTACGACCCGGTGACGCGCCTGCCGTCGCACGCGCACGCCGGCAAGCTGGTGGGCTCCTTCCTGCGCAGCGGCAGCACCCAGCCGCTGGGCGTGATCGCGGTGTCGTTGGCGAACGTTGCCGCGCTGGAAAACCTGCATGGCCGCGCCGCCTACAACCACGCGCTGTTCGTCTCGGCGGGCCGCCTGCGGCGCAGCGCGCCCATGGGTGCACAGCTGGGCCGCCTGGGCGACGACGGCTTCCTGGTCCTGATGCGGACGAAGGACGCCCAGTTGCTCAAGCACGTGGGCGCCAAGGTGCTGCGGGCGCTCGCCCAGCCCATCCACGTCGGCGCGGACCTGGACGGCGACGACGTGCAGGCGGTGCCCACCGAGTGGACGGCGGACGTCGGCATCGGCATCACGCTGCGCCGCGATTCGGACACCGCCGGCAGCGCGGTCGCCACGGCGCGGGCGATGTCGCGCGCGGCCTTCGCGTCCGCGGGTCGCATCGCGTATTCCGAAAGCAGGGAGGCCCCGGTACAGGAGGTCGAAGTGGTGGGGAGGTAGCTAGACAGCTTGCGCGTCTCATGGGATCGGGGCCGGCGCCGATTCTGACGCGAGAAGGGCGCCTACTTGTCGTCGCGCGGGGTCCGTGCGGAGCCGCGCGATGCGCCAGCGGCCGGTGGCCTGATTTCGGCGATGAGGTCACGCATCTCCTTCCAGGATTCGCGCTGCGGCGGGCGCTGGCGCTGGTGGCGGATGATCAGCACGCCGATGCCGGCAAACAGGAGACCGGCCCCGCTGAACATCCCGGCCACGCCGAACAGTTCGGCCGGAGAGTGAATCTTGGCCCGGCCCGGCGCGCCGGGCAGGTAGATCACCTTCAGCGGTTCGCCCTGGTGGTAGCAGGGCCACATGCAACCTCCGGTGTCCGGCACCGACCAACCGCGGGTGAGCGTGTACCGCACTTCGTCGACGTGGTACTGAACGACTGCGGTGTGTCTCGTTTCGGGTTTGCCTTTCTGGTCGCGCGAAGACTTCTGCTCCACGCGCAAGACAATGGCCTCGGTGGACGTGCCGTTGCGCGCCAGGTGAATCTCGTCCTGCGCGAGCCAGATGCCGAGCGCGAGGGTGCCGATGCCGACGAACACGAACACCCAGGCCAGGAAGGATTCGCCCTCGTCCTGCTGGGTTCCGAGTCGCAGCATCGCCAGCTGCCTGATCATCATCGCCCGCGCCGAGTCGGTGGCGGCGCCGCACGAGCGGCAGACATAGAGGGTCGGCTTGCGCAGGGTCGGTCGAGCGGCGGCAGCGCGGCATTCGGGGCAGGCCGCGGGAAACGCAAGACTGAACGCGAGCTGCGCGAGGTAAGTGCCGCCTAGGATCAGGCCGAAGAACCAGAACGGCACCAGGTAGATCGGCGAGTCCGTCTTGCCGAAGAAGAGCAGTGTGAAAACCGTCCCGCCGCCGAAGAAGCCGACGAAGCTGGCGCCGACCCGGGCATAGAGGTGCGAGGTCAAACGAAGCGCCATCGTCCGACCCCCTGCGTTCGACTGGATGGGACCTCCATCGTACAGGCGCGCAATCGCGAAGACAACGGCGCCTACGTCCACACCGGCGCCTGCGCATTGCGCAGGGCCGCGATGATGCTGGCGGCGACGGGATGGATGCCGGGGCCGACCTTCGGGAAGGTCTCCACCTGGCAAGTTCCGTAGCGGCTGGTGACGCGCAGCGCCAGCCGGTAGGGCATCGCCGGGTCGGGGTGCGACACTTCGACGCGGGTCTGGTCCAGCCCGGCGCCCGCGAACGCCAGCGTGACGGCGACGTTCACGCTGTTGGGGAAGCGCCGCGCGGCTTCTCGCACCGTGCCGCTGAAGATGACACCTGGAGGGCCTCCGCCCGGCGGCAGGTCGATCTGCAGGTGCAGCACCGCTTCGGGATCGACGCAAGCCGCTGCGACGCCGTCGAGGCCAGCCGTCGCGCCGTGCAGCAGGCGCAGCCGGTGGCTGGTGCGCTGCGCGGTCTCTTCGACCTTCGCGAGCAGTTGCGGATCGGCCAGCGCCACGGCGCTGACCGTCCAGACATCGGCCCTGGCGAGCGCATTGCAGGCATGCAGGGCGAACGCCGCTGGGCCCGCCGTGTCGACGATCAGGGCGTAGACGCCCGAGAAGAACGCGGCGGCGTCCGTCGTCGAGCGCACGCCCTCGATTTGCCGCGGCTGCCGCGTGAGCACCGCCTCCAGCTGCCAGCCGGGAAGCTCCCCCGCGCGCCATGCTTCGATCACCGGCAGCGCGATGCGGCCAGCTCCGATGAGGGCGAAGCGACGGTCAGGCATCGAGCACCACGTCGCTGCAAGGGATGGCGAGGCAGCCGAGACAAGTGCCCTCTTCCGCAAGGTCCACCTCGGCCAGGTGCCGCACGCGGCCAGACCGCACGCGCAGCAGGCAGCTTTCGCACTGGCCGACGCGGCAGCCGCTGGGCAACTCCAGGCCCTGGTCCAGGCCCAATTGCAGCAGGGTGCCGGACGCGCCAGTCCAGGTGAGTTCGCGGCCGCTGCGTTCGAAACGCACGCGGAACGTTCCTTCGTCCGCCGGGCCGACGTACGCCACGCCCTGGAAGCTCTCGCGGAAAATGGCGAAGCGGTGCACGCCCCGCGCCACCAGGCCCTCTGTCAGGCTGCGCAACATCGCGTCCGGGCCACAGAGATAGAACCGCGCGTGCGCGTCGATCAGGTGCTGCGCCATCGCCGCGGCCGTGAGGCGGCCCGCGGTGCGGCTGTACACGTCGATCACCTGCATGCCGGGAATGCGCGGTGCCAGTTCGGCGATGCGTGGTGCGAACGCGCGGCTGGCGGCGTCGCGGTTGCAGTGGTAGAGCGTGATGGGCGGCACCTCTGGTGGCGCCTCGGCGGCCAGCGTCTCCAGCAAACCGAGAAATGGCGTGATGCCGATGCCCGCCGCCACCAGGACCACCGGAGCGCGCCCGGCGCGCGGCAGCAGGAACTGGCCGCGCGGGCTTTGCAACCAGACCCTGCACTCGTCTCCGATCTCGTGCAGTGCTTGGGACACGCCCGCGGAACCACTCGCGCGCTTGACCGCGATGCGGTATTCCGTGCGGCCCTCCAAGCGTGCCGGCCCGATCAGCGAATAGCTGCGTTCCAACCGTCCCGGCACGCCGGGCAGTTCCAAAGCCAAGGGTACGTACTGGCCCGGATGAAAGTCCGGCAGCACACTGCCGTCTTCCGCGGTCAACGCCAGTTCCACGACCTCGGGTGGGTGCTCGCCTGGCACAACGGTCACGCGCTGCGCGCGAAATGCCTTGAACCCTTGCCAGCCCTGGCCTTGCGTGCCGGCTTCGCGTGAAATCTCGCAGGGAAACGCCCGCAGCGCGATGGACCCCGCGACTTCATCCAGTTGCTCCGCGCCGACCAGCCCGTTGTAGTGGCTGCTGTCCGCGCCCGTGATCGCCACCGCCGGCAGGCCCAGGTCATCGCAGGCCTGCCACCAGCCGTAGCTCGCCATCACCACGTCGGGCTGCACCGCCTGGTCGATGCTCGCGCGGAAGCGCACGCTGCCCGTGCGCGTGGCGATGCGGAACCAGTCGCCCGGCGCGATGCCGCGAGCCGCCGCCAGCGTGGGGTGCAGGTGCGCCAGCGGCTCCGGCAGGCGCCGGCGCAAGGACGCCAGCGCGTGGTGCTGCGAGTGGCAGAAGTAGCCGCTCTTGGCGCAGGTGAGCGTGAGTGGGAAGCGCTCCAGCTCCGCGTCGTCCAGCGCGACGGACCGGCGCGGCTCGATCTCCCGCGGCACGGCCGGATAGCCGTGAAGGTGCAGCCGCTCCGAATAGAACTCGATGCGACGGGTCGGCGTGGCGAAGCCGCGGACGCCCCCTTCGGTCTGGTCCTGGTACTTGCGAGGCCTCTGTTGCACGGGACGCCGGATACCCTCGGGGTGCCTGCGCAATTCGTCCACCGTCAAACCGATGGGCGCCAGCTGGTGGTTCCATGCCGCTTCGATGTCCCCGTCGAAGAAATGGCGCGCGAGGCCCAGCTGCACCGCCAGGTCGAACACGATCTGCAGGTCGGAGCGCGCGAAGTCATCCGCCGCCTGCGGAATGATCTGCTGGCGTAGCTGGATGAGGTCTTCCGCCGGAGCGTTGATCTCGAAGCCGATCCGCAGGCCCTCGCGCTCCCACGGCGTGTTCACCGGCAGCAGGTAGTCGGCATAGCGGGCAGTCGGCGTTTCGAACAGGTCGCAGTGCACCTGGAATTCCAGCGACTGCAACGCGCGGATCGAGCGGCGTGTCGGCCTGCGAGAGCAGCACGTTGGCGCCGAAGCCGAACAGCGCGCGGATTCGATACGGCTGCGCGTCGACGATCGCGCGATAGACGTCGCGCCCCAGCGCCCAGCCGTGCGCCGCTGGACCCAGGGGCCGCTCCTTCAGACCGAGCGCCAGTTCGCATTGGCCCGGCGGCATCAGCGAGCGGTCGCTGGCCTTGTTCACGCCTTGCCGCGCCAACTCGAGATTGCCGCCGGGCGTGTCGATGCCGCCCGTCAGCGCGAACAGCAGCGCGATGGCGCGATCCGCCTGCGTCGCGTTGACATGCTGCGCGATGCCGGTCCAGCAGAAGTAGCTCGTGCTGGCCGCGCCGGCGATCGCTGCGGCGGCAGCCTCGACATGCGCGGCGGCGATACCGGTGAGTTCCTCCACTCGCTGCGGCGTGTAGGGGGCGCAAGCCTCAGCGTAGTGATCGAAGGCGGGCCGGCATCGCACGCCATCCACTTCGAAGCTGCCGCGCAAGGCCAGGCCGGCGGCGAGCTCGGGCGCCATCGCCACGCGCGTGTCGACTTCCACCACCTGCGTCGATCGCGTGTTCCACGCCATGAAGCAGCCGCCGGAGCGAAGGAACTCCCCCGTGTCGTCGCGCACCAGCAGCGGCGCATTGCTCCAGCGGCGCACGAAGCCTTCGTCGAAGCGCCCCCGCTCGATCAAGCAGCGGGCCAATCCGAGCGCGAGTGCCGCGTCGGTACCGGGCTTCACCTGCAGCCACCAGTCCGCACCCCTCGCGTACCGCGTCGGCGCGGGGTCGATCACGAGCAAGCGCGCGCCCCGCGCGCGGGCCGCGCTGATGCCATTGGCCTGCGCCAGCCAGGCATTCGCGGGATTGAATCCCCACAAGACGATCAGGTCCGAATGGGCGTAGTCCGGCATGCCCAGCGCGCTGCCGGTCGTGAACTGGTGCGAGACGTCGCGGTACCAGTTGCAGATCTCGACGCCGGTGATGAAGTTCGGGCTGCCGAAAGCAAAGATCAGACGCTCGATCCATTCGAGGCTGTCAGAGATCGGCGTGGCGCCGGGCGATGCGCTGGAGAAGGCGACTGCCTCGGCCCCGCTCTCTGCCTTGATCTGGTTCAGCCGCCACGCGATGTCCGCCATCGCTTCGTCCCACGCCACCTCGACCCAGCCCGGGTCCTCGTCCGTCTTCGGCCGCGTGCGCTTGAGCGGTCTGCGCAAGCGCTGCGCGTGGTAGACCAGCTCTGGCGCGGCTCTCCCCTTGGGGCACAAGGCCTGCCCCGTGGGATGTTCCGGGAACGGCTCGACGCCGA
Source organism: Caenimonas sedimenti (assembly GCF_007833165.1). Lineage (GTDB taxonomy): Bacteria > Pseudomonadota > Gammaproteobacteria > Burkholderiales > Burkholderiaceae_C > Ramlibacter > Ramlibacter sedimenti. The sequence goes on along the minus strand of NZ_VOBQ01000001.1, from coordinate 68,787 downwards.
CCAGCCGGTCACCTTCGGTGACGTACCACGCGCCGCAACGCGAACGGCACAGCGTGCAGAAGCCGGCCTTGCGTTGCTGCGCCATGGCCGCGGGGCTTCAGGGCAGCGGCAAGGCCGAGAAATCCCCGTGGTGCAATGTCCGTTTCTCCAGCCGGGTGATGCGGAATTTCGCGCCGCAAGCCGGGTCGAGGCAGGCAATCTCGGAGTCGGTGGTCATCCAGTCGTTGGGATGGGTGGGCCGCTGCTTGGCGGGGATGAAGGGCAGCACCGCCATCATCGCGTAGAGCGAAAACGAGGGCCGGTCGGGCGGGAAGATCAGCCGCCCGCCGATCACCTCGAACCAGTCGCCGGCCTTGACGTGGCTGACGAAGGGTTTGCCGGGCGTCTCCAGCACCTCGACCCGCAGGTCGTAGAGCACGAACTCGTCGTTGCGCTTGTCGTCGCTCATGTCATCTCCTCGCGGTGGCCAGCGGCGGCGTCATGTCGATGTGCGCCGGCGCGCCGCGCGTGTTCTGGTTGGTGTGCATGATGCCGGCGTGCGCACCGCCCTTGACGCGCTCGGCGTCGTAGCAGTCGCCCTGGGGCCCGGGCGCCTGCGCGACCAGGGCCGCGATCTGCCGGCGGTCGTCGTCATCGAGATGGGTGCGGAAGATCGCCAGGTTCTGGTCAAGGTGCGACGCGTCGCGCGCTCCCACGAGCGCCACCGATGCCTGTGGCTTGTCCAGCACATAGCGCGCCGCGACGGCCGCAATGCTGGTGCCGTGCTTGCGTGCGATCCCGTCCAGCGTGCGCAGCATCGCCTGGTACGCCTCCCAGCCGCCGAAGTCCTCGATGATCAGCCGGTACTTGACCAGCGACCGGTTCGGGTATTCGCCTTGCGGTTCCGGCTGGCCCAGCCATTTGTCGGAGAGGAAGCCCCCCGCAACCGTGCCATAGCAAAGCAGGTGGATGCCGTGAGCCTGGCACAGGTCGACCATGCCGTTCTCGGGCCGGTGGTCGAGCACGGAGTACTGCAGCTGGTTGGAGAGCAGCTTCACGCCCGCGTCCAGGATCTCGCGCAGCCTGGGCACGTTGAAATTGGTCGTGCCGAGGTGGGCGATCTTGCCGGCGCGCTGGAACTCCTGCAGCCACAGCATGGCTTGCGCACAGCCGGGCACGTCGTAGTCCCACCAGTGGAATTGCACCAGGTCCAGCTGCTCCACGCCCAGCCGCTCCAGGGAGGTGTCGACCGCCTTCCCGACGTCCGCGCGGGTCAGGCGCGGGATCAGGTCCTGGTCCGGGGTGTACTTGGTCGAGACCCGCAGCTGCCGCCCCAGCCCGGGGTACTTGCGGCGGAACGCGCCGATGGTGTCCTCGACGCCGACGTAGTGATCCGCGCAATCGAAAGCGTTGATGCCCGCTTCGACGAAGCGGCGCATGTCCTCCACCGCGTCGTCCTGCGCGTAGGGCTTGCCGTGCTTGGCGGCCAGTTGCCAGTTGCCCTTGGCCACCCGCGACACCGTGTAGCCGGGCGCCAGGGTGATGGTTTCGATGGCCATGGCTTGCCCGATCAGAAACCGGCCTTCGTGCCGAGCGCGTTCATCTGCTCGAGCGAGATGACCTTCTCGGTCACGATCTCGCTGCCGTTCAGCTTCCAGGTCAGCATCGGGCCGGTGACGTCGCCGTTGCGGTCGAAGCGGAAGGCGCCGGTCGCGCCGACATAGCGGATCTTGCGTCCGGCCTTGAGCGCATCCAGGCCCTTCTTCAGGCCTTCGACGCCGGCCTGCACTTCGACACCGGTCGGATCCTGCACCGCGCGCAGCGCGTCACGGATCGACACGCCGTCGAGCTTGGCCGCCGCCTGCATCGCCAGCAGCGTGATGGCCGTGGCGTCGTACATGGTGTGCAGGCCGGGCCCGACCGCCGGGCGGCCGTACGCCTCCTGGAAGTCCTTGTTGAAAGCATCGGCCGATGGCCCGGAGGCCTGGCCGTTGTCGACGCCGACCGCCTTGCCCAGGAAGCGTTCACCGACGTTCTTGATCACGTCGGGCGAACGCATGGTGTTGTGCAGGATGACGTTCTGCGTGCCGCCCAGCGAGAACCAGTCGCGCAGGATGGTGGTGCCGTCGGCGGACAGGCCGATCAGGATCAGCGAATCGGGGTTGAGCGCCAGCGCCTTCTGCACTTCCGCGCGGTAGGAAGGCTGGTTCTCCGCGTAGGGCACGACACCGGCGACCTTGCCGCCCAGCTTCTCCAACGCCGTCTTCGCGTCCGGCGCCGTGCCGTTGCCGAAGTCGTTGTTGATGTACATGATGACGGTGTTCTTGTAGCCCTTGTCCATCGCCGCCTGCGCATGCGCGAGCGCCATCGAGCGCGCCGTCGGGATGGTGCGGAAGAAGTAGCCGCCTGTCTTGCCCTCTTCCGCCATCCTGGTCAACGCCGGCGTGACCGCGCAGCAGGCCACCGTGGGGATCTTGTTCGGCACGGAGACCGAGTTCACGACCTGCAGCGCCGTGCCGCTGCCCACCAGGCCCACGATGGCCTGGACCTTGGAGACATCGACCAGGTAGCGCGCCGCGTCGAGGCCCACCGAGGGTTGGCTGGTGTCGTCACGCACCACGAACTCGACCTGGCAGCCCTTGACGCCGCCCGCCTTGTTGACCTGGTCGACGGCCAGCTTGCCGGCATCGGCGATCACCTTGCCGATCGTGCCTTGCGCACCCGTGAGCGCGAGCACGCCGCCCAGCTTCACCGGTTCGGCGCAGCTCCCCTGCGCCAGGGCGGGCGCGGACCAGGCCGCAGCCGCCAGCAACATCGCGCCACCTACCGCTGTCTTCACGTTCTTCATGATCCGCTCTCCTTCAAGGATAAAAAGTTCGAACACTCAACCGCCCTGCTTCGCTCCCATGATCCCGCGGGGGCGAAGCAACAAAGTCAACACCAGGATCAGCCCGACCAGGATGGCCTGCACGGCCCCGCCCTGCGCCTGCAGCTTGGCCGGCAGCACGCTCACGATGGCGGCGCCGGAGAAGGTCCACACGCCCCAGATGACGAAGCTGCCGACGATCGCGCCCAGGTTGCTGCCGCTGCCCCCGACGATCAGCATGGCCCAGATCTGGAAGGTCATGATCGGTAGAAACTCCGAGGGGCTCGTCGTCCCGACAAACCCGGCATAGAGCGCCCCCGACAAGCCCATCAGCACGGCCCCGAGCACGAACGCCTCCATGCGGAAGCGGACCACGTTCTTGCCGAGGGCGGCGCAGACTTCCTCGTCCTCCCGCAGGGCGCGCTGCACACGGCCCCAGGGCGAATGCAGCAATGCCTGCAGGCCGAAGTAGACGATGGCCAGCAGCACCAGCACCATCACCATCCAGGCGATGGTGTAGTTCGGCTGGCCGAGCGCATCGAAGGGCCGGGGGATGCCCACCAGGCCGCGCGAGCCGCCCGTGAGCGGGTCGAGGTTGTTCACGATCACCTGGATCGACGAGGCGATGCCGAAGGTGGTGATGGCCAAGTAGTCGGTCCGCAGCTTGAGCGTGGCCAGGCCGACCAGCAGCGCAACGAGCGCCGTCACGACCAGCGCTCCGACAACACCCAGCGCGAAGGGCAGGTTCAGCTTCACCAGCAGTTGCTGGCTGGCCGGCATCGTGAGAACGGCCAGCGTGTAGCCGCCCACGGCCACGAAACCGACCACGCCCGCGTTGAACTGGCCGGAGACGCCCCATTGCAGGTTCAGCCCCAGCGTCGCGATCGCGAAGATCGCGGCGACGGTGATGAAGAAGAAAAGGTAGCTGGTCATCGGTGGCTCAGTGCTTCGCCGCGAACAGGCCCGCCGGGCGGAAGTAGAGCACTAGCAGCAGCAACACGAAGGGCACCAGCGGCCGGTAGCTCGTCGGCATCACCAGCGTGAGCAGGCTCTCCGCCAGGCTGATCGCCAGCGCGCCCACGACGGCGCCCGTGACGCTGCCCACGCCGCCGAGGATGGCGGCGGTGAACAGCGGCAGCAGCAGGTTCAGTCCCATCTCCGGGCGCACCTGCACCGTCATGCCGTAGAACACGCCGGCCAGCGCCGCGAGCGCTGTCGAAACGATCCAGGTCAGGCGCACGATCGCCACCGGGTCGATGCCGGCGACGCTCGCCAGCATCGGGTTCTCCGCCACCGACCGCATGGCGACGCCGTAGCGCGTGCGTTGCAGGAACCAGGCGAGCGCCCCCAGCACGACGAGCGTGACCACGAACACCAGCACCTGGTCCGGCAGCACCCGCACGTTGCCAGGCAGCAGCAGCGCCATCTGGATCTCGTTGCTGTAGTTGAACGGGTCGGGGCCAAAGAGCAGGTGCAGCACGCTGCGCAGCACGAGCGCCAGGCCGAAGGAGGCGAAGACCAGGGTCAGCGGATCGGCACCGCGCCGCCGCAGCCTTTGATAGACCAGCCGATCGAGCAAGAGCGAAACGGCGATGGCGATGATCATGCCGGCCAGCAACGCCACCCCCATGCCCGCGCCGAAGGAGAACGGACCCAGCGGCACCTTGGGCGCACCGATGGACAGCAGCAGGAACAGCGCCGCATAGGCGCCGACCGCCAGCAGGTCGCCATGCGAGAAGTTGGCGAAGCGCAGGATGGCCAGGCTGAACGTCACGCCGATGGCGCCGAGCGCGACGATGGCGCCGTTCAGGAATCCGTCGGCGATGGCCTGGGCGATCATGCGCGGCCTTCCGTGGCGGCAGCGCTCTCGCCCGCCAGCTTGCCGAGGTACGCGTGGGCCAGCGTTTGGTCGGCGGCCAGGTCGGCGGCCGTGCCGGCGCGCGCCACCAGGCCGTTCACCAGCACGACGCCGCGGTCGGCGATCCGCAGGCCGGCGCGCACGTTCTGCTCCACCATCAGCACGGCCACGCCGCTGTCGGCGATGCGGCGGACCTGGGCGAACACCTCGTTCACCATCAGCGGTGACAAGCCCGCGCTGGGCTCGTCGAGCAGCAGCAGCCGAGGCGACGTCATCAAGGCACGCGCAATGGCGAGCATCTGGCGCTGGCCGCCCGACAGCGCACGGCCCGGTTGCTTGCGATGCTTCTCCAGATCCGGGAAGCGGGCGAACGCATGGTCGACCCGTTGTCTCAGGTCTTGCTTGAGCAGGTAGCCGCCGGCGCGCAGGTTGTCCTCCACGCTGAGCGTGGTGAAGACGTTCGCGTTCTGCGGCACGTAGCCCACGCCCGCCGCGCTGAGCTTGTGGGCCGGCGTGCTCGTGATGTCGCGGCCTTCAAGCATCACATGGCCGGCGAAAGTGGACACGACACCGGCGAGCGCCTTCACGAGGGTGGATTTGCCGGCGCCGTTGGGGCCCAGGACGACGACGACCTGGCCCAGGTCGACATCGACGCTGACGCCGTGAACGATCGGGAGGCCCGGAACGTAGCCCGCCACGACGTTGCGCGCCTCCAGCAGGCTCATGGAGCATCCCCAAGATACGCATCGATCACCCGCGCATCCGCCCGCACTTCCTGCGGCGTTCCCTGCATCACCACCCGCCCCTGCGCCATCACGACCACGGGGTTGCACAGCTGCATCACCATGTCCATGTTGTGCTCGATCAGCAGGAAGGTGACGCCGCGCCGGTGCAGGTCCTGGATGCGCGCCACCAGGCTTTCCAGCAGCACCGGATTGACACCGGCGGCCGGTTCGTCCAGCAGGATCAGCGCAGGATCCACCATCAGGATGCGCGCCAGCTCCAGCAGCTTCTGCTGGCCTCCGGAAAGCACGCCGGCCTTCTGCTCGGCCAGGGCCGAGAGCCCGACGAAGTCCAGCAGTTCGCGCGCCTTGGCCAGGTGGGCGGCGTCCTGCGCCCGCAGCCGGCCGCGCGCCAGCCAGCTGTTCCAGAACTTCTCGCCGCTCTGGCCCGTCGGCGCCAGCAACATGTTTTCGGTGACGGTCAGGGTGGCCAGCGGCCGCGGGATCTGGAAGGTGCGGCCCAGGCCGCGATGGAACACCTGGTCGGCCCGCAGGCCGTCGATCCGCTCGCCGCGCAGGCGGATCTCGCCGGCGTCGGGGCGGGCGCTGCCCGCGATGGTGTTGAACAGCGTGGTCTTGCCTGCGCCGTTGGGCCCGATCAGTCCGGTGATGGAACCCGCCGCCACCTGCAGGCTGACGCCGTCGACGGCGCGCAGGGCGCCGAACGTGCGAACCACCTGGTCGAGCTGCAACACGGGCGCGGTTTCCTTGTTGTCCGGATCAAACCGAATTCAGTATGTTTTTATACCGATCTGCCGGCGATTGTTGGCGCCGGCCCCCGCACTGTCAAGCGAAATCGGGCCCCCTCTCAGGCGTCAGGCGCGCTTGCGAACCGCCGGCTTCCTGCGGGGTGCGGCCACCGACGCGGCGAGTGCCGGGTCCGCGCCCGCCAGCCGCTGCAGCACCGGCCGGCGGCGCAGGCGCTGCCCGGTGGCGCGCTCCCAGGCCGCCTCCAGCAGGCCGATGCGCTCGGTGGTGGCGCGATCGATCAGCTCGGGGTCGCCGCTCTCGATGGCGGCCAGCGAGCTGGCCAGGGTCCGTGTCGACAGCGTGACGTCCGGCAGCTCCCGCACCGCCAGCATGCGCACCGGCTCCATGCGCCGCACCAGGATCTCCATCATCTGCACGAGCACGCTGTTCTGCGTGGCCCGCGCGACGGCGATGTTGAAACGGGTGCTGGCGATGGTCATCAGCTGCACGCCTTCCTCGGTGATGCGGCGCTTGCGGTAGCGCAGGTCGGTCTGCTCGCTCAGGCGCACGGCGTCTCGCATGCTCTCGAAATCCGCCGGTGTGGCGTAGGCCGCGGCTAAGCGCGCGACGTGCGGCTCGATCAGCCGCCGCGCCTCCATGACGCCCGCGATGTCCTGCATGGGCAGTTCCGGCAGAGGCAGGCCGCACAGCTCCGGCGGGATGGCCTCGCTGGTGACGAAGATGCCGCCCGACGAGCCCGGCAGCACGCGCACGATGCCCGCCTGCGCCAGCAGCTTGATCGCCTCGCGCAAGGTGGGCCGGCTCACGCCGAGCTGTTCGGAGAGATTCTGTTCGGAAGGCAGCCTTTCACCGACGCGCACGTCGCCCGCTCGCACCGCTTCGGAAATCCGGAAGGCGACGATCTCGCAGGGGCGCACCAGCTGGACCGGCTGGAAGACGAAACGGGTGGGTTGGATGCGCGGCATGGGGAATCCGAAGCGCGAATCCTAACCTCGGCCGGCCGGGCCGGCTCTTCCACTGTAGGCAACAGCTCACCCAGGCTCCAGCCACCGTCCGGCACCTCGGCAACGGCCATCGATCTACTGTGGGATCAACAACCCAAGGAGAACCCCATGCCCGTCATCGCCTGGCTGCTCGGTGTGCCGCTGATCGTGATCATCGCTTTCATGCTGCTCTTTTGAGCGCACACCGGCAAGAAACGAAGAAGCCCCGCAAGGGGCTTCTTTCATTGGGGCCGCGCCCTCATGTCAAGGCGCCGTCCACCCGCCTCCGAGCGCGCGGTACAGCGTCACCTGGTTTTGCAGCGTGGCCAGCTGTGCCTGGATCAGCGACTGCTGCGCCGTGAAGAGCGAACGCTGCGCATCCAGCAGCTCGAGATAGTTCGCGACACCGTTGCGATAGCGCAGCTCCGACAGCCGATAGCGTGCCGATTCCGCGTCGACCACGTTGCGCTGCGACTGCAGCTGGTCGCCGTAGTACGCGCGGCCGGCCAGCGCGTCGGACACGTCGCGGAAGGCCGACTGGATCGAGCGTTCGTACTGCGCGATGGCGATGTCGCGTCCCGCTTCGGCCGAGGCGAGCCCCGCTCGATTGCGGCCCGCGTCGAAGATCGGCGCCAGCAGGCTGGGCGCCACGGTCACGCCCCAGGAGCCGCTCTTGAAAAGTCCCTCCAGCTCACTGCTGACGGTGCCGAGGCCGGCGGTCAGCGAGATGCGCGGGAAGAACGCCGCGCGCGCCGCGCCGATGTTGGCGTTGGCAGCCATCAGCTGCTGCTCGGCCTGCCGCACATCCGGCCGGCGCAGCAGCGCTTCGGAAGGCGTCCCCGCGGGCAGGTCCGGCAGGCGGACCGCGGCGATGTCGGCATCGGTGCGCAGGTCCGGCGGCAGCGGCTCGCCGACCAGCAAGGTGAGCGCATTCAGGTCGAGCGCGCGCTGCCGCTGTTGCTGTGCGAGTGCCACCCGCGCCGTTTCCGCGAGCGACTGCGCCTGGCGGAAGTCCAGCTCCGACGAGGCACCGGCTTCGAAGCGCATGCGCGTGAGCCGCAGCGATTCGTCCCGCGTCTGCAGCGTCTGGCGCGTCAACGCGAGCTGCGCCTCGTCGGCCACCAGGTTCAGCCAGGTGTTGCCGATGTTGGCGACCAGACTCACCTGCACGGCCTTGCGCCCCTCTTCGGTCGCGAGGAATTGCGCCAGGGCCGCCTCGCTCAGGCTGGCGATGCGGCCGAAGAGGTCGAGCTCCCAGGCCGAGAAAGCGATGCCCACGGTGTAGCTTTGCGTCGTGCCGCCGCTGGCGTTGGGCGCGCGGGATCCGCTGGCAGTCACGCCCACCGTCGGGAGCTGGTCCGCCCGGCGAATGTCGTACTGGGCGCGCGCCTGCTCGATGTTGAGCACGGCCACGCGCAGGTCGCGGTTGGCGCGCAGGGCCCGGGTGATCAGCGCGCGCAGCTGCGGGTCGCCGAAGAAGTTCTGCCACTCCAGATCCGCGGCGGCAGTGCCTGCCGCCGCGCCCGGATGCGGGAACGCGCCGGCGACCGGCGCGGCGGGACGATCGTACTTGGGCATCTGCGAGCATGCGGCCAGCGCCAGCAGCGCGGCCACCGCGGCGATGCGTTTCACCTGGAACTTCATACCTGGTCTCCCGCCGTCGCGCCCTTGGGCAGCTCCGGCTCCATCTCGTGCGCATAGAGCTTGCGCTGACGCTCGCTGTCCTTGAAAAAGCCGCGCACGACCACGAAGAACACCGGCACGAAGAACACCGCCAGTGCCGTCCCCGTCAGCATGCCGCCCAGCACGCCGGTGCCGATGGCGCGCTGGCTGGCGGAGCCGGCGCCGGTGGCCAGTGCCAGCGGCAGCACGCCGAGGCCGAACGCCAGAGAGGTCATCACGATCGGGCGGAAGCGCAGGTGCGCCGCGGCCAGCGCCGCCTCGATCACGCCCTTGCCCTGCGCCTGCAGGTCCTTCGCGAACTCGATGATCAGGATGGCGTTCTTGGCCGAGATGCCGATGATCGTGATCAGCCCGACCTGGAAGTACACGTCGTTCGAGTAGCCGCGCAACCAGGTCGCGACGAGCACCCCCAGCACGCCCAGCGGCACGACCAGGATCACCGCGAGCGGGATCGACCAGCTCTCGTACAACGCCGCCAGGCAGAGGAACACCGCCAGGATGGCGAAGCCATAGAGGATCATGGCCTGCGCGCCGGCGAGCTTCTCTTCACGCGACTGGCCCGTCCACTCATAGCCGAAGCCTTGGGGCAGTTGCGCGGCCAGGCGCTCCATCTCCGCCATCGCGGCGCCGGTGCTGTAGCCCGGCGCGGGCGCGCCGGAGATCCGCATCGCCGGGTAGCCGTTGTAGCGCACGGTCTGCATCGGGCCCGTGATCCAGCGGGTGGTGGCGAAGGCCGACAGGGGCACGGCCTTCCCGGTGGCACTGATGGCGTTCAGCTCCAGCAGGTCGTCGGGCTGCATGCGCGCGGGCGCATCGGCCTGCACGATCACGCGCTGCAGGCGCCCGCGATTCGGGAAGTCGTTGACGTAGCTGGAACCCAGCGCGGTCGACAGTGCCGCATTGATCGCGTCGAAGGAAACGCCCAGGGCACTGGCCTTGTCGCGGTCGATGTCCAGCTGCAACTGCGACGCATCCTCCAGGCCGTCCGGCCGGACCTGGGTGAGCACCTTGCTCTGCGCGGCCAGGCCCAGCAACTGGTTGCGGGCCGCCGTCAAAGCCTGGTGCCCGGCGCCGCCCCGGTCCTGCAGGCGGAAGGTGATGCCGGACGCCGTGCCCAGCTCCGGAATCGGCGGCGGGCTCAGCGGGAAGATGAAGGCATCCCGGATGCCCGAGAGGCCGCCGAACGCCCGGCCAGCCAGCGCCTGCGCCGACTGGCTGGGCTCGGGGCGCAAGTCCCAGTCCTTCAGTGTGGTGAAAGCCAGTGCCGCGTTCTGCCCCTGCCCGGAGAACGAGAAGCCCAGCACGCTGACCATGCTCTGCACTTCGGGCTGCTTCAGGATGAACTCTTCCACCTGCGTCATCACCGCACTGGTGCGCTGCTGCGTCGCGCCCGGCGGCAACTGCACGTTGACCAGCATGTTGCCCTGGTCTTCCGCCGGCAGGAACGAGGTGGGCAACCGCGTGTAGAGCAGGGCCACCACGCCGATGATGGCGCCGTAGATGACGAGATAGCGCGCCGCCTTCTTGAGGATGCGCGCGACGAGGCCCTCATAGCCCTTGGCCGTGCGCGCGAACAGCCGGTTGAACCAGCCGTAGAAGCCGCGCTTCTCGTGGTGGTGCCCCGCTTCCACGGGCTTGAGCAGGGTCGCGCACAGCGCGGGCGTGAGCGACAGCGCCATGAAGGCCGAGAAGCCGATGGACGCGACCATCACCGCCGCGAACTGCCGGTAGATGTTGCCGGTGGACCCTGCGAAAAAGGCGAGCGGCACGAACACGGACACCAGCACCACCGTCACACCGATGATCGCGCCCTGGATCTGCCCCATCGCCTTGCGCGTTGCCGCGCGCGGCTCCAGGCCCTCCTCGCTCATGATGCGTTCGACGTTCTCCACCACCACGATCGCGTCGTCCACCACGATGCCGATCACCAGCACCATGCCGAACATGGTCAGCACGTTGATCGAGAAGCCCAGTGCCAGCAGCGTGGCGAAGGTGCCCAGCAGCGCGATCGGCACCACCAGCGTCGGGATGATGGTGTAGCGCCAGTTCTGCAGGAACAGGAACATCACCAGGAACACCAGCGCCACGGCTTCCAGCAGCGTCACCACCACCTGCGTGATCGAGATGCGGATGAAGCGTGAGCTGTCGTACGGGATGTCCCACTTGGTGCCGCTCGGGAAGAACGCCGCCAGCTCGCCCATGCGCTTCTTGATGGCGTCGGCGGTGGCGAGCGCGTTGCCGGTGGGCGAGAGCTGCACGCCGATGCCGGTGGAGGGCTTGCCGTTCAGGCGCGCCGAAGTGGCGTAGTTCTGTGCGCCCAATTCGATGCGGGCGACGTCCTTGAGGCGCACCGCCGAGCCGTCGGCGTTGGCGCGCAACACGATGTTGCCGAACTGTTCGACCGAGTTGAGCTGGCCGCTGACCACCACGGTGGCTGCGATGCCCTGCCCGGAGATGTTCGGCAGCTCGCCAATCGAGCCGGAAGACACTTGGGCGTTCTGCGCACGGATGGCCGCCGTCACTTCCGCCGCGGCCATGTTGAAGCTCACCAGCTTGGCCGGGTCGATCCAGATGCGCATGGCGTGTTCGGTCCCGAACAGCTGCGCCTGGCCGACGCCGGGGATGCGCTGGATTTCCGGCAGCACGGCGCGGGAGGCATAGTCGCCCAGCCGCACCGGCGTCATCGCCGGATCGTCGGACGAGAGGATGGTGAACAGCAGGAAGTTGGAGCGCGATTTCTCGACCCGCACGCCCTGCTGCGTCACCGCCGACGGCAGGCGCGGGGAGGCGCGGGACAGCCGGTTCTGCACGTCGACCTGCGCGAGGTCCGGATTGGTGCCCGGCTGGAAGCTCAGCGTGATCTGCCCGCTGCCGTTGGCCTGCGTGACCGACTCCATGTAGATGAGGCCGGGTGACCCGTTCATCTCCTGCTCGATCACGCTGATGACGCTTTCCTCCAGCGTCTTGGCGGAAGCGCCCGGGTAGTTCGCGGAGACCACGATGGCGGGCGGCGCCACCGGCGGGTACTGGGAGATCGGCAATTGCGTGATCGCGACGCTGCCCATCACGATGATGAACAGTGCGATCACCCACGCGAAGATGGGGCGGTCGATGAAGAACTTGGCCATGTGCCGCGGTCCCTACGACTTGGCCGCCGAGGCCGGCGCGGAGGCCGGCCTGGCAGCACCCGAAGCCGACCACGGCACCGGCTTCACCGGCGCGTTGGGCCGCAGCTTCTGGAAGCCGTCCACCATCACCTGCTCACCGGCTTTCAATCCTTCGAGCACCACCCATTGCGTGCCCTGGTTGCCACCCAGCTTGACCGGGCGCGGCGCGACCTTGCCGTCGGCGCCGACCACCATCACCGTGTCGCCGGTGCTGGTGCGCGACACGGCCTGCTGCGGCAGCAGCACCGCGTTGCTGGCCTTGGCGACTTCGAGCCGAACCCGCACGTAGAGGCCGGGCAGCAGCACGCCGTTGACGTTGGGCACCTCGGCGCGCAGCGTCACCTGGCCGCTGCTCGGGTCGACCGTGAGATCGGAGAACAGCAGCTTGCCCGGCTGCGGGTATTCGCTGCCGTCCTCCAGCAGCACGCGCACCTGCGCGGCCTCGCCGCCGCCCGTGGCGCGCTTCAGGCGCCCTTCGGCCATGGCGCGGCGCAGCGCCAGCGCCTCGGAGGCGGACTGCGTGAAGTTGACGTAGAGCGGATGGATCTGCTGCACGATCGCCAGCGGCGTGGCCTCGCCCTGCCCGACCAGCGCGCCTTTGGTCACCAGGGCGCGGCCGATGCGCCCGGAGATCGGGGCGGTGACCGACGCATAGCTGAGGTTGATGCCCGCCGTCTGCACGGCCGCGCGGCCGGCAGCCACTTCGGCCTCCGCCTGCTTCTGCGCGGCGACCGCGTTGGCGTATTCCTGCTTGCTGATGGCGTTGGCTTCGACCAGCGGCTTGTAGCGCTCCGCGGTGGCTGTGGCCAGGCCCAGGTTGGCCTCGGCGCGCGCCAGCGTGGCCCGCGCGGCGGCTTGCGCGGCGGCGTAGGGCGCCGGATCGATGCGGAACAGCGGCTGGCCCGCCTTCACGTCGGAGCCCTCGCGGAACAGCCGCTCCTGCACGATGCCGGCGGCACGCGCGCGCACCTGGGCCACGCGCGATGCTTCCAGCCGGCCGGGCAGTTCGGTGGTGACGCCGACCTCGCCCGTGGCCACCGTGACGACGCCCACTTCGGGCGGCGGCGGCGCGGCGGCGCCTGCTGCCGGGGTACTGCTGCCCTTGCCGCAGGCGGTCAGGCCGATGCCGGCAGCGAGCACGAGGAAAACAGGGAGGATGCGTGGCAAGCGAACAGCCATGGGTTGCCTTCTGCGGAGGGACAGCATTCGGGAAACCGGCTAGTATATACATTCAATGTTGAATGTATACGCCGATTGCTGAATGGCCCGACGCACCAAAGAGGAAGCCCTCGCGACTCGCAGCGCCCTGCTGGACGCCGCCGAGCGCGTGTTCCAGGCCCAGGGCGTGGCCGGCACGTCGCTGAACGACATCGCCGTGGCGGCGGGGACCACGCGCGGCGCCATCTACTGGCACTTCAAGGACAAGGCCGACCTGTTCAACGCGATGATGGACCGGGTGACGTTGCCTCTGCAGGAAGCGCAAGCCCAGCTGGCCGATGCCACGGCCGGCGACCCTCTGCCGGCGCTCCGGGCGGCCATCCGGCTGGCATTCGGGAAGACCGTGCACGACCCACTGACGCGCCGGGCCTTCGAGGTGGCCACGCACAAGGTCGAATACGTGGACAGCCTCTGCGCGGTGCGCGCGCGTCACTTGCAGGTGCGCCAGGCCTGGGTGCTGCAGTTCCGCGCCGCGCTGCTGAAGAGCGCCCAGGTGCGCGGGGTGAAGCTTGCGATGCCTGCCGCGGCGGCGGCACAGGGCTTGCAGGCGTTGGCCGACGGCTTGATCCAGAACTGGCTGCTGGACCCGGCGGCTTTCGATCTCGAGGGGGTCGGCGGCAAGGTGGTGGATGCGTACCTTGGGGGGCTGGGGCTGGGGTAAGCTGAGCGAACAACCCCGGCGCACCGACAAGGTCTGACATGCCAGTCCATTGGAAGGCTCTCCTGGCGGTTTCCGCCACGCTCCTCTGCGCAAACGCCAATGCTGATGCGTGGAGTCTTTTCGGCCGCCACGGAGAGTGCGCCCCGATCTCGTCCCTCAAGCGCAAGCTCCAGGATTTGCCCGGCATCCAGACGCCCGATGAGTTTTCGGCCTACCTGCAGTCGAAGCGCCTGCAATTCACTCGCCAGAACCTTCATGCGGGTGCCGCCGGGGCAGTGGAGTTCCAGGTTCCGGAGGCGGGGCTGTCCCTCGTCTTCGTGCCTCACCGAGTGTGCGCCAACCAGAACGGCCGCGGCGTGCGCGCCCCCTAGCGCCGCGCGAACATCGGCTGGTCGAAATGCGCCACCCGGGTTGCGCGCGCGCCGATACAGACTTCTCGAAACTGGTAGAGCACGGCCCCGGTGGGTGCGGCGATCCAGTGGTCGCCAACCGGCATGCGCAGGATCGGCCGCTGCGCATCGTCGCCAGGGTCCAGCAATGGCGCGTCGGCGCGCATGAACTCCCCGACCGGGATGCGGTGGATGCTCGCGACTTCCGCATCGCACGCCGTCAGGGCCCGGGCCTCGCCAGCCCACACCACCACCGGAGAGATCACGAAGCCCGAGCGGCTGGCGTAGTCGTCGAGCCGGCCGAGCACGGCGGAGGGTGGCAGTTCCAACCCGACCTCCTCCGCCAGCTCGCGCAAGGCGGCCTGTTCCACGGTTTCGTTGCCATCCATCCGGCCGCCGGGCAAGGCCCATTGCCCCGCGTGGTTGCGCAGGGCGGCGGACCGGCGGGTGAGGAGCAGCGCCGCCTCCACGCTCCAGGCCGACGGGACCGGCAGGCCGTTCACGCCGGCACCGAAGCCCTCCTCCACGACGGTGATCGCCACTGCGGCGCGCTGATGCGGCCCGGCGTCCGCGGCCTGCCAGGGAAACGCACGCAGGCGCGCCTCGATCTGCTGCCGCAATCCGTGATCCGCCTGCATCGCGCTGGGCCGCGGCGCCTCAGCGCGGCACGCGGCTCGCTCCGAGGATGCTGGAACTGGGGACCATGGCGGTTGTCCTTGTGGGCCTCCGATCACGCGAAGATCGAATCGAATTGCTGCCGCAGCGAACGCTTCAGCAGTTTGCCGCTGGGATTCTTGGGCAAGGCGTCGGTGAACACCACGCCCTTGGGCGCCTTGAAGCCGGCCAGGTGCTGCTGGCAATGCGCCAGCACTTCGGGTTCTGCCAGCGCCTGGCCCTGCTTGACCACGATCACGGCCACCACCGCCTCGACCCACTTCGGGTGCGGCACGCCGATCACGGCGACCTCCGACACGGCCGGCAGCCGGTAGATCATCTCTTCCACCTCGCGGCTCGCCACGTTCTCGCCGCCGGTCTTGATCATGTCCTTCTTGCGGTCGACGACGGTGATGAAGCCTTCCTCGTCGATGGTCGCCAGGTCGCCGGAATGGAACCAGCCGCCTTCGAAGGCGGCCTTGGTGCGCTCGTCATCGTGGAAGTACCCCAGCATCAGGTGCGGCGAGCGATGCACGATCTCGCCGACCACGCCCGGCGCGACATCCTTCATCGCGTCGTCCACCACCCGCGTCTCGACGTTCAGCACGGCACGCCCGCACGAACCCGGCTTGCGCAACTGGTCTTCGGGGCCGAGCATGGTGGCCAGCGGCGCGATCTCGGTCTGGCCGTACAGGTTCCAGAACCCGACATCGGGGAGCCGCCGAGCGAGTTCGCGCAGCACCTCCACCGGCATGATGGAAGCGCCGTAGTAGCCCTTGCGCAGCGCGCGCAGGTCCGTCTGGTCGAACAGCGGCGAACGCAGCAACGCGATCCACACCGTGGGCGGCGCGAAGAAGGAGTTGATGCCATGCCGCGCCATCAGCGGCAGCAGGTTGTCGGGCGTGGGCTTGGCCGTGATGATGCTGGTCGCACCCACGTACAGCGCCGGGCCGAGGAAGACGTCGAGCTGGGCGCAGTGGTACAGCGGCAGCGCGTGCAGCAGCACGTCGGTGGAGGCGATGGACGCGTCCACCGCGCAGCTGGCGTATTGCCACAGCACCGCGTCGTGCGTGAGCATCGCGCCCTTCGGGCTCGATTCCGTGCCGCTGGTGTAGACGATCTGCAGCAGGTCGCCGCTCGCCAGGTCCACTTCCGGGGGGGTGGCTTCCGTTGCCGCCAGCGTGTGGAAGGACACCATGCCCGCAACGGGCTCCGTGGAATCTTCGGAGGGCAGCCAGACGAACTGCTGCACGGCGGTTTCGAGCGCCGCCGCCGCTCGGGCCAGTTCCGCCAGGCCCGAATCGGTGGCCAGCATCTGCGCCTGCGCGTGGCGCAGGATGTAGGCGACCTCCTCGGCCTTCAGCATGAAGTTGATCGGCACCAGCACCGCACCCAGCCGGGCCAGTGCGAAGCGCAGTGCCGCGAACGCATGCGAGTTGCGCGACAGGACGGCGACCCGGCTGCCCTTGGCCACGCCCAGCGCGGCCAGCCCGGCGGCGACGCGGTCGCAGACCGCATCGAATTCAGCGAAGGTCCATTGCGTGCCGCCGCACACGATGGCGGGCTTGTGGGGCGTGCGCTTGGCGCTGCGGCGGACGATGTCAGCCAGGGTCTGGCGGCGGACGGCGGTTTCCATGGCTGTGTCTCCTGCGGTAGATTCTGCCTTCGCGCCCCGCGACCTGGGGTTTACCCCAATCCGGTCGAATCCAGCTCGCGCGGCCCGTCGCCCAGGTGAAGCACATTCGCTTCGCAACGAACCGGAGATCAAGATGAAGTTTCTTTGCCTGGGCTACTACAACCGGCGCGCCGTGGAAGCCCTCGGCCCCGACCAGCTGGCCGCCGTCATGAAGCAGTGCGAGCCGCACATGGCGGTCATCGCCGGGTCGGCCGCCGTGCGGATGCACGTCGGCCTGGCGGCGGAGCGCACCAAGCAGATCCTGCGCACCGGCAACGCCGTCAAGGTCATGGACGGGCCGTTCTCCGAAGCGAAGGAAGTGGTCGGCGCCGTCCTGATGATCGAAGCCGAGACCATCGAAGCGGCGATCGAGGTCGCCGTGCTGCACCCGACGACGCAGGTGCCGGCCGGCGAGCAGCTGGGCTGGCGCATGGAAGTGCGGCCCGTGCACTTCCTCGACGGCGTCTCGCTGCCGACGTAGGCTGACGGTGAGCCGGCAGGCGAACCCCAGCTACGCCCGCGGTGGAATGTTCAACCCGCGTTCCACCGCGGGCCGCGCCACGAAGGCGTCCAGCACCCGCTGCACGTTCTTGAACTGGCTGAATTCCACCAGCTCCCCCGCGCCGTAGAAGCCGACGAGATTGCGGATCCAGGGGAAGCTGGCGATGTCGGCGATGGTGTATTCGTCGCCCATCATCCAGTCCTTGCCGGCCAGGTGCTTGTCGACCACGCCCAGCAGGCGTCTGGACTCCGCGACATAGCGGTCGCGCGGGCGCTTGTCCTCGAACTCCTTGCCCGCGAACTTGTGGAAGAAGCCGAGCTGGCCGAACATGGGGCCGATGCCGCCCATCTGGAACATCAGCCACTGGATGGTCTCGTGGCGGCGCGCCGCGTCGGCCGGCAGCAGCTTGCCCGTCTTTTCGGCCAGGTACAGCAGGATGGCGCCGGACTCGAACAGCGCCAGCGGCTTGCCGCCGGGCCCGTCAGGGTCGAGGATGGCCGGGATCTTGTTGTTCGGGTTGAGCGACAGGAACTCCGGCGTCATCTGGTCGTTGGTCGCGAAATCCACCTTGTGCATCTCGTACGGCAGCCCGGTCTCCTCGAGAAAGATGGAGACCTTGACGCCGTTGGGCGTGGGCAGCGAATAGACCTGCAGGCGGTCGGGGTGGCGCGCGGGCCACTTCTTCGTGATGGGGAATGCGTTGAGGTCGGTCATGGTGCGCGGATTGAATCACGCCAGCGAAAACCTTGCAGCTAAACTGCCCGCGAGGAGGGGTTCGATGCTGGCTTCGATCGCCGCGATCAGTGCGGGTGCATCGCTGGGCGCCTTGTTGCGCTGGGCGCTGGCGACCCGCTTCAATGGCGTGTTGCCGGCGCTGCCGCTGGGCACGCTGGCCGCCAACCTCATCGGCGGCTATTGCATCGGGCTGGCGGTGGCCTGGCTGGGCCAGAACCCGCAATGGCCGCCGCAGGTGCGGCTGTTCATCGTCACCGGCCTGCTGGGCGGGCTGACGACGTTCTCCACCTTTTCGGCGGAAGTGGTGATGCAGCTGGAGCGCGGGGACTTCGGCTGGGCGCTGGCGACGGCGGGCGCCCACCTGCTCGGTTCACTCGCGCTCACGGCATTGGGAATCGCGACGGTGCGCTGGGTGGCGGCCTGAGGCGAGGGAGCCCATTCAGGCTTTCGCCGTCTTCCCCGGCTTCGGCGGTGGCTGCAGCGGCGACTTGCGCTCGGCCATCTTGTCCACCAGCCGCTGCATGTTCGACAGCGAGACGAGGTGCATCGAGATGAGGTGCAGTTCGCCCGAGCGGTACAGCGCGAGCGCGGCGGAATCGGGCAGCGCCAGCAGCCTCTTCTCGTCGACCACCAGCAGGCTGCCCACCGTGAAGCTGCGGCCGTCCACCAGGTCGGCCCGCGCGTTCATTTCCGTCAGCAGGCCGAGCTGTTCCAGCTTCTGGCAGAAAGTCTCGGTGCGCAGGTATTCGCGCTGGTACTGCGACAGGAAATCCAGCGCATTGCGCAGGAACGGCGTGTCCTGCCCCTGCGAGTCGAACAGCGCCTCCCCCTCCTTGTCGCCCATGCCCGGGTAAGCCTCGTCGATGCAGACGCCCAGCGCCTGCCCGGGCAGCTCCGCCAGCACGAACGGGTAGCGCCGCACGAACGCCGGCACGTAGCGGCCGGTCCACTCGTCCTTGTCGCTCACGAACAGGTTCTCGCGCGCGCGCAGCCCCAGCATCACCACCGGCACGGTCTTGCCGGCAGCGGAGCGGGTGAAGACGATCGCGTATTCCTTGCAGGCCTCGTTGAACTCGACGCCGGCGAGGTACAGCGAGTTCGCCTTGCGCGCGAAGGCGAAGCTGCTGCTGGCCTTGACCTTGCGCTTGCGGTGCTTGTCGCGGTCCAGCAGGACCGGCTTCTCGTAGTAGACCATGTCGGACATGCCCAGCTCCTCGTTGTTCAACCCGTCCCGTCCGCCGCCGCCGAGTGTGGTTCCCGCTGCGCCAGCACCTTGTCGATGCGCTTGCCGTCCAGGTCGACGATCTCGAAGCGCCACTCCGCGCAATCGATGCGTTCGCCCACGCCGGGCAACCGCCCGGAAATCGCCATGAGCAGGCCCGCCAGGGTGTTATAGCGGCCTTTCTCCTCTTCGGGGAGGTCACGGATGTCGAGCCGCGCCTTCAGCTCCGACACCGGCATCAGGCCATCGAGCAGCCACGACCCGTCCTCGCGCTGGGTGGCCCAGGCTTCCACGTTCGCGCCCGGCTGCAACTCGCCGGTGATGGCTTCCAGCAGGTCGTGCGGGGTGATCAGCCCCTGGACCACGCCGTATTCGTCGACCACGAACACCAGGCGCGCCGCCTGGATGCGGAACTGCTCCAGCAGCTCCATGCCGGTCAGCGTCTCCGGCACGAACACGCCGGGGATCGCGTGCGCTTCCACCGTGCCCTCGTGCTCGGGGCCGAGCGAAAGCAGCTTCGACACGCTGACCAGGCCGACCACGTCGTCGAGCGAGCCTCGGCACACCGGATACCAGGAATGCGCCTCGCTTTCGCCAGCCCGCCGCAGCGCCGCCGCGACGCTCATGGACGCATCGATCCACTGCAGGTCGGAGCGCGGCACCATCATCGAGGCCAGCGAGCGGTCGTCGAGGTGGAACACGTTGCGCACCATCTGGTGCTCGTGCTGCTCGATGACGCCGGCGTCCACGCCTTCTTCGAGGCTGTGCGCGATCTCTTCCTCGGTCATGCCGCGGGTGGCGGTGGTGTCGATCGCCAGCACTTTGAGCACGGCCTGGGTGGAGGCGGAGAGCAGCTTGACGAAGGGCCCGGCCGCCTTGGCCAGCCAGCGCATCGGCCGTGCGGCGAAGCGCGACACCTGCTCCGGATAGAGCTGGCCGATGCGCTTGGGCACCAGTTCGCCGAACAGGATGGTGATGTAGGTGATGATGGCCACGACGATGGCGGTGGCGCCGTATTCCGAGAACTTCGCCGGGACGCCCTGGGCGCGCAGCCATTCGGCCAGCGGGCCGCTGAAGGCGGCCTCGCCGATGATGCCGTTCAGCATGCCGATGCTGGTGATGCCCACCTGGACGGTGGACAGGAACTGCGTCGGATGCTCCATCAGCTTCAACGCGGCCTCGGCCCCGCCGTCCCCCGCCTCCGCCATGGCGGCCAGCCGCGCCTTGCGGCTGGAAGCGAGCGCCATTTCGGACATGGCGAACGCCCCGTTGAGCAGCGTCAGGAACGCAATCAGCAGGTAATCCATGAAAGGGGACAGAATCGCAAGCTACGGACTTTACTTCAACCATGGACGACGACGCGCTCCATCGCACCCTGGCCGCCGACCTCTGGACGGACATGCAGCCCCAGCCCGCGCCGGAACAGGTGCCGCTGCTGGCGCACTACACCTCGATCCTGACGCTGGAGCGCATCTCGCAGACCGGGGAGATCTGGTTCTCCAACCCGCTCTACATGAACGACGTGGACGAGCTGCGCTACGGCATCAACCTGGGCCTGCACGCGGTGCGCAGCCACGCCGGCTTGCGCCAGGCCTGCCCGCCCGATCACTACAACGCGCTGCTGGACGCTTTCGACACGCTGTTCACCGATTTCGACAACGACACCGCCTTCGACGTCTACGTCTTCAGCTGCTCCGAGCACGACGACCAGATCGGCGACGATGGACTGCTGTCGATGTGGCGCGGCTACGGCAGCGACGGCAATGGCGTCGCGATCGTGTTCAACATGGACGCGCTGGTGGCGCTGCCGGGCTCGCCACTGTTGGTCCGCAAGGTGCAGTACCTCTCGTACGAGGAGAGCGAGGCCTGGATCGCCGACAAGCTGCAAAGCTTCGCCGCCACGCTGGAGCGGCTGGCCCTGCCGCTGGAGGCCATGAAGAGCGCGGCCGAAGCGCTGTTCGAGCGCATCAAGCTGTTCGCCCTGTTCACCAAGCACCGGGGCTTCCATGAGGAGCGCGAGTGGCGCATCGTCTACCTGCGCGAATTCGACCCGACCGGGATCCTGCAGCAGCAGTTGCACTACGCCATCGGCCACCGCGGCCGCGGGATCGAGCCGCGGCTGCGCTTCAGCACCGCGGCGCTCGCGGCCGGCGCGCCGACGCTGGAACACATGGTGCAGCGGATCATCCTGGGCCCCGTGCTGGCGACGCCGCTGGCGCTGCGATCCGTGATGCGCATGCTGGAAATCCACCGGCCCGCGTGGGCCGGCCGCGTCACGCGATCCAGCACGCCTTACCGCGCGCAGCGCTGAGCCATGGCCCACTATCTGGTCGGCGATGTGCAGGGTTGCGACGCGCCTTTGGAGCGCCTCCTCGCCAAGATCGATTTCTCGCCCAGCCGCGACACCCTGTACCTCCTGGGTGACCTCGTCAATCGGGGTCCTTCCTCCGCGGCCGTGCTGCAGCGGCTGATGGCGCTGGGCGATGCGGCGCAGTGCCTGCTGGGGAATCACGACCTGAGCCTGCTGGCCGTGGCGCACGGCCATCGCGCACCGCACCGCAACGACACCATGGACGACATCCTGCAGCATCCGGAACGCGAGGCCATGCTGGACTGGTTGCGGCACCGGCGGATGGCGATCCACGCGCGCGGCGTGCTGATGGTGCATGGCGGCGTGCTGCCGCAGTGGACGTTGGCGCAGACGCTGGCGCTGGCCGGCGAGGTGGAGGCGGTGGTGCGGGGGCCCCGGCTGGCCGATTTCCTGCCGCTGATGTACGGCAACCAGCCTTCGCGCTGGGACGATGCGCTGGCCGGCGCCGACCGGCTGCGCGTGATCGTGAACGCGCTGACGCGCCTGCGCTTCTGCACGCCGGACGGCGGGATGGACCTGAAGACCTCGGGCGGCCTCGCGCACTGCCCGCCCGGCTACCTGCCCTGGTTCGACCTGCCCGATCGCCAGACCGCCGGCACCTGCATCGCCTTCGGCCACTGGTCCACGCTGGGCTTGCTGGTGCGCCCTGACATCCTGTCGCTGGACACCGGCTGCGTCTGGGGTGGGTGCCTGACGGCGGTGCGCCTGGATGAGACCGGTCAAGGCCGGCACGAGATCATCCAGGAGAAGTGCGAACAGGCGCAGGCGCCGGGAGAATAACGCGATGGATCCGTCGTTCCCGAATCTCGAAACACCGAATCTCGTCTTGCGGGAGATTGTTGACGCGGACGCCACGGACCTGTTCCGGATCCATGGCGACGCCGAACACATGAAGTGGTTCGGCTCTGACCCCTTGGCCGACATCGAGGGGGCGCGGAAGCTGGTCCAGATGTTTTCGAAGTGGCGTGAGGAGCCTGCGTCCGGTACCCGCTGGGGTCTCCAGTTGCGAAGCACACCCGGCCTCATCGGAACCTGCGGGCTGTTCCGCTGGAATCGAAACTGGAAAACGTGCGTGGTGGGCTATGAGATCTCTCCGTTGCACCAGGGACGCGGCTACATGAAAGAGGCTTTGGCTGCAGCTTTCACCTGGGGATTCGAGGCCATGGCGTTGAACCGGATCGAGGCGATGGTCCATCCCGACAACCAGGGGTCCCTGGCATTGCTGAAGCGTTTCGGCTTCGCCGAGGAGGGGCGCTTGCGGCAGGTCGGCTATTGGGCGGGCTCGCACCATGACTTGATGCTGCATGCCCTCTTGAAGCAGGAATGGAAGGCATGATCACCGCGGCCCATTGCGAGTTGATGGCGCAATACAACGAGTGGATGAACTCCCGGCTGTATGCAGTGTGTGCGTCTTTGCCGGACGAGGAGCTTCGAAAAGACCGTGGCGCCTTCTTCCAGTCGATCTACGGCACCCTGAACCACATCGCCTATGGCGACCTGGCGTTCCTGTCCCGTTTCACCGGCGACCCCAATGTGATCCCCGAGCCCAAGGCCGATCTCTTTGGTTCGTTTGAACGGCTGAAGTCAGAGCGCGCGGGGCTGGACCAGCGCATCCTTGCTTGGTCCGCGTCGCTGACGCCGGCCTGGCTGGCTGAGCCCCTGACCTACACCAGCAAGATCGATGGCAAGACCCGGACGGTTGCCAAATGGGTCCTGGTCACGCACATGTTCAATCACGAGACGCACCATCGGGGACAGGTGACCACGCTGCTCTCGCAAATGGGGCTCGACATGGGTTCTACGGACATACCATTCATGCCTCGATTCGGATAGACACGGCAGTCACACCGATCAAGCAGGCGGCGCCCGCTTTCGCCCCTTCTCCCGCAGCATGAAGAGATGAGGCCTTCCACCTTCTCCCGGGGCCGAGGGCGTCTTGCGCAGGAACTCGCTCGCTTGCCGCTTCAAGCGCCGACACCTTCGAAGAAGGCCAGCTTCTTGTCGCGCGACAAGCCCTTGAGCGCCAGCTCCGCGCGCAACGCTTCGCCCTTGCTCGGGTATTCACGGGCAGCCAGCACCCGCAGCGGGGCGCGCGCGCGGGTGAACCTGGCGCCGCGTCCGAACACGTGCTGGAAGAAGCGCTGTTCGACGTCCAGCGCGATGCCCGCGTAGTAGACCCCGCCCTCGCATTCCAGCAAGTACAACCAGTACGGTGCGGGCGAAGAGGTGGTCATTCGGGACGAGCAAGCTGCTGGTGCGCACGCGAATCATAGGCCGCGCCTTTGAGTTAACCTGACCAGTCCATGAGCAGCTTGTCCCTGACCCGCGTCAAGATCTACCGCACGGTGGCCCGCCAGTTGCACGGGCTGGTGCCTTGCTGGATCTGCAGGGAACCGGTGTCGTTGGTGGACGCAACGCTGGAGCACATCCGGCCACTGGTCGATGGCGGCAGCAGCCACATCGAGAACCTGGCGATCAGTCACCGCGCCTGCAACCACGCCCGCCATGCCAAAGCCGCCGCCGGGACCTGAGCGGTGTCTGACGTGGCAGGAAGGCGGGGCAACGCGCCAGGCCGCCTGGCGTTCGGAGGCGGGCCGGCCCGTGCCGGCGGATGTGCAGCTCGCCGACGACCAGATGACCGCCGACGCTGCCTATCGCCTGGCCAGCGCGGGGACTGCGCTGTTGTGGCGTGGCGACTACCAGAATGCGCGTCAGCTCCTGCAGGCGCTCGCCCGCAGGCTGGACCGCGCCCCGCGCAAGGCGGCGAGCGCGGGCGTGGCGCCCGGCGCAACGTTCTATCGCCACCGCCAGGCGCAGGGGCGCCGCGCGCGGGTGCTTGGCCTGCTGGTGATGGAAGTCGACGGCGACTACGGCATCAACCTGCGCCGGGCGCCCGACTTGCGCGCGGCATGCGGCGAGGCATGGGGGCCGCCGGATGGCCAGCCTTGCGTCGTGGCACTGACCGAACTGCTCGGACTGGTGGGCGCCCACGAATGGCGCAAGAAGGGGGTGGAGGTGCCGGCGCTCGGGCCACCGCCGGCCAACCGCATTCATGCGCACTACGGCGTGTTCTCCCCGGTGCGCGGCGAGTACCTCGACCTGATCGCCAAGGCGGCTTTGCCCGCCGCCGCCGCGCTGGCCTGGGACATCGGCACGGGAACGGGCGTGATCGCAGCGGTGCTCGCGCGCCGCGGGGTCGCGCGCGTCGTGGCCACCGACCTGAATCCGCGTGCCCTCGCGTGCGCCCGCGACAACATCCAGCGGCTGGGCCTGCAGGGCCAGGTCGAGATCTTCGAGGCCGACCTGTTTCCCGCTGGGACGGCTCCACTCATCGTGTGCAACCCGCCGTGGCTGCCGGGCAAGCCCAACTCCCCTTTGGAGCATGCCGTCTACGACCCCGAAAGCCGCATGCTGCGCGGGTTCGTGGGTGGGCTGCGCGAGCGGCTTGCGCCGGGGGGCGAGGGCTGGCTGGTGCTGTCCGACCTGGCGGAGCACCTGGGCCTGCGCTCGCGGGACGAATTGCTGGCGCTCTTTGACGCCGGTGGACTCGTCATTCGGGAACGCCTGGACGTCCGGCCGCGCCATCCGAAGGCCGCCGATGCCAGCGATCCTCTGGCGGCGGCACGCGGCCGCGAGATCACGTCGCTTTGGCGCCTGGCTGCAGTGACTTAGGAGGTTTCGGTCGACTTCTCGGTCGACTTGAACAGCGCCGCCACCTTGCGCTTGGGCTTGATGTTGGCCGAGATGCGGTTGCCGGCCGGCTTGGCATTGGCCTCCCAGGCGGGCGGCGTGTCGACTTGCGGCGTTTCGTAGGGCTGGTCGAAGAACGGGTCGCGCGGCGCGGGCGCCGGGCGCGCCGCGTATTCGCGGCGGGGCCGCTCCGGCGCCTTGTCCAGCACGTCGCGCGGGTCGCCCACCTCACCGGCTTCGCGCCAGGCGCGGCGGCCGTCGTTGATGCGACCGCGGGGCTGATCGTCGTCCCATTCGACCGGCTCGATCTCGATCTTGCGCTTCAGCAGCTTTTCCAGGTCGGCCATCAGGCGGTTGTCGCTGGGCGAGACCAGGGTGACCGCCAGCCCCGAGGCGCCGGCACGGCCGGTGCGGCCGATGCGGTGGATGTAGTCCTCGGCATTGAACGGCACGTCGAAGTTGAAGACCGCCGGCACGTCCTTGATGTCGAGGCCGCGGGCCGCGACGTCGGTGGCCACCAGCAGGTCGACCTCGCCGGCCTTGAACGCGGCCAAGGCCTTCAGGCGTTCGTCCTGGCTCTTGTCGCCGTGCAGCGCCGTGGTATTCAGGCCCTCGCGCTCCAGCGAACGCGCCAGCCGGGCGCAGCCCAGCTTGCTGTTCACGAACACGAAGGCCTGCTTGATGCCGCGCTGGCGGATCACCTGGCGGATGGCGCGGCGCTTGTCGTCGTCGGTGACGCTGTAGAAATGCTGCTCCACCGTCGACGCGGTGGCGTTGGGCCGCGAGACCTCGATGGTCACCGGGTCCTGCAGGTAGCTGCCGGCCAGCCGCTTGATCTCCGGGGAGAAGGTCGCCGAGAACAGCAGCGTGGTGCGCTGCTTGGGCAGGAACGACAGGATGCGCTGCAGGTCCGGCAGGAAGCCGATGTCCAGCATGCGGTCAGCCTCGTCGAGCACCACGTACTCGACCTGGTTGAGGACGGCGTTCTTCGCTTCGATGTGGTCCAGCAGGCGGCCGGGCGTGGCGACCAGGACTTCGACGCCCTTCTTCAGCTCCAGCGTCTGCGGCTTCATGTCGATGCCGCCGAACACCACGGTGCTGCGCAGGTTGGTGTGCTGAGCGTACAGCTTGATCTGCTGCGCGACCTGGTCGGCCAGCTCGCGCGTGGGCAGCAGGACCAGCGCACGCACCGGGTGGCGGGCGGGCGAGGTCGAGGCGTTCTCGTGCTTCAGCAGGCGTTGCAGCAAGGGCAGCGAGAAAGCCGCCGTCTTGCCGGTGCCGGTCTGCGCCGCACCCATCACATCGCGGCCCTGCAGGACGACGGGGATCGCCTGGGCCTGGATGGGGGTCATCGATTCGTAGCCCATGCCGGCCACGGCGCGGGCGAGGGGCTCCGCCAGCGAGAGATTGGAGAAATTGAGGGTGTCTGACATCAACCGGCGATTATCGCACTGATGCAATAAACGGGCCAGCCACAGCCATTCGCCCCGTGGCAGGGGGAACGGCTGAGGTCAGAGCGTCCGCGCGCTGAACGTATCGCACGCCTTCACGCTGCCCGTCTTCAACCCGGTGGCGAACCAGCGCTGGCGCTGCTCGCTCGAGCCGTGGGTGAAGCTTTCCGGCACCACGGCACGGCCGCTCGCCTTCTGCAGCGCGTCGTCGCCGATCTTCTGGGCGGCGTTCATCGCCTCCTCGACGTCGCCCTGCTCCAGGATCTTGCGCGACTTGTCCGCGTGGTGGCCCCAAACGCCGGCGAAGCAGTCCGCCTGCAGTTCGAGACGCACGCTCATGTTGTTGGTCTGCGCCGTGTTGCCGCGCGCGCGGACCTCCTCCACCTTCTGCGTGATCCCGAGCTGGTTCTGCACGTGGTGGCCGACCTCGTGCGCGATGACGTAGGCCTGCGCGAAGTCGCCGGGCGCGCCCATGCGGTTCTTCATGGTCTCGTAGAAGCTCAGGTCGATGTAGACCTTCTGGTCGGCGGGGCAGTAGAACGGGCCCATCGCGGCCTGGCCCGCGCCGCATTGCGTGCGCACGGCGCCGCGGAACAGCACCAGCTTCGGCTCCACGTAATTCGCGCCGCCCTGCGTGAAGATCTGCTTCCACACGTCCTCGGTATCGCCGAGGACGGTGGAGACGAAGGCGGCCATCGGATCATTGGCCGGCGGCGCCGGCGCGGGGCCTTGCTGCTGGGTCGCGACCGGGCCGCCGCCCCCAGTGAGGATGCCGAGGATCGTCAGCGGGTTGATCCCGAAGACCGCGCCACCCACCAGCGCGATGACGATGGTCCCGATGCCGATGCTGCGGCCGCCGAGGCCGAAGCCGCCGCCACCGCCGCCGCCGCTGCGCATGTCTTCCACGTTGGACGACTGCCGATTGCCTTCCCACCGCATGATCTTGTCTCCCTGCTGTACAGTGATTTCATGGTAACGAAACATGCCCCGTCCGGGGGGCCCCTGCCGACGGTATTGGTAACCGGGTTCGACCCATTTGGCGGCAGTCCGACGAATCCCAGCTGGCATGCGGTCCGCGCGCTCGACAACACGGTTGTAGGCGGCCATCGCATTGTGGGGGCGGAAATTCCTACGGTATTCGGTTTATCGCTGCAGCGGCTTGCCGCCCTGGTGGAAAAGCACCGCCCGCGGCTGGTGATCTGCACCGGGCAGGCCGGCGGCCGCGGCAACCTGTCACTGGAGCGGGTCGCCATCAACGTCAATGACGCCCGCATCCCCGACAACGCTGGCGCGCAACCGGTGGACACCGCCATCGTCGAAGGCGGGCCCGATGCCTACTTCACCACCTTGCCGATCAAGGCCATGCTGCAGGCGCTGCTGCTGGAGGGCATCAATGCGGAGGTGTCGCAGACGGCGGGCACCTTCGTCTGCAACCATGTCTTCTATGGGCTGATGCACCTGCTGGCACAGCCCGCGTGGCGAGGCGTGCGCGGCGGCCTGATCCATGTGCCCTGGCTGCCGGAGCAGGGCCAGCCGTCGATGCGGCTGGCGGAGATCGTGCGGGGGCTGGAAGTGGCAGTGGAGGTGGCGCTCACGACGGAGCACGATATCCGGAAGCAGGCCGGGGCGTTGAACTGACGCCTTGTCATTGCGGACTTGATCCGCAATCCATCGTGGCGTATCGACATGCCGCCATGGATCCCGGGTCAAGCCCGGGATGACTAACCCCTAATTGAGGATTGAAAAGGGCCCGCCCTTTTCCAGCGCCCGCTGGTACGCCGGCCGCGCATGGATGCGTGCGAGAAAGTCCATCAGCCGCGGCCGGCCGGCATTCAGGCCCGCCCGCGCGGCCGCCGCCTCCAGCGGAAAACTCATCTGGATGTCGGCGGCACTGAAGGCGCTGCCCGCGAACCAGTCGCGCGTTTGCAGCTCCGCTTCGAGATAGTCCAGGTGCTGCTTGATCTGCGGCACCACGAAACTGGACTTGACCTTGTGCGCGATCGCCTTGGCGAAGGGCTTCGCCACGAAAGGCATCTTCGCCTTCTCGATCTGGTCGAACACCAGTTTCATCAGCAGGGGCGACATCAGCGAGCCCTCGGCATAGTGCATCCAATAGGTGTAACGCACGCGCTCCGGGGTGCCCCGCGCCGGGGCCAGGCGCTCGCCGCCGTACTGCTCGACGAGGTATTCGAGGATGGCGCCGGACTCCGCCAGCACCGACGCACCATCCGTGATGACCGGCGATTTGCCGAGCGGGTGCACCTGCCGCAGTTCGGGCGGGGCCAGCATGGTCTCCTTGTTCCGCTCGTAGCGGCGGATCTCGTAATCGACCCCCAGTTCCTCCAGCATCCAGAGCACGCGTTGCGAGCGGGAGTTGTTCAGGTGGTGCACGACGATCATGTGGTTTCTCCAGCGAAGTGGCTGATGCTAGCGGCTGAGTCTCAGGCCGGAATGAGGGACTTCGCCCCTCCTGCCAGACATTTGCGGGGCCCCCGGCCTAAAATCGGGGGGTGTCCATCCTCAACGCCGACCTGCACTGCCACTCCGTGGTCTCCGATGGCACCATGACGCCGGAAGACCTGGCGGCCCGCGCGGCGGCCAACGGCGTCGAGCTGTGGGCCCTGACCGACCACGACGAGATCGGCGGGCAACAGCGCGCCGCGACTGCCGCCCGGGCACACGGCATGAAGTACCTGACCGGCACCGAGATCTCCGTCACCTTCGCCGACGAGACCGTGCACATCGTCGGCCTGGGCTTCGACCCCGATGATCTCGAGATGCAGCGCGGCCTGCACGAAACGCGCGACGGCCGGGGGCCCCGCGCCATGGAAATCGGCGCCGGCCTGGCCCAGGTGGGCATCAAGGACGCCTACGAAGGCGCGCTGCGCTACGTGGGCAACCCGGCGCTGATCTCGCGCACCCACTTCGCCCGCTTCCTGGTGGAGTCCGGCGTCTGCCGCGACACCAACGAGGTGTTCCGCCGTTTCCTCACCGAAGGCAAGCCCGGCTACGTGCCGCACCGCTGGGCGTCGCTGCGCAATGCGGTGCAATGGATCACGCAGGCGGGCGGCGTCGCCGTCATTGCGCACCCGGCCCGCTACAAGTTCACCGCCAACGAAGAATACGCGCTGTTCACCGAGTTCAAGGCCCACGGCGGCCGCGGCGTCGAGGTGGTCACGGGCAGTCACACCGCCGCGGAATACGTGCGCTATGCCGAAACCGCGCGCGAATTCGGGCTGGCCGCCTCGCGCGGCAGCGACTTCCACAGCCCCGACGAAAGCCACACCGACCTGGGCCAGCTGCCCTACCTGCCGGGCGAACTGACGCCCGTCTGGGACCTGCTGGCCGACCGCATCCAGTGAGCCCGGCGGCGCCGCGGGCCGGCGGCCCGCTGGCCGGGATCGCGCTCGTGGTGGCGGCCACGGCATGTTTCGGGGCCCTGGACACCACGACCAAGCTGGTGAGCGTCTCGGTGCCGCTGTTGATGGCGCTCTGGTTCCGCTACTTCTTCCAGGCCATGGCCACCACGGTGGTGGTGCTGCCGTTGCGCGGCATGGCTGTCTGGCGCACGCGCCGCCTGCCGTACCACCTGCTGCGCGGCTTGCTGCTCCTGGCCAGCAGCCTGCTGGCGTTCGCCAGCCTGCGCCACATGCCGGTGGGCGAGTTCACCGCCATCGTGATGATCACGCCCCTGGTCATCACGCTGCTGGCGGCCACAGTGTTGAAGGAACACGTGTCGCCGCTGCGCTGGGCGCTGGTGGCGGGGGGTTTCGCCGGCACGCTCATCATCATCCGGCCCGGCGGGGACGCCTTCACCTGGGCCAGCCTGATGCCGATTGCGCTGGTCGGCACCAATGCCTGGTTCCAGGTGCTCACCAGCAAGCTGGCCCGCACCGAAGACCCGATGACGATGCACCTGTACACGGGCTGGACCGGGACCGCGCTGGCCGCCGTGGCGCTGCCTTTCGCCTGGACGGCCCTCGCCGATCCCTGGCTCTGGGCCGGCCTGTGTTTCATGGGGCTGATGGGCACCGTGGGCCATTTCATGCTCATCCTGGCCTACCAGCGCGCGCCGGCCGCCACCCTGACGCCCTACATCTACAGCCAGATCGGCTTCGCCATGCTCGGCGGCCTCCTCGTCTTCTCCCACGTGCCGGACGGCTGGTCGCTCACCGGCATCGCGATGATCGCCGTCTGCGGCGCCGCCGGAGCCTGGCTGACCGTCCGGGAACAGCGAGAATCCGCTTCCGCGTCCTGATGCCATGGCCCAGTACTTCGACCTCCACCCCGACAACCCCCAGCCGCGCCTGCTGAAGCAGGCCGTGGCCGTGCTGGCTGCGGGCGGCGTCGTGGCCGTGCCGACCGATTCCAGCTACGCCATCGCCTGCCACCTCGACGACAAGGCGGCGGCCGACCGGCTGCGCCAGATCCGCCGGGTGGACGACAAGCACCACCTCACGCTGCTGTGCCGCGACCTGAGCGAGCTGGCCAACTACGCGCGCGTCGACAACCGCCAGTACCGCCTGCTGAAGTCGGCCACGCCCGGGCCCTATACCTTCATCCTGGAGGCCACGCGCGAAGTACCGCGCCGCGTGAGCCATCCGCAGCGCAAGACCATCGGGCTGCGGGTCCCGGACCACAAGGCCCTGCAGGACCTGCTGGAGGCGCACGGCGCGCCCCTGCTCGCCACCACCCTGATTGCCCCGGACGACTCCGAGCCGATGAACGATCCGAACGAGATCCGCGAACGCTTCCAGCACGAGCTGGCCGCCGTGATCGGCGCGGGGGCGTGCCCCGACCAGCCGACGACGGTGATCGACCTCACGCCCATGGGGACAGGCGGCGATGCGGTGCTGGTGCGGCAGGGGCGAGGCGACGCGGCGGTGCTGGGCCTGTAGAGGACAATCCGCCCGGTGGATTTCAACAACCTCATTCAAACCGTCCTCATCTACGCGCTGCCGGTGCTCTTCGCGATCACCGGCAGCGAAGCGGCCCAGGGCTACGTGGCCCGCGCGCTCGGCGACGACACCGCCACCCGGATGGGCCGCGTGACGCTGAACCCCATCAAGCACATCGATCCCATCGGCACCATCCTCGTGCCACTGGTCATGTACCTCGCGACGGCCGGGGCCTTCCTGTTCGGCTACGCCAAGCCGATGCCGGTGGACTACGGCAAGCTGCGCAAGCCCAAGCGCGACCTCGTCTGGATCGCCCTGTCCGGGCCAGCGGCCAATTTCGCCCAGGCCATCGTCTGGGCCGTGGCCTTCGCGCTGCTCGGTGCCTTCGGCGTCAGCGAGCGCTTCTTCGTCGAGATGGCCAAGGCCGGCGTGCTGGTCAACCTGGTGTTGTGGGCCTTCAACCTGTTCCCGTTGCCTCCGCTCGCCGGTGGACGCATCCTGATGGGCCTGCTGCCGCCGCGCCCCGCGTACCTGCTCAGCCGGGTCGAACCCTGGGGCTTCTTCATCGTCCTGGGCCTGGTGGTGCTGGGCATCGTCAGCACCTACTGGCTGCGCCCGCTACTCACCGTCGGCTATGCGGCGATCCACCTCCTGGTGTCGCCCTTCGTCTCGCTCCTGCAATGACCGCCATGACCATCCGCTACCTCACCGGCATCACCACCACCGGCACGCCCCACCTGGGAAATTACGTCGGCGCCATCCGCCCCACGGTCCAAGCCAGCCGCCGCGCCGGCACCGAAAATTTCTATTTCCTCGCCGACTACCACGCGCTGATCAAGTGCGACGAACCGGCCCGCATCCAGCGTTCCACGCTGGAGATCGCCGCGTGCTGGCTGGCGGCCGGGCTGGATCACGAGAAGGTCTACTTCTACCGGCAGTCCGATATTCCCGAGATCCCCGAATTGACGTGGCTGCTCACCTGCGTCACCGGCAAGGGCGTGCTGAACCGGGCGCATGCCTACAAGGCCCAGGTGGACAAGAACACCGCCGCCGGGGTGGACACGGACACCGATGTGAGCGCCGGCCTCTTCATGTACCCCGTGCTGATGGGGGCCGACATCCTGCTGTTCAAGGCGCACAAGGTGCCGGTGGGCCGCGACCAGGTGCAGCACATCGAGATGGCGCGCGACATGGCGCAAAGCTACAACCACCTCTATGGCGAGCACCTGGTGCTGCCGGAGGCGCAGATCGATGAGTCCGTCGCGCTGCTGCCCGGCCTGGACGGCCGCAAGATGAGCAAGAGTTACGACAACGTCATCGCGCTGTTCGGCCCGCGCGAGCAGATCCGCAAGCAGATCGCCTCCATCGTCACCGACTCGAAGGCACCCGGCGAACCCAAGGACGTTGAAGGTTCCGCCCTGTTCCAGATCTACCAGGCGTTCGCTTCCGCGGACGAGACGCAGAAGCTGCGCCAGGCCTACGCCGACGGCATCGCCTGGGGCGACGCCAAGCAGATGCTCTTCGAGCGCATCGACCAGGAGATCGCGCCCATGCGCGAGCGCTACGAGCACCTGGTGTCGCACCCCGCCGAACTCGAAGCCATCCTGCAGGCCGGCGCCGCCAAGGCGCGCCAGCGCGCCACGCCTTTCATGGCGGAACTGCGGCACGCGGTGGGCCTGCGCAACCTGGCGGTGCAGGCCGGCCCGGCCAAGAAGGACAAGGCGAAGTCGGCGCTGCCCAGTTTCAAGCAGTACCGCGAAGCCGACGGCAAGTTCTATTTCAAGCTGGTGGATGCGCAGGGCCGGCCACTGCTGCAAAGTGCCGGCTTCGACTCGCCCAAGGAAGCCGGCGCGATGGTGGCCCAGTTGAAGCGCGAGCCGCAGAGCTGGGCCAACCTGACCGGAGTCCGTGCCGAGGCGTTGGATACAGAAATTAACGCAGCCTTGCAGGAACTGACATCTTCCGGGAACTAAGGGTTTAGTCGGATGGTTGTCCGACAATCGGCGGTATCCTTTCACCCTATGCCCGCTGCCGCCACCCCCACCAAGAACATGAACGTGTACGTCATCGACGACCACCCGCTGATGCGGGAGGCCGTGGTGATGCTCCTGCGCCGCATGCGCCCCGGCGCCAACGTGGTCGAACTTGACCGCATGGGCGGCATCGAGTCGGCCGTCAAGCAGCACGGGCAACCTGACCTGATTACACTCGACCTCAAGCTGCCGGACACCACCGGCGCGTCGGGCGTGCACGAACTGAAGAAGCGCTTCCCGGAAACGCCGCTGGCCGTGCTGTCGGCCTCGCCCGCTTCCGACGCCGAGGAGCAGTGCATCGACGCCGGCGCCGACATCTACATCGAGAAGTCGTCCGGCGCGCTGGAGATCGGCAATGCCCTGCGCGCGCTGCTTTCCGCCGACGGCCAGTTCGAGGAGCTCACGCCCACCGACAACAAGCTGTCCAAGCGCCAGAAGCAGCTGATCGTGATGCTGGACCGCGGCCTGTCGAACCGCGAGATCGCCGACGAACTGGGCATCAGCGAGCACACCGTCAAGGTGCACCTGTGGCGCCTGTTCCGCCGCCTGGGCGTGAAGAGCCGCACGCAGACCATCCACTACGCCCGGACGCACGGGCTGCTCGGCTCCTGATCTAGGAGTCCTGGCTCTGAAGGTCGGCGGCGCGCAGCCGGCCCGGGAGCAACTGCTGCACCGAAGCCACCGCCCGGGCCGCCGCCGCCTGCGGATCGGTCGGGGTGAGCATCACGCGGAACACCGTGCCCTTGTTCGGCCTTGAAGACAGCGCCAGCGGGTGGCCGAGGATGTGCGTGAGGCGCGCCACGATGTAGAGGCCCAGCCCGAAGCCATCCTCCGTGCCCGCGTGCGTGGGCACCTTGTAGAACTCCCGGAAGATCTCGCGCTGGTGCACCGGTGCGATGCCGACGCCGGTGTCCCAGATCTCGATGCGCCGCCCCGAAGGGGTGACGCGCGAAGCCACCAGGATGCCGCCACGCTGGGTGTACTTGACGGCGTTGGAGATCAGGTTGCCCACGATGCGCTGCAGCAGGATCGGGTCCGACACCGCGACCCCGGGCTGCACGTGCACGCGGAACTGCAGGCCCTTGGCCTCGCACAGCGGACGGTATTGCACCTCCAGGTCGTGCAGCAGCTGCGCCAGATCCACGTTGTCGATGTTCAGCTTGATCTTGCCGGAGTCGAGCCGCGCCAGGTCGAACAGCGAGTCGAACAGCTGGTTCACCGCCTTGGTCGATTCGACGATCTTGGGCGCGAGTTCGTGCACCAGCTCGGGCTCGCTGCCCAGCCAGTCCGCATACAGGCCCAGGGCGTGCACCGGCTGCCGGATGTCGTGCGCCGCGCTGGCGAGGAAGCGGTTCTTGATCTCCACCGCGTCGAGGGCGGCCTGGGTCTGGCGGGTCAGCGATTCGATCAGCTGGTTGTTGCGGTATTGCAGCTCGAAGTTCTTCCGGTGCGTCACGTGCAGCCGCAGCCCCGCCTGCCGCAGCACCTGCCAGAAGATGATCAGGAGCGCCACCAGCCACCAGTGGTACGGCGGGCCACTGAACTCCAGTTCCACCGCCATGCGCCAGCCCATGACCGTCAGGGCCGTGATGGCCAGCGTGTTCAGGTAGGCACGCATCGTCGCGAGGTGGCTCGACAGGCTGTTGATGGAATACATGGCCAGCCCCGCCAGGATCAACCAGCAGATGAACTGGTCGGCGAGCGACGACCGGTCGAAGTACAGCAGCGTGGTCAGCCCCCAGAACAGGGCCGACACTGGCCAGATGAGCCGGCGGCGCCGGAAGAATTCCACCTGCTCCCCGGTGCTCCGCTGCGCCACCTCGCGCGAGTAGTACTGGACGATCGAGAGCCGTGTGGCCGCCGCACCGACCGCGAAGAGAGCCCATGTCAGCAGCAGGCCGCGCATCGCTTCCGCCCAGAGCACCCCCATGAAGATGGGAATGAGGAACAGGCCGATCCATTGCGTGTTGCGCTGGGTGCGCATCAGGTTGCGCACCAGTTCCGCCTCCACCCACTGGGCTTCGGCCGCGGAGGAAACGGCCGGAGAGGTTTCGGGTTTCACATCGCGAGTCTATCGATTTGCGTGAAGGCATCCGCCGACATGCTTATGGGCCCCGTCCTACATGACGGTGCACGGAAGACGAACAGACTCTGCCGTTGCGCTGACCCACTTTCCGCGCACCATCTTCCACCCCTTCCAGCCCAACCCTTGATGAGGACACCATGGATTCGCAAACCAACCACGACACCGACACCGTGAAGCCGGCCGCCAAAAAGTCCCTGCGCGGCTTCGCCGCGATGGACCCGCAGCGCCAGCGCGAAATCGCCAGCCTGGGCGGCCGCGCCGCCCATCAGAGCGGCCACGCGCATGAGTTCACCAGCGAAGAAGCCCGGGCGGCCGGCAAGAAGCGCCACGCCCAGGCCGCCAGCTCGACGGCCAGCACGCCCGGCACCGACAGCCACGCCAGCTGAACCCCGCGCCTGTAGGACGGGGCGGGCCAGGCTTGGTCCGCGGGGCTGACAGCTCAGCCCCGTTTCCCCCTCCTAGCATGGCGCATGCCTTCCGAACCCTCCGTCGAGGCGTCCGCCTCGCACTTTTCCCCCTGCGCTGAACCTTCCTCCGACAGGCAGCAGCTCGTGCTGGCTTGCCGGGCGCTCTGGCTCACCACGCTGTCGCTGATGACGGCTTTCATGCACACCTGCGCCCCGGCCCATCGCCATCTGCTCGCGCGCCGCATCGGCCGCAACCTGGCCACATTGGCCGGGCAGCCCGATGTCTTCGGCGCCGACAACTGCAGCCGGTTCGATCGCCTGGCGGCGCATTGGCAGGCGCAGGCGGAACGCTTCGCGCCGAATGCGGATGCGTCGAGCGGCGGCCGCGGCCTGCTGCACGCGCTCGCCCGCCTCGCACCCTTCGCACGCTGATTCCAGCGCAGCGCCCGCCGGTTGTGGGCAGGTGCCTACAGCACGCGCGGGGCGCGTCCGACAAGGCGGAACTCAGCCTGTTGACGACACTGCAACGATGGCAGAGAACACTCATGGCATGGCGAAATCCTCCACGCGCGCGCTGTGGAAAGGAGCCATCACCTTCGGCCTCGTGCACATCCCGGTGGGCCTGTATTCGGCGACGGAAGAGACCGACGTCAACTTCGACTGGCTGGACCGGCGCACCATGGACCCGGTCGGCTACAAGCGCATCAACAAGCGCACGGGCAAGGAGATCGCCAAGGAAGACGTGGTCAAGGGCGTCGAGCACGGCAAGGGCAACTACGTGATCGTCTCGCCCCAGGAGATCGCCGAGGCCTACCCGCGCACCACCCAGACCATCGAGATCGAGGCCTTCGTCGACGTCGACGACGTGCCCTTCGTCTACCTCGAGCGGCCCTACTACACCGCCCCCATCAACAAGGGCGAGAAGGTCTACGCATTGCTGCGCGAAGCGCTGAAGGAGACCGGCAAGATCGGCCTGGGCCGGGTCGTGATCCAGACCAAGCAGCACCTGGCGATCGTGCTGCCGTGCGGCCCGGCGCTGGTGCTGAACCTGCTGCGCTGGGGCGGCGAGGTCCGCACCTGGGAAGGCCTGCCGCTGCCGAAAAGCGGCAAGGCGGCCGGACTGAAGGATGCCGAGCTGAAGATGGCCAAGGAGCTGATCGCCAGCATGAGCGGCCAATGGGACGCCGCCGAATTCCGCGACGAGTTCCACGACGCCATCATGAAACTGGTGGAGGCCAAGGCCAAGGCCGGCGACACCGAGACGGTGGATCCGCTGGAGGAAGCGCCCGACACCGAAGGCGCCGAGGTGATCGACCTCACCGAGCTGCTGCGCCGCAGCCTGGGCGGCGGCAAGGGCGCGGCCAAGCCGGCTGCCCGCAAGAGCGCGGCGCACGCGCCCGCGAAGGAGCGCGCCGCCGCGGCCGGCAAACCCGCCAGGAAGGCCGCCCGGAAGGCCGCGACCAAGCCGGCCGCCAAGCCACGCGCCAAGCGCGCTGCATGACGGGCCCGGCCATGCAAGCCACGATCTATTACACCGCGTGGATGGTGGCGCTGCTCGCGGCCGTCGCCGTGCTGAGCGTCGCCATCACCCGCCACAAGCGCCGCATCGACCGACGGCGCCAGCAGGCGATCCGCATGCTGCGCGCCCTGACGCTCTATGGCGACTGGGTCAGCGCCCAACGCCTGGTGGCGCTGCCGCAGGGCACGAATCCCGCGGCGGAGGCGGCGCTGGTCGAGGCTTCCGCCCTGGGCGGCGACGCATTCCCGGAGCTCGCGGGGGAGATGGCCGGCCTGCTCGCCATGCACGAGAAGCTGGTTGCCTTCCTGCGGGCGCAGCAGCTGCTGTGGCGGCACGACCCCGGCAACTGGCTCAAGTCGGACCACGACCGCCAGTTCATGGCCCTGTGGCGCCTGCATCGCGCGGCGCTGCAGGTGCTGGAAGAGAAACTGCAGGCCGTGGTGGCTGTGCGGCACCGCGGCACCGCCGGGCGCCGGCAGTCCACCTACGCCTGAAGCGAGATCCAAGATCCAAGGGAGACGACCATGAGAGACACGTTGAGCAAGCTGATGGCGCTGGGCGCCGGTGCCCTGGCGATGTACTACTTCGACCCGAGGTCGGGCGCGGAGCGTCGTGCGCTGCTGGCGGGACTGGTGAAGGGCGGATTGCAGCAGGGCCGCTCGGACGCCCGCCAGGCGGCCATCCGGCGCCGCGGCCGGGGCCGCGCGTTCCACCACATTCCGAGCACGGACCCGCAACGCGATGCCCGGCTGCGCGACCTGATCCGCGAACGCCTGGGCCGCATGGTGAGCCACCCGCGCGCGATCGACGTGCAGGTCGAGGAGGGCGTGGTGCGCCTTTCGGGCGACGTGCTCAGCAAGGAACGCGACGGCCTGCTGCTGCAGGTGAACGACATCCCCGGCGTGGAAAAGCTCGTCAACGCGATGACGGCGCACGAGCACCCAGACAGCCTGGCCACCCTGGAAGCCCGGCAGGAGGCCGAGCTGGCGGGCTGACCACGCATGGGCCGCATTGTCGTCCTGCTGGTGGTGCTCGCCGCGCTGGGCGTGGCGGCGCTGCTCACCGGCGGCAGCAGCCTCGCCAGCGCATTGGTGCTGGTGGGTTTCATCCTGGGCGGCTACGCGATCTACCGCATGCGGGCAGCGCGCGGCGTCAACACCGAAGATTTTTTCGGCGGCGCCGGCGAGGACACCCGCCTCACGGGGCTGCAGGGTGGCGCATCGCCCAGCGAGATGCCGGTCGATCGGGACCGACCGCACTGACGCACGCGCTCGCCTGCGGCCTACAGCGAGCCCGGCAGCGGCCTCGTACCTTGGTGGTATCGAAGTCAAGCCAGGAGGTTCCTCCATGAAAGCCAAACTCCGTCCGCACGTGGCGGCGCTGCTGCTGCTCATCCCGGGCGCCGCGACCCTGACAGCGCTTCCGGCCGCGGCGCAGCAACGCGCAGTCGTCGGCGCGCCCGCCATCCAGTCGATCGCCCTCAACGCGGACGACGGCCTGTCCCCCGGCTCCGTGCTGCAGTTCAACGTCCAGGGGACACCTGACGCGCGCAACGCAAGCGTGACGTTGGCCGGTTCCAACATCACGGTCCCGCTGAGCCAGGAGCGTCCCGGCAGCTACCGCGGCACCTACACCGTGCGGCGCGCCGACCGCATCGACCCCACCAAGGTGATGCAGGCGCGGCTGCAGTACGGCAACCAGACCATCACCCGCAGCTTCACCTATCCGCCGGGCTTCCAGGCCCTGGCGATGGGCGCGCCCGCGGAGCGCACGCGCGACGTGCCGCGCGACCAGCGCGCGCCCTCCATCACCAACCTGACGCCGGCCAACGCCGACAAGCTGGGCGAGCGCGGCCGGGTCCACATCTCGGCCACGCTGGGCGACGAGGGCAGCGGCGTCGACCCCGCGAGCGTCCGCCTGCGTGTGAACGGTCTCGACGTGACCAGCGAGGCACGCGTGTCTCCCAATGAAGTGAACTACCGCGAGAACCTGCCGCCCGGCCGCCACTCGGTCGAGGTGCGGGTGAAGGACGTCGCGGGCAACATGACCACCAAGTCGTGGGGCTTCGACGTGCTGGACCGCGACGAGGCCCGCGAAGGCGGGCGGGACCGGGACCAGGCGCGTGACCGCGACCGCGACGGCCGCGATCGCGACCGCATGAGTGGCGGCTCCATTCCGCTGCGCGTGACCAGCCCGGACAACGGCGGCGTCCTCGATGCGAACCGCAACCTGTTCGTGGAAGGCCGGACTGCGCCGGGCGCGACGGTCCGGGTGCAGGTTGAGGCTGTTTCGTCGGTCGGCGGCGTCCTGGGGCTGAGCCAGCCGGTCGCGGACCAGACGGTGCGCGCCGACCGCGACGGCCACTTCGTCGTTTCGATCCGCCCGAGCGCGCTACCGCTGCCGGGCACGCGGTTCGAGGTGCGTCTGACGGCGAACGACGGCAACCAGACGGCGGAAGAGCGCATCACGGTCCATCAACGGCAAAGTTGACCGACCCCCGAAGCGCCTTCGGCGCCTCCCCCTCAAGGGGGCGCCACCAGCGGCCCGGCAAAGCCGGTTCCGCGGTGGCCCGCGCATCAAGCCAGCGCCGCTTCAGCGCGCCGCGTTGCGCTTGCGTGTGGCCGCGGCCTTCTTGGCCGAAGCGGAGCGCTCGGCCGCCGAACGGGACGCCGATGCGCGCCCGCCCTTCTCGCCGCCCTTGCGCGAGGGCGACTTGTCGACGGCCTTGCCGCGGCCGGAGCCGCTCTTCTTGCCGCCACCGGTTTCCTTGTTGACGGTGGCCCAGGCGCGCGACTCGGCTTCCTTCTTGCCGACGCCGCGCTTCTCGTAGCCTTCCTCGATGTGCTCGGCCTGGCGCTTCTGCTTGTCCGTATAGGACGACTTGTCTCCACGTGGCATGTGGGTCTCCTGGTAGTTGCGAACAGTCAGGAACCTAACTCGGCGACCTGTGCGCGGAGTAGGACGCACGCGGCCTTGGGCGTCGGACCGCGATCCATGAAAAAAGCCCCGCGGCGCGGGGCTTTCCGGCTGGAGAGCACAGCCTCAATTCTGCGGCGACGACTGGTCCCGCGACGTGATCTCCTGCGTCAGCAGCGCCTGCCACACGCGCTTCTGGTCCTCGAAAGCCTTGGTGGCCAGGGGATGGGTGCGCAGGTGCAGCTTGACCGTGGCGTCCTCGCCCAGCTTGCCGATGCCGGCATGCGTGCTGCGCAGCTGCGGGGTGCTGGCGCTCAGGATCGCCTGGCGGAGCATGGCGGCATCCACGATGGCACGCCCGGCCAGATCATTCACTTCCTGGCGGAGTTTCTCGACTTCGTCGTTCATGGGAGTCCTTTCGCGCGGCGGGCCTGCCTCGCTGGCGCGAGTTTAACCATCGGCGCACCGGCCGGCCAGCGACACGTGGGCGCGAAAGCTGCTGCAAGACGGCCCGCAGGACTACAACTGCCTGCACCAGGACCTGTACGGCGAACACGTGTTTCCGTTCCAAGTGGTGATCCTGCTGTCACGGCCACAGCAGGACTTCACGGGCGGCGAGTTCGTCATGACCGAGCAACGACCCCGCATGCAGTCCCGGCCGATGGTGCTGCCGCTGGTGCAAGGGGATGCGGCGGTGATCGCGACGCGATGGGCCGGATCAGGGGGCGCGTGGAACCTACCGCGTCAACTTGCGGCTCGGGGTCAGCAAGGTGCATTCGGGGCAGCGGCGGACGGCGGAGATCATCTTCCACGACGCGGCGTAGGGGCTCGACTTGCCGACTAAAAACAAAAAGCCCCGCAATGACTCGCGGGGCTTTCGGCACTGGGCTGGCGGAGCAGGAGGGATTCGAACCCTCGATACGGGAGAACCGTATACCGGATTTCGAGTCCGGCGCATTCGACCACTCTGCCACCGCTCCTGAATTCGGTTCGCGTGGTGCGAAGCCGATGATTTTAACCCAGGTCAGGCGGCCAGCCGTTCCTTGCCGCCCAGATAGGGCCGCAGCGCCTCCGGCACGGTGACCGAACCATCGGCGTTCTGGTAGTTCTCGAGCACGGCCACCAGCGTCCGGCCGACCGCCAGGCCGGACCCATTGAGCGTGTGCACCAGCTCGTTCTTGCCCTGCGCGTTCTTGAAGCGCGCCTGCAACCGGCGCGCCTGGAAGGCCTCGCAGTTCGACACCGAGCTGATCTCGCGGTACGTGTTCTGCGCGGGCAGCCACACTTCGAGGTCGTAGGTCTTGGCGGCGCCCGCGCCCATGTCGCCCGCGCAGAGCAACATCACGCGATACGGCAGGCCCAGCTTCTGCAGCACGGCCTCGGCGTTGCGCGTCATCTCCTCCAGCGCTTCCATGCTCCTGTCGGGGTGAGTGATTTGCACCATCTCGACCTTGTCGAACTGGTGCTGGCGGATCATGCCGCGCGTGTCGCGCCCGGCGCTGCCCGCCTCCGAACGGAAGCACGGGGTGTGCGCGGTGAGCTTGATCGGCAGCTGCGCCTCGGGCAGCACCTCATCGCGCACGAAGTTGGTCAGCGTCACCTCGCTGGTCGGGATCAGGTACAGCTTCTGCTCGTCTTCCGCGCCCAGGCCATCCTGCCCGCCCTTGCTGACGGCGAACAGGTCGGCTTCGAACTTCGGCAATTGGCCGGTGCCGCGCAGCGTCGCCTCGTTCACGATGTAGGGTGTGTAGCACTCCATGTACCCGTGCTCCTGGGTCTGCACGTCCAGCATGAACTGCGCGAGCGCCCGGTGGAGACGGGCGATCTGCTGCTTCATCACGGTGAAACGGGCCCCGCTCAACTTGATGCCGGTGCCGAAGTCGAGCCCCAGTGGCTCGCCGATGTCCACGTGGTCCTTGACCGCGAAATCGAAGCTGCGCGGCGTGCCCCACTTGCGCACCTCGACGTTGCCGCTTTCGTCATGCCCGAGCGGCACACTCTCGTGCGGCAGGTTCGGCACGGCCAGCAGCAGGGCCTGCATCTCGGGCTGGATCTGGTCGAGCCGGGCGGCGGACTGCTCGAGCTCGCCCTTGAGCTGGTTCACCTCGGCCATCACCGCGTCCGTGGGTTCGCCTTTGGCCTTGAGCTGGCCGATCTGCTTGGACAGCGCGTTGCGCTTCGCCTGCAGCTCTTCGGTGCGCGTCTGGATGGTCTTGCGTTCGGACTCGAGCCGCTGGAAAGCCTCCACGTCCAGGAAGGTCTGGGGCGACTTGCGAGCCTCGAGCCGCGCCACCACGGCGGGCAGGTCTTTTCGTAACAGGTTGATGTCCAGCATGGGTCCATTTTATTCGTGGGGTGCTTACCATCTCCGCTCCCAGTGAAAACGGAGTCCAGACGCCATGCAGATCGAGGCTTACCTCAATTTTCCCGGCAACGCCGAAGAGGCGCTGAAGTTCTATGCCCGATGCCTGGGCGGCGGTGTCGTGGGAGACATCTACCGCTACAGCGCGATGCCTCCCGGCGAGATGCCGGTTCCCCCCGGCTGGGACAACAAGGTGCTGCACGCCACGTTCGAATCCGAAGGCGCCCGCTTCATGGCGAGCGACGTGCCGCCCGAACAGTCCCCGCCCGGCTACAGCGGTTTCGCGATGTCGGTGTACGTCCCCAAGGACAAGGCCAGGGCCCAGAAGGTCTTCAATGACCTGGCCGAGGGTGGGAAGGTGACCATGCCCTTCGCGCCGCCGTTCTGGGGCGGCAGCTTCGGCATGTGCACCGACAAGTTCGGCGTGCCGTGGATGGTGAGCTGCGAGGTGGAGTGAAGAAGCGAGCGCGCGGCACTTCAGGCCCGTGCCTCCGGCAGTGCCTCCCAGTCCGTCGTGTAGTGCGGCGTGCACCACTCCTGCTTCATCGTCCACCCGCGCCGGTCGCCGCCGATCCCGGCGCTGGCCGCGTGCAGCGTGCCCCGCCCGTAGCGGTCGTTGAGCCGGTCCAGCGCGGCTGACAGCTCCCGCCGGCGGGGCGCGGGCTCGTCCTCCAGGTCGAGCTCGCGCTGCTCGATGCCGGCATCGCACAGGTCCAGCAGGATCACGCCCGCCTTGTGGATCTTGTAGCCGGGCC
The DNA here is from genome assembly GCF_007833165.1 of Caenimonas sedimenti. Classification (GTDB taxonomy): domain Bacteria; phylum Pseudomonadota; class Gammaproteobacteria; order Burkholderiales; family Burkholderiaceae_C; genus Ramlibacter; species Ramlibacter sedimenti. Next base: position 25,214 of record NZ_VOBQ01000001.1, on the reverse strand, counting down.
GCCAGACCTCGCGCAGGCCGCGCAGCGCCAGCTGGACGATCGCGCCGGTGTCCGCCGTCGGGCGACGCAATCGCAGCGTGACCGATTTCGCGTACTGCTTCTCGCCGCGCCGGAACGGATTGGTGTGGATGAACACCAGCACCTGTGCGGCATGGCTGTCCTGCTGGCGGAGCTTGAAGGCGGCCCGGCTCGCGTATTCGCTGACGGCTTCCTGCAGTGGCGGCAGCGTGGTGACCGCGACGCCGAATGCGCGGGTCGTCGAGACTTCCTTGCGGGCCGGCGGAACATCCTCGAAGGCCAGGCAGTCCTGGCCCTGCAGTTCACGCACCGTGCGCTCCACCACCACGCTGAAGCGGCGACGCACAGTGGCGGGGTCGAGCCGCACCAGATCCAGAACCGTGTGCACGCCTTCGGCCTGCAACTGTTCCGAGAGCCTGGGGCCAATGCCCCAGACGTTGCGCACGCCCGTGGCTTGCAGCACCGCGTCGAGCTCGCTCGCGGGCAGCGCCGCCAGGTTGCAGACCCTTTCCAGCGCGCGCGGATACGGGTTGCCCGGTTTCCGGTGCGCTTCCTTGGCGACGTGGTTCGCCAGCTTGGCCAGCGTCTTGGTCGGCGCGATGCCGATGCCGCAGGGGACGCCCGTCCATTGCAGCACGCGCCGGCGCAGCGCGTCCGCGCGTGCCACCAGGTCGCCCGGCATGCCCGTCAGGTCGACGAAGCATTCGTCGATGGAATAGATCTCCTGCGCCGGGCCGAGGCCGGCCGCCAGCGACATCATGCGGTTGCTCATGTCGCCGTACAGCGTGAAGTTGGCCGACAGGGCCACCACGCCCGCATCGGGCAGCTTCGCGCGGATCAAGTGCCAGGGTTCGGCCATCGCGATGCCGAGCGCCTTCGCCTCGTCGCTGCGCGCGATCGCGCAGCCATCGTTGTTGGACAGCACGATGACCGGCCGGCCGCGCAGGCTGGGGCGGAACACGCGCTCGCAGCTCACGTAGAAGTTGTTGCCGTCGAGCAGCGCGTACATCGCACGCGGGCCTTTAGCGGAAGCGCTTGATGGTGGCGGTGACGACGCCGACGATGGTGAGCCGCTGGTCTTCCGAGTTCTCGAAGAGGATGTCGGGGAAGGTCGGGTCGGCCGCGCGCAGCTTCACCCGGCCGTTGCGCCGGTGCAGGTACTTCACCGTGAAGTCGTTGTCCACTTCGGCGACGACGATGTCGCCGTGCGCCGGGTTCAGCGCACGGTTGACCACCAGGATGTCGCCGTCGGCAATGCCCGCGCCCGCCATCGAGGTGCCACGCACCCGCCAGAAGAACGTGGCGGCGGGATGCGTGACCAGCAGCTCGTTGAGGTCCTGCCGCTTGACGGCGAAGTCATCGGCCGGCGAGGGAAAGCCGGCGCGGACGGTGCCCTGCACCATCGGCAAAGGCAATGCGGCGCCGGGAATGAAGGGCCAGGGCGCGTGACTGATACTACTGTTCACGCATCCAGTATAGGCGGCAAAGCGCCCCTGGAGGCCTATGCCAGCGTGGCGGGGTCGAGATTGGCGCCGCAGATCACGAGGCTGGGCGTCCCCTCGGCCCGGACGGCGCCGCTCTGCAGCGCGGCCAGGCCCAATGCCGCCGCAGGCTCCACCGCCAGCTTCAGCTCCTTCCACAACGTCAGCTGCGCCTTGCGGATCGCTTCATCCGAGACCAGCAGCGACTCCCTCACATGACGCTGCGTGATGTCCCAGGCGATGCCGCCAATGCGCTTGGCGCCCAGCGAATCGGCCGCGATGCCGCTCACGACCACGTCGACCGGTGCCCCGGCATCGCGCGCGCGATACAGCGTGGGAGCGAGTTCTGGTTCCAGCGCGACGATCCGGCTGCGGTCCTCGAACCAGGCGGCGATGCCGGCGATCAAGCCGCCGCCACCGACGCTCACAAGCACCGTGTCGGGAACACCGCCGCCCTGCTCTTCGATCTCCTGCGCCAGGGTGCCGGCGCCAGTGACCACTTCGGGCTGGTCATAGGCATGCGTCAGCAGCGCGCCGCTTTCCTTCTGCCGGGCCAGGCAGGCTTCCAGCGCTTCCGCATACACCGCGCCCGTCACCACCACCTGCGCGCCCAGCTCCCGCAGCTTGGCCTGCTTGGCCGGGCTGCTGACCGTGGGCACGAAGACTTCGCAGCGCACGCCGAGCGCGCGCGCCGCCGCGGCCGTCGCGATGCCGGCGTTGCCGCCCGACGCCACGATCACGCCTGCTGCCGGAATCTCGTTCGACAACAGGCGGTAGTACATGCCGCGCGCCTTGAAGCTGCCGCTGACCTGCAAGTGCTCCAGCTTGAGCCAGAGCTCGTTGCAATCGAGACCGAGGGCCGAACCCGGCAGCTTCCACAGCGGCGTCCGCCGCACGAAGCGCCGCGGGTCCGCGCGGAAGCGCTCGCTGGCCGCCTCGATCGCTTTGCGGTTCACAGCCGCAGTCCCTTCGGCAGCGGGAACTTCACCGTCTCGATGATGCCGTCCATCTTGCGCACCGAGACCGCGCCCATGCTCTTGATGCGATCGACCAGCTCCTTGACCAGGACTTCAGGCGCCGACGCCCCGGCCGTGACACCGACCCGCGCCTTCCCTTCCAGCCACTCGGCCCGCAACTCGTTCGGGTTGTCGACCATGTAGGCGTCCACGCCCAGCTTGCGCGCCAGCTCCGCCAGCCGGTTGCTGTTGGAGCTGGTGGGGCTGCCCACGACGATCAGCACGTCGACGTCGCGCGACATCAGCTTGACGGCGTCCTGCCGGTTCTGGGTGGCGTAGCAGATGTCCTGCTGCTTTGGCTCGCGGATGCTCGGGAAACGTGCCTTCACCGCGGCGCTGATCTCGGCGGCGTCGTCCACCGACAGCGTGGTCTGCGTCACCACCGCCAGCTTCTCCGTCTGCAAAGGGCGGACATGCTGCACGTCCGCGACGTCCTCCACCAGGTGGATGCCGTGGTCCAGCTGGCCCATCGTGCCCTCCACCTCGGGATGGCCCTTGTGGCCGATCATGATGAACTCGTAGCCTTCCTTGGCCAGCTTCGCCACCTCCACGTGCACCTTGGTCACCAGCGGGCAGGTGGCGTCGAAGATCTGGAAGCCGCGTTGCTCCGCCTCCTGCTGCACGGCCTTGCTGACCCCGTGCGCGGAGAACACCAGCGTGGCGCCGGGTGGCACGTCGGCCAGCTCCTCGATGAAGATCGCGCCCTTGGCCTTGAGGTCGTTCACCACGAAGGTGTTGTGCACGATCTCATGCCGCACGTAGATCGGCGCGCCGAACTTCGCGATGGCCCGCTCGACGATGTCGATCGCGCGGTCGACGCCGGCGCAGAAGCCGCGCGGCTCCGCCAGCAGGATTTCCTGGGGCCCATGCGCCATCACAACACCCCGATCAGTTGCACTTCGAAGGTCACGGGCTGGCCCGCGAGCGGATGGTTGAAGTCGAACAGGACGGCGTCGGGCTTGCCGTCACCGTCCTTGTCGTCACCGAGCTGGCGCACCGCGCCGGCGTACTGGCCCAGCCCGTCCGGCGTGGGGAACTGCACCACGTCGCCGACCGAATAGGTTTCATCGGGGTCGCCCAACTTGGCGAGCAGGCTGCGCCCGACCCACTGCACCATCTCCGGGTTGCGGTCGCCAAAGGCCTCGCCCGGCGGGATGTCGAACTGGGCACGTGCCCCCTCCTCCAGCCCGAGCAGGCGCTGCTCCACGGCGGGCGAGAGTTCGCCGCTGCCCAGCGTCAAGGTGGCGGGCTTGTCGGTGAACGTGTTGATGATGTCGCCACCCGGCCCGGCGAGCCGGTAGTGCAGCGTGAGGAAAGAGCCCGGGTGGACCCGGGGCACAGGGGAAGGCATCACACGAATCTTTGGTGGCGGTCCGATAAACTGCCCCCATTGTAGAAAGACCGACCCCGGGGGGACGCGATGGCGCTGAAAGACCTGCCGGCCGACGCGCGGCCGCGCGAAAAGCTGCTGGCGCGGGGCCCGGCGGCGCTGAGCGACACCGAGCTGCTGGCTCTGCTGTTGCGCACCGGCACGCAGAAGCACGGGGTGCTGCAGATGGCGCAGTCCATCCGCGACCATTTCGATGGCCTGGCGGGCCTGTTGCACGCCAGCGGGGACGACCTGAAGCAGATCCACGGCCTCGGCGGCACCGCCAAGCGCGCCGAGTTGATGGCGGTGCTGGAGTTGGCGCGGCGCGCCGTCGCCGAGCAATTGAAGGCGCGCGAGGTGTTCGGCTCGCCGCAGGCCGTGAAAAATTACCTGCAGCTGCACCTGGCGCACAAGAAGCACGAGGTGTTCGCCGCCTTGTTCCTCGATGCGCAGAACCGTTTGATCGCGCTGGAAGAACTCTTCCGCGGCACGCTGACTCAGACCAGCGTGTATCCGCGCGAAGTCGTCCTCAAAGCCTTGCACCACCACGCCGCCGCGGTGGTGCTCGCGCACAACCATCCGAGCGGCACGGTGCAGCCCTCGCGCGCCGACGAAGCATTGACCCAGACGTTGAAAGCGGCGCTGGCCCTGGTCGACGTGCGGGTGCTGGACCACGTGATCGTGGCGCCGGGCGATGCGCTGTCGATGGCGGAGCGGGGGTTGCTGTGAAGGCCAAGTCGCTGCAGGACCTCGCGGCGATGCGCCTGCACCTGGAGCGGGAGGAAAAGCGCCGCGCCGAACAGGCCGCCGAGCGCGCGGAGACGCTGCGCCGCCTCGAAGCCGAGCGCAGCCTGTTCGAGCGGGCTGCCGGCAAGGTCGCGCGGCTGCCGGCGCATGGCCGCGTGCATCACTTGCCGGAGCCGCCGGCGCCCATCCCCGTGCAGCGGCAGCTGGATGACCAGCGCGTGCTGAAGGAAGCGATCAGCGACGAATTCGATGCGTCGACCCTGCTGGAGGTGGACGACGCCCTGAGCTTCCGCCGGCCGGGCATCGGCATCGACGTGGCGCGCAAGCTGCGGCGCGGCCACTGGAGCATCCAGTCCGAGATCGACCTGCACGGCCTGCGGCGCGAGGAAGCCCGCGAGGCCCTGGCCGAATTCCTGCGCAATGCGGTGCGCGACGGCCTGCGCTGCGTGCGCGTGGTCCACGGCAAGGGGCTGGGGTCTCCGGGCAAGACACCGGTGCTGAAGGGCAAGGTGCACAGCTGGCTGATCCAGAAGGAGCAGGTGCTGGCGTTCGTGCAGGCGCGGGGGGATGAAGGCGGGGCGGGGGCGGTGGTGGTGTTGCTGAAGCCTTCGCCCTGACCCGTCATTCCCGCGAAGGCGGGGATGACGTTCAGCCGTGCGTGTTCCGCATCCAGTCCGCCGTCTGCATGAACGAATCCCGCAACCGCGCACGCAAGGCCTCATCCACCCCCACCTCCCCCATCGCCTGGTCCATGGCCGCCAGCCACTGGTCGCGCTCCTTGATGCCGATCTTGAACGGCATGTGGCGCATCCGCAGGCGCGGGTGGCCGAAGCGGTCGGTGTAGTGCTGCGGACCGCCCAGCCAGCCGCAGAGGAACCAGAAGAGGTTCTGGCGCGCGCGTTCCAGCTCGGTGCCATGCGCCGCGCGCAGCTCGGCGTACTTCGGCTCCAGGTCCATCAGGTCGTAGAAGCGGTCGACCAGGGCCTGCACTTTCTCTTCGCCGCCGATCCACTCGTAAGGCGTGGCGAAGGGCGGCTTGTCTTGGATCTGCATGGCGCCATTGTCCCGCGCCTGTCATTTCCCTGTTACTCGGCGGCTTTGCGCAGCGTCTCCACCACCGGACGGCTCAGCACTTCGCGCAGGCCCCACCAACCGGCCGCCAGCGCCAGCGCGGCGCCAGCCAATGCTCCAGCGAGCGGCACCACCGGCGATGCGGTCCAGGCGAAGTCGAAGGCGTACTTGGCGAGCCCCCATCCGACCACCGAGGCCACCATGCTGGCCAGGAAGCCCGCCAGCAGGCCCACCCCCACCAGCTCGGCGCGCTGCACCTGGCGCAGCAGGCTGCCGCGCGCACCGACGGCCCGCATGATCGCGAACTCGCGCGCGCGCTCTTCACGCGTCGCCGTCACCGCCGCGAACAGCACGACGACACCCGCCGCCAGCGTGAAACCGAACAGGAACTCGACCGCGCGGATCACCTTGTCCAGCACGCCCTGCACCTGCGTGATGGTGGCCGTCATGTCGACGTTGGTGATGTTGGGGAAGGTGCGCACCAGCTCGTTGTCGAAACCCTTCTGCTCGGGCGCCTTGAACGAGCCCATGAAGGTCACCGGCACATCCTTCAGCATGCTGACCGGGTACATCACGAAGAAGTTCGCCCGCATCGAACTCCAGTCGACCTTGCGCAGCGAGGTGATCTTCGCCTCGCTCTGCATGCCCCCCACGTCGAAGCGCAGCACGTCGCCCATCTTCAGCCCCAGCGTGGTCGCGATGCCCTCTTCGACGCTGATGGCGCCGGCCTCCTCCGCTTTCCAGGCGCCCGCAGTCACCTGGTTGTGCGTGGGCAAGTCCGCCGCGAAGGACAGGTTGAACTCGCGATCGACCAGCCGCTTGGCGCGATCCTCGACATAGTCGTCGGGCGTGACGGCCTTGCCGTTCACGGCAACCAGCCGGCCGCGGAACATGGGGAACCAGTCGAGCCGCTTCACGCCGGCTTTCTGCAACGTTTCGACGAAGGGCTTGCTCTGCTCCGGCATCACGTTGATGACGAAGCGGTTGGGCGCGTCCGGCGGCGTGGCCTGCCGCCAGCTGGCGATCAGGTCGGTCCGCAGCAGGACCAACAGCACCAGCGCCAGCAAGCCCACGGCGAGAGCGCTCGTCTGCACCACGGTGTAGGCCGGCCGCGCGCTGATCTGCCGCGTGGCCAACACCAGCCAACGGGGCGCGGTCGCTTCGTTGACGACCCGGCGCAACAGCTTGACCGCCACCCAGCTGAGCCCCGCGAACACCAGCACGGCGACGCCGAAGCCGCCCACGGCGATGCCGCCCAGCTTCAGGTCGCTGCTCGCCGCCAGCAGCAACGCAGCGAAACCTGCGACGCCGACCGCCAGCACGGCCAGCGAAGCCGGCTTGAGATTGCCGACATCGCGGCGGATCACGCGCAAGGGCGGCACCTGCGCGAGCTGCAGCACCGGCGGCAGGCCGAAGGCGAACAGCAGCGTGAGCCCCATGCCCAGCCCGAACAGCACCGGCCAGATGCCGGGCGCGGGCAGCGTCGTTTCCACCAGGCCGCCCAGCAGCGCCACGAACACGAAGTGCACCGCGAAGCCGACCGCCACGCCCAGCAGGCTGGCGGCGACGCCGATGACGGCGAACTCGTACGCATAGCTCATGGCGATGGTCCGCTGGCTTTGGCCGAGCACCCGCAGCATGGCGCAGTCATCCAGGTGCCGCGCGGCGAAGCCGCGTGCCGCCAACGCCACTGCCACCGCGCTCAACAGCGCGGCCAGCAGCGCCACCAGGTTCAGGAATTTCTCGGCGCGGTCCAGCGTCTGGCGCATCTCGGGCCGGCCGCCTTCCAGGGACTCGAGCCGGACACCGCGGACCTCGGGCCGCTTGACTTCCAGCGCGGCCCAATCGGCGAAGCGGGCGACCTCACGGTCGCGTCCCGCGACCGCGAACCGGTAGCCCACCCGGCTGGCCGGCTGGATGAGCTTGGTCACCGCCAGGTCGTCGACGTGGATCATCACGCGCGGCGCGAAGTTGAGGAAGCCGCCGCTGCCGCGGTCGGGCTCCACCGTGATGACACGGGCGATGCGCAATTGCGCGTCGCCCAGCAGCAGCGGATCGCCCACCTTCAGCGCCAGCGCTTCCAGCAAGGGCGCATCGACCCAGGCCTCGCCGCGGCCGGGCACCGCGCGCGTCTTCTCCCCGGTGACGCCGGGCTCGCCCGCCACCTGCAGGTTGCCGCGCAGCGGATAGCCGGCGGGGACGGCCTTCAGGCCGACCAGGCGGCTGGCTCCGCCCAAGCCGTCCGGCGCGCGGCCCATGGAGGGAAAGACCAGCGTGGTGACACTGTCCAGCCCCAGCTCCCTGGCCTTCTGGACGAAGGCGGCCGGGGTGGGCACGTCGCTCACGATCACCGCATCGCCGCCCAGCAACTGGCGGGCATCGCGCGCGAGGCCGCCTTTCAGGCGGTCGGCGAAGAAGCCGACGGCGGTGAGCGCAGCCACGGCCAGCGTCACGGCGACGATCAGCAGGCGCAGCTCGCCGGCACGCAGGTCGCGCCAGAGGGTGCGCCAGCCCAGGGACCAGGGGGATTGGGGCGTCATGGGCGCCACCTTACTCCGAAACCGTGAGCTGGGAATGAGGGCCGGGACCGCTAGGGCTTCGGCCGAGCGTCCAGGCGCTCCTCCAGCGCCTTCAGCACCGGCCGGATGCCCTCCCCCACCTCGATCTGCGGATTCGAGAAGCCGTCGGGCTTGCCGGCGTCGATTTCGCGCTGCTTGATCACCGGGACGGCCGCGGCGAACGCCTGCTCGAAGGAATGCGTCTTGCGCAGCTGCTCGGCGAACATCGCGCGGCCGAAGAAGGTGAGCTCCGACTTCCGGCCGCAGCCGTAGGACGTATGGGTGGCATCCGCCGCCGTCATCACCAAGGAGGTGTTGCTGCCGAGCGGGCCGACCCAACCGCCCGAATAGCAGGCCGAGATCGCGATCACCCGGTGCCGCACGCCGGCTTCGTCGAGGGCCACGCGCAGCTCGCCCGGGCTCACCGTGTCCACCTGCAGCGGCCCGTGCGACGCGGCCAGCTTGAAGTCGCTCGCGCCATGCGAGGTGAGGTAGACCACCAGCAGGTCGTTCTCGCGGTCCATGCGGGCGGCCACCGCTTCGATCGCCCGCTTGAGGTTGAGCGGCGTTGCCCAGGGCCGCGAATCCGCGGTGCTGGCGTGATTGACCAGGTGCAGCACGCGGCCTTCGGCATCGAAGCGCTCGGCCAGCGTCTTGGCCACCATGGTGCTTTCGCGCAGGAACACGTCTTCCTCCGCGAACGGGGCGAAGACCACGCCATAGACGTCGGTCACGCCGGGGCGCTCCGGCGCCAGCCCGGCCACCGCCTTGTCCCACAGCGCCACCTGCGTTTCGAAAACTTCCTGGCTCAATTGGAGGACGGGTGGGCCCTGCTCTTCCACCGCCACCTGTTCGGCGGTCCACGGCTGGTCCTGGAACTGCCACACCTGCACGCTGAAGAGCGCCACCATGCCCACGCCCAGAAGCGCCAACCGGCGGCCCGTCACACCGAACTGCCGGCTGAGCCAGATCCCGGCGCCGAGCACCCAGGCGATGAGCGCGAGGTAGATGGCCCAGGCGGACCAGGGCGACGTCTCCAGCAACCTGGGCAACGCCTCGTGCGCGCGGGCGATCCCGAGGAGCTGCGACACCACGCCACTGGGCAGCATGGCCATGAGCCACAAGGCGAACCAGGCTGCCAGCCCCACCGGGCGCGCGTGCTCGCCCGCCGGCACGTCGCGCAGCGCCGCCCAGACCAGGAAGATCATCACCGCGATGGCCCACCACTCCGAAATCCAGGAACGCAGGCTGAATTGCGCGGGACCATTGATCTCGAGCCGGCCGAGGCCGAGCTCGATGGCGGCGGCGAGGGCCACCAGCGCCAGCAGCTGCCACGCCTCCGGCTGCGCGCCGCCGGTGCGCGGACGCAGGAAGAGGCCGGCGCGCAGCCCTTCGCGGATCCATGCGGCCAGCGGCAGCCGCGGCGCGGCGGCGGGTGCCGGGCCGGCGGGCAAGGTGCCGGCAGCGCCCGTGGGTTCTCTCTCGTCTGTCATTTGGCGAAAGTCTACGTGCTGCGTTCGCGCCCGTCTTGCATGAAACGGACGAAGCGTGACGAAAGTCAGCGTGACGCCGCGGGCCGCTCCGGTTTGGTGCCCGCCAGCTCCGGCTGGAGCTGCAGCCTCGTCACACCGGTGTAACAAAGGAAGTGCCTGCCCGTCGCGCGGCCGATCGTGCACAGGCCCACGCGCTCCGCCAGCTCGAACCCCATCTGCGTGATGCCGCTGCGCGAAACCACGATGGGCACCCCCATCTGCGCCGACTTCATGACCATCTCGCTGGTGAGCCGCCCCGTGGTGTAGAACACCTTGTCGCCACCCTCCATGGCGCTGTCCTGCAGCCACATCCAGCCGGCGATGGTGTCGATGGCGTTGTGGCGCCCGACGTCCTCGACAAAGAGCAGCAGCTCCTCGCCCCGGAACAGGGCGCAGGCGTGCACCGAACCGGCGGACTTGTACGTGCTCTCCTTCAGCCGGATCGCGTTGACGATGCCATAGAGCTGCGCCTGCGTGAGCGTCGCGTCGGGCAGCGCCAACGCATCGAGTTCATCCAGGATCCCGCCGAAGACGCTGCCCTGGCCGCAGCCGGTGGTGACGATGCGCGAGGCGGTGCGCTCCTCGATGTCCTCGATGCCGGCGCGGGTCTTGACGGCGGCGGAGCCGACGTCCCAGTCGACGGTGACGGACTCCACCTCGTCCAGCGAGCGCACCAACCGCTGGTTGCGCAGGTAACCCAGCACCAGCCATTCGGGGTGCGCCCCCAGCGTCATCAAGGTCACCAGTTCGCGCTTGTCCACGTAGACGGTGAGCGCGCGCTCCGCGGGGATCGAGACGGTCTCGCGCTCGCCTTGCGGATTGACGACTTCGACCGTGCGCGTCAGGGGCGCGTGCGCGGCGGTGAGGAAGGGAGTGGCCATGGCAAGAGGCTACCGCAAATGGTGCGTGGGATATGCTCCCCGTGCCCGCCCACCACGATGACGCAGCCTGAAACCGACCGCCCCCGCACCAGCGCGCGCCAGAACCGCGAACGGGTGCTGGCCGCGATCCGCGCGGCCGCCATCGCGGAATTCAGCCAGCACGGCCTGAAGGGCACGTCGACCCAGGCCATCGCCGAGCGCGCCGGCCTCACCAAGCCGCAGCTGCACTACTACATCTCGGGCAAGGAGGAGCTTTACCAGGAGCTCCTGATGTCCGTGGTGGCCGACTGGAAGGGCATGTTCGATGCCGCCTCCAATGACCCGGCGAAGGTGCTGGGCGAGTACATCCGCGCCAAGCTGCAGCTGGCTTTCGACAAGCCGGAGATCTCGCGCATCTTCACGCGCGAGGTCCTGGACGGCGGCCGCAACCTCGAGCGCTTCTGGCCGGACGCGCGCAAGAAGACGCGCGAGAAGGTCGCGGTGATCAACGGCTGGATCGCGCGCGGGCTGATCGAGCCGGTCGACGCCCACGTGCTGCTGATGGGCATCTGGGCGACGACCCAGTTCTACGCCGACTCCGCGCTGCAGGTGCAGCAGCTGCGCAAGCCCGGACAGGCCGGCTGGACGCCGGAACGCGAAGCCCTGACGCGCGAGGTGACGGCCTTCATCCTGCGCGGCTGCGGGATCCGCAAGACCCGCTGATTCACCGGCGGCAGGCAGGGGCTGGCACGCCCCTTGCTGAATCTGACCAAACGATCAGATTGTTTGGTCAAGATGCACCGTCCGCTCCCCCATCGCCCGCCAGCCTGCGCCGTTCCGGTGCGCAGCCACTGAGGACGCACCATGCACGTCCTCGTCCTCTATTGCCACCCGGTCGAGACCAGTTTCGCGGCCGCGCTGCACGCGGAAGTGGTGAAGAACCTGCTGGCCGCCGGCCACACGGTGGACGATTGCGATCTCTACGCCGAAGGTTTCAATCCGGTGATGTCGCGCGAAGAGCGCCTGGGTTACCACGACGTGCCGCGCAACCAGCAACCGCTGCAGCCGTATATCGACCGGCTGCGCCGCGCGGATGCGCTGGTGCTCTGCTTCCCGACCTGGACCTTCGGCCTGCCCGCCATGCTCAAGGGCTACTTCGACCGCATGTTCATGCCGGGCGTGGCCTTCGACCTGAGCGATCCCGCCAACGTCAAGCCCATGCTCACGCACATCAAGCGCATCGCGGCGGTGGTCACCTACGGCCGGCCGCGCTGGATGGCCTGGTACATGGGCGATCCGCCGCGCCGCATCGTCACGCGCTATTTGCGCCGTCTCACCGGCAATCGCGCGCGGGCGGATTTCCACGCTTATTACCACATGAACGTGGCGACCCCGCCGCGGCTGGCCCGGTTTATGCGCGATGTCGGCCAGGCCATGGCCCGTTTCGCTTGAAAGCACTTCCATGATGCACGGCTACATCCCTCCGCACCGTTTCCTGCCCTACCTGAGCTGGACGGAGATCAACGCACTGCCCGACCGCGAGAACACCGTGATCGTGCTGCCGGTGGGCGCCATCGAGCAGCACGGGCCGCACCTGCCCTGCAGCGTCGACACGGTCATCTCTTCCGGCGTGATGGGCAAGGCGCTCGAGAAGCTGCCGGCCGAGATCCGCGCTTTCGGCCTCGCGCCCATCACCTACGGCAAGTCCGACGAGCACCTGCACTTCCCGGGCACCATGACCCTCACCGGCCCGACGCTGCTGAACATGGTGCAGGAGGTGGGCGAATCGGTCTACCGCGCGGGCTTCCGCAAGCTGGTGCTGGCCAATGGCCACGGCGGCCAGCCGCAGGTGATGGAAATGGCGGCGCGCGAACTGCGCCTGCGGCACGGCGACTTCGTCATCGTGCCGCACCACGTGTCGCGCCTGCCCAACTCGTCGGGCAAGTACATCTCCGAGCAGGAGAAGCGTCTCGCGATGCATGCGGGCCACTCCGAGACCGCGCTGATGCTCGCGCTGGCCCCCGACACCGTGCACATGGAGCGCGCGGTCGCCAACTTCCCGCCCGTGTTCCCGTCCAAGGTGCTGTCCGGCGACGGCCGCCCGGCCTGCGCCTGGACCGCCCGCGACTTCGGCCCCAGCGGCGTCATCGGCGACCCCAACGGCGCCACCCGCGAACAGGGCCTGGACATCCTCGACACGCTGTCCGACAGCTGGGTGCAGGCCATCACCGACCTGTTCCACATGCAGTGGGTCGTGCGCGACGTCGCGTCCTGGGGCCACGGCCACCAGCGCGGCCACATCCAATCCAGTCTGACCTAAGAGAGGCTCCCCATGAAATCGACTCTTGCCCGCACCTTCCTCGCCGCCGCCTGCGGCCTCGCCTGCGCCGCCGGGGCGCAGGCCCAGGAAAAGGTCACCTACATGACCAACTGGTATGCGCAGGCCGAGCACGGCGGCTTCTACCAGGCGGTGGCCACCGGCATCTACAAGAAGTACGGCCTGGACGTCACCATCAAGATGGGCGGCCCGCAGGTCAACATCTTCCAGATGCTGGGCGCCGGCCAGGCCGATTGCGTGATGGGCTCCAGCGACCTGCAGATCATGGTCCAGCGCAGCAACGGCCTGCCCGTCGTCACGCTGGCCGCGAGCTTCCAGAAAGACCCCCAGGTGCTGATCGCGCACGAGGAGGTGAAGAAGTTCGAGGACATGAAGGGCAAGACCATCCTCATCGCCACCACGGCGCGCCAGGGCTACTGGCTCTGGCTGAAGAACAAGTACGGCTTCGACGACAGCCAGACCAAGCCCTACACCTTCAACATCCAGCCCTTCGTGGCGGACAAGAACACGGTGCAGCAGGGCTACCTCACCTCGGAGCCGTTCGCCGTGCAGAAGGCCGGGGTGAAGGCCAACACTTTCCTGTTCGCCGACCACGGCTGGCCGTCGTACAGCACCACGATTTCCTGCATGGAACAGACCGTGAAGGACCGCCCGAAGGCGATGGAAGCCTTCGTCAGGGGCACGATGGAGGGCTGGAAGTCGTTCCTGGCCGACCCGGCGCCCGCCGCCGCGCTGATCAAGAAGGACAACCCCAACATGACCGACGAGCAGATGGCGTACAGCGTTGCCAAGCTCAAGGAGATGGGCATCGTCACCGGCGGTGGCGCGGCGAAGAACGGCATCGGCAGCATCGATCCGGAGCGCACCAAGGCCAACTACGCCTTCCTGGTCGACAACAAGCTGATCGACCCGGCCAAGGTCAAGGTGGGCGACGCGTACCGGCTGGACTACATCAACGGCCTGAAGGTGATGCCCTGATGGACGACGTGCTCAGCACGCAGGCGCTGGGGCGCCCGCCGGCGGCCGTCGAGGTGCTGTCGGCGCACAAGACCTACCCCAACGGGACGGTCGCGCTGCAGCCGGTGGACCTGTCCATCGCGGAGGGCGAGTTCGTGACCCTGCTGGGACCGTCGGGTTGCGGCAAGAGCACGCTGCTGAAGATGGTCGCGGGGCTGCTGGAACCCACCGACGGCCGCATCGCCCTGTGGCGCAAGCCGGTGCAGCGCCTCGAGGAGTCCGGCAAGCGCATGGCGTTCGTCTTCCAGGCGCCGACGTTGATGCCGTGGGCCAGCGTGGAAAGCAACGTGCGGCTGCCACTCGACCTGAGCAAGGTGCCACGCAGCGAGGCCGACGGCCGGGTGGCCGATGCGCTGGCGCTCGTGGGGCTGACCAAGTTCGCCAAGGCCCTGCCGCGCGCGCTTTCGGGTGGCATGCAGATGCGCGTGTCCATCGCGCGCAGCCTGGTCGTGCAACCCAACCTGCTATTGATGGACGAGCCCTTCGGGGCACTGGACGAGATCACCCGGCACAAGCTCGACGCCGACCTGCTGGAGCTCTGGCGCGAGAAGAAGCTGACCGTGATGTTCGTGACGCACTCGATCCATGAAGCGGTGTTCCTCTCGAACCGCGTGGTGATGATGGCCGCACGGCCGGGGCGGATCGTGGAAGAGGTTGTGATCGACGAGCCGTATCCGCGCCAGCCGGAGTTCATGGTGACGCCGCGCTTCGCGGAGTATGCGAAGCGGCTGCAGGACAGCCTGCTGCGGGCGAGCCTGGAGACGGATGAAGAGGTGGTGTCGTGAGCGCGGTCCCTTCGGATGTTTCTCCTTCCCCCTCTGGGGGAAGGCAGGGATGGGGGCTCCCGAGTGGCACGAACGTGTCGTCGCGCGAAGCCCCCACCCCAGCCCTCCCCCAGAGGGGGAGGGAGGAAGTCAAGAAGGTGCGGCGCAACTACGACAAGGTCCTCTACCCCGTCCTCGTGGCCATCGTGCTGCTGACGGCGTGGCAGGGGCTCGTCACCGGCTTCAAGCTGCCGCCCTACCTGGTGCCGTCGCCCATCCTCATGATGCAGACGCTGTTCACCGACTGGCAGATGCTCGGCATGGCGCTGCTGTTCACGCTGAAGATCACGCTGCTGTCGTTCAGCATGGCCGTGGTGGTGGGCGTGCTGATCTCCTTCCTGTTCGTGCAGAGCCGGAAGATCGAGACGGCGCTCTTCCCCTATGCGGTCCTGCTGCAGGTGACCCCCATCGTGGCCGTGGCGCCGCTGATCATCATCTGGGTGAAGAACCCGACGCTCTCGCTGGTGATCTGCGCCGCACTGGTTGCACTGTTTCCCATCATCTCCAACACGACGCTGGGCCTGCGCAGCATCGATCCTGACCTGCAAAGCTACTTCGCGATGAACCGCGCTTCGCGCTCGCAAACGCTGCTGCGCCTGCGCATCCCGAGCGCACTGCCGTACTTCTTCGGCGGGCTGCGCATCTCGAGCGGGCTGGCGCTGATCGGGGCGGTCGTGGCGGAATTCGTCGCCGGCACGGGCGGCAACAGCACCGGACTGGCCTACCAGATCCTCTTCGCCGGCTACCAGCTGAACATCCCCCGCATGTTCGCTGCCCTGCTCCTGATCTCGTTGACGGGCGTGGCGCTGTTCGTGCTGATGGCCTGGTTGTCGAAACTTGCGCTCGGGTCCTGGCACGCGAGCGAACTCTCCCGCGATTGAAGATGAACGCCCCCACCCACCCCATCGAGCAACTGCAGATCGCGTTGCCGGACCTCGACTGGGTCACCGACACCAACCGCATCGCCCGGTTGTCGCAGGACTTTTCCTGGTTCAGCCCGGTACTCAAGCGCCAGTTGACCGGCAAGACCGCCGACTGCGCCGTGCGTCCGCGCAATGAGGACGAGATCAAGCGCCTGGTCAGCCTGTGCGCCCGCCTGCGCGTGCCCATCACCATCCGTGGCACCGGCACGGGCAACTACGGACAGTCCGTGCCGCTGCAGGGCGGTGTGGTGCTGGACATGAGCGGCTTCAACCAGTTCCTCTGGGCCCGCAATGGCGCCGGCCGGGCACAGGCGGGCATGCGCCTGTCGGAATTCGAAAAGGAAGCGCGGAACGAGATCGGCATGGAGCTGCGCTGCATGCCCTCCACCTACCGCAGCGCCACGCTGGGCGGCCTGTTCGGTGGCGGCTTCGGCGGCGTCGGTTCCATCAACTACGGCCCGCTGGGCGCGCGCGGCAACGTGCTGGGGGTGAAGGCGATCACGATCGAAGAAGAGCCGAAGATCGTCGAGCTGCGCGGCCCCGAGGCGCTGATGATGCACCACATGTGGGGCACCAACGGCCTGGTGCTCGAGCTCGAGCTCGCCCTGGCGCCCGCGGTGCCGTGGCAGGAGCACCTGGTGGTGTTCGACAGTTTCGACGACGCGCTGGAGTTCGGCAACGCCGTCGCGCTGGCGCCCGGCATCGTCAAGCGCGAAGTGGCGTTTTTCGCCGCCCCTGTGCCCGACTACCTGAAGCAGTTGGCCGAGCATCTGCGCCCCGGCTGCCACGCCGTGCTGCTGGCCATCGCGCCCGAGAGTGAACCCGCCATGCTGGAGCTGTCCGCGCAATGGCGCGGCTGGGTCAGCTACAGCAAGTCCGCCGAGGAGATCGCGCGGACCAACCGGACGCTGCTGGAATACACCTGGAACCACACGACGCTGGTGGCCTTCAAGACGGACAAGACCATCACCTACCTGCAAAGCGCGTTCATCGCCGGCCAGCACCTGGAGCAGGTGCGCCGCATGGAGAAGCTGCTCGCGCCCGAGGTGCAGATGCACTGCGAATTCATCCGCAACATGGATGGCCTGGTCACCTGCACGGCGCTGCAGATCGTGAAGTTCACGACCGAGGAACGGCTGCAGGAGATCATGCAGATCCATCGCGACAACGGCGTGCGCATCAACGATCCGCACGTCTTCGTGGTCGAGGACGGCAAGGCCGGGGGGTTGCTGCCGCCGGCCAGCCACCAGATCAAGCGGCGCTTCGACCCGTTGAACCTGCTAAATCCGGGCAAGGTGCGCGCGTGGACGGACGGGGTGCCGGATTGAGCGTGCAGATGGGTCAACCCATGGCGCACTACGCGGCGGCGCGCCGCGCGGGTGACTTCGTCTTCGTGAGCGGCGTGGTCGCAGTCGACCCTGGCCGCCAAGCCATCGTGCAGAGCTACGAAGAACTGCCGCCGCATGCGCGTGAACAGTTGCGCGGCATCGGCTACGACACCGGCCAGATGACGGTGGACCTCTACGAAGCCCCGGCCGTGGCCCAGAGCTGGTTCGTGCTCGAACGCATCCGCCAGATCGCGCAGGAGCACGGCGCGGAGATGGCCGATGCGATCAAGCTGGTGCAGTACTTCCGCGACCTGCGCCACTACCCCTTCTACAACCGCGTCCGCTCCCTCTTCTATCCCACCAACCCGCCGGCCAGCACGGTGGTGGAGGTGGCACGGTTCATGCCTGGAGATGGCGCGCTGATCGAAGTCGAAGCCACGATCCACATCAAGTAATTCCCGCAGAGTAGAAGCAGGCAGTGGCACACGAAGCCACGGGTCATTGCTCTGATTTGTTCCACGTTCTCACTGGAGAAAATGAAATGAAATCTGCACTCACCGCCATCGCGTTCGTCACCATGGCCGCCACGGCGACCCTGGCCCAGGCCCAGGACAAGGTCACGTTCCTCACCAGCTGGTACGCGCAGGCCGAGCACGGCGGCTACTACCAGGCCATCGCCAACGGCATCTACAAGAAGCACGGGCTCGACGTCACCATCAAGATGGGCGGGCCGCAGGTCAACGCCGTGCAGCTCGTTGCCGCCGGCCAGGCCGACTTCTTCATGGGCAAGGACTTCCAGGTGCTCTCGGCCATCGAGCAGGGCGTGCCGCTCACCACCGTGGCCGCGCTGTTCCAGAAGGAGCCGCAGGGGATGGTGACGCACACCGACGTGAACACCCTCGCCGACCTCAAGGGCAAGACCGTGCTGGTCGCCACCAGCGGGCGCAGCACCTGGTGGCCCTGGCTGAAGGCCAAGTACGGCCTCACCGACGACCAGGCCCGGCCCTACACCTCCAACATGCAGCCGTTCTTCGCCGACAAGACGATCGCGCAGCAGGGCTACCCCGGCTCCGAGCCGTACACGGCCGAGAAGGCTGGCATGAAGGTGAAGTTCTTCCTGTTCGCGGACGACGGCTACCCACCCTACGGCAACACCATCGCCACCATGCAGAAGACGGTGAAGGAGCGCCCGGACCTCACGCAGCGCTTCGTGCGCGCCACCGTCGAAGGCTGGAAGAGCTACCTGGAGAATCCCGCACCCGGCAACGCGCTCATCAAGCAGGACAACCCGAAGATGGACGACGAGATGCTGGCCTTCGCCCATCGCAAGCTGAAGGAGATGAAGTTCTTCGACGCCGGCGACGCCGCGAAGCAGGGCGCCGGCATCATGACCGACGCGCGCTGGAAGAACACCTATGACTTCATGATCTCGAGTGGCCAGATCAAGCCGATCCCGAACTGGCAGCAGGCCTACACCCTGCAGTTCGTGAAAGACCTCAAGGTGATGCCTTAAGGCGCGCGCCATGCTCGTCACCAAGCAACCCGTGCTGCGGCGCTTCTGGTACGCCGTGATGCCCATGGACCGGTTGGACGCCGGCCCGCAGCCCTTCACCCTGCTCGGCGAGAACATCGTGCTGTGGAAGCAGGCCGACGGCACGCCGGCGGCGCTGCGCGACCGCTGCTGCCATCGCACTGCGAAGCTCTCCAAGGGGACCGTCGGTGCCGACGGCCACATCGTCTGCGGCTACCACGGCTGGACGTACGACTGCACCGGCGCCTGCGTCAAGATCCCGCAGCAGCCCGACATGCAGATTCCCGCCGGCGCCCGCGTGCCGGCGTTCAAGGCGCAGGCCCGTTTCGGCTACGCGTGGGTGTGCCTGGGCGAGCCGCTGGTGCCCTTGCTCGGTACGCCTGAAGACGACCTGGGCTGGCGCCGCATCCACCAGTTCGACGAGACCTGGAAGACGGGCGCCCTGCGGCTGATGGAGAACTCTTTCGACAGCGCGCACTTCGCTTTCGTCCACAAGGGCACGTTCGGGCAGGCAGGCCAGCACAAGCCGAAACACTTCGCCCTGGACGAAACCGACTACGGCTTCGAGGCGCGCATGGTGCTGGAGATCAACAACCCGCCGGAGTCCCACCAGATCACCGGCACGACCGATCCGCTGACCACGCGGACGTTCTCCAACCAGTGGCACCTGCCGTTCCTGCGCAAGCTGGGGCTGGGCTACCCGAGCGGTATCCAGCACGTCATCTACACCTGCGCCACCCCGATCGACGACGAGCGGATCCAGATCATCCAGTGGCTGTACCGGAACGACAGCGAGGAAGATTGCCCGGCCGCGCTGCTGAACGATTGGGACACGCGCGTGGTGCTGGAAGACAAGGTCATCCTGGAGTCGGTCAACGCCGACGCGCCGGTGGACGTGGTCCGCCGCGACGAGCAGAGCATGGCCAGCGACCGGCCCGGCATGCTGATGCGCAAGCGCCTGCTGGCGTTGCTGAAGGAACATGGCGAGACGGAAGCGCACCGCTGGACCCGGATCTCCGTCATTCCCGCGAAGGCAGGAATCCAGGAGGTGCCCGCATGCTGACCACTCGCCAAAAAGTCCTGCGCCGCTTCTGGTACGCGCTCATGCCCGTGTCCCACCTGGACGACGGCCCGAAACCGTTCAGGCTCATGGGCGAGGACATCGTGCTGTGGAAGCAGGCCGACGGCACGCCCGCGGCCGTGCGCGACCGCTGCTGCCACCGCACGGCGCAGCTGTCCAAGGGGACCGTGGAGAACGGCAACATCGTCTGCGGCTACCACGGCTGGACGTACGACTGCACCGGCACCTGCGTGAAGATCCCGCAGCAGCCCGACATGCAGATCCCGGCCGGCGCCAGGGTGCCCGCCTACCGCGCACAGGAGAAATACGGCTACGTGTGGGTGGCGCTCGACGATCCGCTCAAGCCCATCCCCCACTTCCCGGAAGACGGCGCACCCGGCTACCGGCGCATCTTCCAGTTCTACGAGGAATGGAAGACCAGCCCCCTGCGCATGATGGAGAACTCCTTCGACAACTCGCACTTCTCGTTCGTGCACAAGGGCAACTTCGGCCTGCTGGACCAACCCAAGCCCGCGCCGTACGAGTTCCGCGAGACCGATTACGGCTTCGAGGCCGAGACGCTGGTGCCCATCCGCAACCCGGAAGCCTCGTTCAAGATCACCGGCACCACCGAGCCCATCACGCACCGCCACCTGGTGAACCGCTATTACCTGCCGTTCTCCCGCCGCTTCGGCTGCAGCTACCCGGCCAGCGGCCGCGACCACATCATCTACAACTGCGCAACGCCGATCGACGACGACCGCATGATGCTGGTGCAGTGGCTGTACCGGAACGACAGCGAGGCGGAGTGCAGCACGCAGGCCCTGATCGACTGGGACGCGACCATCACCGCCGAGGACCGGGACATTCTCGAAGCGACCGACTACGACGCCTGCATCGACACGACCCGCAAGGTGGAGTTCCACATGCCTTCGGACAAGCCGGGGCTGGTGATCCGCAAGCAGTTGCTGGACCTGTTGCGCGCGCATGGTGAAGAAGAAATCCACCGCGGCAACTTGGCGCAGTCCGCCGCACCTGAATCCCTGGGAACGCCCGCATGACCGACTTTCTGATCCGCAACGCGACGGCCATCCTGACCGGTCTGGCAGGCGCGGCCGCCCGTGCCCCGGGGCCCGACGTGCGCGTGCGCGCCGGCCGCATCGCCGCCATCGGCGCGCTGACGCCCGAGCCCGGCGAGCGCCAACTCGACGCCACCGGCTGCGTCATCTACCCGGCCTGGGTCAACACCCACCACCACCTGTTCCAGTCGTTGTTGAAGGGCGATCCGGTGGGGCTGAACGCCACGCTGACACCATGGCTCACCGCCACACCGATGCGCCTGCGTCCGCTGATGAACGAGAACGATTTCCGGCTGGCCGCGCGCATCGGCCTGCTGGAGCTCGCGCTCTCTGGCTGCGGCACGGTGGCGGACCACAACTACCACTACTACCCTCACATGCCGTACGACACGTCGGCCATCCTGTTCGACGAGGCGGAAAAGCTGGGGCTGCGTTTCGTGCTGTGCCGGGGCGGCGGCACGCTCTCGCGTGTCGCGGACACGAGCAACCTGCCGCCGGCTTCACGTCCCGAGACGCTGGACGGCTTCATGACCGACATCGAGCGGTTGGCGCAGCTGTACCACGACCCGGCGCCGGACGCGATGCGCAAGCTGGTCTCGGCGCCCACCACGCCGCCCCACTCCATGCGCCCGCAGGAACTGCGCGATTGCGCGGCGCAGGCGCGGCGCCTCGGCCTGCGGCTGCACTCGCACCTGTCGGAGACGGTGCATTACCAGGACACGGTGGACAGCCAGCACCAGATGAAGCCCGTGCAGTTCTGCGAGACCATCGACTGGCTGGGCCCGGACGTCTGGTTCGCTCACCTCGTGAAGCTGGACGACGACGAGATCGCGCTCCTGGGCAAGACGCGCACCGGCATCGCCCACTGCCCCCAGAGCAATGGCCGGCTGGGCAGCGGCATCGCGCCGGTGCGGCAGCTCGATGCCGCCGGCGCGCAGATCTCCATCGGCGTCGATGGCGCGGCCTCGAACGAAGCCGCCGACATGATCTCCGAGACGCACGCGGCCTGGCTGATGCAGCGGGCGCGGGCGGGTTATGAAGCCGTGCCGTACTTCCGCGGCGGGCAGGGAGAGGCGGAGGCCGCATCCACCACCGTGGAGGACGTGGTGCGCTGGGGCACGGCCGGTGGCGCGAGGCTGATGGGCCTGGACGCGGTCGGCACGGTGGAGGTGGGGCAGGCCGCGGACTTGTCCATCTATGGCATCGACCGCGACCCGCGCTACTTCGGGCTGCACGATCTTGCGATCGGGCCCGTGGCGAGCGGAGGCACGGCGGACCTCCGCTGGATGTTCGTCGGCGGCAAGGAGGTGGTGCGCGACGGGCGCCTGCCGGATCTCGATGTCATCGAGCTCGGCCGGCAATCGCGAGACGCCGTGCGGGCACTGCTCGCGCGGCTGTAGGCCGGGCTCACTGCGGCCGGAGCCGCTCCAGGCGCCGCATCTCCCCTGGGCGGACATTGAACGCCTTCGCGAACGCCGAGGTCATATGGCTCTGGCTGGCGAAGCCAGTCTCGGCGGCGATGGTGGTGAGGGGTTGGTCGCTGGCCCGCACCAGCTCACGCGCCACTTCCAGGCGGGCCTGAAAGAGGTACTGGTAGGGCGTGCAGCCCACGGTGTTCTTGAAAAGCCGGACGAACTGGGCCGGGCTGAACCCGCTTTCGCGCGCCAGCGCGGCCAGGCAAAGGTCCTTGCCGAGGTCGGCGCGAATCAGTTCCTGGACCTTCCTCAGTTGCTCGCCGCTCAGCTTGCCGCGCTCGCGTGCGGTGCCGTAGCGGGCGTTCTTGCGTTGCTGCAGGCGCAAGGCAACGCCCAGGGAAAGCGATTCCGCATACAAACGTCCGTTCGCGTTGCCGCCCGCGATCTCGAGAACCATGGCGCGCACCACCGCGGTCAGTTCGGGATCGCGAAACTCGATCTCGGTGGGGCCACAGAACCCTTGCAGGGTTTCCAGCGCGCAGCCCGGCAGGGGCGCGTCCAGGTCGATGCGGACGCGCCGCGTCGGCGTCCAGCGCCACTTGCTGAGCCGCAGCTCGGTGCCAGGCGTGAACAGGCCGATCGAGCCGGGCTGGAATTCCCACGACATGGCGCGCTTGCCATAGTGGAAGTCGGCCTGCGTGCTGCCCGTGTCGATCATGACGAGGGCATTGCGCTCGGTCAGCAGTTCCGCATGCACTTCGTGGGGTGAAGCTTCGATCCAGCTCACCGGAAACCCGCGCCATCCATCGACGGCCTCGGTCGTCAGCAGGCTGCGCTCGAAGACAGGGTCCCCACATGCGCTTCCGGAAGCCGGGTCCTGCATCCAAAACTCCTTGTACCGCAGACCCCGCATTTTGCGGTTTGGCGCCGTGCAGTGCTATCGAATTTCGCTATATCTGCTAGGCGCAACGCCGGGTCGGCGTTTACCCGAACGGACGCGCACGCACTGCAAAAACGATCGGATTCTGCAAGACACCACACCGGCCTTCAAGCTGCAATCGCGGCTGCATCACTGGAGACCACCTTGAACCCATCATTTCGATCCAACAACGCGCGGGCCAGCCTCGCGGCCGCCGTCGCCGCTGCTGCCCTGGCGGCCTGCGGCGGCAGCGACAACGCACCGCTGCCCGACGTGCCCGAACTGCTCTCCATCGACCCCGTGAAGGCTTGCACGATGCAGGGCATCGGCGCCGTGAACCTGACCGCGGATGCGAAAGTGACGATTCTTGAAGCCGCTCCGGGCTCGACCGGCACGGGCCCGGCCGACAAGCCGTACTGCCTGGTCAAGGTGCTGGTGGAACCGCAGGTGAACATCTGGGTCACGTTACCCACGGCCGCCTGGAACGGGAGGTTCCGCGCGGAAGGCAACGGCGTCTACGCCGGCAACACGCAACTGGCCGCCGCGGTCGACTCCGTACGGCAGGGGTTCGTCGGCGTCAAGACGGACACCGGTCACACCGGCAATTCGCTGTCCGGCGCGTTCGGCATGGCCGAGCCGGGCAAGCCGAACACCCAGCTGCAGATCGACTTCGCCTACCGCTCGGAACACCTGATGGCCGAGGTCGGCAAGCAACTGGTGCGGGCCTACTACGACAAGGACCCGGTCCGCTCCTACTGGTACGGCTGTTCCACCGGCGGCCGCCAGGGGCTGATGATGGCGCAGCGCTACCCGAAGGACTACGACGCGATCCTCGCCGGCGCACCGGCGGTCCACTGGGACCGCTTCCAGGCCTACCAGATCTGGCCGCAGGTGGCGATGAAGGCGGAAGCCGGCGGTCCGCTGTCCGCCGCGAAGCGCACGCTCGCGACGACCCGCGCGGTCGCCGCGTGCGATGCGGCGGACGGCGTCACCGACGGCGTGATCGATGACCCGCGCAACTGCACCTACGATCCGACGAAGGACGCGGCCATCACCACGGCCTCCTGCACGGCGGCCGACGGCACCTGCCTCACCGGAGGCGAAGCCAAGGCCCTGCAGAGCATCTGGGGTGGCGCACGCAACACGGCCGGCCAGCTCCTCTGGCCGGGCGTCGAGCGTGGTGCCGACCTGGGGGCGCTGGCGGGCGCCGCCCCGTTCCCGATCCCCATCGACCAGGCCCGGTACTGGGTCTACTTCGATCCCAACTGGGACTGGAATACGCTGACGCTGGGCAACTACGAGGCCTTCTTCAACAAGAACGCCGAGATGGTCGGCCCGCTCATGGCCACCGACAACCCGGACCTGAACGCGTTCAAGGAACGGGGCGGCAAGCTGATCATGTACCACGGCTGGAACGACAACCTCATCATGCCGCAGGGCACGTTGCGCTACTACGATCGCATGAAGCAGGCGACCGCCCGCGCGGACGAGTTCTCTCGGCTTTACATGGTGCCGGGCATGGGGCACTGCGGCGGCGGCCCGGGGGTGAACCAGTTCGGCCAGGGATCCAGCGGCCTGGTGCCGGCCACGCCCGACCGCGACGCTTTCCGGGCGCTCATGGCCTGGTCCGAGAAGGGTGTCGCTCCGTCGTCGATCACGGCGGCGCGCATCGACAACAACGCGACCACCCGGACCCGGCCGTTGTGTCCCTACCCTCAGGTGGCGCGCTACAAGGGCAGCGGCAGCACGGACGATGCGGCGAACTTCAGCTGCGTGGCGCCATGACCAACGTCAAGCCGATCATGATCCAACGTCGTACCCTGCTCAAATCCGGCGCCGCCGCGGCCCTCGGGGGTTCCTCTCTGAGCGGCCTCGCCCAGCAAGCCGTCACCCTCAAGTTCCACACCTTCATGGCGCCGCAGTCCAACGTGTGGCTGACCATGCACAAGCCGTGGATGGAAAAGGTCGAGAAAGAGTCGGGCGGCCGCATCAAGTTCGAGGGCTACCCCGCCATGCAGCTGGGCGGCACCCCGGTGCAGCTGTACGACCAGGCCAAGGACGGCGTGGTCGATGTCTCCTGGACGCTGCCCGGCAACACCGCAGGCCGCTTCCCGCGCATCGAAGTCTT
>NZ_VOBQ01000024.1 GCF_007833165.1 Caenimonas sedimenti | reverse complement strand
TGGTCTTCAAGGTTGAACGAGTAGAACAGCCGATCCTGCGCTCCGCCTTGGCTTCCCATCATCGTCAGCACCCCCGCATTTGGTTCGCGCAAATCTAGGCGGCACCGGAGAGTTTTTCAACAGAATCCGTCGAAAGCAGACATCAAGAGTCGGTAGGTCGTTGCCTTGATTCGGCAGTGGTCACGCTGGCGATCCGTGGAGCGAGCCGATCGGGGTGAAATTGGTGGCAATGGCCCGAAAAAAGGAGGGTAGCGCTGTCGCCGCCCGCTGCGCCTACCTTCGAGGCCATTCTCATAAACAGATTCGGGGAACGGCTACCAAGCCATCAAGTCCGGGCAGTCGTGGGGACTGCGCGAGGGAGAGACTGGCGCAGACTGCCTGCGGCGGGCAAGCGCGGAAGTCGAATGTGGGCCCACGAACGTCGCGTTGCTGTTCGAGTGCTACAGCGCAAGCGAACTGGCCGGCGCGAAGGAGATTTCAGCATGAGCCTGGAAAAAGAGAATTGCGGTCCTCGAAGCAGCCAAAGAGGTCGAAGCGGCGCCTTGCTTCTGGTGCCACTGCGAGGACACGGAAGGGCCGTGCACTCATCGGCTCTTTCCGGTCGTGCTCCATGAGGCCGCCTTGGCCGAACTGGAGTGAGCGATGCAGGAAGATCAGCAAGACCCGCCAGCGGCTTCCAGCGCAGGTTGCCCGACTGAGGCGCCAGTCGCGGACCCATTTTCCGTGCTGACCTCTATGCACGAGAGGATTGCGGCACTGGAGCTCGAGCGGGTAACGGTGAATGTGGTGACGGAGCGGCTTGCGAAGGTCGCTGTCGAGAACCAGATGCTGAAGGCAGGATTGACAGCGGGGTCCGAGGAGTTGCCTGGTTGTTGCTGGCCAGTTCACCGAAAGCAATAGCGCTGCTTGAGCGCGAGCGGTCCGACTTCCGAAGCTTCGCGCGGGCTGGTGGCTTGGTGCCGCTCCAGCAGGATCACGTTGTGCAGGCCATGGGGGACATGCTGAACTCGGCGAGGCTACAGCCCCGGGGCACAGTCGCCGACTTCGTCAGGGGGGTGGTGTTCGACTTGCTGGCCGCAACCGACGCAGCATGGCGGCCAGCGCGCTGGACATGGCGCGCGTGGTTCTGCATCGCTGGCGTCTGCACTTCGGCGTTGTTTCTCGGCCGATAGTTTCGGCGGGACGGGGCGAATCAAACGGATCGGACGCGCTGGAGCAGATCCGCGAGTTCCGGACTAGCGCACCCCAAGATCGATCCAAGGAACAACCAACTTGCGCCGATCGCAGATATGTTAAGGCCGCTCGTGCCAAATCGCTCCAAATTGCGGTTAACGGTTTCGCGAAGGCTATCCAAGCTAGCGGCCTGGGCCGAGACATGGCCCGCAAGTTCCTCGTGCTCGCGGTCCGCGTGTGAGTGGAGGCTCGTAATGCGCTCGTGTAAGAGCGTGATATTGCGGTCTAGATCCCTGATGCGGTTGTCAACAGGGGCTGAGTGGTCTATCCGATGCACGCTGTAGGCGCTTCCCCGCCCCATGGCAACGATGGGTAGTGTGGCGTGCATGTGACCAACAATGGGCTTGGGACGCCTGAACGGCGCTCTGCGCCACCAAGAAGCGATGTGGTCGCGAACAGGGGTTAGGCCGAAGAACTTCCGCGTTGAATGAATGCCGATCACGATTGTGCAGATTCCGGCCAACTGAAGGAACATTCCGCTCAATCGGATGCTGCGCTCCGACCCGCCTAGCAAGACAGGAACCATTAGGGCGGCACAAAGGCCGGCGAATGTGAGCCACAGGTACCGCGGTTCGACCAGCAGCCATCGAACCCAAGAGCGCACATTTCCCACAGCCAGTCTAATTGCAGAAGGTCTGGTTGCCGATGCGCTGGCAGGTTCGGTTGTAGCTGTTCCCGCGGCTGTCGGTGCCGTTGGAGAACTGAGTGTTCCCGTACGTCTGCGTCGTTCCATTCCAGCTAATTCCGTTCGCCGCAGTACCGTTGTGGAAGGTTGTGTTCCCGTAGGTCTGGCTGCTCTGGTTCCAGTTGCTTCCAGCGCTGGGGTTGTACCCCTGCACGTTGGTGGTGTTGCCGTACCTCTGGACGTTGTAGTTGTTGCCGGAGCTGTCGGTGCAGGTTTGGAAGCTGCCGCTGCCGAAGCAGGATGCCTGCGCCCCCATTGATGCCGTCAGTAGGGCGGCGGCTATTGCAAGTCTCATGGGTGGTCTCCAACGGAATACCCGCGAACCGCGCGGCTCGGACAGCACCACAAGGTTACGCCCCGGGGTTCGGCCCGACCTCTCCATCCGTCGCGACAACGTCAGGGTTTGTGCGTAGCCAATATGGGGCAGGGAAGTCGAGGAGGTGGGTTCAGCCGCTTGTGCGGCCTGACGAGGAAGACCATCATCCGCCACGAGGAGGGCGTCATGAAGCGACTTCTGATCGCCGGCTTGTTGCACGCCTCTGGCGGTGTGCATGCCCATGGCGGAGGCCTTAACGCCGAAGGCTGCCATACCAACAAGAAGACTGGCCAGAACCAGGGTCAGTTGCCTCCTGGATGCTACCGAGGGCCGCGCGGCGGCACCTACACCATCACCAAATCTGGGCGAAAGAACTATTCGGGATGCTGAAATTGATAATCGTCACTACGCTCTTGCGGGCGTCGAAGGGGGGCCGTGTCGTCACAGCCTGAAGACCACATAGCCAAAGCCAACCAGGTAAGAGTGTGGCTGCAATTTATCGCGCTGATCGCGAGTGGGTTTGTAGTGGGCACGGGTGCCACTCTGCTCGCATTGAACGCCAGCACTTTCGTCTATGAAAAAGCTGCAGTGGTTGGCATCGCTGCGGGGTTCGGAGCGTTTGCTCTGTTCTTCTTCGCCCGTACCGCTTTGGTTGGCCTCATGCAACGCAGTGTTGGAGACGCGGAAGCCTATCGCGGTGGTGTCCGCATGGCGCTGCAGGCAATGGCCACGGTGTTCCGCAATGGAAAGCCGCTGGCGGAGGAAGAAGCACGATCACTTGACGAGATCGCTGATCAAGCGGGCGACAAGCTCAAACAGGGAAGTACGCTTGCTCTTGCATATTTTGGTGCAGCCGCGTCGATGGGCATTGCCATTGCGATTGTTGGATCGGTGATTTCAATGGCCGCTGTCGTGGCAGCGCACCGTCAGGTCGACCGAATGGACCTTCAGAACAAGCTGCTAGAGCAGCAGATCCAAGAGGCGGCCGCGACTCGAATATCACAAGTGTTCGCTGCGCAGCTTCCAAGTTTGCTTGAGGCAATTCAAAAGAGTCGTGACTCGAAGGGAAACTGGACGCTCAATGGCGACCTTCTCGGTCGAATCCAAACGTTGATCCACGCGACACAACCGTACACCGTGGATGAGGATGTCAACCGTTGGAATGAAGAAATTCGCCAGCCTGCCGGAAGCGTGTCGAGCGGTGGTGGAGTCAAACCTATGCGCTTCAGCCCAGAAAGAGGACAGTTGCTGGCAGTGTTGCTGGCTGCTGACTTCCCTTTCGAACGGCATGAGTTCGACTTTTCACAAGCTGATTTGCGGGGAGTGACTCTTCGTGGGCGCGGTGAGGGCTACAAGGATCTAGGAAAAATCAACCTTAGCCGCTCGAACCTCAGAAATAGCAACCTCTCCCGTATTAATTTGCAGTGGTCAGATTTATCTGGGGCCATTTTGCCCACTTCAGAGGAGTTGCGGGAGGTTCTCACGTGGCCGGCTAGCAGCATTCCGAACCATCAGGCGGTGCTCAGGTCGAAGTCGACTTCAACCTTCGAAATTATGGCAGTACGTGGGGCGAATCTTGCGGGCGGCATTTTGGAAAGGGTTGCCGGGGACCTAAAGAAGCCCGGGGTTTTTGTGATTGAGAATGAGGTGAGAGAAGAGATGGCTGTTATCAACCCGGGACGCTGGCAGCCGAAGGAATACGCAGAGTTCTATTTGCTAAAGGAACGAACGACGTATGCGGAAATGCTTGCGCATTTGCCGAACGCTGCCCTTGAAGCTCATCATCTGTGGGTAGCACGCGAGCCTTGCAACGCCCGGTTGCCCGCGGTGCTTGCGTTTCAAGCTGCGATCGCTGCTGCTGAACGGGACGTGCCGGATAAACGTCACGGCCCGATTGAGGGTCTCCGCGCGGCCTTTAAAGAACGGGAATACATCAGCAGTTGCATACTATTTCGGATGGAATCCAAATAGGTGGGCCATCAACTGCCGGGGCAACTGGCAAAGTCGCCATGTGCAGCAGACGGCACGAACACCATCACGCTCGAGGGGCGGAAGAACTACAACGGCTGCTGAGTGGATTCTGGCCCTACCGTGGGCCGTCGCGGTGGCCTATTGGTTGTCATAGTACAACCTGTGTAGTCCAAGCCGGTCAGGCGATCAGAAGCTGCAGGCGCCACCCCACCCATCCTGCGCAGATTTGCGCATCTCATGTGCTATCGCCGCCGCTTGTTGCGCCACTTCTCCGGTTGGACCGCTTGGCTTGGCGCTGCTGCCGCCCGGGTCAAGAAGCGAAGTGCTGCTCACAACCTAAGCAAATCGCGTACTTGTACCGCTGCGCGAACCCGCATCCTCGCCACATGATCACCGCCAAAACCAGGCACCCCTCTCTCGCTGATGCCATCGCCGCCGAGCGCGAAGGCGATGGAGATTCGGGATGACCTCGCACTGCTCAAGAAAGCCTTTGACTCGGCACCGATGCGCCAAAACGGCCGCCAGGGCACTCGTCGATCAGCACTATGCAGACACGGTGCCGATGGGCTCAGTACACCGCGATTCTATAAGTGCAACTGATCCGCTTCGGCCTCTCGGGCGTCACGAAGCTTCCTCCCATTGACTGCTGCTTGTCGCCGGAGCGGACCGTGGCGAAGCCGAACGATCCGGGGAGCTTGCGTTCGTCCACGCTACATGCTTCGAGCTCTGCTGTGACGACCAACTTTGTGTTGTTCTTCACCGTGACTCCAGCCTCCAGGATGCAGTCCGAAAACGCCAGCCCCCATTCTGCATAGATGCGCACGCTGACTCCTGTGACCTGGCTGGGGGCTTCGAAGTACTCGCGCTTGCTGCGCCTCACGCATGCGCCATCGTTCCCGAGTTGGCCCGCCACATCCAACATTGCGGTGATGTACCCAACGCGAGACTGGCGGTCTGCTTGCACGCGACGGGGTGCTGTCCGTTCTCTTACGGGCGAGTCTCCGCGGGACGGCGCACGCGCCTCTTGCGACACGCCCATCCCTTGGCGAGCAGCGCGTGGCGCGGCATTGGGTTGCAGCGGTGTTGCAGGCGTTGCTGAAGGTGCGGGAGCCTGGGGGGCTGCCTGCTGCGCAATAGAACGACGAGATGCGTCGCACATGTCGGCCATGCACATCTTGGCGAAGTAGAGCCACGACTCGTACCCATTGTTCTGGGTCGAACCCGGTTCTGTTTCGTAATACCTTCGCCAGATCTGTCTCTGTGCTTCCCGATCGGTATTAACTGCGTAAGGGCCTCCGGGGCAATAGTCAGATCTGGAACCACGCTCGACGACCGATGACAGCAAGCCCAGCACAGTCGGGCCTCCCTGCTCGGTTTGCCGAGCGAGGGGCCAACTTCTCTGACGGAAAGCGGTGCAGTCGGGTGTGTCCGGCAAGCGAGAAATGGTGGACTCAGCTGACTGCGCGTAGCCATCCATGGAAAAGAGAGCAATGCCTGCGCTGGCGAACACGAAAGCAGCTCCTCGCATACCGGCTCCTCTTGTAAGGAGACCGGTTCTACCGCAGAAACGCCGTGGCGTCATCCATCATTACTGCGATGACGGCGGCTATCTAGCCTGGGTCGCTTCTCTTGGCGAGGCCTTCGCTGTGAGACGAAACTCGCCCATGAGGTCGGTAAGCGGCACCTCATCGTCACTCAGCCCGGGGAGCGCGCGAGCAACACTCCATCGGAATCGCGTACGTGGAGCAACTGCGCCGGGCCGCCGACGGCGTCCAGGAAGTCGTAGAGGCCCGGGGCGGTAGGGAGCGCCACGGCGGTTACCTCCGCTCCGATTCGGCCACAAGCGCGAGCCAGTCTGCCAGCGCCAAGTACGCGACCTCGACACCCGCCATGCGGCCGCTGGCGCGCCCTGCGCACGCACTGACGCATCTCGAAGTGCGGGCGGTCGAACTCGCAGCGGAACCTGCGGGCAGTTGGGGTAACGGGCACTGTGTTCATTCCTTGCATGGTGCTGGCAGGCGCCGCGCTCGG
Source organism: Caenimonas sedimenti (assembly GCF_007833165.1). GTDB lineage: Bacteria > Pseudomonadota > Gammaproteobacteria > Burkholderiales > Burkholderiaceae_C > Ramlibacter > Ramlibacter sedimenti. The sequence goes on along the minus strand of NZ_VOBQ01000024.1, from coordinate 93,831 downwards.
GCGATGAAGCAGCGCGCGCGGATTCTGTGCGCTATTTCCCAGGCCGCCTTTGACTTCGCCTGATGGTCCGGTTTAACATTGAATCCGGTGGCCGCTGGGCGGTCACGGGCGCTTGCATCAGCCAGCGCTTTCCGGCGGTGGGCAATCCCCCCGGCGCGCCCATGTCGAGTAATTCGCAGGGACGCAATCCTTTCTTGGACTGCAACTCTGTTGGAGAACGACATGACGTCATCAAAGACGATCGCGCGCGAACGTGACCACGCTTGCAAAAATCAAGGCGGCTACTGCTGCTACTGCACTCTCCCCATGCTTCCAGTCGGCGACGCAAGTCCATTGGAGTGCACAGCGGAACACCTCCAGGCACTGTGCGACGGTGGCACGCATCGAGGCAATATCGCTGCAGCGCACAGATGGTGCAATCAGCGACGCCACGATCTATTTCAGCCAGCACCTCCGCCGGAAAAATATCGGCAGATTGTTGAGAAGCAGGTCGCGAACAACACCTGGTTCAGCACGCCGCTATTGAAGCAACTTGAGGAATACGCGTGAGTCCCAGTCATCTTGATCTAGCCCTGCGGTCTTCTAGTTCCTTCTTGATCCATGCATAGGAAGTCGGCTCACACAGCCACCGCTGCGCAAACCAGAAGCGCCGGCCGCCGCGCTCCACGAGCTCCAGGCCGGTGTAGGCCATCTCGATCTGCATGACGCCACTGAATAGCGGTCGCCAGAGACGCGCAAGGACGCGGGTGGTGTTATTGCTCTGACGGGCGCTCAATGGGAAGTCGTAGGGCCGCAGCTCCAGCGTGTCCATGCGCTGTACCGCGTGGGACACCATGTTGCCGAACAGAGGCGCATCCGCACCGTTCCCGGGCTGGCGAGCGCCATCCCGATACCCGAGCAAGACCTTCACGTACATGGTCTCGCATCACGCCGGCAGGCCCTGGTCGCTCGCAGCCCTGCCAGGGGTGTTGGCGAGCAAAATGCCGCCGCTCGGTAGCCGTACCTCGAAGTGCGCGCCGGGTGCCTCCGCCAGGGAGCGCATGCCCTCCTGGCGGGCCTGCTCGGCCACGCGGTGCCAGCGGGCGGCAAGGCCCATCGTGTCGGCGTCCAGGTCCTCCGGCGCAGTGTCCAGCGCGCCGCTCCACGCCTTGAATGCGGCGGCCACGCCGTCCGGGCCGCGGAATGCATTCTCCAGTGCCTTTGCATAGCGACCTTCGGCTTCGACCTTGGCGGTCGATGAGGGCCGGCGCATCGACGAGCGCGACGAAATAGGGGTACGGCATGAGGCTTTCCAGGACTTCGATAGACACTGTGAAAACGTACAGTACACTCCCTGGCATGGCGCAGGGTTTACTTTGCGAGCTAACGGGGTGCCACCATGCGAGGGCAGGCCCGATCTGCCTGTGAGGGCCCCTCGGCCCCGGTCCCGTAGTGCGTGGAAATCCCAGCGGCTCTCGGCGCCCCCTTCCTATTGCACTAGTTGGCAGGCGACCCGCAAGCATTTATGGCTCAAATGTCGCTTCTCCTTAGTAGCAAGCGAATCGGCGCAATTGATATTCGTCCCACAACCCGGGAAGTGTTGGATAACTCGGACGAAGTGACGCTCAGCAAGACGGGTCTATAAAAACTATGCGCGATGGCTTGCTCTCGATCAGCAACGTCGGGTCGGGAAGGATCACGGGACAGGGGAGCAGTGTCTAGCACCTGCTCGTGGGCGGGTGTCAGCAGGCGTCTACCGTCGGTAGCCGTGGCGGGACCACGCCTGCTTTTCGCTGGGCGTCCTCGACGCCTCCGGGAACACGATGCAGATCCGCGCCCCGCACCAGGTTGTCTAGGTGCTGGCGCGCGCTGGGGCAGCATCAGGGCGGCGTGCACGCGCTCGATCGCGCCAGCGCCGTAGATCCAGCGCGTCACCAGCGGTGCGTTCGCCGGCTGCGGGGCGGGCAGAGGGTTCGCGAAGGCGAGCGCTTCGGCCATGGGGCAGCATAGCGCGGGACGTATCAGCGGGGTGGGCGTGCCGCTCGCCTTGTGCTACCGTTCCCGGATGTGGTGGTGCAAGCTCACGGCGATTCTCTTTCTGCTTCCGCTGGCATCGGGCGCACAGCCATCGAACCAGGAGACCGACCTAGCGGCCATCCTCAAGGGAACCCTCTATGTGGCGCCACACCGAGAAACCGCCGATGGGCAGCTAAAGGCGTGCGGTCTCGAATTCGCCGCGGTAGGCACGGACCACTCGACCAAATTGGGTGGAATGGTTCGCGTAGTCGGCTCTTTCTACTTGCGACCGCACGAAAAAGTGGGCCTCGCCTACATGCTCAAGCTCGGGGTGGTCGATGGACTGCCGCCGGGCACCCGGACGGCTCCTGCGAATGCCTTTGTGCGGGCACCTGATGCGAACTCTTCGCCGACGAAGCCTATCCGCGGGCCGGCTGATCGGCCAGAATTTGCCCTGTTCGTTGGTGAGGCGCTGGACGAGGCGATCCTGGCGGTGCTGCGATCGATAACCGAAGGCAAGACGTTCGTCGTCGGATTCAACCGGGCGCCCGGGCAGCAAGACGTTCAGTTGCCTATTGACCTGACAGTTGTGAATTCGAAGATGGACGGCGCGCGGATAGTTCGCGAGCGCAGCGATTCTGCCGTCCAGCAATTTGCGAGTTGCAACTCCGACCTGATGAAGACCATCACTATCCGATAGGCCGGCGACCTGCGAGGAAGAAACGGGGATGAAGATCCAAAACCGGCACTCCCAGGCACAGCGCTTCTTCGAAACAAGCCCTGGATTCCGGCATCTACGGAATCGCGCGCAAGTGTCACACGGCGGCTCGGTCGGGGCCCGTCAGCAGCGCGGCCCAAAGTGACGCGCAAAGCAGCAATGGAGCGGCGGCTGGCCGGCGTGAAGCGCTACGTAATGCACGCCAGTCTGCCGTCAGGGCTTAGAGCTTCAGTTCGAGAAGCAACTCCTCGACTGCTTCGGTCCACTCAGCAATGACCATATCCGACATTGCTGGGTGCAGGTCCGGCAGTGTGTGCTTTGCCAAATCCACTCTCACTCTCCGTTCGGCAACTTCCGAAATTTCCGCAACGAAGGTCGCCACGGCACGCTGCCGCACGTCGAATCGCATCTTCGCGCGCAGGGCTGCTCGCTCAGTCCGGTCCATGGCGTCCCTCCCGTTCGCAATGTTGTGGTGGACCTCGCATTGTCCAACGATCGACACTCACCATCTCACTGACGTGCTTCGCCGGTCACGTCAAGGAAAAGTATGACGGAAGAGCGTGGCAGCGCGAAAATGGCGCATGGGCCCCTTTATCTTTGCGCTTCAAGGCACTTTCTTCATCTTTATTGGCTCACTGCTCCCGCTGGATAGTCAGAAGGACAAGTGGGACATTGCAACGGCAGTCGGCACTCTACTTGCAGTGATCGTTGCCCTGTACCTGGGTCTTAAGGGCCACAAACAGGCCGTCGATAACGCCTCCATGACCCAGGCGCAGCTTCGCGCGTATATCCTGCCTGGCCTCGTCGAGCCCGTGCACCACCAGCAGAAGGGCAACGTCGTACGCCTCGTGTTTCACAACTATGGAGCAACACCCGCCATCAACATCCGGGCATGGGCAGGTGTTCTTCACCTCGCAGACAGGGCGAACGCGGTGCATCAGGAATGGGTCCAGCCCCAGGGAGTTGAGACCTTACATGATCATCAAACGCTCGGCCCGGGCCAGTTCAACGAGCAGCTAATGTCAGTGAATCAGGCCCTTGTCGAAGATGCGATGGGCGCTTCACCTTCAGCCTACTACCTATGGGGCGAAATCGTGTACCGCGATGTCTTCAACAGGACTCACCGAACCACCTATCGCTACGAGCTGAGCGGGTCGCAAGTGTTCATTGGCATGGCCAAAGGCAACTTTGCTGATTGATCGCGACGACGCCTGCGGATTACCCCTTTTTTTTGCAATTGCGAACATTGGCCATCGAACCCGTGCCTGAGGAGCATCCTTGGTCAGTCGGAAGCGGACGGTGGCAATGCTCGTCTGGTTGACGTGTGCGGAAAAGCGCCAGCGAGCAGAGTTGTTGATATGTTTGCTGGTTCCTTGACTACCGACCTGGGCGAGCCATAGCATTCATGCGGGTGTCAGTCCGATATGTGAGCCCCTCCGGGCCGAAGGAGCACATCACTGTTGCGGCTTGTTTGTGGTACCTTTGTGCCTCGTTCGCTGCTCGCGACGCCTTCACACGGCAGGGGTCACATGTTCGATCCATGTATCGCCCACCAACGGTTCGACGATTGACGGCACCTTCAGGTGCCGTTTTCATTTCCGCGTGCCTCGATCACGCGCCTTGCCAGCCTGGCCGCACGAACTCCGCCGCGAGGAATTCCACCAGTGCGCGCACCTTGTGCGGCACGAACTTCTTGGTCGGGTAGACGGCGTAGATGTCCAGCTCGATGGAGCTGTAGCCGGGTAGCAGCTCCACGAGGGTGCCGGCGCGGAGATGGTCCGCGATCAGGAATGTCGGCTGCAGGACGATGCCGGCTGCGCGCAGCGCGGCCTCGACGCAGGTATCGCCGTTGTTCGACCGCAGGCGGGGTGCCAGCGTCACTTGGATGGCACCATCGGGCCCCTGGAAGTCCCAGGTGTCGCCTCCCGCCAGCAGCGTGTAGCCGATGACATCGTGGCCGGGCAGCTCCGACGGGTGAGCCGGTGCGCCGCGCCCCGCGATATAAGCGGGCGCCGCGCAGAGGACCAGCCGGGTGCTGGCGAGACGCCGGGAAACGAGGGTCGAGTCCGGCAGGCGGGCGATCCGGATGGCGAGGTCGAAACCTTCCTCCAGCAGGTCGACGACCCGGTCCCCCAGGCTGGCGTGGACGGTCACGCCGGGGTGCTGCGCCATGAACCGCGGCCACAACGGCGCCAGATGCCGGATGCCGAAGCTGAGTGGCACGTTGACCTTGAGCAGCCCACTGGCGTGGCCGCTGCGCGTGGTCAGTTCGGCTTCCGCCTCCTCGAGACTGGCGAGGATGTCGCGGCTGCGTGCAAGAAAGAGTTCACCTTCGCCGGTGAGTGAAAGCTTGCGCGTCGTCCGATGCAAGAGCCGCGCGCCCAGCCTCGCCTCGAGTTCGGACACGTACCGGGACACAGCGGCCTTGGACATCGACAGCTCGTCGGCGGCGCGTACGAAACTGCCGGAGTCCACCACAGCGGCGAAAACGCGCATCTCCTGGAATCTGTCCATTGTTCAAGTTTAAGAGACAAATAATCTCATTAAAGTCTATTTATCAATGATTGTTGATCCAATAAAGTTGAATCCATGCCCCGCCACACCGACGGAGCACTCAACCAAGAGGAAATCATCATGAAAGTTCTCGTCATCGGCACCGGCAACATGGGCTCGGGATTCATCAAGCAGTTCACCGCGGCGGGCCACCATGTCACCGTGACAGGGCGCGACGCGGCCAAGGCGCAAGAGGTCGCCGGCAAGTTCGGCGCAAAGGCGGTCAGCAGTGCCGGCGCCGCGAGCGGGCAGGACGCGATCGTGCTCGCCACGGGCTATGCCGACGCCGTCGCCGCGCTCCGTGGCGTGGGCGACGTGTCGGGCAAGACAGTCATCGACATCACCAATCCGCTGTCGGCCGACTACATGAGCCTCACCCTCGGCCACGACACGAGTGCCGCTGAAACCATCGCCGCTGCCGTGCCGCAAGCCAGGGTGGTCAAGGCGTTCAACACGGTGTTCGCGACCGTGCTCGCGGAAGGCCCCGACTTCGGCAGCGGCAACAAGGTGCCGGTGTTCCTGGCTTCCGACGACGCAGCGGCCAAGGAGACGGTCAAGGTGCTCGCCCAGAGCGCCGGCTTCGACGTGGTCGATGCGGGGGGCCTGAAGAACGCGCGCTACCTGGAGCCGTTGGCCGGCCTGAACATCTACCTGGGCTACGGCGCCGGTCTGGGCACGGGGATCGCGCCCACGTGGATTCGCAAGGCGGCCTGAAGGCCAGCCGGGCGCAAGCAGAACCTCAAGCATTCAAAGGAGATCACCATGTCGACGCTGCCATCCATGTTCATTTCGCACGGTGCACCCACGTTCGCGATCGAACCTGGGCTGGCCGGGTCGCAACTTGGTGCCTTGGGGCGAACCCTGGCGAAGCCGCGCGGCATCGTGATCGTGTCGCCGCACTGGATGACTGCCGGCGTCGAAGTCACCTCTTCGCCCGCGCCGGAAACCATCCATGATTTCGGCGGGTTCCCACGCGCCCTGTACCAGATCCAATATCCGGCGCCCGGGGCGCCGGAACTCGCGGCGCGAACCGTGGAAGTTCTGGGATTCAAGGACATCCCTGCAACGCTCAATGGGCGCCGGGGTTTGGACCACGGTGCCTGGGTGCCGCTGATGCACCTGTTTCCGGAAGCCGACGTGCCGGTGGTGCAGGTTTCGCTTCCGTTGTCATCCAACGCGCAAAGCGCCTTTGCACTCGGCCAGGCACTGGCCCCGCTGGCGGATGAAGGGGTGCTCGTCATCGGTTCCGGCAGCTTGACGCACAACCTCTACGAGTTCCGCACGGGCGAGGTGGCTGAGGCGGCGTACGCGCGCGAATTCTCGCGGTGGGTCCGGCAGGCCGTGCTGCAAGCTGATTTCGGGCGCCTGTTGCGAACGCTGGAACTTGCGCCTCACGCGGCACGCGCGCATCCGACCCACGAGCACTTCCTGCCGTTGCTCCTCGCGGCCGGGGCGGCCCGCTCGGCGACGCCTGTGACCGTGCTGGATGGGGGCATCCGCCACGGTGTGCTGGCCATGGAGTCCTATCTGTTCGGCCGGAGCGTGAATCTGCCCGTGCCACAAGAGGAGGCGCTGGCAGGCTGACACCGCCCGTTGTTGCCATGGATGCCTCATGGCCGAGCTGTGCGCAGGCATTGACAGTGCGAGCAGCCGGGTGGATGCTTCAGGCGTCACGTTTCTTCAACCCGTCCATGGCCACGACCAAACCGCAAACGCCCCCCTCCAAGCCCTCGACCACGAAGCGGGCGCCGACCAAGCTCGACCATGCCGCCACGGTGTTGGCTGGCCAGGCGGGCCGCCAGATGCAGGAGCAACTGAACCAGGCTCACCGGAAGGCCGTCCAGAATGCCAAGGCCGGCTCGAAGGTGCCTCCGTCCAAGTAGCCGAGCTGAGCGGCCGCGGCGGCGCTGACGTGCAAAATGACGTGAAGGCTGAGCAAAGCCGGCCCACGCCTTGTTCGCCTGAGGTAAAAATCCGGGATGCCGTTTCTCGACCTGCCCCTTGCCGCACCTGGTGCGATTGATGGTTCCACTGCCCAACCCAGCGCCACCTCCCGGTGGCGTTTCCATTGGCGAGCCTGGAGTGCCGCGTTGATCACCGCCGGCCTTGCCGCGTGCGGCGGCGGTGGTGGGGACGATGACGCGCCCAAGCCGCCTGTGCTGGTACGCGCCAGCGGCCCTTCCGAGTTCGTGCAATGCACGACGGTGCCGAGCGCGGTGCGCGTGGTGCGCGAGCAGGACAACGGGCAGTGGAGGACCAACCGCTACGTCGCGTTCGGCGCCGAGCCGCTGGCCAAGATGCTGCCGCCGGCGGCCTCGACGCTGGAAACCGGGAAGAACCCCGAGGGTGTGCTGGACCACGGCCCCCTGCAGGCGCAGAACTGCGCACCCGGCAGCGGCCAGACCCAGACGCTGCGGTTGCGCGTGCGGACCGAGGACTTCTTTTCCACCGGCATCGGCGACCATCTGGCATTCGGGCTGCGCGCCTATTACCCGACGGCCAACCGCGAGGGCGAGGAGTCCTACGAGGCCCTGGGCGTCATCCTGCACCGCGCCTGGGGCGGCGCCCTGGCCGAGCGTTTCCGCCGCCCAGGCGGCAACGACATCGGCACTGCCGCCGGCGACCAGGTGATGCTGCAGGACGGCACAACCTATCTCGTCGAGATGCAGGCGTCGATCACCCAGCTGATGTTCCGCGTCACCAACGAGGCGACGGGGCAGACCACCGGCTGGAAGACCTACCAGCAGCCCGCCGATTTCGCGCCGGCCACGGGCACGGGCTTCCTGTTTGCCGTGCTGTGCCAGGACAACAACGCGCGTTGCGAAGCCTACGACCGGCCGTTCCGGGTGGACGTGTCGGAGATCGTCCTCGGCTGGATGTAGGCGCCCGCGTGGGCCAGAATGGGGGCATGTCCCCGTCGATCCGCTGCCTGCCCGGCAGCGCCCCCCTGGTCCTCGATTCGCCGCACAGCGGTACCACTTATCCGGCCGATTTTGGCCATGATTGCGATCTGGCCTTGCTCCGGCAGGCCGAGGACACGCACGTCGAGAAGCTCTACGACTTCGCGCCGGCGCTGGGCGTGGCCTGGGTCGAGGCGCTGTTCCCGCGCAGCTACCTGGACGTCAACCGGAACACGACGGAGATCGATGTCTCCCTGCTGGAGGACGAGTGGCCCCATCCGGTGGAGACCGACCCCGTGCTGCTTTCCAAGGTGCGGCTGGGCAAGGGTCTCGTGTGGCGCTACACCGATGACGGCCTCCCGCTCTACCGCCGCAAGCTGACGGCGGCGGAGGTCCAGCAGCGCATCGCCCGGTGCTGGGAGCCCTATCACGCCGCCGTGGCGGAGGCGATTGACGCGGCGCACCGGCGGCATGGCTACAGCATCCACCTGAACTGCCATTCGATGCCGGCGGTGGCCGGCAGCCAGGCCACCGAATTCCCGGGGCTGGCGCACGCGGATTTCGTCATCGGCGACCGCGATGGCACCACGGCCGCGCCCGCCTTGTCCGCGCACCTGTGCGGCTGGCTGCGCGGCAAAGGCTATGCCGTCGGCTACAACCATCCGTACAAGGGCGTCGAGCTGGTGCGCCGCCACAGCGATCCAGCCCGGCACCGGCACAGCATCCAGGTGGAGCTGAATCGCCGGCTCTACATGGACGAGAAGACGCTGGAGCTCAACGCGAACTTCGCCACCTTGCACCAGCACTTGCGCGAAATGGTGGAGGACTTGCTGGTGATCGATCCCCGGTCCTGGGCCTGATGGACCGCGTGGATGCCGTCGTCGTCGGGGCCGGCGCGGTCGGCCTGGCGGTCGCGCGGGCCCTGGCGCAGGCCGGGCATGAAACCATCGTGGCCGAGGCGGAGGCCGCCATCGGGCAAGGCGTCAGTTCACGCAACAGCGAGGTGATCCACGCCGGGCTCTACTACACCCCCGGTTCGATGAAGGCGCGCCTGTGCGTTCGCGGCAAGGAACTGCTCTATGCCCTCTGCGCGAGCCACGGCGTGGACCACCGGCGCTGCGGCAAGCTGACCGTGGCCAATTCCCCGCAGGAGGTGCAGGCGCTGCGCGGCCTGCAGGACCGGGCCGCCGCCAATGGCGTGCCGGTCGACTGGCTGGAAGCGGACCAGGCGCTGGCGCTCGAGCCAGCCCTGCGCTGCATCGCGGCGCTGGCGTCGCCCAGCACCGGCATCGTGGACAGCCACGGTTTCATGTTGGCGCTGCAGGGCGACCTGGAGCGTGCCGGCGGTTTCGTTGCCCTGGGCTCGCCCGTGGCCGGGGCGGTGCTGGGCCGCGGCGGCGCGGACCACGTGGTCCGCATGGAAGACGGTACCGAGCTCGCCGCCGGCATCGTGGTGAACGCCGCCGCGCTCCATGCCTGCGCCCTGGCGCGGCATTTCGAAGGCCTGGCTGCGGCGCATGTGCCGCGGGAATTCTTCGCCAAAGGCAACTACTACACGCTGGCGGGGCGGGCGCCTTTCACCCATCTCATCTACCCGGCGCCGGCCGACGCCTGGCTGGGCGTCCACCTCACGCTGGACCTGGGCGGCCAAGCCAAGTTCGGGCCCGACCTGGAATGGCTGGATGTGAAGGACCCCTCGGAGATCGACTACCGCGTGGACGCGGCGCGGGCGGACGCCTTCTACGCCGAAGTCCGCCGCTACTGGCCGGGCCTGCCGGACGGCGCGCTGGCTCCCAGCTACAGCGGCGTGCGCCCCAAGATCCACGGGCCCACCGAGAAGGCCGCGGACTTCCGCATCGACGGCCCCGCAGCCCATGGCTTCCCCGGGCTGGTGAACCTGTTCGGCATCGAGTCGCCCGGCCTCACGAGTGCACTGGCGATCGCGGAGGATGTGCTGGCGCTGCTGGCACCCGCCTGAAGGCGCGCGCGATGTCGTCGACCAGTTGCGGGCCGCGATAGATCAGCCCGGTGTAGATCTGCACCACGTCCGCGCCGGCGCGCAGCTTGGCCAGCGCGTCGGCGGCACTCATGATCCCGCCGACGCCGACGATGGGGAAACCCGGCCCCAGGGCGGCGCGCAACTGTGCGATCACCCGGTTGCTGGCCTCGAACACCGGCGCGCCGCTGAGGCCGCCTGCTTCCTCGGCGTGTGGCATGCCTTGGATGGCTGCGCGCGAAATCGTGGTGTTCGTGGCGATGACGCCGTCCATGCCGTGCCGCCGCAATGTGGCCGCGATCACTTCCACCTGGGCCTCGTCCAGGTCCGGCGCGATCTTCACGAAGAGCGGGACCCGGCGCCCATGCTGGCGGGCGAGCGCTTCGCGCTGGCTTGCGATGGCGCCGAGCAAGCTGTCGAGGGCTTCGTCGCTTTGCAGCGCGCGCAGATTCCTGGTGTTCGGGCTGGAAATGTTGATGGTGACGTAGTCGGCGTGCGGATACACGCCGTCCAGGCAGACCAGGTAATCGCAGGCGGCTTTCTCGATGGGGGTTGCCGCGTTCTTGCCGATGTTCAGGCCCAGCAGGCGCCCCTTGGCGCGGAAACTCGAGCGCTGGACGTTGCCGATGAAAGCCTCGAGCCCGTCGTTGTTGAAGCCCAGGCGGTTGATCAGCGCGTTGGCCCGGGGCAGGCGGAACATGCGTGGCTTGGGGTTGCCCGGCTGCGCCAGCGGGGTGACGGTGCCGACCTCCACGAAGCCGAAGCCGATGGCCCCCAGCGCGTCGATGCAGCGGGCGTTCTTGTCCAGGCCGGCCGCCAGGCCCACGCGGTTGGGGAAGCGCAGCCCCGCGAGCTCCACCGGGTCGGCAACGAAACCGTTCGCGTAGGCCAGTTGCAGGGGTGTGCCCTGCAGGCGCGCCAGCGAGTGCAGCGTCAGTTCATGGGCGGTTTCCGGGTCCAGCCCGAAGAGAAAGGGCCGGGCCAGGCCGTAGGGCAGCAGCGACATCCGATAATTCCTGGATTCCGAAATCAACCAAGGATTGTCGCAGTGAGCCAGGACGAACTCAAAGCGCTGGTCGGCCAGGCCGCGCTGCAATATGTGGTCCAGGGCGAGGTCGTGGGGGTCGGCACGGGCTCCACGGTGAACAAGTTCATCGAGGCCCTGGCGGGCATCCGGGACCGCATCCCCGGGGCCGTCTCCAGTTCCGACGCGTCCACCGAGCGCCTGCGGGCCGCCGGCATCCGTGTCTTCGACGCCAACGAGGTCGGGGAGCTGGCTGTCTACATCGACGGCGCCGACGAGATCGACGGCGCCGGCCACATGATCAAGGGCGGGGGCGCCGCGCTGACGCGCGAAAAGATCATCGCGGCGCAATCACGCCGGTTCATCTGCATCGCCGACGAGTCCAAGCGCGTCGAGGTGCTTGGACGCTTCCCGTTGCCGGTGGAGGTCATTCCCATGGCCACGCAGGCGGTCATCCGGAAGTTCGCGGCCCTGGGCGGGGCTGCGCAGGTGCGCCAGCGCGAGGGCCGCCCGCTGGTGACCGACAACGGCCAACATATCCTGGACGTGACCGGATTGCAGATCCGCTCGCCACTGGCTTTCGAGTCGGAGGTGAACCAGTGGCCCGGCGTGGTCACCGTGGGCGTCTTCGCGCACCAGAAAGCCGCCGTGTGCCTGTTGGGCACGGCCGGCGGCGTCCAGACGCTGAACTACTAGAAGCGGATGCCCGAAGGGTTGGCCGGCGGGTCGGCCGGGGCCGCTGTGGTGGCGGCAGCAGCAGGCTCGTTCTGGGCGGCCTGGCCCGCGGCCGCGGCGGTTGGCTGCGGCGGCGCCTGCACCGCCACCAGCGGGGCGGCAGCGGGCCTGCGGAAGCCAGAAGGCAACTGCGACGACTTGGGATAACCCGCGGCGTCCAGGAAGCTGCTCCATTCCGCGTCGGAGAAGCCGCGCAGTTGCTGGCTGCCGATGGTCAGGAACGGCAGGCGCGCCGCACCGGCCAGGCGCTTCAATGCATCGATGTCGTCGGCCGTGCTGACGGTCCGTTCCGTGTAGGGGATGCCCCGGCTGTCGAGGAAGCCCCGGCCCGCCACGCACGGCCCGCACTCGGGCCCGGTGTAGAGCGTCACCGGATACTTCGTCGCGACATTGCGCAATTCGAACGGCAACGCGCCCAGGCCGCTGCCACCACCGCCGGCGGACGCCGTGGCCGATCCGCCCGGTGCGGTACCGGCCTTGGCCGTGGCTGCAGGCGGCGGCTTGTCCGAGAAAGTGACCTTCCCATCCGGCCCGATGATCCGGTACACCTGCTGGGCACCGGCGCCAAAGCTGGCGGCGGCGAGCAGCCCCACCAGGGCCGCCATGGCGAAACGAGGACGAGAAACCATCAGCAACACCTCCATAACCGCTATTGTTGTGGCGAAGCCATGCCTTGGTGACGCAAGAGTGCGTCGAGCGTTGGTTCCCGGCCACGAAATGCCTTGAACGATTCCATGGCCGGCCGGCTGCCGCCGGCCTCCAGGATGGCCTGCCGGTATTTTCTTCCGGTCGCAACGCTTGGCAACCCGTCTTTACCCGCTGTTTCCTCGAAAGCCGCGTAGGCGTCGGCGCTGAGGACCTCGGCCCACTTGTAGCTGTAGTAGCCGGCGGCATAGCCGCCCGCGAAGATGTGGCTGAAGGTGTGGGCGGTCCGGCTGAAGGCCGGGGGCCGCAGCACGGAGACCTCCTCGCGCACCTGCTGGAGGAGGGGCATGAAATCGGCCTGCGGATCGTGGTCGGTGTGGACCAGCATGTCGAACAGCGCGAACTCGATCTGGCGCAGCGTGGCCAGGCCGCTCTGGAAGTTCTTGGCGGCCAGCAGCTTGTCGAACAGCTCGCGGGGCAGCGGCTCGCCGGTCTCGACGTGCGCCGTCATGTACTTCAGGACGCCCCATTCCCAGCAGAAGTTCTCCATGAACTGGCTGGGGAGTTCGACGGCGTCCCACTCGACACCGCTGATGCCGGAGACGTCGCGCTCGTTCACCTGGGTGAGCATGTGGTGCAGACCATGGCCGGACTCGTGGAAGAGGGTGATCACGTCATCGTGCGTCAACAAGGCGGGCTTGCCCTCCACGCCTTCCGCGAAGTTGCACACCAGGTGTGCCACCGGGGTCTGCAGGCGGCCGTCGTCCGGACGCAGCCAGCGGGCCCGCACGTCGTCCATCCAGGCCCCGCCACGCTTGCCGGTCCGGGCCGGTTGGTCCAGGTAGAACTGGCCGACCAGTTTCCCCTCACGTTCGATGCGATAGAACTCCACCGCGGGGTGCCACGCGGGAGCGTAGTCGCGGCGGATCGCGACCTCGAACAACGTCTCGATGATCTTGAACAGGCCCGCCAGCACCTTGGGCGCGGTGAAGTATTCCTTGACCTCCTGCTCGCTGAAGGAATAACGCGCTTCCTTCAGCTTTTCGCCGATGTACGGCCAGTCCCAGGCCTGTGGGGCAGCGATGCCCAGGTGCTCGGCCGCGAAGGCGCGCATGTCGGCGACGTCCTTTTCGGCATGCGGGCGCGCCCGGCGGGCGAGGTCCCGCAGGAACTGGATCACCTGCGCCGGGGATTCGGCCATCTTCGGCACGAGCGACACCTCGGCGAAGCTGGAATAACCCAGCAGCTGGGCTTCTTCCTTGCGCAGGGCAAGGATCTCGCGGATGAGAGCACTGTTGTCGAACTTGGGATCGCCCTGGTCGCTCGCGCGCGTGACATAGGCCCGGTACAGCCGCTCGCGCAGCGGGCGGTTGTGGCCGAACTGCATGACGGGCAGGTAGCTCGGCATCTTCAGCGTCAGCTTGTGGCCGTCCTTGCCTTCCGCTTCGGCCGCGGCTCGCGCGGCCTGGACCACGTCCGCCGGCACCCCGTCGAGTTCGTCCGCGTCGGCGTAATAGGAGAAGGCGTCGGTCGCGTCCAGGGCGTTTTCGCTGAACTTCTGGCTGAGTTCGGCCTGCCGTTCCTGGATTTCCGCGAACCGCGTCTTCGCGGCGCCCGTCAACTCGGCCCCGGACAGCGTGAAGTTGCGCAGCGCATTCTTGTGCGCCTGCCTCTGTTCGGCCGAGAGGCCGGCCGGCGCGATGGCCTTGTACTTCGCGTACAGGCGTTCGTCGGCGCCCAGCCGGGTCCAGAACTCGGTCACGCGGGGCAGGGCCTCGTTGTAGGCCGCCCGCAGCTCGGGCGTGTCGGCGACGGAGTTCAGGTGGCCGACCACCCCCCAGGCGCGGCCGAGCCGTTCGGTGGCCACGTCGAGCGTCTTGGCCATGGCATCCCAGCGCGCGGGGAAATCCGCGGCGGTCACGGTGGCCAGGGCCTGGTCGGCCTGCGCCAGCAGTTCGTCCATGGCGGGGGCCACGTGTTCCGGGCGCACCGCGTCGAACAGCGGGAGGTCGTTGAAATCGAGAAGGGGATTGCTCATGCCGTCATTTTGCGACAGCGCGCGCGGTTTCAACCGGGCCGTGGATTGGCAAAGCTCATGGCCCCGATTCGGGAGCCAATCTCCCCAGCTCAGCCGGCGGAACGTTCCGCGGCCGTGAGCGTGTTGACGAGCAGCATGGCACGCGTCATGGGGCCCACCCCGCCCGGCACCGGCGTGATCCAACCCGCGACCTGGCGCACGCCTTCGAAATCCACGTCGCCGCAGAGCTTGCCTTCGTCGTTGCGGTTCATCCCCACGTCGATGACGACGGCGCCCGGCTTCACCATGTCTGCCGTCAGCACGTTGCGCCTGCCCACGGCGGCGACCACCACGTCGGCCTGCAGGGTGAGCGCCTTGAGATCACTGGTGCGGCTGTGGCAGATGCTGACCGTGGCATCGCGCCCCAGCAGCATCAGCGCCATCGGCTTGCCAACGATGTTGCTGCGGCCGATGACCACCGCGTGCTTGCCTTTGAGGTCGTAGCCGATCGAATCGAGCATCTTCAGGCAGCCGTACGGCGTGCAGGGCCAGTAACCCGGCTGGCCGACCATCAGCGCGCCGGCGCTCGCCACGTGGAAGCCGTCGACGTCCTTGGCGGGCGAGATGGTTTCGATCACCTTGTGGCTGTCCATGTGCCTGGGGAGGGGCAACTGCACGAGGATGCCGTGCACCGCCGGGTCATCATTGAGCTGGCGGATGCGGGCGAGGAGGTCCGCTTCCGTCATCGTCGCCGGATAACGCTCCAGCGTTGCCGCCAGCCCCGTTTCCGTGCTGTCGTTGACTTTGTGCTTCGTGTAGACCTGGCTCGCGGGATCGTCGCCGACCAGGATGATCGCGAGCGCGGGCTGCACCCCGCGCGCTTTCAGCGCCTGGGTGCGGCCTTGCACTTCGGCGCGGATTTGCTTGGCAAGCGCGTTGCCATCGATCAGCTGCGCGGCCATGCCCTACGCCTTCGGCGGCTGCTGGCCCAGCGCGATCTTCAGCAGATCGGCCACCGTGTTCGCGTTGAGCTTTTCCATGATGTTGGCGCGGTGCGCCTCCACCGTCTTGATGCTGATGCCCAGGTCGTCGGCGATCTGCTTGTTCAGGCGGCCGGCGACGATGCGTTCCAGCACCTGCGCCTCGCGCGAAGTCAGCTTCGACAGCAGCGCGTCGCGGCTGGCCGCGCTCTGGTACTCGGCAAACGTGTCCTTGGCGCGTTCGAGCATGCGCTCGACCAGGCCCACCAGCTCGTCTTCCTTGAAGGGCTTCTGGATGAAGTCCATCGCGCCCTTCTTCATGGTGTTCACCGCCATGGGCACGTCGCCGTGGCCGGTGATGAAAACCACGGGCAGGGGCGACTTGCGTTCCACCATGCGGTCCTGCAGTTCCAGCCCCGTCATGCCGCCCATGCGGATGTCCACGATCAGGCAGGCGACCTCGCGCGGATCGTAGCGGGCGAGAAAGGACTCGGCGGAGTCGAAGCAGCGGACGCGGTAGTCCTTGCCCTCGAGCAGCCATTGCAGCGAGTCGCGGACGGCCTCGTCGTCGTCCACGACGTAGACCGTCCCCTTCTTGGGAATCAAACTCATGCTGTTGTCACCCCGGTGTCCTTGCCCACGTCCTTCGCCACTATCGGATTTGTAGCGCCGGAGACTGGAATCCAGAAGGAAAAACGGCAGCCGGCGACTTCGGCTCCATTGTAGATGTTCTCCGCCTGCATCCGGCCGTGGTGCGATTCGACGATGGTGCGGCAGAGGTTGAGGCCGATGCCCATGCCTTCGACCTTGGTGGAGAAGAACGCTTCGTAGAGCCGCTCCATCACTTCGGGCGCAAGCCCCTGGCCCGAATCGAGCACGGAAAATTCGACGACCGCCTGCACGTCGATCTGCCGCGGGATCACCCGCAGCTCGACGCTGCGCCGCCCGGCTGGTCGCCTGGCATGCTCGATGGCCTCGGCCGCATTGCGCAGCAGGTTGACCAGCACCTGCTCGATCAGGATCGGGTCGACCATGAGCTTCGGCAGCCGCGCGGCCACGTAGTGCGACAGGCGCACGTTGCGCCGCCGCAGTTCGATCTCGGCGAGTTCCAGGGCCTCGGCCACCATCACATTGATGTCCGACAGCGTGCGGTTCGGCTCGCTGCGTTTCACGAAACTGCGGATGCGCTGGATGATCTGGCCGGCCCGCTGGGCCTGGCGCGACGTCTTGTCCAGCGCGGCCAGCATGTCCTCGTCGCTGATCTGCCGGCTCTTGATGCGCGACACCAGTCCGTTGCAGTAGTTGGTGATGGCGGTCAGCGGCTGGTTCAGTTCGTGCGCGACGCTGGAGGCCATTTCGCCCATGGTGATCAGGCGGCTGGCGGACTGCGCGCGCTCGGCCTGGGCCGCCGACTGTTCTTCCGCATGGCGCCGGGCGGTGATGTCCGTGGCGATGACCATCTGCGCCAGGCGGCCATCCACCCAGTTCAGGTACCGCGAACGCACTTCGAGCCACTTGCCCAGTTCGGGGACGAAGATCTCGGCGTTCTCCGAGATGGCGGTGGTCAGCTGGCCGGTCGGCAGGCCGACGAAGGAATCGACTTCGTCCATCGCCTCGTCGGTGGTGCGCGGTGCCTCGGCCACGCCGGCCTGCGCCACCATCTGCAGATGCCCGCCCGCCTGCCCACCGAACCAGAGCCGGTACAGCTTGTTGGCGAAGAGCAGCTCTTCGCTGCCCAGCGGCGCGACCGACACCGAAGCGTCCAGCGCTTCCAGCACGGTGGTGAAGCGCTCGTGCGACGCCTGCAGCTGCTCGCGGATGCGATTCGGCTCCGTGATGTCGGTCATCGACGTCATCCAGCCGGTCTGGTGGCCCTTGGCATCGACCAGCGGCGAGACGTAGAGCCGCGCGTCGAACAGGCTGCCGTCCTTGCGCTTCACGCGCACCTGGAAGCCGCCAGGGATGGTGCGGCCGTGCAGTTCGTCGTCCAGACGGGCGGCGAGCATTTCGCGGTCCTGTTCGGGCCAGTAGGGGAAGGGCGGAGTCCGCCCCACGAGCTCGGCCTCGCTCCAGCCGGTCATCTGGCAGAAGGCCGCATTGACGTACGTGATGCGCCCGTGCATGTCGAGCGCGCGCATGCCGGTCAGCATGGAGTTTTCCATGGCACGCCGGAAATTGGTTTCGGCAACCAGCGCCTGCTGCGCCTGCACGCGCCGGCGGGTGTGGCGCCAATTCGCGATCAGCATCCAGGCCGTCATGGCGGCCAGTGCGATCACCAGCCAGAACAGGCCGCTGCCGATGACGCCGAGCGAGGTGCGATAGGCCTGCGCGCGCAGGATCAGTCCGTTGCCCACCGGCGAAACCGGAACCTCGTATTCGTTCGGCTGCGCCGCCCAGGGCAGGAGCTGGGTCGCCGGATTGCGCGGCGGCACGGTGTTGCCGGCCAGCATGCGGTTCTTGCCGTCCAGCAGGGCGACGGCGTACTTCGCCGAGATCTCCGCCGGCACCGCGTAGCGCAGCAGGCCGTCGATGGAGTATTCGCCGAGGATCACGCCGCCGAAACGGCTCTGGTCGGCCAGCGGGACGTGCAGTTGCAGCAGGCCTGTGCCTTCGGTGCCGGCGACGGGCTGCGAGTAGACCGGCTGCTGGAGGTCGCGTGCCAGGCCGTACATGCTTTCGGTCTCGCCCGGCCGCAGCACTTCGCCGGGCACGCGCAGCAGGCCGCCCATCATGCTCGGGGCTGAATAGCTGGCCTTGATGCGGCGCCGCTCGTCGATCCACGTCAGCACCTGCAATTCGGGATACTGCGCCAGCATCGATTCGGCACGGACGACGAATTCGTCGGCGTCGACTTCCTTGTTGGAAATGTCGCGTGCGATGCGCATCAGCTGCTCCTGCCGCTCCAGCAGGCGCAGGCGGACGCGCTGCTGCGCGTATTCGACGTCGCGCTTCACGGCTTCCTGCTCGCGGTCCATCTCCTCCAGCCGCAGGTACCAGAAAGCGGAAATGATGGCGGCCAGGAACAGCATCACCGCCGCCAGCGGCGCCAGCATGGCGAAGCGGTCCTGGCGGGTCGGGGTCTGGCGGCGCCACCAGTGGCGCCACCAGGCCGGGTTCGGGTTTTTGCTTTCCGGCAGCAGCTCGGAAGCGGGTGCGTCTTGCATGTGCCCAATAGTGTAGGGCTGTGACTTCGACAGAGTGGAAACACCCATGGATGCTTCGTTCGAATTTCGCATTATGGTACGTAGAAGCACTATTTGAAATCACGAACGATCTATGCGACACTTTCCCCGTTGCACGGTTCGCCGTACTAAATTCGCTCGAAAGCCAATCAAGGAGACAAGCATGTCCGCACAGCCCGACAACCTGTTCGGGGGCGCCGCCAACGACGGCGATGCCCAGGAAACCCGTGAATGGATCGACGCCCTGTCGGCCGTCGTGGCCAGCGAAGGGCGCGAACGCGCGCACTTCCTGCTGGAGCAGCTCCTGGAACAGGCGCGGCAGGAGGGCATCGACATGCCGTTCTCCGCCACCACCGGCTACGTCAACACCATCGAGCCGCAGGACGAAGAGCGCTGCCCGGGCAACCTCGAGATCGAGGAACGCCTGCGCGCCTACATGCGCTGGAACGCCATGGCGATGGTGGTGAAGGCGAACCGGCTGCATCCCGCCGACGGTGGCGACCTCGGCGGCCACATCAGCTCCTTCGCCTCGCTGGCCAACATGTTCGGCGCGGGCTTCAACCACTTCTGGCACGCCGAGAGCGAGAACCACGGCGGGGATTGCCTGTACATCCAGGGCCACAGCTCGCCCGGCATCTACGCGCGCGCCTACCTGGAAGGGCGCCTGACGGAAGACCAGTTGCTCAATTTCCGCCAGGAAGTCGACGGCAAGGGGCTTTCGAGCTATCCCCACCCCAAACTCATGCCCGAGTTCTGGCAGTTCCCGACGGTATCGATGGGCCTGGGCCCGCTGATGGCCATCTACCAGGCGCGCTTCCTCAAGTACCTGCACGCGCGCGGCATCGCCAATACCGAGAACCGGAAGGTATGGGCCTTCCTGGGCGACGGCGAAATGGACGAAGTGGAGTCGTTGGGCGCCATCGGCGTGGCGGCGCGCGAGAAGCTCGACAACCTGATCTTCGTCGTCAACTGCAACCTGCAGCGCCTCGACGGGCCGGTGCGCGGCAACGGCAAGATCATCCAGGAGCTGGAAGGCGAATTCCGCGGCGCCGGCTGGAACGTCATCAAGCTGATCTGGGGCAGCTACTGGGATCCGCTGCTCGCGCGCGACAAGGAAGGCGTCCTGCGCAAGATCATGATGGACACGCTGGATGGTGACTACCAGGCGATGAAGGCGAACGATGGTGCGTTCGTGCGAAAGAACTTCTTCGGCCGCCATCCCAAGGCGCTCGAAATGGTCGCCAAGATGAGCGACGACGACATCTGGCGCCTGCAACGCGGCGGCCACGACCCGCAGAAGGTGTACGCGGCCTACGACCGCGCGGTCAAGCACAAGGGCCAGCCGACGGTGCTCCTGATCAAGACGGTCAAGGGCTTCGGCATGGGCAAGGCCGGCGAGGCGAAGAACATCGCCCACCAGGCCAAGAAGCTGACCGACGAGGACATCCGCGCCTTCCGCGATCGCTTCAACATCCCGGTCCCGGACGAACAACTCGCCGACATCCCGTTCTACAAGCCGGCCGAGCACACGCCCGAGATGGAGTACCTGCACGCCCGCCGCAAGGCGCTGGGCGGCTACCTGCCCAAGCGCCGCGTGAAGGCCGACGAGAAGTTCACGGTGCCCGGCCTCGACGCCTTCAAGTCGGTCACCGAGCCGACGGCCGAAGGCCGCGAAATCAGCACGACGCAAGCGTATGTGCGCTTCCTCACCGCCCTGCTGCGTGACAAGGAACTGGGGCCGCGCATCGTTCCCATCCTGGTCGACGAGGCGCGTACCTTCGGCATGGAAGGCCTGTTCCGCCAGATCGGCATCTACAACCCGGCCGGCCAGAACTACACCCCGCAGGACCGCGACCAGGTGTCCTATTACAAGGAAACACTGGACGGCCAGATCCTGCAGGAAGGCATCAACGAAGCCGGGGGCATGGCCAGCTGGATCGCCGCGGCCACCAGCTACAGCACCAGCAACCGCATCATGGTGCCGTTCTACATCTACTACTCGATGTTCGGCCTGCAGCGCGTGGGTGACCTGTGCTGGGCGGCCGGCGACATGCAGGCGCGCGGCTTTCTCCTCGGCGGCACTTCGGGCCGCACGACGCTGAACGGCGAAGGCCTGCAGCACGAGGACGGCCACAGCCACATCCTGGCCGGCACCATCCCGAATTGCGTGAGCTACGACCCGACCTTCGCCCACGAAGTCGCGGTGATCATGCAGGACGGCATGAAGCGCATGGTGGAGCGGCAGGAGAACGTCTTCTACTACATCACCCTGCTGAACGAGAACTACCCGATGCCCGGCCTGCAGCCCGGCACCGAGGAGCAGATCGTGAAGGGCATGTACGTGTGCAAGCCGGGCGAAAAGCTCAAGGGCAAGCCGCGCGTGCAACTGCTGGGCAGCGGCACCATCCTGCGCGAGTCCATCGCGGCCCAGGACCTCCTCGAGAAAGACTGGGGCGTCGCCGCCGATGTCTGGAGCTGCCCGAGCTTCAACGAGCTCACCCGCGACGGCCAGGACTGCGAGCGCCACAACCTGCTGCACCCGGACGGCAAGGCGCGGGTGCCGTTCGTGACGCAGCAGCTCGAAAAATCCGTCGGGCCGATCGTCGCCTCGACCGACTACATGAAGGCGTACGCGGAGCAGATCCGCGCATTCATCCCCAAGGGCCGCGCCTACAAGGTGCTGGGCACCGATGGTTTTGGCCGCAGCGATTTCCGCAGCAAGCTGCGCGAGCACTTCGAGGTCAACCGCCACTACATCGTGGTCGCCGCGCTCAAGGGCCTGGCCGAGGATGGTGCGGTACCGGCAGCCAAGGTGTCCGAGGCCATCAAGAAGTACGGCATCCAGGCCGACAAGATCAATCCGCTGTACGCCTGATACTCGGCCTGGCCATCGCGGCCGCGAAAGACAACAAGAAACCGGAGAACAAGAACATGGCACTGGTCGAAGTGAAAGTCCCCGACATCGGGGACTTCGAGGAAGTCGCGGTCATCGAACTGCTCGTGAAACCCGGGGACACCATCAAGCCGGAGCAGTCGCTGGCCACGGTGGAGTCGGACAAGGCCTCGATGGAGATTCCCTCCAGCCACGGCGGCGTCGTCAAGGAATTGAAGATCAAGCTCGGCGACAAGGTCAAAGAGGGGACGGTGATCGCGGTGGTGGAGTCGGCGGAAGCGGCGGCACCGGCGCCTGCTGCGGCAGCTGCGCCGGCGGCTGCATCTTCGCCGCCTGCAGCGCCTCCACCCCAACCCTCCCCCGGTGGGGGAGGGAGCCAGAGCATCAACGTCCACGTGCCCGACATCGGCGACTTCAAGGATGTCGCCGTCATCGAAATCCTGGTCAAGCCTGGTGACGCCATCCAGGTCGAGCAGTCCCTGATCACGGTGGAATCGGACAAGGCATCGATGGAGATCCCGTCATCGTCCGCCGGCACCCTGAAGGAACTCAAGGTCAAGGTCGGCGACAAGGTCAACATCGGCGACTTGATCGCTGTCGTCGAAGGCTCGGCCGGAAGTGCTTCGCCTCCTGCAACGACCTCGGCCAGCGCGTCCCCACCCCAACCCTCCCCCGGAGGGGGAGGGAGCCCATCCCAGGAGCGCACGCCGCCGACTGCGGCCTTGCCTCCGCACGAACCCGGCACACCCACCGGCAATCTCCCGCATGCCTCGCCCTCCGTGCGCAAGTTCGCGCGTGAACTCGGCGTGCCGCTGGACGAAGTGAAGGGCAGCGGTCCCAAGGGCCGCATCACGCAGGAGGACGTGCAGGCATTCACCAAGGCCGTGATGTCCGGCACCGCACAGACCAAGGCATCGGCCGCCAAGGCGCCGGCCGGCGGCGGTGGCGGCGAGGCGCTCGGCCTGCTGCCCTGGCCCAAGGTCGACTTCACGAAGTTCGGCCCGGTCGAGCGCAAGCCGCTGTCGCGCATCAAGAAGATCAGCGGGGCGAACCTGCACCGCAACTGGGTGATGATCCCGCACGTCACCAACCATGACGACGCCGACATCACCGAGCTGGAAGCTTTCCGTGTCTCGACCAACAAGGAGAACGAGAAGGCCGGCGTCAAGGTGACCATGCTCGCCTTCCTCATCAAGGCTTCGGTGGCTGCCCTCAAGAAGTTTCCCGACTTCAACAGCTCGCTCGACGGTGACGAGCTCGTGCTGAAGAGCTACTACCACATCGGTTTCGCAGCCGACACGCCCAACGGCCTGGTCGTTCCAGTCATCCGCGACTGCGACAAGAAGGGCGTGCTGCAGATCAGCCAGGAAATGGGCGAAC
Organism: Caenimonas sedimenti; assembly: GCF_007833165.1. Lineage (GTDB taxonomy): Bacteria > Pseudomonadota > Gammaproteobacteria > Burkholderiales > Burkholderiaceae_C > Ramlibacter > Ramlibacter sedimenti. The sequence continues at coordinate 70,813 of NZ_VOBQ01000024.1, read as the reverse complement.
TTGCCAAGAAGGCACGCGACGGCAAGCTGGGCCCCGCCGACATGTCAGGTGCCTGTTTCACGATCTCGTCGCTCGGCGGGATCGGCGGGCGTTACTTCACACCCATCATCAACGCGCCGGAAGTGGCTATCCTCGGAGTGTGCAAGTCCCAGACCGAACCGGTGTGGGACGGCAAGCAGTTCCAGCCGAGGTTGATGCTGCCGCTTTCGCTGTCGTGGGACCACCGGGTCATCGACGGCGCTTCCGCGGCGCGCTTCAATGCCTATCTGGGACAGATCCTGGCGGACTTCCGCCGTGTACTGCTCTAAGAACCAGAAGAAATGACAACTGTTGTGGTGGTGAAGAAGGCCGGTCAGATCGCGATCGCGGCCGACACCCTCGTGACTTTCGGCGACACGCGTCTCGCGCACCGCTTCGAAAGCAACACCAAGATCTTCCAGGTCGACACGGACGCCGGCCCCAGCTACATCGGCATGGCCGGCACCGTCGCCCACTTCCCCGTGTTGCGCAAGGCGATGGGGTCGATGCCCCGCGAGCTGCTGAAGCTCGGAAGCAAGGATGAGGTGTTCGATACGTTCACCAAGCTGCATCCGTACCTGAAGGACAACTTCTTCCTGCAGACCAAGGAGGAAGACAGCGACCCGTACGAGTCCAGCCAGTTCAGCGTGGTGATCGCCAACGCGACCGGCATCTACGGCTTGTACAGCTACCGTGAGGTGTTCGAGTTCAAGGAGTTCTGGGGCATCGGCTCCGGGCGCAGCTTCGCGTTGGGTGCGATGCATGCGGTGTATGCGAAAGCCAAGACGGCCAAGGAAGTGGCGGAAGCCGGCATCGGCGCCGGCTGCGAGTTCGACCGCAACTCGGCGACTCCCTGCGACATCTTCACGATCAAAGCGACGAAAGAAACAAAATGAGCAGCTTGACGGAAGTGAAGGTCCCCGACATCGGGGACTTCGAGGAGGTGGCCGTGATCGAGGTGCTGGTGAAGCCCGGCGACACGATCAAGGTGGAGCAGTCGCTGGTGACGGTGGAGAGCGACAAGGCCTCGATGGAGATTCCTTCGACGCACGCGGGCGTGGTGAAGGAGGTCAAGGTCAAGGTCGGTGACAAAGTCGCCGAAGGTTCGGTGGTGGTGCTGATCGAGGGTGCCGCGGGCGCCGCTGCCGAACCTGCAACTGCGCCCAAGTCCGCCCCTGCTGCGCCCGCGCCGGCACCTGCCGCGGCCGGCCCAGCACCTGTTGCTTCTTCGTACGCCGGCGGTGCAGATCTCGACTGCGACATGCTCGTCCTGGGCGCGGGACCCGGCGGCTACTCCGCCGCCTTCCGCGCCGCCGACCTCGGCATGAAAGTCGTGCTGGTCGAACGGTACGCCACCCTGGGTGGCGTCTGCCTGAACGTCGGCTGCATTCCGTCGAAGGCGCTGCTGCACGTGGCCGCGGTCATGGACGAAGCCAGTCACTTCGAGTCGCTTGGTGTGACGTTCGGCAAGCCCACGATCGACCGCCCCAAGCTGAAGGCGCACAAGGACAAGGTGGTGGGCAAGCTCACCGGCGGCTTGAGCGCCATGGCCAAGATGCGCAAGGTCACCGTCGTGCGCGGTGTCGGCGCTTTCCTGGACCCGTACCACCTGTCGGTCGAAGAGACCACCGGAGCGACCGGCCAGGAAAAGACGGGCAAGAAGCAGACGGTCAAGTTCAAGAACTGCATCATCGCGGCCGGCTCGCAGGCGGTGCACCTGCCTTTCATGCCCAAGGATCCGCGCGTGGTGGATTCCACGGGCGCGCTGGAACTGGCCGGCGACCCCAAGCGGATGCTCATCCTCGGCGGCGGCATCATCGGGCTGGAGATGGGCACGGTGTATTCCACGCTGGGCGCGCGCCTCGACGTGGTCGAGATGCTGGACGGCCTGATGCAGGGCGCCGACCGCGACCTGGTCAAGGTCTGGCAGAAGATGAACGCGCCGCGCTTCGACAACATCATGCTGAAGACCAAGACCGTTGGCGCCGAGGCGACCAAGGACGGCATCCTGGTGAAATTCGAAGGCGAGCAGGCGCCGAAGGAGCCGCAGCTGTATGACGTGGTGCTGCAGGCCGTCGGCCGCAGCCCCAACGGCAAAAAGATCGGCGCCGACAAGGCGGGTGTCACCGTGACCGATCGCGGCTTCATCCCGGTCGACATCCAGATGCGCACCAACGTGCCGCACATCTTCGCCATCGGCGACATCGTCGGACAGCCGATGCTGGCGCACAAGGCGGTGCACGAAGCGCACGTGGCGGCCGAGGCCGCGGCCGGTGAGAAGTCCGCGTTCAACGCACGCGTGATCCCCAGCGTCGCTTACACGGATCCCGAGGTTGCCTGGGTCGGCCTCACCGAGGACCAGGCCAAGGCCGAAGGCATCGCCATCAAGAAGGGCCACTTCCCCTGGACGGCTTCCGGCCGCGCCATCGCCAACACGCGCGACGAGGGCTTCACGAAGCTGCTGTTCGACGCGCAGACGCACCGCATCCTGGGCGGCGGCATCGTCGGTACGCATGCCGGCGACATGATCGGCGAAGTGGCCCTGGCCATCGAGATGGGTGCCGACGAAGTCGACATCGGCAAGACGATCCACCCGCACCCCACGCTGGGCGAAAGCATCGGCATGGCGGCGGAGATCGCGCACGGCACGTGCACGGACGTGCCGGCGCAGAAAAAGTAATCCATTCAGCGGCAGCGCAACGGCAGCAGGCCGGCCGGAACGTCGGTCCGGTCGGTGCCGTGCGCAGCCATCGGCGGCGGTGGCGCGGCGCGCCCGCACAGCCAGACCACCGGCACCACCCGCGCGTCTTCCACGCCCGCCGGCCGCAAGGTGAGCGTTCGTCCGCGCAGCGACGGGTGCGCGCGGTGGCCGAAGACGATGTGGACGGCGCCGTCCTGGAGCGTCACCGAAGTCACCACGGCATTCACGATCTTGTCGCCAGCCGGCAGGCCAGCCGCCGCGTTGTCGGCAGGCAGTGGCTCGCCGTTGCGCCAGGCCGCCTCGACGGCCGGCTTGGCGAGGTTGGCGAGCGGCAACGCCTCGACGACCTGCTCGCGGACGATCCGGTCGGTGTAGCTCGGCAGGGCAATCAGCAGCAGGATGCACATCACCGCCAGGGCGGCGAGCAGTTCCAGCAGCGAGAAGCCCCGGCAGGCATTCACGTCAGCAGTTTCTCGATCACGCGCCAGTGCTCCGCCGACACCGGCGTGATCGACAGCCGATTGCCCTTTTTCAGCACCAGCAAGCCCGCCAGAGCGGGTGTCTCACGCATCTCGGGCAGGCCCAGCAGTCGGGTCTTGCGCAACGCACGCACGTCTACCAGCGTCCAGCGCGGTGACTCGAGCTTGGACGCCGCATCGAAGTAGGGTGACTTCCTGTCGAACTGCGACGGATCGGGGTAGGGCGTGGACGCCACTTCCGCGATGCCCGCGATGCCGGGCTCCGGGCAGCTCGAGTGATAGAACAGCACGCCATCGCCGACCCGCATCACGTCCTTCATGAAGTTGCGCGCCTGGTAGTTGCGCACGCCCGTCCAGGCGACGGTCTGCTTCGGCGCGGCGAGCGCATCGTCGATCGAGACCTCGTCGGGCTCGGACTTCATCAGCCAGTATTGCTTCGTCATGCATTCCTCCTAAGGCCGGACGGCTGGCGTTTCCAGCGGCATGCCCATCGCGCGTGCTGCCAGGTACAGCTCCAGCTCCGCCATTTCCACGCTGCCATGCGCAAGCGGCTCGGCTCGCACCCCGGTCATGCAGTTGCGCACGCGCCGGCCGAGCGACCCCAGGCCCTGCCACTCCAGGCGATAGATGGGGTAGCCCGTCGCCTGGCCCTGCGGGATCAGCGCGGGACCCAGCTTGCCGCCGGCGCGCTCATCGTGGCATTGGGCGCATGACAGCGCGAGTTGGCCGATGCGCTCGCCGAACAGTTTCTCGCCGCGTTCCCGGTGCGGCAGCAGCCGCCGGTCCTCCGGGGGCGCGATCGGCAGACCGCGCGACTGCAATGCCAGGAAAGCCTCCAGGCCCAGCAGCGATCCGTTCTCGGCCGGCCAGGGTGGCAGGCCCTGATGGCGTTGCCGGCACAGGTTGATCCGCGTCCCGAGATTGACGGGACGGCGCAACGCGTCATCCCAGGCCGGAAAGCGCACCGCCACGCCGCGCATGGCTTTCGCGTCGCCGTGGCAGCTCGCACAGGAGCGCGCCGGCGCGCCCTCGGTTCGTGCCCAAAGCTGTTCGCCGTCGCGCACCCACAGCATCGCGGGGTTGGCACTGTCGTCGCGCTGCATCGCCTGCGTGGCCGGGCTCATGTCTTTGAAACCGGACCGGCGGGCCGGTTGGGTCGACGGCGGCGCGGCACAACCCAGCACCAGCGCGACCGCGACCATGACGGCCAGCCGGGCGGTGCTCACGTCACCTGCAAGGCCATGCGCTCGGTCTGCGCGAAACCGTTGTCGCCTTGCCATTCGAATTCGAGGGAGCCACTGTCCGTCACGAGCGCATGGAAGCTCAGGTACGGATTCGCCGAAACCGCCTGGTACAGCTCCGCGGCGAAGACCACTTCGCCGTTGTAGCGGCAGGTGAAGCGCCGGATGATGTCGCGCGGCAGCACGCGGCCGTCCGCGCCGGGCCGGTAACCCGTCTCCATGGGATGCGCGATCAGCGCCCGCACTTCGATCACCTCGCCCTTGCGGGCAGAGGGCGGCATGTGGATCAGGGCACGCGCCATCAGCTTTCCCCCTCGATGCAGGCGGCGAGCACGACCACCACATTCACGGTATCGGACCAGACGCTGCCATCGCTCATGCGCGCGAGCGCCACGAGCTTCTGGCTGGTCGCGAGGCGGATGCGTGTCGCGACGTCGGCCTTGCCGCTGCGTGGGCCCAGCGTGAAGCGCGCCACGTCGCGCTGCGGGTTCTTCTCGTTGAAGACGGCGATCTCCGCGACGTGGTCCGCCGCCGACATCGGGCTCTCGACCGTCACGCGCATCGGGACCACGTTGCCGTTGTCGACCAGGGGGGCGATGTCCAGCTTGACGCGTCCGGTGCGGACCTGCTGCGCACCGGCGAATTGCGCGATCGCCTTGGCCATCTCGCCGGCGTCTTGCGCGCTGACCCGGTCCAGCCAGGAGGCCCCGACAGCCGCGGCCCCCAACTGCAGCAGGTGCCGACGTGGCCATGTACGAAGTGTGGCGTCCGTCATGCAGCGAAGCCTAGCGCAATGTCGCAAGGTAGGCGACGACGTCTTCCACCTGCTGAGCTGTCAGGATGGGCTTGCCGGCCCAGTTGCCACCGACACGGGACGGGTTGTGTTCGGAATGGAACGAGGGCATGAAGCTCTGCGGATTGACGCGCCGCGGATCCACCAGGCGCAGACGGAGCTGGCCTGGGCTGTAGCGCGCGCCGGCGCCCGCCAGGTCGGGCGCCAGATTGCCCTGGAAGCGTTCCTCGGGGATGGGGCCGCTGTGGCACAGCAGGCACAGGCCGGCTTGGCGATTGGCCACGATGGTTCGGCCACGCGCGGGATCTCCGGGCTCCGCAGTCAGGGGCGAGGGGACGGCATCGCCAACGACCTCATACCGCACGATGCCCTGGGCATCCGCCGCCTGGACCAGACACACCATGGACATGCCGGCCAAGAAGCGCCGCATGGCCATGGCTGCCTGTTCAGGCCCGCTTCAGGCTCTGGTTCTTCAGCGGCAGGTCGCGGATGCGCTTGCCGGTGGCCGCGAAGATCGCATTCAGCACGGCCGGCGCGGCCACGGCGATCGTCGGCTCGCCGACGCCGCCCCAGAAGCCGCCGCTGGGCATGACGATGGTCTCCACCTTGGGCATGTGCCGCATCTGCACCACCGGGTAGGTGCTGAAGTTGTCCTGCTCGATGCGGCCGTCCTTCAGCGTGCACTCGCCGAAGAGTGCGGCCGACAGCCCGTAGGCGAACGAGCCTTCGACCTGGGCCTCGATCTGCTGCGGATTCACGGCATGGCCCGGGTCAGTCGCGGCGACGATGCGGTGGATCTTCAGCTCCCCTTCCGCATTCACCGAAACCTCGGCGCACGCGGCGACGTAGCTGCCGAAGCCCATGGTCTGCGCCAGGCCGCGGAAGACCTTCTGCCCGTTGACGTCGGGCGCGGGCCGGCCCCAGCCCGATCTCTCGGCCACGGCATTGAGCACACCCAGGTGCTTGGGATGGCTCGCCATCAGCTTGCGGCGCAGCGCGAGCGGATCCTGCCCGAGGGCCGCGGCCACTTCATCGACGAAACACTCGAGGTAGATCGCGTTCTGGTTCAGGTTGACGCCGCGCCAGAAGCCCGGCGGCACGGGCGGGTTGCGCATCGCGTGGTCCACCAGCAGGTTCGGGAAGCTGTAGCCGATCGAAGCCTCCGGCCCGGGCGAGTTCAGCCCCTGGAATTGCACGGGATCGAGCCCGTTGCGGATGTTCTGCGGGAACACGCCTGCCAGGATCGACTGGCCGGAGATGCGCATGTGCAGCGCCGTCACGTTGCCCTGCGCGTCCACGCCGGCCCGCAGTTTGCACTGGGTGACGGGATGGAAGCGGCCGTGCAGCATGTCTTCCTCGCGCGACCAGAGCAGCTTGACCGGCACGCCGGGCATCTGTTTGGCGATCTCGACGGATTGGCGCACCCAGTCGTGGATGGCGCCGCGGCGGCCGAAGCCACCGCCCAGGTGCAGCTTGTAGACCTCGCACTTGTCGGCCGGCAGACCCGAAGCTTCGCTGGCGGCCGCGAGCGCGGCTTCGCCGTTCTGCGTGGGCGTCCAGACTTCGCAGCGCTCCGGCGTGTAGCGGGCCGTCGCGTTCATCGGCTCCATCGTCGCGTGGTTCTGGTGCGGATAGGAATACACCGCTTCGATCACACGCGAGGCGGAGGCCAGCGCGGCTTTCGCATCGCCGTTCTGGTTGCCCACGGCCGCGTCCGGGGCGTCCAGGCCCGCCTTGAGCATGGCCGCCACCGTGGCACTGGATTCCTTGGCGTTGGGCCCCAGGTCCCATTCGATCGGCAACGCGTCCAGGGCGGTCTTGGCGCGCCACCAGGTGTCGGCCACCACGGCCACGGCGCTGTCGCCGACCCGGACCACCTTCTTCACGCCCGGCCGCCGCTCGATGGCGGCGGCGTTGAAGCTCTTCACCTTGCCGCCGAAGACGGGGCAGTCCTTGATGGCGGCGTTCAGCATGCCCGGCATCTGGAGATCCGCGCCGTAGATCTGCTTGCCGGTGACCTTTTCGACGGTGTCCAGCCGGGCCATGCGCTTGCCGACCAGCTTCCAGTCCTTGGGGTCCTTCAGCGGCACGTCGGCGGGAGGGGTCAGCTTGCCGGCGGCGTCCGCCAGCTTTCCATAGGTCAGCGTGCGGCCGCTCGGTGCGTGTGTCACCACGCTGTTGGCGGCCCGGCATTCGGCCACCGGCACCTTCCATTCATTGGCCGCGGCCTGCACCAGCATCACGCGGGCGGCAGCGCCGCCCTTGCGCACGTAGTCGTGCGACTCGCGGATGCCGCGGCTGCCGCCGGTCGAGTAGTTGCCCCACACGCGCTTGCGCGCCAGGTTCGCGCCAGGCGTCGGGTACTCGGTGGTCACCTTGGCCCAGTTGCATTCCAGTTCCTCGGCGGCCAGTTGCGCCAGGCCCGTCAGCGTGCCCTGGCCCATCTCGGAGCGGGCGATGCGGATGATCACCGTGTCGTCGGGCTTCACGACCACCCAGGCGTTGATTTCGGGCGCCATGGCCTGCGCGGTGGCCGTCCCGGCGAATGGGATGTGGAAGCCGATCACCAGGCCTGCGCCTGCCGAAACCTTCAGGAAACCGCGACGGTCGATCGAGGAGGGGACGGCGCTCACGTGACGCTCCCATCGGCGTGCTGGATGGCCAGGCCCGCGCTGCGCGTACTGCCTTGCACCGCCGCCTTGATGCCCGCACGGACGCGGTTGTACGTGCCGCAGCGGCAGATGTTGCTCATCGCGTCGTCGATGTCGGCATCGGTCGGATTGGGCTTGGCCTTCAGCAGGGCCGCCGCGGCCATGAGCATCCCGCTCTGGCAGTAGCCGCATTGCGGGACGTCGAGCGCGACCCAGGCCTTCTGCAAGGGGTGGGAGCCGTCGCGCGACAGGCCCTCGATGGTCACGATCTTTTCTTCGGGGCCGACCGTGGAGACCGGCCGCACGCAGCTGCGCGTGGGAACGCCGTCCAGGTGCACTGTGCAGGAGCCGCAGGCAGCGATGCCGCAGCCGTACTTGGTGCCGGTCAGGCCCAGCTGCTCCCGCAGCACCCACAGCAGGGGCGTGTCCCCCTCCGCGTCGAATTCGCGCACCGCGCCGTTCACGTTGAGTTTCGCCATGCCCCTTGGTCCTTCTCTGCTGGGTGGATGAGCCGTCGCGCATGGTACGCGCGGCCCGCGAACCTTGCAGGAGGGTTTGCAGCAGAGGCAATTCGACCGCGTGGGCGGCCGGCGAATCAGGGGAGCAGGACGGGAATTGGCGCCTGGGCCTGCGCGGCGACCGGCGTGAGGACGCGGCGCGCGCCGTCGAACCGGCGATCCCAATACGAGTTGCCCATGTCTTCGACGCGCACCTGCGCACCAGGCTTGGGCGAATGAATGAATTTGTTGTCGCCGACGTAGATGCCCACGTGGCTGAAAGTGCGCTTCATGGTGTTGAAGAACACCAGGTCGCCAGGCTGCAGTTCGCGCCGCTCGATCTTCTGCGTGGCGGCGGCCTGCTCGTTGGCGCGCCGCGGCAGCACCAGGCCCACGGTCTGTTCGAACATGGCTTTCACGAAGCCACTGCAATCGAAGCCGGTATCGATCGAGTTGCCGCCACGCCGGTAAGGGACACCCAGGAAGCCCATGGCGGAGACGACCAGGTCGGATGCGCGATGCGCCACCGTGCCAGCCTGTTCGACCACCCGGTCCGTGACCGAATGGCGAACCTGGTCCAGGCGGTCCAGAAAGCCCTTTTCCGCCATGAAGCGTCCCACGTCGTCTTCGGCCGAAGTCGCGGGCGCTGCCTGTGCGCCGGCGCACCAGGCGAGCAGGGCAATGCTGAGCCAACGGGTCATGGAGGCGGAGCTTAGCCGGTTCGGCATTGAGAAGTCAAGCGAAGATTCGCGGGCAAACTGTTGATCTGTATGGAAATTTGGAAAGATTCTGGGGACCGAACCCCGCGCGACCGGCCAATGAGGAAGAATCCGGCCATGCGATACACCCGCTTTCTGGCCGCCGCCATTGTGGCAGTTCTCACGAATCCCTCTGCCTGGGCCCAGGCCTGGCGCACGGAGACCATCGCCTCCGGCCTGGAGAATCCGTGGGCGGTGGCCTTCCTGCCGCAAGGCCGCTTCCTCGTGACCGAACGCCCGGGCCGCATGCGCGTCGTCGAAGCGGACGGCAGGCTGGGGAAGCCGTTGGCCGGCGTGCCCGAGGTCGTGGCGCGGGGCCAGGGCGGCCTGCTGGACGTGGTGCTGGACTCCGGGTTCGACCGCAACCGCGAGCTGTACTTCTGTTTCTCGGAGCCCGGCGCCGGCGGAAACAGCACGGCCCTGGCGCGCGCGAAGCTTTCGGACGACTTGAGCCGGCTGGAGAACGTGCGGGTCATCTTCAGCGGCAAGCCGAAGGTGGAAAGCAGCCACCACTTCGGCTGCCGGATCGTGGAAACGCGCGACGGACATCTGTTCCTGACGCTCGGCGACCGCTACTCGCGCATGCGCGACGCGCAGACGCTGGACACGCACCACGGCAAGGTGGTGCGCATCCAGAAGGACGGCACGGCGCCCAGGGACAACCCCTTCGTGGGCCGGGCCGGCGCGCTGCCGGAGATCTGGAGCTACGGCCACCGCAACATGCAGGGCGCCGCGCTGGGGCCGGACGGCGCGCTCTGGACCCATGAGCATGGCCCGCAGGGCGGCGACGAAATCAACATCGCGCGCGCCGGGCGCAACCATGGCTGGCCCGTGATCACCTATGGCGAGAACTATGGCGGCGGCAAGATCGGCGAGGGCATCACCGAACGCGCCGGCCTGGAGCAGCCGCTGAAATACTGGGTGCCGTCCATCGCGCCATCGGGCATGGCCTTCCTCACCAGCGACAAATATGGCGCGGCGGCCCGCGGCAACCTGTTCGTCGGCTCGTTGAAGTTCGGCTACCTGGCCCGGCTGGAGCTTGCCGAGGGGAAGGTCGTGCGCGAGCACAAGCTGCTGGAGGGCGTGGGCCGCGTCCGCGACGTGCGCCAAAGCCCCGACGGCTGGCTCTACGTCGTCACCGACAGCGCGCAAGGGCAGTTGCTCCGGTTGCGGCAGTGACTTGCGGCGGGATAATCCCCCCATGCTGATGCAAGCCGACGAATGCCAATTGGTGCTGGTGGACTACCAGCAGCGCCTGATGCCCTCCATCCACGCAGGCGCCGAAGCCGTCGCCAATGCCGTGCGGCTGGCACGAATCGCGCAGTTGCTGGAGGTCCCGTTCTGGGCCACCGAAGAGAACCCCGCAGGGCTGGGCGGCACCGTCGCTGATTTGCAGCCGCTGGTGGCCGGCCGCGTGCTGTCGAAGATCGCCTTCGACGGCTCGAGCGTGCTCATCCCCAAGCTGCGCCCGGCGGCGAAGGCAGGCCAAGGCGGGCAGGGCGGCAACGCGCGCAGCCTGCCCAAGCACCTGCAAAAGGCGGTGCCGCCGCCCGCCCCAGGGCGCGAGAGCATCGTCCTGGCCGGCTGCGAGGCGCACGTCTGCCTGCTGCAAACCGCGCTCGGCCTGCTCGAGGAAGAGTTCGAGGTCTGGGTCGTCACCGACGCCTGCAGCTCGCGCACCGAGCGCAGCCGTGACGCCGCCTTCGACCGCCTGGCCGGCGCCGGCGCGGAACTGGTGACGACCGAGATGGTGGCCTTCGAATGGCTGCAAGATGCGGAACACCCGCGGTTCAAGGACGTGCTGGCACTGGTCAAATAGTCATTGGCGGGACAGTCCGGCGTCAGTTCCTCGCAAAGTCGCGCGACAACAATCGCGGCGCCCCGTACCAGGAGACAAGAGGCATGACGAACTACGCCGACTTCCATCGCCGCTCGCTCACGGACCGCGACGCGTTCTGGGCCGAGCAGGCCCGGCTGATCGACTGGAAGACGCGGCCCGCGACCATCTGCGACGCGAGCCGCCCGCCCTTCGTGCACTGGTTCGCCGGCGGCACCACCAACCTTTGCCACAACGCGGTGGACCGGCACCTGAAGGACCGCGCGGACCAGGCGTCGCTGATCTATGTTTCCACGGAGACGAACCAGGAGAAGGTCTACACCTTCCGGGAACTGCACGCGGAAGTGCAGAAGATGGCCGCGGTGCTGCTGTCGCTCGGGGTCGCCCGGGGCGATCGCGTCCTGATCTACATGCCGATGATCGCGGAGGCCGCCTTCGCGATGCTAGCCTGCGCCCGCATCGGCGCGATCCATTCGGTGGTGTTCGGGGGGTTCGCATCGGTGTCGCTGGCCTCGCGCATCGAAGACTTCACGCCGTCGGTGATCGTGAGCGCCGACGCGGGGTCGAGGGCCGGCAAGGTGCTGGCGTACAAGCCGCTGCTGGACGAAGCGATCCGGTTGTCCGCGCACAAGCCGGCATCGCTCCTGCTGGTCGACCGCGGCCTGGCGCCGATGGAAAGGTCGCCTGGCCGCGACCACGACTGGGCCGAGCTCGCGCAACGCCATGCCGACGTGCAAGTGCCTTGCGTGTGGCTGGATTCCACGGACATCAGCTACACCATCTACACCAGTGGAACCACGGGCCGTCCCAAGGGTGTGCAACGCGACGTCGGCGGCTACGCGGTGGCCCTGGCGGCCAGCATGAAGCACATCTTCCTCGGCGAACCGGGCGAGACGTATTTCTCCACCAGCGATATCGGCTGGGTCGTGGGCCACAGCTACATCGTCTACGGTCCGCTGATCGCCGGCATGGCGACCATCATGTACGAGGGCCTGCCGATCCGGCCCGACGCCGGCATCTGGTGGAGCCTGGTCGAAAAGTACAAGGTCACGTCGATGTTCAGCGCGCCGACCGCGGTGCGCGTGCTGAAGAAGCAGGATCCGGCATTCCTGAAGAAGTACGACCTGTCCAGCCTGAAGGCGCTGTTCCTGGCGGGCGAGCCGCTGGACGAGCCGACCGCGCGCTGGATCAGCGACGGGCTGGGCGTGCCCATCATCGACAACTACTGGCAGACCGAGAGCGGCTGGCCCATCCTCACCATCGCCAACGGCGTGGAAAAGCAGGCCAGCAAATTCGGCAGCCCGGGCGTGCCCATGTATGGCTACGACGTGAAGATCGTGCATGAGTCCACCGGCGAGGAATTGACCGAGCCCGACCAGAAGGGCGTGGTCGTGATCGCCGGTCCCACGCCGCCGGGGTTCATGCAGACGGTGTGGCGCGACGACGAGCGCTTCGTCAGCACCTACTGGTCCAGCATTCCCGGGCAGCAGGTCTACAGCACCTTCGACTGGGGCATCCGCGACAAGGACGGCTACTTCTACATCCTCGGCCGCACCGACGACGTGATCAACGTGGCGGGGCACCGGCTCGGCACGCGCGAGATCGAGGAGAGCATCTCGAGCCATCCGAACGTGGCCGAAGTCGCGGTCGTCGGCGTCGCCGACCCGCTCAAGGGCCAGGTCGCGATGGCTTTCGTCGTCATCCGGGACACCACGGCCGTCCATGACGACGCCGCGCGCCTGAAGCTCGAAGGCGACATCATGAAAGTGGTCGACGACCAGCTGGGCGCCGTCGCGCGGCCGGCGCGGGTGCGCTTCGTGACGCTGCTGCCCAAGACGCGCAGCGGGAAGCTCCTGCGCCGCGCGATCCAGGCGGTGTGCGAAGGGCGTGACCCCGGTGACCTGACCACCATCGAGGATCCATCAGCGCTGCAACAGATCAAGGACCTATTGGCCTAGCCCCATGCGAACCATCGCCATTTCTCTCGACAAAAGCGGGCAATCGCGCTTGCGTGCCCATCCCCTGCTGGAGCAAGTGCTTCGCACCATGGTTCCTTCGGCGAGCCCCGACTTCGAGAAGGCCTACAGTGACGTCAGGCACTGGTGGATCGAGGTGGACGAGACCGGACTCCCGCAACGCGAAATCGGCTTCAGCATCAGCGAGCAGGCCATCGTCGCGGGCCCGCTCGGCAGGAACATGGGTTTCTGGACGGACTCGCCCATGCTCTTCGACGACCCTTCCTACGAGGAGGTTTCCCCCCAGGCGTTCGAGGATGAGTGGGCCGCGTTTCTCGGAGAGTGGGAAAGGAACCGGCCCAGTGCGAGCTGAGCGGCCGACTCAGCCCGCTTTCCGCGCCACCACGAGGAAACCTTCCACCGGCGCGCGGTCTTCCTCGCGCACGGTGACGGATTCGATCTCCACCTCGGCGAACCCCGCCGCCTTGCACTGCGCCTCCACTGCGGCGCGCTGGTGCGCGTAGCGCAGCGAGGAACGCAGGACCATGTCGGGCTCGCCTTCGGCGGCGCTCTCGCACGAGAGCACCAGCCGGCCGCCCGGCTTGAGGATCCGGTGCGCGTCCTTGACGGCGATTTCCAGGGCGCCCGCGTAGATGAAGACGTCCAGCGCCGCGATGACGTCATAGAGCGCTTCGGGCGTGGCTTCGAGCGCCTCCAGCAGGTCGACCTGGTGGAACTTGTCGTAGACGTTGCGGCGGACGGCCTGGTCGATCATCGGCCGTGACAGGTCGACGCCGACCATCGCCCCGTTGATGCGGCCCAGGTAAACGCCGAGCAGGCCGGTCCCGCAACCGAGGTCGAGCACGTTGAGCTTGCGGTCGGGGTACCACTGCAGCACGCGGCTGGCGGCGAGCTCGGGCAGCTTGTACTTGAGCGTGCCCATGACATGCTGTTCGTACAGGTCGGCGAAGCCGTCATAGAGATGGGTGACCATCTCGGCCGGCTGGTGCTGCGGCGTTTCGCCCTGTGCCACCGCGGCCCAGAACTGGAACGTCGTGTTCGCAGGGTCCGCCGCCAGCAAAGCCGCGGCGTCCTGTTGCGCTGCGGCGTTGTCATCCATCGCCAGCGCGGTCTGCAGCCGGCCCAGGCGGGCATCCGTGTCTTCCGGTTTCGCCTGCAGGATGGCGGAGTACGCCGCCAGGGCTTCCGCATGACGGTGCTTCATCCGAAGGTCGCGCGCGACCAGCCGCTTGATCGCGATGTTGTCCGGGCTCAGCACGGCAGCGCGCGTGAGCCAGGCGAGCGCCAGGTCCAGGTGCTGGGCGCGATGGGCCACGTCGATCACGCGGGCCAGCAGCGCCGGGTTGTCGCCATCGAGCTGCACGGCCTTTTCAGCCATCGCGATGGCTTCGGTGAACTGGTTCGCGCGCGCCAGTGCCAGCGCGAGCTCGGTCACGGCGACGCTCCAGGCGGGGGCTGCCTCGACAGCGCGGCGCGCGGCATCGACGCCGCCCTTGGCGTTGCCGGAGGCTTCGGCGAGCCGCGATCCCATGAGGTAGATGCGGGCGTCACCCGGCGCCTGGCGCACCAGCACGTTGAGCTGCTGGGCCGCCTCGGCGAGCTGGCGGCGCGCGATCATCTGCTCGATGGCGGTCAGTGGGGCGACAAGCGCGTCGGTGGGTGGGGAGACAGCGTTCATGGGAGAGGCGGCAAAGGCAGGGAAGGGGCGGCCGGCCCGGTGGGCGGCGAGAAGCTGGCGATTATCCCCGAACCGCCATGGTGGCTCCGCCCCGGCTGGCGGCATGCACCGTTCGGTGGCACAATCGCGACCGCAACAAGGCCCTTCCTGCCACAGTCGCATCCGCCAACCGGTTCAGCCGTGCCGCGGAAGGTTTCCACAACCAGCTTGTGTCTCCTCCAGGGAGACGGAAAGTAGCGCAACGATGAGTGAGTCCAGCTCCGTCTACACGGCGTACCAGGGCAATTCCTATCTCTTCGGCGGCAACGCCCCGTATGTCGAGGAGATGTACGAGAACTACCTCGCCAATCCCGGCAGCGTGCCCGAGATGTGGCGCGACTACTTCGACGCCCTGCAGAACGTGCCCGCCGTCGACGGCAGCAATGCCAAGGACGTCCCGCACCTTCCCGTCGTCAACGCCTTCGCCGAGCGCGCCAAGCAGGGCGGCACCAAGGTGGTGGTCGCGGCCGGCGCCGATTCCGAGATGGGGCGCAAGCGCACCGCCGTGCAGCAGCTCATCGCCGCGTACCGCAACGTCGGCGCCCGCTGGGCCGACCTCGATCCGCTGAAACGCGCCGAGCGCGAAAAGATCCCCGAGCTGGAGCCGTCGTTCTACGGCTTCGCCGATGCCGACCAGGAAACGGTGTTCAACACCAGCAACACCTTCTTCGGCAAGGAGACGATGTCGCTGCGCGAGCTGATCAACGCGCTGCGCGAAACCTACTGCGGCACCATCGGCGCCGAGTACATGTACATCAGCGACCAGGGCCACAAGCGCTGGTGGCAGCAGAAGCTGGAGTCGATCCGCAGCAAGCCGAACTTCAGCGCCGAGAAGAAGAAGCACATCCTCGACCGCGTCACCGCGGCGGAAGGCCTCGAGCGCTTCCTCCACACCAAGTACGTCGGCCAGAAGCGCTTCTCGCTCGAAGGCGGCGAGAGCTTCATCGCCTCGATGGACGAACTGATCCAGCAGGCCGGCGCCAAGGGCGTGCAGGAGATCGTGATCGGCATGGCGCACCGCGGCCGGCTGAACGTGCTGGTCAACACCCTGGGCAAGATGCCGAAGGACCTGTTCGCCGAGTTCGAGCACACCGCGCAGGAAGACCTGCCGGCGGGCGACGTCAAGTACCACCAGGGCTTCAGCTCCGACGTGAGCACGCCTGGCGGGCCGGTCCACCTCACGCTGGCCTTCAACCCGTCGCACCTGGAGATCGTGAACCCGGTGGTCGAGGGCTCCGTGCGGGCCCGGATGGACCGCCGCGCCGACCCGCAAGGCAAGCAGGTGCTGCCGGTGCAGGTGCACGGCGACGCCGCCTTTGCCGGCCAGGGCGTCGTGATGGAGACGCTGGCGCTGTCCGAGACCCGCGGCTACTTCACCGGCGGCTCCGTCCACATCGTCATCAACAACCAGATCGGCTTCACCACCTCGGACCCGCGCGACAGCCGCTCCACGCTGTACTGCACGGACGTCGTGAAGATGATCGAAGCGCCGGTGCTGCACGTGAACGGCGACGACCCGGAAGCCGTGGTGCTGGCGACCCAGCTCGCGCTGGAATACCGCATGGAGTTCGCGAAGGACGTGGTGGTCGACATCGTCTGCTTCCGCAAGCTGGGCCACAACGAGCAGGACACGCCCTCGCTGACCCAGCCCCTGATGTACAAGAAGATCGGCCAGCATCCCGGCACCCGCAAGCTGTACGCGGACAAACTCGCCGCGCAGGGCATGGGCGAGACGCTGGGCGACGACATGGTCAAGAGCTACCGCGCGGCCATGGATGCGGGCAAGCACACCGTGGACCCGGTGCTGACCAACTTCAAGAGCAAGTACGCCGTCGACTGGACGCCGTTCCTCGGCAAGAAGTGGACGGACGCGGCCGATACCGCCATCCCGATGGCGGAGTGGAAGCGCCTGGCCGAGCGCATCACGACCATCCCCGAGACCTTCACGCCGCATCCGCTGGTGAAGAAGGTGCTGGACGACCGTGCGGCCATGGGCCGGGGCGAGGTCAACGTCGACTGGGGCATGGGCGAGCACATGGCTTTCGCCTCGCTGGTGGCCAGCGGCTACCCGGTGCGCCTGTCGGGCGAAGACTGCGGCCGCGGGACCTTCACGCACCGTCATTCGGTGCTGCACGACCAGAAGCGCGAGAAGTTCGACGAAGGCACCTACATTCCGCTGTGCAACGTGGCGGAGGGCCAGGCGCCTTTCGTGGTGATCGACTCCATCCTCTCGGAAGAGGCGGTGCTGGGATTCGAATACGGCTACGCGTCGAATGACCCGAACACGCTGGTCATCTGGGAAGCGCAGTTCGGCGATTTCGTGAACGGCGCCCAGGTCGTCATCGACCAGTTCATCGCCTCCGGCGAGGTGAAGTGGGGCCGCGTCAACGGCATCACGCTGATGCTGCCGCACGGCTACGAAGGCCAGGGCCCCGAGCACAGCTCGGCGCGCCTCGAGCGCTTCATGCAGCTGTCGGCCGACACCAACATGCAGGTGGTGCAGCCCACCACGGCCAGCCAGATCTTCCACCTGCTGCGCCGCCAGATGGTGCGCAACCTGCGCAAGCCCCTGGTGATCATGACGCCCAAGTCCCTGCTGCGGAACAAGGATGCGACGTCGCCGCTGGCGGAATTCACCAAGGGCACGTTCCAGACGGTCATTCCCGAGAACAAGGAGCTGAAGGCCGACAAGGTCAAGCGCCTGCTGGTGTGCTCGGGCAAGGTCTACTACGACCTCGCCAAGAAGCGCGAGGAGAAGGGCGCCGACGACGTCGCCATCATCCGCGTGGAGCAGCTGTATCCGTTCCCGCACAAGGCTTTCGCGGCGGAACTGAAGAAGTACCCCAACCTGGCCGACATCGTGTGGTGCCAGGACGAGCCCCAGAACCAGGGCGCGTGGTTCTTCATCCAGCACAACATCCACGAGAACATGCAGGAAGGCCAGAAGCTCGGCTATGCGGGACGCGCGGCGTCGGCGTCGCCGGCGGTGGGGTATTCGCACCTGCATGCGGAACAGCAAAAAGCGCTTGTGGACGCAGCTTTTGCCAAGCTCAAAGGCTTCGTTCTCACAAAGTAATTAGCGCTCCGTCATCCCCGCGAAGGCGGGGATCCAGGGCTCCCAAAGGATGTCCTGAACGCCCTGGATTCCCGCCTCCGCGGGAATGACGAACCATCGAATCTCAGAGGAACAAGAAATGGCTATCGTTGAAGTGAAGGTCCCGCAGCTGTCCGAATCAGTTGCCGAAGCGACCCTGCTGCAGTGGAAGAAGAAGGCGGGTGACCTGGTCGCCCTGGACGAGATCGTGATCGAGATCGAGACCGACAAGGTCGTGCTCGAAGTGCCCGCGCCCGCGGCCGGCGTGCTGGCCGAGATCCTCGTGGCCGACGGCGGCACGGTGGTGGCCGACCAGCCCATCGCGCGCATCGACACCGAAGGCAAGGCCAGTGCTTCGGCGGCGGCACCGGCCCAGGCCGCTGCGCCGGCTCCGGCAGCCGCGCCAGCGGGCGCCGACAAGTCGGGCGTGGCCATGCCCGCGGCCGCGAAGATCATGGCCGACAACAACCTGCAGCCGGGTTCCGTTGCGGGCACCGGCCGCGATGGCCGCGTGACCAAGGGCGACGTGCTGGGCACGCTGGCCGCCGGCCCGGCGAAGGCCGCGGTCGCTCCGCCGGTGCAAGTGGCTGCCGCGCCGAAGGCGGCGCTGGCCCAGGTGGCGGCGCCCGTCGGCGCGCCGAACCTCGGCGACCGGCCGGAACAGCGCGTGCCCATGAGCCGGCTGCGCGCGCGCATCGCCGAGCGCCTGATCCAGTCGCAGTCGACCAACGCCATCCTGACCACCTTCAACGAGGTCAACATGGCCCCGGTGATGGAGATGCGCAAGCGCTTCCAGGAGAAGTTCGAGAAGGAGCATGGCGTCAAGATCGGCTTCATGTCCTTCTTCGTGAAAGCGGCGGTCCACGCGCTGAAGAAGTACCCGGTGCTGAACGCCAGTGTCGACAACAACGACATCGTCTACCACGGCTACTTCGACATCGGCATCGCGGTGGGTTCGCCGCGCGGCCTGGTGGTGCCCATCCTGCGCAACGCCGACCAGATGTCGTTCGCCGACATCGAGAAGAAGATCGCCGAGTTCGGCCAGAAGGCCAAGGACGGCAAGCTGGGCCTGGACGACCTGGCCGGTGGCACGTTCTCCATCTCCAACGGCGGTGTGTTCGGCTCGATGCTGTCCACCCCCATCATCAACCCGCCGCAGTCGGCCATCCTGGGCGTGCACGCCACCAAGGACCGAGCCGTCGTCGAGAACGGCCAGATCGTGGTGCGCCCGATGAACTACCTCGCCATGTCCTATGACCACCGCATCATCGACGGCCGTGAAGCCGTGCTGGGGCTGGTGGCGATGAAGGAAGCGCTGGAAGATCCAGCTCGCCTGCTTTTTGATATTTAACAAAGAACAAGGACGAGGCCCCGACAAGGGGCCTCGTTATCGTCCGTGACAGCAAAGAATTTTGACGTCGTCGTCATCGGCGGCGGCCCTGGCGGCTACATCGCCGCCATCCGCGCGGCGCAGCTGGGCTTCAACACCGCCTGCATCGACGAGTGGAAGAACAAGGACGGCAAGCCCGCGCCGGGTGGTACCTGCACCAACGTGGGTTGCATTCCCTCCAAGGCGCTGCTGCAGTCCTCCGAGCACTACGAGCACGCGGGCAAGCATTTCGCCGACCACGGCATCGAGGTCAAGGGCCTGGGGCTGGACCTCGCGAAGATGCTGGCGCGCAAGGACACCGTCGTGAAGCAGAACAACGACGGCATCCTGTTCCTGTTCAAGAAGAACAAGATCGCCTTCTTCCACGGCCGCGGTTCGTTCGTGAAGGCGGGCGAGGGCGGCTACGACATCCAGGTGGGCGAAGAGACCCTCACCGGCAAGCACGTCATCGTCGCCACCGGTTCCAACGCCCGGCCGCTGCCGGGTGCACCGTTCGACGAGGAGAACATCCTCTCGAACGACGGCGCGCTGCGCATCCAGGGCGTGCCGAAGAAGCTGGGCCTGATCGGCTCGGGCGTGATCGGCCTGGAGATGGGCTCGGTCTGGCGCCGCCTGGGTTCCGAAGTGACCGTGCTGGAAGCCCTGCCGACCTTCCTGGGCGCGGTGGACGAGCAGATTGCCAAGGAAGCCAAGAAAGCTTTCGACAAGCAAGGCCTGAAAATCGAGCTGGGCGTGAAGGTCGGCGAGATCAAGAACGGCAAGAAGGGCGTCTCGGTTGCCTGGACCAACGCCAAGGGCGAGGCGCAGACACTCGATGTCGACAAGCTGATCGTCTCCATCGGCCGCGTGCCGAACACCACCGGGCTGAACCCGGAAGCGGTGGGCCTGAAGCTCGACGAACGCGGGGCCGTGCTGGTCGATGACCAGTGCCGGACCAACCTGCCGAATGTCTGGGCGGTGGGCGACGTCGTGCGCGGCCCGATGCTCGCGCACAAGGCGGAGGAAGAGGGTGTGGCGGTGGCCGAGCGCATCGCCGGCCAGCACGGCCACGTCAACTTCAACACCATTCCCTGGGTGATTTACACCAGCCCCGAGATCGCGTGGGTCGGCCAGACCGAGCAGCAGCTCAAGGCCGCTGGCGTGAAATACAAGGCCGGCACGTTCCCGTTCATGGCGAACGGGCGGGCACGCGCGCTGGGCGACACCACCGGCATGGTCAAGTTCCTGGCGGACGCCACGACCGACGAGATCCTCGGCGTGCACATCGTCGGGCCCATGGCCAGCGAGCTGATCTCGGAAGCCGTCGTGGCGATGGAGTTCAAGGCGTCGAGCGAGGACATCGCGCGCATCTGCCACGCGCATCCGTCGCTGTCGGAGGCGACCAAGGAAGCGGCGCTCGCCGTCGACAAGCGCACGCTGAACTTCTAAAGCGATCCGCGCAGTGCCTTCGGTTCGCGAAGTCTACGAAGCCGAACTCGCTGCCCGCGGCTACCAGAGCGACCCCGCGCAGCTGCGCGCGGTGGACGCACTGGAGCGCTGCGCGCGCGAATGGGCGGACTTCAAGGAGCAACGCTCCAACCTCTTCAAGAAGCTGATCAACCGGCCGGAGATCCCGCGCGGCGTCTACATGCACGGCGGCGTCGGGCGCGGCAAGAGCTTCCTGATGGACTGCTTCTTCCAGGCCGTGCCGATCGTGCGCAAGACCCGCTTGCACTTCCACGAGTTCATGCGGGAGGTGCACCGCGAGCTTGCGGAACTCCAGGGCACGGTGAACCCGCTGGACGAGCTGGGGGAACGCATGGCGAAGCGCTACCGGTTGATCTGCTTCGACGAGTTCCACGTCGCCGACATCACCGACGCGATGATCCTGCATCGCCTGCTGGATGCACTCTTCGAAAATGGGGTGGGCTTCGTGACCACCTCCAACTTCAAGCCCGATGACCTGTACCCGAACGGGCTGCACCGCGACCGCATCCTGCCCGCCATCGCGCTCCTGAACCAGAAGCTGGAAGTGCTGAGCGTGGACAACGGCGTCGACTACCGGCGTCGCACCATGGAGCAGGTGCGGCTGTACCACACGCCGCTGGGCGCGCAGGCGGATGCGGAGATGAACGACGCGTTCACCCGGCTGGCGGAAAGGCACGATGACGAGGACGCGGTCCTGCACATCGAGCACCGCGAAATCCGGGCGCGCCGCAAGGCGGGCGGCGTGGTGTGGTTCGACTTCCGGACCCTGTGCGGCGGCCCGCGCTCGCAGAACGACTACCTGGAGATCGCCACGCAGTTCCACACCGTGCTGCTGAGCGACGTCCCGAGGATGTCCGTGCGAAATGCCTCGGAAGCGCGGCGCTTTACCTGGCTGGTGGACGTGCTTTACGACCGGCGCGTCAAATTGATCCTGTCGGCCGAGGTCCCGCCGGAGGCGTTGTACGTCGAAGGTCCCCTGGCCCACGAATTTCCCAGGACGGTGTCGCGCCTGAATGAAATGCAGTCCACCGATTTCCTGGCCCTGGAACACCGCACGGTCGATACCCGCCTGACATGAAGCTGCTCCCCCTGCTCCTGCTGGCGCTGGCATTCACGGCGCCGTCCCGGGCGGCCGAAGAGGACGCCTCGCGCGAGCGCGAGCAGATCCGCGCGGCCCGTGCCACCGTCCAGTCGCAGTACGCCGCCGAGGAGCAAGCCTGCCACCGTCGCTTCGCCGTGAACGACTGTCTCGACAAGGCGAAGAAGGTGCGCAACGACGCGCTGGCCGACCTGCGCCGGCAGGAGCTCGCGCTCAATGAGGCATCACGGCGGCGCAAGACTGAGGAGCGCCGGCGCGAGATCGATGAGCGAAGTTCGCCCGAACGGCTGGAGGCCGCCGAAAGGCGCCGCCAGGAAGCCCTGGCCGCGCAGCGCGAGCAAGCCGCCCAGAAGGCGGAGCAGGCCGCGCGCCGGGCGTCCGATGCGGCGGAACGGGCCGCCAAAGCCGCTGGCCGCGAGGTCAAGCCGGTGCCGGCAGCACCAGGGCCCGCTGCTTCGGGCCGCGCGGTCGAACCCCGGGCTGGCGCTCTCCGGACGCCTCAGCCGCAGGGCGGAGAAGCGGCCAGGAACCGGGCGGAGTACGAGGCGCGGATCAAGGACGCGCAGGACCGCAAGGCGCGCATCCTGCAGCGAAAGGCCGAGCGGGCCAAGCCGCCAGCTTCGTCGTTGCCGACGCCCGCTTCCTGACGCTCGGGCTCAGCCGCCCAGCGGCTCGACTTTGACGATCACCAGGGACAAGTTGTCGCCGCCGCCATGGGCGCGCGAGCGCGCTTTCTCGATCAGGAACTCCGTCGCTTCGCGCGGCGAGAGCGACGACAGCACCGAGCCGAGTTCGGCCGGGCTGAAGTAGTGCCAGACGCCGTCGCTGCAGGCCAGCAGCGTGTCGCCGGGCCGCAGTTCCTCGATGAAGTGGATGTCCCCTGGCGGGTCTTCCTCGGCACCCAGGCAGCCCATCAGGATGTTGGACTGGGGGTGGACGTTGGCTTCTTCCTCGGTCAGCTCGCCGCGGTCCACCAGGGTCTGCACGTACGAGTGGTCCATCGTGCGCTTGACCAGCTTGTTGCTGTGGTAATGGTAGATGCGGGAGTCGCCGGCGTGAATCCAGTAGCACTCGCCGTTGGGGTTGATCAGGAAGGCGGCCAGGGTGCTGTGCGGCTCCTGCTCGGAGGAGATGGCCGTCAGCTTGATGACCAGGTGGGCCTCCATCAGGATCTGCTTGAGCACCGACGGCGGGTCGTCGTGGTCGGGCGAATAGCGCTCGAACAGCTGGCGTGCCGTCATCATCACCTGGTCCGAGGCCTTGCGCCCGCCGCTGCGGCCGCCCATGCCGTCCGCCACCACGCCCAGCATGCAGCCGTTCACGCGCGGATGCGACAGGAGCTCGATCTGGTCCTGCTGGTATTCACGGTCACCCTTGTGGATGCCGGTGGAGGCGGTGATTCGGTATCCCTTGGTGCTGGTTGCCATTCGACGTTGGTCCTGGTGCGCGGGCACTTCCCTCGATTATGGCCTGCGAAAGACGTATTATCGAATGAACCGCCGCTGAGATCATCTTGGACTCGAATCTGCATTCTCCCGAACGGCGGCTGATCGAGCTTCGCATGGAGCACGCCGACCTCGACGCGCTCATCGATCGCGCGGGCGAGCAGGTGCCCGTGGACGAGCTCATGCTGCGCCGCCTGAAGAAGCGCCGCCTCGCGCTGCGCGACGAAATCGCCCGCCTCGAGCTGGCCCTCGACCCCAAAGAACCCGCCTGATGACCCTGGAAGCGCTGGCCCGCGAGGCCTTTGCCCCTGCGGGCGTGCTGGGGCGCGCCGCCGACGCCTTCCAGCCGCGCGCCGGCCAGACCGACATGGCTGGCGCCGTGGCCCGCACGATCGAGAACGGCGGCGTGCTGGTCGTGGAGGCGGGGACCGGTGTCGGAAAGACATTTGCTTACCTGGTGCCGGCGTTGCTGAGTGGCGAAAGGGTGCTGCTTTCCACCGCCACCAAGACTTTGCAAGACCAGTTGTTCGGCCGTGACCTGCCGCGGCTGGCCGAGGCGCTGGGCTTGCCGGTGCGGATGGCCTTGCTGAAGGGGCGCGGGAGCTATCTCTGCCCGCATCGGCTGGAACTGGCACGCCAGGACGCCAGCTTGCCCGACCGGAGCGCGGTGCGAACCCTGGCCAAGGTGGAAGAATGGGCCCGCACGACCCGCACCGGCGACCTGGCGGAGATGCCCGGCCTCGACGAGCGTTCGCCCGTGATCCCGCTGGTCACCTCCACCCGTGAGAACTGCCTGGGCGCCCAGTGCCCCAAGTTCCGCGGCTGCCACGTCAATGCCGCCCGGCGCGAGGCGCTGGCGGCTGACGTGGTGGTGATCAATCACCACCTGTTCTTCGCCGACCTGGCCGTGCGCGAATCCGGCATGGCCGAACTGCTGCCGACCGTGCGCGTGGCGATCTTCGACGAAGCGCACCAGCTCAATGAGACGGGCGTGCAGTTTCTCGGCAAGCAGCTGGGGACGGGCCAGCTGCTGGACTTCACGCGGGACATGCTGGCGGCGGGGCTGCAATTCGCGCGCGGGCTGGTCGACTGGCAGACCCTGGCGGCCGGGTGCGAGCGCGGCGCGCGCGACCTTCGGCTCGCCGTGGGGCGGGCCGGTGGCGGCAGCCGCCTGCGGTGGACGGGGCGCGTGCCGGACGAAGTGGCCGCGGATGCCTGGGGAGAAGCACTGGACGCGCTGCAGGACGCGCTGGAGCAGGCCGCCGAGGGGCTGTCCAGCGTGAGCGAGATCCAGCCCGATTTCGTGCGGCTGCACGAACGCGCGGCCCTCCTCGCGCAGCGCGTGGCGGCCTTCACCGCGGCGGCGGCACCGGGCTCGGTGCGCTGGCTGGACGTCGGCACGCAGCTGCGCCTGGTCGAGTCGCCGCTGGACATCGCCGAAGCCGTGCGCGACAAGCTGTTGAAGACCGGGCGCGAAGAAGAGGACGCGGATCGGCGCAGCTGGGTGTTCACCTCGGCGACGCTCGGCGACGACGCCCGGCTGCGCTGGTTCACCGAACCCTGCGGACTGGAAGAGGCCGAGGTGCTGCGGGTCGGGAGCCCGTTCGACTATGCATCGCAGGCCGCCGTCTACGTGCCCGAAGGCATGCCCAAGCCGAACGACCCCGGCCACAGTGGCGCCGTCGCGGCACTGGCGCACGCGGCGGTGCGCCGGCTGGGTGGCCGGACCATGGTGCTCACCACCACGCTGCGCGCGCTGCGCGCTGTCGGCGAGGAGCTGCAGGCGCGGTTCAGCGGCACCGGCGAGGTCGAGGTGCTGGTGCAGGGCCAGTGGCCCAAGCGTCGGTTGATCGAGCGCTTCCGGGAGGGCAGCGCGGGCGGCCAGCCGGGCTGCGTGCTGGTGGCGTCCGCGTCGTTCTGGGAGGGCGTCGACGTGCCGGGTGACGCGCTGCAGCTGGTCATCATCGACAAGCTGCCGTTCCCGCCGCCGGGCGACCCGCTGGTCGAAGCGCGTTCACAGCGCCTGGAGACGCAGGGCCGCAGCCCGTTCAACGACTATTTCGTGCCGGAGGCGGCCGTGGCCCTCAAGCAGGGCGCGGGCCGGCTGATCCGGCGCGAGAGCGACCAGGGACTGCTGGTGGTTTGCGACCCGCGGCTGGTGACGATGAGCTATGGCCGGCGCCTGCTGGCGGCGCTGCCGCCGATGCGAAGGCTGGCCGACAAGGCGGCCTTCGCCGAGGCCCTTGGCAGTCTTACCAGAACTTCCACCATGGCGACTGGCGCTGGCCACCCGAGCCTGTGAGATAGCTGCTGGCCGGGTAGTTCTTCTCCAGAACGCGGCGGGTGTCGTCGCGCAGTTCCGGCATGCCCAGCGCGTCATACGAGCGCATCAGGATGAACAGCGCCTCTTCGAGCGCCGGCACGTCGCGGTAGTCGGCCAGCGCGGTCTGCGAGCGGTTGATCGCCGCCACGTAGGCGCCGCGGCTGTAGTAGTAGCGGGCCACGTGCACTTCGTATTGCGCGAGGGAATTGACGATGTACGTCATGCGCGCGCGGGCATCGGGCGTGTAGCGCGAATCCGGGAAGCGGGCCACGAGGTCGCGGAACGACTCGAACGATTCCTTGGCGGCCTTCTGGTCGCGTTCGGACAGGTCCTGCGGCGAGATGAACGAGAAGACGCCCAGGTTGTCGTTGAAGTTGATCACGCCCTTCAGGTACAGCGCGTAGTCGAGCGCCGGGCTGGACGGGTGCAGCTTGATGAAGCGGTCGAGCGTGGCATGGGCCTGGGCCTGGTCGCCCGCCTTGTAATGGGCGTAGGCGCGCTCCAGCTGGGCCTGCTGCGCCAGCGGCGTGCCGGCGGCGCGACCCTCGAGCTTCTCGAACAGCGGGATCGCTTTTTCGTAGCCGCCGGAGTTGAGTTCGTCCTTGGCTTCCGCGTACAGGCGGTTGGGGCTCCACGTGGCGGTCTTGTCATCGTCGGGCGTCGACGAACACGCCGCCAGGAAGGCGACGGCGAGGAGGGCGGGGACCGCCGATAATTTGCCTGGCAACTTCACGCGCGACACTCTCCAAAAAGGGCCGGGCCATTATATCGATCGACCCACCAGACAACGACCTCGAGGAACCCGGCCCCGAAGCGGAGACCCGCGCGTTCACCATTCCGGCGGCTTTGCATGGCGAACGGCTCGACCGTGCGATCGCCGTGCTGGTGCCCGAGTTCTCGCGCAGCTATCTCCAGCAACTGCTGGAGGCGGGCGCCGTCCGCCTGCTCGGCCGCGAGGCGCGCAAGCCCTCGGCCAAGGTGCGCGCCGGCGACACCGGCGAGGTCGAATTGCGGCCGACGCCGCAAAGCCAGGCGTTCCAGGCGGAGGACATCGCGCTCGACGTGGTGTTCGAGGACGAGCACCTGCTGGTCATCGACAAGCCCGCCGGCCTGGTGGTGCATCCGGCCGCCGGCCACTGGAGCGGGACACTGTTGAACGGCCTGCTCGGGCGCGACCGTCAGGCGGCGGGCCTGCCGCGCGCCGGCATCGTCCACCGGCTGGACAAGGACACCAGCGGCCTGATGGTGGTGGCACGCACGCGCAGCGCGATGGACCGACTGGTCGCGATGATCGCTGCGCGCGACGTCACGCGCCAATACATCGCCCTGGCGCACCGGCCCTGGCAGGGCGGTGACCAGCGGCGGGTCGAAGCGCCCATCGGCCGCGACCCGCGCAACCGGCTGCGCATGGCCGTGGTCGATCCGGCCCGCCATCCCGGCAAGCCGGCGGCGACGCAATTCACCCTGCTGCAGCAGGCCGAAGCCGGTTGCCTGGTCCGCGCGACGCTGGAGACCGGCCGCACCCACCAGATCCGGGTGCACATGGCGCACATCGGCCACCCTTTGCTGGGTGACAGCCTCTACGGCGGCAATGCCGGCGCGGGGCTGCCACGCCAGGCGCTGCATGCGTTCCACCTCGCCTTCCCCCACCCTGTGACGGGCGAACCGCTCAGCCTGCGTTCACCCCCTCCCGCCGATCTGCGCGATGCGATGCTGGCGTGGGGCCTGCGTTACAATGAACCCGAATGGCTCACGAGCCAGCCCCCGGCGGCCGCCTGAGAAGGCGCGCAACCGCGGAGGCATCCGGTGCGCAGCCCGTCGCAGGGCTCGCGCGGCCCCCGAAAAGCAGCGCGCCCCAGGCGCCATTTTCCGGACACCGACAGAACCATGAATACGGCGGATGCCCGGCGCGTCCTCGAAACCGCGCTGATCTGCGCGCAGCAGCCGCTGCCGGTGCGTGAATTGCGCGTGCTGTTCAACGACGAGCTCGGCGCCGACACCATCAAGGACCTGCTGGAGCAACTCCAGCAGGAATGGACGCAGCGTGGCGTGGAACTGGTGTGCGTGGCCACCGGCTGGCGCTTCCAGAGCCGGCCCGAGATGCGGGAATACCTGGATCGCCTGCATCCGGAGAAGCCGCCCCGTTACAGCCGCGCCGCGATGGAAACCCTGGCGATCATCGCGTACAAGCAACCCGTGACGCGTGGCGACATGGAAGACATCCGCGGCGTGACGATCAACAGCCAGATCCTGAAGCAGCTGGAAGACCGCGGCTGGGTCGAGGTGATCGGCCACCGCGAGGCCGCCGGGCGGCCGGCGCTCTACGCCACCACCCGCCAGTTCCTGGACGACCTCGGCCTGGCTTCGCTCGACCAGCTGCCGGAACTGGGCAGCCGCGGCCAGCCCGAAGGCGTACTGGCCGGCTTCGGCGAGCAGCTGGAAGCCCAGTCCGCGCTGGCGATGGAAACCCCGGCCGGGCCGGACGCCGGCCCCGAAGCCGGTCCGGCGGAACCCGCCCAAGATGCCCCGGCCCCGCCTTCCGCGGATGCCAGCGACGATTACGACGCGGCTCGCGCCGTCGAGACCTAGCATGAACGACCCTACTGCCAGCGCCGCCACCCACGATGCCTTGCCCGAAGACGAACGCGAGGCGGCCGGGCGGCTGGCCGCGGAGGAGCGTGGGGACGAGGCGCCGGACGGCCTTCGGGCCGAGGGCGACGACGATGGAGACGGCTTGGAGGACGGCGTGGCGCCGCCAGATGGCGGCAGCCCGGGGCCGTCCGCTCCGCTGGAGCCCGCCGATCGTTTCGTCGACGTCGTCACCGGCCGTTTCGATGCGGAGGAAGAGACGCCCGAAGCCGCGCCGCTCAAGCGCGTGCTGCTGCCGCAGCCGGAAACCCCCAAGCTGCACAAGGTGCTGGCCCAGGCGGGCCTGGGCTCCAGGCTGGAGATGGAACAGCTCATCATGGAAGGGCGCATCTCCGTCAACAACGAGCCCGCCCACATCGGCCAGCGCATCCAGTTCGGCGACCAGATCAAGATCAACGGCAAGCCGATCCGCGTGCGCATCGCCCCGCCGCCGGCCCGGGTGATCGCGTATCACAAGCCGGTGGGCGAGGTCGTCACCCACGACGATCCGCAGAACCGGCCCACGGTGTTCCGCAAGCTGCCCAAGCTGCAGCAGGGCAAGTGGCAGTCGGTCGGCCGGCTCGACCTGAACACCGAAGGCCTGCTGCTGTTCACGAATTCCGGCGAACTGGCCAACAAGCTGATGCATCCGCGCTTCGGCCTGGAGCGCGAGTACGCGGTGCGTGTCCTGGGCGCGCTCAGCAACGAGGAAAAGCAGAAGCTGCTGGACGGGGTCGAACTCGACGACGGCCGGGCGCAGTTCGGTTCCATCGAGGACGGCGGCGGCGACGGCTCCAACGTCTGGTACCGCGTGACGATCAGCGAAGGGCGCAACCGCGAGGTGCGGCGCCTGTTCGAAACCGTGGGCCATGCCGTCAGCCGCCTCATCCGCATCCGCTACGGCGCGATGGTGCTGCCGCGCGGCCTGAAACGTGGCATCTGGATGGAACTGGACGAGCGCGACATCCGCTCGCTCACCTCGGCGGCCGGTGCTTCCGACTTCGCCCCGCGCGAAGGCCGCGATGACCGCGACCGCCGGGATGGGCGCGATGGCCGCGACGGCGACGGCGGGCGCGGCAACAACAAGCGGCGGCGCAACGGCCCGCCCCGCGGCGACGGACCGCGGCCGCAGGGCGGGCCGTTCGGCAACCGCGCCGGCGGCCCGGCGCAAGGCCAGGGGCAGGGGCAGCAGAGGCGCAACAAGCCCGACCGCGGGGCCGGCCCGCCCGGCGGTGGCAACCAGCCCGACCCCATGAAGACCTCGCTGGGCTACATCGGTGCGGACAGCTTCAACCGCCAGCGGCGCGGCCCCGGCCCCGGAGGCGGCCAGGGCGGTGGCGGTGGCTTCGGTGGAGGCTATGGAGGTGGTGGCGGCGGCCGTGGCGGCCCACGCCGGGGCGGGGGTGGTGGGGGCGGCGGTGGCGGTGGCGCCGGCGGCGGCCGGGGCGGTCGCTAGAGCGGCCGACCGGACATCCATCACACCGCCCAGTTAGAATTCGAGGCTTTGCCGAACTTTTCGCCTCCGGCAAAACCCTAATCATCAGCTCAGGAAAAAAGCAAATGGCCATCGAACGCACCCTCTCCATCATCAAGCCCGACGCCGTGGCGAAGAACGTGATCGGCCAGATCTACGCGCGCTTCGAAGCCGCCGGCCTGAAAGTGATCGCCGCCCGCATGGCGCACCTGTCGCGCCAGGAGGCCGAGCAGTTCTACGCCGTGCACAAGGAGCGCCCGTTCTTCAAGGACCTCGTCGAGTTCATGATCTCCGGCCCGGTGATGATCCAGGTGCTGGAAGGCGAAGGCGCCATCCTGAAGAACCGCGACCTGATGGGCGCGACCGACCCGAAGAAGGCGGCAGCCGGCACCATCCGCGCCGACTTCGCCGACAGCATCGATGCCAACGCCGTGCATGGCTCCGACGCCGCCGAGACCGCCAAGGTCGAAGTGGGCTTCTTCTTCGCCGGCATGAACGTCTACCCGCGCTGAAGCACATGCGATGACGGCCAACCTGCTCGATTACGACCTCGAGGGTCTGGCCGCTTTCTGCGCGACGCTTGGCGAAAAGCGCTTCCGCGCCACCCAGCTGTTCCGCTGGATCCACCAGAAGGGCGCGCGCGACTTCAGCCAGATGAGTGACCTGGCGAAGTCGCTGCGCGACAAGCTGCAGGGGCACGCCCGGATCGAGGGCCTGCCGGTCATTTCCCGGCACGAGTCCGCCGACGGCACCATCAAGTGGCTGTTCGATGTCGGCAATGGCGACGCCGTCGAGGCCGTGTTCATTCCCGAGGACGACCGGGGGACGCTTTGCGTGTCCTCCCAGGCCGGCTGCGCCGTGGGCTGCCGCTTCTGCTCGACGGGCCACCAGGGCTTTTCGCGCAACCTCACCACCGGTGAGATCGTCGCGCAGCTCTGGTTCGCCGAGCACTTCCTGCGCGCCCACCTGGGCAAAGGCGGCGAGCGCGTCATCTCCAACGTGGTGATGATGGGCATGGGCGAGCCGCTGCAGAACTACGGCGCGCTGGTGCCGGCGCTGCGCGTGATGCTCGACGACCATGGGTACGGCCTGTCGCGTCGGCGGGTCACGGTCTCCACCTCCGGTGTCGTGCCCATGATGGACCGCCTGGGCGACGACTGCCCGGTCGCCCTGGCTGTGTCGCTCCACGCGCCGAACGACGAATTGCGCGACAAGCTCGTGCCGCTGAACAGGAAGTACCCGCTGGCGGAGCTGCTGGACGCCTGCAACCGCTACCTCGCCCACGCGCCGCGCGACTTCATCACCTTCGAATACTGCATGCTCGATGGGGTGAACGACCAGCCGGAGCACGCCCGCCAGCTGATCGAACTGGTGCAGCGCCACGGCGGGCGGGGGGTCTCCTGCAAGTTGAACCTGATCCCTTTCAATCCTTTCCCCGCCTCCGGCCTGCTGCGTTCCCCGCAACAGCGCGTGCAGGCTTTCGCGAAAATCCTGAGTGATGCTGGTATCGTCACCACCGTGCGCAAGACGCGGGGGGACGACATCGACGCCGCCTGCGGACAGCTCGCGGGGGACGTCAAAGACCGGACGCGCGTGGGCAATCGCATCGCGCAACAGCGCACGGTGATGCTGAAACCAGTCGCGCACGACGCGACGGCCAAGGAGACAAGAGGATCATGACAATCGCGATGGCGGGAGCGGGGCGCGGGGCGCCCAGGGGCCGTTGGTTGCTGCTGGCCGGCGCCGTGTGGCTGGCGCTTGCCGGCTGCGCCACGCCGCAGGCGGAGCAGCAGGCCCAGGTCGACGTGGTGACGCCTTCCGACGAACCGGAGAACCGCCGGCGCGCCCGCATCCGGATGGAACTCGCGTCCGGCTACTTCGAGGAGGGCAAGGCCGAAATCGCCCTCGACGAAATCAAGCAGACCATCGCGATCGACCCGGCGTTCGCCGATGCCTACAACCTGCGCGGCATGATCTACATGCGCCTGAACGACACGCGCAGCGCCGAGGAGAGCTTCCGCCGCGCGCTGGCGCTGAATTCACGCGACTCGAACGCGCACCACAACTACGGCTGGCTGCAGTGCACCCTGGGACGGTTCCCCGAGTCCACCCGGTCGTTCGAGGCCGCGCTCGCCAACCCGATCTACGGGGGTCGCGCCAAGACCCTGATGGCGATGGGCCTGTGCCAGGCCCGGGCCGGCCAGCGCGCCGAAGCCGAGCGTTCGCTGGCCCGTTCCTACGAGCTGGACGCGGGCAATCCGATCACCGGCTACAACCTCGCGACGCTGCTCTACCAGCGGGGCGACTACACCCGCGCGCAGTTCCTGATCCGCCGGCTGAACAACACCGACCTGGCCAACGCCGAGACCCTTTGGCTGGGCATCAAGGTCGAACAGCGCATGAACGACCCGGTGGCGATGGAGCAGCTGGGTGACCAGTTGAAGAAGCGGTACCCCCAATCCCGCGAACGGAGCGCCTTCGACCGGAGGGCGTTCGATGAGTGAGGCGGACGAAGCGGTCCCTGGAGGGGAAACCGCCGGCAGCATGCTGCGCCGTGCCCGCGAAGCGGCCGGCCTGCACGTGGCGTCGCTCGCCGTCTCGCTGAAGGTCCCGGTCCGCAAGCTCGAGGCCCTCGAGGAAGACCGGCACGACCTCCTGCCCGATGCGGTGTTCGTGCGGGCGCTGGCGTCCAGCGTCTGCCGCACGCTCAAGATCGATCCGCAACCCATCCTGGAGCGCTTGCCGCAGACGTCGAAGCCGCGCCTGGCCCACAGCCAGGACGGGATCAACACGCCCTTCCGGTCCTCAGGGGAGGGGCCCAAGTCCGGCCTGCGCGAGCATCTCGGCAAGCCCGTGGTCCTCACCGTCGGCGCCCTGTTGCTGGCTGCCGTCGCCGTGGTCCTGCTGCCGGTCGCCCAGCGCGAAGCGGACCCTGCCGGCGCCTCCAGGGGGGAACCCGTCATGCCTCCGGGCACGCCGGCGACGGTCACGGCCGCGCCGGCCGAGCCGCGTGTCGCGGAGCCGGCGGCCAAGCCCGCTGCTGTGGCGGCGCCGGCCGTGCTGCCCAAGCCCGCCGCCAGCGCTTTGGCGGCCGCACCTGTGGCCAAGGCCGCGTCGGCGGCCGCCGTGGCGGCACCAGCCCCGGCCGTCGTTGCGGCGCGCCCGGCCTCGGCTGCGCCAGCTCCCGCCGCTGCTGCTCCTGCTGCTCCTGCTGCTCCTGCTGCAGCTGCAGCGACCCTGCCGGCCGCCGCGCCCGCCACCGCCGCGGCCTCCGCCGCGAAGGCTTCCGGCATCGTCGTTTTCCGGACCCGGGCCTCCTCCTGGATCCAGGTCACGGACGCGCGTGGCAACCAGGTGTTGCGCAAACTGATGGAGCCGGGCGAAACGGCCGGCGCCACCGGACCGCTGCCGCTCACCGTGACCGTCGGCAGCGCGGAAGCGACCGAAGTCGAAGTCCGGGGCAAGCCCTTCAACCTAGGCCCCGTCTCGCGCGACAACGTCGCCCGATTCGAAGTGAAATGAAGCAGTGATGATGTCCACGCCTTGCCTCCCGATCGCCCCCGCCGCGCCCGCCACGCGGCGTACCCGCCAGGCCCAGGTGGCCTGGGGTTCGCGCGTGGTCACCGTGGGCGGCGACGCGCCGGTGCGCGTGCAGTCGATGACCAACACCGATACGCAGGACGCCATCGGCACTGCGATCCAGGTGAAGGAACTCGCGATCGCGGGCTCCGAGCTGGTGCGCATCACCGTGAACACGCCTGAGGCGGCGGCGCAGGTGCCCTACATCCGCGAGCAGCTCGATCGCATGGGCATCGACGTGCCGCTCATCGGCGATTTCCACTACAACGGCCACCGCCTGCTGCAGGACTACCCGGCTTGCGCCGAGGCGTTGTCCAAGTACCGCATCAACCCCGGCAACGTCGGCAAGGGTGACAAGCGCGACCGGCAATTCGGCCAGATGATCGAGGCGGCGCTGCGCTGGAACAAGCCCGTTCGCATCGGCGTCAACTGGGGCAGCCTCGACCAGGAGCTGCTCGCCCAGTTGATGGACGAGAACGCGCTGCGCGCGCAGCCCTGGGACGCGAAATCGGTGATGTACGAAGCGCTGATCACCTCGGCGCTCGAATCCGCCCGCTTCGCGCAGGAAGAGGGCATGCGCCAGGAGCAGGTCATCCTGAGCTGCAAGGTGAGCGGCGTGCAGGACCTGATCGCGGTCTACCGTGAACTGGCGAAGCGCTGCGACAACCCGCTGCACCTGGGCCTGACGGAAGCCGGCATGGGGACCAAGGGCACGGTCGCCTCGTCGGTCGTCCTCGGGATCCTGCTGCAGGAAGGCATCGGCGACACCATCCGCGTCTCGCTCACGCCCCAGCCGGGCGAATCGCGCACGCAGGAGGTCGTGATCGCCTCCGAGATCCTGCAGTCGCTGGGCCTGCGCAGCTTCGTGCCCAGCGTCACGGCTTGCCCCGGTTGCGGCCGCACCACCAGCACCACGTTCCAGGAACTCGCCAAGCAGATCGACGACTACCTGCGGGCGCAAATGCCGGTCTGGCGTGACAAGTACCCGGGCGTCGAGAAGATGAAGGTGGCCGTGATGGGCTGCATCGTCAACGGGCCCGGCGAGAGCAAGCACGCCGACATCGGCATCAGCCTGCCGGGCACGGGCGAGGCTCCGGCCGCGCCGGTGTTCATCGACGGGCAGAAGGCCCTCACGCTGCGCGGCGACAACATTGTCAGCGAGTTCCACCAGCTCGTCGAAACCTACGTCGAGAAGCGCTTCGGCACCCAACCAGCGGCCGCCGAAGCGGCCTGATCCGCGGACACCATGGCCGAGAAATTGAGTGCCGTCAAAGGCATGAACGACATCCTGCCGGCGTCGGTGCCGCGCACCGAGAAACTGCCGGATTCCGCGCTGTGGCAGTGGTTCGAATCGGTGGTGCGGACGGTGCTGGCGCGCTATGGCTACCAGTACCTGCTGACGCCCATCGTCGAGCCCACGGCGCTGTTCGTGCGGGGCCTGGGCGAGGTGACCGACATCGTCGAGAAGGAGATGTATTCCTTCACCGACGCGATGAACGGCGACAAGCTCACCCTGCGTCCCGAGGCCACTGCCGGCATCGTGCGCGCCATGATCGAGCACAACGCCCTCTACAACGGGCCCCTGCGCCTGTGGACGGTCGGGCCCATGTTCCGCCACGAGCGCCCGCAGAAGGGCCGCTACCGGCAGTTCCACCAGCTCGACGTGGAGGCATTGGGCCTCGCGGGACCCGATGTCGACGCCGAGATGATCCTGGTCGCGCGTGCCTTGTGGAAGGAGCTCGGCCTGGTCGAAGGCCAGCACGTGCGCCTGGAGATCAACAGCCTCGGCCAGCCGGGGGAACGCAAGGCGCACCGTGACGCGCTGGTGCGGCACTTCGAGCAGCACGCGGACGTGCTGGACGCCGACGCGCAGCGCCGCCTGCACAGCAATCCGCTGCGCATCCTGGACAGCAAGAATGCCGCGATGCAGCCGGTGGTGGAGTCCGCGCCGCAACTGATGGATTTCCTCGGGCCGGAGTCGCTCGCGCATTTCGACGCGGTGCGCGCGACACTCGATGCCGTCGGCCTGGCCTACCGCGTCAATCCGCGCTTGGTGCGCGGCATGGACTACTACAACCTCACCGTCTTCGAGTGGGTGACCGACCAGCTCGGCTCGCAGGGCACGGTCTGCGGCGGCGGCCGCTACGACGGCCTGATGGCCCAGCTGGGCGGCAAGCCGGCCCCGGCCATCGGCTTCGGGCTCGGCATCGAACGCCTGCTGCTCCTGATGCAGGAACTCGCGCTGCCGGTGCCGGACAGCGCGCCCGATGCTTACGCCATCGTTCCGCCCGGCACGGCGCTGCCGCTGGTGATGACAGCGCTCGAGGCTCTGCGGGCGGCCGGCGTCCGCGTGCAGCAGCATGCGGCGGGCGCTGAAGGCCTGGCCGGCATGAAGGCGCAGTTCAAGAAGGCGGACGCCAGTGGCGCCCGCCACGCACTCATCTTCGGCCCCGACGAACTCGCCCGGGGCCACGTCACCGTCAAGGCGTTGCGCGAAGGGGGCGGCTCCCAGGTCGAACGTCCGCTGGCCACTCCGGCCGCCTGGGCGCCCACCCTCCTACAATCGCGGTCCTGAACAGATTGAATCCATGGCACGACATCTCGACCTCGAAGAACAGGAACAGCTCGACGAGCTGAAGCACTTCTGGAACAAGTGGGGCAACGCCATCACCTGGTTCCTGATCGCCGCACTCGGCTCGTTCGCGGCGTGGAACGGCTGGCAGTTCTGGCAACGCAACCAGGCCGCCCAGGCCTCCGTGCTGTATGACGAAGTGGACCGTGCGGCTGGCGCGGGCGATGCCGTGCGCGTGGAACGCGCCTTCAAGGACATCAAGGACAAGTTCGGCGGCACCGTCTACGCCGAGCAGGCGGCCCTGATGGCGGCCAAGACGCTGGCCGAAAAGGGCCAGCTGGAGCCGGCCAAGGCCGCGCTGCAGTGGGTTGCGGCGGATGCGTCCGACCAAGGCTACAAGGCCCTCGCGCGCCTGCGCCTGGCTTCGCTGTGGGTCGAAAGCAAGAACTACGATGAAGCGCACAAGCAGCTCGCGGGCGCCTTCCCGAAGGAGTTCGAGGCGTTGGCCGCCGACCGCCGGGGCGATGTGTACAACCTGCAGGGCAAGAAAACCGAGGCCAAGGCGGAATACACCAAGGCCTGGCAGGGGCTGGACGAGCAGACTGACTACCGCATGCTGGTGGAGGTGAAGCTCACCGCCCTGGGCGTCGACGTGCAGGCGCTCAAGCCGCCCGCGCCGGCCGCCGCCGCGGCCTCCGGGAGCGCAAAGTCATGATCACCTCGCGTCTGGCCGCACTGGCGCGCCCCGGCCTCGGTGCCCTGGCGATGGCCCTGCTGGCGGGCTGCTCCGTGCTGCCCGCCAGCCTGCCGTTCTTCGGCTCGACGGTCGAAAAGCCGAAGCCGGCGGAACTGCAGGCCAATCCGGGCCTGCTCGGCGTGCGCCAGGCCTGGGTGGCCCGCATCGGCGAAGTGAGCTACGCGCTCGGGCCGGCCGTGAACGGCACCACGCTCACGCTCGCCAGCGGCGCCGGTTCCCTGGTCGCCCTCGACAGCGCGAGCGGGCGCGAACTGTGGCGTGCCAACGCCGGCGCGCCGCTTGCCGCCGGGGTGGGCAGCGACGGCACCACCGCAGCCGTCATCACCCGTGCCAACGACGTGGTGGCCTTCGCCGACGGCAAGGAAACCTGGCGGCAGCGCATGCCTGCGCTCGCGTACACCCCGCCGTTCGTGGCCGGGGGCCGCGTCTTCGTGCTGGCGGCCGACCGTTCGGTGACCGCTTTCGACGGCCGCAACGGCCACAAGCTGTGGACGCAGAGCCGCCCGGGCGAGCCACTGGTGCTGAGCCAGTCGGGCGTGATCCTCGCCGTCGGCGACACGCTGGTGGTGGGGCAGGGCGGCCGGCTGGCGGGCCTCAACCCCGCGAACGGCAGCATCCGCTGGGAGGCGCCGATCGCCACCGCACGCGGGATCAATGACGTGGAACGCCTCACCGACCTGGTGGGCCGGGTCAGCCGCGTAGGCACCAACATCTGCGCGCGCGCGTTCCAGACGGCCGTGGGCTGCGTCGATGCGGCGCGTGGCACCGTTGCCTGGACGCAGCGCGCCAACGGTTTCGAGGGTGTCCACGGCGACGAAGCGAACGTGTTCGGCACCGAGGCCGACGGCAAGGTCGTCGCCTGGAAGCGCGACACGGGCCAGCGCGCCTGGACGAACGAGCGCCTGCTGCACCGCGGCCTGACGGCTCCGCTGGCCCTGGGCCGGTCGGTGGTGGTGGGCGACAGCATGGGCTTCGTGCACTTTCTCTCGCGCGAAGACGGCTCGCTGCTGAACCGCCTGAGCACGGACGGTTCACCCATCGTGGCCGCGCCGCTGGTGGCGGGCAACACGCTGGTCGTGGTCACGCGCAACGGCACCGTCTACGGCTTCGTGCCGGAATAACCGGTCCTCCGCCCCATGAAGCCAGTGATGGCCCTCGTCGGGCGACCCAACGTCGGCAAGTCGACCCTGTTCAACCGGTTGACCAAGTCGCGCGACGCCATCGTCGCCGACTACGCCGGCCTCACGCGTGACCGGCACTACGGCAACGCGAAGCACGGCCGCTACGAATTCATCGTCATCGACACCGGCGGCTTCGAGCCCGACGCCGAGAGCGGCATCTACAAGGAGATGGCCAAGCAGACGCGCCAGGCCGTCGCCGAGGCCGACGTCGTCGTCTTCGTGCTCGATGCCCGCGCCGGCGTTTCGGCGCAGGACCACGACATCGCCAACTACCTGCGGCGCCTGGGCAAGCCGACCGTGCTGGCGGCCAACAAGGCCGAAGGCATGACGGAAGGCGCCCAGCTGGGCGAGTTCTACGAGCTTGGCCTGGGCGAAGTCCACCCGGTCTCGGCGGCGCACGGCCAGGGCATCCGCAGCCTGGTGGACGAGGCGTTCGACCCGCTGAACCTGCCCGAGGAAGACGACGCGGCGGAGCAGCAGCAGACCGGCATCGTCAAGCTGGCGGTGGCCGGCCGGCCGAACGTCGGCAAGTCCACCCTGATCAACGCCTGGCTGGGCGAGGAGCGGCTGGTCGCGTTCGACCTGCCGGGCACCACGCGCGACACCATCTCGGTGCCGTTCGAGCGCAATGGCCAGAAGTTCGAGCTGATCGACACGGCGGGCATCCGGCGCAAGGGCAAGGTGTTCGAGGCCATCGAGAAGTTCTCGGTGGTGAAGACGTTGCAGGCCATCGAGACGGCCCATGTGGTCCTGCTGCTGCTGGACGCCACCCAGGGCGTGACCGACCAGGACGCCCACATCGCCGGCTACATCCTGGAAAGCGGCCGGGCGGTGGTGCTCGCCGTCAACAAGTGGGACGCGACGGACGACTACCAGCGCGAGCAGCTGCGCCGGCAGATCGAGACGCGCCTGGCCTTCCTGAAGTTCGCCGACCTGCATTTCATCTCGGCCGTGAAGCGCCAGGGCCTGGGGCCGGTCTGGGCTTCCATCATCCAGGCGCACCGCTCGGCCATGGTCAAGATGACCACGCCGGTTCTCACCCGCCTGGTGCTCGAGGCGGTGCAGTTCCAGGCCCCCAAGCGCTCGGGCATGTTCCGGCCCAAGCTGCGCTACGCCCACCAGGGTGGCATGAACCCGCCCATCATCGTGGTGCACGGCAACTCGCTCGAGCACGTGACGGACGCGTACAAGCGCTTCCTGGAAGGGCGGTTCCGCAAGGAATTCAACCTGGTCGGGACGCCGTTGCGCATCGAGATGAAGAGTTCCAAGAACCCTTACGCGGACCAGGAATAGCCGGGCTGCGGCGCCTCGGGCTTGAATTCGGCCGAAATAGCGGCAGATGGGCTGTTCGAGCCCTCCGCACGCCCCCGCATCGCCCCGTTGCTGTGGTAATGTGCAACTTCCAACAACGCTCGAACACGGAGAATATCGTGAGCAACAAAGGGCAATTACTACAAGACCCCTTCCTGAACACCCTGCGTCGGGAGCATGTGCCGGTGTCGATCTACCTCGTGAACGGCATCAAGCTGCAGGGTCAGATCGAGTCGTTCGACCAGTACGTCGTGCTGCTGCGCAACACCGTGACCCAGATGGTCTACAAGCACGCGATTTCCACCATCGTTCCCGGGCGCGCGGTGAATTTCTCGCCCGCCGAGGCTGGCGAGGGCACCCCGAGCTGAATTGACAGCGCCCGCCGACCGCCCGGTGGCCGCCACGATCCTCGTGGGGGTGGACCTGGGCTTGCCGCATTTCGACGCCGAGCTGGAGGAACTGGGCCTGCTGGCGCAGACCGCCGGGCTCGAGCCCGTGGCGCGCATGACCTGCAAGCGCAAGGCGCCTGACGCCGCCCTGTTCGTGGGCAGCGGCAAGGCCGATGAGATCAAGGCGCTGGCCGAGGAAACGGGCGCCAGCGAGATCCTGTTCGACCAGTCGCTCAGCCCCGCGCAGCAGCGCAACCTGGAAAGGCACACGGGCCTGCCGGTCAACGACCGCACGCTGCTCATCCTGGAAATCTTCGCCCAGCGGGCCCGCAGCCACGAAGGCAAGCTCCAGGTCGAGCTGGCACGCCTGCGTTACCTCAGCACCCGGCTGGTCCGCCGCTGGTCCCACCTGGAACGCCAGACCGGCGGAGCGGGTGTGCGTGGCGGCCCGGGCGAGAAGCAGATCGAACTCGACCGCCGCATGATCGACGACTCGATCAAGCGCACCCGCGAGCGCCTGGTCAAGGTGAAGAAGCAGCGCCAGACCCAGCGCCGCCAGCGCGAGCGCCGCGAAACCTTCAACATCTCCCTGGTCGGCTACACCAACGCCGGCAAGTCCACGCTGTTCAACGCGCTGGTCAAGGCGCGCGCCTATGCGGCCGATCAGTTGTTCGCCACGCTGGACACCACCACCCGCCAGCTGTACCTGGCCGAGGCCAGCCGCTCCGTCTCGTTGTCCGACACCGTGGGCTTCATCCGCGACCTGCCGCACGGCTTGATCGATGCGTTCCAGGCCACCTTGCAGGAAGCGGCTGATGCCGACCTGTTGATCCACGTGGTGGACGCCGCCAATCCGCACCACCCGGAGCAGCTGGAAGAAGTGCAGCGGGTCCTGCACGAGATCGGTGCCGGCGATGTCCCGCAGCTGCTGGTCTTCAACAAGACGGACATGCTGCTGCCGGAACAGCTCCCGCAGCGCACGGTGGACACCTTCGAGATCGAGGGCGTCCAGGTTCCCCGGGTGTTCGCCAGCAGCCGCACCGGCGCCGGCCTGCCCGAGCTGCGAGGCGAGCTGGCGCGGATCGTTGCCATGCCGGCGCCGCAGGAATCCCAGATCGCCTTTCCCGAGCCCGTGGCCTGATTGGGCACAATGCGGCTGCTGACCTTCAAGACACGAGACGAGAGCGCATGAACCTTCCATTCCGCGGCCTGGGCTTCCCCCGGCTCGCGCAACGCATCCGCGGCATGTTCAACCTGAACGACGACCGTTGGGGCCGGGGCGGCGGCGACGACAAGAAGCCCCCCGAGGGCAACAAGCCCGAAGGCGGGAACAACCGTGGCCAGGGTCCCAATCAGGGCCCGCCGGACCTCGACGAGCTGTGGCGCGACTTCAACCGCAAGCTGGGTGGCCTGTTCGGCGGGCGCCGGCGCGAGGGTGGCGGCGGGTTCGGCGGCGGTGGCGGCGGCAATTTCCAGCCCGACATGAAGAGCGCGGGCGTGGGCGCCGGACTCATTGCCATCGTGGTCGTGGTGATCTGGATGGGCACCGGCATCTTCATCGTGCAGGAAGGCCAGCAGGCCGTCATCACCCGCTTCGGCCGCTACAACGCCACCGTCGGCGCCGGCTTCAACTGGCGGCTTCCTTACCCGATCGAGCGCCACGAGGTGGTGTACGTCACGCAGATCCGCTCGGTCGACGTCGGCCGCGACTCCGTCATCCGCACCACCGGCCTGAAAGAGTCGGCCATGCTGACGGAAGACGAGAACATCGTCGAGATCAAGTTCGCCGTGCAATACCGCCTGAGCGATGCGCGGGCCTGGCTGTTCGAGAGCAAGAACCCGCAGGAAGCCGTGGTGCAGGCGGCCGAGACCGCCGTGCGCGAAGTCATCGGCAAGATGCGCATGGACACGGCGCTCGCCGAAGAGCGCGACCAGATCGGGCCGCGCGTGCGCGCGCTGATGCAGGTCATCCTGGACCGCTACAAGGTCGGCGTGGAAGTCGTGGGCATCAACCTGCAGCAGGGTGGCGTCCGGCCGCCCGAGCAGGTGCAGGCCGCTTTCGACGACGTGCTGAAGGCCGGCCAGGAGCGCGAGCGCGCCAAGAACGAAGCCCAGGCCTACGCCAACGACGTGATCCCGCGGGCCCGCGGCGCCGCCTCGCGGCTTCAGCAGGAAGCCGAAGGCTACAAGTCGCGCATCGTGTCGCAGGCGCAGGGTGACGCGCAGCGCTTCAAGTCCGTGCTGACCGAATACCAGCGCGCGCCCCAGGTGACGCGCGACCGCATGTACCTGGACACCATGCAGGGTGTCTACAGCAGCGTGACCAAGATCATGGTCGAATCGCGCCAGGGGCAGAACATGCTCTTCCTGCCGCTCGACAAGATCATGCAGCAGGTGGCGCAGGGTGGTGTGGCGGCTGAACCCGTCGCGCCGGCCGCCGCCGTGACCCCGCCGCCCGCCGCCGCCGCGGACCCCCGCACGCGCGACAACTCGCGCAGCCGCGAACGCGAAACGCGCTGACCCCGGGACACGCACATGAACAGAATCGGATTCATCGTCTCCTCGCTGCTGGTGGCGCTCGCGCTGCTCAGCTCCATGTTGTTCGTCGTCGACCAGCGCCAGTTCGGCGTGGTCTATTCGCTCGGGCAGATCAAGGACGTCATCACCGAGCCGGGGCTCAATTTCAAGCTGCCGCCACCGTTCCAGAACGTCACCTACATCGACAAGCGCCTGCTCACGCTGGACAGCGTGGACACCGAGCCGATGCTCACCGCCGAGAAGCAGCGCGTGGTGATCGACTGGTACGTGCGCTGGCGCATCAGCGACCCGTCGCAGTACATCCGCAACGTCGGCCTCGATGAGGCCGCCGGTGCCAACCAGCTCAATCGCGTGGTGCGCAACGCCTTCCAGGAAGAAGTGAACCGGCGCACGGTGCGCGAACTGCTTTCGGTGAAGCGCGAGGAAGTCGTCGCCGACGTCAAGCGCGAAGTGCTCGAAGCCGTGAAGGGCGCCAAGCCCTGGGGCGTGGACGTGGTGGACGTGCGCATCACGCGTGCCGACTACGTCGAAGCCATCACCGAATCGGTCTACCGCCGTATGGAGGCTGAGCGCAAGCGCGTCGCCAACGAGCTGCGTTCGACCGGCGCCGCCGAGGGCGAGAAGATCCGCGCCGACGCCGACCGCCAGCGCGAAGTGGCCTTGGCCGACGCTTACCGCGACGCCCAGAAGGTCAAGGGCGAAGGCGACGCGCAGGCCGCGGCGCTCTATGCCGAGGCCTTCGGCCGCGATCCGCAGTTCGCGCAGTTCTATCGCAGCCTCGAGGCCTACAAGCTGAGCTTCAACAAGAAGAGCGACGTGCTGGTGGTCGACCCGTCGGGCTCGGAGTTCTTCCGAGCCTTCCGTGGTGGCGCCCCCGGTGGTGGTGCCGCGCCCGCTGCCCCGGCGGGCCCGCGACGCTAGTCTCCCCGTTGTGTCCAGCGATGTTTTCTGGGCCGCCCTGGCCCTGATGCTGGTGTTCGAGGGGATCTTTCCTTTTCTCGCACCGCGCGGGTGGCGGCAGACGTTCCAGAAGCTGCTGGTGTTGAAGGATGGGCAGTTGCGGTTTTTTGGGCTGACCAGCATCTTGATCGGGGTGGTGCTGCTTTTCTTCTTGCTTTAGGGTCCCTGCTTGCGTGGACCTCGCGGGCAAAGCCGCACGCGGGCGGGCTGTGGCGCGCTGGCACGGCGTTCGTCGGGCCGCGCGCGGCCCTACCGAATTCCCTGCGCCGTCCGGTCTTGCGGCCCCGCCGTCGAACTCGCTGCGCGCCCTACGGGCGCTTCGCTCAAACAGCGGCGGCGAGCATGATCACGTACGCACGGCTCGATCCGCGGCCCTGCGGGCCACTCTCGTAGCCGCGCTGGGCCGCAAGACCGGCCGTCGCAGGCGCCCTGGGCCCTGATACGCGCCACAGCCCGGCCACGCGCGGCGTTGCCGCGAGGTGGAAGCACGCGGCGGCAGCCCTCACCCCAACCCTCTCCCAGGGGGAGAGGGAGGAAGTCAGCGCCCCGGTAGAATCACGTTTTTAACAGCCTGCCTTTTTCCCATGTCCGCCTGGGTCCTGCCGGATCACATCGCCGATGTGTTGCCTTCCGAGGCCCGGCACATCGAAGAACTGCGCCGCGAATTGCTGGACACGGCCCGTGGCTATGGCTACGAGCTGGTGATGCCGCCCATGCTGGAGCACCTGGAGTCGCTGCTCACCGGCACCGGCGAGGCGCTCGACCTGCAGACCTTCAAGCTGGTCGACCAGCTTTCCGGCCGCATGATGGGCCTGCGGGCCGACACCACGCCCCAGGTGGCCCGGATCGACGCGCACCTGTTGAATCGCCGGGGCGTGACGCGCCTCTGCTATTGCGGCTCCGTCCTCCATACCCGCCCGGACAAGCCGCATGCCACGCGCGAGCCGCTGCAGTTCGGCGCCGAGATCTACGGTCACGCCGGCATGGAGGCCGACCTCGAGGCGCTGTCGCTCGCACTGGACTGCCTGAAGGCCACCAAAGTTGGCCCGCTCACCGTGGACATGGCCGATGCCCGCATCGTGCGTTCGGTCCTGGCGGGCGTGCAGGCCGACCGGCCGCGCATGGTGCAGGTGCATGCGGCGCTGGCCGCGAAGGATGCGACCGAGCTGGCGAGCCTGACCAAGGATTTCCCGGAAGCGGCCCGCCGTGGCCTGCAGGCGCTGATCCGCTTGTACGGCGACAACAAGGTGCTGGACGAAGCGGCCGGCGTTCTTCCCGACAACGCCGTGATCCGCGAAGCGCTGGCCAACCTGCGCTGGCTGGCCGGCCATGTCGAAGGCGCACTGGTCCGTTTCGACCTGGCCGACCTGCGCGGCTACGCGTACTACA
The DNA here is from genome assembly GCF_007833165.1 of Caenimonas sedimenti. Lineage (GTDB taxonomy): Bacteria > Pseudomonadota > Gammaproteobacteria > Burkholderiales > Burkholderiaceae_C > Ramlibacter > Ramlibacter sedimenti. The sequence continues at coordinate 26,549 of NZ_VOBQ01000024.1, read as the reverse complement.
GCGGGATCCGCTTCGGCATCTACACCCCGGGCGCGAGCGACGCGCTGGTGCGCGGCGGCCGCTACGACGAGGTCGGCGCGGTCTTCGGGCGCAACCGGCCCGCCGTCGGTTTCAGCCTCGACGTGAAGGAACTCGTGGGCGTCGTGGCCAAGAGGTCGCTGAAGGCCGCGATCCGCGCGCCCTGGCTCGACAGCGGCCCCGAGGTCGCCGCGTTGCGCGACGCCATCGCCACCTTGCGGCGCGACGGCGAGACGGTTGTCTGCATCCTGCCGGGCCACGAAAGCGAAGTGGACGAGTTCCACTGCGACCGCGAACTCGCCCGCGACGGCGCCGGCCGCTGGGCCGTGCGCACCCTCTGATCTCCCCCAATTTCTCAAAGAGCGATCTGTCATGACGAAGACGAAGGGCCGCAACGTGGTCGTGGTCGGCACCCAGTGGGGTGACGAAGGCAAGGGCAAGCTGGTCGACTGGCTGACCGAGATGGCGCAGGGCGTCGTGCGGTTCCAGGGCGGCCACAACGCCGGCCACACGCTGGTGATCAACGGCGTGAAGACGGCGCTGCACCTCATCCCCAGCGGCATCATGCGGCCGGGCGTGAAGTGCTACATCGGCAACGGCGTGGTGCTGTCCGCGCCCAAGCTGCTGGAAGAAATCGAAGGGCTGGAAAAGGCGGGCGTGGAGGTGCGCTCGCGCCTGCGCATCAGCGAGGCCTGCCCGCTGATCCTGCCGTTCCACGCGGCGCTGGACATCGCGCGCGAAACGGCGCGCGAGAAGGGCGGTACCGAAAAGATCGGCACCACCGGCCGTGGCATCGGCCCGGCCTACGAGGACAAGATCGCCCGCCGCGCGCTGCGCGTGCAGGACCTGAAGCACCCCGGCCGCTTCGCCGAGAAACTGAAGGTGGTGCTGGAACTGCACAACTTCGTGCTGACCAACTACCTGCATGCGCCCGCGCTGGACTTCCAGCAGGTGCTGGACGAGGCGATGCACCACGCGCAGTGGCTGCGCCCCATGATGGCCGACGTGTCGCGCGAGCTGAACGAGGCGCACATCCACGGCGACAATCTGCTGTTCGAAGGCGCGCAGGGCACGCTGCTGGACGTTGACCACGGCACGTATCCGTACGTGACCTCCAGCAATTGCGTGGCCGGCAACGCCGCCGCGGGCGCGGGCGTGGGCCCGGGCATGCTGCACTACATCCTCGGCATCACCAAGGCGTACTGCACGCGCGTGGGCGGTGGCCCGTTCCCGACCGAACTGGACTGGGAAACGCCCGGCACGGTGGGCTACCACCTGTCAACCGTGGGCGCGGAGAAGGGCGTGACCACCGGCCGCTCGCGCCGTTGCGGCTGGTTCGACGCGGCGTTGCTGAAACGCAGCGCCCAGGTCAACGGCCTGTCGGGTTTGTGCATCACCAAGCTGGACGTCCTGGATGGCATCAAGGAGCTGATGTTGTGCACCGGCTACGAGCTGGACGGCGAGCACACCGACATCCTGCCGCTCGGCGCCGACGAAATCTCCCGCTGCAAGCCGGTCTACGAGACGCTGCCCGGGTGGACCGAATCGACCGTCGGCGTGACCCAGTTCGACAAGCTGCCCGTCAATGCGCGTTTGTACCTGCAGCGGATCGAGCAGGTGACGGGGGTCCCCGTCGATATCATCTCCACCAGCCCCGATCGTGACCACACCATCATGATGCGGCACCCGTACTTGCCCTGAAGCACCCGAGGACCACGCCATGTTGACCGAAGACGGCAAGCATCTGTATGTGAGTTACGACGAGTACCACAACCTGATCGAGAAGCTCGCGATCAAGGTGCACCAGTCGGGCTGGGAGTTCGACACCATCCTTTGCCTGGCGCGCGGTGGCATGCGCCCCGGCGACATCCTGTCCAGGGTGTTCAACAAGCCGCTGGCCATCATGTCCACGAGTTCCTACCGTGCCGAGGCCGGCACGGTGCAGGGGCACCTCGACATCGCCCACTACATCACGACCCCGCAGGGCGAGATCGCGGGGCGCGTGCTGCTGGTGGACGACCTGGCGGATTCCGGCCACACGCTGCACCAGGTGCTCGACCTGCTGCGCACCAAGTACAAGGCCATCACCGAGATGCGCAGCGCCGTCATCTGGACCAAGGGCCTGTCCACTTTCACACCGGACTACCAGGTGGAGTTCCTGCCGACGAACCCGTGGATCCACCAGCCTTTCGAGGGCTACGACAACATGCGCCCGGAGAAGCTCCTCGAAAAATGGAAGATCTGAGCCGCCAGGCTCAGCTGCCCTTCATCAGCGCGTCGTAGCGGCGCTGCATCTCCTCCGGCGTGACCTCCTCGATCGAGTGCCCGACGTTCCAGCGGTGGCCGAACGGGTCGCGCACCACGCCGGAACGTTCCCCATAGAACTGGTCCTGCGGCGCCATCTCCAGCGTGGCACCGAGTTCGACGGCTTTCGCGATCACCGCGTCGGCGTCTTCCACGTGGATGTGCAGCGACACGGCGGTCGGACCACCGGCTTGCGGCCCCCGGATGTTCATCTCGGGGTATTCGTCGCTGATCATCAGCGTGGCGCCGTTGAAATCGAGCTCGCCATGGCCCAGCCTGCCGCTGGGTTCGGTGAGCCGGAACAGCTCGCGAGCGCCGAACGCCTCGACGTAGAAGCGGATCGCGGCGGCGGCGTCACGGACGTGGAGGTAGGGGAACAGTTCCTTGACGGTCATGGTTCAGTCCTTCGGTGGTGGGATGGGCGACTCTAGGGGCGGTCCACCACCGCGTCTTGAACGAATCTGACCCGGACGTGGTTCGGCTGGGCCGGCGCAGCGCGCAGCCAGTCCGTGGGCGTCATGCCGACGAAGGCGCGGAAGTCACGGCTGAAGTGCGCCTGGTCCGCATAGCCCGCGTCCAGGGCGACCTCCGCTGCCGGCGCGCCCGGTGCGCCCAATCGGGCCAGTGCCGCCTGCAGCCGCAGGATGCGCGCGTGTTGCTTGGGCGCGAGCCCGGTGGCCTCGCGGAACTTCGCGACCAGGTGACGGTGGCTGAGACCGCTCGCGCGTACGGCCTCTTCCACCCGCGCACCCTGGTGCAGCACGGCCAGCGACGCGGCAACGCCTGGATGGATGCCTCGCACGCGGGGCAGGCGGGCGAGCAGCCACGTTTCCAGCAACTCAAGACAGCTCGCCGGGTCAGGTTGCGCCTGCATGCGCTCCAGCAGGATGTCTGCATCGCGGCCGCACAGGTCGGCCAGTGGCGTGTGCCGCCCCGCGAGCGCTTCGGCGCTGTCGCGAAACAGGGCGCTGGCGGCACCGGGTTCGAGCTGCGCGCCCACCGACCATCCGGCGACGCCAGCTTCCTTGACGTAGAACGTGTTGCGCGCGCCGCCCACGACCGCATGGCCCAGCGTCGTGCCGGTGGCGTCCGCGGCGTCGCCGAACAGGCGCAGCGGCGGGCCGCCCCAGCGCAGCGCGAGGTGCATGCAGCCGGTCGGCAAGACGTGTTCGCGCCAGGGCTGCTGCCGCATGGCGGGCTCCGCGACATCCGCCCAGACCAGCCGCACGAACGGGCGCAACGCGGGCAGCGGAGGGCGCGAAAGCATCATCGCGGCAATGTAGCACCGGCCCGGCTAACATGGCCGCATGCGCAAGCCGGTCACCGACCTCATCCACCACCCCTACCAGCCGCCCGCCGGTTTCGACGCGCCGCAGCCGGGCGTCTTCAAGGCTTCCACCGTCATCTTCGCCAACGTGGCGGCCATGCGCGCGCGCGACTGGAAGCAAAAGAAGGGCTACACCTACGGCCTCCACGGCACGCCGACGACCTTCATGCTGGAAGAGCGCATCGCCACGCTGGAGGGCGGACGGCAATGCATCCTGCTGCCCAGCGGCCTGGCGGCCATTGCCAACGTCGCGATGGCGCTGCTGAAGACGGGTGACGAGGTACTGATCCCCGACAACGCGTACGGGCCCAATAAGGCGCTGGCCGACGGCGAGTTGCGCCAGTGGGGCATCACCCACCAGCTCTACGACGCGATGAACCCGGCCGACCTGGAAGCCCGCATAGCCCCGCAGACCCGGCTGGTCTGGCTGGAGGCGCCGGGCTCGGTCACCATGGAATTCCCCGACTTGCCCGAGCTGGCGCGCATCTGCCGCCGCAAGGGCGTGACCAGCGCGCTGGACAACACCTGGGGCGCAGGACTCGCGTTCAACGCGTTCGACCTCGCGCCGGGCGCGGGCGAACCGCTGGCCGTGGACATCTCCGTCCATGCGCTCACCAAATACCCCAGCGGCGGTGGCGACGTGCTCATGGGCAGCGTGGTCACGACCGACGAAGCGTTGCACCAGCGGCTGAAACTCACGCACATGCGCATGGGCTGGGGCGTGGGCGGCAACGATGCCGAAGCCGTGCTGCGCTCGCTGCCCAGCCTGCCGCTGCGCTATCGCGCGCATGACCTCGCGGCGCGCGAGCTTGCCCGCTGGTTGCGCAAGCGCCCGGAAATCACCCAGGTCCTGCACCCCGCCATCGAAGGCGCGCCCGGTCACGCGCACTGGGAGGCGCTGTGCGGGCCACGGGACGCGGCGGCGGGCCTGTTCTCGGTGGTCTTCGACGAGCGCTTCAGCCCGGCGCAAGTCGACGCGTTCTGCGATGCGCTGAAACTCTTCAAGCTGGGCTATTCCTGGGGCGGGCCGGTGAGCCTGGCCGTGCCCTACGACGTGCCCAGCATGCGCAGCACGCGCCTGGGCAGCTGGAAGCACCAGGGCACGCTGGTGCGGTTCTCGGTGGGGCTGGAGGCGGTGCAGGACTTGCGTGGCGACCTCGAGCAGGCGCTGGCGGCCCTGCAAAGTTAACGCACCTGCACGGTCCGCAGGTGATCGCGCAGGCGCTCGACGTGCTGCCCCAGCTCATGGGGGTCGCCATTCTCGGCACCGGTTTCGATCTGCCGGCTCTGCCAGGCCGCCCACTGAAATCCGTACAGCGCCAGGCCCCCGCCCGCACGGTGAGCCAGCCCGCGCAACTGTTCCCGGTCGCCGGAGGCCAGCGCCTGCTCCATGGCCTCGACCAGCTGCCGGCGTGACTCCAGGAACTCCGGGATCCGGTCCGCCAGCTCGCTGTCGACCTGCACGACGTCGCCGGGCGCGGGCAGCGTGTCGATGCGGCTGGGCGGCTGTGCCTGTGCCACCGGCGCCAACGCGATCCCCGGGTCGAGTTCCCGCAAGGCTTCCAGCAATGCCTCGCGCGTCACCGGTTTGGTGATGAAGCGGTTGGCCCCGGCGTCGAGGCAGCGGCGGATGGACGCGGCGTCGTCGTTGGACGAGAGCACGATGATGATGCAGGGGCTGCGCTGCTCCAGCGCTTCGCGCCGCCGCACCCAGGCGACCGCCTCGACGCCGCCCATCACCGGCATCTCCATGTCGATCAGGAGGATGTCGGGCCGGTCACGCGCGACCGCCTCGATCGCGGCCTGGCCATTGACGGCGGTGTCCACCGTGAATGGCGGGCTCGGCAGGTAGCGCCGCAGGATCAGGCGGTTGTATTCGTCGTCGTCCACCACCAGGATGCGGCGCGGCTGGAAGTCCGCGGCCGCGAGCGTCTGCGGCAGACCCGGGATGGCGCCGGCCGGCAACGGCGCGGGCAGGGCGTCGGCCGTCAGCGCCTTCAGCGCCAGGGTCAGCGTGGTGCCGGCGATCTCGCTGGACGCCATCGTCAGGTCGCCCTCCTGCACGCGCGCCATCAGGCGCGCCGAGTACGTTCCCAGCCCGGTGCCCCCGCTCTTGCCCGCCGTGACGTACTTGTCGAAGAAGCGTTCCGCCACCGCCGCCGGTACGCTGCCCGGGTTGTGGATGCGCAGCTGGGCCGGGTCGCCGGCCTCCAGCGAGAGGGTCACAGCGCCCCCGGGTGGCGTCGCTTCCACCGCGTTCTTCAGCAGGTTGGCCACGATCGAATAGCACAGCAGCTCTTCGGCCCGCGCATACACCGGCGCGTGCCCCGCGCGCGCCAGCCGGACGCTCACCCGGTTGGCCTCGGCATGGCTCTGCATGTCGACCAGCACCCGGTCGACCACCTCGGCCAGGTTCACCGCCTGCGGCCGGAAGTCGTAGGCGCCGGTTTCCATCTTGAACAGCCCGAGCGACAGGTTCACCATCTCCAGCATGCGGTAGCCGGCCCGCTCGGTCACGCCGAGCAGCTCCAGGTGGTCGGCCGGCATGCGGGGGTCGTCGCGCAGCAGGCGGGTGACGCCGATGATGCTGTTCAGCGGTGTCTTCAGGTCGTGGCGCGACATGCGCTCGACCTCCTCGCGCAGGCGCGCGTTGTCTTCCAGCGCGGCGTTCTGGCGCTGCAGCTGCGTCGCTTGCGAGAGGACCTGGTCACGCGAAGCCTTCAGCCCTTCCTCCATCGCGCGGCGGTCGGTGATGTCGATGAACGAGCAGATGTAGCGCAGCGTGCGGCAATCGCTGCCGGTGAGGCTGATCGCTTCCGGCTTCACCCAGATGTGGCTGCCGTCACGGCGCAGCAGCCGGAACTCCTCCCTGGGCTCATGCCGCATCTCCCCGCTCGCGACCTTGCAGTTGCGCAGCTCCTCGACGAAGCTGGCCCGCACCGCAGCGCGGTCCTCGGGGTGGATGAACTCGTGGAACACCGGCCAGCCGGCGGTGTCCGCATCGGCCGGAAACCCCAGCATCTCCTTCAACCGCTCCGAATAGACGACCTGGCCGGTGGTGACGTCCCAGTCGTAGATGCCGGCCTTGGTGCTGCGCACCAGCAGGTCGCCGCGCACGCGCTGCTCGAGGGCGCGCAGCTCTTCGACGTTGAGCGCCCGCGCCAGGCGCCGCGCCAGCACCACCGAGGGCGACAACACGAACACCATGATCCCGATCGGCGTGAGTCGCCGCGACGGCCCCTCGGCGTAAAACACCATGTCCAGCAGGATCGCCACCACCACCACGGCCATGCCGACCAGCAGCACCGATGCGCCCGCCTGGCCACGCCGCGCCGCCACCGCCATCGCCCAGGTGACGTAGATGGCGAGCGCCACGGACACGAGTTGCCCGGCGAGCGACAGGTGCGAATAGAGGGCGGCCGGCAGGGCGATGACCACCAGCGCACCGAGGGCCGTCAACGCCAGCAGCACGCGCAGTGCCATGCGATGGATGTCGCGCGGGAACAGGCTGCGCACCAGCAGGCCGAACAAGGCCATCGCAGCGAACCACGAGAGGTACTCCACCCGCAAGAAGGCCTCCCACGGTACCTCGGTCCCGAACAGCCGCAGCAGCACGCGTTCGCCGGTCAGGTCCGAATACACGCCCATCGCGATGAGGAACAGGCCGAACAGGAGCGCGGAAGGGTCCTTGCGCCGCGCCACGAAGAAGATGACGGTGACGATGCTGGCCAGCAGGTAGGCGCCCAGCAGCACCGAGTCCTGCACCAGCCGCTGCTCGCGCAGCGCCGCCAGCTGATCCGGCGTGCCCAGCGGAAGTGCACGCACGAAGCCGCCTGCGCGATGGCTGAAGTCGGCCAGGTGCACCGTGATGCGCAGCGGGCAGGCGAACTGCTGCGACAGCGGCACGCGGTTGTGGACCGCGGGACGGGTGGTTTCCGGTGAAGTGCCGGGCTCGCCCTGGCTGGCGACCAGCGTGCCATTGACGAAGACGCGGGCGGCGGTGCGCTGGCCTGCCACGGCCAGCGCATATTGCTGGCCGGCCGGGCAATCGACCTGCAGGGTGTAGCTGCCCCAGCCGTCCGTGCCGGGCGGCTTGCCGCCGGCGGTCAGCTCGTTCCAGCTGCCGGGGACCTTCCCGAAGGCGGTGGCCGGCTGGCTGGTCCAGCCCGGGTCCACGAAGCGCTGCCAGGTGAAGCCCCATTCGCCGCCCAGTTCCAGCACGCCGGCGGGCGCGGCCGGCAAGGCCAGCACGCCCTGGCGCGCTGTGGGGCTCCCGTCCGCCGCAGCAGACGCCACCGCCGCCATCCCCGCCACAAGGAGGACGCAGGCGCGCCAGCGCGCCCAGGCGCGCCGGATGGCTGGAAGAATGGTCAGGTGCTCCGTCATCGGTCCGCGCACCCTGCTGCTGGGGTGCTCAGGCCAGTGTATCGGGCGCCGCCACCATCGCACGCGCGAGTTCGGCCATCGCCTGCGGCGACCGGTCCGCCGGCGCGATGGCGGGCGCCGCCGCGAATTGCGCGAAATTGCGCGCCGTCGAAGCCGCGTAGCCCGGGTCGTAGTGCTTCAACAGCAGTTCGCGCACCACCAGTTCGTGGTTGCCCCGGCGCACTTCGTCCTGCCAAGCCTGCACCTGCGCCTTGCCGCGCAGCTGCGTGAGGGCACCCAGGCGCTGGCAGAACAGGTCCGCGTCCGCCGTGAAGAACGCGTAGTCCTCCAGCAGCAGCCGGACGCGTTCGTCATCGCAAAGCTCCAGCCGCAGGCACTCGCTGCCGCGCATCGCCTCGATCAGGCCGTCCGGCACCGCCACGTTGCCGACCTTGCGGCTTTCGCTTTCGACGAACACGGGCCGGCGGGCATCGAACTGCCGCAGCGTCTCCCACACCAGCGTGTCGAAACGCTTCTGCGAAGGCTGCGGCTGGCCGGGGATCAGCCCCAGCACCGAGCTGCGGTGGCTGGCCAGCGCCTCCAGGTCCAGCACCTGCGCGCCGGCCTGCGCCAGCGCTTGCAACAGCCGCGTCTTGCCGGATCCCGTGGGGCCGCAGATGACCTGGTACCGGTAGTTGGCGGCCAGGGCCGGCAGTTGCGCGAGCACCGCGCCGCGGAAAGCCTTGTAGCCGCCCTCGATGATGTGCACGCGGAAGCCGATCTGTCCGAGCACCAGCGCCAGCGAGCCGCTGCGCTGGCCGCCGCGCCAGCAATAGGCCAGCGGCTTCCAGCCCTTGGGTTTGTCCATCACGCCGCGCTCGATGTGCCGGGCGATGTTGGCGGCGACCAGCGAAGCCCCGCGCTTGCGCGCCTCGAACGGGCTCACCTGCTTGTACAGCGTGCCGACCTCGATGCGCTCGGCATCGTTCAGCGACGGCCAATTCACCGCGCCGGGCAGGCGGTCTTCGGCGTACTCCGCCTCCGTGCGGGCATCGATGACGGCGTCGAACTCGGACAGCCGCGCGATCGCCTCGTCCGCCGGAATGGCCTGCACGCTCACCGCAGCAGTTTCTTCAGTTCCGGCCAGACGTTGTCCAGCATCACCGGATGGGCTTCCTCCGTCGGATGGATGCGATCGCGCTGGAACAGCTTGGTCGGGTCCGGACCGTCAGCCACGCCCTTCAACAGGAACGGCACCACGGCCGCCTTGTGCTGCTTGCCCACCTTTTCGAACAGGCCGGCGAATTGATTGGCGTAGGCGGTGCCGTAGTTCGGCGGGACTTGCATGCCCACCAGCAGCACCTTGGCGCCAGCCTTCTGCGCGGCTTGGGTCATGGCCGAGAGGTTGTCCTCGGTCATGGCCAGCGGCAGGCCGCGCAGCGCGTCGTTGCCGCCGAGTTCCAGCACCACGACCGCGGGCCTGTGCTGCGTGAGCAGCGCACCCAGGCGCGAGCGCCCGCCCGAGGTGGTGTCCCCGCTGATGCTGGCATTGACCACCTTGGCCGCGATCTTTTCCTTCGCCAGGCGCTGTTCCAGCAGCGCCACCCAGCCGGTGCCGCGCTTCAGGCCATACTCGGCGCTCAGCGAGTCGCCGACGACCAGGACCACGCGGTCGGCCGCCTGCGCGCCGGCGCCATAAGCCCCAGCTAATGCGGCCGCGATAAAGTCACGCCGCGTCCACCCCGAAGAAGCCATGTCCGAATCCATCATTTCCGTCGAGCACGTCCATAAATCGGTCACTGATTCGACCGGTACCCTCGACATTCTGCGCGATATCGACTTCCGGCTCGCGCCACGGGAAACCGCGGCCATCGTGGGCGCTTCGGGTTCGGGCAAGAGCACGCTGCTGTCGATCATCGCGGGGTTGGACACGCCGACCAGCGGAACAGTTCGCCTGGCCGGGCAGGACCTGTTCGCCATCGACGAGGACGAGCGGGCCGCGCTGCGGGCGCGCTCGGTGGGTTTCGTGTTCCAGAGCTTCCAGCTCATGGGCAACCTGAGCGCCCTGGAGAACGTGATGCTGCCGCTGGAGCTGGCCGGCCGCAAGGATGCGCGCAAGGCCGCCGGCGAAATGCTGGCACGCGTCGGGCTGGGCGAGCGGCTTTCGCACTATCCCAAGGTGCTTTCGGGCGGCGAGCAGCAGCGGGTGGCGCTGGCGCGCGCCTTCGTCGTGCAGCCGGCCGTGCTGCTCGCCGACGAACCGACGGGCAGCCTCGACTTCGCGACCGGCGAGACCGTCATGCAATTGATGTTCGACTTGAACCGCGAGCTGGGAACCACGCTGGTGCTGGTGACGCACGATCGTGCGATTGCCACCCGCTGCGAGCGGCGCATCACGATCGAGGCGGGGCGCATCGCCCCCGAGCCCGTGCCCGCCTAGAAGTTCCGGCGCGACAGCGCCTTGTGGCACGCCGCCACGAATTCGTCGCGTTGCCCCTGCTGGTCGATGTGGCCAGTCAGGGCCGCCACCAGGTCCTTCAGGTTGCCGCTGCGCGCGGACTCCTTCTTCAGGACGATGCGGGCCATCGGGCCGATGAAGCGGCCCAACGCCAGTTCCACCCCCTGCAGTTCTTCCGCCGTCAGGTCGAGCGCCGGGCCCGACACCGGGGCGGCGCGCGTGAACCCTGTGGTTGTCTGGGTCATCGAGCGCCGCGTGTCCCCGGCGTGATCGCCGCGCGGACCGCTGGGCTGGCTCGGCTGGCTGGGCTGACTGGGGCCGCTGCGCGGTTGCGACGGGTTGGCGCGAGGCTGTGTCGCGCTGCTGCGCGGCTGCGTGGTGTTCGGGCGCGAGCCGCTCAGCGGCATGCTCTGGCTGTTGGGCGGCTGGCTGTGGCCGTGGTGGCCGGCCAGGAACATCTCGCGGGCCTTCGGCTCCTGGATCGATGGGGCGAGCGCTTCGCGCAGCTGCTCGGGCGTCTGCGCGAGGGCGCGCGCCTTCTTCACCAGCACTTTCGACAGCGGCCCGATGTGGCGGGCGAGTTCGACCTCGATTTCGTGCACGGCGTCGTCGTCCAGCGGGACGGATGCCACCGGCACCGTCTGCGAGTACCCCGTGGCCGGGCCCTCCCGCTTGGTGGTGCCGGTCTTCGCCGGCTCGACGGCGTAGACCTCGTGCATGCGGCCGTGCTTGTCCTCGTACTGGCCGCGGTACTCGAACATCTCGGCGGTGTCGTCCGTGATGCGCGAGATGACGTCGTAGTAGGCCCGGGACACCAGGATCTGGTTGGGCTGCGCGAAGTCCATCACGCGCTGCGCGACGTTGATGCCGTCGCCGATGACGTTGACGCGGTCGTTGATGTCCTGGATGACGCGGACCGGCCCCATGTGCAGGCCGATGCGCGCCTGCAGCACCGTGCCGTACTTCTGCGAGAGCAGGTCGCGCAGCAGCAGCGCGGAATGCATCGCTTCCTCGGGGTCGCCCATGAAGCAGATGGCCGCGCCGTCGCCGGTGTCGATGGCGATGCGCGTGTCCTCGGGCACGCCGCGCAGCGCCTTGGTGATCAGCTCGGTGAAGAGCTTCTTCACCGCCACCTGGTCGTCGACGGAACGGATCGAATAGCCGACCAGGTCCAGGAACAGGATGGTGCCCAGCAGGTTGCGCCGCGCCGCCGCGCCGCCCGACGCGGGCAGAGACGGCGCGAAACCCGCGGCCGCCATGGTCTTGCGATCCGGCAGCAGCTGCGTGTGATCCCCCGTGTCGACCGCGCCCGCGGATTCCAGCGCCACGCGGAACTCGGTCACGCTCTGCGGCCGCCGGGTCTCCTCTGGCGTCATGGCCCATTCGATGGCGTGCAGCACGGCTTCGCCATACACGCTGCTCTCGGCGACGGCGGAGGCCGGCAACATCGTGTCGCTCTTGACCCGGGCAGCGGACTCCATCGGCTTCTTGCCCGTGACCATCCAGTACATCACCGCGCCCAGCGAGTAGATGTCGGTCCAGGGGCCCTGGTTACCCTGCGAGTGGTATTGCTCGAACGGGGCGAAGCCCGGGCTCACGATGTTGGTGAGTTCCCGATTGCTCTGCACGCGGCGGGCGGAGCCGAAATCGAGCAGCACCGGCGAACCGTCGGCGCGCACGTAGATGTTGTCCGGCTTGATGTCGCGGTGCAGGAAGCCCGACTTGTGCACCTGCTCGAGGCCATCGAGCAGCGGCCGCACGATCGACAGCAGCAAACGCTGCGACAGCGGCGCGTTCTGCGGCACCCAGCGCTTCAGGGCCAGGCCGGTCTCGTACTCCATCACGATGTAGGCCGTGCCGTTGTCGCGGAAGTAGCGCAGCACCCGCACGATGTTCGGGTGGCGGAAGGTCGCCAGCGCGCGCGCTTCGTCCAGGAAGCGCTCCAGGCCCCAGACGTACTGGTCCTGCGTCTCCTGCTGGCCGCCGCGCACCAGCACCGTGTGGTTAGCGCCCCGCGTGGCGAGATCGTTCGGGAAGTATTCCTTGATGGCAACCGGCAGGTTCAGGTTGCCGTCGCGCGCGAGGTAGGTGATGCCGAAGCCGCCGCCGCCCAGCGGCCGCTCGATCTCGTACTCGTGGATCCGGTAGTTCGCCGGCAGGGCCGAAGCGTCGCCCCCGGCTTTCGCGGCCGGTGGGGCGGAGGGACCCAGCGCGGAGCTCACGGCGGTCCCAGGGTTACTGGTCGCCGATCATCTGCATGGCCTTCTCGAGGCTGCGGCGCATGCGGTTGAAGGAGCTGCCGAGCACGGACATCTCGTCCTTGCCCTTGTCCTTGAACTCCGGCACGCCGAAGTCGCCGGTGCTGATCTTGTCCGCCGCTTCCGACATCTGGCGGATCGGCCGCACGATGAGCCAGCTCAGCATGATGTTGAGCACGATGAAGACGGAGAGGAACACGCCGGCCAGCGACGCCATGAAGGTGGTGAAGGCGCGGTCCGCCTTGGCGAGCGGCACGTCCATCGGGACCGACACGACCTGGGCGCCGACGATCTCGTTGTGCTTCCAGCCGAAGCCGTTGGCCTCGCCGTAGATCTTGAGCATGGTGGGCGGCGCGGCCGATGGCGTGCTGTGGCACTGCAGGCAGGCCGGGTTGCCGATCTTGATGGGCGCCGCGATGAACAGCGACTTGCCCGAGGAGGATTGCCGCTCGCCGACCATTTCCTTGCGGTCCGGGTATTGCCGGAAGGTGTTGACGATGTCGGCTTCCCAGTCCGCCGTGCGATTGCGCGGGTTGGTGGGGTTGAGCGTGGCTTCCTTGTAGCTGTACTCGGTGTATTTCTTGCGCAGCGTGGAGATGGCTTCGGTGGCGGCGAAGGCCGGCACCGTCTGGGGCAGGAAGACTTCGTCCATCTGCTTGATCAGGTGTGGCCGGATCTGGTCCACCGTGTAGGTGCGCACCGAGATGGCCGCCTCCATCATCAACCGCGCGTCGCGGATGACCTCGTCGCGGGCGTTCTCCTGCAACAGCTGGCGCGAGACCCAGCCCGCCGCGGCGAACCCGGCAAGGAAGACGACGATCAGCACGAGGTTGAACTTGAGCCGGAGTCCCATTACCACTCTCCTGTTGTCAGGCGATTCTACTCATCGGGTCAGTGCACGACCACCGGATAATCCTGTGATGTCTTCCCCCAAGGTCCTCTTTGGATTTCACGCGGTCGGTGTGCGAATGCGCACGGCCCCTCAATCCATCCTCGAGTTGTACGTCGACGCCAGCCGCAAGGACGCGCGGATGCGACAGTTCCAGCAGCGCGCGCAGGAGGCCGGGCTGCGCCTCGTCGAGGCCGACGGCCTGCGGCTTTCGCGCCTCGCGGGCAGCGCCGGCCACCAGGGCGTCGTGGCCCGGGTCGAGGCCTTGCCGGTGGCGCATTCGCTGGACGACCTGCTCGATGGCGTGGCGGGGCCGCCACTGCTGCTGGTGCTGGACGGCGTGACCGACCCGCACAACCTCGGGGCCTGCCTCCGGGTGGCCGACGGTGCCGGGTGCCATGCCGTGATCGCACCCAAGGACCATGCCGTCGGCATCAATGCCACGGTGGCGAAGGTGGCGAGCGGCGCCGCCGAAACCGTGCCGTATTTCATGGTGACCAACCTCGCGCGCACGCTGGGTGAACTGAAAGAGCGCAACATCTGGTGCCTGGGGCTGGGCGACGAAGCGCCGCAGTCGCTCTACCAGGCCGACCTGAAGACCGCCACCGCCCTGGTGCTGGGCGCGGAGGGCGCCGGGCTGCGCCAGCTCACGCGCAAGACCTGCGATTCGCTGGTGTCGATTCCCATGGCGGGCGCCGTGGAAAGCCTGAACGTCTCGGTGGCCAGCGGGATCTGCCTCTACGAGGCGGTGCGGCAGCGGGCGGGTTGAAGCGAACCCGCGGCCGGACTCAGAGCAGCAGTTCCCCCAGCCGCCGCAGCATCGCCTCGGCGTCGGCATACAGGCCCGCACCGTGCAGCGATTTCGCCGTGACCATGTCGCCTCGCAACAGCAGATCGGCGTGCAGTTCCATGGCTTCGGCCGCGTCCAGCTGGGGCGTGCTCAACGCCAGTTGGGTGTACTCGCCGGCGCGTGCGCGCATGCCGGCGTCGGCGTGCAGCAGCGCCAGCATGGTCATGGCGCGGGCGCGCTCGTAGCCGTTCTTGGGAAGGGCGGCCGTCTTCACGGATTCGATGGCGGTGGCCATCGCCCCGTCGGCAGTGCCGCCCGCCAGTGCCGCCATGGCGCGCAGCAAGGCGGCGCGCTCGGCGAGATCGGGCTCCCGGGCCGCAAGTGCCAGGCCGGCGGCCAGCGCCCCCGCCGCCTTGTCCGCCTCGCCGGTCAACGATTTCAGCTGGTAGTCGATGGCGTGCAGCCGGGCGCCGGCCGAAGCGTCAGGTGCCTGCGCGATCATGGCCTCGAGCTGGGCCCCGATCGTGCGGGCCTGGGTCCATTGGCCGACCTTGGCGCGGGCCGTCGCCTCCGCCAGCAGGACTTCGCCCAGGGCGACCGTCCAATCGCCCATGGCGGCTGCCTGCTGCGGCCCCTGGATCGTTTTCAGCCCCTCCGCCGACTTGTTCAGGAACAGGCGCGCCAGCTCAGGCGGCAGGTGCGGCTGCCGCGCCGCGATCACGCCGGCCTGCATCAGCGCCTTGGTCCGCCAGAACGGGTCGGCGATGGCTTGCGCGTCGGAGATCAGGCGTTCGGCGGCCGGGCGCAGGGCGCCGGGCGCGGTGCTGGCCAGGGTCCAGGCCCGCACCTCGGCGTCGGCAACCCCGGCGGCCGTGGAGAGTGCCGCGTCCGCGGCATGCGCCGGGATGGCCCGTAGCGCCTTGAGCATTTCGCGGGAACGCGGCAACTGGCCCAGTTCGGCCAGCAGGCGCGTCAGGTCGAAGGCGAGCAGGGTGCGCACGCGCGGTGAAAAGCTGGCGGCTGGCGCGGCGCCTGCCGCCGCCGGGGCGCCGCCGGCGGCAGCTGTGCCGTCCGCCGACCCGGTGGGCGCGGGGTTGCCGCCGGCGGCGGCGCCGTCCGTGCCCGCCGTCTTGTAGCCGACCGATTTCGCCAGCGTCTGTGCCGCGGCCACGGCCTGTTCGACCGAGATGCCCTTGGCGCCGACTCGTTTGCCCCCCGCCGCCTGCACCAGCGGGTCATCCACGTCCGGGTCGCCCGTGGCCGGGCCGCCATAGGCCGCCGCCGCCGCCGCCGTGGAGCCGCCCGCTGCCGCCCCCGCATCCAGCTTGTCGAGCATCTTGCCGGCCTTGGCGGCCTGGCTGTTGGCATTGCCGCTGCCGAACAGGCCGGCCATGGTCCAGCCCGCCGATGTGCCGCGTCCGCCGACGAAGGCGGCCGCGGCGAGCGCGAGCACCGCGGCCGCGACCACGCCCTTGCGCACGCCGCCTCCACCGCCGCCCTTGATGCCGTACTCCGCCTCCAGTTCCTTGCGGATCTCCGCGCGGATCTGCGCCTCCAGCGACTCCTTCGCGCTCTTCTCGGCATGCTGCTGGTCGCGCGCGGTGCGGAAGTCGAGCGCCGCCCGTTCCTTCTCGCGCAGCTTGCGGCGCAGGATCATCTCGTCGGTGACCTTGTCGACGAACACGGTGCAGTTGGGGCACTGGCGGTTTTCCGGCAACGTCACGCGCTGGCCGCAATTGGGGCAGGTGAACAGGTTGTCGAAGGCGCCGGTGGTGACGGCCGAGAGGCTGAGCACGGGCGTCAGTTCCACCGACAGGCCAGCTCGCGTGAACTGGTCGCGGGCCTTTTCGGCGCGCTGCCGGTTGACCGCCGCGCCGATCTTGGCGGCAGGGCCGTTGCGCAGCGCCTTCATCACCGTTTCGACGTGGTCGGGGCGAATCCCGGCGGCGTCGGCCAGCTTGGCCACGTCTTCCAGCCGGCGCCCGGCCGGCATGCGGACGACCACGTCGAATCTGGCTTCGTCCTCGGTGGCTTGGGGGGCGTTCATCTCCATCCTCGCGGCCTCGCTGATGTACTGCTAAGGACGTCATAGTATCTGAATGTATCTAAGCCAACAATGTGTTGCACAGCCCGACGGCGCCCCAGGACGACAATGTCACGATTCGCTCGATTCCTTCCATGAACGATCAAGTCCGAGGTTGGGTGCGCGCTGCCCGGCACCTGTTCGTCCTCACCGGCGCCGGCATGAGCGCCGAGTCGGGCGTGCCGACTTTCCGGGATGCATTGACCGGTCTCTGGTCCCGGTTCCGCCCCGAAGACCTCGCGACCGAGGACGCCTTCCGCGCCAACCCGGCGATGGTCTGGGACTGGTACGCCTCGCGCCGCGCGGCCGTGGCGCAGGTCGAACCCAATGCGGGGCACCGGGCCCTGGCCGATTTCGCGAGGCGCCACCCCGGCCGGCTGACCGTGGTGACGCAGAACGTCGACGGCCTGCACCAGCGCGCCGGCTCCGAAGGCGTGCTGGCGTTGCACGGCAACATCGCCGAGGACAAGTGGCTCGATGTGCCGCGTGCTTGTTGCGATCCGCAGGCGGTGGTGGCCGGCAGCCCGCCGTCCTGTTCGACTTGCGGCAACCAGTTGCGGCCCGCCGTGGTGTGGTTCGGCGAGTCATTGCCGCTGCGGGAACTGCAGGAGGCCGAGCGCGCGGCGCGGGACTGCGACGTGATGCTGGTCGTCGGCACCTCGGGGGTCGTCTACCCTGCGGCGGGACTCGCGCGACTGACGAAGGGCCGGGTGGCCGTCATCAACCCGCACCCAAGCGACCTGGACGACGCCGCCGATGCGGTGCTGCGCGGCACGGCAGCGCAGTTGTTGCCGCAATTGCTGACGGACGGATGAGCTGGAGGCTTGCGCGGCGCACGGAAGCGCCGCAAGATGGCCCATGACTCCCACCCGCATCATCGCCATCCTTCTCCTCGTCGCCGGCGCACTCGCGCTGGTCTACGGCGGCTTCAGCTATTCCAAGGAGACGACCGCCTTGAAAGTGGGGCCCCTCGAAGTGAAGGTGAAGGAGAAGGAGACCTTCAACGTCCCGATGTGGGTGGGCGTCGGCGCGATGCTGGTGGGCGGCTTGCTGCTGGTGGTGGGTGGCAAGAAGGGGTAGTTCCTAGACCCAGCCCAGCCAGCCGGCGATGGCGCCCGCACCCAGCAGCCACAGCAGGTGGATGCGGGTGCGCCACACGAGCAGCGTGCTGGCCAGCGCCAGCGCCCAGGTCGGCCAGTTGCGCAGTTCGTAGCCGTTGGCCGTGGCGAGGATCCAGCCCGTCGCGACGAGCAGCGCCACGACCACCGGCGCCATCCCTTGCTTGAACGCGCGCACGGCGCGCAGCTCGCGGTTGGCGTGGCCCCAGCGCGCGGCCATGTAGGTGAGGGTGGTCGAGGGCAGCATGATGCCCAGCATGCACAGCGCCATGCCGAACAGCGCCATCCACAAGCCGCCGGCGTTCAGGCCCACGTTCCACCCCAGGAGCGCCACGAACAGCACATTGGGCCCTGGTGCCGCCTGGGCGATGGAGATCGAGGCGCTGAACTGCGGCTCGCTCAGCCAGGCCTTTTCCTGCACCAGGTAGCGGTGCATGTCGGGGGCCGTGGTGATCGCGCCGCCCACCGACAGCAGCGAGAGCGCGAGGTAGTGGACGAAGAGCGACAGCCAGTCGGCCTGGCTGAGCACGATGGAGGTGCCCGTCACGTGAGCCTCCGGTAGGCCAGCACGCAACAGAAACCGCCGAGCCCGAACAGCACCCAGGCCAGTGGCAGCTTCATCACGGCGATGGCCATGAAGGCCAGCACACCGATCGCGATGCAGACCGGCAACCCGAGCACGTTCTTGCTCAACGCACCCAGCAACTTCAGCCCGGTCGCGGTGACCAGGCCTGCGGCGACCGCCCCCATGCCGCGCAAGGCGCCGGCGACGTGCGGGTTGCCCGCGAACTCCGCGTAGATCAGGGCCAGCCCCAGCACCACCAGCAGCGGCACGGTCAGCATGCCGGCCAACGCGGCCATCGCGCCCGAGAGCCCGAAGTAGCGCGAGCCGATCATCAGCGACAGGTTGACCACGTTGGGGCCCGGCATGATCTGCGCGACGGCCCATTCCTCGACGAACTCCTCCTTCGTCATCCAGCGCTTCTTCTCGACCAGCTCGCGCTGCACCACGGCGAGGACACCGCCGAAGCCCTGCAGGGCGAGCAGCGTGAAGGAAACGAAGAGGTCGGTGCGTGAACGCGGTTGCGGCCGGGGGTCCTGCTCGGTCATGTGCACGTGATTATCCGGCGTGGTCTGTCACCGGGCTGTCAAAACAGCTTGACCTTCCGGTACCGGAAAGGCGCGGCATCCGGGAGCAAGATTCATCCGGCGCGTTCCCGCGCTTCTTGCGCAGTTGGCGTCCGCGTCGCCAGCCACAGCCCGGCGCCGATCAGTGCCAGCGCCGCCAGCAGCGTCGGGTCCAGCACCTCGCCGAGCAGGCCCCAGCCCAGCAGCGCGGCGGTCACGGGGTTGAGCGACAGGAACACGGTGACGCGGGTGGGCGACTCGTGCTTGAGCGCGTACAGCCACAAGTAATAGCCGATGCCGCTGGAGACGCCGATGAAAACGATCGCGGCCCAGGCGCCCGGAGAAAAAGTCGTCACGCGGGTCAACCATTGCTCCGGCACCGCCACCACCGCCAGGAACAGCACCGAGGCCAGCATCGCCAGCGCCGAGACGGGCACGGTCGGATACCGCTGCAGGTAGGGCCGGTACAGCACGCTGCACAACGCGCCGGTGCAGGCCGCGCCCAGCACGGCGAGCTCGCCCCACCAGTGGCCGCCGGTGCTGGCCTGCAACTTGGGCGCCAACGACACCGCGACGCCGCCGATCGACAGCAGCACACCGGCCAGCAGGCCTGGCGTGACCTGCTCGCGGCCGAAGGCGGCGGCCAGCAGCAGCGTGAGCAGGGGGAACAGGCTGAAGATCAGCGCGGCCTGGGCGGCTTGCACGTGCTGCAAGCCCCAGTTCAGCAAAGCGATCAGGATGCCGAACTGGCCGATGCCGAGCGCGCACATCGCGATGAGGTCGCGCGGCGGCACGCTGGGGTTCGGCTGCGCGCTCACCGCCAGCCTACTCTCACCAAGGTCACCACGGTCACCACGGGTTTCGCGTTGTCGGCCGTCACTCTGCGTAGGCTGGCGGTGAGCGCGCAGCCGAACCCCAGCAACCACAGCCAACGCAAATGGCAGCAAACACAAGAAGCCGATGGCATACCGCAGCATCGCCAGCGTGAGCGGCGGGACCTCGGCCACCGCGAAGCGCGTCGCGACGATCGCGGCGCCCACCAGCACCCCGGCCCCGGCGGCGGCGATGAGTGCACGGCTCAGAGCTTGCGCTCCCAGACTTCGCTCGTGAGCTGCTGGCCGTAGGCCGCGTTGGGCTCGCTCTTCACCAGCTGGAAACCGCGTGATTCATAGATGGCTCGCGCGGCCGTCAAATGGCTCTGCGTCCAGAGCGTCATCTTCCGGTAGCCCTGGGCCCGCGCGAAGGCGATGCATTCGTCGGTGAGCCGCCCGCCCAGCCCGAGCCCGCGCGCTTCCGGCCGCAGGATCAGCAGGCGCAGCTTGGCCACCGTCGCCGATTTGCGCACGACGAACACGGAGCCCATGCGCTCGCCATCGACTTCGGCGATCCAGCACTTCTCCCAGGCGGGATCGAAGTGGAGGATGAACTTCGCGACGATGTCCGCCACCAGCGCCTCGAAGTCGGCGGTGTAGCCGAACTCGCGCGCGTAGAGCTCGCCATGCTGCTGCACCACCCAGCCCATGTCCCCCGGGCCGGGATCACGCAGCACGACCTGCCGTTCGGCGCGCGGCGCCTCGTCCAGGAGCTTTTGCACTCTCGCCATCGCCTCGATCAACGGCCCCCGGTGGCTGGCGGGCACCCGCGCCAGCAGCTCCGCGGTTTCGTCGCGCGACTTCTGCTGCAGCGGTGCGAACACCTGGTACCCGGGCTCGGTCAACCGCAGCAGGCTTTGCCGCGCGTCCTGCGGAGCGCTCTCGCGCTGCAGCCAGCCTTGCTGCTCGAAGCGCCGCAGGATGCGGCTCAGGTAACCCGCATCCAAGGCGAGCTCGCGCACCAGTTCGCTGGCCGTGAGGCCGGGTCGATGGGCGATCTCGTACAGCACCCGCACCTCGGTCAGCGTGAATTCCGAATCCAGGTAACGCTTCAGCACGCCGATGCGCTGCGTGTAGAAGCGGTTGAAGGCCCGCACGGCCTTGACCTGGGCGGCGGGGACGAGCTGCCGGGCGGTGTCCATGGGCGCCAGTTTCCGCCAGATACTTGCCGCAGTCAACTATCTGGTGTTACCGTCATGGTGGCGACGCGCCGCAAAGCTATGCTGGCGCAGCTCGAAAGGACCACATGCACAACCGAAGAACCCTGCTGGCGCTGGCCGGCGCCGCCGCGCTTCCGTTCGGGGCGATTGCCCAGCCTGTCACCCAGCCCATCACCGTGCCGCCTCCCGTGTTCGACTTGCAAGGCCACCGCGGCGCCCGTGCCCTGCTGCCGGAAAACTCGCTTGCCGGCTTCGCGCTGGCGCTGGAGCTCGGCGTGAACACGCTGGAGCTCGACATCGCGATCACCAAGGACGGCGTGCTGGTCATCACGCATGACCGCGGCATCAACGTCGATATCACGCGCGGGCCCGACGGCCAGTTCCTGTCCGGCAAGGGGCCGGCGGTGAAGGACCTGACCTTCGAAGAAGTCCAGCGCTTCGACGTCGGCCGCATCCGGCCCGGCACCAAGTACGCGAGCGACTTCGCCGAGCAGAAGCCGCTGGACGGCACGCGCATCCCGAAGCTGTCCGACCTGTTCGACATGGTCAAGAAATCGGGCAACGACAAGGTGCGCTTTGCGATCGAGACCAAGCTGTCGCCGCTGGCGCCGGAGGAGACCCTGCCGCCCGAGGCTTTCGCGCGTGCCGTGATCGCGGAGATCCGCAAGGCCGGCATGCAGAACCGCAGCGCCGTGATCTCGTTCGACTGGCGCACCTTGCAGGTGGTGCAGAAGGAAGCGCCGGAGATCCAGACCGGCTACATCACCATCCAGACAGCCAACAGCAACACCGTGGGCCGCGACCACTTCACCGCGTCCCCATGGACCGCAGGCTTCAAGCTCGGCGACCATGGCGGCTCGCTGCCGAGGACGATCAAGGCCGCGGGCGGGCACACCTGGTCGTCCTTCCACGGCGACCTGAACCCGGCGCTGGTGAAGGAGGCGCAGTCGCTGGGCCTGAAGGTGCTGGCTTGGACGGTGAATGCGCCCGCGCGCATCGTGCAGATCCTCGACATGGGCGTGGACGGCATCGTCACCGACCGGCCCGACCTGGTGCGCGCGGAGATGCAGAAGCGCGGCATGCCGTTGCCGGCGCCGGCGCCGGTGGCCCGCTAGGACTTCGGTGGCGTCGTTCGAACTGCAGCCGTTCCTGGCCGGCCTGGCGTTTCCGGAATCGGCCCGCTGGCGCGAGGGCGCGCTGTGGTTTTCCGACTTCTACACGGGCCGGGTGCAGCGCGTGACGCCGGACGGTGCCTGCGAGACCATGCTGACCTTGCCGGACGGCGAGCAGCCTTCCGGCCTGGGCTGGCTGCCCGACGGCCGCCTGCTGGTGGTGGCGATGCGGCAGCGCAAGCTGCTCTGCTTCGATGGCCATCGCATCGACGTCTATGCCGACCTCTCGCGGCATGCGCCCGCCGCCTGCAACGACATGCTGGTCGATGGCCTAGGGCGCGCCTACGTGGGCAACATGGGCTTCGACCTGCCGGCGCGCGCGCCGTTCGAGCCCACGGTGCTGCTGCTCGTCATGCCCGACGGGCAAATCCGTGTCGCGGCCGATGACATGCACTTCCCGAACGGTACCGTGCTGACGCCGGATGGCCGCACCTTGATCGTGGGCGAGAGCTATGGCCAGCGCCTGACGGCCTTCGATGTGGGTGACGACGGCAGCCTGCGCAACCGCCGCATCTGGGCGCAGCTCGAAGGCAAGGGGGTGGGCCCGGACGGCATCTGCCTGGACGAAGAAGGTGCCATCTGGCTCGCCTCGCCCGTCAGCCGCGAGGTGTTGCGGGTGCGCGAAGGCGGTGAAGTGACGCACCGTATCGCCACGCCCGAGCAGGCGGTGGCCTGCATGCTCGGCGGCGCGGATCGCCGCACGCTGTACGTGTTGACGGGCCGCGTGATGGTGACGCCGGAGCAGTCGCGGGCCGCGCTCTCGGGACGCATCTCCACGGTGCGGGTGGAGGTGGCAGGCGCCGGTTTGCCGTAGCGCTATGCTTTGCGGCTTCGGAATCGCGAGCCGCTCGATGAAGTTGAAGATGAAACTGCGTACCTTCCTTCTGGCTGCAGCCTGCCTTGGCAACGCGGCTCATGCTCAGCCCGTCGCCAATCCCGATGCCGCTGTTCAGCGCGCGGCTGCCGCGCAGAAGCAACCGCTGCTGGATACGCTCAGGGAACTTGTCTCGATAGAAACTGGCAGCGGTGACATCGAAGGTCTAACCCAGGCGACGGAACTCATCGCGACGAAGCTGCGTGCGTTGGGCGCGACCGTCAACTTCATCGAGCCGACAGAGGCAAAGACCTACCGCATGGCTGACACGCCCGCCAGAATCGGCCGCATGGTGCGGGGCACCTTCAAGGGCGCGGGAACGAAGCGCATCCTGCTGATCGCGCACGTTGATACGGTGTATCTGAAGGGTGCGCTGGCCAGGCAGCCATTCCGCATCGACGGCAACAAGGCCTACGGGCTGGGCATCTCCGACGACAAGCAGGGCATTGCCGTCATTCTGCATACCGTGGCGATGCTCAAGCAGCTGAATTTTTCTGGATATGGCACGCTCACCGTGCTGGTGAATGCCGACGAGGAGATCAGCTCGCCCGGTTCCCGCGTCGAACTCGCGGATGCGGGTGCCGCACACGACGCCGTGCTTTCCTTCGAGGCAACTCGCGTGGGGAGCGACAAGGTGTCACTGGCGACCAGCGGCGTGGGCGCCGTGGAGATCAAGGTCGAGGGCCGGGCCTCGCACGCCGGAGGCGCGCCGGAGCGCGGCATCAATGCGTTGTACGAGTTGTCGCACCAGATCCTGCAGATGCGTGACCTGTCGGAGCCGCAGCTGGGCCTGACGCTGAACTGGACGATCTCGCAGGCCGGCACGAGCCGGAATGTCATCCCCGCGCACGCCTCCGCGCAGGCCGACGTGCGCGTGTTGCGCGTGGCCGACTACGACCGCATCGAGGCGGCCGTGCGCGAACGCGGGAAGAAGCAGTTGCTGCCCGACGCCAAGGTGACGGTGAATTTCGAACGACGCCGTCCGCCGCTGGAGGCGAATGATGCCAACCGCAAGCTGGCCGCGCAGGCCCTGGCGATCTATGCCGAGATCGGCAGGAAACTGGTGGTGGACGACCAGCCCGAAGGCGGCGGCACCGATGCGGCTTTCGCGCAGTTGAAAACGAAGGCGCCGGTGGTGGAGCGTTTCGGCCTGCAAGGCTTCGGCGCGCACTCGGCCGATGACGAGTGGGTCCTGCTGGATTCGATCGAGCCGCGGTTGTACCTGGCGGCGCGGGTGATCATGGACGTCGCTCGCGGCAAGGGGCTGTAGTAGCCGGTATTGCTCCCTCTCCCTCTGGGAGAGGGAGAAATACAAATCACCACTTCGGCTCGTGCTTCCGCACTGCGTCCTTGACATTCGGTGACAGCGCAAATCCCTGCCCGTATTTCGAAGCCAGCACCTCGGCGCGATGGAAGAACGCATCGATGCCGGTCCCATAGATGAACTGCATCGCCCCTCCCGTCCACGCGGGAAACCCGATGCCGAAGATCGAGCCGATGTTCGCGTCGTGCACCGTCGTCAGCACACCCTCCGACAGGCAGCGCGCGGTCTCGACCGACTGGCGATACAGCAGCCGGTCCTTCAGGTCCTGCATCTCCCATGCAGCATCCGGCTTCTCGAACAGCTCCTTCAGCTTCGGCCACAGCGTCTTCTTCGCGCCCTTTTCGGCCGGGTAGTCGTAGAAGCCACCGCCGGCCGCGCGGCCATTGCGGTCGAACTCCTTGACCATGCGTTCGACCAGCAGCTCGCCGGGCGATGCGATGTAGGTGCCGCCTTCGGCGCGCAGGTCGGCTCGCGTCTGGTCCAGCACGTGCACGGACAGCGACAGCGCCGTCTCGTCCATCACCGCGAGTGGCCCCACGGGCATGCCAGCCTGGATGCCCGCCTGTTCGACGACGGCGGCCGGAATCCCTTCACCCACCATCGCGGCGCCTTCCATCACGAAAGTGCCGAACACGCGGCTGGTGAAGAAGCCGCGCGAATCGTTGACGACGATCGGGATCTTGCCGATGGCCTGCACGTAGTCGAACGCGCGTGCCACGGTTTCGTCATCCGTCTGCTTGCCGCGGATGATCTCCACCAGCTTCATCTTGTCGACGGGGCTGAAGAAGTGGATGCCGACGAATTTCGCCGGATTCCTGCTTGCCTTCGCCAGCCCGCTGATCGGAAGAGTGGACGTGTTGCTGGCGAAGAAGCCGCCCGGCGCCAGCTTGCCCTCGGCCTCCTGCGTCACCTTGGCCTTGAGCTCGCGGTTCTCGAACACCGCTTCGATGATCAGGTCGCAGCCTTGCAGGTCGTTCGCGGACTCGGTGGGCGTGATGCGGGCGAGCAGGGCGGCCTGATCGTGCGGGCTCATGCGGCCCTTCTCCACGCGCGGCTGCGTCAGCTTCACGCTGTAGGCCTTGCCGTTGTCCGCCTTGTCCTGCGACACGTCCTTCAACACCGTCGCGATGCCACGGCTGGCCTGCGAGTAGGCGATGCCCGCGCCCATCATCCCGGCGCCCAGCAGGCCCACCTTCTGCGGCTTGAAGCGCGGCACGTCCTTGGGCCGCGACTGGCCGGACTTGATCGCGTTCATGTTGAAGAAGAACGTGTTGATCATGTTCTTCGCCACCGGCGAGACGATCAGACGGGCGAGATAGCGGCTCTCGATGCGCAGCGCGGTGTCGAAATCCACCTGCGCCCCTTCGACCATGGCGGCCAGGATGCTTTCCGGCGCGGGGTAGAGGCCGCGCGTCTTCTGCTTCAGCACCGCGGGCGCCACCGCCAGCATGCCCGCGACTTTCGGATTGCTCGGCGTGCCGCCGGGCATCTTGTAGTTCTTGTCGTCGAAGGGATGCGCCGCCTGCGGGTGCGCTGCAATCCAGGCCAGCGCGGCCGGGCGCAGCGCCTCGGCGTTCGGCACCAGTTCATGCACCAGGCCCAACTCCAGTGCTTCGCGCGGCGGGAACAGCTTGCCTTCGATCAGGTAGGGCTGCGCGCCCATCAGGCCCAGCAGGCGAACCGTCTTCGTGACGCCGCTGGCGCCCGGCAGCAGCCCGAGCGTGACCTCGGGCATGCCGAACTGGATCTTGGGGTCGTCGACAGCGATGCGGTAGTGGCCGATGAGTGCGACCTCCCAGCCGCCGCCCAGCGCCGTGCCGTTGAGGCAAGATACGACGGGCTTGCCCAGCGTCTCCAGCGTGCGGAAGTTCTTCTTGACCAGCTCGATCTCGCGGAACACCGCGGCCGCATCCGCAGGCTGCAGCCGCATCGTGCCCTTGAGGTCGGCGCCCGCGAAGAAGGTGGTCTTCGCGGAGGCCAGCACGATGCCCTGGATCTGGTCCTTGTCCTTCACCACTTGCGCGGTGACCTCGGTCAGGTCGTGCTGCCAGTCCATGCACATCGTGTTGACGGGCGAGTTGGGCTCGTCGAAGGTGATGGTGGCGATGCCGGAGGTGAGTTCGTAGCGGATGGTTTTCATGGGGATGTCCTGGTATTCCTCCCTCCCCCTCCGGGGGAGGGTAGGGGTGGGGGCGCTCGCGCGTGGCGGGGGGGGGGGGGGGCGGGGGGCGGGGGGGGGGGGGGGGGGGGGGGGCCCCCGGGGGGGGGGGGGGGGGGGGGGGGGGGGGGGGGGGTGGCGCCGGCGGCGGCCGGGGCGGTCGCTAGAGCGGCCGACCGGACATCCATCACACCGCCCAGTTAGAATTCGAGGCTTTGCCGAACTTTTCGCCTCCGGCAAAACCCTAATCA
>NZ_VOBQ01000023.1 GCF_007833165.1 Caenimonas sedimenti | reverse complement strand
ACGACCTGGGGGGCCTCCGGCGGCCCCTGCGGGGGGCTTGAAGAAAGGAGAATCCGAAAGCCGAAGTCACCAGACCATCCCGGTCTGACTCACACCAACCAGCCTCCACGAAACCCGGGGCGGTTCAGTAGTGCCCATCCTGCAACTGAATGAGGGGCTGGTCGTAGAAGTCGCGGTTGGACTTGCCGAATGTCGCCTCCTTGATGAAGGCGGCTACCGCCTTTAGGCTCATGCCGCACCGCGTGAGCTCGGCTTCCAGATCTGTCTTTGAAAGCCGCGGGAAGTAGGTCTGATTCTTCTCGATGAGGTCGATGGCCAGTTGCTGAAGGACTGCGTAGCCGCGGAGCCTTTCGTGCAGGAACATCGACCCTGCGCGAGTCGTGTCCAAGGGCATGCTCAGGTATTCGCCCAGTAGC
This sequence comes from Caenimonas sedimenti, assembly GCF_007833165.1. Lineage (GTDB taxonomy): Bacteria > Pseudomonadota > Gammaproteobacteria > Burkholderiales > Burkholderiaceae_C > Ramlibacter > Ramlibacter sedimenti. The sequence goes on along the minus strand of NZ_VOBQ01000023.1, from coordinate 129,071 downwards.
GTGCCCGCGTGCGCCTCCTGCATTGAAATCGTGCCTTTTGGCGGAAGCGGAACCTGCGGGGCTCCCTCGGGCGCAATGATCTGTAGGAGGTTCGTGCCCCTCAGCATCTCCTGTAGCGTCTGGATCATCCGCTGGTCAAAGCGTTCCGTCGCCACATGGTCCATCAGCGTCAGATTGAGATCTGGCAGAAACTCCAGCACGGTGTTCAGCGAGAGCGCTGGAGGCAGCTGCGTGACCCAGTCCGGCAGCTCCGGCGGGTTGAATTCCTCAAGCTTGGCGTCTAGGTACCGGTGATGTTCATCAACGTATTTCCAGCGCCGCCATAGACCTGCGTTCACGAGCTTGACGTTTGCGGCTGCGATCGCCGTCGCAGTCGAGGGGCCAGGCACCAGCAGGACCATCACACCGCCTTGCAGGTAGCCGTTCGAATATGCCTCCATCAGGAGCGCGTCCGTGGCGGCGAGCGTCAGGCCGTGAAAGATCGCCGGCGGGTGGTAACCGGTGCCCGTCGCATCCTCGAACTTCATGCCGGCGCTGATGTACTTGGCCTGCTTCAGGGTTCTGTCGAAGTCCGCCTTCATGCTCGTGGCGACGTCTTCCAAAGCACCGAAAATTGAGTCGATGCGCTGCTGCGGGGTCAGCTGGGTGAATTCAAGCGCGGCCTCGCTCGCATAAATGGCTACGTAGCCTTTGTCGATCCTGCGGAAGATGCCCTGCAGCTCAGGAACTGTGTCTGCGCCCTCGACGAAGGAGTGACTGCGCAGGTACTCCTGCAGCCTTTGCAGCAGCAGGTCGCGAGCAACGCCGTCATCGCCCGGGCGCCGCCGCACCATTCGGTCGGACCTCAGGACAAGTTTCAGTGCCGCTTCAACGTCGTCCTCCATCAGTGACACGGCGTCGAGCTCGCGCTCGACCGCCGGCCAGTCCAGCGCCTTGAGCGCAGTGGTGATCTTCTCCTGATTGAGCTTCAAGTCTTGTTCTCCCTCTAGTTGGTGGTCGCTTGGATTTTCAACGCCAAGCCCGGAGCTTGCAATCGACCGCTAGATTGAGGGAGCGCCAAGTGACGAGCCTTGTCCGCAAGCTGAAGGCGAAATGCGGAGGGACCCGATCTCTGTCGGCTTGAGCGGCGGCTTTTGGCCAAGGAGGCGGCCCCTTGTCCAGGCAGACCGTCGCTTTTTGCATCGTTAGCTCCTCATGAAGAGGAGCTAACGATGCTCTACGACTGCTTTCGACCCATAGCAGACCTGCTCCTCTGATCACTGCCCAATCAAGGCGTTGGCCTTCCTGAGCATGACGGCATGCGTCCGCACTAGTAAAGCAGTGTCAAACTTGGCGCTGCCCGCGTTTGGCGCGTCGCCAAGTGCGGCACCGGACATCTGAGGTGGATCGCGTTGACGCCCACTCCGCCCGACGCACACCAGCTGAGACACTCACGTCGTATCCCATGGCGGCTTCGTCTCGCAAGGTTGCCCGGGCGCCATAGAGCGGCTCCATGATTTCAAATGGCCCCGCGCGCGTAGAAAGTCGCGATAGGCGTTAACAGACACCGCGAACGCCTCCTTCGCAATGTCTTCCACGTCATAAATCTTACCGTCTGCAGTCACGACAGCGAGACGAGCTGGCTCGCCATTGACGGTTACGCCCAATCCAAGGTTCGCGGATGCGCTGATGACAACGCCTTCGACGCGACCAGTCTTCTGATCTCCGACCACCACCCCAGGCCATTCAGCTACGGGGTTTTTCCTCATCGGCATGATGCCCTACCCCGCGACTGGTTTCGCTGATTGTTGCTCATATAGGTCCTTGACGCACGTCACAGAATATCCCAATTCGGGATATTCTGCACCACCGGGCAGAGTCGCGGCCGTGCCCCGCGTCCTGCAGTCAACTTTCTATAAGAAGCTTCGTTCCGCGCTGGCGGAGGCCAGGTCTCAAGCGGGGCTGACGCAGGAAGATGTAGCAGAGAAGCTCGGCCGCCCGCAGTCGTTCGTCAGCAAGTACGAGAGTGGCGAGCGCAGACTAGATGTTCTGGAATTCGTGGAGGTATGCCAAGCACTGGGAGTCCTCCCCACCGAACTCCTCAGTGGAATCTTGGCTTGATGACCTTTGAGGACAAGCCGGGCTAAACCGGCTTCACCTGTGAACGACACTCGCCATCAAGGCGCTCTTGACCAGCTGCCGAATCAAGGAAGTGCGACTGTGTTTTGAGGTCCGCCTTCGCTCGAGAGGTGCCATCGCGTTGTCACTAGCGGAAATGCACTATTGTCGATAGCTAGAAAGCCAAATACATCCTTGCACCTTAAGCCAGAAGGTAATTGATCACGCCGTGCGTGAATTGCTCTGTCCGGATGTTATCGCGGTCCATGTTGTCGTTGGCGACAAGCTGAATGGCCTGCACGGCCTTTGTGATGAGAGTGTCGGGGTTTGTCCAAAGCTGATCGATCACCGGAGCGCAGTACTTCTCCATCTGGTTCGAGTTCATCGATGGCATTTTCCAGCCCGCGGCGATAATTCGAACTGCCATGATGATGTGGAAACGAGCTGGCTTGAAGCGAGGCTCAACCTTCCCGTTGCGGAACATGAATTCCAGCTTGTACAGTGCTAGCGCCGCTAGCAGATACGGCTCCATGCGACTATCCTTCGCATAGATCTGACCGCCTACCCTCTCACGTAGGCTCCCATAGCTTCGAGTGGCGCTATGCGGCTCGTTGAGAAACATCGACGCGAAGGCTTTCACCATGTCCCTGTTAGTAACGATCCTTGTCTTCTCGATTGACAGCCTGTCGTACTGACGGTCACGGCGCTCGAAGTAAAGTTTACGCTGAGGATCTTGAGCAGATTGGAAATACTGCTCAAGCTGCTTCGGGAACTCCTGCAAGCCGAAAAACTGCTCCTCGGTGACGGGTGTCTGCAAGTTGGTGCTTCGGATGATGTCGTTGATGATCTCCTCATCCTGTGTATGGATCAGGCGAATTGGCACGGACACTGAGTCGTCCAATGATTCGCGGGCTGCAAACAATGCATTGCTTGTCTGGCAGCCGTTGACTATGGAATAGTCACTGATGTGGAAGGTGTCGGACGTCCGCTTCATCGCGCGGGCGATGATGGTCACGCCATTGTTCATCAACGCGAAGCGTGCCTTTCGCGGAGATTCCAAAGTTCCTTTGATCTCCGAGTTCACCGGAGTCTCACCAAGCCAATCACGCACGTTATCAAAGAAGAGCGTGCTGTTCACAGACGTTCCCGCATCGTCGGCCACGATTCGCAGGAACTGCGACCACGGAAGGTAGCCGATGAAGGCTTCTTGTACGCCTTCAGACGAAGGAACGCTCACATTGTGTTTGAACTCGAAGTCGCGGTTAACGACGTTGCGAGTTTCTCGATAGAGCTTTTGGAGTCGCGCGGCACCGAATGACTCGAACGTAACGTCGCGGAAAGCCTCAGTGCTGTAAAGGTCCTTGCACTGAGCTTCTTGCCTATTCACCAAGTCCGTCTCGTCAACCCATTTACCTGTCGTGAGATAGAACATTCGTACGACGGGATTCCCGGGAGAAAACTTGCTGCTCCGTGCGAACAGCATCTGTGCCATCTCCGCCGAGGCGATGACCCTATCATTGCGCTTCAACTTTGGATCTTGGCTGAAGAAGTCAGCAACCCCGAATCCAAGGTTGCCGATCTTCATGGCGTCAAAGCTACTGCTTCGCTCGGCTTGTACAAATACGAATGCCACGTCAAGCTGTCCACTGAGGGAGCACAACTCTTCCAGTTGATCCATGTCTGTGATCAAGGTGCCGTTGACAAAGATCGCGATGGCGTCAATGCCGGTATCCCCTCCGGCACCAACAACCAGATCGTGTGTGTTGAAGGTCTCACCGGAGAAGCTCCTGTGGACGACAGCGTAGGTGCAGAAATGCTCAAACTGCGAGTCCTCTTTCAAGGCCTCCAGCCCGTGCTCCTTAACGAACTCACCGAGCAGACTCGCGGTGACGATATCCATATGCCCTCTCCCCGCCCAACTCTGGGCAAGCAGGACTATAGCGACCCACGCTGCCTTCTGGGAACCACGTCAGTGCAGTGAGATGCAAATGGGCGACCGCGGCTCCGCTTGGAGCACATCGGCCGCTCGCGTCGAAGTGATGTGATGCGCATGGCCTTTGGCTTCACCGGAAGTGCAGGAAAGCACGCTCAACGCCCGCGCAACAGTCGGCACACGTCAGTGAAAATCGATTGCTATCAGTATTCGGCCTCTCGAATCGCGAAGCCCTGCACTTTTTTTCGTCAACCAGCAAAACGGTGGCTTGGCCGGAAGGGGACATGGACCTTGCCCGACGAAGAAAACCGCAGGATGCGACGCAGCTCCCGATCAAAAGCAGCGGTGCCCAGGCGCGTGGGGCCGGTGGCTCACCGCTGACTAGGGCACCATGCGCCTACGGACGTCTGCAATGTCGTCCTCTGCGGGATATCCGAGGGTGAGGGCGCGTTCGTATAGGGCCAGGACGGGCGCCCACGTCTTCTTGCCTAGCCACCGGCCCTCCTCCTTGCGCTGAGCGTTTCGCGCTTCGATGTGTACCGCACGAGCCTCGGGAGTTGCGGCATCAAGCCTTCGCTCGAACTCCGCTATGCGAGCCTCCAAGCAAAGCTCCTCGGGCTTCTGTGCCATGTCTGTAAGGCTTGGCACTACGGCAGGAACAATCCCTGTGCCGCCTGCGCGCAGAGCGGCTGCTCGCCTGTAAGCCTCTACGAAGTCGATGAGACTAGAAGCCGCAGGACCAGGCGAAAATGTGACGCGGCCCGCCTTCCAGGTCGCGCGAACGATCCCGTCAGGGTCGCAGTCCACATGTGCCGAAGGATCCGCTTCCGATCCTTCAGTGGGCCCGATCCATTCACCTGCCGGCGTGCTCGCAAGCAGACTTCCTGGTCCTTCGTACTCCAGGAGAATGTTTCCGGTCTTCGCATCAAGCACGTGGAGGACATTCGCGGGCTCGTCCTTGGAGCCCTTATCCCCGGTAGCGCCCAGACCGCTTCTCACCAGCAGTTTGGACGCATCGCGGGTAAGACGGGCATCGAAGGCGCTTACGAAGGCGCCTTTAGGAGGTAAAGGTGCTTCGATCACCCGCCCATTCTGCAGAATCAAAATCTGAACGGTGTTCGCCTTCCCGCCGGGCCCCGTGAATAGAAAGAGACCCGGGTTCCTTGCGGGCTTCGGCGTGTAGGTCAAATTGATGGTACGCGCACCAGCACCTTCCCCGATTGGATACTCGACCGATTTCATTTTCCCGGTGTGAATTGCCGCTCCGGTCAGCGCGTTCAGGAGGGTCCAATCACCGTTCGTGACATGCAGCCAACAAGGCACGCCGCCTAGGTATGTGGCATACGCCGCTTCACGCGCGCGTACCGGAGTGCGCTCAGCAGTGCGCACATTCACGATCTCTGACGCCCCGTCCATAAAGAAGCTCCCGTCGTCCGCCAGCACTCCTCGTGCATTCGTGGATGAGGACTGCGCCTTCATGACGCTCACCTTTACCTGCGCAGCATCTGCGAGCACCGTGAGAAGTGCGTACTGAGTCGGTGCCTCCGTGCCGGCCTGGATTCGCGGCTTCGCCAGAACCACGATTGATCTTCCTCGGTCGTTCAGGTAGACCTCCAGGTCCGTGGATCCCCCGTTCACCTCAGCCCGCAAGCGCGGCAAGTTAAAGTTGAGGCGGGCGTCCGGAGCACGTAGCTTGCGTACCAGCACGGCCGCCGAATCCTGCCTGTCGGCCGGACTCATCTCGCGCAGCTCCCGCAAGAGCGTAGCCGCCTCTGTCATCGGTTCGCCGGCAAGCTCCAACAACTCCCGCTCGACGCTCCCGATGCGCTTTGCAAGGTCGTTCAGACGCGCCGCGTCTTTGGCCGTCTGCTCTTGTCGGTATGTGGCCAGCGCGTCACGAACACCTGGGTCTTCAAGTAACTGGTCGTCCGCGAACGCGGCTGCCGCTTCCGGCCGCTCCCTTAGGATCCGGAGTGCGTAGTCTCGGACCGTCGCGTCGGCCATCGCACTGAGGACGCGGATCTGCTGGACACGCGCAGGCAAATAGTCCGGAACCACGGACAAAGCACGCTGCGCCGCGCCCGCTGCATCACTGAGCCTCTGCAATGCGACAGATGCAATGCTGAAGTCGCACAGGACAGCCGCGGCGAACAGCTCGTTCTCGCGTTGCTCGCGCTTGTCACCATCCACCAATTGCAGTACACCGGCAGCGCGCGCCGCGTCCGGCTGCGCGGCCACAAAGGCGTACTTTCCTGCGCGCTGCAGGTAGCTGTGTGCCTGCTCAAGATCGCACGCGGAATCGGCGTAAAGGTAGGTGAGGCCAATCCGATACAGCACCTGCGGATCCGACGGGTCGCGCGTCTCCGCTTCCTTGAATGAGCGCAGCGCGTCCTCGTAGAGGGATGAGTCGAAGCGCGAGTTCGCGTAGTGCCTCAGTCCCTGCTCGTAGTAGTAGCGGCGTTCCTTCTGAAACTCAGGAACGTGCAGGATGGCCAGGATGTCCTTGGAGACTGCGGTCGCTACCGCGATCTGATCTACCACCAACGCCAAGCGGTCGTCCAGCACGCGCCCAAGCTGAGAGACGGAATTCGTGATCCGATCACCGAGATCCTCTAAACCATAGAGAATCCGCCTGCTGTTTTCCCGGGCTTCCCACTTGTGGTCGATAGCGGCCTTTTGGACGGCACGCACGGTGTCCTCGGCGCCTTTGCGCACGGCGTAGTATGTGATCGCTGTGTTCGCAACCGACAGCCAGTTTCCGAGACGGGCGGCCGAGACCATCTCGCTTTGCTGCTTCAGATAACTCTTCCAGTGCTCTGCCGCGGCCGTCGGCGTCGCCGCGTGTAGCAATAGGCCTGATGACATCTAGTGTTCTCCTCTCGACATAGTAGGCGTCGCGCGACCGGCCAACTAGCGAAAACTGATTGTTGTGGACAGTCAGCCTCACAACCTGTTGTCGCCCTCGCCCCCAAGAACCCTTGGTTGACCACTGCTCAATCGAGGCAATGATCTGCCGGCTCTCAATGTCTGCTTTCCAACTCGAAGCGGATATGTGACGAAGGGTGGCCGGAAGCCGTGGCTTTTCGAGCCAAAGAGTTCTTTAAATGGTCCGGCGACGACTGGCATTCGATGCTTGCGATTGGCGGCCCAAATGGGCACGAAGTTTTCAGGGTCCGCTGTGGAATGCTTGAACCGACCTTTGTTGATCGACACGAGAGTATTGGCACTCTATCCCAGGTCGATCTCAAGCGAGTCAAGTACCGCACGAATTGGGCTGGCGTAGGCATAGGAGCCGTTGTCGGGGCAAGCAAACAGGAGGCCTAAAGCAGCGTTGCCGGGCTTGTGAAGGATCAACGAACCGCTGTCGCCGGGCTGAGCGAACAGCGCGACGCGCGGAAGAATTCGTATTTGATCTACGAAGAGCGCGACTTTGGTTGGATTCTCACGATCCAGGGGAATGATCGTATCGACGGATGCGTCATCGACGACTCCAACCGTGATCCCCGTTGTCCGACCGTGCTTTTGCACGAGCATCCCGTTCGAGGCAATCGCGGTGCCCTGTATCTGGCCAGCAGTGCAGACGCCTGTGTCCATCGACGCCTGCGAGCTCAATTTGGCGATTGCGGCGTCGACCTGGTTCGCTCTTTCCGCGCCCTCTAAGAGCGGAACAAAGCGATGCAGCTCAGCGAACAAGTTCGCCTCTACGGTTCCGCCATCGTTGCTTGATGGCTGCAGGATCGGGGATCCGGTTGGTGCCGCCCCAAAGTCGGCCAACGTGTGACAGTTCCCGAGCACGAACCACATGCCCTGTTCTTCGGCCTTGCGCGAGATGCAGCGAGCACCCAGAGTCCCAGCCTGGATTGACGCGTGCGCCCCGCTAATCCCCCCTTGCGCCGGGCGCTGTTCGAGCAACCTGCGGTGGGTGCACTTGTGTTGCGCGGCCAAGAAGGCCGGTGCGGCCTCGACCACGTCGGTGGGCAAGCCGGCGATGGACGCGGGAAGTTGACTTCGCGAAGGGAGTAACCCACGCGCCACCTTCTGGGTAACATAGAGGCGAACGCACAGCGTCTCGGTCGGCTTACCGGCAACAATCTTCCTGCCCACACCCACTGCATGCAGGTGGTTGTCTGACTGCCTCACCGCATCTTCTACTCGCACCTTTTTCACCCAGACACGTGGTGGCATGGTCGAAGAGGCTAGCCGGCGCTGGGACAACTCCCGCTTCGCTTCAAGAAGGTCGAGCGGTACGCCTTCCGGCTCGGGTTGAGATCCCATTTCAGTGGCCGTATTCCACGCGGATCGTGCCATTCTTGTTCGCGATGACGGCAATGTTGCCGTCCCAGCCGGTGGTATAGATCGCGCCCTTGATCTCCATCGACTTGAACTGGGGCGGGGCGTCGTTGGTGGGATTGCGGCCCCGAACGCCCACACGCACGGTCTTCGCCGACCTAGTCATCGTAACGCCGTTCTGCGCGTCTAGCAGGGTGTCGATCGCGTTCTCATGGGGATGCGCAAAGCTATAGGCGCTAAACGTCCCGCGGCTTATCGTCGAATCGCCGGCTTGGATGACGGCAACTTTCGGCGTGACGGCAGCGATGAGTTCTTTTGTTGTCGCGTTGTGGGAGCCGTGGTGCCCCACCTTCAGTACGTCGACATCGAAAATGCTGGTGTCAGCCGCATAGGACTCGAGCATCGCCTTGATCCCGTCCTTCTCCAAGTCGCCAGTGAAAAGAAGGCTTGCTCCCCCGAAGTCGACGCGCAAGACGACGCTGTCATTGTTGCCGTTGTTGGCCCAGCCGGCGTCCAGGTCCACCCGGCCCCATAGGGCAACGATCTTCGGATCCACACCGCCACCGGGGCGGCAGTCCACTGGGTCGATGATCGGACTGGTCGCTCCGGATGTGGAGGTGATGTCGGCTTCGGAGATGCCCATATAGCCCGCGCCAGTCTCATCCGCATACCGCTGCAGTTTGTTCTGCCCCGAAATGCCCGAACCACTCGTGGCGCCGTTGTCCAAAACGTTCTGGATCGTGATCTGTGGGTAGGCTTCCAGAAGGGCGGTGACCCCATCGGTATGGTCCTTGTGCGCATGCGACAAGACGACCAGCTTGAGCGTGTTGGCCAAGTCCGCACGGCGCAGAAAGAAGTCGCGGAGGTACTCCGCCAGCCGCTCCCGGCCGACGACTTCATCGGTGATCTCCCCGCCCGTGTCGATCAGCACCGCCGCGCATGAGAATTCAAGCAGCACCGCGTCGCCTTGTCCGACGTCGATGAAGTGCGCCACCATCTCATCGGCCGCCGCAAAAGACTTGGGCAGCGCAGATGGGAAGACAGTCGTGGGGGCCTGGGGCGGTGTCACAGGAACGCGCTTGGCGGCTTCGGGCTTCGCGGCGGCCAACTTTCCGGACGGCCGTCCCCGCTGTGGCCGACCGTCTGGCCGAACGGTCCCGTGTTCGGCATAGTGTGCCGCGGTCGTGCGCGGCGTTGCGGCCTGGTCGGTGGCGATGGTCGAGCAGGCGATCAGGGAACTGCAAAGGACGATCAGAACGACAGTTCGGGAGGATTTCATGAACCAATCGCGACGCATAAGCACTCCTAGGTTGGAAGTTGACTGACTTCAAGAACTTGACGCTCAGCCCGATCGATCTCGTTTGGACAGATCGCAGTAGATGCGCGGCCGCTGGCGACTTGGGGCGGCTACTGGTGCGGTGTGCGCACGGAAATCGCCTGTTGATCAGGCGTGCCTCCGGCAGGGCAAGCCGCCGGCTTCAACTGATTGTCTAGACACAGCCAGATTTCCTTCAGCCGGTTTCCCGACGCCACGTTGACACGGAGTTGATCCGCCTCCAGCGAAGGATTGAGCGCAAGAAAGGACGCCTTGACCTTCCGGGCAGTCGAATCGATCAGCCGGTTGGGGCCGTGGCCGCTTCCCACCATATCCTGCGTGGTGGGTCGCTTCAAGGCGCCATAGACCTTCTGGATATCAGAAAAGTAAGCTTGGCCCGTCGACCACCCGCAGGTGCCGTGGGCTTGCCACTCGTTTTGCATGAGATCGACGCCCGGCATCATGCAAAGGTGCTGCTTGAGGAGATCCGACGGCAACGCAGCGGAAGCATTGCAATGACGGGGATGGTCCTGGTTAGAACTCGCCTTGGCGTTTTGCGGCCACAGCCCGTGCACCACCCACTCGAACTGGTTTACCGAGAAGCACTGATGGGCGTGCTTCTTCTTCACTTCTTCGGGCTGGTTGCGTTGACCTTCGCAGTGCTGAGGCGACCACGACAGCACCAGCGCCATGTAGTCTGTTGGCTTGTCCTTATTCACGTAGTCCGGCGACCGGACGGCGGGGACATCTATGGCCACAGGAATCTTGCAGACCTCCTGCGCGAAGCCGGGCGTCAGGCCAAAAAAAAGTGCAAGGCCCGTCCAGAGCTTCGCAGCGCCGCTTGTCATCGTTCGCATCTATCCCCCCCCAAGTTCCTCTTCGGAACCGCGCGAATCATAGGAGCTCCTTTCGCGCTCGACAAGGTCGCAAAGTCTCTCCCAATTTTGGGGGTTGCGAGCTTGGAGGCTCGCCGCTACCCTCTTTGGCAGCCAGCCAAGGTCGATCAAGGAGGGAACGTGGCAAAGAAGAAGGCGAAACCGGCGAACCAGGCAGCACTGGTAGCCCAGGCACTGGACTACAAGGCCGCGAAGGCGCGCGCCTTGGAGATCCTCGACGACGTCACGATGGCGGAACTCGTGAAGCTCTATGGCGACAAGTACAACGCCAAGACCGTGCTGTTCAAGCAACTAGGTATCCCGCCTGAGCGACTCTTTCACCTAGCTGAGGAGGTGAATGACCACGCCAAGGCTAACCCGGGGCACGTCAACATCACCGGCAACGCTTTGGCGAGTTGCAAGACGGTCGGCGATTTCATCACTCGTTTCTGCCAAGCTGCCAACCTGACCATCACGCCCCCGGAGCCGAAATGAAGCCACTTCTGACGGCTCTTCTCGCCACCCTCGGCAGCTCGGCACTGGCGGCGCAGCAATGCAACCGCATTCCGGATGACACGCAGCGGCTCGCTTGTTACGACGAACTCAATGGCAAAGTCTTCGCGCCGGCACCCGCACCTGCTGCAGGCGTCCCGGCGACCGCCGTTCCAGCTTCCAACACCGCGGCCACCAGTTCATCGACAAGCATTGGGACCGCTGCTGCTGCAACGTCGAGCGAGCCTGCCGGCTACGGCTGGGGCAGGTTCATCAAGGACCTCAAGATCGCCGACGAGTCCACACCGAAGGGTATGGGACAGGACCCCGCGACCTTTGCAGCAGCCAGGCGCGATGGCCAGGAGTACGCGAGTGTCAAGGCGGCCCTGATCTGGGAAATGTCGGAGTCCCCCTTCCCCAGGGACCAGTGGTTCGGCAGCAGGGGCTGGGGCCCCTGGGTTGGCTTGTCCATCAACCGCAACACCTTGGTCGCCAAGCGCACCGACACCCGAGAGGCCAACGTGGGCCTCTCCGGGATCGTGTTCTCGATCAATGGCGAAAAGCCGTCTTTCCTCGAGCTCGGCATGGCCACCCGGATTTCCGCTACCTACCGAGAGAACAAGGTCGAGGGAACGCACAGCAACCTCTTCAGGGTCGAAAGCATTCTGACTTCCGACCGCTTCCGGGGAGGCCTGCCCTATACCGGTCCTGGGGCTTGGTTCTTCGCGCCGAAGTTTGGCTGGCAACGCGAAGACATCCAGCGCGCGAAGGCGGGGGCACCCTCTGGCGAATACACCTCTGCCTACGCCATCGCGAAGCTGGAGGTCTATCCGGCCAAGTGGTCGGAGCGTCTTAGGATGACTGCGATGGCCCAGCGTGCGCACGACCTCTCGACCGATGGCGGCCTAGCCAAACGGCGGGAAACTTTCGCCAAGTTGGGCTTGGAATACCTGCTCTACTCGCCGTCGTCCACCGATCCGGTTCAGCCTAGCCTGGCTTTGGAACGCACGACAGGCGCTGACCTGCTCAATGGGGCTCCCAAGTTTGGCCAGACCCAGCTCGTCTTCAAGCTTAAGGTGAACTAAACGGGCTAACTGCACCTGCTCAGAGCCCGGCGGGGGTTGCTACGGCAAAGCAGACCGTGCCATGACATCAATCTTTCAGAATCCGAAGACGAAGACGAAAACGAGGACGAGGAAGACGTTGGCGCTGAGACTGTACGATCCGCAAGTGATGCAGCAACGCGGTAACGTGCCCAGTTTTCTCAGATCCTGCCGCTCAGGGACGCCAACCACAACGTCGAACCGGCTCTGATCGACCGTGCCAAGTACGCACAAGCCAGAGGTGTATTAGTTTCCGCCATTGGCTTAGTGCTGGCACTCGCCAAGTCGTATGGGATCGCTGGAAAGCTACGCCGGTGCCGGGCTGGCACTGAACTTCCTCATCGGCGTTTTCGCGAGCCGTGAGTGCCAATCCTTTGACCCTGCTGATGTTCTCTGGAGGGTTGGATTCCCTGGGGGCACTGCATGTGCTTCTCACGGACCAGAAGTACGCGGCGTTCAATGTCCATGGGCACCATGTGCACATCCACAACCAGGTACGCCGCACCGCGGCCGAGAAGACAGCCGTGGAAGACATCCTTCGGTGGTATCGCAACCCCGGGTACCGGCACACGACTCGGAAAAAACCAGCATACCTTCAAAACGTTCAATGGCACATTTCCCTGGGACAACGATGTCACCAAAGTTCGTTGGCGGTTTCATCGCTTCGGCCGTGCCGTCGGTCAAGACTGTGGCCTTCGGGTGACCCAGACCGACGACGCGGACTTAGACGCCGGGCGCATCGTCCGCGGCAACAAGACCTACGCGGCGTTCACGAACAAGGAGCTGCTGTACCCCGTGCGTGGGCTGTCCAAGCAGGAGATCGTGACGCTGCTTCCCGCAGAAGTCGCGAAACTGGCCTGGAGCTGTCGCCGTCCGGTCTACCACTCCCCCGAGGTGCCCACACCTTGTGGTCGTTGCAAGACCTGCGAAGCGTTGAAGCTTCTGAACTGAGCTGGGCAAGGCCCCCTCAGCTCACCGCTCCCGCCCCGCCTCCTGCGCGGCCTTCTGCACCGGGCTCAGCAAGTATTCCAGCACCGAGCGGTCTCCCTGGTGGATCTCCGCGGCCACCAGCATGCCCGGCGCCAGCGCGAGCGTCTCGCCCTCGGGTGACTTCAGAGACTGCCGGTCCAGCCGCACCAGGGCGCGATAGGTCAACGCCTGCTGCGTGCCCTGCTGCTGCGTCGCGTCGGCGGCCACGTGCGTCACCTTGCCTTCGAGCAGGCCGTACTTCTGGAACTGGTAGGCCGCCACTTTCACCTGCACCTTCTGGCCAACGGCGACAAAGCCGGCGTCCTCGTTGCCCAGCAGCACTTCGGCCTGCAGCGGTTCGTTGCGCGGCACGATGTTCATCAGGAGCGCGCCCGCCTGGACGACTGCGCCGGTGGACGTGACCGTCAGGTCCTTGACGATGCCATCGGCCGGCGACCGGATCTCAAGTTGGCCTGCGCGGATGCTGGTCTTGCCCTGCTCCCCAGCGATGCGATTGAGCTGCGCCAGAGTGTCGAGGCGCTCGTTCTCCAGCGCCGAGCGGTAGCTGGAACGCACGGCTTCAAGCTTGCGTTCCTGTTGGGTGATGGCCGCCTTCAGCGCGTTGACGGACTCCATCTGCACCTGCAGTTCCTGGCTCTTCTCGACGTACTCGCGGCGGCGGTCGGCCGAAGCGAGCTGCGACACGAAGCCGGCTTTCTCGAGCTCATTGTGCTTGTCTGCGGCGGCCTGGATGATGGGCACGACCTCGCGCAGCTTCAGCACGTTCTGCTTCGCGGCGCCGAGTTCCGCGTGCGCCTTCTGCAGCGCGGCCTCGTCCTGCGCGATCGCGTCTTCATACGACTTGCGCCGGGCGCCGTACTGCGCCAGCACCTGGGCAGCCAACGCGGGACGCGAGCCGGGCGGCAGCACCAGTTGCTCGCCGGCCAGCTCGGCGCCGATGCGCAGCAGCGTCAGCCGCCGCAGTTCGGCGTCGTGGTCCAGCGAGCCAGCATCCGCTTGCGACAGCCGCGCGTCCAATCGCAGCAGGATCTGGCCAGCGCGGACAGTGTCGCCGTCCTTCACCAGCACCTCGGAGACGACCCCGGGCTCCGCCGGCTGTACGACCTTGGTGAAGCTGGCCGGCACCAGGCGGCCCGGCGCGGTGGCGACGATGTCGAGGCGTGCCCACACTGCCCACACGATCAGCGCCGCCAGCAGCGCCACCACCAGCAACAGCGCGGCCCGCGGCAGGTTCGACGGCGGGCTCTCTTGCAGCGTCAGCAGGTCCGGCGCGAAGTCGCGCGCTTCGGGGGCGAGCTGGACCACACTCATGGCTGCGACCAGGAAGGCTTGGTTTCACTCATCGCGATCGCCCCATAAAGCAGTGCGTCCGCCGACGTCGACTGGATCGGCAGAATCGGGTTGCTCGCGCCCGGTGCCTGACCAGCGATCAGGCCCGTTCCGGCCTGCAAGGCAACCCACGGATCGACGATTCCAGAACCTGTCGGCGCGGCCGCGAAAGACTGGGATGTGGTCCCCGCAAGACCGTTGGAGATGGTCCGCAAGTTGGCCTCATTCATGTCGGCGCCAAAGCTGTTGGTGCTTCGATAATAGGTGCCGTAGTCGTATGCCAAGTCGCCGCCGCGCGCCTGGGAGTCAGACCCTTCGATCAAGGCAGCCGGTAGGCTGGCCGCGATCGCCCACGACAAGCCATTGTTGGTCCCGCGAGCCTGTTCATAGGCATTGAAGAGCGCGATGAAATCGAAGGCGACGGCCTTCTTGTTGTGCATGCCGTTCGTTGAGGATGCGTTGTAGTCACCGCCTTCGGTCATGACCTGCAAGACACCCACGGTGCGATTGCTGGGCGACGCGTACCAGTCCTTCAGCAGGATCTCCTCGCCCGAACCCACGTCGATCGCCAGGTCCGAGCCTGCCTTGCGCAGCTTGATGTCCGAGTAGCGGATCCCACCGCCCAGGCTGATGGCGTCCCCAACACCGTCCCCAGCCGCGAAGGTCAGCACGTCCTTGGCGTCTCCTCGATTGAACGCAAAGATGTCGCTGCCGCTGCCCATGAGGATCGTGTCATTCCCCGCGCCAGCGGACACGAAATCGTTGCCCGCCCCCGCTTCGATGGCGTCGTTGCCGCTACCAGCATCGATCACGTCGCCTCCGGCGCCGGCGCTCACATTGTCGTTGCCCGCACCAAGCACGATCAGGTCCTGTCCGGTGCCGCTGGTCACGCTGTCGTTGCCGCTCCCGGTTGCGAAGAGGTTGTCCCCGTCGGCGTCCAGCAGCTTGTCGTTGCCATCGCCGCCGAACATGCTGTCGTTGCCGAGGCCTCCGTCGATCTCCTCGTTGCCGCCCTCTCCCGACAGCAGGTCGTTTCCATCGCCGCCAAAGAGCTTGTCGTTGCCGCCGCGAGCCGCGATCACGTCGTTGCCCCCGAGGCCGTACAGCACGTTGTTTCCCGAACTTCCGACGATCACGTTGCTTGCGTTGTTCCCGGTGCCGGTCGGGTTGCCGCCGGTCAACATGAGCAGTTCGACATGCTCGGGCAGCACGTAGCTGATCGACGAGGCCACCAGATCCAATCCCCCGCTGGCGACTTCGACAACGACATCTCCTGCGTTGTCGACGATGTAGATATCGTCGCCCGATCCACCGGTCATCGTGTCAGCGCCTTGCTTGCCATCCAGCTTGTCGGCAAGGCTTCCGCCCGTCAGCGTGTTGTTGGCAGAGGTGCCATTTACGACTTGCCCGTTGCCAACCGGAACCTCGTTCGCCCCTGCGATGGTGACCTCGAGTTGGGCGGACGCCGTCCCGCCGTATCCGTCGGTGACGGTGTAGTTCAGCATATCCGTCAGCAATTGCCCCGCATTCAGTGCTTGAACCGCAGCCAGCGCGTTGTTCAGGGTGTAGGTGTACGAGCCGCTTTGCGCCAGAACGAGCGTGCCGTACTGGCCCGCGAGGGTTCCCGCGTTCCCCACTTGCAAGGTGTCCGACGTGTCCGTATCGCTGTCGTTGGCGAGTACATTCCCGCTGGCGGTCAATTGGCCATCCTCCGTCACGGAGGCGGAATCAGCCGTCGTCGCAGGCACGTCGTTGGCACCGGTCACCGTGACTTGGATGCTCGATGTCGCCGTCGCCCCGTGGCTGTCGGTCACGGTGTAGGCAAAGCTATCACCGGCCGTCTGCCCCTGGCCCAGAGACTGGACCGCACTCGAACTGCTGTTCACCGTGTAGGTGAATGAACCGTCGGCTGCCAAAGCCAGTGCACCATAGACGCCGGCCTGAGTGCCTGGATTGGCCACCGTCAGCGTGTCACCCGCATTCGTGTCCGTATCGTTGGCCAGCGCATTGCCGGTCGCCGGAGGACCATCTTCAACCGCGGCAACGGCATCCGCCAATGCCAACGGAGCCAGATTGGTGCCTCCAATGGCGAACTCGATCGTCGAGGTCGCCGTTGCGCCGTGGTTGTCGGTGACGGTGTAACTGAAGACGTCCAGCGCCGATTGCCCGGCTGGGATTGCCGCAACTGCGGAGGGATCCAGGGCGTAGCTGTAGTTGCCGTCAGCACTCAGCGTCAAGGTTCCGTACGCGCCAGTGGACACCGCGGCAGTGCTGATACTCAGCGTATCGCCAAGGTCAATATCGCTGTCGTTACTCAACGCGTTGCCAGTGATTGGAGAGTCCCCGACCCCCGCGACTTTCTGGTCGGCGACCGCAACCGGCCCGTCGTTCACCCCGCTGATGGTGATCTCCAGGCTGGCAACGGCGGTCGCTCCGGATTCATCTTCGACGGTGTACTGGAACGTCTCGGTGACCGTCTGGCCGACACCAAGCGACTGCACAGCGGCGCTCGCGTTGGTCAGCGCATACGAATACGTCCCGTCCTCGGCGAGCACCAGCGTGCCACGGCTGCCGGATTGACTGCCCGCATTGCTCACGAAAAGGTCATCGCCCTCGTTGGCGTCCGTGTCGTTGTCCAGCACGTTGCCGGTGGTCACGGGGCCGTCCTCTACCGCGTTTGCCGCATCTTCCACTGCGACCGGCGCCGCGTTGCTGCTGCTGACGGAGAAGTCGATGCCGGCCGCGGCAGTGCCACCATGACCGTCGCTCACCGTGTAAGCGAAATGGTCGATCGCGCTTTGCCCAAGCGTCAGCGTGGCGATCTTGGCCGGGTTGACGGCGTAGCTGTACGCACCATCCGCGCCCAACGTCAGTGCGCCATATGCTCCAACCACAGTACCGACGCTCGCCACGACCAGGACGTCTCCAGCATCAATGTCCGTGTCGTTCGTGAGCACATTCCCGATGACCGGGGCGGACCCGCTGCCAACGGTCACCTGCTCGCTGACTGCCGCGGGTGTGTCATTGGCCCCCCGTACAGTGATCGCGATACTGGACGCAACGCTCGAGCCGTGGCCATCGGTCACGGAATAGGCGAAGGAATCCACGCTGGATTGACCTTCGGCCAAGGCCTGGACGGCGGCGCTTCCGTTGTTGACCGTGTAGGTATAGCCGCCGTCGGCGGCGAGTTGCAACGTGCCCAGCACGCCAACCTGTGAGCCCGGCACCGGGACGGTCAGCTCGTCGTCTTCGTTCGCGTCCGTGTCATTCGCCAGGACATTGCCCGAAATGGCCGGGCCGTCTTCACTGGCGGTTGCCGAATCGGCCACGGGTTGCGGAGGCAGGTTGGTGCCGCCAATGGTGAAGTTGAGGGTGGTGCTGGATTCGCCACCTTGACCGTCGGAGATGGTGTAGTCGAACGAGTCGTTGACCGTCTGGCCCTCCGGCAGGCCAAGCATGGCCGCCCGATCGATGACATAGCGATAGGTACCGTCCGCCTCCAGTTCGAGGGCGCCGTACGTGCCCTCGACGGTACCCACGGTCGTGACGACGAGAACATCGCCGCTGTCGGGATCGGCGTCGTTGTCCAGCACATTGCCCGTCGGGTCTGGCGCTGTTGCCGAGACCATCACGACATCTTCGACGGCCTCGGGGTCATCGTTCACCCCATGCACGGTGATGGTGAGCGTCGATCTCGCGGTTGCGTCCTCGTCGTCCTTCACGGTGTACTCGAACACATCCTCGGCGGTCTGATCGGCGCCGAGGGCGCGATAGGCATCCAGTTCAGCATCCAGAGTGAAAATGAACTCGCCATCGCCTGCGATTTCCAAGGTGCCAAAGGTCCCGTCGATGGAACCCGCGCTCGAGACCGTGATGGACGAATCGGCGTCGGCATCGGCGTCGTTGTCCAGGACGTTGCCGGTTGCTTCGCCGGATTCGGCGTCAGCGGTGTCGGCAACAGCCTCTGGCTCGTCATTGGCCCCGGCGATCTTCACCACGACCTTCGATTCGACGGGAGTGCCGCCATCCGTCACTTCGAAAATGAAGGTGTCCTCGACCTCCTCGTCGTCGCGCAACGCCTGCAGGTCGGCGTTGTCGCCGTCCAGTTCGTAGGAATAGGAACCGTCTTCCTCAAGGATCAGGGTGCCCCATTCGCCTTCAATGGTTCCAGGTTCAACGACCGTCAACTCGTCGTGTTCCGGGTCGCTGTCGTTGTCCAGGACGTTGCCTTCTAACGGCGCGAGTTCATCCTCGGATACCGCGATCAGATCGTCCATGACGACAGGCATGCCGTTCCCAGCATCAATCACGAGCACGAAGGCCTGGCTGGCCGTGGCCTTCCCGTCGTTCGCGGTGACGGAGATTTCATAGCTTCCGAGGTTGGACGCGCCCGGCTCCCCAGAGAATGTCCGCGCCACCGGGTCGAACACCAGCCAGGCCGGCAGCGAATCGCCATTGGCAAGCTGGGCCGAATAGGTCAGCGCGTCCTCGTCTTGGTCGAAGAACGCCAACTCGGGCAGGACGATTACGAGTGCCTGGCCAGCACGGCCATGCTGCTCCTGGAGCGACAAGCCGGCGGAGGGGGCGATGTTCAGGAAGTCGGGGAACGGAACATACGTTCCATCGGCAAACTCCACGCCATCGATCGCGCTCAGCGGCAGTTCTGTTCCATCGGTGGAGTGGATGAAGATGGTGTCACCCTGGAAGCCATACGCCACCAGGTAGCCCAGCCT
The DNA here is from genome assembly GCF_007833165.1 of Caenimonas sedimenti. Lineage (GTDB taxonomy): Bacteria > Pseudomonadota > Gammaproteobacteria > Burkholderiales > Burkholderiaceae_C > Ramlibacter > Ramlibacter sedimenti. The sequence goes on along the minus strand of NZ_VOBQ01000023.1, from coordinate 109,914 downwards.
GTCCGCCTCACGCACCTCCGTGACTGAAACGCTTTCGCGCGTGATGCCTTCCCCGAAGGTGATGGTGTTGCGCGTGCTGGCGTCGATGATCTCGTCATCGCCGTCGCCAGCGTTGAAGACGTAGTTGTCCTGTCCGTCCCCACCCTCCAGCGAGTCGTCTGCCGCACCGCCCGTGAGCACGTCATCCCCACTCTCCGCGATGAGGGAATCCTCGCCGTCGTAGCCATAGAGCCGGTCGCTCACGCCGGTGCCCAGCAGCGTGTTGGATTCTTCGTCTCCTTCGACAACGAACACCTGCTGGACCAGCTCCGCCCAACTCACGGAGCTGCCGTCCGCGAAGAGGAAAGTGTCCACCCCCTGCTGGCCAGACTCCGGGTTCAGGCGGTCGAAGCCTGTGATCTCCAGGACATCCTCGAAGTCATCGCCGAACACGATCTGGAACGTGCTGGACGACGAATCCCCGCCGCTGACAAAGCGCAGCTTGCGGGCGAGCGATTCGAGCGTGATGCCCTCGCCGAACCGCAAGCTGTTGCCGGACAGGTGATACGCCTCGTCCTCGATCAGGACATGCCCGTCGCCCCGCCGGTAGGTGTAGCTGTCGTTGCCCGCGCCACCCACCAGCTTGTCGCCACCCGTACTGGCCTCGAACAGGTCGTTGCCGTCCGAGCCGTAGACCTCGTCATGCAGCGGCGTCGCCAGCAGGGTGTCGTCGCCGGCGGTCCCGCGGGTGATCAACCCCCGTTGTTCGACCAAGTCCGCCCACGTCAGGACGGTTCCAGTGTCGGTGAACCGGATGAAGCTGATGCTGGAACTCCCCAGGGGGTCGTTGCGATCGGACCCGCCAAGAGTGACACTGCTGTCCTGCCCGATCCGGATCTCCAATTCACCCGTTGCGCCGACACCGACGTCCACGCTGTCCAGAGAGGCGTTGATGACGAGCGTGTTGTCCTGTCCCGGCGTTGCCGCATCCTCCAGGCGATCGTGGCCACTGCCCGCGCCCACGACATAGGTGTCGGCACCGCCGCCGCCCGACATCCAGTCGTCGCCCTCCAGGCCCTCGATCCGGTCGTCTCCCGCGCCGCCACCCAGCCTGTCGTCGTTGACGGAGCCGAGGATGGTGCGCGACCGGTTGAAGAGTTCCTCCATCGTCAACGTCCATTCGCCGGCGATGGACTCGATCTCTTGAATGGGCGAAGTTTCAATGACGACGCCGTCCCAGCCTTCCAGCAAGGCCGTGGAGCCCGGCCCGAATGTCAAGGACGCGAGGCCGTCGGCGATCACCAGTTCCGGCAGCTCGTCCAACTCCACAACAATGGTGTTGAAGTCGTCGCTGCTGTCGACGATGGTCTTCACGCCGTCGTCCTGGCCATTCAGGAAATAGGCGTCATCTCCGCCTTTCCCGAGCCATCGCTGGTTGCCTTGCGTTCCAAGGAAGGCATCTGAATGCTCGGTTCCAACGATCTCGCCATCACCGATGAGGAAACTGCTGCGCGGCGGCTGGACCACCACCACCTCACCGGAGTTCATCAGCTCACCGAGACTGACGGCCTCCTGCCCCTGAAACACCAGCCGCTGAACCACGCGATTCTTGGCTGGCGCGTTGTCGTCGTAGCCGTCCAAGACGATGCGGTCGCCGTCCGCGCCGCCGACCTCAATGACCAGGTCATCGCCGACCCTGGAGAAACCCAGATCGGCCAGCGTGATGCCTGCACCGAACTCCAGAGTGCCGCTGTCCGGCTGCCAAGACGGCTCTTCCCCCTCCTCAGCGGGCGCTTCCCGCTCAGCCTCCGAGAAGCCGGTCGCCGCGTCGAAGCGGGGAACGAGGCCGTCGAAGTATCCCTCCCCGGCGTGCTTGAACTCGCGATCGATGCGCAAGTGGCCATCGTTGCGGGCGTAGACATAGACGTCGCTGCCTCCACCGCCGATGGCCAGGTCGTTTCCTTTGCCGGCGACCAGCCGGTCGTCGCCCTTGCCTCCCATGAGCACGTCATCGCCCTCGCCGCCCTGGAGCAAGTCGGCTCCGCTACCGCCGTCGAGGTAGTCGGCGTCCGCGCCGCCTGCCAGCGTGTCCGCACCGGCTCCCGCCATCAGCGTTGCACCCTGATCCCCAGCCGAGAGCAGCTCGCCCGCGCGGGTGCCCAGCGACAGCTGTCCGCCGTTGATCTCTCCCGGCGTCTGGGCCATGCCGCCTTGCCAGTCGCCAGTCAGGGCATATGCCATCGCGGCATGGCCGCCCAGCAGGGGCGACGGTCCGTCAATCTCCGACTCGGAATGGGCCGCGAACAGCGCCGCGCCAGCCCCCGGTACCGCGAGCGCCCGCACGGCGAAGCCGCCGTCACCCAGGATCTTGTGGAGGTCGAACTGGCGGACCGCGCCCTCCTCGATGATCTGCACGTAGCGAATCGCTCCTCCGTCAATTTCACCCGTCTCGGGATTGGCCCACGCGAGGCGCATTTCATCCTCTGGCGAATCACTGAACGAGAAGACCAACTCGCCGCTGGCCGGATCGAAGGCCACGTCGATGCTGTCCACCGCGATGCCGCCGCCAAAGCTGAGCGCGGCAAACGGCGTTGCGGCGTACGACTCGTGCACTTGCACGTTGCCGATCCGGTCCCGACCGTCACCGCGGTTGTAGAGGTAGGCGCCGCCGACGCGGGGCACCAAGGTGTCGTCGCCCGTGCCTCCGATCAACACGGAGCCGAAGAAGCCCTCAAGCGTGTCATTGCCGGCATCGCCTGCGAGCAAGCCGTCACTGCGAATCTCGTCGTCGTTGTCGCGTCCACGGACGATGTCATAGGAATTGGCGTGAATGACATCGTCCGCCTGCGTACCCATGATCAGAGCTTCGGTGTCCTGGGGGTCAGCCAGATCGCGCAGCTGCGAGAACGTCAGCACATTGCCATTGGCGAACCGAAGGCTGAAGTCCGGCGGCGGATCGGAGTCGATCGTGATCCCCGTGGGAAGCACCACGCGCAGCGCATCGTTCTGGCCGAACCCGACCACCATGAAGCTGTCGCCGTGGTTGTGGACCCACTGCACTGACAAGTCCGCGATCAACAAGCTCTCGCCTAGTTCGACCACGGCGGAGCCTTCGGCTGCCAGTTCCACCGTATCGAGGGCGCCGCCGCGCTCGTAACGGATCACGTCATCCCCACCGCCCGGGCGGATCAGGTCGCGGCCCGCGCCGCCTTCCAGCGTATCGCCACCCAGGGCGCCTTCAAGCGTGTCGGCGCCCGTGCCGCCCAGAAGCATGTCGTCGCCGTCGCCGGCCGCCAGCCAATCGGCGCCTTCACCTCCGTCCAGACGGTCGTCGCCATCGCCGCCACGCAGGTCGTCGTCGCCCAGGCCGCCTTCCAGCGTGTCATGCCCAGCGCCTGCCTCCAGCGTGTCGCGGCCTTCGTTGCCTTGGAGCAAGTCGTTTCCGCCGAAGCCGGTGATGCTGCTCGCCTTGTGCGTGCCGCTGAGGATGTCGTCGTCCTCCGACCCCAGCAACACCTCCTCTTCCTCGGTGGTCACCAGACCCAGAATGTCGTTGTAGGAAAGTGCAACGCCGCCCACCTCGAAGGTTTCAATGCTGTTCGCCCGGATGCGAATCTCGTCCTCGGTCCCCGCCAGGCTGATGATTAGCGCGCCTTCATCCAGCGTGACCGCCAAGTCCTGCGCCACGATGCCCTCACCGAAGCGCAGTGTGTTCCGCCCGCCTTCGTCGGTGATGGTGTCCCGGCCGTCGCCTCGATTGAACAGGAAAACGGTGTCCTCATACCCGCCGTGCAGCGAATCGTCGCCCAGACCGCCTTGCAGGGTGGCCGGGTTCAGCACGCTGGCGATGCGGTCGTTCCCGCTGGTGAATGCGATCGCCTTGGCATGCACATCATTCAGCGACCAGACCAGCCCGTCGTGGAACCTGACCTCTCGGATCAGGCCGAAGCCTTCGACGCCCGCGCGATAGGGCGCCTCAAAGACGATGGCGTCCTGCGTGTCGAGGATGGTGAACACGGCCGCCTGCCCCACTCGGCGAACCTGCACGTCGGCAGCCGTGACGCCCTCCTTGAACTCCAGGGCGAAGCTACCTTCCAGGTGCGACGCCAGCACGCGGTCCCGGCCATCCCCGCGGCCAAAGCGGATGGTGTCCGTGCCGATCGCGCCGGCGATCACGTCATCGCCGGCACCCCCGTCGATCACTTCATCGGCCGAGTACCCCGCCAGGGTGTCCGCGCCGGTCCCCCCGAGCAGGCTGCGGCTGAGCATCTCCGCCGGTTCCCAGACGGTACCGTCGGCAAAGCGGATTTCCTTGACGCTGAACTGCTGCGCCTGCGGCGCGGTCTCGCCGCCTGCGCCAACCGCGAACTGCTGGATGGTGAAGCTGTCCTGCGTGTCCTTGATGACAACACGCAGGTCGGCGCCGTCTCGCACCAGTTGCACGTCGCCAGGGGCGACGCCATCTTTCAGCTGCAGCACGTTGTTGCCACGGGAAACCTGGCGGGCCAGAACCTCCGCATTTCGCACCTGCAAGACGCCCCAGTCGCCGTCGAAGACCAGCGTGTCGCTTCCGTCGCCGCGGCCAAAGCGGATGATGTCCGCGCCCCGGCCTGCTTCGATCACGTCGTTGCCGGCGCCTGCGTCCAGGTCGTCGTCGCCCTCGTCACCAAACAGGCGGTCGTTGCCCGTCCCGCCGCGCAGCGTGTCGTTGCCGTGGTCGCCTGTCAGCAGGTCGTCGCCGCCGCGGCCTTCGAGCAGGTTGTCCTGGAGGTCGCCCTGGATTTCGTCCGCCTGCTCGGTGCCGCTCCAGGCGGTGCGCGCGATCTGATCCAGGTCCCATGAACTTCCGTCGGCGAACTCGAAGCGTTCGATGGCGTACAGGCGCGTCAGGACGGTCGATTCGTGTGCGTACAAGCCGAAGAAGTTGTGGATGGTGACTCGGTCGTCCGTGTCTTTGATGCGCACCACCAGATGCTTGCCGCGTTGCGTCAGGACCAGGTCGCCCGGCGTGATGCCTTGCTTGAAGCGCAGCACGTCCTCGGAGGTTCCTGTGTCGATGTCGACAATGGTGTCGCGGCCATCGCCGCGGCCGAAGAGGTAGAGGTCGGGGTCGTTCCTCGCCGAAATGGGTTCGTCCGTGTCAGTCGCACGGCTGGAGCCCCAAAGCGTGTCGTCTCCGGCGCCTCCCTCCATCGTGTCGGGGCCCTTGTTGCCGACGATCAGGTCGTTGCCCAGTCCACCGGCCAAGCGCTCGGTCAGGTCGTCCAGGTGGGTGCCCACCAGCACGTCGTCGCCGTCCGTGGGCAGTGAGGTCATGCGGCGCATGGCGTCCTCGCGGTCCCAGTGCGTGCCGTCGGCGAAGACGAAGGTCGTGGGGACCGCGCCGGACCGCACGTCCAGCGTCTCCCCGGTGTCACGGATCGTCAGGCGCACCACGTCGTAGTCGCGGTGGTCGGGAAGTGACGGGGCTACATCCTGCGGGTTCAGCCCTCGTAGGATCACCGTGCTTCTGCCGGCGGCATCGTAGTAGTGATCGTTGTCGACAATGGCGTCGTTGCCGTCCCCGCGGCCCCAGAAGTAGGCATCGCTCCCGTGCTCGCCGTACAGGGTGTCGCTGCCCGCACCCCCAACCAGTTGGTCGTCTCCGGTGCCGCCGGCCAGGGTGTCCGCGCCTGCCCCGCCGATCAGCACGTCGTTGCCGTCGCGGCCAAGAATGACGTCGTCACCGGCTCCGCCAATCAGCCCCTCGGACTTGCCCCAGGTTGCGCCGCCATAGCTGTAGCCCACGCGTGCGAGCGCGGCCTCCTGCTCAGCGTTGAGAGAAACTCCCTGCAGCAAGTCCGCCAGCCGGGCCGCGCCGTCCCAGCCACCCCAGGCCTCCAGCCCGACGCCTTGCATGAAGCGGGTGAATTCGGCCAGGTTCACGGCAGCCTGCGCTGGATTGCTCTGCGCCTCCGCGTCGAAGGCCGCATGCAGGCTTGCGAGGTTCATGCGAATGCCGCTTTCGTCCGCCTCGATACTCACGTCCTGCAGATATCTCGCACCCGCGGTCTGCTGGTACAGAGTCCTGTAGACATCTTCCTGTAGGGTGTCGTACGCCCTGTTTAAGTGGACGGCGGGCACCGGTGGAATCTGGATCTGCGCCACCACGGTGCCGTTCCAGGGGTCGTATTGCTTCGGCTGGACGAAAAAGACATTGTCAAGGACAGACAAGCCAGTGAAGCGCTCCAGTACGCCCGCGCGACGGCCCAATTCGCCGCCATGCATGAAGAACATGTCGGCTGCGTCGTAGCGCCAAGCAATGTCTTGATACCAGATCTCGTTCTGGCCGACGTAGATCAGTTCACGTTCGCCCCGGATGATTCCCAGCTCCCGCATGATGGGCATCAACAGGCTGACGTTGGGTTGCCCCGATGCGGTCTGCATGGCGCGCCAGTCCACCCCGGCCGCGTCCAGTTGGGCCCCGAAATGGCTCTCGAACAGGCTGGTGGTGAGCTCGGTACTGTCGTAGATGAACTGCAGCCGCTCGCCCGCATGGCCGCTGCGCCCATGCGCGACGCGCGCCGACGTCGCCGCCCAAGTATTGATCACTGAGTCCAGCAGCGTTTGGCGACCCTGTGCCGTACCGGCGGCATTGAATGCGTTCACTTGCGCTTGCAGCGCCTCAGCCTTTCCGTTGCCCAGACTCATGGCTTCGCGCAAATCGCGCACCACGCCGGAGCCGCCCATCTCAGGCATTTCCGCCGCGGTTTCGCTGATGGGTATGTTGTCCGTAAACTCGCGACGGAAGGGGGTGCCGGCGAGATTGACATTGCGCACTTCCTTGGAGGCGCCGTCTTGGATGAAGGTGGACCTGCCCTGTGTGTCATAGGTCAGGCTGATCCCGGTGATGCTCAACTCATCGAGTGACTTCAGTTCTCCGGCCTGGGCTTGACCGTCCTGATTGGCGTCCTGCCACACGCGCAGTTCGGCGAAACTTGCGTCGCTTGACGTGATCCGCAGATCGTCTCCATGGCTGTCCAGCGCGCGCAGGGCCATGAAGCCGTGGCTGGCGGTGCTGCCATTGGGCAGCTTCGTGCCATCGCCGAAGAGTTCTCGGCCGGTGTCAATGGTGCCATTGCCGTCGATGTCTCGCGCGAGAAAGCCATCGTCGGGTTTGACCCACTGGCTGCCGGTCTTGAGCTGGTCGGCGTTGCCGTCGAAGAGGACGGTGTCGTTCCCGCTGGTCAGTTCCACCCCGTCGCCGTCCAGGTCCAGCACGAGCGGGTCGCCGGGACGGACCCATCCAAGAGCTCGGATGATGTCGTCGATGATGGTGGTGCTCGGGACATCGCGACTGGGCTGGGGCGGAATCGGTGGGCGCGGTCGTTCCTCACTGTCATCGAGGTGGATGCCGAGGTAAGTGCCCGTACGCGCCATCTCGAAGTCGAAGTCCTCGATCAGCGTCCGGTTGGCGTTGTCTGCGTCCCTGGTGACAACCAGGGTACTGCCACTACGGGCATAGATGGCGCGGCCGTCAGAGGAGATCCAGGTGTTGGCTGAGGCTCCGCGGCCCCCAGTGAAGACGTAGTGGTCACTTGTTCGCACAGCGCCTTCGCCGGTGGCGTCATCGCGAACGGTGTCAATTCCGTTGCCAACTATGTATACGTCGTAGTCCGTTGCCGGGTGGGCGGCCGAAGGCTGAGTAGACTTGCCTCTTAGGAAGTCGTTTCCGGCGCCGCCGTCTAATAGATCATCGCCGTCCCCACCAAACAGAAAATCTGATCCGTGCCCACCGAAGACTCTATCGTTCCCTTGATCCCCGTCGAGTAAGTCGTCCCCATCGCCACCATAGATTCGATCGTCTCCGCTCCCACCGTTCATGACTGCATCGTCAAGGAAGTCAAAGAACACTGGTCGAGAGAATAACGGACGGGCGCGTAGATCAATATCGTCGTTGTAGCTGCCTACAAAGTAGTCGTAGCGATCAGATGCCGCCCTCCACCCGGGGTTGAGGGCTGCGTCACTTCCGACCCGGTATACGTCAGAGCCTGTCAGCTGGTAGTAATCGTTGAACCAGTCATTCGTCTGGCTGATCATTTCCGATTGGTCAGTGTGCGTCGCTCCGACAGGACTTAAGAGATTCTGAAATGCTTCTCCCGGATTAGCCCTTGCGGCCAGAATACCAGCCATTTCGGCAGCCTGCAACGACGCCACGAGATCGTATGTGCCAGTTGCGTACTTAGCCAGTTTGCTTTGGGTTGCTCCGTTCTCTCCAATGATAGGAATATTCGCTATTACCTGCTCGTCCTCGAGTAGCAAGTCTCTATAGAAGCTCGGTTCCCCCAAGAACGGAAACAGCAGCGTCCCGGCCCAAGGCGCATACTCCTCGGTGACGTGCCTGAACACGCCGCTCGCGGCGGCTCCAGCGTCAATCGCGCCGAGGCCGCTGATCGCTGGAAGATTCCCCGTCGCAGTAATGTCCGTTAACAAGTTCAGAGCGATCTGATTGGAGGCAAGACTGCCCAGTTGATCGACGGTAACCTCTCTCTCCGGCAAGTCTCGCAGATCAAATTGAATGCTTGTGTATTGCCGAATGAACTCCGCGGCGAATCCGACCCCAGCGTTTACTCCTTCTGCTCCCCGAATCCAGGCCCAGACATTCGGGACCACGCCTTCCTTGGGCTGCTTTACTCCTGCACTGTTCTCTTCGCTGATCATCTCCAATATCGCTCGGTATCCGTCGCCTCCCAGGCCCAGCTCGTATAGGCGGGAAGAGTCCAGTGCATCGCTCAGCTCATCGCGAAGCGCCGCCAGAGTTGCCAACTCAGCGACCGTGAAGGTGTAGCCCCCTTCACCTCGAGCGTACGAGACAGTCTTGGTCATTGTTTGGCTCTTTACTTTCTTGTCCAGAGGTACGACGGAACGTATGCAGCGTGGATGCGGTCAATTTGCCCTTTGAGGAAAGGAGCTATGTGCTTGATCTCGTTTGGAAAAATCCGGAACGAGTTGAGCAGTCGAACTGCGCCGAGAAGATCAACTTCACTCTGTACAACCTGCCCATTTATACTTGGATCAACTTGGGAGGCGATATCGCTCCTTAGAAGCAAATGCAGATCCGTCACGCTTGTTTTTGCTGGATATAGAAGAGAACCAGGAATTTTCAACGCCCTGCTCAGGCGATAGTTGTCAAATGACCCTCTCTGTAGAAGACATTCAGTGATATCGGCGTCCAGAGTGCGGCACTGGGTCTGTTTTTCGAAGCGCAGGCGATAGCTGCGTTCGCGTGAATCCCGCAAGTGGTGATCTGACATCGCAAAGTGGCCATGCACCCAAGCGGCATCACTGCTGATATTCAGGGGTCGGCCAACTAGACGCCGGAACGACTCTTCGGTGAACGCCCTCATGTATGGCACGCTACCACCACGAAGAGGATTTCCAAAGCAGCCCTCGGGCTCTTGTGGCATGGGAGCCGGGGGCACATTCATGTAGCCTGGAATGGGGATTCCGTTCTCTCCGTTGCGGCCAGTTCTCGGATATAGGGGAATATCCGCGCGGTACAAGAACCGAAAGACCTTGTCGCGTGCCGCCCAGTAGACGTATCGCTTGTCACCCGAAGTGCATTTCTCTGGGTCGAAAGGCGCATGTCGTTGGGCGTTCATGTTGGAGGGCTGTCCTGAGGCGAACATTGGGGCTGTCGACAAAATCGTGATCGCGAAAAACCACCTGATGGGTCGGCGAAACGATCGCGGAATGAGCGCAAGCAAAACATTTGGCTTGAGGTAGGTGCGCATAGTCAAATCTCTATGTTCACGAGGGTTTAGGCTTTTCTGCCAGAGTCGTGTTGAATTAGTTGGAACTGGTGTGCGTCTCCAGGGCCGATCCTCAGCACTGCATCTACTTTCAAGCTACGCGGCAACGCGTGCGAAATGAAAATCATCGTCACCTTCCCCTTGAGCTGGTTGATCGTTTTTTCGAACCCTTCCGCCGTCTCCGCGTCCAGCGCGCTGGTCGCCTCATCGAAGATCAGAATCCGCGGCTGCTTCAGCAACGCCCGGGCAATCGCCAGCCGCTGCTTCTGCCCGCCGGACAAGCCCACCCCTCGTTCTCCAATTTCTGTCTGATACCCCTGCGGCAATGCCTCGATGACTTCATGTACGCCCGCCATCTGGCAGGCGATCGCCACCTGATCAAATGTCGCGTTCGGATTCCCTGCCTGCAGGTTCGCCAGGATCGTCCCGCTGAACAGAATCGTCTCCTGCGGCACCACACCGAACCACGCCCGCAATTCATTGGCGCTGTAGTTGCGGATGTCGATCCCATCGATCTTGATGCTGCCCTGAGTCGGTGGGTAGAAGCCCAGTAGCAACTTGGCCAACGTGCTCTTGCCCGTCCCGCTCGGCCCCATGATGGCTACGGTGTGCCCCGGCTCCAGCCGCAGGTCCAGACGGCTGTACAGCATGGGCCGGTCCTCGCCGTAACGGAAGCCCAAGCCTTCGATCTCCAACAGCCCCTTCCCGTCGTTCTGCCGCTGCGGCATCAGGCTGTAAGGCTCCACGGGCGCGTTCATCACGTCACCCAGTCGCTTCACACTCAGGCTGGCCTGCTGGAACTGCGTCCACAGCCCCACGATGCGCAGCACCGGCTGGCTCAGTTTGCCGGCGAACATCTGGAAGGCCACCAGCATGCCCACGGTGAAGCGCGGGTCGGTCATCACCGTCCAGGCGCCCACGATCAAAATCAACAGCGTCAGCGCCTGCTCCATCGCCTGGGCGAAGGTGTTGTAGGTGTTGCCGATCTGCTTCGTTCTGAAACCGCTGGCGAGGAATGTGGCCAGATAGCCGCTGTAGCGCTGGCGCAGCTGCGGCTCCATCTGCAGCGTCTTCACCGTCTCGAAGCCGGCAATGTGTTCGGTGATGAAGGCCTGGTTGCGCGCGCCCAGCAGGAACTGGTCATTCAGCTGCTTCTGGAAGATGGGCGCCATGACCAGGCTGGCAATGGCGATGATGGCGAGGATGCCCAGGCAGATCAGCGTGAGCGTCACGCTGTACCAGAACATCACGCCCAGGCAGATCACCAGGAAGGGCAGGTCCAGCACCAGGCTGACCGCGGCGCCCGAGACGAACTCCCGGATGTTCTCCACGGCGTGCATGCGCGCGGCCACCACTCCCGTGGGCCGGTGGTGGAAGTAGCTGGGCGAGAGCTTCAGCAGGTGCTCCCACACGGCCGCGCCCAGCACGGCGTCGACGCGGTTGCCGGTGTGCATGACCAGGTATTGCCGGCCCCAGGTCAGCACCGCGTTGAACGCGACGAAGATGCCCATGACCACGCCGATGGCGATTAAGGTGCTCTGCGTACGGTGCACCACCACCTTGTCGACGATTGCCTGGGTGAACAGAGGCGTGGCCAGCGCCACGATCTGCAGCGCCAGCGAGGCCCAGAGCACGTCGCGCCACACCTTGCGGTGGCGCAGCAGCTCGGGCACAAACCACTTGAAGCCGAAGCGGCGGCTGACACCGGCGGTGCGGGTTTCTTCGGCATCGGCGTCGGAGGCTTCTTCCACCTCCGGGGCCAGCATCCACGCGGGGCCGGCCAAGCGGGCGTCGAGCTGGGTTTGGTCCAGCGTCAGCGGGGTGTTGGTGCCGGCTTCGAAGAAGACCAGCTGGCCGTTGGCGGCGGCGGTGACCAAGCCCAGGCGCAGCGTCGGCGGGGGTTCGGTCTGCTCCGGGGTGGGCGGCAGCGCTTTCACTGCGACCAGCAAGGGCATCGGCAACTGGGCCAGACGGGCGGCCGAAGCCTCAATGGTTTTGGTGCGGAACCCGAGCTTGCGCGCGGCTTGGATCAGGGCGGATTCAGTGCCAACACCCGGGAACTCACGCGCCAGCATGTCCGGCGAAAAGGGACGGCGGTGCAGGGCCGACACGCTGCCCAGCGCCCACAACAAATCGGCCTGGGGAAACGTCCCCGGCCCTCGTCCAGTTTCCGGACGATCCCCCCCCTGCTTAAACACGAAGCGCCCCTCGCTGGATTCCGATACACATTCTTACGCGTTGCGCCCGAAAAACCTAGTACTTAAGGGCCTTGTTACAGCTCGACTGTAGTATTTTGCGCGCTACTACGTTTTGGCGATGACTTTCCCGGGCTCAAGTGCCTCTGGCGACATTGCGAGAGCGTGGCCTGGCGAATGCCGGACGCGGCCTCGCCGAGCGGCCACGCCGCCGTCTGCTTCAAATGCGAAACCAGTCATCCGCATGCAAGACCAAGGCGCGGTGATCTTGTGCATAGGGCATTGCCCGGTCCAGGCAGTGCCCAAGGGCAGAGGTACTGTAAATCCGCAGGTCCCTGTCGAGCCCTGGTCGGAGCCATAGATGGGCAAGGGGGTACCCTTTTAGCGCAGTGCTGGGGCGGAGCCCGAAGTGGCCTGCCCGATGCGTGCGCGACACAGGAAGCCCACCCGACCATGCCGCCGTGCTTCCGGAGATCGAAGTGGAAGCCCCAATGGCGATGTTGTCATGGGATAGGAAGCTCGATCGCGCGGAACCACCGGTCTAGCGTCAGGACAGTAGCCTCAGCGCCTTCGTGATTGTCTGCCTGGACTTCACATAGTCGGCCCAAGGGTCGACTTCACGGCGCGATAAGTAGGGCGCGGCGGTGAGCACATTCCACTGCGCCCCACTCCTCAGGTCCGCAAGCTGCTCCCACGCCACCGGCATCGATACCCCCATGCCCGGTCGCGAGCGCGCCGAAAAGGCTGCCGCCGTCGTCTGGCCGTGCCCGTTGCGCAGGTAGTCGATGAAGATCTTGCCAATCCGGTTGCTGCCGCCGGACTTCGCCACGAAGCGTTGGGGAATGGTCTTGGCCATGTGCACCACCACCGTCTCCGAGAAAGCCTTCACCAGCTTGTAGTCGAGCTTGGGTGCGAGCGGGACCACCACGTGGAGGCCCTTCCCCCCGCTAGTCTTCAGCCAGGCCTTCAGGCCCAGCTGCTCCAGCATCGTGCGTGTGAGCGATGCTGCCTCCTGCACATGGGCCCAGGTGACTCCCTCGCCCGGGTCGAGATCGAAGATGACGCGGTCGGGGTCGTCGATCGCCTTGGCGGTGGAGTTCCAGGTGTGGAACTCGATCGTGTTCAGCTGAGCGGCCGACAGCAGCGCTGCACGGGTGTTGACGGTGAGCAGCGCCGCGTGGCCGGGCCAGAGAGCCGGATCCAGCGTGTCGAGGCCCGGTACCGGCGCCTCGGGGTGCTTCTGGAAGAACAGCTGGCCCGCGATGCCCTGGGGGGCGCGCACGAGCGACACGGGCCGATTCTTAAGGTGCGGCAGGATGAAGTCCGCCACGGCGTCGTAGTACGCCACCAAGTGCAGCTTTGTGATGCCGGTCGACGGGTCGATCACCCGCTTGGGATTGCTCACCTTCAGACCCTTCGGCACCTTTGCCGGCGGCGGCAGCGCCGACTCGCGGCGGATTGCGCCGGCGGCCTTGTCCTGGCGCACGCCCTTGTAGCTGGCGTGCCGCACATGCCAGTCCGGTGTCCACTCGGCGAACTGAATTTCGCAGACCAGCTGCGGCCGCACCCAGGTCGCGCGCCGCTCGTAGCCGGTCTTCTCGATGAATGGACGCTTCTCGGTGACCAGGGGTGTTAGCTTCGCGTGCAGGCTGGCCATCTCCACACCGGTAAATCCGGTGCCGACCTTGCCGCCGTAGTGGAAGCCGCCGGTTTCGTCGTAGTAGCCCACCAAGATGGCGCCGATCCCGGAGCTAGCGTTGTCGGGCAAGGTCCACCCTCCGATCACGAACTCTTGCCGCTGGCCGCACTTCAGCTTGATCCAGTCGGGGCTGCGGCCATGCACGTAGCGGGAGCCGCGGCGCTTGCCGATGATGCCCTCCAGGCGCATGTGGCAGGCGCTGGCAACCAGCTGACTCACCGGGCCTTCCAGCTCCGTCGAGAAGCGCACCTGGTCGTTCTCCACCAGCACCTCCTGCAGGGCCGCGCGCCGCTCTTCGACGGGCAACGTGCGCAGATCCGCCCCGGCCAGGAAGGGGCAGTCGAACAGGAACATCACAATGTCCCGGTTGCGGCCGCCCTCGATCGCCTTCTGCAGAGCATTGAAATCCGGCCTCCCCTCATCGTCCTGGACCACGATCTCGCCGTCGTACCAACCGTCAGGTAGGCCCGTCGCCTGAAGTGCCTTGACCAGGTGGGGGAAGCGATCGGTCCAGTCGTTGCCGTTGCGCGTAATCAGCCGCACGGCGCCGCTCTCGTTGCGGGACAGCATGCGATACCCGTCGAACTTGATTTCGTAAAGCCAATTACCGGGCTGGGGCTTATCGACGAGGGTGGCGAGTTCGGGCTCCAGTGCCGCAGGCAGGGCCGGGGTCTGGCCAGTGGCGGGCGCGGCACGTGGTCGGGCTGTGATCGCCTTCGCCTTTACCATCGCCCGATTCTCCAGGGGATCGCGCGGCTTGGGCTGGGGCGCCCGCAGATGGCAAAGGCCCGACGGCAACGGTCGGCCTCTTCCTGCAGGGGCGATCCCCGGAGCTGGGCATCGTCGAGGCAGTGCAACCTTTCATGGAGACCAACATGGCAACGTCCAAGACCAAACCCGCCAAATCCGCTCGCGGCCGCGCGCAAGACCGTGCGAAGGTCGCCGCTGGCCAGCGTCACGAAGTCAGCTATGAATCCGGCAAGACGGGTGCATCGGCTGCCGAGGTGAAGGAGGCTGTGAAGTCGGCGGGTAACTCGCGCAAGAAAGTCGAGGAAAAGCTCGGCAAGTAGCTCCGGGTCGCTCATGATCCATGAACCGGACCGTCGATAGAACAGTTCAGGTCTTGCCAAGCTGAACAGCTGTGTGCAGGAGCTCGTCAGCATGCTTTCGAAGTGCTCGGGCACCGGCTTGCAATTCAGGACCAGGCTCCGGTCCGTCGCCGTTCAAAAACGATAGGTAGGCCTTAGAAACCTGTTTTTCCGCTTCACTTGCCTGGGCGTTGGCCTCACGCCATGCGGTTATGGCCGCTCGCATTCGTTCTGGCATTGGTGAAGATTAGAAAATAATCACTGACACGCTTGTCAGAATCTGCTGATGATTGGTTACATGCCCGTGGGAATATCCAGCCCATGGAAAACTTCGTTGAAGATTGGCTGAAGGTTCACCGGCGTCTCATCGATGCGGAAACTGAGTTCACTGATCTGGCGATCAAGTCCACGGATGGCTCAGTGTCCCAGCAACAGCTCGACGAAGCGCGTAAGAACCTAATTGCGCTACGTGAGCTGTGCAGCGTCATCTACATCAAGGCCTTTCCCAACGCCCCCGGCAAATAGCGGTGCGCTTATTGGACGATTGAAGCTTTGAACGATGATCGCCCACTCGGCAGAATTTGCCTCTCGCCTGGTCGAGAAGCGCGGATGAGGCGATGCGCAGCGAGAACTTGATGCAAGCAACGTTCGGCCCGTTCCAACCGAGTTCCTGCGTCTGACGTCTCCGCGTCGCTGAAGTACGCCTCAATGGCGTCCAGGTATGCCGCATCTCCCAAGTTCCAGACGCTACCGCCCTGCGGCTTGCTGGAGGAGCGAAGTTTCAGGATGCGTTGATCACCGCCATCAGCTCGCCACTTGGCAAGCAAAGGTGCGATGTCGTTCGGAGACCCACCGATTCGCGCGCGCAAGCCGCGGACACTGGGGAGCTTTCCTTCTGAGAGCATCGCCTCTGCTGCGGCGAAAACCTCCTCGTACTGCATCCTGGAGGTACGTCTTGCACTACTCACTGCGCTATCTCCCCAACAACTGGGCGAATTATTCGCTCGCGGACTGGCAGGTCTGTAACGAGTTGGTCACGGTACGGGAAGATCGGTGGCAACGAATGGAACACACCCCGCAAGCTGACAGCGCAAAGCCCGCCAGCCGCGCCGGAGTGTACTGTATGCTTTTACAGTGTCAATCGAAGCCTTGGAAACTGCCGTGCCTTACCCCTACACCGTCATGCTGGTGGACGCCGTCGAGCTCCCGTCCGTGATCCGCGTCCGCGCCGAAGCGCGCTGTGCCGCAGCCCTGGAGCGCGCTCTCGGCGGCCCGGAAGCGGTGGTCAGCGCCTTGACGGCCTACACCGCTGCGAATGACAGCCCGCCGGAGAACCTGGATGCGGACACCATGGCGATGGCCGCGCGCTGGTACCGGGTCGCCGAGCAGGCGCGCCAGGAGGGGCTGCGCAACCTGAGCGTTCCGCAGGAAGCGCACTTCGACATCCGGCTGCAGCGCGGCGCCACAAGCTCGAACACTTCCTGATGCCTGGTGGGCAATCCGGAGATCCTGAAGCCACCGGCGCCCCCGCCCGAACGCCCGCCAAAGCTGCGCGTGCTGTGGCGCGTCTACCGGCTGCGCGATCGCGGCGAGAAGCTGCCGCCGGCCGAGGTTCACCCCAGTGGGGTCGGCACCATGGAGTTCTGGTCCGGCGGCGACGCCGCGCTGCACGCGCGCCTGGTCGACCCCACCGGCTACCCGGCCCTCGATGCCTTGAACAACGTCCGCTTGGCGCCGTGCAAGGACGGCTTGCTCCTGTACGGCACCACGCTGGCTTCGAAGAAGGGCGATGTCACCGAGGTGCCGCAGGCTTGGTGGTGCGTGGTCAACAGCGTGGAGCGTCCTTTGGAATAGCTGCGCTTCCGGGCTACGATGCGGCATGACCGATGGGGACAATCAAGAGCCTGGCTCTCGAAGTGGCGCGGGCGCGGCAAGTGTCTTGCCCCACCTGCATCGGCAGAAACAATCGCAGACGTCCTCTGTGCGTGAAACCGACCAGGCCGGGCAGGCTGGGCCTGGGCTCGAGCTACCAAAGCTTTCGATCGGTGAATTGGAAGATGCAGTTCGCAATTCGACGACTCTCGTCGAACTCGTGCAAAACGCGCATGCGGATGCCGTTGTGAATGGCGACGCGGCGAAGGCGGCCGAACTGCTTGTGCAACTAGCAGCCTTGCGCGAATTGTGCAGTTCCGCCAGAGCTCAACTTGTTGCCGCGCTCGACACGGGCGGGAGCTGCGATTCCTCACGAGAATAGCGAGCACTGCGTCATCGCGCCCGCGTCCCGCCAGCGCGCTTCGCCCGTGCACCCTGGTCCGCATCGTCTTCGACCTCGGCGCCGTTCGGCCTGGCGCTGCGGTTTCCCTTCCTATGCCCTCCGCCCGTCAACAGCGCGCTGAGTGGAGAGCTTGGCGGGCGTAGGTGCGGCGCGGGCTGGCGTAGGCCCTCGTAGTCGTCCTCCACCCCCAACAGCATCAGGCGTGCATGGAATGACGTTTCCCAGAGCACGTGCGGCCGCGTGCCGCGGGGGTGCGGGTTTAGCACCCTCAAACCAGTGTCAGCGAACTGCTCAGCAGCACTCTCGCCCTGACGGCGGATCATCGCGGTGCGAGATTCGGAGGGGAAGGGTTTGACAGTCCAGTCCATAGGCGGCGCGAATCATATGTCGGGCACCGCGTTCGGCGCCATCCCTGAATCGGGGGAGCAGCGCAGTGCAATAGCTCACAGCAACCTGGCGCACTGCTTCATGGCCTCGGCCCCGCGCTGTCGGCACCATGCAGGGCATGAAGAAACTCACCTCCCCCACACCCGCCAAGCCCGCCCACGCCTGCGAGTTCGACGAGCTGCGCAGCAGGATGCGCCGCTGTGCTCGAAAGCCGCGCCGACGCCCCTCCCGCATGGTCGGCATCGAGGTTGCCTACGTTGCCTTGGCCGACTGGATCGCGCTGGTGGCCGAGTCGGAACGGCATGCGGCCTAGCACCCCGAGTAGTTCTTTCGCCCGCTGGGCGTGATGGTGTACGTCCCGCCGCGCGGTCCGACGTGGCACACGGGCTGTGACGGGTAGGAGGGGGCCGCACGCTGGACCTGCGCTCCGCCCGGGCGCTGCGGTGCTGGCGCTGCCGCAGATCCGCCGCGGTGGCAGTGATAATCGCCGGTCTTGCGGTTCGTGTGGCAACCCTGCGCGTCGAGCCCGCCACCGTGCGCGTGCACAGCTGCCGCCGCGAGCGCAAGGCAAGCCGTGAGGATCTTCTTCATGGTCGGCCCCTCCACAGACCATCGTCCTCCGACTGCAGCGGCGCGCGATAGGGCAAACCCGGCAGCCTAACCCGCCTGAAGGATGCCTTCTGCTTCACGTTTCTTGGCGTGGTTTGGCCAACATGGAGCTGCACATCGCTACTCGACAAAGTAGCGTGTGGAACCAGTGGCCTTGTTGAGGGGCGAGAAGAGCGAGGACTGAGCTGCCCTTTTCTCAGTCAATGCCCAAGACCCTGGGTGCGGTCAGCGTAAGCCTGTGGTTCCCCTTACGGGGCTGGCCTTCCCCCTTGTCGCGCCCGCAGGGTACCGACCATACCGATTGTTCGAGAATCTGGCCCCGGATCACTCAAATGGGGTACGAGGCTATCCGCTAGCACGCTGTATAACGGTTTGAGACAACTAAAACCCTGAGGTTCCGCAATGCGCCTTCTGTTGAAATTCGGGACGGTGCCTGCCTCTCTCATCAGATGTTCGCCGGCCTTATTGGCCCTCGTTTCGGCTTTGTGGCTCTTATCTCCGTCTACTGCGTCGGCGGCCTGTCCGGGCTGCTGTTCGAGCCATGGCGGGATCACCCAATCTTGTGGTGCCGGTGGCCGTGTCTTATGCAAGGACGGCACAACCAGCCCCTCATGTAGCTGTTCTTCCTGCGGCGTATCGTCCACCCCCACGCCGCCATCTTGCATCCCCACTAGCGAGCAGCGCTCGGCCTCATGTCCTTCCGGGCAAACCGGTTCCATCATCGAGTCCAGGAGCTACACGTGCAGTCTTGGTGGAATGTGGAGCACATGGACTGCGAAGTCCAATACCTGCCAGGCTGTTTTCTTGGCCGGCCGGGTGATCGCCGTCACCGACGGCGACACGCTGACCGTACAGACCGACGGGACATCCTCCTCAGTCATCCGGCTCGCGGAAATCGATGCGCCGGAGAAGTGTCAGCCATACGGAAGTGCAGCGCGTCTGTCGCTCGTGAGCCTCGCACTGAACAAGCAGGCGTCCGTTCAGATCGTAGAGAACGACAAGTATGGCCGTGCGGTCGGCAAAGTCACGATCTCAGGACAGGGGTCGACGCTCAACAGGCAGCAAATCGAACGCGGCCTCGCTTGGGCGTATGACGCATATCTGCAGGACTGGTCCCTGGACTCTGCGGAAGCCCAGGCGCGGGCCCTTTCCCGAGGTCTTTGGATTGATGCCAACCCAACTCCGCCATGGGATTGGCGACGACTCAACCCAGGATGCTCACGAGATTCGGAGACCAATGAAGGGGCCACGCTAGTCGCAGGATCTGCGGCGACCAGCGCAGCCATAGCGGGTCTCCCGCGCGCGGTGGAATACTTCAATAGTCAGAACGGCCACTTCTTCATGACGGCAAGTGCAAGTGATGCCAATTTGATCGACGCAGGCGTCGTCGGACCGTCATGGGCTAGGACGGGAAATGCATTCAGTGTTTGGCCTGCAAACTCAAACGAGCCCGGGACGGTTCAGGTCTGCCGGTTCTACTCTCATGGTGTTGATAGTCACTTCTTCACAGCGAAGGCGGAGGACTGTCAGTGGCTACGCAACTTTGAGGCTGACCTACGCCGTCAAGCAGACCTCAAAGGCGAGTCCTTCCGCGGTTGGGGATATGAAGGGATCGCATTCCGCGCGAAGTTGCCGGACCAGAGGGGCCAGTGCCCAGCAGGTACTGAACCGGTGCACCGCGCCTATAACAACCGGCACGAGCAGAACGATCCTAACCATCGGTTCACACCCTGGCTTGAAGACATCACCGAACTGCAACCACGTGGCTGGGTGTATGAAGGGGTGGCCATGTGCGTCCCGAAGTAGCCCGGCGCAGCAATGACGCAGGTTCCAACAGATGTGCAATTCGTGCCGCCTGCGCTAGTCGGACGCCATTGGCACGGCGGCCCGCACGAGCGCGGGGACGGCGGTTCCTGCGCGCAAGGAGGCAGGGTGGCTCGACCTAGTCCTCGAGGACCCAACGAACGTTGCCAACACGGCGAAACTCCGATCCATTCCCGGGATCAGACAAAATTGGGGTACGCGGCTTGCCCCCATGGGCGCTGCGACTAAGGCCAGCGCGGCAAGCGGCTCGAAGGCCTCATCAGGGGGGAGCACCCCTCACCATGGAGCGGGACCGAGGGAATAGCGCACAAAATCCGCGCGCAGTGCTTCATCGCGGCCGTGGCGGCCTGCGGGCACGATGCAGGGCATGAACACCACGCCTCACCCTGAAGACTTTCCCTGCGAATTCGACTACCTGCGTGCCGTGATGCAGCAGCGCGTGGCAAAGCGGCCGAGCGAGGCGCGCGTGGCCCAGTACCTCCGCATCTACTTCGCGCGGGGATGACCGTGGCACTGCCCGCAGCGCCAGGCCTGTACGACTTTCTCGATGCCGTGGGCGGGCCGGCGCAGCTGCTTCATGTGAGGGTTGCCAACGGCGTGTTGGTGGCACGTTTCCCGGTGCTTGGCAGCTATGAGGTGCCGGTGGTCGATCTGATGGGCGAGTTTCGCCCAACGCTGCATGCACTTTGGTCCGCTGGGCAGGGCCGGCGGCGGCCATAGAGGGGTTGCCGCGGGCCCGCGCGAGACCGCAGTCGTCACGCTCCGCTACCGTCCGACGGGCGCCGCACCGCGCCCGTAGTTGACGTAGCCGGGTGGCGTGCTGCTTCCGGACCCAACCTGCGGGCGGATCAGGAAATTGCGCCAAGCCTGGTTGGCCTCTTCGCTGCGTGCGGCACGCTGGATACTGAGTGCATGGGCGCGTTGCTCGTGCTCGCGCATCTGCCTTTCCAAGTCCGTCTCCGCCGGCCGCGGCTTCGCCTTCAGTTTCTCCAGCGGCGTCCGCTCGAACGTGTTCTGATTCGTCTGAATGACTTGCATCTGGCCCCCGCACGGTTCGTCGCTGTAGACGACCTTGCCAGTCGGGCCCGTGCACTTGAACACTGCAGCAGCAGGTCCACTCGCCGCGATCACTGCGGCTGCGAGCATCATCTTGGTCAGCATCTCACCCTCCAGGGGAAATGATAGCTGCGTCGCCTCCCGGGCGCTCTCATCTGAATGACGTAGGTGGTTCCCTCAGCCAGACCCCATGCGAGGAGGGCTACAGTGGGCTGGGCTTCACCGCCTCCCGCTTTTCCTCCCTGAGCGGGCCTGAACTGCGTGATTGCAGACAGGTTGCACCCCGGCATGGCCGGGGTTTTTCTTGCTCGCAGCTCCACAGCCTCAACGCGCCTCTCGCGCGATCGTCGCATTGCAGGCGCTGGCCCCGCTGCTCTCGCGCGCCAAGAGCATGGTCCGAACTTCATGGTTGCCTGCGTCCTGCCTGCAAGAGGCAGTGCCGCACCACTGGAACGGGACTACGTGTCCAGTGAGCTATCCCAATCTGAGCCCAGTACCCATGCAAGCGCCGATAGTCGCCCGTTCAGCATTCCCCAGTCAAAGTCACTCCAACCCAGATTCTGCCGGCCGTACTCCGCCTCGATGCGTCTCGCTGCCTCTCTGGCCTTTGGGAAACTGGGATGGTCGCTGCTTTCCTCGCCGCTCTGGATTCTCTCGAGCCAAAGTTGATGGCGATTCCACCAAACCTTATCCGAAAACTCAGCCGCGGCGTTGCTGATCTCGGTGTCGCTACGACGAACGAACATCCCCACGAACTCGCCTTCGACTTCGTCGGAAGGAATCCACTCAACCTTGCGACCCTCGGCGGTGAATCCCATTCGTCCTCCGTTGTGTCCCGTCACCATCTTGGCCGGCTTCAGCTCCCATGCTGTCGGTTCTAGATAGGCCAAAGCCACTACAGAATTTTCTCGCAGCACGAACGCGCCGACGACAGTGGGGCCAACAGTTTCGGATACTGCGGCAGCAGCCAGTTCAGCGGCAAGCTCGAGTTGCTGTCGTTCGGAGGCAGTTAGATCCGTCGTGCTTTGGCAGGCGTCATCGGATTCAGGAAGTTCGGTCATGGTCGCTTTCCCTTTCATATTGTGAATCCGCAAGTTTCTGCAGATTCAAGATGCAAAAATTCAAAAACTCTAGATCGTCGGGCCTCAATGTCCCCGCGATTCAAACCGAGCCGCCAGGGGCCCCCTGCGAGGCGGATGCCAGAACCTGGAACGCCCGGAACGGATCGGTTCACTGCATCAGCCGCACATAGGGCCCGCCTAGGCTCCGGTTCATCACTCTTGCTTCCTCTTGAATAGCAGTGTGATAAGTGTTCCATCTGTTCCAGCGTCTTCTCCGTCAAGGACGGTCGACCCCTAAAACAGGTTCTCGGCATCGTTCTCGACATGTTCCGTGGTTCCGCCCGCGGCGGACCCCGCAGGGAGGAGAAGCGGCACAGCAGGGGCGATATACATGCGCGTGCGAATTCCATTGACGTACTTGTTCGCGGGTTGATAGCCAAGTCGCATCAACACTCGGCGCACTCGCATCTGATTCGCCTTGCTTTGCTGAGCAACAGCTATGCTGAGCGCGCCACTCAGTACCTCTTTGGAGGTGAGATACGGCCGCGACCGATAGGGCAAGCCGGTCGTGTAGTCGAGGTTGTTCAGCCATTCGGCGACGACGATGTCCCACTCGTCGTGCTCGACGAACTTTCCGTGTTCTGGCCGAGCGAGTCGCTCGGCTTCGGCATGCATCACGCCGTGCGTCTTGAATAGATCCCGCGCCTCGGCCCAGAGCTGCTCACGCTGCAGAACCACGGTGTTCGGGTCGCACATGCCGCAATGCAACGGGAGCCAGCGCCGATTGCCTGTGTCGTCGGCGAGGAAGTCATCTCGATTCGAAGTCCCGACGAAGATGCATCGACGGTCGTACCGCACGTTCATTTCCATGTACTTTGGGGTCCACTCTTCGTGACGCCTGGTGATGAACGCCTTGATGTGTTCGGCCTCGCGAGTGCTCAGTCCCTTCAGCTCATCAAGCTCGATCACAAGCTTGCCTCGCATGAGCCGCGCGAGCTCCTCGTCCTTTCGACTCAGATCGACGGTAGTGAAGTACTCGGATGAAGGCACGAGGGCGGCCACGGCAGAAGACTTTCGCATGCCTTGCTCGCCCACTAGCACTGGCACCATGTCGCACTTGACGCCGGGAACCAGCACCCGGCCAGCCATGGCACTCCACATGTATTTGGCCACCGCGCGGGTGTATGACGTATCCGCCGTGCCGAAGCAGCGTGTGAAGAAGGATTCCACCCTTGGTACGCCGTCCCAAGACAAACCGGCCAGCCACTGGCCCGCTGAATCGAATCGATCGACACCCGCGACGAAGGCCACTGTCTCCCGGATCAGCTCACGTCCGATGTTCCTGAAGAACTGCTGTTCAAGGCGAAGGCAGATGGCCGTGTAGTCGGTGTCCTGGAACGGGCGCCAGTTTTCCTGGCCGTGCGTGGCGATCATGATCTCGCCACGGAACTCGTCAAAGCGCACTCTGAATCCAGAGAGGTCGGGGCGACCCAGGGCAAGCACGATGTTCCCCCTCCGCGTCAACACCTCGCCAGTCTTGAGATTCCTTCGAAACGGCGGTAACGCCCTTTCGGCTGGCTCCAATGGAGTGACATCAACAAAGCCTTCCGCCAGCGCCGCATCCCGCTTTTGCGACCAAGCGACTTCCGCGGCGTTGACGTTTCCTCCGTGTTCGAGCACCACGAACGCGGACCAGGCGTCGAAAGTGCCATGCAACGGGTCGCTGGCATGATCAGATTGCCAAAGGCCATCGCGATGCGGAATGGGTCGGACTCCTGCAGTTCCCGTTGCGCGCGGCGGCGCCCAGCGACCATTGCGACCCTGCGTGTACCCATTTCTCTCGAGCAGGACTGGTACAAGGTGGTTTGAGTTGAATTCGACACGGTAGGTGGAGGGAAAGGCCAGATTGCCGTCGCCCCCGGACACGGAAATCTCAACCCCGGCACCGCTGAACAACCGCTGCTGCTCATGCAGGAAGGCCAAGTCGGTGGAAAGATGGGACCACCACGCTTCGAATTCGTCGGGCAGCGATGGTGCGACATCGAGGCGTCTTTCGCTCGCGTATCGCTGCTCGTAGGGCCCGCCATCAGGCGTCATGTAGATCGTGCCAGGCAGGGTGTCCTGCAAGTTGATCGAGGTCGCCCGGAGCTCCAGAGCGACGCCATCACGCTTGGAGCGGAAGGTGATCCACTTGAGTGGTCGGCTACCAGCTCTGAAGGTAGAGCGTCCTCCGCTTCCCGGCCGAGTGGATACCGTCCTGACCCCAGCATCCAGAATGGCTTCGAGATCAAAGCCACAACGTAGCAGCCCGACCCTGGCGAGTTCCTGATTGTCAGGATCGATGCTGCAAAGGCCGTTCGCCGCGAGCAGCATCCCGTAGCCACCAGCATCCTCGTCAATATGCGACACGGGACTGTGTTGCCAGTCTTCACCGACCGGACGCTTGGACATTGGGTGCAGCGCGCACAGGCGGAAGCCTTTGCTCAGCAGGCGCTTGGCCTCCGCGTGCCTTGTCCCCATCGACCCGAGACGTTCGATCGCGCCCATCAGTTCGAGCCCTCGTGGGCGGTCACAGCCTCGGCTCTCGACGGGAATTGGGTGGACCGGCGCGCAATCTGAATGATGTCGCTCGCGGTTGCGCAGGCAAATGCGGCGTCCGGGAAACGTTGCCGGTGCGCAATCCAGAAGCGCCGCTTGGCAAACCGGATCGCGTCAGCGCTCTGAAGTGCCTTTCGATGCAGACGAAGAAAATTGTGGAACTGCCACTTGCCCGATCGATAGCCAAGTTCCGGGTGGCACTCTACGAAGAGGCTCCAAGCCTCGAGGGCCGCGACCCACTCTGATTCATACATACAAATCTCCCAACAACACACGCTCGCAGCGAGTGCAGGAAGATTAGTGGTCCGTCGCTACCGGCCTGTCCAAAAACTCAATAAACCCCAACGGAAACGGCTGAGGTTGGCGTTACTTCTTCAGCCGGGGTTCGCCGAACATCTCCACCCCGCGCCGGAACATTTTGTGGACATTGCTCTTGCTGCAGCCTGGGTACTGGTGCTGAAAGTCGTCGAGCAGCCGCGCGATGTCACTCTCGCGCTTGAAGGTGGGATGAGGCTCGTTCCCGAGCCTTCCTTCCCAGGCGAACACCAGGGCGGTAAACATTGCGAGCAATGAGTTCTCATGCTTGGTTGCACCCGACTTTGAGCGCGCGACTGCACCGGCCTGTCTGATGCGACTGAAATCAGGAACTTTGTCTGCCGGCCAGCCGAAGTCTTCGATCCCCACGACGAAGTGTCCTTGCGGCGCGCTGCGCTGGTCGTACAGGATGTCGATTGCCTCCATGGCCTGGGGAGACCCCGGGGCGAAGTCCCTGATGATCCCGAACCGGTCATGCCCATGAATACCGTACCGTTCGATAGCAAGGACGAGTCGTGAGATTCGGACGCTCTTCAGAAGCTCTTCCAGAAACGCCCAACCTGAAGGCCAGTCCTCCCAATCATCAATGTCAATCAGTTCCACCTGATCTGGCGATTTGTCTGTATCAATCAATTCGTCATCGTGCGCCATGCCTGCTCCTGCGCGCGCCTGAGCGCTTCAGTTTCGAGGTGTCCATAGCGGCGCGACAGGACGGCCGGATCGTGTCCGAGAACCTGCGCCGCGACCCCGATTGTCACGCCGGCGCGCAGCAACGAGGCTGCTTTCACGTGCCGAAGATCGTGAATATGCAGCTCTGGCAAGCCGACCTCCAGACGCAATCCGTCCCATGCGCGGCGGTAGCAAATGGGCTGACCCGGTTCACGGCCTTCGAACAGCAATCGATCCGGCGCGAGCTTGCCGAACACTCGCCGGATGAGCTGCCCGGTTTCCGGCCGGAAGAAAAGAACACGGGGTGTGCCGTTCTTGGTGTTTGGAGCGAGAACCTCGCCGCGAGCGCAGTCGACCTCACGTCCGCGGCGTTCAAGGATTTCGGACTTGCGCGCGCCGGTGTCAATGAGCAGCGCCACGAAGACACCAAAGCGCCGGTCGGGATGAGCCAGAGACGCATGCCGCAGGGCCTCCACTTTCGCAGGGTCGACATGTACCCGGCGAATGGGCTCGTCGAACCGGGGAACACCGAGTGTGGGGCTTCGGAAACCGCGTGGACAAATGCGCTTGGCGCCGGCCCACTTGTAGGCCGAGCCAAGACTGGATAGGTCGCGATTGACGGCCGCCGGGCTGTAGCCGTGCTCGAGCATCGCCTGCGCGGCGACCTGCAGCCTCTCGCTGGTGAGTTGCCAGGCACTGGTGGTGCCGAAGGCATCGACCCACTTGCGCAGCCGGCGGTCGGAGCCGTCACAACTGACGGCCGAATGCGCGCGCACAAGCTCGGCGACGGTCAGTTCGGTGGCGGGCTGTTCCACGACGGACCGCACGGCCGCCGCAAGGTCAAAACGTTTCTCAATTGGTTTGCGCACTTCGATTCTCCAGAAGTGGTCACTGCCGTGACCAGTTGAAGGAATCGCTGCGAGCGTGCGCCTAAACCATTGATTTCAAAGAGAAATCGGCGAAATTGGTGGGCGATACATGGATCGAACATGTGACCCCTGCCGTGTGAAGGCAGTGCTCTACCGCTGAGCTAATCGCCCGCTTCCCTGCTGGAAAACGAGCGCGAATTATGCCACAGGCAAAACCGCGATCTGGCGCCACAGGGTCTTGCCGCCGCTGGCCTTGTCGAGAAGCTTCAACACCTCTTCGTGCGCGGCTGCCTCCTGCTCGTTCGCGAGCAGCACCGGCAGCGTGAACTGGCGCAGGTCGATGCGGGTCACGATGCCGACGGACGCCGAATCGGCCACGTCGATCAGCAGTGCATCCTGGCCGCGCGTGAGGTTGATGTAGACGTCGGCCAGCAGTTCCGCATCGAGCAGCGCCCCGTGCAAGGTGCGGCCGGAGTTGTCGACGCCCAGGCGGTCGCACAGGGCATCGAGGCTGTTGCGCTTGCCGGGATACATCTCCTTGGCCATCGCCAGCGTGTCCGTGACACTGCCGGCCACCGTGTGGAAGGGCGGGCGGCCGGCCAGTTCGAGTTCCTTGTTCAGGAACGCGACGTCGAAGGCGGCGTTGTGGATGATGATTTCGGCGCCCGCCAGGTAGTCCATCAGTTCCGGCGCCACTGCGGCGAACTTGGGCTTGTCCCGCAGGAATTCGTTGCTGATGCCGTGCACCTTGAGCGCGTCCTCGTGGCTGTCGCGCTCCGGGTTCAGGTAGAAATGCTTGTTGTTGCCGGTGAGCTTGCGGGCCACGAGCTCGACGCAGCCGATCTCGATGATGCGGTCGCCGGCTTCGGCCGACAGGCCGGTGGTTTCGGTGTCGAGGACGATCTGGCGCATCGCCGCGATTATGCGCGACGCGTATTCGGCATTGCCTGACCTGCTCATTCGCGGGCACCCGCGGAACCGGCTTCGCCGGGCCGCGGGTGCGCCCCCTCGAGGGGGAGGCGCCGCAGGCGCTTCGGGGGTGGGAGTATTGTCCCATCCATGTCCCATTGACAGGACAATGGAAGCGCCGGACGATGCCGCCCATGACGGTTGCCCTGCCCCTGCCGAAGTACCACCAGATCTACCTGGTGCTGCGGGAGCAACTGCATGAGGGCCGCTTCGCGCAGGGCCTGCCGGGTGAACTGGCACTGATGCAGCAGTTCGGCGTGGCGCGGGTCACGGTGCGGCGCGCCCTGCAGGAGCTGGCGGGTGAAGGGCTGATCTCGCGCGAACGCGGCCGCGGCACGCACCCCGTGGCCCAGCGCGCCCCGGCCACCGCCGCTGCGGGCCGCGGCGCCGCCAAGACCACCCGCCTCACCGGCCTGCTGGAAAACCTGGTCAGCACCAGCCTCAACACGACCGTGCGGGTGCTGGATGTGAGCGCAGTCGCAGCGACCGCCGAAGTCGCCGGGGCATTGAAGCTTGCACCAGGCGACGCCGTGCAGAAAGCGGTGCGCGTGCGTTCCACCCGCGAAGGGCCGCTGTCGCACATCACGACCTGGGTGCCCGCGGTGCTGGCGTATGGCTTCGGCAAGCGCGAGCTGGCGAAGAAGCCGATCCTGATGCTGCTCGAAGAGAGCGGCGTGCGCCTCGGCGGCGCGCAGCAGACCATCTCCGCCCGGCTGGCCGACGCGCAGGTGGCCTCGCACCTGGGCATCGCGGTCGGCTCCGCACTGCTGGCCGTGCGCCGCCTCATCCACGACGAGCAAGGCCGGCCCGTGCAGTGGCTGCATGGCCTCTACCGCCCCGACCGCTACGAGTACCAGATGCAGCTGTCCCGCGTTGGCGACATCGACGCCAAGGTGTGGGTCAGCCGCGAGTTGTCCGCCCAGTTCCACTGACGACCCGAAGGAGAACGTTCCCATGCGCACCAGCGATTCCAACCGCCGCGACTTCATCGCCCAGGCCGGGGCCGCGGCTTCCGCCCTGGCCTTTCCGCTGGTCGCCGGCGCGCAGCCCAGGACCGTGAAGATCGGCGTGCTGCACCCGGTGACGGGCGCCCTGGCCTACTCGGGCCAGCAGTGCCGCGAAGGCGCGCTCATGGCGATCGAGGACATCAACAAGGCGGGCGGCATCAAGTCCCTGGGCGGCGCGAAGATCGAAGCCCTGCTCGGCGACGCGCAATCGACGCCCGCGGCGGGGACGGCGGAAATCGAGAAGATGAACGAGGCCGGGGTGAGTGCCGTGGTCGGTGCCTTCGCGTCGGCCATCTGCCTGGCCACCACGCAGGCCGCGGCCAAGTACAACCTGCCGCACGTGGTGGACGTCGGCGTGGCCGACCAGATCGTCGAGCGCGGGCTGAAGAACACCTTCCGGTTCGGCCCCGGCTACCGCAAGTGCGCCGAAGTGGCCGTGGCCAACCTGCACGTGCTGAACACGGCGGCCGGCAAGCCCGCGAAGACCGTGATGATCATCCACGAGGAATCGCTGTTCGGCACCGGCACCGCCAACCTGCTGTCGCGCGAGCTGCCGGGCTACGGCTACGACGTCAAGGAGGTCATCAAGCACGCCAACCCCACGCGCGACTTCAACAACATCGTGCTGCGGATGAAGGCGGTGAATCCCGACATCGTCATTCCCGCCAACTACTACAACGAGTACGCACTGCTGGTGCGCACGATGCAGCAGCAGAAGGTGACGCCCAAGGCCATCTACTCGGTGCTGGGCGGCGCGGCATCCAGCTACAAATTCGTCAAGGAATTCCCGGAGGCGGCGAACGGCATCATCGATTGCAACCACTGGTTCAACCCCAGGGACAAGCGCGCGGCGGACCTGAAGAAGCGGGTCGAAGCCAAAGGCCTGTTCTTCAGCTACGAGGTGTTCATGACCTATACCGCCATGCGCCTGCTCGCGGATGCGATCGAGCGCGCCAGGTCGACCGACCGCGCCGCCATCAACGCCGCCCTGGAGAGCAGCACGTTCGCCGACCACCTCATGCCCTACGGCCCCACCAAGTTCGTCAACGGCCAGAACACCGGCGCGCAGCCTTTGATGACGCAGGTGGTGAAGAACGACATCAAGGTGATCGTTCCGCGGGACTACCGCGAAGCCGACCCGATCTTCCCGCTCAAGAGCTGAAGGCGGCGCGGAAGCGGCATGTTCGACTTCGGCATCCTCTTCCCCTCGGTGCTGAACGGCCTGACCACCGGCGCGGTCTACGCGCTGGTGGCGCTGGGGCTGACCTTGATCTATGGCGTGCTGCACATCATCAACTTCGCGCACGGCGCGGCGCTGATGATGGCTCTCTATGGCGTGTACTTCCTCAGGCAGCGGTTCGGGCTCGATCCCTATCTGGCTCTGCCCGTCATGGTGCCGGCGATGTTCGTGCTGGGCTACGCGCTGCAGCGCCTGGTGATCAACCGCGCCAGCCACGGCAAGGACGAGAACATCCTGCTGGTCACGCTCGGCCTTTCCATCGTGCTGGAGAACGTCGCGCTGCTGGCATTCAAGTCCGACACCCGGACGATCGACACGGCCTACACCCTGACCACCATCAGCATCGGGCCGGCATCGTTGGCGCTTTCCAAAGCCGTGGCCTTCGGCGGCGCGCTCGCCGCTTCGGCGGCGCTGCTGCTGATCATGCGGACGACCGACCTGGGCCGTGCGATCCGCGCGGTGGCAAAGGAGAAGCAGGGCGCGCGCCTGGTGGGCATCGACGTCGACCATGTGTACGCCATGAGCTTCGGCATCGGCCTCGCCTGCCTGGGCGCGGCCGCCTGCTTCCTCCTGCCGGCCTACTACGTGAATCCGCAGGTGGGGAACGGCTTCGTGCTGGTCGCTTTCACCATCGTGGTCCTGGGCGGCATGGGCAGTTTCGCCGGCGCCCTGCTCGGGGGCTTGCTGATCGGGGTGGTGGAGTCCCTGGGCGGCTTGTGGTTCGGGGAATCGCTGGGCCAGATCGGCATCTTCGTCATCTTCATCGCCGTGCTGCTGTTCCGGCCGCAAGGACTGTTCGGGGCGAGAGCATGACCCGCCCCGTATCAATTCGCCGCGATCTCGTGCAGATCGCCCTCTTCGCTGGTGCGATGGCGCTCTTCGCGCTCTTCACGCGCTCCGGCGTGCTGCTCAATTTCGCGACCATGGCCCTCTATGGGTGCCTGATGGCGCAAGCGTGGAACCTGCTGGGCGGCTTCGGGGGCCAGTTCTCGTTCGGCCACGCCCTCTTCTTCGGCACCGGTGCCTACGTGCAGGCCATCGCCCAGGTCACGGGCGGAATCAATCCCTGGCTGGCGCTGCCACTGGCCATCGGCGCGGCGGCAGCGGTGGGCCTGTTCGTCGGCGCGCTCTCGTTCCGCTATGGCCTCAAGGGTTCGTACTTCGCGCTGGTCACGCTGGCCTTCGCCGAGGTGTTCCGCATCCTGTCGCTGTCGGTCAGCTTCACCGGCGGTGGCGTCGGCTTGATGGTGCCGTTGCGCGAGGGCGCGGCCAACCTGCAGTTCGCCGACCGCCGCGGCTACCTGGCCCTCGTGCTGGTGCTGGCGGTGCTGGCCTTGCTGGTCACCTGCTGGCTGCGGCATTCGCGCTTCGGTGCCTGGCTGCAGGCCGTGCGCGACAACGAAGACGCCGCACGCGCCATCGGCGTCGATCCCTTCCGCGTCAAGCTGGGGGCCATCGGCCTCTCCGGGGCTTTCATGGGGGCCGCCGGTGCCTTCTATGTGCAGGTCTTCCAGTACCTCGACCCGGCCATTGCCTTCGGACCCCATACCTCGGTGGAGGCGCTGGTGGCCGCCATCGTGGGCGGGCTCGGCACCTTGTGGGGACCGGTGCTCGGTGCCGTGGTGCTGCATGCCCTCGGCGACCTCACCCGCAACCTGTTCGGTCAATTGCCGGGGATCAACATGATCATCTACGGCGTGGTGCTGATCGTCATCGTGATGTTCGCTCCGCGCGGCTTGATGGGCATGGGCGCTTCGGTGCGCGCGCTGTGGAGGCAATCGCGTGGCTGAGCCTCTGCTGCAACTGCAAGGCGTCAGCAAATCGTTCGGCGGGCTGGCGGCCGTGCGGGACGTGTCGCTGGAACTGCCCCCGGGCCTGAGCGCGCTCATCGGCCCGAACGGCGCCGGCAAGACCACCTTGTTCGCGTTGATGTCCGGCTTCCTCGCGCCCGACGCCGGCCGCATCCTGTTCGCGGGCGAGGACGTCACCGGCCGGCCACCCCACCTGAACGCGCGGCGCGGCATGACGCGCACCTTCCAGATCGTGCAGCCCTTCGCCGCCCAGACCGTGCGCGAGAACATCGCGGTGGGGGCGCATCTGCATTGCCCAGGACGCGGCGAAGCCCTGGCTCAGGCCGAAGAGGTGGCGCGGCGCGTGGGCCTGGCGGCGTTGCTGGATCAGCCCGCCGGCGAACTGACGGTGGCCGGCCGCAAGCGGCTGGAACTCGCCCGCGCGCTGGCCACACGTCCGCGGTTGCTGTTGCTGGACGAAGTGCTGGCTGGCCTGAACCCCCAGGAAGTCGCCGAGATGCTGCCCGTCGTGCGCTCGATCGCCGACCAGGGCGTCACGGTCCTGATGATCGAACACGTGATGCAGGCCGTGATGCACCTCGCCGGCCATGTCTGGGTGCTCGCGCAGGGCCAGTTGATCGCCTCCGGCACGCCCGGCGAAGTGACGCGCGACGAACGCGTGATCGAAGCGTACCTGGGGCATGGCACGGCGCAGCGGCTGGCGAAGATGGCTGTCGCGGAGGCCGCGCCATGAGCACCCCGCTGCTGTCGGTGCGTGGCCTGCGCAGCGGCTATGGCGCCGTCGAAGTGCTGCGGGGCGTCGACCTGGATGTCGCGCCCGGCGAGATCGTCGCTCTCCTGGGCAGCAACGGCGCGGGCAAGTCCACTTTCAACCAGACCGTGAGCGGCCTCGTGGCGGCGCGCGCCGGCCGTGTCCTGTTCGACGGCAAGGACATCTCCGCCACGCACTACCGCGACATCGTCCGCGCCGGCCTGATCCACGTGCCCGAAGGCAGGAAGATCTTCCCCAACCTGTCGGCACTGGAGAACCTGGAGCTGGGCTCCTTCGCGCGGGCCCGCGAGCGGCGCGCCGCCAACCTCGAGCGCGTCTTCGGCATCTTTCCGCGCCTGAAGGAACGCACGCGCCAGCTGGCGGGCACCATGAGCGGCGGCGAGCAGCAGATGCTGGCCATCGGCCGCGGCCTGATGGGGGAGCCTCGCCTGCTGATCCTGGACGAACCGTCGCTGGGCCTGTCACCGCTGCTGGTGGAAGAGTTGTTCGGCCTGATCGCCACCTTGCATGGCCAGGGCCTTGCGATCCTGCTGGTGGAGCAGAACGTGGGCCAGTCGCTGGAGATCGCGCAGCGAGCCTACGTGATGGAGAACGGCGCCGTCCAGTTCTCGGGCACCGGCGCCGAGTTGCTCGCCACCGACCGGCTGCGGCGGGCCTACCTCGGAGTCTGAAATGAAGTCTTCGCCATCGATCCATCCGCAACGGCGCGCGCTGCTCGTGGCCGGCGGAGCCTTGCTGGCCTGGCCGGCGTGGCCGCAGAGCGTGCAGGCACCCGTTCGCATCCTCGTCGGCGCACCCGCCGGGGGTACCACGGACACGATGGCCCGCACCCTGGCCACCGAGCTGGGCCGTGCCCTCGGCCGCACAGTGGTGGTGGAGAACCGTCCCGGCGCCGGCGGCAACATCGCCGCCGAAGCCGTCGCCAAAGCGGTGCCCGACGGCAGCACGCTGCTCATGAGCTTCACCAGCCACGCGATCAACGCGTCGCTGTTCCCCAGCCTGCCGTTCGATCCGGAGCGTGACTTCACGCCGCTCACCATGGTGTCGACCTCGCCGGCGCTGCTGGTGGCCCACCCTTCCCTGCCCGCGAACAACCTGCGTGAACTGATCGCGCTGGCGAAGTCGCGGCCGGGGAAACTGAACTTCGCCATCGGCGCCATGGGCTCCTCGGTCCACATGGCGGGCGAGGCCTTCAAGATGATGTCGGGCACGTACATCGTCAACATTCCCTACAAGGGGACGGCACCGGCGATCCAGGACGTGCTGGCCGGGCAGGTCGAGCTCATGTTCGCCAACGTCGGCAACGCGCAGGCTCACATCAAGGCCGGCAAACTGAAGCTGCTAGGCGTCACCAGTCCCGCCCGCCTGCCTGCATTCCCCGAGACGCCCGCGATCGGGGAAGTGCTGGCGGGCTACCAGTCCAGCGCCTGGTTCGGCCTCTTCGGTCCGGGACGCATGGCGCCGGAACTCGCCCGGCGCCTGAGCGATGCCGCACGGCAGGCCGTCGTTTCGCCCGAGGTGAAGCGGCGCATCGAGTTCGAGGGCGCCACACCGGTCGGCAACACGCCGGACGAGTTCGCCCGCTTCGTGCGCGAGGAGATCGCGCGCTGGTCCAAGGTCGTCAAGTATTCGGGGGCCAAGCCCGAATGACTGTGGCAAGCCCCGCCCCGCAGTCAATGGCGCAAAAGCTGATCGCCCGCGCGGCGCGCCGGCCGCAAGTGCGCGTGGGCGAGGTGGTGACATGCGAGGTGGACATCGCGATGTTCCACGACTCGTCGGGGCCGCGCCGGCTGCAACCCATGCTGGAGCAACTCGGCGCGCCGATCTGGGACAAATCGCGCGTCGTGCTGGTCATGGACCATTACGTGCCGGAGCGCAATGACGACGCCCGCCGCATCGTGAAGATCGCACGCGACTGGGCACGCGACCAGGCATTGCCCCATGTCTACGATTCGCAAGGCATCTGCCACGTGGTGGTGCCGCAGCACGGCCACATCCGCCCCGGCATGTTCTGCGTGGGCGGCGATTCGCATTCACCCACCGGCGGCGCATTCGGCGCCTACATGTTCGGCGTGGGCAGCACGGAGATGCTGGGTGTGGTCACCACCGGCCAGATCTGGGTGCAGGTGCCTCGCACGATCGCGATGCGATGGGACGGCGCGCTGGCTGCCGGCGTGAGCGCCAAGGACATGATGCTGGCGATGATCGGCCGCTTCGGCATGAACGGCGGCGGCTACCAGGCCATCGAGTTCACGGGCTCCGCGGTCGAAGCGCTGGACATGAACGAGCGCATGACGCTGGCGAACATGAGCGCCGAACTGGGCGCCCAGGTGGGCCTGATCGCGCCCGATGCGAAGACGCGCGACTGGCTCGCCGCGCATGGCGCGGCGGAGGTGGACATCGCCCCGTGGCGTTCGGACCCCGGCAGCTTCGACGTCGAACACGGCTTCGATGCGTCGCGGCTCGCACCGCAAGTCGCACGGCCCTTCAACCCGGCGAACAACAGCTCCATCGATGTCGTGGCGGGCACGCCCATCCAGGCGGCCTACATTGGCGCGTGCACCGGCGCCAAGCTCGACGACCTTCGCTTCGCGGCCGCCGTCTTGCGCGGCCGCCGGGTCGCATCCGGGGTGCGGCTGCTGGTCGCACCGGCCAGCGTGGCCGATCGCGAATCGGCCGGGCGTGACGGCACGCTGGGCGTCCTCGAAGCCGCCGGTGCCCAGTTGCTGCCGAGCGCGTGCGGCGTCTGCGCGGGCTACGGCGACAGCTTCGCAGAGAACGAAACGGTCATCTCCAGCACCGCGCGCAACTTCAAGGGCCGGATGGGCCCGGCCAGCACCCAGGTGTACCTGGCCTCCCCCTACACGGTGGCCGCTTCGGCGGTGGCAGGCTGCATCGCCGACCCGCGGGGTTTCCTTCCGTGACAACGGCCCCGCGAACCCGGCATCGGGTGTGGCGCTTCGGGCCCGACATCGACACCGATGCGCTGGCGCCCGGCCACTGGATGCAGCACGGCGCCGAGGTGATCGCCCGCCATTGCCTGGAGACCGTGCGGCCCGAATTTCCGGCGGCCGTGCAGCCGGGCGACGTCGTCGTGGCAGGAGCGAACTTCGGCATCGGATCGTCGCGCGAGCAGGCCGCGGCCGCGCTGCGCCACCTCGGCGTGGCTGCCGTGGTGGCACCGTCATTCGCGGGACTGTTCTTCCGCAACGCCTTCAACCTGGGCCTGCTGCTGCTCACCTGTGCAGAGGCCGAAAGCATCGTGGAAGGCGAGCAGATCCTGATCGACGCGCGCGCCGGCCGCATCGTGCGCGCCTCCGGCCAGACCCTGGCCGCGGACCCCATCCCGGCCTTCCTGCTCGACATGATCGATGCGGGCGGGCTGCTGCCCCAACTCCAGCAACGCTTCCCTTCGAGGACTACCCCGTGACCCGACCGACCTACGACCTGCTGCTCAAGAACGTGCGCGTGGTGCGCCCGCACGGCAACACCGTGCACGAAGCGGACATCGCCGTCCGGGACGGCAAATTCGCGAAGGTGGCGCCCGCGATCGATCCCGGCTCGGCCAAAGCGGTGCATGACGGCCGCGGCCGGCTGGCTTTCCCGGGCGTGGTGGATGCCCACATGCACAGCGGCATCTATTCGCCGCTCGACGAAGATGCGGTGAGCGAATCGAAGGCCGCGGCCATGGGCGGTGTCACCTCCAGCCTCAACTACTTCCGCACCGGGCAGTACTACCTGAACAAGGGCGGGCCCTACAAGAAGTTCTTCCCCGAAGTGCTGAAGACGAGCAAGGGGCGCTTCCACGTGGACTACGGCTTCCACCTGGCGCCCATGGACAAGACGCACATCGACGAGATCCCGATGCTGATCGACAAGCACGGCGTTTCGAGCTTCAAGATCTTCATGTTCTACGGCTCGCACGGTCTCCACGGCGCGAGCGACTCGCAGCGGCAGTTCCTGATGATCGGCGAGGACGAGCGTTACGACTACGCGCACTTCGAGTTCATCATGCGCGGCGTGCAGGCGGCGCGCGAACAGTTCCCGGACCGCGCCCGCCAGATCTCGCTGTCGCTGCACTGCGAAACGGCGGAGATCATGACGGCCTACACGAAGATCGTCGAGAAGGACAAGTCGCTGAAGGGCCTGGCCGCCTACAGCGCTTCGCGCCCCCAGCATTCCGAAGGCCTCGCCGTGTTCATCGCCAGCTACCTCGCGAATGAAACGGCGCTGCCCAACATCAACCTGCTCCACCTCAGCTCGCGCAAGGCGGTGCAGGCCGCCATGATGATGGCGGACACCTTCCCGCACATCGACTTCAAGCGCGAAGTGACGATCGGCCACCTGATGCTGGACGTCACCTCGAAGGCGGCCGAATTGGCCAAGGTGAATCCCCCGATCCGGCCGCGCGAGGATGTGGAGTTCCTGTGGCAGGCGCTGCTGGCCGGCGAGCTGGACTGGGTGGTGTCCGACCACGCCTGCTGCCGCCACGAGACCAAGATCCCCAAGCGCTACTTCGGCAACATCTGGATGGCCAAGAGCGGCTTCGGCGGCACCGAATACCTGTTGCCCGCACTGGTGAGCGAAGGCACGCGCCGCGGCATGGACTACAACCACATGGCGCGCGTCACCAGCTGGACCCCAGCCCAGCGCTTCGGCCTGAACAGGAAGGGCGACATCGCCGAGGGCTACGACGCCGACATCGCACTGGTGGATCCCGCGCGGACCTGGACCGTCCGTGCCAAGGATTCGCCGTCGACGCAGGGCTACACCCCCTTCGAGGGGCTGGAGCTCTCGGCCCGCGTGGAAGCCACCTACCTTCGCGGGGAGACGGTCTACACGCACGAAGCCGGCGTCATCGGCAAGCCGCGCGGCCAGTACCTGTTCCGCCCCACCGCCTGATGGCCGCCACTGTGTCCTCGCCTCGTGTGGTGCGCGCGGAGCGCATCGACGCCGGCGCGCAAGTGCCAGTGGCCATCGTCGGCGCCGGCGCTTGCGGCCTCACTGCGGCGATCGCCTTGCGCGACGCCGGTGTCGACTGCCTGCTGCTGGAACGCGACGCTACGCCGAGCGGCTCGACCGCCTTGTCGTCGGGGTTCATTCCGGCCGCGGGCACGTTGGCGCAGCGTGCCCAGGGCATCGCCGACAGCGTCGATGGCTTCGCCCAGGACATCCTGCGGAAGACCGATGGGACGGCCGCGCCGCACCTCGTGCAAGCCTATGCCGAAGCCATCGCGCCGGCGATGGACGCCTTGGCCGCGCACGGATTGGCATTCGAAGTGCTGGACAACTTCCTCTACCCCGGCCACCGCGCGCACCGGATGCATACGCTGCCCCAACGCACGGGGGCCGCGCTGGTCGGAGCGCTCGCAGGAGCGGCGCAAGCGGCAGGCGCCGACCTGTTGCCATCCGCGCGGGTCGACGAGCTCTGGGTGGATGCCGGCGGCCGGGTGCTGGGCATCGGCTACGAACGGCCCGATGGCAGCACGGATCTGCTGGGCTGCGACGCCCTGCTGCTGGCCTGCAACGGCTTCGGTGGCAATGCATCGCTGGTGCGCGAGCTGTTGCCGGAGATGGCCGACGCCACGTTCGCCGGCCATGCCGGCAACGACGGCTCCGCCATCCTCTGGGGCCGTGCGCTCGGCGCGGGCCTGGCCGACCTGGGCGGCTATCAGGGCCACGGTTCCTGGGTCGTGCCACAAGGCGCGCTCATGACGTGGGCGGTGATGATGGAAGGTGGCGTCCAGCTCAACGCGCAAGGCAAGCGTTTCCACGACGAAACCGCCGGCTACTCGGAAGCAGCGGTCGCGGTGCTCGCGCAGCCGGGTGGCACGGCCTGGAATGTCTTCGGCGACAGGCAGCTGGCGCTCGCGCGCAGCTTCCCCGATTTCGTCGCGGCGGAACAGGCAGGTGCGCTGCGCACGGCGCCGGACCGCGCCGCGCTCGCGGACATCATCGGCTGCAACGCCGCCGCGTTGGCACCGGAGATCGCCCGCTTCGGACCACCCTTCCACGCGGTGCGCGTGACCGGTGCGCTGTTCCACACACAGGGCGGGCTCGACATCGACGAGCATTGCCGGGTGCGCCGCCACGACGGCACGGCCTTTCTCAACCTGCTCGCCGCGGGCGGCGCGGCGCGTGGCGTGAGCGGCAACGCCGTGTGGGGTTACCTCTCCGGCAACGGCCTCCTCAGCGCGGTCGCCGGTGGCTGGATCGCGGCACGCACCATGCGACTGGGTACCCCATGATGAACCTCAGAACCCTGCTCGAGCGACAGCAACCGCTCCTCGCCCCCGGCGTCTACGATGGCCTGACCGCACTGGCGGCGCAGCAGGCCGGGTTCGAGGCCCTCTACCTCTCGGGCGCCTCGATCGCCTACACGCGGCTGGGGCGCTCCGACATCGGGCTCACGACGGCCACGGAAGTCGCCCAGACACTGGCCCACATCACCGACCGCGTGGACCTGCCCGTCATCGTGGACGCCGACACCGGGTTCGGCAATGCGCTCAATACGAAACGCACGGTGCGCGATTTTGAGCGGGCCGGTGCCGCCATGATCCAGCTGGAAGACCAGGGCTTCCCCAAGCGCTGCGGGCACCTCGACGGCAAGACCGTCGTGCCCGTGGACGAAATGTGCGGCAAGCTGCGCGCGGCGCTCGACGCACGGGACCGCAGCCTGATCCTGGCTCGCACGGATGCCCTCGCCGTGGAAGGGCTGGACGCCGCCTTCGAGCGCGCCGAGCGCTACCTGGCATGCGGCGTCGATGCCCTGTTCATCGAAGCGCTGCGCGATCCGGAGCAGATGCGCATGGCCTGCCACCGGTTCGCCGGACGCGTTCCGTTGCTGGCCAACATGGTGGAGGGCGGCAAGACGCCGGTACTGGCCGCAGCGGAACTCGGGACCATCGGGTTTCGCATCGTCATCTTCCCCGGCGGCACGGCGCGGGCCGTCGCCCGTTTGCTCACCCGCTACTACGGCACCTTGCAGCGGGACGGCACCACCGCCGCCCTGCGCGGGGAGATGCTCGATTTCGAAGGACTGAACGCCCTGCTGGGCACGCCGGAACTGCTGGCGGAAGGCAAGCGCTACGAGCGCTAGTGCTTTTCCTTGGCGTGGTTGATGGAGTACTTGGGGATCTCCACCGTCAGATCCTTCTGCGCCAGGATCGCCTGGCACGACAGGCGCGAGTTCGGCTCGAGCCCCCAGGCGCGGTCCAGCAAGTCCTCTTCGCTCTCATCCATCTCGTTCAGGGAGGCGAAGCCCTCGCGCACGATCACATGGCAAGTCGTGCAGGCGCAGCTCATGTCGCACGCATGCTCGATCTCGATGCCGTTGTCCAGCAGTGCTTCGCAGACGGACGTGCCGCTGGGCGCTTCCACTTGCGCGCCCTGGGGGCAGTATTCCGGGTGCGGCAGGATCTTGATGATCGGCATGGGTTAGATCGACTCCAGTTTGCGGCCGGAAAGCGCCTTGCGGATGCCTTCGTTCATGCGTTGGGCGGCGAACGCTTCCGTGCCCTTGGCCAATGCCTGCACGGCTGCCTCGATGACGGCGGCGTCGTGGCTCGCGGCCATGGTCTCGCGGAGCGTGGCGGCGAGCGCGTCGATCTCGGCACGCTCGGCCGGCGCCAGCAACGCCGCGTCCGCGTCCAGCGCGCTTTGCGTCGCCGCGAGCATGCGCTCGGCGTCCACCCGCGCCTCGGTCAGCGCGCGCGCCTTGATGTCCTGCTCCGCGGTGTTGAAGCTTTCCTGCAGCATCCGGGCGATCTGCTCGTCGGAAAGGCCGTACGACGGCTTGACCTCGATGCGCGCCTCGACGCCGCTGCCCTGCTCCCGCGCGGAGACGTTCAGCAGCCCGTCGGCGTCCACGGTGAAGGTGACGCGGATGCGGGCGGCGCCCGCAGCCATCGGCGGGATGCCGCGCAGTTCGAAACGCGCCAGGCTGCGGCAATCCGCCACCAGGTCGCGCTCGCCCTGCACCACGTGGATGGCCATGGCCGTCTGGCCGTCCTTGAAGGTCGTGAAGTCCTGCGCCTTGGCCGTGGGGATGGTCTCGTTGCGCGGCACGATGCGCTCCACCAGGCCGCCCATGGTTTCGATGCCCAGGGACAGGGGGATCACGTCGAGCAGCAACAGGTCGCCGGTGGTGTCGTTGCCGGCCAGTGCGTTGGCCTGGATGGCCGCGCCCAAAGCCACGACCTCATCGGGGTTCAGGTTGGTGAGCGGGGCGCGCCCAAAGAATTCGGCGACGGCTTCGCGGATCTGCGGCATGCGCGTCGAGCCGCCGACCAGCACGACGCCCTGGATCTCGTCCTTGACCAGCTTCGCGTCTCGCAATGCGCGGCGAACGGCGGTCATCGTGCGCTGCGTCAGTTCTCGCGTGGCGGCGTCGAAGTCGCTTCGCGTCACGTGCACCGAAGCGCGGCGTTCGCCCAGCTGCAATTCAGCCTCGACGGTGTCGGCTGCGGAAAGCTGCTCCTTGAGCGCGCGGGCCTGCATCTTGATGGCCGCCTTGTCCCCCGGCGTCGCCGCTTCCATGCCGGCGCGAGCCAGCAACCAGTCGGCCAGCGCGCGGTCGTAGTCGTCGCCACCCAGGGCCGAATCACCCCCGGTCGCCACCACCTCGAAGACGCCCTGGCTCAGGCGCAGGATGGAAATGTCGAAGGTCCCGCCGCCGAGGTCGTACACCGCGTAGATGCCTTCGCTGCCATTGTCCAGGCCGTAGGCGATGGCCGCCGCGGTGGGCTCGTTGATCAGGCGCAGCACCGGCAGGCCCGCGAGCTGCGCGGCATCCTTGGTGGCCTGCCGCTGGGCGTCGTCGAAGTAGGCGGGCACGGTAATCACGGCGCCGAACACGTCGTCGTTGAAGGTGTCTTCTGCGCGGAAGCGCAGCGTCGCCAGGATTTCCGCGCTGATCTCCACCGGCGATTTTTCGCCGGCGCGCGTGTGCAGGGTCACCATGCCGGGTTGGTCGCCGAAGCGATAGGGCAGCTTCTCGCGGCCGCTGATGTCCGCCAGCCCGCGACCCATGAAGCGCTTGGCCGATGCGATGGTGTTTTCGGGATCCTCGGCCTGAGCGGCATGTGCTTCGTGCCCGATCTGGCGTCCACCGTCCGGCAGGTAGCGCACGACCGAAGGCAGGAGGACGCAGCCCTGCGCGTCCGGCAGGCATTCGGCAACGCCGTTGCGAACGGCGGCCACCAGCGAATGCGTGGTGCCGAGGTCGATGCCGACGGCGACACGCCGCTGGTGGGGGTCGGGCGAGGCGCCCGGTTCGGAAATTTGCAGCAGGGCCATGGGATGCGGCCTATTGTCCCAGTTGCGCGAGCCGCGAATCGATGTCCTCGCCAAAGCGCTCCAGGAACATGAGGGCTCTCACCTGCTGCGCGGCCGCCGCAGCGTCGCCTTTCACGTCGAGCAGCGCTTCGATGGTGCCCAGCAGCGCCTTGCGGTCCGTGGCCAAACGATCCGCCAGGACTTCGAGCTCTTCCCCGGTGCTCGCGTCGTCCAGCGCTTCGCGCCACTCCATCTGCTGCATCAGGAAGTCGGCCGGCATGGCTGTGTTGTTCTCGGCATTGATGGGCGCGCCGCGCAACTCGCAGAGGTAGGACGCGCGCTTGAGCGGGTCTTTCAGGCGCTGGTAGGCCTCGTTGATGCGCACCGACCATTGCAGCGCCACGCGTTGCGCGGCTGCGCCTTGTGCCGCAAACTTGTCGGGGTGGGCTTCGCGCTGCAGTTCTTTCCAGCGAGCGTCGATGGCGAGCCGGTCCTGCGCGAAGCGCTCCGGCAGACCGAACAGTTCGAAGTCGTTCGACTGGAGGTTCATGACCGGGTTGTCAGACCCGGAAACTTTCCCCGCAGCCGCACCGGTCGCGCTCATTGGGGTTGTTGAACTTGAAGCCCTCGTTCAATCCTTCGCGGACGAAGTCAAGCTGCGTCCCGTCGATGTAGGCGAGGCTCTTGGGGTCGATCAGCAGCTTGACGCCGTGATCCTCGAAGACGATGTCCTCGGGCGCCACCTCGTCGACGTACTCGAGCTTGTACGCCAGGCCCGAGCAGCCGGTGGTCTTCACGCCCAGCCGCACGCCGACGCCCTTGCCCCGTTTGGACAGGTAACGCGTGACGTGCCGCGCCGCGGCTTCGGTCAGGGAAACGGCCATTTCAGTGGGCGTGCTTCTTCTTGTAGTCCTCGACGGCCGCCTTGATGGCGTCCTCGGCCAGGATGGAGCAATGGATCTTGACCGGCGGCAGCGCGAGCTCCTCGGCAATCTGGCTGTTCTTGATGGAGGCCGCCTCGTCGAGCGTCTTGCCCTTGACCCATTCGGTCACCAGCGAGCTCGACGCAATGGCGGAGCCGCAGCCGTAGGTCTTGAAGCGCGCATCTTCGATCACGCCCGTGGCGGGGTTCACCTTGATCTGCAGCTTCATCACGTCGCCGCAGGCGGGCGCGCCCACCATGCCGGTGCCGACGGTCTCATCGCCCTTTTCGAACGAGCCGACGTTGCGGGGGTTCTCGTAATGCTCGACGACTTTTTCAGAATAGGCCATGGTGGTACTCCTGTTGTTCTAGTGGGCGGTCCATTGGATGGTGCTCAGGTCGACGCCGTCCTGGAACATCTCCCACAAGGGACTCAATTCACGCAGCTTCGCCACGTTGTGCTTGATGGTGG
Source organism: Caenimonas sedimenti (assembly GCF_007833165.1). GTDB lineage: Bacteria > Pseudomonadota > Gammaproteobacteria > Burkholderiales > Burkholderiaceae_C > Ramlibacter > Ramlibacter sedimenti. The sequence goes on along the minus strand of NZ_VOBQ01000023.1, from coordinate 67,030 downwards.
AGATCGCGTAATCGATCTCCTCTTCGGTCGTGAAGCGGCCGATGGTCATGCGCAGGCTGCTGTGCGCCAGCTCGTCGCTGCGGCCCAGGGCGCGCAGCACGTAGCTGGGTTCCAGGCTGGCCGAGGTGCAGGCCGAGCCGGAAGACACGGCGAGGCCCTTGATGCCCATGATGAGCGATTCGCCTTCGACGAAGTTGAAGCTCATGTTCAGGTTGTGCGGCACGCGCTTCTCGGTGTGGCCGTTGATGAACACCTGTTCGATGTCCTTCAGGCCGTCCAGCAGGCGCTGCTGCAGGCGGCGCGCATGCTCCGCGTCCTTGCCCATTTCCTCACGGGCGATACGGAACGCCTCGCCCATGCCGACAATCTGGTGCGTGGGCAGCGTGCCCGAACGCATGCCGCGCTCGTGGCCGCCGCCGTGCATCTGGGCTTCCAGGCGCACACGCGGCTTGCGGCGCACGTACAGCGCGCCGATGCCCTTGGGGCCGTAGGTCTTGTGCGAGGCCAGGCTCAGCAGGTCGACAGGCAGCGCCGTCATGTCGATCTCGACCTTGCCCGTGGCTTGGGCGGCATCCACGTGAAAGATGATGTTGCGCTCGCGGCAGGTGTTGCCGAGTGCGGTGATGTCCTGGATGACGCCGATCTCGTTGTTGACGAACATCACGCTGGCCAGGATGGTGTCGGGGCGCAGCGCCGCCTTGAACTTGTCCAGGTCCAGCAGGCCGTCTTCCTCCACGTCGAGGTAGGTGACTTCGAAGCCCTGCCGCTCCAGCTCGCGCATGGTGTCCAGCACCGCCTTGTGCTCGGTCTTCACCGTCACCAGGTGCTTGCCGCGCGTCTTGTAGAAGTTCGCGGCGCCCTTGATGGCCAGGTTGTTCGACTCGGTCGCGCCGGACGTCCACACGATCTCCCGCGGGTCCGCGCCGATCAGCGCGGCGACATGCTCGCGCGCCTTCTCCACGGCTTCCTCGGCCTCCCAGCCCCAGGCATGGCTGCGGGAGGCGGGGTTGCCGAAGTGCTCGCGCAGCCAGGGGATCATCGCGTCGACGACGCGCGGGTCCACCGGCGTCGTCGCGCCGTAATCCATGTAGATGGGGAAGTGCGGTGTCGTGTCCATGCTGGCTTCAGTGCTTGCGGGCAAGGCGTTGCGAAACGCCGGTCTTCAGGACTTGGCGAATGAGTTTCCGAGGGCGAACACCGAATTCGGCGCATTCACGCGGATCGGCTTCACCACCGGCTGCGCGGAAATGGCGCGCTTCGGCGACGGCTTGTCCTCGATCTGGATGCCCTTGGCCAACTGGTCGTCCACCAGCTTCTGCAGGGTGATCGAATCCAGGAACTCGACCATGCGCTGGTTCAGCGCGGCCCAGAGTTCGTGCGTCATGCAGCGGCCGCCATCGCCCTGGCAGTTTTCCTTGCCACCGCACTGGGTGGCGTCGATCGGCTCGTCGACCGACACGATGATGTCGGCGACGGTGATCTCGCCGGCCTTGCGGCCCAGGGTGTACCCGCCCCCCGGCCCGCGGGTGGATTCCACCAGCTCGTGCCGGCGCAGCTTGCCGAACAGCTGTTCGAGGTACGAAAGCGAAATCTGCTGGCGCTGGCTGATCGCCGCCAGCGTGACGGGACCATTGTTCTGGCGCAGCGCCAGATCGATCATCGCGGTGACCGCAAACCGGCCCTTGGTTGTGAGACGCATCGCTAGCTCCTTTGCTCGCTCGCTTACAAAACCCCGGCAGCGCCCGCCGGCGGGGTCGTCTCCACCCATCCCCGGCACACGCCGGGCTCTCTGATTCGTGGGTTCCTGACTATTTCCGTCAAGTATACCCTAAAGCCCACTGGGATGCTCGGGTAATCCCTTGGTTTGAGCCCAGCCGTAGCGCAGGCGGGCGGCCCACTCAGCTGCGCTTGGCAGATTCGATCGGGACGACGTTGTCGTGCACCACGGCCCCGAAAGCCTGCTGCTTCAACAAGGCCAACTGGTCGCGCACCCGCGCCGCCTTCTCGAATTCGAGGTTGCGGGCGTGCTCCAGCATCTGCTTTTCGAGCCGCTTGATCTCCTTGGCCACATCCTTTTCGGACATGTCCTCGACCATCGCCCGCTGCAGTTCCTGCTTTTCCTGTTCCTTGCTGGCCTTTTCGCTGTAGACGCCGTCGATCAGGTCGCGCACTTCCTTCTTGATGCTGCGCGGCGTGATGCCGTGCGCCAGGTTGTGGGCGACCTGGCGTTCGCGCCGGCGCTCGGTCTCGCCGATCGCCTTCTTCATCGAGTCGGTCATCCTGTCGGCGTACAGGATCGCCTTGCCATTCAGGTTGCGCGCCGCCCGGCCGATGGTCTGGATCAGCGAGCGTTCGGCGCGCAGGAAGCCCTCCTTGTCGGCGTCGAGGATGGCGACCAGCGACACCTCGGGGATGTCCAGGCCCTCCCGCAGCAGGTTGATGCCGACCAGCACGTCGAACATGCCCAGCCGCAGGTCGCGCAGGATCTCCACGCGCTCCACCGTCTCGATGTCGCTGTGCAGGTAGCGCACCTTGACGCCGTTGTCGCTGAGGTAGTCGGTGAGCTGTTCCGCCATGCGCTTGGTGAGCGTCGTGATCAGCACGCGCTCGTTCTTCTCGACGCGGATGCGGATCTCCTGCAGCACGTCGTCGACCTGATGGGTGGCGGGCCGGACCTCGACCTCGGGATCGATGAGTCCGGTGGGGCGCACCAGCTGCTCGACCACCTGGCCGGCGTGGGTCTTTTCATAGTCCGCCGGCGTCGCCGAGACGAAGACCACCTGGCGCATGCGCGTTTCGAACTCCTCGAATTTCAGTGGCCGGTTGTCCAGCGCGGAGGGCAGGCGGAAACCATATTCGACCAGCACGGTCTTGCGCGCCCGGTCGCCGTTGAACATGCCGCCCAGTTGGCCGATCATCTGGTGGCTCTCGTCCAGGAACATCAGCGCATCCTTGGGCAGGTAGTCCGTCAGCGTGGACGGCGGGGCGCCAGGCGGCGCGCCCGAAAGATGCCGCGTGTAGTTTTCGATGCCTTTGCAGTGGCCCAGCTCGGAGAGCATCTCCAGGTCGAAGCGGGTGCGCTGCTCCAGGCGCTGGGCTTCCACCAGCTTGCCTTGCCCCACGAAGAACTTCAGGCGCTCGTCCAGTTCCAGCTTGATGGTCTCGACCGCGGACAACACCTTGTCGCGTGGCGTCACGTAGTGGCTGGACGGGTACACCGTGAAGCGCGGCACCTTCTGCCGGATGCGGCCGGTGAGCGGGTCGAACAGCTGCAGGGATTCGATCTCGTCGTCGAACAGCTCGATGCGGATCGCGAGTTCGCTGTGTTCCGCCGGGAAGATGTCGATGGTGTCGCCGCGCACGCGGAAGGTGCCGCGCGAGAAGTCCTGCTCGTTGCGGTTGTACTGCATGCGGATCAGCTGGCCGATCACGTCGCGCTGGCCGATCTTGTCGCCCACGCGCATGATGAAGCGCATCTGCGTGTAGTCCTCCGGGGCGCCGATGCCGTAGATGGCGCTCACGGTGGCCACGATCACCGTGTCGCGCCGCTCCAGCACGCTCTTGGTGGCCGACAGGCGCATCTGCTCGATGTGCTCGTTGATCGAGCTGTCCTTCTCGATGAACAGGTCGCGCTGCGGCACGTAGGCCTCGGGCTGGTAGTAGTCGTAGTAGCTGACGAAGTACTCCACCGCGTTCTTCGGGAAGAACTCGCGGAACTCGCTGTACAACTGCGCCGCCAGCGTCTTGTTCGGCGCGAAGATGATCGCGGGGCGGCCCAGGCGCGCGATGACGTTCGCCATGGTGAAAGTCTTGCCGGAGCCGGTGACGCCCAGCAGCGTCTGGAACACCTCGCCGTCGCGGACGCCTTCGACGAGTTTCTCGATCGCCACGGGCTGGTCGCCGGCGGGCGGATAGGGCAGGAACAGCTCGAAGGGCGAATCAGGAAAACTGATGAACTCGCCATCTTTCTGCTTGGCAACGGGCGCGGCCAGGTCGGCGGACGGATCGGGTTTAGCGCTCATGCGGGTCAATCGTGTAGTTCAACATTAAAATCGGGGTCAACCAGCCAGCGTACAACAATGCCGGCGCGTTCCGCTACTGACATCCAAAGGTCCCTTTCATGTCCCTGTTCTCTGCCGTCGAGAAGGCGCCCAACGACCCCATCCTGGGGCTGAACGACCAGTTCGGCGCCGACGAGAACCCGCGCAAGGTCAACCTCAGCGTCGGCGTCTACTACGACGAAACCGGCAAGCTGCCGCTCCTCGAGTGCGTGCAGCGGGCCGAACGGCAGATGGCCGATGCGCCCAAGGCGCGCGGCTACCTCCCGATCGACGGCATCGCCGCGTACGACAGCGCCGTCAAGAACCTCGTATTTGGGGCCGGAAGCGATGCCGTCAACAGCGGCCGCGTGGCGACGATCCAGTCGCTGGGCGGCACCGGCGGCCTGAAGGTCGGCGCGGACTTCCTGAAGAAGGTCAACCCCAACGCCAAGGTCCTGATCAGCGACCCCAGCTGGGAAAACCATCGCGCCCTGTTCTCGCAGGCGGGATTCACCGTCGAGTTCTATCCGTATTACGACGCCGTCAAGCGCGGCGTGAACATCGACGGCATGCTGACCGCGCTGGAAACTGCCGAGCCCGGCACCATCGTCGTCCTGCATGCCTGCTGCCACAACCCCACCGGCTATGACATCACGTCGCAGCAGTGGGACCAGGTGGTGGCCATCGTCAAGGAGCGCAAGCTCGTTCCCTTCCTCGACCTCGCTTACCAGGGCTTCGGCAACGGGATCGCCGAAGACGGCGCCGTGATCCAGAAGTTCGTGGCAGCCGCGGGCGACTTCCTCGTCGCGACATCGTTCTCCAAGAGCTTCAGCCTCTATGGGGAACGCGTCGGCGGCCTGTCGGTGTTCTGCGCGTCCAAGGACGAGGCGGACCGCGTGCTGTCGTTGTTGAAGGTGATGATCCGCACGAACTACAGCAACCCGCCCACGCACGGCGGCAGCGTGGTCGCGACGGTGCTGAACACGCCCGATCTGCGCGCCCTTTGGGAGCAGGAACTGGCCAACATGCGCACCCGCATCCGCCAAATGCGCACGCTGCTGGTGGCCGACCTGAAGGCGGCCGGCGTGAAGGAAGACATGAGCTTCATCACCCAGCAGATCGGCATGTTCAGCTATTCGGGCCTGACCAAGGAACAGATGGTCCGCCTGCGCAACGAGTTCGGCGTGTACGGCGTGGATTCCGGCCGGATTTGCGTGGCCGCGCTGAACACCAAGAACATCGACTACGTCTGCCAGTCGATTGCCAGGGTGCTGCAGTAGACGGCTAGCCCCAGACCATCGACCGCATCGAGATCGATGCGGACTGGTACCGCTCGTTGAAGAATTTCACCGGCTCGCCTGGGTGGACGGCGCCGGCAGCGTGCAGCAGCGGCAGGTAGTGGTCATAGGTCGGGTGGGCCAGTTGCGCCACCTGGCCCAGCTTCTGGAAATCGGCCAGCTCCGCCAGGCTGCCCTTCTCCACCAGCGCCGCGGTCTTCTTGTCGAACTCGAAAGCCCAGTCGTAGGCCTGCATCGCATTCGCCTCGCGCCGCGTGGCGCGCAGGTTGTGCACGATGTTGCCGCTGCCGACGATCAGCACGCCCTTGTCGCGCAAGGCGCGGAGTTGCTGGCCGAGGGCGAAGTGTTCCGCCGGCGGCCGCGCATAGTCCATGCTCAATTGCAGGACGGGGATGTCGGCCTTCGGGAACATGGGCTTCAGCACCGACCAGGTGCCATGGTCGAAACCCCATTCCTTGGCATCCACGCCCACCTTGGGCTCGGTGATGCTGTCGCCGATCTGGCGCGCGATGGCGGGCGCGCCCGGCGCGGGAAACTGCTGGTCGAACAAGGCCTGCGGAAACCCTCCGAAATCGTGGATGGTCTTCGGCTGGGCCATGCCCGTCAGCCACCAGCCCCGTGTGATCCAGTGCGCCGAGATGCACAGGATCATCTGCGGCCTGGGGAGGCTCTTGCCGAATTCGGCCCCCAGTGCCTGCCAGCTGCGCCGGAACTCGTTGTCCTCGATCGCGTTCATGGGGCTGCCATGCCCCAGAAAGAGCACCGGCATCCGCGGGCTCTTCGCCAGGCTCTGCAAGCCCGCCAGGGCAGACTCCACTTGCTCCGTCATCAGGCTTCCCCCGGCCAAGGCAGCCGCGGCCGCCATCCATCTGCGTCTGTCCATCTGGTTTGGTGTTCCCTCATAACCATACTGCTGAGGCGGCCAAGGCAGGGAAGTTCCATTTTCATTAGTACTTCTACTCCGTGCACCAAGTTGTGACGGCTGGTATATTGCACTGCAACAAGGACGGGGCCCCCAGCATGCTTTATCAGATCTACGAGGCGCAACGCTCGCTCATGGAGCCGTTCGCGGACTTCGCCCAAGCGGCCTCCAAGCTTTACAGCAACCCGCTCTCGCCTTTCGGCCAGGGCCCGTTCGCGCAGCGGGTCTCCGCGGGCTACGACTTGCTCTATCGCCTGGGCAAGGACTACGAGAAGCCGGAGTTCGGCATCAAGACCATCGCGATCGAGGGCGTCGAGGTGGCGATCCACGAACGGGTGGAGCTGGACAAGCCATTCTGCGAACTGCGGCGGTTCAAGCGATTCTCGGACGATTCTGACGTGCTCACCCGGCTGAAGGGCCAGCCCGCGGTCCTGATCGTCGCGCCGCTCTCCGGCCACTACGCGACCCTGCTGCGCGACACGGTGCGCAGCATGCTGCACGATCACAAGGTCTACGTCACCGACTGGAAGAACGCCCGCACCGTGCCGATGGAGCAGGGTGCGTTCCACCTCGACGACTACGTCAACTACGTCGAGGAGTTCATCCGCCACCTGCAGGGCGAATACGGCAACTGCCACGTCATCAGCGTCTGCCAGCCCACCGTGCCGGTGCTGGCGGCCGTGGCGCTCATGGCGTCGCGCGGCGAGACGACACCGCTCACCATGACGATGATGGGCGGGCCGATCGACGCCCGCAAATCGCCCACGGCGGTGAACAACCTCGCCATGAACAAGAGTTTCGAGTGGTTCGAGAACAACGTGATCTATCGTGTTCCGACCAACTTCCCGGGTTCGGGCCGCCGTGTGTACCCCGGCTTCCTGCAGCATTCGGGCTTCGTGGCGATGAACCCCGACCGCCACATGTCGAGCCACTATGACTACTTCAAGCACCTGATCGCCGGCGACGACACCAGCGCCGAGGCGCACCGGCAGTTCTACGACGAGTACAACGCCGTGCTCGACATGGATGCCGACTACTACCTGGAGACCATCCGGGTGGTGTTCCAGGAGTTCGCCCTGGTCAACGGCACCTGGGATGTCCGCAACGAGCAAGGCCAATTCGAGCGCGTGCGGCCGCAGGACATCAAGACCACCGCGCACTTCACCATCGAAGGCGAGCTCGACGACATCTCCGGATCGGGGCAGACCGAAGCCGCCCACGCGCTGTGCACCGGCGTGCCCAAGACGCGGCAGAAGCACCTCGAAGTGAAGGGCGCGGGCCACTACGGCATCTTCAGCGGCCGCCGCTGGCGCGATTCCGTGTACCCGCAGGTGCGCGACTTCATCCTGCAGTTCAACGACGGCAAAGCCGGCGCCTCGAGCAAGCCCGCGGCGAGGCCAGCGAAGGCGCCCGCGAAGGCCCCGGCCAGGAGCGCCCGGCGCAAGTGAACCTGGCGGCCGCCCTTCACGCCGCCCTGCCCCAGACCCAGTGCACGCGGTGCGGCTACCCGGACTGCGCGGCCTATGCGCAGGCCATGGCCGAGGGTGCGGCGGACATCAATCAATGTCCGCCCGGCGGCGCCGAGGGCATCGCCAGGCTGGCGCGGCTCACCGGCCGCCCGGTCCTCCCGCTGAATCCGGCCAACGGCCGGGAAGGCCCGCGCGGCGTCGCCGTCATCGACGAAAACTGGTGCATCGGCTGCACGCTTTGCCTGGACGCATGCCCGACGGACGCCATCCTGGGCGCCAACAAGCGCATGCACACCGTGATCGAGCCCTACTGCACCGGCTGCGAGCTGTGCCTGCCCGTGTGCCCGGTGGATTGCATCTCCATGGAGAACGTCACTGGTGAGCGCACGGGCTGGCAAGCCTGGGCGCAGCCGCTGGCGGATGAAGCCTTGGCCCGCTACCAGGCCCATGGGGCCCGGCGCGAACGGGCCGCCGCCGAAAACTCGGAACGCCTGGAACGCAAGGCCGAAGCCAAACTCGCCGACCTGCCCGCGCACACCCATGATGCCGAGGGTGGGGAACTGGCCCGCAAGCGCGCGGTGATCGAGCAGGCACTGGCTCGCGCCCGGGCCAGGCGCAGCGGCACACCCTGAGCAAGGACGTTCCTTTCTAACGCGACGGGCAGGAGCCGAACGCCGGCGCGACTGCGGCGCCCCTTTGCATGTTGAAAGGCCCAAGGAAGGGGCGGCCATTTTCGTCGAGCACCGTGGCAGTGACGCGCGCACTCTCGCCCTGGTGCTCACTGAACTGCAGCTGCAGCGTCGCCGGCACGACCGTGCTGGCGGGGCCGATGGTCGTGGTCAGCGTCCCGCTGAGTGAGGCGCCGCCGTTGGCGTCGAGCTCCCAATCGCCTTCGCGCCGGAAGATGCGGCAATCGGTCGCGAGCTCGACCCGATCTTCCCGCACGACGAGGTCCACCGCACCGCATTGCGGCGCGCAGTTGCCTGGCGCGGCGGATGCAATCGCACCTTGCAACGATTTGCCGCTGTAAACCCCGCTCACGGGGCCGGTCCCGGTCCCTCCACCGCCCGGACCGCAGGCCGCCAGCAGCAAGCAGAGGCCAAGCGCCGCGAAGACCCGGCGGGCCCCGCCGTCAAGAATCTTGTTCGTCATTCTTTTCCGCATAGAAATAAGCTCCGAAGCGCGCCCGGTGCACGCGTTGGTCGGCTGGCGCCTTGGCCTGGTCTTCGTCGAAGCGCACCTGTGCCTCGCGCATCACGGTCCGGAAGGCCTGGCGCCAGATCCTGGTACTCAGCGCATGGAGGTGCTGCGCCGATTCGGCGGTGAGCTGGTCCACATAGACCGACTGCTCCAGGAAGTTCTGCTCTCCGCTGACGTTGAGCGCGGCGGCGGCGATGTGGTCGTGCAGGTTGTCGCGCAGCAGCGCCATGCCTTCGTCGAAGCCTTCGCGCGGCACGAAACCCGGTTCGAGCAGCCGCACCGTGCCCTCTTCCAGCTTGGCCATGCCCAGCCGCTCCAGTTCCGCGAGGATGGCGCGCGCCCGGATGTCACGGCTGGTGGCGGTCACCAGCGCATCGAAGCTGGGCGCGTCGCCATAACGCGGCAACGGGCGCGGCTGCCCCTCGTCGTCAACGTAGACCGGGTCGCTGAGCCAGCGCCCCACCACCTGGCCGGCCAGATTCAGCGGTTCGTCCGCCGCTTCGTCGGGTACTTCCACCCGCGCCAGCGTCCGCACGTCGCGGCGATGCACGCCCGACAGCAGGCTGACTGCGCTGTCCGTCTGCTTCTGCCCCGTGCGCTGCAGTTCCTCGCGCGCCGCTTCCAGGAACACCGTCTTCAGCGCCGCCACGAACGCCGGATAGGCCACGCCATTGCGCAGCAGCAGCGCGGCCACCGGCTTCAGCAGGCGCAGCACGGCATTCAGGACGATGGCGGAGCGGGTTGCCATGGATGAGTCGTTGCGATCGTAGCGTGCGAAATTTGCGCGAGGCCGTTGACCGATCAATATTTGTGGAATATTATCCCACAAAATCGACAACGAGAAAACCTGGATGAAGCGCACTTTTTCATTTGCCCGTGCTGGGCAGGGGCGGCGGAGGCGGGGGCACGCCCGCGCCGCCGCCCCGGCTTTCTTCCAGGACTCCTTCTGAAACCCAGGCAGGCGCCCGTGAATCTGCCGCCCCATTCTTTGAGAGGACTTCCCATGCAAACACTGATCCGCGCTTCATGCCTTGCCTTCACCGTCCTGTTGACCGCCTGCGGCGGCGGTGGGGGCGACCCCTTCGCGGAGACGGTCAAGCTGCACACCGGCCAGCCGAAAACGATCGACGGCGGCCAGCTCACGCTGACCATGACCAAGTTCATCGACAGCCGCTGTCCGAAGACGGTGACCTGCATCACGGCGGGCTCGTCCGTCATCGACGTCACGCTGGCACAGCAAGGCGCAACACCGGTGAGCGTGCAGATGACGCTGAGTGGAGCCACCGGAACGGCGTTGCCCGTCTACACGTACGGGCCTTACCGAATCGAATACACGGACATGACGCCCTACCCGGACAGCCCGGTGCTGTCGATCACGGACTCGGAAGCCACGCTGGTCGTGCGGCGCGACTAGTCCGCCGTCGGACAAGAACAAACGACTCAGGAGAAACTCGATGAAGCAATCCCAGGAAGCGTCGCGCCGCTGGCGCATGGCAGGCATTGCCGCCATGGCGCTCTCACTCGGCGCTTGCGGTGGTGGCGGTGACGCGCCGGCGCTGGCAGCAGCTCCTGCCCCAGCGCCAGCTCCGTCGCCGGCGCCGGCTCCGGCTCCGGCCCCAGCTCCGGCCCCGGCACCCGCTCCGGCTCCCGCTCCCGCGCCGGCGCTTTCACCCAGCGCCCTCACGAGTGCACAGAGCGGCGACCTGGTGACGTACTTCAAGGCCAAGCTCCAGGACCGGTCCGTCCAGGGCTACTCGCTGCCAGGCACAGGAGCCGTCTTCAGCGCCAGTCCGGGGACGTCCGCACCTCCCGCTTTGTCCGGCACCACCATCCAGGAACAGGGCGTCGATGAGGACGACCTGATCAAGTCCGACGACCGGGCGATCTACGCGCTGCACGCAAGCTACACGGCGAACGGCGCCACCGTGCCGGCGCGCCTGACGACGCATGCCCGCAAGGGCGATGGCACGCTGGGCCCCGCCATCACGATGAATCTCTCATCGGACTTCGCGCTGCAGGGCATGTACGTGGCCCCCGGCGCCTCGCGCCTCGCGGTGCTGAGCCGCAAGCCGGTCTACGACGCGGTCGCGTTCAGCGTACAGCCGGTCACGCTGGCCCTGATGCCCAGCCCGACCGGATCCGAGCGCCGCGTCGGCCTCGACTTGTTCACGACGGCCGCCGACGGCGGGCTCTCGGCGCCGCGGACCGTGGAGATCGACGGCGTGCTGGTTGGCAGCCGCATGATCGGCAACGTGCTGTACGTGGTGACGACGTTCGCACCCGACATCGCACGCTACGCCCTCCCCGCGAACGCCTCGCGCGAGCAGGTGGACGCCAAGCTGGCGCCCCTGACGGAGGCGGAGCTGCTGCCCCAGGTGCGCGTGGACGGCGGCGCCGCGCAACCCCTGGTGAACGCCGGCGACTGCCTGATCCAGCCCGCCAACAAGTCGCTGCACCTGCAGCTCACCACGATCACCGCTTTCGACCTGGGAACGAACGGCACGCCGCGCGCCAGCCGCTGCTTCGTGGGCGGTGTCGAGACGCTCTACATGTCCCCCACCAATGTCTACCTGGCCAGCTCGCGCACCTACTACACCACCGCGGACGCGACTCGGGCCATCTTCCCGCCGGGTTCCCGCACCGACGTCCACAAGTTCGCCCTGCAAGGCACCAGCGTCACTTATCGCGCATCGGGCGAACTCGCCGGTCACCTCGGCTGGGATGCCGAGAAACGGCCCTATCGCCTGAGCGAATTCAATGGTGACCTCCGCGTCCTGAGCTTCACCGGCGACCAGGGCTGGTTCGGCCCGATCGGCGCGGCGTCACAGCCGACGGCCGCCTCGCCCGCGACCCTCACCGTTCTGCGCGAAAACGCGAGTGACAGGAGCCTGCAGGTGGTCTCCACCCTGCCCAATGCCCAGCGCCCGGCGGCACTCGGCCGGCCCGGCGAGCAGGTCTATGCCGTGCACTTCGCGGGACCGCAGGCCTATGTGGTGACCTTCAGGCGCGTCGACCCGCTCTACGTCCTCGACCTGTCCAACCCCGCCGACCCACGCGCGGTGGGCGAGCTGGAGGTGCCAGGCTACTCCGACTACCTGTACCCGCTCGCCAACGGCAAGTTGCTGGGGATCGGCCGGGAAGCGACGGCGGAAGGGCGGGTCACGGGCCTCCAGGTGTCGCTGTTCGATGTGAGCACGCCGTCCACGCCTCGCCTGCTCACCAGCCGCAAGCTCGGCGAAGCCGGCAGCAGCAGTGCGCTCGACCATTCGCGCCACGGAATCAACCTGCTCACGCAAGGCCACGAGGTCCGCGTCGCGCTGCCCGTTCGCCTCACCGATACCAGCTTCCGTACGAGTGCGCAGGGCCTGGCCCGCTTCACGATCGACACGGCCGCCGGCACGCTGGTGCAACGCCCACTGGCCGTCGCGACCTGGTTCGATGCGGCAACCTTCGGATCGACGTACGTCCCGTTGTCCGAACTGGCCGGCGAGCGCAGCCTGCAGTCGGGCACCGGCGCCTACTACCTCTCCGGCGGCGCAGTCAGGTATGTCCCCTGAGCGGAGGGTCTTCGACGCGTTGGGCCTAGCCCAGCGCGTCGTTCACCTGCTCGTTGAATTCGGCCTGGGTCATGGCCGTGCCGATCTCGCGGGGCAAGGCATCCCGGGCGGAAAAGACACCCAGGATCCTGGAACCAGAGACCACCGGGAGATGCCGGAAGCCGCGTTCGAGCATGATCAGCACGGCGTCCGCCACTTTGGTTTCGGGCGGCACGCACATGGGGTTTGCGGTCATGACTTCCGCCAGGTGCGTCTTCTGGGGATCGAGCGCCTTGGCCAGCACCCGGGTCATCAAGTCACGCTCGGTGACGATCCCCAGTAGCTTGTCGGGCGGCTCCAGCACCAGCACGCTGCCGCAGTTGGCCCGCGTCATGACGCAGGCGGCCTCCCAGACGGTGGCCTGAGCCCCCAGGCTGATCACGTGCTTCTTGGGCATGGATTGGAAGACGGTGCGCTCAGCCATGGCGAACTCCTTGGGGGGCCTGTCAACGCAATGATGCGTTGATCTTGTCCAAAGCCGCAAGCCCCGGGCACAAATCGGCGACTTCCAGGGCGTTCAGGGCCCGACCGCTCGTATTCATCGCGGTGTGCAAGTCGGTTGCCAGCGGGTCCACATACAACAGGCCCGTGAGGACTTCGCCGCGCTGCTGGTGGGCTTGCATGTACGCCATCGCGCCGTAGCGGTCGGTCGCGTCGTACTCCGGGTGCAGGCTGCGCAGGCGCAGCAGCGAACCGTCGTGCTGGCGGACGTCGACCACTTCGCCGGGCGCGATCTCGGCCGTGATCTCGCTGCGTTCGGTGATGAAGTCGATCCGGCTGACGGCTTCGTTGTGCTCGCGCACGTAGTCGTAGCTTTTCGTGCTGCCCGGGTGATTGTTGAAAGCCACGCAAGGGCTGATGACGTCGATGAACGCCGCCCCGCCGTGCGCCATCGCGCCCTTGATCAGGGGCACCAGTTGCTGCTTGTTGCCGGAGAAGCCGCGGCCCACGTAGGTGGCGCCCAGCTGCAGGGCCATCGCGACCAGGTCGACCGGGCTGTCGCTGTTGATCACGCCCTTCTTGCTTTTGGAGCCGCTGTCGGCGGTGGCCGAGAACTGGCCCTTGGTCAGCCCATAAACGCCATTGTTCTCCACGATGTAGGCCATGCGCACGCCGCGCCGCATGGCGTGGGCGAACTGGCCCAAGCCGATGGACGCGGAGTCGCCGTCGCCGGAAACACCGAGGTACAACAGATCGCGGTTGGCCAGGTTGGCGCCGGTCAGCACCGACGGCATCCGGCCGTGCACTGTGTTGAAGCCGTGCGAAGCGCCCAGGAAGTAGTCCGGCGTCTTGGAGCTGCAGCCGATGCCCGACAGCTTGGCGACGCGGTGCGGCTCGATGTCCAGCTCCCAGCAAGCCTGGACGATGGCGGCCGAGATGGAGTCGTGCCCGCAGCCGGCGCACAGCGTCGACACCTTGCCTTCGTAGTCGCGCCGCGTGTACCCGACCTTGTTGGTCTCCAGCGAGGGGTGCCGCAGTTTGGGCTTGGCGATGTAGGTCATGCGACGTGTTCCCTGCTCTTTTGCACTTGCGCGGTGATGGCGGCCGTGATGAAGCGCGCCGTGATCGGCGTGCCGTCGTAGTGCAGCACTTTCACCAGCCGGGCCGGATCGATCTCGAGTTCGTTCACCAGCAGGCTGCGCATCTGGGCGTCGCGGTTCTGCTCGACGACGAACACTTTTTCATGGCGCGCGATGAAGTCGGCGACCGAAGCCGGGAACGGGAAGGCACGCAGCCGCATCGCGTTCACGTGAATGCCCTGCTCACCCAGCACATCCAGCGCCTCCTGCATCGAAGGGCTGGTCGAACCGAAGTAGATGACGCCCCAGGGCGTCTGGGTGTCCGCCTTGCGGAACACCGGCTGCGGCACCAGCGTGGCCGCCGTCTGGAACTTCCGCTGCAGGCGTTCCATGTTGTAGAGATAGTCCTGCCCGCGCTCGGAGTAGCGGGCATACGGATCGCGCGTCGTGCCACGGGTGAAGTAGGACCCCTTGGTCGCGTGGGTTCCCGGCAGCGTGCGCCATGGGATGCCGTCGCCGTCCACGTCCTTGTAGCGGCCGAAGTCCTTGCCCGCCTCGAGTTCCTCCGCGGTCATGACCTTGCCCCGGTCGAACGCAGCGTTGTCCTTCCAGACGAACGGCTGGCACAGGCGCTGGTTCATGCCGATGTCGAGATCGGTCATCAGGAACACCGGCGTCTGCAACCGGTCGGCCAGGTCCAGCGCCTGCGCCGCCTGCTCGAAGCATTCGTGCGGGTCTTCCGGGAACAGCAGCACGTGCTTGGTGTCTCCATGAGATGCATAGGCGCAGGAGAGGACGTCCGCCTGCTGCGTGCGGGTCGGCATCCCGGTGGAGGGGCCGCCCCGTTGCACGTTGATGATCGTGATGGGGATCTCGGCGAAGAAAGCCAGGCCGATGAACTCCGTCATCAGCGACACGCCGGGGCCGGAAGTGGCGGTGAAGGCGCGCGCGCCGTTCCAGCCCGCGCCCACCACCATGCCGATGGAAGCGATCTCGTCTTCCGCCTGCACGATCGCATAGCGGTTCTGGCCGGTCTCCGGGTCCACGCGGTATTTGCCGCAGTACTTCTGGAAGGCCTCGGCCACCGACGACGAAGGCGTGATCGGGTACCAGGCGGCGACGGTGGCCCCGCCATAGACGCAGCCCAGCGCCGCGGCCGCATTGCCGTCGACGAAGATCTGGTCGCCAACCCTGTCCGCGCGCCGCACGCGGATGCCCAGCGGCCACTGCAGGTGCTCCTGCGCAAACTCGCGGCCCAGCTGCAGCGCCTGCACGTTGGACGCCAGCAGCTTCTCCTTGCCCTTGTACTGCTCGCCGAACAGCTTCTCGATCACGGCCGGGTCGATCTCCAGCAGGACCGACAAGGCGCCCACGTAGACGATGTTCTTGAACAGCTGGCGCTGCCGCGGGTCCGAATACACCGCGTTGCAGATCTCCGTCAGCGGCATCCCGATCACATGCACGTCCTGCCGGAACTTGGCCGGCGGCAACGGGCGCGTGCTGTCGTAGAACAGGTAGCCGCCGGGCGCGATCTCCGCCACGTCCGCATCCCAGGTCTGCGGGTTCATGGCCACCATCATGTCGACGCCGCCGCGGCGCCCCAGGTAGCCCTTCTCGTTGACGCGGACTTCGTACCAGGTCGGCAGGCCCTGGATGTTGCTGGGGAAGATGTTGCGGGGGCTGACCGGCACCCCCATGCGCAGGATCGCCTTGGCGAACAGCTCGTTGGCCGAGGCCGAGCCCGAGCCGTTGACGTTGGCGAACTTGACGACGAAGTCGTTGACGGCCTCGATGCGGTTCACAGCGCGGCCTCCTTCACGGGCATCCTGCGCGCCGGCGCCTTGTCGTGGCAGGCATTGCCGGCTTTCGCCGTATTCAGCAGGAACTTCTGCATGTCCCACGCGCCGGTGGGGCAGCGCTCGGCGCACAGGCCGCAATGCAGGCAGACGTCTTCGTCCTTCACCATGACGCGGCCGGTCTTCAAGCCGCCCGCCACGTACAGGTCCTGCGCGAGATTCAGCGCCGGAGCCTGCAAGCGCTTGCGCAACTCCGGTTCCTCGCCATCGGCCGTGAAGGTGATGCAGTCCATCGGGCAGATGTCCACGCAGGCGTCGCACTCGATGCAGGCCGTGTGGTTGAACACCGTCTGCACGTCGCAGTTGAGGCAGCGCTGCGCCTCCTTGAAGGCGGTCGCTGCGTCGAATCCCAACTCCACTTCGACCTTGATGCTGGCCAGCGCGATCTCCGCCTTGGCCCACGGCACCTTGTAGCGCAGGTCGTTCGACGTGTCGTTGTCGTAGCTCCACTCGTGGATGCCCATCTTCTGCGACATCAGGTTCACGATCGGCCCCGGCCGCGCGGCGGGGTTCCCGCCATTCAGCAGGAGGTCGATCGACACCGCGGCTTCATGGCCATGGGCAACGGCCGTGATGATGTTCTTGGGCCCGAACGCGGAGTCACCTCCGAAGAAGACGTTCTCCACCGTGGACTGGAAGGTCTCGGGCCGCAGCACCGGCAGCCCCCACTTGTCGAAGGCAATCCCGCTGTCGCGTTCGATCCAGGGGAAGGCGTTCTCCTGGCCGACGGCGATCAGCACTTCGTCGCACTCCACGAACACTTCGGGTTCGCCGGTGGACACCAGGCTGCGCTTGCCCTGCGCGTCGTACTCCGCCCGCACGACGTCGAAGGTCATGCCCTTGAGCTGGCCCCCCTCGTGGATGAAGGCCTTCGGCACATGGAAGTTGAGGAACGGGATGCCTTCGTGCATGGCATCTTCCTTCTCCCAGGGCGATGCCTTCATCTCGTCGAAGCCGCTGCGCACGATGACTTTCACATCGGTGCCGCCCAGGCGCCGCGCCGAGCGGCAGCAGTCCATCGCCGTGTTGCCGCCACCCAGCACGATGACCCGCTGGCCGATGGAAGTGATGTGGCCGAACGACACCGATGCCAACCAGTCGATGCCGATGTGGATTTTCGCGGCCGCCTCTTCCCGGCCCGGAATCTCCAGGTTGCGCCCGCGCGGCGCGCCGCAGCCCACGAAGATGGCGTCGTAGCCCTCGGCCATCAACGCCTTCATCGACTCGATGCGCTGGCCGGCCACGAACTTCACGCCCAGGTCCAGGATGTAGCCCGTTTCCTCCTCGATCACCGTCTCCGGCAGCCGGAAGCGCGGGATCTGGCTCCACATGAAACCGCCGGGCCGCGCCTCGCCGTCGAACACCGTGACCTGGTAACCCAGCGGCGCGAGATCGCGCGCCACCGTCAGCGAGGCCGGCCCCGCCCCGATGCAGGCGATCCGCCGGCCATTGCTCGGCGCGACGGAGGGCATGCGATTGCGCACGTCTTCCTTGTTGTCGGCCGCGACGCGCTTCAACCGGCAGATGGCCACCGGTTCCGGATCCGCGCCATTGTTCTCCTCGACGCGGCCGCGCCGGCAGGCCGGCTCGCAGGGCCTGTCGCACGTTCGCCCCAGGATGCCCGGGAAGACGTTCGACACCCAGTTGACCATGTAGGCGTCGCCGTAGCGGCCCTGCGCGATCAATCGGATGTATTCGGGAACCGGGGTGTGCGCGGGGCAGGCCCACTGGCAATCCACGACCTTGTGAAAGTAGGCCGGGTTGGCAATATCCGTCGACTGCAAAGCTGGTCTCCTTGCCTGGCCCGCTGGCCACGGGAAAATCCGGGCGCCGGGTCTGTGGGACGGTAGTCCCCGAACCAGTCTAAGCCGGGCTTGGCAAGCAAGGCTCTCCGTGGAATCCCGCACAGCGTCAGTTTCACGTCAGCGCCGCGCTCGGTGACAACCTGTTACGCTGATGCCGTACGAGGAGATTCCCCAGTGACGACCCAGAGGTTCCTGCCCCAGTCCAAGGGCGACGGCCCCATCCTGCGTCCGGCGCGCCGGCTGATGGACCGGTTGACGTATCCGCAGAAATTCCTGCTGATCTTTCTGCTGTTCGCACTGCCGCTGGGACTCACTCTCTACTTGCTGGTGGGCGAGATCAACAACTCGGTGCGCTTCGCCCGCAAGGAAATCGCGGGAGCGCACTACCTGCGGCCCCTGCGCGCGCTGCAGGAGGAGGTCGCCCGCAGCCGCCTCGCCGCTTCGGCTTACGCGGCCGGCAAGTCCGAGGAGCGGCCGGAACTGATCCGCCTGCAGGCGGCGATCCAGGGGGCCGTCACCAGGCTCGACACGGTGGAGCAGCGCTTCGGGCGTGAACTGGAGTCGGCCGCCAAGCTGGCCGTCGTGAAGGAGAACGCCCGCTTCCTGGCATTGCGCGTGGCGCTGCTGCCGGTGGAGAAGACGGACGTGCTGCACGCCAAGCTGCAGGACGACATCCTGGCGCTGACGGCGCACGTGGGGGACAGCTCGAACCTGATCCTCGATCCGGATCTCGATTCCTATTACCTGATGGAAGCCGTGCTGTTGAAGCTGCCCGACGCGGCGGACCTGCTGCTGCAGGCCCGACTGCTGACGCAGAAGCATGCCTTCCGCCCCGATTCCAGCGGGATCGACCTCATCCGCCTGGCCGGACTCATCGAATCGAACCTGGCCCGCACGCGCTACGGCGCGGAGACGGCTTTCGTCCAGGAGAAGACCGGCGGGCTCAAGCTGCGGCTGGCCCAGGCCGTGCAAGCCTATGACGCCGCGATGAGCGACGCGGTCGCCGCGTTGCGCGGCCTCGCCGCCTCGCCGACCTCCAACAACCTGGCGCTCGCCGACCAGCAGCTGGCCCGCGCGCAGGCGGCGAACTACGCCGTCACGGAAAGGGAATCGGCCGAACTCGAGACGCTGCTGCGCCAGCGGATCGTGGGTTTCGAGAACCGCATGTACGCCGTCATGGCCTTCGTCGCCGCGGTCCTCGCCGTCGTGCTCTACCTGCTCATGGCCTTCTACGCGGGCGTGATGCGCACGGTGTCGCTGCTGCGCGATGCGTCCGAGCGCATGCTGGGCCAGCACGAAGGCGAGGCGGTCAGCATCGAAACCCGGGACGAGATGGGCGACGTGGTGCTGGCGTTCAACCGGGTGGCTGTTCGCCTGCGCGAGGAAAAGCTGCAGGCCGAAAGCGAAAGCGTGCGCGCGCGCACGGCGGAAGAGGAAGTGCGGGCCCGGGAATCCGAACTCGTGCGCGCCCGCGAGGCCGCCGAGGAGGCGGTGCGTGCCAAGGCCGCCTTCCTGGCGACCATGAGCCATGAGATCCGGACGCCGCTCAACGGCGTGGTCGGCATGACCGCCCTGCTGGCGGAGACCTCGCTGGACGCGGAACAGCGCGACTTCCTGCAGACGATCCGGCTCTCCAGCGACCAGCTGCTCGCGGTCATCAACGACATCCTGGACTTCTCCAAGATCGAATCCGGCAAGTTCGACCTGGAACGCGAGGCCCTCAGCGTGCGCAACGTGCTGGAGGACGCGTGCGACATCGCCGCGCCCCGCGCGCGCGAGAAAGGCATCGAGCTGATCATCGATGTGCCGGACGTCGCCTCGGGCGGCCCGCCGGCCGCGGTGCTGGGCGACGTGACGCGGCTGCGCCAGGTCATCATCAACCTGGTGAACAACGCCGTGAAGTTCACCGAGAAGGGCGAGGTCTCGGTCCATGCGAGGCTGGCGGCGCCGCCCGACGAGAACGGTGAAGCCCTGCTGGAGTTCAACATCCAGGACACCGGCATCGGCATCCCGGCCGACCGGGTCGACGCCCTGTTCGAAGCTTTCACGCAGGTGGATGCCTCGACCACCCGCAAGTACGGCGGCACCGGCCTGGGCCTGGCCATCTGCAAGCGGCTGGTGGAGCTGATGGGCGGGGAGATCCGCGTCCGCAGCGAACTCGGCAAAGGCTCGGTCTTCAGCTTCACCGTCCGCGCGCCGCTGGCGGAACTGCCGCCGGCCATCGCGCCCCTGGACGCGGCGTCGCTGCACGGCCAGCGTGCGCTGGTGGTCGACGACCACCCGGTGAACGTGCGGGTGCTCACGCGCCAGTTGCGCCAATGGGGCATGCTGGTGGCGAGCGCCACCTCGGGTGCGATCGCGCTGGAAATGCTGGCGCAGAACGAACCGCCCGACGTCGTCATCACCGACATGCACATGCCGGGCATGGACGGCGTCGAGCTGGCCCGGAACATCCGCGAGCAGGCCTGGGGCGCCAAGCTGCCGCTGGTGCTCTTGAGTTCCGGTTTCCTGCCCGGCCTGTCGGTGGGCAGCTCGCTGTTCAACGTGCGCCTTCTGAAGCCGGCGCGGCAGAACCAGTTGTTCGACGCCCTGGCCCGCTGCCTGTCCGGCGCGCCGGTGGAAAAACCGGTCGCGGAAAAGGCGGACGTGCGCAATGGCATCCGGATCCTGATCGCCGACGACAACGCGGTGAACGTCAAGGTAGCGGCGGCGATCCTGGCGAGGCTCGGCTACGACACGGCCAGCGCTGTCGACGGCCGCGAGGCCGTCGAGGCAACGGCCGCCGCGGTTCGGTCGGGCCAACCTTTCGGCGCGGTGCTGATGGACCTGCACATGCCCAACATGGACGGCCTGGAAGCGACGGCCCAGATCCAGCGCCTGCTCGGTGCGTCGGCGCCGCCGATCATCGCGCTCACGGCGGATGCCTCCAGCGAGGACCGCGACCGCTGCACCGCGGCCGGCATGAACGACTACCTGACCAAGCCGTTGCAGGTGGCGCAATTGACCCAGGCGCTGCTGCGCTGGACCACGGTGGGGGGAACAACAACCGCCATTCCGGTACCGGTCGAGCCGGCAGCGGTCTTGGCAACGCCGCCGGAGGGCTGGATCGACGAGACGCGGCTGGCCGAGTTGAAGGAGTTCGATCCCGAGCTGAGCGTCATCCGCGATGCCATCGGCCTGCTGATCGAACAGGCACCCGCGCACATCGCCGCGATGCAGTACGCCAAGGCGCAGGAAAACATGGCGATGCTCGCCAAGGAAGCGCATGCGTTGAAGGGATCCGCGGCCAACGTCGGCGCATCGGCCTTGTCGGAGATGGCGGGCCGTGCCGAGCGCGGCGCCCACGAACTACTGGACACCATGCCGGCTTGCTGGGAAGCGACGCGCGCCGCGCTGGAGTCGTGGCTGGTGCGTTCTACCGCGGGTTAGCGGCGAGGGACGCGAAGGCCCGCACCACGTCGGGCGGCGCCTGCACGAGTTCGATCAGCACGCCTTCGCCACCCACGGGGAATTCTTCGCTTCCCTTGGGATGCACGAAGCAGATGTCGAAGCCGGCGGCGCCAGTGCGGATGCCGCCGGGCGCGAAACGCAGGCCCTGCTCGCCCAGCCACTTCACCGCGGCGGGCAGGTCGTCGATCCACAGGCCCACGTGGTTCAACGGCGTCGTGTGCACGGCGGGCTTCTTCTCCGGGTCCAGCGGCTGCATCAGGTCGACTTCGACCTTGAAGGGGCCGCTGCCGATCGCGCAGATGTCCTCGTCCACGTTCTCGCGCTCGCTCTTGAACGTGCCGGTGACCTCCAGGCCGAACAGGTCGATCCAGAGTTTCTGCAGTTTCAGCTTGTCCGGGCCTCCGATGGCAATCTGCTGGATGCCCAGCACCTTGAACGGCCGTGCGGCGCTCATCATTCGAACTCCACGATCGGTTGATCCACGGCCAGCGACTCGCCTTTCGCCGCCAGCACCTTGCCCACGACGCCGTCGGCCGCGGCGAACAGCACGTTCTCCATCTTCATGGCCTCGATGACCGCGAGCCGCTCGCCTGCCTGCACCTTCTGGCCCGGCTGCACGGCGACGTCCACCAGAAGGCCCGGCATGGGCGACAGCAGGAACCGGCTCATGTCCGGCGGCGCCTTGTAGGGCATCAGCTGGTGCAGTTCGGCCGTTCGGGGCGTCAGCACCATGGCGTCGAGCCGCGCGCCGTTGTGCGTGATTCGCAGCGCCAGCGGATTCTTGGCGACGCCGCGCTCCACCTGCGCGGTGAACGCCTTTCCGTCGACCGTGCCGCGGATGCGGGCGCCGCCCAGGTGCCAGTTGCTGCAAAAACCATAGCGCTTGCCGTTGGTCTCGACGACGCTGGAGCCGGACTGCGCCTGGAAATCCGTCACTTTCACGGGCTGGCTCTGGCGCGCGCCTTCGGCGCCGAGCGCAACGACGACAAACTCCTCGCCGACCTTGAACTCGTGGCCACGCATCTGGCCGCTCACGCCGGCGGAACGCTGCAATGCGCGTCGATTGATGAAGCCGGCCAGGGCAGCCAGGAAATCCGGATCGTCATGAACGACATCGCTCGCCTGGAAGCCCTTGGCGTAGTGTTCGGCGATGAAGCCGGTGTTGAAGTCGCCCGAGATGAACTTCGGGTGCGCCAGCAGGGCCGCCTGGAACGGGATGTTGCTCGACACGCCGCGGATCACGAAACCGTTGAGCGCTTCGCGCATCTTCGCGATGGCATCGTTGCGGTCGGTGCCGTGCACGATGAGTTTGGCGATCATCGAGTCGTAAAACATCGGGATCTCGCCGCCCTCGCCCACGCCCGTGTCAATGCGCACGCCTTGCAGGTGCTCGGTGTCGGACGCCCACATGCTGGCCTTGGGCGGCTGGAAGCGCACCAGGCGGCCGGTGGAGGGCAGGAAGCCGCGGAAAGGGTCTTCCGCGTTGATGCGGCACTCGATGGCCCAGCCGTCGCGCTTCACGTCGGCTTGCGTCAGGGGCAGCTTCTCACCGGCCGCGACGCGAATCATCAGCTCCACCAGGTCGAGGCCGGTGATGCACTCGGTCACCGGGTGCTCGACCTGCAGGCGCGTGTTCATCTCCAGGAAGTAGAAGCTCTGGTCCTTGCCGACCACGAACTCCACGGTGCCCGCGCTTTCATAGCGCACGGCCTTGGCGAGCGCTACCGCTTGCTCCCCCATCGCCTTGCGAGTGGCTTCGCTGATGAAGGGCGACGGCGCTTCCTCGATCACCTTCTGGTGGCGCCGCTGGATCGAGCACTCGCGCTCATTCAGGTAGATGCAGTTGCCCTGGGAGTCGCCCAGCACCTGGATCTCGATGTGGCGCGGCTCCTCCACGAACTTCTCGATGAAGACGCGGTCATCGCCAAAGCTGTTGCGCGCCTCGTTGCGGCACGAGGTGAAGCCTTCGAAAGCCTCCTTGTCGTTGAAGGCCACGCGCAGGCCCTTGCCACCGCCACCGGCGGACGCCTTGATCATCACCGGATAGCCGATGTCCCTGGCGATGGACACGGCCTGCTCCGCCGTCTCGATCGCTTCGTTCCAGCCTGGAATCGTGTTGACCTTCGCCTCGTTGGCCAATTTCTTGGAGGCGATCTTGTCGCCCATGGCCGCGATGGAATAGTGCTTGGGGCCGATGAAGGTGATGCCTTCCTCTTCGACACGCCTGGCGAAGCCCTCGTTCTCCGACAGGAAGCCGTAGCCGGGGTGCACAGCCTGCGCGCCGGTCTGCTTGCAGGCGGCGATGATCTTGTCGGCCGAGAGGTAGCTTTCCCGTGAGGGTGGCGCACCAATGTGCACTGCCTCGTCGGCAAGCGCCACGTGGCGCGCGTCGCGGTCGGCATCGGAATAGACGGCGACGGTCTTGATGCCCATCTTGCGGGCTGTGAGGATCACGCGGCAGGCGATCTCGCCGCGGTTGGCGATCAGGATTTTGGTGAACATGGTCATGTCTCCTCGCCGCTCAGAGAGGAATGTTCCCGTGCTTGCGCCACGGGTTCTCGAGCTTCTTGTCGCGCAGCATCACCAGCGAGCGGCAGATGCGTTTGCGGGTTTCGTGCGGCAGGATCACGTCGTCGATGTAGCCGCGCGCGCTGGCCACGAACGGGTTCGCGAAACGCGCCTTGTATTCGGCTTCGCGAGCCGCCAGCTTGGCCGGATCGCCCTTGTCCTCGCGGAAAATGATCTCGACCGCCCCCTTCGCGCCCATCACCGCGATCTCGGCATTCGGCCAGGCGAAGTTGACGTCGCCGCGCAGGTGCTTGGAGCTCATCACGTCGTAGGCGCCGCCGTAGGCCTTGCGGGTGATGACGGTGATCTTCGGCACCGTGCACTCCGCATACGCATAGAGCAGCTTGGCGCCGTGCTTGATGATGCCACCGTATTCCTGGCTGGTGCCGGGCATGAAGCCGGGCACGTCGACGAAGGTCACCACCGGGATGTTGAAAGCGTCGCAGAAGCGGACGAACCGCGCGGCCTTGATGCTGCTGCGGATGTCCAGGCAGCCGGCCAGCACCAGCGGCTGGTTGGCGACGATGCCGACGGTCTGCCCCTCCATGCGGGCGAAGCCGATGATGATGTTCTTGGCGTACTCCGGCTGCAGCTCGAAGAAGTCGCCGTCATCCACCGTCTTGGTGATCAGCTCCTTCATGTCGTAGGGCTTGTTGGCGTTGTCGGGCACCAGCGTGTCCAGGCTCAGGTCCATGCGATCCGCCGGGTCGTGGCTGGGCCGCACCGGCGGCTTCTCGCGGTTGTTCAGCGGCAGGTAGTTGTAGAGGCGGCGGAGCATGATCAGCGCCTCCACGTCGTTCTCGAACGCGAGGTCGGCCACGCCGCTTCGGCTGGTGTGCGTGACGGCGCCGCCCAGTTCCTCGGCCGTCACTTCCTCATGCGTCACGGTCTTCACCACCTCGGGGCCGGTGACGAACATGTAGCTCGAGTCCTTCACCATGAAGATGAAGTCGGTCATGGCCGGCGAGTACACCGCGCCACCGGCACAGGGGCCCATGATCATGCTGATCTGAGGAACCACGCCCGAGGCCATCACGTTGCGCTGGAACACGTCGGCGTAGCCGCCCAGCGATGCGACCCCTTCCTGGATCCGCGCGCCGCCGGAATCGTTGAGCCCGATGACCGGCGCCCCGACTTTCATCGCCTGGTCCATCACCTTGCAGATCTTCTCGGCGTGCGCTTCGCTCAAGGCGCCGCCGAACACCGTGAAGTCCTGGCTGAAGACGAAGACCAGGCGGCCATTGATCATGCCGTAGCCGGTGACCACGCCGTCGCCCGGCACCTTGTTGTTCTCCATGCCGAAGTCGGTGCAGCGGTGCTCGACGAACATGTCCCATTCCTCGAACGTGCCCTCGTCCAGCAACAGCTCGAGGCGCTCGCGCGCGGTCAGCTTGCCCTTCTTGTGCTGCGCCTCGATGCGTTTGGTGCCCCCGCCCAGGCGGGCGGCGTCGCGCTTCTTCTCCAGTTGTTCCAGGATGTCATGCATCGTTCGTTCTCCGTGATTCGTTCATGGCCGCGAGCAGTTGGCGCGCCGCCGTCGAAGGCGCAAGCGCGCCCTGCTCCACCTGCCTGATCGTGTCCGGCAGCATGCCGTTCACGGCCGCGTTCTGCCGGAAAGCCTGCTTCAGGCCGGCCTCGACCCGCTCCCACATCCACTGGAGCGCCTGATGCTGGCGCCGCGCGGCGAAGGCACCGGTGCGCGTCTGCAGTTCGCGAAAGCGCGCCACCGTCTGCCAGAAGGCCTGCACCCCGGTCGCCTTCAATGCCGAGAGCTGGACCACTTCCGGGTGCCAGACCGCATCGTTGTGAAAGGCATGCTCCATGCGCCCATGCTGGCCCAGGATGCGCAGCGCGCTCGTGATCTGCGCCTGCGCGCGCGTCGCCGCGTCGGGGTCGATGTCGGCCTTGTTGATGACCACCAGGTCCGCCAGTTCCATCACGCCCTTCTTGATGGCCTGCAGGTCGTCGCCGGCGTTCGGCAGCTGCATCAGCACGAACATGTCCGTCATGCCGGCCACGGCGATCTCGCTCTGGCCCACCCCGACCGTCTCGACGATGACGACGTCGTAGCCCGCCGCTTCGCAGACCAGCATCGCCTCACGCGTCTGCGCAGCGACACCGCCCAGCGTGCCGCTGGCGGGGCTGGGACGGATGTACGCTTTCTCGTGCACCGAGAGGTGCTCCATGCGCGTCTTGTCCCCCAGGATGGAGCCGCCGGACACGCTGGATGATGGATCGACGGCGAGCACCGCGACGCGGTGGCCTTGCGCGATCAGGTGCAGGCCCAGCGCCTCGATGAAGGTGCTCTTGCCGACGCCGGGGACGCCGCTGATGCCGAGGCGAAAGGACTTGCCGGTGTGCGGCAGGAGCTGCGTGAGCAGTTCGTCGGCCTGCGCGCGATGGTCCGGGCGCGTGGATTCGAGGAGGGTGATGGCCTTGGCGATGGCGCGGCGCTGGATGGCACCGGGCTCACCGAGGATTTGCTGGGCGCTCATGCGGCTGTTCCTCCTCCCCCCTCCGGGAGGAGGTTGGGAGGGGGGCACGCGCCTGTGACAACCATCCAGGCGCGCGAGCCCCCACCCCGTCCCTCCCCCAGAGGGGGAGGGAGAAAGTCCCCGCCCGCATTCACGCCGAGACCGCCTTCCGGATCTGCTCCAGCACATCCTTCGCACTGGCCGGAATCGGCGTCCCCGGCCCGTAGATGCCCTTCACGCCCGCTTCGTACAGGAACTCGTAATCCTGTTGCGGCACGACGCCGCCGACGAACACGATGATGTCGTCCGCGCCCTGCTTGCGCAGTTCCGCGATGATCGCGGGCACCAGTGTCTTGTGGCCGGCGGCCAGCGTGCTCACACCCACGGCATGCACGTCGTTCTCGATCGCCTGCCGCGCGCATTCCTCCGGCGTCTGG
Organism: Caenimonas sedimenti; assembly: GCF_007833165.1. Classification (GTDB taxonomy): domain Bacteria; phylum Pseudomonadota; class Gammaproteobacteria; order Burkholderiales; family Burkholderiaceae_C; genus Ramlibacter; species Ramlibacter sedimenti. The sequence goes on along the minus strand of NZ_VOBQ01000023.1, from coordinate 40,395 downwards.
AACAGCGGCCCCATGTCCACGTCGAAGCCCAGGTCGGCGTACGCCGTGGCCACCACCTTGGCGCCGCGGTCGTGCCCGTCCTGCCCCAGCTTCGCGATCATCACGCGCGGCCGGCGGCCCTGCTTCTCAGCGAAATCGACAATTTCCTTCTGGAGTTTCTCCCAGCCCTCGGCCGAGTCATAGGCAGCTGCGTACACACCGGTCACCTTTTGTGTATCGGCGCGATGGCGCCCGAAGACTTTTTCGAGCGCGTCACTCACTTCGCCCACCGTGGCGCGCAGGCGCACCGCGCGGATGCTCAGGTCGAGCAGGTTGCCGTGGCCCGTACGTGCCGCCTCGGTCAGCGCTTCCAGCGCCGCATGCACCGCCTGCCCGTCGCGCGCCGCGCGAGTCTTCTGCAGCCGTGCGATCTGCTGCTCGCGCACCTTGACGTTGTCGACGTCGCGGATCTCCAGCGGGTCTTCCTTCTCCAGCCGGTACTTGTTGACCCCGACGATCACGTCCTTGCCCGAGTCGATGCGGGCCTGCTTCTCTGCCGCCGCCGCCTCGATCTTCAGCTTGGCCCAGCCGGAATCGACCGCGCGCGTCATCCCGCCCATGGCCTCGACTTCCTCGACGATCTTCCAGGCCGCATCGGCCATGTCCTGCGTCAGCTTCTCCATCATGAAACTGCCGGCCCACGGATCGATGACGTTGGGGATGTGCGTCTCTTCCTGAATGATCAGCTGCGTGTTGCGAGCGATGCGGGCTGAGAATTCCGTCGGCAAGGCGATGGCCTCGTCGAAGGAATTGGTGTGCAGCGACTGCGTGCCGCCGAACACCGCGGCCATCGCTTCGATCGTTGTGCGGACGACGTTGTTGTACGGGTCCTGCTCGGTAAGCGACCAGCCGGACGTCTGGCAGTGCGTGCGCAACATCAGGCTCTTGGGATTCTTCGCGCCGAAGCCCGTCATGATGCGGTGCCACAGCATGCGCGCCGCCCGCATCTTGGCGATCTCGAGGTAGAAATTCATCCCGATCGCCCAGAAGAAGCTCAGGCGGCCGGCGAACTCGTCCACGTCGAGGCCCTTGACGGTGGCCGTCTTCACATACTCCTTGCCATCCGCCAGCGTGAAGGCCAGTTCCAGCGCCTGGTTGGCGCCGGCCTCCTGCATGTGGTAGCCCGAGATCGAGATCGAGTTGAACTTCGGCATGTTCTTCGCCGTGTGCTCGATGATGTCGCCCACGATCCGCATGGACGGTTCCGGCGGGTAGATGTAGGTGTTGCGGACCATGAACTCCTTGAGGATGTCGTTCTGGATGGTCCCGGACAGCTTGTCCTGCGCCACGCCCTGCTCTTCGGCTGCGACCACATAGCCGGCCAGCACCGGCAACACCGCGCCGTTCATCGTCATCGACACGGAGACCTTGTCGAGCGGAATGCCGTCGAACAGGATCTTCATGTCCTCCACGGAGTCGATGGCCACGCCGGCCTTGCCGACGTCGCCCGTCACTCGCGGATGGTCGCTGTCATAGCCGCGGTGCGTGGCCAGGTCGAAGGCCACGCTCACGCCCTGCCCGCCGCCGGCCAGGCCCTTGCGGTAGAAAGCGTTCGATTCTTCGGCGGTGGAGAAGCCCGCGTACTGGCGGATGGTCCAGGGCCGCGCCGCGTACATCGTGGCTTGCGGTCCGCGCAGGTAGGGCGGGAAGCCGGGCAGGCTGTCGATGTTGGGCAGGCCCTGCAGGTCGGCGGCGGTATAGAGCGGCTTGACCGTGATGCCGTCGGGCGTGACCCAGTTCAGGCCATCGACTTTCCCGCCAGGGGCCGACTTGGCGGCCGCCTTGTTCCAGTCTTCCAGGGAGGCGGGCTTGATTTCAGGCGTGGGCGTGCTCATACGGGTTTTCCAGTGCTGCCGTGAGTTTACTGCATTCATAATTATTGATAAAGTATTTCTGAAGCCCTAGAATCCCGCCATGTCCGCTGTCTCGCTGGCCCCCCGTGCCCTCTACCAGGAGGTGGCGGAGCTGTTGCGCCAGCGGATCTTCCGGCGTGAACTCGAGCCCGGCAGCTGGATCGACGAGCTGAAACTGGCCGAGGAATACGGCATCAGCCGCACGCCCCTGCGTGAAGCGCTGAAGGTGCTGGCGGCCGAGGGCCTGGTCACGATGAAGGTGCGGCGCGGCGCGTATGTCACCGAAGTCTCGGAACAGGACCTGGCTGAGGTCTATCACCTGCTCTCGCTGCTGGAAAGCGACGCGGCCGGCGTGGTGGCGCAGAAGGCCAGCGATGCACAGCTACGCTCGCTCAAGACCCTGCATACCGAACTGGAAGCCGCGGTGAAGCATCGCGACAAGTTCTTCGCCATCAACGAGCGCTTCCACATGCTGCTGCTGGAGATCGCCGGCAACAAATGGCGCAACCAGATGGTGGCGGACCTGCGCAAGGTGATGAAGCTCAATCGCCACAACTCGCTGCTGAAGTCAGGGCGGATCGAGGAATCGCTGGCGGAGCACCGGGCGGTGATGGATGCGCTGGTGCGGCGCGATGCGGCGGCCGCCGTGCAGCGGATGCAGGAGCACTTCAGCAACGGGCTGGAAGCGGCGGCTTAGCTCTGGCCCACCTCATGTCCGACCTGCCGGCTCTGCCCCCCACGGTCCGCTCACGCCGCATTGCCGCCGTCAACGGCCTCACCATGCATGTGCTCGAAGCCGGCTTCGACGCCGGCCCGCGGCCGGTGGTGCTGTTGCTGCACGGCTTTCCGGAGCTGGCCTACAGCTGGCGCAAGGTCTTGCCGGCACTGGCCGATGCCGGGTTCCACGCCATCGCGCCCGACCAGCGCGGGTATGGGCGCACCACGGGGTGGGACGGCGCTTATGACGGGGACCTGGGCAGTTACCACTTCTTCAACCTGGTGCGCGACCAGCTGGCCTTGTTGTCGGCGCTGGGCATCCAGCAAGTGCATGCGGTGGTCGGGCATGACTTCGGTTCACCGGTGGCCGCGTGGTGTGCCGTCACACGCCCGGACGTGTTCAAGTCGGTGGCGCTCATGAGCGCGCCCTTCGGTGGCGTGCCGAGCTGGCCCACGGAGTCAACGGCCATGCCGGCGCTGTCGGCGCTCCACGATCAATTGGCGGCTCTCACGCCGCCGCGCCTGCACTACCAGCGCTTCTACGCCACGCGCGAGGCCGACGCCGACATGCGCTCCGGCCCCCAGGGCCTGCACGCCTTCCTGCGTGCCTACTACCACGTGAAGAGTGCCGACTGGCCGGGGAACCGCATCGATCCGCTCGCGGCGATGACCGCCGCCGAGCTGGCGAAGCTGCCCGAGTACTACGTGATGCAGGCGGACCGGGGCATGGCCGCCACGGTGGCGCCGCACATGCCGTCACCGCAACAGGTCGCGGCCTGCGCCTGGCTGCCCGAGGCCGAGCTGGCGGTGTACGCCGGCGAGTTCGGCCGCACCGGCTTCCAGGGTGGGCTGCAGTGGTACCGCAGTGCCGGCCACCCGGCCCACCAGGCGCAACTGCTGTTGTACGCGGGGCGCCGCATCGACGTCCCGGCTTGCTTCATCGCCGGCGCGAGCGATTGGGGTGTCTACCAGCGACCTGGTGATTTCGAAGCGATGCAGGCCACGGCTTGCGCCGACCTTCGCGGATGCCACCTGGTGCCGGGCGCGGGGCACTGGGTGCAGCAGGAGCAGCCCGAGGCCCTCAACCGCTTGTTGATCGAGTTCCTCGGCTCGGTCTGACCGGCCCGGCCGACGCTAGACCGCCACCGGCCTCGCTCGGAAATACTGCAGCGCCAAAGCGCCGGCCACCAGGCCGATGCCCAGGACGTCGGAAATGAGCGACGGGTAGACCAGCGCGAAACCGGCCACGAGCAGCATCGAGCGCTCGATCACGTTCGTGCGCTTGAGCGCCCAGCCCTGGAACCCAGCCGCCAGCGCAGCGACGCCCAGCGCCGCCGTCGCCGCCACTTCCGCGATCGCCCACCAGTTCGCCTTGGCCAGCGCCTTGGTCGACCCCATCAGCAGCAGCCCTTGCCCGCTGGGATCGAGCACGAACATGAAAGGCACGAGGAATGCCGGCACCGTGTACTTCCAGCATTGCAGGGTGGTCTTGTACGGATCGCCCCCTGTGATGGCCGAAGCGGCGAACGGTGACAGCGCCGTCGGCGGCGACACCTCCGACAGCACGGCGTAATAGAAGATGAACATGTGCGCCGCGAAGTCCGGGACGCCCAGCTTGATCAGCGCGGGCGCCGCGATCACGGCGCAGATGATGTACGACGCGGTCACCGGGACGGCCAAGCCCACGATCCACACCACCAGCGAGGTGTAGATCGCCGTCAGCAACAGCGAGCCACCAGCGAGGTCGATCACGATGGAGCTGAACTTCAGCCCGAGGCCGGTCAGCGTGACGACGCCGACGATGATCCCGGCGCCGGCGCAGGTGGCGGCCACACCGAGCACGCCCGTGGTACCCGCCTCCAGCGCCTTCACCAGGTTCGAACTCCACAGCTTCTTCAGGATGGGGCCTTCGCCCCGGAACACCTCGCGCGGAACCAATGCGCACTCTGCTCGGATGAAGCTCGTCACCAGCGTCACGAGCGTCGCATAGAACACCGACAGCACGGGCGAGAAGCCCCACATCATGAAGACGATGATGGAGACCAGCGACAGGAAGTGGAACCAGTAGCGCTTCGTCAGCTGCCACAGCGGCACGGCCTGCGCGAACACCGTGCGGCCCATGTCGTACTTGCGCGCATCGATTTCCACCATCAGGAACAGCGCCAGATAGAACAGCAGCGTGGGGATCACCGCCATCAGCAGGACGTCGAGGTACGAGATCTTCAGGAACTCGGCGATCAGGAACGCGGCGGCGCCGAGCACCGGCGGCGAGATGATGGCTCCCAGGCCGCCGGCCGCCAGCAGGCCTCCCGCCGCGTTGCGTTCATAGCCTGCCTTGGCCAGCATGGGCCAGGCGACGGAGCCTAACGTGACCGTGGTGGCGACACCGGAGCCCGACGGCCCGCCCAGGAGGAATGAAGCCAGCACCACCGTGCGCCCCGCGCCCGTCGGCTTCCCACCCATCGCCGAGAACGAGAAGTCGATGTAGAACTTGCCCGCGCCCGAGTACTGCAGGAAGGCGCCGAAGATGGTGAACAGGATGATCAGCGACGACGCGACGTCGACGGCCACGCCGAAGATGCCTTCCAGCGTCATGTACAGGTGGCCGACCAGCCGGCCTACTTCGTAGCCCTTGTGCGTCCATGGCGAAGGCAGGTAAGCACCCAACAGCGCATAGAGGATGAAGCACGTGGTGACCACCGGCATGACCCAGCCCGCGGTGCGGCGCATCGCCTCCAGCACCAGGAACACCAGCGCCACCCCGAACACGATGTCCCAGCGCAGCGGCGACGTGTTGCGGTCGGTGAAGTCTTCCCCGCCCCACAGCATGTAGGCCACCACGGCGACCGACAGCAGCGCGAAAGCGAAGTCCCACCACATGATGCGGTGCCGGTACCGCTTGGCAATGGGGAACAGCAGGAACGTCAGCACCAGCACCATCGCCACGTGCACCGGACGCAGCGTCTGCGTCGGCACGATGGAATAGGCGGCGTAAAGGTGGAACAGCGAGACGCCGACCGCCAGCACCGTCAGGCAGGCCGCACGCCAGCCGGCGAGCCGGTTCGCCGCGCCCTCCTCCTCCTCGATGAAGTCCTGTGCCCTGGCGAGGGCCTCGTCCGTCACCACCGCAGCCTGTTCAGCCATCGTCGTCCTTGGAATCGGGGCGCGCAAAAAGACAAACCCCGCCGGTCGGCGGGGCTGGCGAGAAGGCTGCTCAGTTGAGCTTGATGCCCTTTTCGGCGAAGTACTTCACCGCGCCGGGGTGCCAGGGCATCGGCGAGGCGGAAGCCTTCTGGTTCTCGAGCTTGAAGTTCTCGGCCTCCTTGTGCACCGCCACCAGGTCGGCCTTCTTGTCGAAGATCGTCTTGACGATGTTGTACGCCGTCTTCTCGTCCATCTTCTCGTGCACCACTAGCAGGTTCATCACGGTGGCCTGCTTGTTGTCGGTGTCCATGCCTTTGTAGACCGCCTTGGGGATCGTGTCCTCGACGTAGAGCTGGCCGTACTTCTGGTTCATCTTGGCCACCACTTCCGCGTGGTCGATCATCTTGATCTTGGTGCCGGGCGTGTTGGCCAGGTCGGTGACGGCCGCCGTGGGCAGACCGCCCACCCAGAAGAAGGCGTCGATCTTGTTGTCCTTCAACGCATTGACGGATTCAGCAACGCCCAGGCGTTCCCGCTTCATGTCTTTGTCCTTGTCGAGCCCCGCCGCTTCGATGATGCGGAAGGCCATGACTTCGGTCGCGCTGCCTGGGGAGCCGGTCGAAACGTTCTTGCCCTTCAGGTCCGACATCTTGGTGATGCCCTTGCCTTCGACCGTCACCACATGCATGCGGTTCGGGTACAGGACCATCAGCGTGCGCACCGGCACCTTGTTGCCCTTGAACTTGTCTTCGCCCTTCAGCGCGTCCAGGCCGGCGTCGGCCATGGTGAAGCCCACGTAGGGCTTCTCGCTGCCGATGAGCTTGAGGTTGTCGACCGAGCCACCGGTGACTTCGGCCGTGGCCTGCATGCCCGGCACGTGCTTGGACAGCACCGCGGCCAGGCCGCCGCCCATGGGGTAGTAGACCCCGCCGGTGCCGCCGGTGGCGATGGAAAGGTTCTGGGCAAGGGAGAAGCTGGCGAACAGCAGGGCGGACAAGCCCACCACCGCACGCGACAAGAAGCCGGTCATACGTTTGTCTCCATTTTTCGCGCGCGGCATGCAACAGCGCGGCCACGCTCGCGGCAAATCGTGCGGGACGGGGGGAGCGCTGTCAATGCGCTGAAACGCTAGGAGCTGTTCCGCCTGGCGGCAAAGCCAGTGTGGCTTCCAGGCCGCCGCCGTCGCGCGCTGCCAGCGTCAACCGGGCACCCAACGACTCCGCCAGCTGCTGCGCGATCGCCAGGCCCAGCCCGGTGCCGCCGGTCACGCGGCTGCGCGAGTTCTCCACCCGGTAGAACGGCTGAATCACGGCCTGGAGCTCCCCGGCCGCGATGCCCGGCCCGCGATCCAGCACGCGGATCGTCACGCCACGCGCCGGGTCGCCGTCCACCTCGATTTCCGCGGAACCCGCGAATTTGAGCGCGTTGTCGACCAGGTTGCAGATGATCCGGCGCAGCGCCTGCGGACGGGTGCGCACCATGCCGGCCGGGACGGGCTGCAACTGGACAGCCTGACCGGCGTCGGTGTAGTCGCACGCGATGCTGTCGAGCAACGCGCCGAGATCGACGACGTGCTCAGGCTCGCTGGCCGCATGGGCGGAACGCGCATACGCCAGTCCTTCGCCCACCAGCGCCTGCATCTCGGCCAGGTCGCCATGCAGCTTGTCGCGCAGCACCGCGTCGTCCAGCAGGTCAGCGCGCAGCCGCAGGCGGGTGATCGGCGTCTGCAGGTCGTGCGACACGGCGGCCAGGATGCGCATGCGTTCGTCCAGGTGGCCGCGGATGCGCTCCTGCATCGTGTTGAAGGCGGTGGCCGCGCGCGTCACCTCGGTCGGCCCTTCGATGGGGACGGGCTGGCCCTGGCGTGCAGGGTCATGGTTGTCCGCTGCGTCGGCCAGCACGCGCAGCGGCTTGGTGGCCACCCGCACGGCCAACCAGCTCAGCATCGCCAGCAATCCGAGCTGCAGCAGCAAGACGCCCACCGCCCATGGCGAGACTTGCAAGCGGGGCGCGCCCAGCTCGACGCCCAGTGGCGTGCCGTCGTCCAGCAGGAGTCGGAGGCGGACACCCCCCTCCGCCGTTTCGCTCGCCAGGACCGGCCGCGGCGGCACCAGCGCGGCGGCGACAGCATCGCCCGCTGCTTCCGCCTGCGCGGACGACACGGGCGCGCCTGCGGCGGGTTCGAGCACGAAGCGGTAGTTGGGCCGTGCGAGCCGCGGCAGCCACGCCGCGCGATCGGCCGCAGGCAAGCGCTCGAGCATCGCCACCGAACTGGCCACGTCGCTGGCCAGGTAGGACAGCATCATCCCGCGCATGGCGAGCCCGCGCTCCACCACGACCAGCCCGAAGGACAGCACGTGCGCCAGCGCCAGCGCGACGAACAGGATCAGCCCGACCCGCCCCACGAGCGACCCCGGCCAGGGCAGCCAGCGCGGCATCAGGGCGCCCCGGCGTCGCCGGCCACATCCGCGCAGAACACATAGCCTTCGTTGCGCACGGTCTTGATGTAACGGGCCTCGCGCGCCACGTCGCGCAGCCGTTGGCGCAGGCGGCTCACCAGCAGGTCGATCGAGCGATCGAACACATCGGCATCGCGTCCCTGGGTGAGTTGCAGCAGCTGGTCGCGCGTCAGCACGCGCTGGGGATGGCGCAGCAGCACGCGCAGCAACCGGTACTCCGCGCCCGACAAGGCGACGACGGCGCCCTCGCCATCCAGCAGGTGGCGCGCCGTGGTGTCCAGGCGCCAGTCGCCGAAGCGCACTTCCCGCGCCGGCTCCGCCACGGCCAGGTTGGGCGGCAGCATGCGCGTGCGCCGCAGCACGGCCCGGATGCGGGCCAGCAATTCCCGCGCGGCGAACGGCTTGGTGAGGTAATCGTCGGCGCCCAGCTCCAGGCCCAGGATGCGGTCCGCCTCGTCGCCGCGCGCGGTCAGCATCAGGATGGGCAACGGGGGCGCGCCGGGACTGCGCAGCTCGCGGCACAGCGCGATGCCGTCCTCGCCGGGCAGCATCAGGTCCAGCACGAGCAGGTCGATCCGCCGCGTGGCCAGCACCTGGCGCATCTCGACCCCGTTGGCGGCAGCGGTGGCGTCCAGGCCTTGCTTGCGCAGGTACTGGGTCACCAGTTCGCGGATGCCGGCATCGTCGTCGACGACCAGGATGTGGTCCACAGGGTCCATGCAGGTTTGTACCGCATGGGCAGACGCCGGGGCCGCCACCATGTATCCCAACATGTCTGGGCCCGCTGCCGACATGCGTGCGGACAAATCGGCCGGTCCGTGACACATGCGGGATACGCCCGTCGCTTGCAATGCGTTCACCCCAACCACCGATGGAGAAACGCATGCAAGCCAACCGTCTCGCGCCCCTTCTTGTACTTGCCGCGCTGGTCGCCGCGAGCCCGCTGACCCAGGCCCAGCAGCCCGCCGCGCCGCAAGGCCGCTGGATCACGGAAAGCGGCAACCTTGAGGTGGAGATCACGCCTTGCGGCGCCGCGCTTTGCGGCAAGGTCGTGCGCGTGCTCGCCAATCGCTCGATGAGCGGACCGGGCGCGGAGATGACGCCGGCCGACGCGCGCCCCGCGCTCGGCATGGAAATCCTCTCCGGGCTCCAGCCGGCGGGTGACGGCGAGTTCCAGGGCCGCATCTACAACCGAGAGAACGGCAAGACCTACAGCGCGACACTCCGCGCTGAAGCCCCCGACCAGCTGCTGGTGCGCGGCTACATTGGCCTGCCGCTGTTCGGCAAGACGCAGGTGTGGCGCCGGCCCACCGCGCCCGAGGCCGCACGATGACCTCGCCCCTGCTGGCCTTGGCCGCCGGCGCGCTGACGGTGGCGGCCCCCTGCGTGCTGCCGATGCTGCCGGTGGTGCTGGGCGCCTCCGTGGGACAGCGCAAGGCGACGCGGCCGCTGTTCATCGCGCTGGGCTTCGCCTCGGCCTTCTGCGTGGCCAGCCTGGTGTTCGGCTCGGTCACGCGGGTGCTGCCGGTGTCGCAGGAAGCCCTGCGCCACGCGGCCACCGCGATGCTGCTGCTGTTCGGCGTGTTCATGCTGTGGCCAGCGCCAGGTCAGTGGCTGGCAATGCGTGCCAGCGGTGTCCTCAACCGAGTGGCGTCCGTGGGCGACCACGCCGGCAACGGCAACTTCGGCGGCTTCCTCCTGGGGCTGTCGCTGGGGGCCGTCTGGACCCCGTGCGCCGGGCCGGTGCTGGCATCGATCCTCACCCTGATCGCCACCGAGCCCGACACGGCGCGCGCGGCGCTGCTGCTCGCCTGCTATTCCGTGGGCGCGGCGGTTCCGATGCTGGCGATCGCCTATGGCGGGCAGGTCGCGTCCACGCGGGTGCGGCAACTGGCGCGCCACGCGCACCGGATGCAGCAGGTGTTCGGTGCCATCGTCATCGCTGTCGCGGTCGCCACCTTCTTCCAGCTGGACGGGTGGATCACCGTCTGGGTTTCGCAGTTCTATCCACAAGGCCCATTGGGACTCTGACCATGTCAACGCATTCAACGATCCATCGCCGCGCCCTCCTGGGCGGTCTTCTTGCAGCGGGCGCTTCCCATGCGCTCGGTGCACCGCCCGCAGCTCCCGGCCTGCACGACCTCGGCAGCGCACCGGAATTCACCGGCATCGAGCGCTGGCTGAACTCGCCGCCGCTGCAAATGGAAAGCCTGCGCGGCCGCGTGGTGCTCGTCGACTTCTGGACGTACTCGTGCATCAACTGCATCCGCACCCTGCCCCATGTCAATCGCTGGGCGGAAACCTACAGAGCGGCCGGGCTGGTGACGGTGGGCGTGCACACGCCGGAGTTCGCCTTCGAACGCTCCACGGCGAACGTCGAGGCGGCCATCCGCCGCTTCGGCGTGAAGCACGCCGTGGCCCAGGACAACCGCTATGCGACGTGGAAGGCGTACGGCAACCAGTACTGGCCGGCCCACTACCTGGTGGATGCGCGTGGCCGGATCCGCTACCAGCACTTCGGCGAAGGCGACTACGCGCGCACCGAGGCGGCGATCCAGGCGCTGTTGGCCGAGCGCCGCGCAGCTTAGGCGTTTGCGCGGCCGAGCCCCGCCTCGTGCTCGATGTCGCGCCGAACCTGCTGCAATCGAGGCGCCACCTTTTCCAGCAGCATCTCGCGCGGCAGCATGTAGGCGGGCCCACCCACGCTCACGCCGTACATCTCGCCGCGCGCGCCGCGGAGGCTGAATCCGAGCGCGTGGATGTCGGGATGCCATTCGCCGAACGAACTGCAGTACCCACCGCGCGCATGTTCGTCGAACGCCGCCTCCAGACGGTGGCGGACAGTATTCCAGCGCTTGCCACTGACTTGGCGGATCTCTCCGAGAAGCGCTTCGCGTTCAGGCGCCGGAAGAGACGCCAAGTAAGCGCGACCCGCGGCGGAGGTCGGGATAGACAGCCGTGACCCCACATCCATGCGCGACAGGATGAGTGCGGAGCGTGGGCGCAGGGTGTCGATCAACAGGATGTCGAGGCCATCGCGCACGCCCAGGTGCACGTTCGCCCCGGCCAGTTCCGCCAGTTCCGCCAGGTGCAGGCGGGCCTGCTGGCGGAAGTCGAAGGTGCGCAGGTAGGCGTTGCCCAGTTGCAGCGCGGCCGGCCCCAGGGCGAAGCGATCGCTGTCCGGCGACTGGCGCAGCAGGCCGGAAGCTTGCAGCGTGGCAGTCAGCCGGGACACGGTCGCCTTCGGGATGCCGGTGCTGTCCGCCAGGTCCCGGTTCGATTGGGGTTGCGCCGCATCCGCGATCGCCTTCAGCAAGGCCAGGCCGCGGGCCAGCGCGCTGACTTCGTCCTTGCTTGCCGCCGTGCCCTCAGTCAACGGGATCCCCTTTTAGTAGAACAGTGTTTCATTTTATGCCAGCCCGCAGCTAGAATCCTGGAACGCTGTTTTATTTTTGGAGACATCTTGACCTTCCGCAAACTCTGCACCGCCCTCCTCGCTGGCGCCTTCGCGCTGGCAGCCGCCGCACCTGCCGCCGCACAGGAGTTCCCCAAGGGCCCGGTCAAGATCATCATCCCCTTCCCGCCGGGCGGGCCCACCGACACAGTCGGGCGCCAGTTGGCGCAGAAGCTGCAGGAAACCTGGGGCCAGCCGGTGTTGATCGAATACAAGCCCGGCGCCGGCACGGCCATCGGAGCCGACTACGTCGCCAAGTCCGCCCCGGACGGGCTCACCATCGGCATGGTGAATTCCTCGCTGGCGGTGAACCCCACCCTGCGCAAGAAGCTGCCCTACGACACGCTGAAGGACCTCTCCGGCGTCACGCAGCTGTTCAACATGCAGCTGGCGATGGTCGCGCGGGCCGACGCGCCTTTCAACACGCTGCCGGAGCTGATCGCCTATGCGAAGAAGAATCCCGGCAAGCTGAACTACGGCACCCCCGGCGCCGGCAGCACGACGCACCTCGGCGCCGAGTTGTTGAAGCGCGAAGCCGGATTCGAAATGCAGCACGTCGGCATGAAGGGCAGCGCGCCCGCGCACACCGAATTGCTCGGCGGGCGGCTGGACGTCGTCGTCGATCCTTTCCTCTCGATCCTGCCGTTCGTGCAGGCCGGCAAGATGAAGATCATCGCCACCCTGGGCGACAAGCGCGTGGCCGGCCACAACTACCCGACCGTGGCCGAAACGGTGCCTGGCTTCAACGTCGGCGCCCTGCTCGGGTTCGTCGCGCCCGCCGGCACGCCGAAGCCGGTGCTGCAGAAGATCCAGGCCGACACCGCCAAGGCGCTGGCCAGCCCCGACATCCAGGCGCGCGCGCAGGAATACGGCCTGCAGGTCGTCGCCTCGAAGCCCGAACAGTTCGACGCACTCATCGCCTCGGAAATGAAGCGCTGGGGCCGCGTCGTCACCGAAGCCAAGATCGAACAGGAATGAGACGGGAATTGCCATGCCCCTGCAACTGAAGCCCCTGCATCCCGTGTTCGGCGCCGAAGCCAGCGGCGTCGACCTGACCCGCCCGCTCGCCGATGCCGACCTGCGCGCCATCAATGCCGCGATGAACGAATACGCCGTGCTGGTGTGGCGCGGCCAGCCGCTCACGCCGCAGCAGCAGATCGATTTCGCGAAGTCATTCGGTCCGCTGGACATTGGCCTGAAGCGCGTCTTCAAGCGGCCGGAACGGCTCGAAGACGAGCGGCTGATCGACATCTCGAACGTGGACGCGCAAGGCAACGTGGCCAGGCGCGATTCGCCCAAGAACCTGTCGAACTTCGCCAACCAGCTGTGGCACAGCGACAGCTCGTTCATGAACCCGCGCGCGGCCTACTCGATGCTGCATTGCGTGATCAAGCCCAGCTGGGGCGGCAACACCGAGTTCGCCGACCTGCGCGCTGCCTACGACGCGCTGGACGAACGCAGCAAGGCCGAGATCCAGGACCTGAAGGCCGAACACTTCGCGCTCCACACGCGGCTGCTGCTGGGCGATGACGCGTACACCGACGAACAGAAGAAGGAAATTCCGCCCGCGGTGTGGCCGCTGGTGGACACGCACCCGGGCTCGGGGCGCAAGGTGCTGTTCGTCGGCGTGCATGCGCGGCAGATCCTGGGTTGGCCGACGGCCGAATCCCGGATGTTCCTGCAGGATCTGCTGGAACATGCCACGCAGCGCGAGCGCGTCTACGTGCATGAGTGGCAGGTGGGTGACCTGGTGATCTGGGACAACCGCGCCACCCTGCACCGCGGCCGGCGCTACGACGTGATGGAACGGCGCGAACTGCGCCGCACCACCATCAACGACACGCCTGAGGCGATGCTGCTGGCGGCCTGAGCGCCTGCGGGCGGGCCAGAAGTGCGCGGGCGCCGGACTCACTCCGATGGAGGCCATCTTGAATGCATGCCCGCGCACGGCTCAGGGCACACGCTCACTGGCCGCATCCCGCGTGAATTGGACGCGCCGGTGCGGTCCGTCACTGTGCAGTTCGAGCGAGTCCATCGCGAGGACGTGCGCACGAAGAATGGCGAAATGATGGCCTTCGATGGCGGGGGGCGCCTCGGCGTGCAGGAATGCCCCGGGCGCTGCATGTGACAGATACTCGCGCGCGCCCGCAGAGCGGCTGATGCGGTCCCAGGCCAGCGCAACCGCCACACCCTCGCGCTGCACGACCACCCTGGCGGCCACCCGCAATTGCCACTGCAGCGAATCACTCCAGAACACCAGACTCGCGCGCGGCTCGGCGGCGATCTCTCCGACTTTGGGGCTGCGCACATCGGTGAAGATCGCCAGGGTACGAGCATCGGCATCCGCATCGCGCAGTACCACGGTGCGGGCCGAGGGTGCACCATCGGCAGCGACTGTCGCCAGGACCGGCGTGCGCCACCCATGCTCCCGGTCGCGTGGGGCTTGCGCGAGTTCTGCCCAGATCCGGTCTTCGAGCAGGCGCAGGCCGCCCGCGCCGGTCAAAACGCGGCGATCCCCGTCATGGCCCGACCCAGGATCAGGGCATGGATGTCGTGCGTGCCCTCGTAGGTGTTCACGACTTCCAGGTTCACCAGGTGGCGGGCGACGCCGAACTCGTCGCTGATGCCGTTGCCGCCCAGCATGTCGCGCGCGACGCGCGCGATGTCCAACGCCTTGCCGCAGGAGTTGCGTTTCATGATGGAGGTGATCTCCACCGACGCCGTGCCCTCGTCCTTCATGCGGCCCAGGCGCAGGCAGCCTTGCAAACCGAGCGTGATTTCGGTCTGCATGTCGGCCAGCTTCTTCTGCACCAGCTGGTTGGCGGCCAGCGGCTTGCCGAACTGCTTGCGGTCCAGGACGTACTGGCGCGCGCGGAACCAGCAGTCTTCGGCCGCGCCCAGCGCGCCCCAGGCGATGCCGTAGCGCGCGGAGTTGAGGCAGGTGAACGGGCCCTTCAGGCCGCGCACTTCGGGGAATGCGTTCTCTTCCGGGCAGAACACGTCTTCCATGACGATCTCGCCGGTGATGGAAGCGCGCAGCCCTACCTTGCCGGTGATCTTGGGGGCAGAGAGGCCCTTCCAGCCTTTTTCCAGCACGAAGCCGCGGATGGCACCTTCGTCGTCCTTGGCCCAGACCACGAACACGTCGGCCACGGGGCTGTTGGTGATCCACATCTTGCTGCCGGTCAGCTTGTAGCCGCCATCGACCTTGCGGGCGCGGGTGACCATGCTGCCGGGGTCGGAGCCGTGGTTCGGCTCGGTGAGGCCGAAGCAGCCGATCCACTCGCCCGTGGCGAGCTTGGGCAGGTATTTCTGCTTCGTCTGTTCGTTGCCGAACTCGTGGATCGGCACCATCACCAGCGACGACTGCACGCTGTTCATGGAACGGTAGCCCGAATCGACCCGCTCGACCTCGCGCGCGATCAGGCCGTAGCAAACGTAGTTGAGGCCGGCCCCGCCGTATTGCTCGGGGATGGTCGCACCCAGCAGGCCGAGTTCCCCCATCTCGCGGAAGATGGCCAGGTCGGTGTGCTCGTTGCGGAACGCTTCGGTCACGCGCGGCAGCAGCTTCTCCTGGCAGTACGCCTGCGCCGCATCGCGCACGGCGCGCTCGTCATCGGTGAGCTGCTGGTCCAGCAGCAGCGGGTCGGCCCATTGGAAGGATGCTTTGGATGCCATGGCAGCGTGTCTCGGGAGGAAGGTTGCGGGAATGTTCTGGTGAGTTTAAGGCCGCCGATTAAGGGGGACAAACGTAAAATCCTGGCCTTATGCATGAGTTTTCCGAATGAACCAGCACCGCTTGCTGCCTTCGATGTCGCTCCTGCAGGCTTTCGAGGCGGCCGCGCGCCACCAGAGCTTCACGCGTGCGGGGGAGGAACTGTCGCTGACGCAAAGCGCGGTCAGCCGCCAAGTCCAGGCGCTCGAGTCCCTGCTGGAGGTGGAACTGTTCCGCCGCGCGGGCCGGCGCATCGCACTGACCGACATCGGCGCGATGTACGCGAAGGAGACGGCGGCGGCGCTGGAGCGCATCCGCAGCGCCACCGCGCAGGTGGCGGCGTTCCGGACCGGCGTGGGTTCGCTGCACCTCGCCACCGTGCCGACTTTCGGTTCCAAGTGGCTGCTGCCGCGCCTGGCGAACTTCTATGCGCTACACCCCGGCATGCTCGTCCACATGCATTCCCGCATCGCCGATTTCGACATGGACCTGTCGGGCATGGACGTCGCCATCCGGATCGGCGACGGGCATTGGCCCGGCCTGTTGTCGCACGAGCTGGTCGAAGACCGGCGCGTGGTCATTGCCAGCCCGCGATTGCTGCGGCGGCAGCCGCTGCGCTCCGCGCAGGACGTTCCCGCCCACCTGCTCTTGCAGGTGGCGACGCAGCCGCAAGCCTGGCGTGAATGGTGGCAGGCCCAGGCCCTGCCGTTGCGCGCCATGCAGAACGGGCCGCAGTTCGAATACGTGGCGCACATGATCCAGGCCGCCACCGCCGGCATCGGTATCGGACTGGTGGCGCGGACGCTGGTGGAGGAAGAACTGAAAAGCGGCGCGCTCGTGATCGCCTTGGACATCCCCGTGCCCACGCGGCGCGCCTACTACCTCTGCTATGCACCGGAGAAGGCGCAGTTTCCGCCGCTGGTGGCTTTCCGCGACTGGCTGCTCGCGGAAGCGGCTTCGTAGGGGACGCGAGCTATCCCGGCAGGACGGCAGTCACCTCGATTTCCACTTTCGCCCGGTCCTCGATCAGCGCGCTCACCTGCACCGCGGTCATCGCCACCGTGTAGTTCCCGATGATCTCGCGATAGGCCTGGCCGATCTCACGGCTCGCGGCCAGGTACGCGCGCTTGTCGGTGACGTACCAGGTCATGCGCACGATGTGCGAAGCATCGCCACCCGCGGCCTTGAGCACGTCGGCGATGTTCTGCAGGGCCTGGCGGGCCTGGCCGCCGAAATCGTCGGTGTGGAACACGCATTGCGGGTCCCAGCCGATCATGCCGGCGATGGCGAGCGTGCGGCCCTGGGCCAGCACCCCGTTGGCATAGCCTTTGGGACGCGGCCAGCCTTCCGGCAGGATGGCCTGGTGGGGAGAACCGGGGATAGAAGAAACCTCCGTGCTGCGCACTTCGGTGCGAGCGCCTTCGGGCGGCCGGGCGGCGCTCATCCACGCACCTCCTTCAACATTTCGCGCGCGATGATCAGTTGCTGCACTTCGGTTGCTCCTTCGTAGATGCGAAGCGACCGGATCTCCCGGTACAGCTGCTCCACCATTTCACCGCTCCTCACGCCCAGTCCACCGAACATCTGCACGGCGGCGTCGATCACCTGCTGCGCACCCTCGGTCGCCACCATCTTGGCCATCGCGGCCTCCTTGGTGACGTTGCGCCCCTGGTCGCGCTGCCAGGCCGCGCGGTAGACCAGCAGGGCCGAGCTGTCGATGGTCGTCGCCATCTGCGCCAGCTTTGCCTGCGTCAGCTGGAAATCCGCCAGCGTCTGGTTGAACATCTTGCGCGTGGTCGTGCGGACCAGTGCCTCGTCGAGCGCGCGCCGGGCGAAGCCCAGGGCGGCCGCGGCCACCGACGTGCGGAACACGTCGAGCGTGCGCATCGCCACCTTGAAGCCTTCGCCCGCGGCGCCGATCCGGTTGGCCAGCGGGATGCGGCAGTTCTGGAAGCGCAGGCGCGCGAGCGGATGCGGCGCGATCACCTCGATGCGCTCGGCGATCTCGAAGCCTGGGGTGTCGGCATCGACGATGAAGGCGGAGATGCCGCGCGGTCCCGGCGCTTCGCCGGTGCGGCAGAACACGACATAGAAATCCGCGATGCCGCCATTGGAGATCCAGGTCTTCTCGCCTTCCAGGATCACGTGGTCGCCCTCGACATGCGCCGCGCACTGCAGGTTGGCGACGTCGGAACCCGCATCGGGTTCCGACAGCGCGAAGGCGGCGATGGCGTCGCCCTCGGCGACGCGGCCCAGGTAGCGTTCCTTCTGCTGCTGCGACCCTTGCAGGCTGATCGCACCGGAGCCTAGCCCCTGCATCGCGAACGCGAAGTCGGCCAGGCCGTTGTGCCGCGCCAGCGTCTCGCGGATCAGGCAGATGGCGCGCGTGTCGATCACGTCCTGGTGGCCCTGGCTGCCGCCCACGGCGTGGCGCAACCAGCCCCCGCGCCCGAGTTCGCGCACCAGCTGCCGGCAGGCGCTGTCGACATCCGGGCCATGCAGATGGGCAACGTGGGTGCTCGCCCATTCGTCGAGTTCGGCGGCGAGATGGCCGTGCTGCTCCTCGAAGAACGGCCAGTCGAGGTGGCTCAGGTCACGCATCTCAATTCCCTTCGAAGGCCGGCTTGCGCTTGGCCACGAACGCCTCGTAAGCGCGGTTGAAATCCTCGGTGAGCATGCAGATCGCCTGGGCTTGCGCCTCGGCTTCGATCGCCTGTTCGATCGTCATGGCCCACTCCTGGTGGAGCATGGTCTTGGTGATGCCGTTGGCAAAGGTGGGGCCGCTTGCCAGATCGCGGGCCATCGCCTGCGCATCGGCCAGCACGGCCTCGGGCGCGCAGAGCCGGTTGAAGAAGCCCCAGCGCTCGCCCTCTTCGCCACCCAGCGCGCGGCCGGTGTAGAGCAGCTCGCTCGCACGCCCTTGGCCGACGATGCGCGGCAGCATGGCGCATGCGCCCATGTCGCAGCCGGCCAGGCCGACGCGGTTGAAGAGAAATGCCGTCTTGCTGCGCGCCGTGCCGAAGCGCAGGTCCGAGGCCATGGCGACGATGGCGCCGGCGCCGGCGCAGATGCCGTCGATGGCGGCCACGATGGGTTGCGGGCAGGCGCGCATCGCCTTCACCAGGTCGCCCGTCATGCGGGTGAACATCAGCAGCTCAGGCGCCTTCAGCTTGACCAGGGGCCCGATGATCTCGTGCACGTCGCCGCCCGAGCAGAAGTTACCGCCGGCACCCGTGACGACCACGGCATGCACGTCGGTGGCGTACTTCAACCGGCCGAACAGGTCGCGCAGTTCGGCGTACGAGTCGAAGGTCAGCGGGTTCTTGCGGTCGGGGCGGTTCAGGGTGACCGTCGCCACACCCTGCTCCACCTCCCAGAGAAAGTGCTGCGCGCGGTAGCCGGCGAGTTGCTGGCGATTGCCCGCGGCCAGCGCCGGGTCCAGGCGCTCAGTTGAATCGTTCAATCTTGGTCTCCTGGGGCTGCATGGCCCGCTCTCGCTCGAGGTTGCGTTCGAGCTGGTTCTTGCCCGAAAGGTACTGCACGGGCCACTGCACGTCTCCGTAGCCGATCTTCGCCGCCTCGAGCAACGACCAGGCGGGGTTGGCCAGATGCGGGCGCGCAACGGCGCACAGGTCGGCCCGGCCCGCGGCGATGATGCTGTTCACGTGATCGGCTTCGGAGATCGCACCCACCGCCATGGTGGCGATTCCCGCTTCGTTGCGGATGCGATCCGCAAACGGGGTCTGGTACATCCGCCCATACACCGGCTGCTGCTTCTTGCTGACCTGGCCCGACGAACAATCGATCAGGTCGGCGCCCGCTGCCTTGAAGGCGCGTGCGATGGCCACGGCGTCGTCGGGCGTGATCCCGCCATCCACCCAGTCGTGCGCCGAGATCCGCACCGACATCGGCAAGTGATCGGGCCAGGCGGCGCGCATGCCCGCGAAGACTTCCAGCGGGTAGCGCAGACGGTTCTCCAGCGAGCCGCCGTATTCATCGGTCCGCTGATTGGTCAGCGGCGAAATGAAGCTGGAAAGAAGGTAGCCATGCGCGCAGTGCAGTTCGAGCCAGTCGAAGCCGGCCTCGGCCGCCAGGACGGTGCTGCGGACGAAGTCGTCGCGCACGCGCTCCATGTCCTGCCGCGTCATGGCGCGCGACCAGTCGCTGACGCCGTCCAGGTATTGCTGAGGCGACGCCGAAATGAGCGGCCAGTTGCCGGATGCCAGCGGCTGGTCTTCGCCCTCCCAGGGGACGCGGGTGGAACCCTTGGCACCGGCGTGGCCCAACTGCATCGCGACCTTCGCTTCGGTGCTGGCGTGGATGAAATCCACGATGCGCTTCCAGCCGTCGCGCTGCTGCGTGTTCCAGAGACCCGGGCAGCCGGGGGTGATGCGCGCGTCGGGCGTGGGGCAGGTCATCTCGGCGAAGACCAAGCCGGCCCCACCCATGGCACGGGCACCGAGGTGGACCAGGTGATAGTCGGCCGGCAGGCCGTCGGCGCAGGAATACTGCGCCATCGGCGACACCACCACGCGGTTCTTCAGCGTGACTTCACGCAGCGTGAACGGCGTGAACATCGGCGGGATCGGCTGGCGCTCCGGCGGCCGCGGCTGGCCCGCGCGTTCAGCCATCCAGTCCTCGTAGTCTTCCACGTAACCGCGGTCACGCAGCCGCAGGTTCTCATGGCTGATGCGCTGGCTGCGCGTGAGCAGTGAATAGGCGAATTGCTCGGGAGGGAGGTTCACGTAGCGCGTCACGTTCTCGAACCACTCGGTCGAATTGCGCGCGGCGTTCTGGATTTTCAGCACCTCGATGCTGCGGACGGCCTCATAGCGTTGCAGGGCCGCCCGGAGGTCGCGCGGCGATTGACTGATGCAGCGCGCGAGCTCGATCGAATCCTCCAGCGCCAGCTTCGTCCCCGAGCCCACCGAGAAATGAGCCGTATGCGCCGCATCACCCATCAGCACGATGGGCGGTCCGCCTTCGTCGCGAACCCAGGTCTTGCAGACGACGCGCGGAAACCGGATCCATTGGGCAGAACCGCGCAAGTGCGCAGAGTTCGACATCAGCGGGTTGCCGTCCAGGTGACTGGCAAAGAGCTTCTCGCAAAACGCGATCGCGTCTTCCTTCTCCATCGTGTCGAGCCCCGCCTTCTTCCACACCTCCTCCGGCGTTTCCACGATGAAGGTCGAGGTTTCGTCGTCGAACTGGTAGGCGTGCGCCTGGAACCAGCCGTGCTCTGTTTCCTCGAATGCGAAGGTGAACGCTTCGAAACGCTTGTGGGTGCCCAGCCAGACGAAGCGGCAGGTCCGCAGGTCGATGTCGGGCTGGAAGGTCGACGCGTACTTCGTGCGGATGCGGCTGTTCAGGCCGTCGCTCGCAATGATCAGGTCCGCTTCGGCATAAGCCTGGTCGTCCTGCACGTCGGCTTCGAACACCAGTTCCACGCCCAGGGCCTCGCAACGCCGTTGCAGGATGTTCAGCAGCCGCTTGCGGCCGATGCCGCAGAAGCCATGCCCGCCCGAGCGGAATTTGCGCCCGCGGATGTGGACCTCGATGTCGTCCCAGTGGTTGAACGCGCCGAGGATCTCGCCGGCCGATTCCGGATCGGCCTGCTGGAGGTTGCCCAGCGTCTGGTCCGAGAACACGACTCCCCAGCCGAAGGTGTCGTAGGGCTTGTTCCGCTCCACCACCCGCACGCGATGCGAAGGGTCCTGCTTCTTCATGAGCAGGGCGAAGTAGAGGCCCGCCGGGCCGCCGCCGATGCAGACGATATCCATGCGCGCTCCGTTCGCTTGTTGCTCCAGACCTGGATATTTTAAGTTTAAAGCTTTTCGTGGGCGAGCGCCATCACTTCGCGCGGCGGCCGGTCCTTGAGACGGTGGTCGCTCCAGACCTGGCGCCAGCGCCGCGCGCCCGGCAGGCCGTTGTACAAGCCCATCATGTGCCGGGCCACCGAGTGCCAAGGCGTGCCCGAGGACGCCTGGCGTTCCATGTACCCGACCATGGCGGCCTCCACTTCCTCGCGGCTGCGCGGTGGTGGCTCATCCCCGCACAGCGCGTCCCACCCTGCCAGCCACCAGGGATGGTGGTACGCCTCACGCCCCAGCATCACGCCGTCGACGTGCTGCAGCTGTTCGGCGAGCTGCGCATCGCTGGTGATGCCGCCATTGATGGAGATGACCAGATCCGGGAACTCCTGCTTCAACCGGTGGACCATGGCGTAGCGCAACGGGGGCACTTCGCGGTTCTCCTTGGGCGACAAGCCTTTGAGCCAGGCATTGCGCGCGTGCACGATGAAGACCCGGCAGCCAGCCTCGGCCACCGTGCCGACGAAATCGCGCACGAATTCGTAGCTCTCGCCCTTGTCGATGCCGATCCGGTGCTTCACCGTCACCGGCACGTTGACCGCATCGGCCATGGCCTTGACGCAGTCCGCCACCAACGCCGGCTCCGCCATCAGGCAGGCCCCGAAGGCGCCGCGCTGCACCCGTTCGCTGGGGCAGCCGCAGTTGAGGTTGATCTCGTCGTAGCCCCACTCCACGCCCAGCCGCGCGCATTTCGCGAGGTCGGCCGGTTCACTGCCGCCGAGCTGCAGCGCTACCGGGTGCTCCGCGGCATCGAAATCCAGGTGGCGCGGCACGTTGCCGTGCAGCAAGGCCCCGGTGGTCACCATCTCCGTATAGAGCCTGGCCCTCTTGCTCAGCAGGCGGTGGAAGTAGCGGCAATGCCGATCTGTCCAGTCCATCATCGGCGCCACCGAAAGGCGCCACGGGTTAGAAGTCTCGTCGTTCACGCCTGGAACTGTAAGGCCCAGCGCCCCGCTCCTACACGCCGTTGCCTACGGCGCTGACATCGAAGCCCGGCCGTATGGGCTCGAATGCTCTCTGCCACCCTGGAAGGAGCCAAAGAATGAAGCCTTTTCACATCGAACCCGGCATGCTGACCATGCGCGGCGTGTTTTACCCGACCGGCTACATGATCCTCATGTTCCCCGGGGAGCAGGACGCGCGCAATGCCATGCAGAAGCTCGTCGACGACGGTATCGACGAGGGCGAGGTCTCGCTGGTCTCGCCGCAGATGTTCCAGGAGGAGGTCGCGCGCACGGTCGGCAACGCCGACATCCCGCTGCCGTCGGCCGGTACCGAGGCGGACACCGTCCGCAAGTTCACCGAACTCGCGAGCCAGGGCCACTTCGCCCTGATGATCCACGCACCCTCGGCGAAGGAATCCGATCGCGTCATGGCCCTGCTCGAAGGCACGAACATGTCGTACGGGCAGAAGTACCGGCACCTGGTGATCGAAGACCTGGAAACATAACGGACGAAAACAAGGCCCGCGGAGCGGGCCTTGTCCTTGAGGGGGCGCTGCGCGCCCTAACCCATATGGAGGCCGCCGTTCACCGAGAAGTCGGCGCCGGTGGAGTAGCCCGCCTCATCACCCGCCAGCCAGGCGATGATGGAAGCGATCTCGCTCGGCTCGCCCAGGCGCTTGACCGGGATGGTGCCGACGATCTTGTCGAGCACGTCCTGGCGGATCGCCTTGACCATGTCGGTGCCGATGTAGCCCGGGCTCACGGTGTTGACCGTCACGCCCTTGTTGGCGAGTTCCTGCGCCAGCGCCATCGTGAAGCCGTGCATGCCGGCCTTGGCGGCCGAGTAGTTGGTCTGCCCCGCCTGGCCCTTTTCGCCGTTGACGGACGAGATGTTGATGATGCGGCCCCAGCCCTTCTCGACCATGTCGCCCACGACCTGCTTGGTCACGTTGAACATGGAATTGAGGTTGGTCTCGATCACCGCGTCCCAGTCTTCGCGGGTCATCTTCAGGAACATGCGGTCCCGGGTGATGCCGGCGTTGTTCACCAGGACGTCGATGCTGCCGTGCTCGGCCTTGGACTTGCTGAACGCCTCGACGGTGGAGTCCCAGTCGCCGACATTGCCGACCGAGGCGTGGAAGTCGTAGCCCAGCGCCTTCTGTTCGCCCAGCCACTTGTTGAAATCACGCGTCGGGCCGCAGCCCGCGATGACAGTGAAGCCTTCCTTGTGCAGGCGCTGGCAGATGGCGGTGCCGATGCCGCCCATTCCGCCGGTGACGTATGCCACTTTCTTGGCCATGTGGTTCTCCTTGTCTTCTTCAGTTGCTGTTGTCAGGCCATTGTGCGCGTGTCAGACACGCTCGACGGCAAGGGAAACCCCCATGCCGCCACCGATGCACAGGGCGGCCACGCCCTTCTTCGCCTCGCGCCGCTGCATCTCGTGCAGCAGCGTGACCAGGATGCGCGCACCGGACGCACCGATCGGGTGCCCGATGGCGATCGCGCCACCGTTCACGTTCACCTTGGCGGCATCGATGCCGAGTTCCTTGTTGACCGCGCAGGCCTGCGCGGCGAAGGCTTCGTTCAGCTCGAACAGGTCGACCTCCGAGGCCTTCCACCCCGCGCGCTCCAGCGCCTTCTTGGTGGCCGGCACGGGGCCCATGCCCATCGTGGCCGGGTCGAGGCCGCTCGTGCCGAAGGACTTGATGCGTGCCAGCGGCTTCAGGCCGAGTTCGGCCGCCTTCTTCGCGCTCATCAGCACCAGCGCCGCGGCGCCGTCGTTCAGGCCGGACGCGTTGCCGGCCGTCACGCTGCCAGCCTTGTCGAACGCGGGGCGCAGCCCGGCCAGCGCTTCCGCATTGGTCTTCTTGTTGATGAACTCGTCGGCATTGAAGACGATGGGGTCGCCCTTCTTCTGGGGAATGTTCACGGCGACGATCTCGTCCTTGAACTTGCCGGCTTCCTGCGCGGCGGCCGCTTTGGTCTGGCTGCCGAGCGCCAGCTTGTCCTGCGCGTCACGGCTGATGTCGTGCGCCTTGGCGACGTTCTCGGCCGTCACGCCCATGTGGTACTGGTTGTAGACATCCCACAGGCCGTCGACGATCATGGTGTCCTGCATCTTCCAGTCGCCCATGCGCTGGCCGTCGCGCGAGCCCATCAGGACGTGCGGGGCGGCGCTCATGTTTTCCTGGCCGCCGGCGACAACGATTTCCGCATCGCCCCAGGCAATCGCCTGCGCGGCGAGCATGACGGCCTTGAGGCCGGAGCCGCAGACGGCGTTGATGGTGAGCGCGGGCACTTCCTTGGGCAGACCGGCCTTCAGCGTGGCCTGGCGCGCCGGGTTCTGGCCGGAGCCCGCCGTGAGCACCTGGCCCATGATCACTTCGCTGACCTGTGACGGGTCGACCTTGGCGCGCGCGAGCGCTTCCTTGATCACGATGGCGCCCAGCTCGGTGGCGGGGATCTTGGCGAGCGAGCCGCCGAACTTGCCGACTGCGGTACGCACGGCGGAAACGATGACGATGTCTTCCATGAATGTCTCTCCTGAAGATGAAACTGGGTCCCCGCCCCCGCCTACGCGGGGGCAGGCTCTGCGGCGGGGATGAAAGCCCTTCAGGCTTTCACTTTGACGTACCGGCCGGGCGCGGCCTCGATGGCCTTGTATTTGACTCCCTTGCCGTAGCTCTTGGGCGCAGCCACCTGCTTGCCCGCGTGCCCCTTCAGCCAGGCGGCCCAGTCGGGCCACCAGCTGCCGGGATGTTCCTTCGCGCCCTTGAGCCATTCCTCATGGCTCTTGGGCAGCTTGTCGTTGGTCCAGTAGGACCGCTTGTTCTTCGCCGGCGGGTTGATCACGCCCGCGATGTGCCCGGAGGCACCCATCACGAAGCGCTTCTTGCCGGGCAGGTGCCTGGTCGAACCGTAGGCGCCGGTGATCGGAACGATATGGTCCTCGCGCGAGCCGTAGATGTACACCGGCAGGTCCAGCTTGCCAAGGTCGACCTTTTGCCCGGCGACCGTGCACTTGCCCGGCTTGATGAGGTTGTTCTCGAGGTACGTGTTGCGCAGGTACCAGGCGTACATGGGCCCCGGCAGGTTGGTCGAGTCGCTGTTCCAGTAGAGCAGGTCGAACGGCGGCGGTGTCTCGCCCTTGAGGTAGTTGCCGACCACGTAGTTCCACACCAGGTCGTTCGGGCGCAGGAAGCTGAAGGTGGACGCGAGCTCCTGGCCCTTGAGCATGCCCCCCTGGCCCATCTGCATCTCGCGGAATTTGACGAAGTTCTCGTCGATGAAGAGGTCCAGGATGCCGGTGTCGCCGAAGTCGAGCAAGGCGGTGAGGAAAGTGGCGGACGCCACCGGCTTCTCGCCGCGCGCGGCCAGTACCGAGAGCGCCGTCCCGAGGATCGTGCCGCCGACACAGAAACCCAGCGCGTTGATCTGCCGTGCGCCCGTGATGTCCTGCACCACCGAGATCGCCTTGATGGCGGCGTCCTCGATGTAGTCGTCCCAGGTCTTGCCATCCAGCGACGCGTCCGGGTTGCGCCAGCTCACGACGAAAGTGCGGTGCCCCTGCTCCACCACGTAGCGGATCAGCGAGTTCTCCGGCTGCAGGTCCAGGATGTAGAACTTGTTGATGCAAGGCGGGATGAAGAGGAACGGCCGCTCGTGCACCTGCTTCGTGAGCGGCTTGTATTCGATCAGCTGGAACAGCTCGTTCTCGAACACCACCGCGCCTTCCGTCGTCGCCACGTTCCTGCCGACTTCGAAAGCGCTTTCGTCAGTCATCGAGACGTGGCCCTGCTGGATGTCCGCCAGCAGGTTCTGCATGCCCTTCGCGATGCTCTCGCCCTTGGACTCGATCGCTTTCTGCTGTGCCTCGGCGTTCAGCGCCATGAAATTGCTTGGCGCGGACGCGGCCATCCATTGCTCCACGGCGAAGCGCAGGCGGGCCTTGGTCTTCGGGTCCGCGTCGGTGGCTTCGGCCAGGCCGAGCAAGGTACGCGCGTTGAGGAGATAGACCGCGGCCGAAAACGCAGCGACCGGATTGCGCGACCAGGCGTCGTTGGCGAAACGCTTGTCGCCCGAGAGGGGGTTGCCCGTGAGGCCCTGGTTCCAGAGTTCGGTGGCCTCGCGCACGTAGGCCTCCTGCAGCGCCTTCAGCTTGTCGGGCGCGAAGCCCAGGCCCGGCAAGGCACCTGCGCCTTCGCCGGCCTGCTGGAACGATTGAAGGGCTTGCTGCCAGCGCTGCGTCAGTTCCCCTTGGAACTGCTGCGCCTGGCCCAGCCAGTTGGCGTCAGAATTCATGCTTGTCTCCTGCTGTCTTATTCGGGTTTCCCCGAAGTATCCCACCAAAAATGCTGCAGTGCAACATCGAATTCAAGGGCACGGCTTGTACCTGATCGTCATCGCATGGATGTACGTCGCGCTCATGATGGCCGTGGCGGAAGCGACGCACGCGCGGGGGTCTGTGCTTGGCGCCATCGTCACCTTTGTACTCTATGGCGTCGGTCCCGTGGCGCTTGTCGTGTACCTGATGGGCCGGCCGGCGCGCCGGCGCAGGCGCGAAGCCCGTGAGGCGGCGGAGACGCCGGCGGTCTCACGCGAGCCAGACACTGGCGGCGAAACGCCCGCTGACGCGGTCGCGCCGGTGCGAAAAGAACCTTGAAGGGTTCGAGACCGTGCACCAGCCGGGCGCGCTGTCGTTTCCGTAGATCGCGGCGATGCCGAGGCGCTCCAGCCGGCGCCGGCCCAGGCCGGCGAGGTCGGCGAACCACTTGCCTCCGGTGCCGGGCCGGAACATTTCAACGCTGCCCGCGTCCGAGGCAACGAAGGTGTCGCGCACCTCGGGCCCGACTTCGAACCCCTCCGGGCCGATGCAAGGCCCCAGCCACACTTGCGTCACCGACGCTGCTTCGGTCGCGGACGGCGCGACCAGCGGCCAGTAGGCCGTCCACAGGGCCTCGAGCACGCCCTGGCCACCCTGCCCCGCCAAGCCTCGCCAACCCGCATGGGCAGCGCCGACCGCCTTGCCGCCGCGATCCGCGAAAAGAACCGGCAGGCAATCGGCCACCATGATCGTGCAGGCGATGCCGCGCTGCGTCGTGATGCAGGCATCCGCTTCCGTGCCGTCCACCGATTCCAGATTCAGGCGCGCCACGTTCCAGCCGTGCACCTGCTTCAGGAACACCGGCCGGGCACTGAGCGCGGCCGCGAAACGCCTGCGGTTCTCCGCGACGGCCTCCGGGTCATCACCCACGTGGTCACCAAGGTTGAGGCTGTCATACGGCGGCTTGGAGGTGCCGCCCGTCCGCAGGCTGCAAGCTGCCCGCACACCGGGGATCAGGGGCCAGTCTGGCGTGAGCAATTCAGCCCTCGTTGTCGGGGCAGTTCGAAGGCTGGGCCTTCTGGAACGCGTCTAGCCCCATGCACGCATCGAACGCGGCCATGGTGCGCGGCAGACCGCTGAAATCGACCTTGAACCGCTGGCCATTGAAGATCTGCGGCACGAGGCAGCAATCCGCCAGGGTCGGCGTGTCACCGAAACAGTAGGTGCCGGAGGGCAACCGCGTCAACTCGCGCTCGAACAGTTCCAGCCCGCTGCGCACCCAATGGCGGTACCAGGTGTTCTTGGCTTCCTCTTCCACCTTCAGTTCGTGCACCAGGTACTTGAGCACGCGCAGGTTGTTCAGCGGATGGATCTCGCAGGCAATCAGTTGCGCCAGGGCGCGCACGTGCGCACGTTCGGTTGCTTCGCTGGGCAGCAGCGGCGGCTGCGGGTGCGTCTCGTCCAGGTATTCGATGATGGCCAGCGACTGGCCGAGACGTTCCCCGCCATCGGTCTCCAGCGTGGGCACGAGGCCCGACGTCGAAACCGCCGCGTACTTGTCCTGCTTGTGCTCGCCCTTCACCAGGTGCACCGGCACATAGTCGTAGGGCAGACCCTTCAGCTCGAGCGCGATGCGCACGCGGAAGGACGCGGAGGAGCGAAAGTAGTTGTACAGCTTCATCTGCCAAGCATAAACCCGCGCGACAGCGGCTGCACGCTGCCGCGCCTACACTGTCAGGCTCCTAGAAGAGGCAAGCGCACATGCTCCATCCCCAGGCCCAGGCGCTGCTGCGCCTCATCGAAGAGCGCAAGCTTCCGCCGACGCACACGCTCTCGCCCGCGGACGCGCGCAAGTTCTATCGCGAACGCCGCTTTTTCACCCAGCCCGATCCGCCGCGGGTGGCCGACGTGCGCGACCTGGAAGCGCGCGGCACTGGCGGCCCCATCCCGCTGCGCGCCTACCGCCCGCTCGGTAGCTCCGCCACGGACTTGCTGCCCGCCCTCGTCTATTACCACGGCGGCGGCTTCGTGATCGGCGACCTGGACACCCACGACACGCTGTGCCGCGAGCTCTGCAACCTGTCAGGCTGCGCCGTGATCGCCGTCGATTACCGCATGGGACCCGAGCAGCCCTTTCCCGCCGCCCCCGATGACTGCATCGCCGCCACCCGCTGGGTGCGGGACAACGCCGGCGCCTTGAAGATCGACGCCGCGCGCCTCGCGGTGGGCGGCGACAGCGCGGGCGGCAACCTGGCGGCGGTCGTCACCCTCGCGGCGCGCGATGCGGGTGACCTGCCGATCGCCTTCCAGCTGCTGATCTATCCGGGCACCGACTGGCGCTGCGTGGCGCCTTCCCACACCACCAACGGCCAGGGCTACCTGCTGACGCAGGAAACCATCGCGTACTTCCGCGGCCACTACCTGGCGGATGCCGGCCACCAGCTGGACTGGCGCGCATCCCCCCTCCTGCACGAGAACCACGCGGGCCTGCCACCGGCGTTCGTGCTGATCGCCGGCTACGACCCGCTGCGCGACGAGGGACTGGCTTACGCGCAAAAGCTCACCGAGGCGGGCAGCCGCTCGACGCTGGTCAACTTCGAGCGGCAGATTCACGGCTTCATCACCATGGGCCGGGTGCTGGACGAAGCGAACGTCGCCGTGCAGATGTGTGCCGCACAGTTGCGGCACGCCCTGGATCGCTAGAGCCCCGCCCAGCGACAAAGCGCAACGATGGCGGCACCGCCCAGCGCCGCCACCAGGTCGTTGCGCGTGAGCTTCATCGCGGCGACCACCGCGGCGAGTCCGGCGATCTCCGGCACGCGGCCGGCCGCGACCGAAGGCGTGACGATGCCGATCATCACGCCGAGCGGGATCGCCTTCAACGCCGCCTGCACCCTGGGCGTGATCGGGATGTATCCCATCAGCACATAGCCACCGACGCGGCATGCGTAGGAAGCCAGCGCCATGGCCGCCACTGCGACCAGGAACACCGTGTCAATCTTCATGGCGCATGGCTCCGACGAGGCCCGCGGCCAGCCCCGCGCCGACGATGTACCAGCCGCCCGGCACCCAACGGTGCAACACGAGCGCGGCCAGAACCGCGACGAGCGCGGGCGCGATGTCGCCCTTGCCCCGCCACACGCCCACCCCGATGGCCGCCGCGAAAGCCACCAGCATGAAATCGAGCCCGAAGGTCGCGGGATTCGGCACGCTGTGCCCCAGCACGTGACCACCCAGCGTGCCCAGCACCCAGGGCAGCGCCATCGCGACACCGGATCCCAGCACGAAGCCCGCATCGCGATAGCCTGCGTGGTATTCGCGCATGGCCAGCGCCCAGTTGCCGTCGCCAAGAAAGAACAAGGTGCCCAGCGCCTGCGGGCGCGTGGCGCCGGACAGCCAGGGCTGGATCGAGGCGCTATAAAGAACGTAGCGCGCGTTGATCAGCAGAACGGTGGCCACGAGTGGCGCGATCGCGGGCGAATTGCTCCAGCCCTGCAGCGCCGCCAGCTGCGCGCTGCCGGAATAGACGAAGACGCTCATCAGCAGCGCCTCCAGCCAGGCCAGTCCGCGCTCGCTGGCCAGCACGCCGAACACCATGCCGTAGATGAACGCGCCCGGCGCGAGCGGCTGGGCTTGCAGGAAGCCGCGGCGAACGCCGGCGGGGGTGAACGTGGTGGGCGCTTCGCCGCTCAACGCCCGACCACCAGGCGCAGCGCAGGCATCACCTGCTCGGTCTCCGCGCGCCGTTCCAGCGCCATCCGCATGTTCATCTGGGCCACCTCGGTGTGTTCATTGGCGAGGGATTGTGCCCGGGCGCCTTCGCCCCGCTTCAGCGCGTCGAACAGCATGTGGTGCTGGCGGTGGGCGTAATGCATCCACTCGCGGTCCTGCTCCAGCGCCGATTGCATGGGGAGCATGGCCGAAGCCGGCGCGAACGGCAGCTTGTCGTTCAGCGTCACGGCGCGTTGCAGGGCGCGGTTGCCACAGGCCTCGAGCACCAGCGCATGGAAGCGGTCGTTCGCGCCCGCGTACTTCGCGTAGCTCTCGTAGGTGAGCGGATTCGCGGCCAGCGCCTCGTCGCCCTCCTGCAGGCAGGCGCGCAGCGCACCTTCCAGTTGACGCGACACGCCGTGTTCAGCGACCAGCCGGGCCGCCATCCCCTCGAGATGCCCACGCACGGCAATGGCGTCGGCGACTTCCTGTGCCGTGAACTGCCGCACGACGTACCCGCCCGTCTCGTTGACCTGCACCAGGCCTTCCTGCTCGAGCGTGACCAGCGCGGCGCGCACGGGGGTGCGCGACGCGCCCAGCCGTTCCGCCAGTTGCTGCTCCGCCAGGCGTTGGCCCGGCTCGAATTCACCGCGCAGGATCAGGTCGCGCAACTGCATCAAGACGGTTTCTTGCAAGCTCATGCCGCCCACTGTACACTGAATCTCAATAACGGTATACCGTTTTAGGAACGCCATGAAAGCAGACCAGAACGAGCTCCTCACCCGCACCGGCCCGGGCACGCCATGTGGCGCCGTGTTGCGCAGTTACTGGCAGCCGGTCGCATTGGTCGACGAATTCGACCCGAAGCTCGACCCGCGCATGGCGCAGCGGCCGGTCAAGGCGTTGCGCGTGCTAGGACAGGACCTGGTTCTCTTCAAGGATGCCGAGGGACGCTGGGGCCTGCTCGACAAGGACTGCCCGCACCGGGGTGCAGATCTCTCCTTCGGCCGGCACGAGGGCGACGGCCTGCGCTGCCCTTTTCACGGCTGGAAGTTCGATGCGACCGGCCGCTGCCTGGAAACGCCGGCGGAGCCCACGGGCAGCAAGCTGTGCGAACGCGTTCGCCAGCGCAGCTATCAGGTGCTGGAAAAAAGCGGGATCCTCTTCGGCTGGTTCGGCGACGAGGGCCAGGCACCGCCCTTTCCGGAATTCGACTGCTTCGCCGCGCCCTCGACCCACACCTTCGCCTTCAAGGGGCTGTGGAACGCCAACTGGCTGCAGGCCTTCGAGGTGGGCATCGACCCGGCCCACCCGTCCTTCCTGCATCGCTTCCTGAACGATGCGGCGCTGGACGCCATCGGCGACAACGCGGCCGGCAAGCAGTTCCGCAGCGCCAGCGCCGGCGAGTTCGACGGCGAGCGCTGGCCGATGACGCGGATCATGCGCGAGTTCCACCAGCCTGACATCAGCTTCGAGCCCAAGCCCTGGGGCGTGCAGCTGACGGCGCTGCGGCCGATGACGCCGGCGCTGACACACGTGCGCGTGACGCAGGCGATCTTCCCGCACACCTTCGTGATCCCGCTGTCGGAGACGCTGACCATCACGCAGATGCACGTGCCGGTGGACGACACCCGCACCTATTGGTATTCGGTGTTCACCAGCTTCGGCGGTCCGGTGGACAAGGAAGCCATGCGCAACCAGCGGCTGCAGTTCATCTCGCTGCCCGACTACATCCCGAAGTCCGGGCGCCACAACAACTGGGGTTTCAACGCCGAGGAACAGCGCACCGAAACCTACCTCGGCATGGGCGAGGAAGACATCAACGTGCACGACCAGTGGGCGGTGGAGAGCATGGGTGCGATCCAGGACCGCACGCGCGAGCACCTGGGGACGAGCGACAAGGTGATCATGGCGAATCGGCGCACGCTGCTGAAAGCGATCGAGACGGTGCAGGCCGGAGGCGTGGCGCCGGGCGTTGCGGACGCCTCGCAGGCAGCCGCCATGCGCGGGCCCGACACCGTCGACGGCATCGCGCCCGCCGGGGCCTGGGGCACATGGTGGCTGGAGCAGGCCGAGGCCAAGCGGGCCGGTGCGGAGTGGGCGCAGGTTGAGGCCGACGCCACCGCGACGGCTGGGAATTCCGGGGAATGACTTCATTCGCCGAGCGCTGCGGCATCCATGACGCGGCGCGCGAGCAAGCGCTGCACGACCTGGCGCGGGAGATCGAAGCCAGCGGCCTGGAACTCGTGCGCATCGGCTGGTGCGACGCCCATGGCGTCGTGCGCGGCAAGACCCTCGTGGCATCGGCGGTGGTGGGTGCATTGCGCGAAGGCGTGGGCATGGTCAGCACGCTCATGCTGAAGGACACCTCGGACCGCACCGCCTTCAAGGTCTTCGAGCCCGGAGGCACCGCGACGCTGCCTGGGTTCGGCTTCGCCAACAACCTGCTGCTGCTGGCGGACCCGGCCAGCTTCCGCCGGCTGCCATGGACGCCGTCCACCGGCGTGCTGCGCGCGCAGCCGTGGTTCCAGGATGGCAAGCCGGTCGAGCTCGACACGCGCCGCGTGCTGCAACGCGCGCTGGAACGGCTGGGCGAGGCGGGATTCGCGATGAAGTGCGGGCTCGAGGTCGAGTTCCACATCTACCGCATCGAGGACACGCAGGCGCAACTGGATCCCCTGCAAGCCGCGTGGCCGGGGCCGCCCCCCGCCGTGAGCCTGGTGCACCCCGGCTACAACCTGCTGGCGGAAGCCTGGTATGACCTGGCCGAGGAGCCGATGCGCATCGTCCAGCACACCGCGCAGGCGCTGGGCCTGCCTCTGATCTCGCTGGAGATCGAGCTCGGGCCCAGCCAGGTGGAAGCCGTGTTCGAGGCGACGGACGCGTTGACCGCCGCCGACAACATGGTGCTGTTCCGCAACGCGGTGAAGATGGCGCTCCGGCGCGCTGGCTACCACGCGACCTTCATGTGCCGCCCGCCCTTCCCCAACATCATGTCCAGCGGCTGGCACCTGCACCAGTCGCTGGTCGACCCGGCGTCCGGCCGCAACGTGTTCCGCCGTGACACGCCCGCTGCAGGCAGCACGGCGGCGGACGCGCAATCGACCTTGTCGGAAACCGGCGAGCACTTCCTGGCTGGCTTGCTGGCGCATGCCCGCGGCATGGCGGTGTTCTGCACCCCGACCGCCAACGGCTACGGCCGCTTCCGCCCGAACGCACTCGCGCCGCAAGCCGTGCTGTGGGGCCGCGACAACCGCGGTGCGATGCTGCGCGTGATCGGCGAATGCGGCGACGGCGCGACGCGCATCGAAAATCGCATCGGCGAGCCGGCGGCGAATCCCTACCTCTATCTCGCCTCGCAGATCCATGCGGGCCTGGACGGCGTCGCCCGGGGCCTGCGCGCCCCCGCCGCGACGGCAGCACCTTACGGCGGGGAGGGCGAGCAACTGCCCACGAGCCTGGGTGAGGCTCTGTCCGCGCTGCGCGCCGACGAGCGCCTCTGCGCCGCGTTCGGCGCCAATTTCATCGACTACTACACGCGCCTCAAGCAGTCCGAGCAGATACGCTTCGAGCAGGCCGAGGACAAGGACGAGTTCCAGCGCCGCGAATACTTCGGAAGGATTTGATGATCACCGTGCACCTGGTCGCCGCGAATGGCGCAACTTCGACCTTGGAGGTCAAGACCGGCGACAGCCTGATGCAGGCGGCAGTCAGCGCCAACGTGGCGGGCATCGAAGCCGACTGCGGCGGCCTCATGACCTGCGCGACCTGCCATGTCTATGTGCGTGAGCCCTTCGCTTCGCAGCTGCCGCCACCCCAGGACGACGAAGCGGGCATGCTGGAATTCACCGCGGCCGAGCGCCGCCCCACGAGCCGCTTGAGCTGCCAGATCACGCTGGCGGACGAGCTGGACGGCCTGACGGTAGACTTGCCCGACGCACAACACTGAGGGGCAGACATGATCCTGGAGATCGCCGAGATCCGCATCGCACCCGGCCAGCAGGCCGCTTTCGAGGAAGCCATCCAGCGCGCCATCACGACCGTGGCCGTTCGCGCGAAGGGCATGCGCGGCTACAAGGTCAACAAGGGCATCGAATCCCCCGAGCGCTACGTGCTGCAGATCTTCTGGGATACGCTGGAGAACCACACCGTGGATTTCCGCCAGGGGCCGCTGTTCGCCGAATGGCGCGCGATCATCGGGCCGTTCTTCGCCAGCCCGCCGGTGGTGGAGCACTTCACGCTGGTCACCAAGTCGGACTGAAGCCAGGCCTCACGTGGCATCCGGCGGCGCCGGATCATGCCCGTCCACCAGGCGCTGCAGCAGCCGCAGCAACTGTTCCCGCTCTGCCGCCTCGAGCGGGCCGAGGATGCGGCTCTGCGCCTTGGCCACGGCGCGCTTCATGCGCTGGGCCGCCTCCTCGCCCTCAGGCGTGACCCACAGCAGCTTGCGCCGCTTGTCGGCGGCGTCGGCTTCGCGCCGCACCCAGCCGCGGCTTTCGATCCGCGCGATCACCGAGCCGAACGTGGCCGCATCGAATGCGACATTGCGCGCCAGCGTGACCTGGTCTTCCCCGGGCGCCTCGATCAGCGTGTTGAGGATCGCGAACTGCACCGGCGTCACTTCGAAGTCGCTCGTCTCTTCCATGAAGATGGCGACCGCGACCTGGTGCGCGCGCCGGATCAGGTGGCCGGGCGCATGCCGGAAATCGTAGCTCTTCCCCATGCGGGCAGTGTAGCGTCGGGCCGAGCTTGCCAGCATCGTCATTCGTAAGTATGCTTATCAATTCCGCGGACGAGACCACCCCATGCAGCGCACCCTGACCGAGCCCAGCCGTGAGACGCCAGTCCACGGCGAGTACGAGGTGGTGGTGCTGGGCGGCGGGCCGGCCGGCATGGCCGCCGCCGTGGCGGCAGCGCGCGCCGGACGCAAGACCCTGCTGGTGGAACGCTACGGCTTCCTCGGTGGCATGGGGACCGCGGCTGGCGTGACCAACTTCTGCGGCTTGCATGCGAACGTCCATGGCGACATCCGTCAGGTGGTGCACGGCGTGGCCGACGGCCTGCTGGAACGGATCGCGCACCTGGGCGGGCTGAACGAACCGCACGCCCTGTTCGGCAAGACGGTGGCGCAGGCCTACGACACGGCGGCCTACAAGATCGCGGCCGACGACCTGCTGCTGTCGGCAGGCGTGGAGATCCTGTTCCATGCGCTCGCCGCCGGCGTCGTGATGGCCTCGCCAGAGCGCGTGGCCGCGCTGCTGGTGGAAACCAAGTCGGGCCGGCGTGCCGTGCTGGGTCGCACCTTCATCGACGCCTCCGGGGACGGCGACCTCGCGGCCTGGGCCGGCGTGCCCTATGCCAAAGGCGATGGGCAAGGCAACATGCTCTACCCCTCGACGATGTTCCGCCTGAACGGCATCGATCCAGCGCGCGCCGGCAAGGCCTGGGAAGTGATTCCGCAATTGATGCTGCGGGCCGAGGCCGAAGGCCGCTACCAGTTTCCCCGCAAGACGCCCATCGTGCGGCCGCAGAAAAGCGGCATCGAATGGCGGGTGAACCTGACGCAGCTCGCCAACCGCGACGGCAATGCGATGGACGGGACCGATGCCCTGGAGCTGAGCGAAGCCGAGGTGCTCGGCCGCCGCCAGATCGCCAGCGTGGCCGGCTTCCTGCGCGAGGTGCCCGGCTTCGAGCAGAGCTACATCGTCGACATCGCGCCGCAGGTCGGCATCCGCGAGACGCGACGCGTTCGCGGCCACTACGAGCTGACCGAGTCCGACGTGCTGGACTGCGCCAGCTTCGACGACACGATCGGCGTCAACGGCTGGCCGCTCGAACTGCACATGAAGGGCGACGTGGAATTCCGCTGGCCGAAGATCCCCGAGAGCCGCGGCTTCAACCACCTCCCCTACCGCATGACCGTGCCGGTCGGACTCGACAACGTCTGGGTGGCCGGCCGCTGCGCCTCCATGAGCCATGAGGCGCAGTCGGCTGCGCGCGTCACGGGCGCCTGCTTCGTCATGGGCCAGGCGGCGGGCGAAGCCGCGCATTTGGCCATCGCTTCGGATGTGGCCGCGGCCAAGGTCGACGTGACCGCCTTGCAGGCGCGGCTGGAACAAGGCGGCGCCTATCTGGGCCGCAGCTGGTAGGAGATCTTGTGAACGCACCCCACCCCGCCACCCTGCTGCGCCAGCAGCTGTATCGCGACATGGCGCCGCACCACCTGACGCCCTTGTGGGAGGTGCTGCATGCCCTGGTACCGCCCCAACCCGGCACTCCGTGCGTACCGGCACTGTGGAAGTACGAGGACGTCCGGCCGTTCCTGATGCGCGCCGGGGAAGCGATCACGGCCGAGGAAGCCGTGCGCCGCGTCCTGATTCTCGAAAACCCGTCGCTGCGCGGCCAGTCCGCCGTCACGCAATCCCTTTACGCGGGCCTGCAGCTGATCCTCCCGCGCGAGGTGGCCCCCAGCCACCGCCACACGCAGAGCGCCCTGCGCTTCATCGTCGAGGGTTCGGGCGCCTACACCGCGGTGGACGGCGAGCGCACGACCATGCGCCCGGGAGATTTCATCATCACGCCCAGCTGGACCTGGCACGATCACGGGAGCGAGGCCGATGGCCCCGTGGTCTGGCTGGATGGGCTCGACATCCCCATGGTCCGCTTCTTCGACGCCGGTTTCGCGGAGAACGGAGCCGCCCGCTCGCAGGACGTGAGCCGGCCAGAAGGGACGAGCCTCGCGCGCTATGGCCACAACATGGTCCCCGTGCGGCACGAGCCGCCCTTCGGCGCCACCTCGCCGATCTTCAGCTACCCCTACGACCGCAGCCGCGAGGCGCTGGAGCAACTGGAGCGCCACGCGCCCGTGGACGCCTGGGATGGCGTCAAGCTGCGCTACGTGAACCCGCTCACCGGCGGCTGGCCGATGCCGACCATCGCCACCTTCATGCAGCGCTTGCCTGCGGGTTTCCACGGAAAGGGTTTCCGCCAGACCGACGGCGCCGTGTACAGCGTGGTCGAGGGGGAAGGCGAAGTGGCCATCGAACATGGTGATAACAGCTATGCGTTCCGCTTCGGCCCGCGCGATCATTTCGTGATTCCCTCATGGCACACTGCGCGCCTCACTTCCGCGCGGGGCTGCGTGCTGTTCAGTTTTTCAGACCGTCCGGTGCACCAGGCGCTGGGCATCCACCGCGAAGAAAGGTTGTCATGAGCTACGTTTTCCCCCCAGCGCCCGCCGCCAGCGTGCCCGTCACCGGCCGCGCCGAGCGGTTCCCGGTGCACCGCATCTATTGCGTCGGGCGCAACTACGTGGAGCATGCCAAGGAGATGGGTTTCACCGGGCGCGAGCCGCCGTTCTTCTTCATGAAGCCGGCCGACGCCGTCGTGGTGGTGAACGCCGGTGAAACCGGGACGATGCGCTACCCGAGCCTCACCAAGGACCTGCACCACGAGATCGAACTCGTCGTGGCCATTGGGACGGGCGGCAGGAACATCCAGGCCGCGGACGCCCACAAGCACATCTTCGGATATGCCGTCGGCCTCGACATGACGCGCCGCGACCTGCAAGGCGAGATGAAGAAGCAGGGCCGCCCCTGGTGCATCGGCAAGGCTTTCGACGAGTCGGCGCCGATCGGCCCGATCACGCCCGTGGCCCAGGCCGGTGACGTCGCCAATGCCGACATCTGGGTGCAGGTGAACGGCTCGGACCGGCAACGCAGCAACGTGTCCAAGTTGATCTGGAACATCGGCGAGACCATCGAACACCTGTCGGCCGCCTGGGAACTGCAGCCCGGCGACCTGATCTATAGCGGGACCCCCGAGGGCGTGGCCGCCGTCGTGGCCGGCGACACCCTGGTTGGTGGGGTCGGCGGCCTCGGCACGCTTTCGGTGAAAATCCAGGCTGCGTGACCCCGGGTTCGCGCGCACCAGAGAAACAAAACAACGAAGGAGCGCCGCTTGCGGATATTGGATGCACTGGCCAGGTTCTGCGCCATCCTGGCCGGCGTGCTGCTGACGGGCATCACGCTCATGACATGCGGCAGCCTGATCGGGCGCAACACGGTGGGCGTGTCCATCGTCGGCGCGTTCGAGCTCACCGCCGTTGCGGCGGGCGCCGCCATCGCGCTGTTCATGCCGCTGTGCCAGCTGCGGCGCGGCAACATCATCGTCGACTTCTTCACCGCGGGCTTGCGGCCCTCGGTCAACGACAAGCTGGACCGCTTCGGCTGCCTTCTTCTCGCCGCGATCTTCGCGCTGCTGGCCTGGCGCACCACCCTGGGCGGCCTGAACAGCTACTCCTCGAATTCTGAAACGCAGATCATGGGCTTCCCCGAATGGGTGGTCTACGCCACGATGGTTCCGCCGTTCATCCTGGCAGGCGTGATCTCGCTGTACCAAGCCGTGTTCGGCTTCGGCGGCGCGGAAGAACCCGAGGCGGCCATATGAGCTCATTGGGGCTCACGGGCCTGATCTTCGGGATCATGCTGGCCTGCATGGCCATCCGCATCCCGATCGCGGTGAGCATGTTTGCCGCCGGCGCCATCGGCTATGTGACGCAGACGGGCTGGTTGCCGTTCTCGAACTTTCTCAACACGCAGGCTTTCGCGCGGTTCGCGAACTACGACCTGTCGGTGATCCCGCTCTTCATCCTGATGGGGCATTTCGCTACCAAGGGCGGCATCAGCAAGGCACTGTTCGAATTCGCCGCGGCGGTGCTCGGCCGCTTCAAGGGCGGCCTGGCGATGGCCTCGCTGCTGGCCTGCGCGGCCTTCGGCGCCATCAGCGGGTCGTCCGTCGCAACGGCCGCGACCATCACGAGCGTCGCCTTGCCGGAAATGCGCAAGCATGGCTATTCGGGACGCATCGCGACCGGGACGCTCGCCGCGGGCGGCACCCTGGGCATCCAGCTGCCGCCCTCGATCGTGCTGGTCATCTACGCCATCCTGACCGAGCAGAACATCAGCAAGCTCTTCGCCGCGGCCATCGTGCCCGGCATCATTGCGATGTTCGGGTACATGCTGGCCGTGGCCATCTACGTCCGTGTTTCCCCGGGGCATGCGCCGGAAGTCGAGGACGCGCCGCCGCCGCTCACGGCGCGCGCCATCGCCGGCGTGGCGCCCATCGCGGTCATCTTCCTGCTGGTCTTCGGCGGCATCTACGGCGGTTTCTTCACGCCGACGGAGGGTGCGGCGGTGGGTGCGGCAACAACTTTCCTCACCGCGCTCCTGAAGGGCGAGATGACGATCGATAAATTCAAGGAGTGCTTCTACGGCACCGCGACCAGCGCCGCCATGATCTTCCTGATCTTCCTCGGCGCCGACCTGATGAACGCCGCGCTGGCACTGACGCAGGTGCCCAACCAGCTGGCCGCCGTGGTGGGCAGCTGGGGCCTGTCGCCACTCATCGTCGTCGTCGCCATCCTGCTGTTCTACGTGCTGCTGGGCGCGGTGATGGACGAGCTGTCGATGCTGCTGCTGACCATCCCGATCTTCTTCCCGATGATCATGGCGCTCGACTTCGGCATGTCCAAGGACCTGACGGCCATCTGGTTCGGCATCATGGTGCTCATGACCGTGGGCTTCGGCCTGATCGCACCGCCGGTCGGGCTGAACGTCTACATCGTCAATGGCATGGCCAAGGACGTTCCCATGGGCGAGACGTACCGCGGGGTCATGCCTTTCCTGATCAGCGACGTCCTCCGGACCATGCTGTTCCTCTTCTTCCCCATCATCCCGCTCTGGCTGGTGGGATTCATCAAGTAGCAGGGCCTCTTAGGGGAAAGCCCCGGACCTGCGGCGGACGCTTTTGCGTTTTACTTTGCAGCCTAGGAGATTCAAATGATCCAACGTCGTACCCTGCTCAAATCCGGCGCCGCCGCGGCCCTCGGCGGTTCCTCGCTGAGCGGCCTCGCCCAGCAAGCCGTCACCCTCAAGTTCCACACCTTCATGGCGCCGCAGTCCAACGTGTGGCTGACCATGCACAAGCCGTGGATGGAAAAGGTCGAGAAAGAGTCGGGCGGCCGCATCAAGTTCGAGGGCTACCCGGCCATGCAGCTGGGCGGCACCCCGGTGCAGCTGTACGACCAGGCCAAGGACGGCGTGGTCGATGTCTCCTGGACGCTGCCCGGCAACACCGCAGGCCGCTTCCCGCGCATCGAAGTCTT
>NZ_VOBQ01000022.1 GCF_007833165.1 Caenimonas sedimenti | reverse complement strand
TGGTGCGGCCGCGGCCGCAGGCGCCGCGCCAGCCGCGGGAGCACTGGCGGGGGGCGCCGGAGCTGCACTCGCTGTCGCCGTCCCTGCAGGCGCGGAGGCCGATGCGGCCGGCAGGGCCGCGCCGGCCGCCGCACCCGGCGTCGCCAGCACGAATTCGATGGTGAACAGGTCCTTGGAGGAACCCAGCGGCCGCGTCGCCGCGGTCGGCGCCTTCACGTCACGCAACTGGGAATGCGCGCTCAGCAGCTGCATCAAGCCGGCCGCGTTGCCCGTCATGCCATTGATGGTGATCTTGTTGCCCTGCATGCTGAGGCCGAGCAGCGAGGTGTCGTCCGGCAGCGCCTGCGTCAGCAGGTCCAGCACCAGCAAGGGCTGGCTGCGCTGCGCCAGCATCTCGCCCAGTGCGTTGCCGGCGTCCAGGGCTTCGGTCAGCGCGGCGCGCTGCTTGAGGGCGGGCTCGGTGCGCTTCACCAGCGCTTCCATGGCGCGATTGGCTTCCACCGCGCGCATGCGCAGCTGCAGCACGGGCGTCATGGCCGCCGCGGCCGCCAGGATCAGCGCACAAAGCACCAGCCCGAACGCCAGCCGCCGGCCGCGCCGCGCCGCGGCCTCGCGGCGCGCCTCGCCGAATCCCGGCAGGACGGCCGGCGCGAAGGGTGGCTGCCAGGCCCATGCCTCGGGGGCCGCTCCCGCCCCGGCAGCAGGTCCGGCGAGCGCGCTCACCTGACGGCGCGAGGCCAGCACCACCTGCGCCTCGACCATCCCGTTCGCGGCCCGCCGCGTGCTGTAGGCCCACACCAGGTCTTCCGCGGCAAACGGGCTGGCGGCCGCGACGTCGAGCGCCACGGCCTGGCGGATCTCGCTCTCGCTCAATGCGGGCAGCATGATCCGGCGGACCAGCAGGTGTTCCTCGGGAATTTCGGTGGCGCGGAATGGCGAGGCCGGCGCCTGTCCGGGCCAGGGCGCCAGTCCGTCGGCCGAAGCCAGCCAGAAAACATGGCTGCCGTCGGGGCGGTCCAGCCGCACCGGCACCGCCGGAGTGAGCCAGGACAACAGCGGCGACGCCTGCATGCGCCGCCAGGCGGCGCCAAGGTCGGCCGCGAAAGACGCCAGGCCTGGCATCTGGAGAGAGGTCACGACTTCGCCATCCTAGTGTGATGCGGGTTCAAATCGATAGTCGCCATGCAGCACCCGCCAGGGGACGCCGTGGCGCGCGGCGCCGAAATCGACAGTGCGGGAAACCAGCAGCCAGGCGCCGCCGGAGAGCGGGACACGCGCTTGCAGGTGGTAGCGCGGACCCACCGACCTCAGGTCGACGAATTCGCCCGGCAGCGCGGTGGTGTCCAGGCCCGCGCCGCCGGCCCCGCCGTCCTCCCGCCGGGCCGCGAGGGCGGCCGCTTTCGCGTGATCGCCGCCGGCCAGCACCGCGAGGACATCCGGCGCGGCGGCCAGGACGTTCACACGCCCGCTCCCGCGGAGGTCCGCGGTCACAAGGGCGGCGAGTTTAGCATAGAGGTTGTAATCGATTCCCTCCACCTGCAGCAGGTCCTCGGGGGATTCGAACCCCACGCTGCGGTTGCGCCCGTCGAGCGTCGACCGGTAGCGGACGGCGGCCTGCGCCAGCGCCTCGGCCCGCGGCCTGTCGAGTTCGCCGCCGTGCTGGAACAGCAGCGCCAGCAGGCCGGGCGGCGCGTTGTTCAGGTCGATCAACCCGTCGAGCGGCTGCACCCGCACCGCCATTTCGACGCCGTGCCAGGTCGCGGGCAGCGTCGCCAGGCGCACCGGCTTCTGGACCTGGGTGGCGAGGTCCTGCAGCACGAGGAAGATGGCGGCCTGCCCCTGGGCTTCGCCGACCGCCGCCTGCCGCGCGTTGGAAACCGCGCGGATCTCCTGCCGCACGGAATGCGAGACGCCGGCCGCGACGACGCTGAGCGCGGCGACGATCCAGAGCACGGCCACCAGGGCCAGTCCGCGGGCGCTGCGCATCAGCCGGCCCCGAACACCGCGCCGCCCGAGGACGGATCGCTCGCGGGCAGCGGCCGCATCGGCATGAACAGCGGCGGCCACGGCCCGTGCGCCGTCTCGAGCTGGATCAGCACGCGGTCCGGCACGCGATCGATCGCCGTCCAGCCGTCCAGCCACGCCGGCGCCGCGGCTTCGACGTCGAGAAAGCGCATCTGCACGGCCCGCACGTCGCGCACGAGCACGCGCGCTTCGGCCTGCGACCAGTCCGGGAATACCGCGGCGTCGGTCCAGCGCTGGAACCGCAGCACCAGCCCGGCGCCCTCCTCCAGCGGTTCCTGCGCGAGCCGGAAGAAGTAGCGGCCGCCGGCGCCGAAGCGCGCCGGCATGACGCCGACCCAGGAAACGGCCTGGGGCGCGGCGGCGAAGAGCACCGAAGGGCGCCCGGGGGGCGGCGGCGTCACGCGGCGCAGCGACACGCGCGCGAGCGTGCTGCGCATGAACGTGGACGCCATGCGCATCTCGTCGGCGCGCGCGAGCCGCGCGTCGATCTTCTCCTCGGCCTGCCCCATCGTGCGCAATGCCGAGCCCAGGCCCAGCATCACCACCGACAACAGCGAGACCGCCACCAGGATCTCGACCAGCGTGAAGCCGCGCAGGACGCGCCGGTTGGCCCTCACCGGCGCGCCCCGGGGATGGCGGGCGCCGTGGTCTGCGGCAGCAAGGTCGCGAACTCGATCTCGCGCGGCCGTTCGCCTTCGTCCCAGCGGATCTGGAAGACCACCTGGTGCAGCCGCGCGGCTGTGGGGGTGGATTCACTCACGGGTGTCGCGAAGGGTGCGCTCTGCACGCGCCACTGGAAGGCACCGGACTGCCCGGACTCGCTCCAGCCGGCCTCGGGCAAGGCGTCGCGCAGCGCGAGCAGCGAACTGGCGAGCACCATCGCCTGCTGGTACTGCGCCGCATCGCCCACGCTGCGGGCGCTGTTGCCGGTCGCGCGGTAGAGCATGCCGAGGGAGAGGCCCATGATGGCGAACGCCACCAGCAGTTCGAGCAGCGAGAAGCCGCGCTGGCGACGCGTCATGGCAGGGCGCTCTGCGTGACCTGGCCGGAGAACCAGTCGACGGCCAGGCGCGTGCCGGCGCCCGAAGGCCGGACCACGTCGAGTGCGCCGCCGGTGGCGCCGCCGCTCGGCAGGAAACGAATGGAGGCGACCTCGCCCGCGGTCATCTCGATGCTGGCGACCGTGGCCTTGACCTCCACCGCTTCCGGCAGGGGGCGTGGCGGCCGGCCGTCGAGGCCATAGGTGCGGTTCGCGAGGTCGACGCTGAAGCGGACCTCGCGGCCCTCGGACTGCGCGCGGTGGCGGGCCGCCCGCAAGTCCGCCACCATCGCGCGGAGGGTGTCGCGGTATTGCGAGGAATCACGCAACGCGCCATAGGAGATGGGAACCACCACCGTCAGCAGGGCGGCGATGGCGAACACGACGAGCAGCTCCAGCAGGGTGAAGCCGCGCTCCACCGCCCGCCGGGTGCGGCGCGCCATGCTACTTGTTGTTGCGGATGTCGGCGTTCTCACCTTCGCCACCCGCCGCGCCGTCGGCGCCCAACGAAACGATCTCCACCGCGGCGCCAGTGCTGGCGTACTGGTAGGGCTTGCCCCAGGGGTCGACCGGGATGCCGCCCTTCAGGTAGGGGCCATTCCAGCCGTTGGCCGCCGCCGGCTTCTTGTTCAGCGCGTCGAGGCCCTCTTCCTTGTTGGGAAAGCGGCCGACGTCGAGCTTGAACAGCTCGAGCGCCTTCTCGAGGTCGGCGATCTGCACCGAGGCCGTCTTGGACTTGGCACCGCCCAGCTGGCCGAGCACCTTGGGGCCCACGAGGCCGGCCAGCAAGGTCAGGATGGCCAGCACCACCAGCAGTTCCACCAGGGTGAAGCCCCGCAGGGCGGGCCGCGTCGAAGTCCGAATCTTCATCTCAAATCTCATTTGTTTTCAATGGTTACGCCGCGAGGTCGTTGATCGACAGGATGCCCAGCATGATCGAGACGATGATCCCGGCGATCATCAGGCCCAGCACGATGATCAGCGCCGGCTCGATGAGCGTCAGGGTGCGGCGGATGCCGGTCTCGACGTCGCGATCGAGGATGTTCGCCAGCTCCAGCATCATCGGGCCGACGCGGCCCGTCTCCTCACCCACGCGGACCAGGTTGATGGCGATCGGCTCGAACACGCCGGTCGCCCTCAGGGCATCCACCAGGCGCCCGCCTTCCTTCACGGCCGGTGCGATCGGGACCAGCGCCGAGCGCAACACCTGGTTGCCCACGGTCTGGGTCGCGATGTGCAAGGCCGTCAGCATGGGAACGCCGTTTCCGAGCAAGGTTCCGAGCGAGCGTGAAAAAAGATTCAGCTGGAACTTCAGCAGCAGCCGGCCGAACAAAGGGATGCGCAGGACGGCGGATTCCCATTTCGCCTGGCCGGCGGGCGTGCGCGCCCAGCGCATGGCCAGCCACGCGACGG
Source organism: Caenimonas sedimenti (assembly GCF_007833165.1). GTDB lineage: Bacteria > Pseudomonadota > Gammaproteobacteria > Burkholderiales > Burkholderiaceae_C > Ramlibacter > Ramlibacter sedimenti. The sequence goes on along the minus strand of NZ_VOBQ01000022.1, from coordinate 125,330 downwards.
CGGCCATCACGATGCCGATCACCAGGCCCCAGTCGCGAAACAACTGGCCCGCGATCATCACGATGCGCGTCGCGAGCGGCAGCGCGTCGCCCATGTCGTTGAACAGTTTCTCGAACTGCGGCACCACGAAGCCCAGCATGGCGATCACCGAGACGATGGCGACGCCCAGCAGGATGGCGGGATAGATCGTCGCGGAGATCACGCTTTCGCGCAGCGCGCGCAGCCGTTCCATGTGCTCGACCAGCCGCGTGAGCACGGCCGACAGCTGGCCGCTGGCCTCGCCGGAGCGCACCATGTTCAGGTAGAAATCGCCGAACAGCGCACGTTCGCGCGCCAGCGCCTGGGAGAGCGGCGCACCGCCCTTCACGTCGTCCAGCACCGCCTGCAGCAGCTGCGCAACCGAGGGCTTGTGGCTCATGTCGATCAGCACGCGCAGCGCGTTGGCCAGCGCCAGGCCGGCGCGCAGCATGATCGCCAGTTCGCTCGTGAGCGCCAGCACGTCGGCCTGCGTGACCGGCCCCTTGGCCTGGCGGCCGCTCGACTGCGCCAGCGTGGCCGCCTGGTTGGCGGCCGGCGCGGCGACGCCCGCTTCGATGCTGACAGGCACCAGGCCGCGCTCGCGCAGCTGGCGGGCAGCGAGCACGGCGGTGGCGGCCTCCAGCGTGCCTTGCGACATGCGGCCGGCCGCGTCGGAAGCGCGCCAGGCGAAATCAGGCATCGCCGTTGTCCTGCGTCACGCGCAGCAGTTCTTCCAGGCTGGTGACGCCGTGCGCCACCTTGCGCAGGCCATCTTCATACAGCGTCAGCATGCCGCCTTTGATCCCCAGCGCGTGCAGCTCCGAAGCGTCCTTGCCGTCCAGGATGGCCCGGCGCACGACGTCGTCGAGCAGCAGCAGTTCGTGGATGCCCGTGCGGCCCTGGTAGCCGGAATCGCGGCACTGGTTGCAGCCGCGCGCCGTGTACATCGGCTGGCCGGCGGGCAGGTAGCGGAACAGGCCGGAGCTTTGCAGCAGGTCGGGCGGCGGCACCTCCGGCTGCTTGCAGTGCTTGCACAGCGTGCGCACCAGCCGTTGCGACAGCACGCCGTTGACGGACGAGGTGATGAGGTAGCTTTCGACGCCCATGTCCTTCATGCGGATCACGGCACCGGCGGCGGTGTTGGTGTGCAGGGTCGACAGCACCAGGTGGCCGGTGAGCGCCGACTGCACCGCGATCTGCGCGGTTTCGCCGTCACGCATCTCGCCGATCATGATGATGTCCGGGTCCTGCCGCAGGATGGAGCGCAGCGCGTTGGCGAAGGTCAGGCCGATCTGGGTGTGCACCTGGATCTGGTTGATGCCCTCCAGCTGGTATTCGACCGGGTCCTCGACGTTGATGATCTTCTGCGTCGACGAGTCCAGTTTCGACAGCGCGGCATAGAGCGTCGTCGTCTTGCCGGAGCCCGTGGGGCCCGTCACCAGCAGGATGCCGTGCGGGCGTGCCAGCAGCTCATTGAAGCGCTTGAGCGTGTCGGGCTCGAAACCCATCTGCTCCAGGCTGAAACGAACGCTCGCGCGGTCCAGCACGCGCAGGACCACGCTTTCGCCGTGCACGGTGGGCACGGTCGAGACCCGCAGGTCGAGCTCCCGGCCCTTCACGCGGGTTTTGATGCGCCCGTCCTGCGGCAGTCGCCGCTCGGCGATGTCCAGGTGCGCGAGCAGCTTCACGCGCGACGTGACGGCGGCGCTGTGGCGCGGCGCCACCAGCTCCGACGAGATGATCACGCCGTCGACGCGGTAGCGCACGTGCAGGCCGTCGTCGAAGGGCTCCAGGTGGATGTCCGACGCACGCAGCTCGATCACCTTGCCGATGATCAGGTTGACCAGCCGGATCACCGGCGCCTCGCTCGCGAGGTCGCGCAGGTGTTCGACGAAGTCGCTGGAGTCGTGGTCGCCGAAACCGTCGCCCTCTTCGTCGCCCGCTTCCGTCTCGGGCTGCGCCAGCGCCTTCGCGATGTCGCTCGACATCCCGATGAAGGGCCGGACCTGCAGCCCGGTGGCGAGCCGCAGCGCCTTGACCAGGAAGGCATCCTCTGGCGCCACCATGGCGACGTCGAGCCGGCCGTCCTCGATGCGCAGCGGGCAGATCTGGTGGGTGTGCAGGAACTCCGGCTGCAGCCCGGGCACCTCGGGCAGCGCCGACGGGAAATCTTCGGGCGCCGCCACCGGCAGCGAGAGCGCCTGCGAGCGCGCCTGCGCCACGTCGATCTCGGAGACCAGGCCCAGCTGCGTCAGCACGCCACCGAGCGAGCCGCCCATCTCCTGGCGGGCGGCGAGCGCGCGCTCGAGGTCGCGCGCGCTCAGCTTGCCGGAGCGGACCAGCAGTTCGCCAAAGACCTGGGCGGGATCGGATTGAAGGACGGGTTCCATGCAGGACGTGAAGGAAGGGAAACGGGATGGAAAAGAGCCGGAAAAGACGAGGTGCCGCCATGGCGCGGGGTGGGCGGAATTATCGCCGCTGCTTGTACATTACCCGTCACTCATGGCTGTTCGTCCATCCTTGTCTCCGAAGCTCCCACATTCCCTGTTGATCGCGGCCCTGGCCGCGGCGGCCGCGCTGCCCCTGGCAGCCCTGGGCCAGAAAGCCCCGCCCGCCATGCTGGTGGCGCCGATGATGGGCCTGGACCCCTGCTGGGTGCCGGTCACCGGGGCGGCCGCGCAACAGGCGGATACGGCCGCGATGATCCGATCCTGCAACCCCAGCGAGGGTTCCGCAGGCCCCCTGGTGGAGCAGACCCTGGCCGGCCTGCTGCCGGCCAACGGGCGGTCACGCAGCTTTGAGCTCGGCTACACGCTGAATGTTCCCCTGCTCACGCTCTTCACAAAGCAGGGCGAGCAATGGAAGCTCAATCCCGTCTTCATCGAACACATCGCCCGCACCGTGCGCGACACGAAGCGGCCGGTGATCGTCTACCTGTTCTCCACCCATTTCAGCCAGAGCGCGCCCATCGAGAAAGCGCTGGCCGCCGACCCGGCCAATCTCGGATGGACCCCGAAAGGGCCGCTGGGCGAAGGCGTCTACTACAGCGCCCCGATCTACAACTGGACTTTCGCGGACACCGACAACGGCATCACCCGGCGCCGGGTCGAGGCGGCCCAGGCCGTGCTCGACGCGCTGTGCCGGCTGGAGCCGGCGGCACGGGAGCGCATCCGTGGCGTCACCCTGCTGGGCGAGCTGCACCACCTGTTCCCCGATTTCGAGGCCGGCATGGGCTTCGACCGCCCTTACCTCGTGACGGACTACAGCGCGACGTCGAAGCAGAACTTCCGCGCTTTCCTGCGCCAGCGCTTCGGCACCATCGAGAAGCTCAACCAGGCGGTGGGCGCCGGCTGGAAATCATTCGACGCCGTCGAGCCGCCTTCGAAGAACATCCGCAGCGAGCCGCTGAAGGGCTACACGGAGCACATCGACTCCTTCGCGCACGGCTTCATTCCGATCACCGGCTGGGCCTTCGACCCGAAGGCCACCACGGCGCGGCCTGGCCATGTGCGCATCCTTCTCAACGGGCAACGGGTCGCCCGCATCGCGATCGACCAGAGCCGGCAGGATGTGCTGGCCGCGTTGCCGCAGCTGGGGTCGGCCAACGTGGGCTGGCGCTACGACCTCGACTTCCGCAAGCTGCCGTACGGCCTGCACCGCATCGAGGTGCTGCTGGAAGACGGTGCGAACAAGCCCATCCTGCTCGCGTCGCGCCAGGTGGCGATCATGGATCGCCAGCAATCCACGCCGAAGCCGCAGCCCCAGGCGCAGGGCCCGGCCACCCGTCCCCTGGATGCCGGGACGCGCGCCCACGTGGACGTGCCTGCGGACCTGTCTTCGTACTTCTACAACCCGCTGGTGCCGCTATGGCACGAGTTCCGCGGCCAGCAGGTGGTGGACTACCTGCTGAAGTTCAACGGCGCGCTGAAGTCCTGCCTGGACGCGACGGTCCCGCGCTTCACCCACCAGATCATCCCGTTCACCAACCCGGGCTGGGACCACACCAAGTTCGCCATCGAGGCTTCGCTGAAGAAGCTGCCCGGTGTCGGGATGGGCGTGAGCCTCTACGGCGAACCGACCTACGGGACCTCGTTCTCCGACTGGCTGCGGCGCAACCGCCCCGGGCCTTACGGCATCACCGAATTCCATCCGTTGAAGACGCTCGCGCCGGCGGAGCTGGGCAAGGTGTTCCGCACCCATGCCAGGCAGGGCGCGCAGTTCCTGTCGTTCTTCATGGAGCCGCGCTGGAACGGGCATCGCACGTCCAGGCACATCAACCTGTTCTCGCTGGACCCGGAGAACAAGGCCTATGGGTCGGACAAGCTTTACGAAGGCGTGCGCGCCGTGCTCGCCGACCCGAAGGCGGCCGCAGGCCTGCCGTTGCTGCCTGCCCCCGCGCCCGCGCCGGCGGCCGTCAGGCGGCCGGTGGCGCCGGCCGTCACCGCCCCGCTGGTGCCGGCTCCCGCGCGCTGACGCACACGGCGCGCAGCCGTTCGATCCTCAGGGGCTGGCGCCCTTCCACCGGGTCGAGGCGGAACGAGTGAAAGAAGCCTCGCGGGCTCGCGATCCGGAAGGCGACCATTTCGGGCGCGCCGCCGCGCACGGTTCGGGTTTGTGAAGCGTTCTCGTGGAACGGCCCGATGAAGGCCGGATCGCCCCAGAAGAGCCGGGCGGTTCCCGGGGCCAGGGCCTGCACCTGCATCACCACCTCCATCGCCGTGCAACGTGCGGCCGCCTCGCGCGGCACGAGGTTGAGGAACAGTTGCGGGTCGTCGCCCAACGCCTCGAACGCGGTGCCGGACCGGCGCAGTTGGTGCAGTTCGAGCGTGCCGACGCCGGCCTGCAGGTCGAACAGCGCCGGCGCCAGCGCAGCGCGCTCGCTGGCGGGCTCCACGGCCAAAGTCCGGACGAACGAGGAGCCGATGCGCGTGGCGTAGGTGTACGCCGGCAAGGCATCCGGCGCGGCTTCCGTGCGGTTGGGCGGCAGCAGGCCGGGGCAGCGCACCGGCACGGCTTTCTGCAGTTCCTGCCGCAGGCATTGCAGTGCGGCCGCGCGCTCCTCGGCCCGCTCGCGCTGCGCCGGCATGTGCGCGAATGCGCCAAGTGTCACGGCCAAGCCCATGAACACCAGGGCCGCCACGGCGCGTCCGCGCTGCGGCAGGCGGGGCCACGACAGGACCGCCGCCGCCAGCCAGGGCCACAGCAGCGTGAGCCAGAAGAAGTGGAAGCGCGGAAAGGCATGGCGGAACACCTCGAGTGGCGCCTGGACGTCGCCGGGCCGCAGATGCGCGCGGCCGGCCGCGACAAGACCGAGATACACCGCCAGCATCGCGGCCAGCGCGAGGAACACGGTGGCGACGCGTTGCCGCGGCGCGTGCCCGCCGGATCGCGCGCCCTGCACGAGCCATGCGGCCGCGGCCACGGCGACTGCGAGCATGGCCAGCGTCACCCCAAGCGCCAGCCCGGCATGGTCCGGCGGCAGCATCAGCGCGCGCGCCACCTTGCCGAGCGCGTACCACCAGAAGGCGCCGTGCCACGGCATGGCCAGGGGCACGGCAGCAGTGGTGCCCTGGTGCGAAAGGAAGGCGAACTGGAACTGCGCCAGCGTGGCCAGCAGTGCGCCGGCCGTGAACCAGGCCGCATCGCGCGCAAGGCCGCGCCGTTGCCCGGCCGGCTGGATCGCGGCCAGCGCCAGCAAGGCGGCGCCGGCTGCGAGCGACCCGAAAGCGCCGGAGATGTAGCTGAGTCCCGCCAGCAGCGCCAGCGCGGCGAGCAAGGGCCCGCGCCAGCGCGCCAGCAGGTCGCCGCGCAGGACCAGCCAGAGCGCGGCGCCGGTGAACAGCAGCGGCAAAGCCTGGTGATAGGCCAGGTTCTCCTGGCCCCAGTACGAGCCGGGCTGCAGCATGGGCAACGTGAAGACGAAGCACAGCGCCGCCTTGGAGCGATCGCCCAGCGCGGCCAGCAGCAGGTTCCACTGCAGCAGCAGCAAGCCGCCCAGCACGGCCAGCATGGACAGGAACTGGTAGGCGATGGCATTCCCGTCCAGCAGGCGCTGCGCCAGCGCGTCCAGCCCGATGCCGATCGGCGACAGGGTGTAGTTGATCGCCTGGAACAGATGGCGCGGCGCCAATGAACCGGCCCAGCCGCCGTCATAGGTGCGCCAGTCGTCGTACCAGGGCATGTCGATGCCGAAGCGCAGCCACGCCAGCAAGGCCAGCGCCAGGCTGGCGGCCGGCAGCGCGATGCAAAGGCGCGGCAGCCAACGCGTCATGACCCGCCACTCCCCGCCGGCGCGCGGTCGCGAAACACCCAGCGCGAAGCAAGGAACGTCAGCGGCACCTGGATCGCGAGCGCGAAGGCCGGCGCCCATTCGGCCGGCAGCTCCAGCACCTGGCACCACAGGCTCACGAGCGCGAGCCCCAGCAGGTACTGCGCCCCATGGATGGCCACCACCCACAACGGCGCCGTGCGGCCGCCGCTGCGCCGGAAGACGAAGAAGCGGTACAGCGCGTAGGCCAGCACGATGCCGGATGCGTACGACAGCGTGTAGCTCCAGTGATAGGGCAGCACGCGCAACAGGCCGAGGTACACGAGATAGGTGAACGCCGTGTTGAACACGCCGGAGGCCACGAACCGGATGAAGCTGCTGCCGGTGACCATGCTCATGCGTCGCCAGCCGCCGGCAGGAAACGCGCGTAGCGCTTCAGTGCGCGCTCGATGGCGGCCCGGTCCAGGCGGAAGAAGATTTCCTCCTCCGTCTCCGCCGTCCGCTGCGCCCCGAAGCTCTCGTGGAACTGCACGACCGAAGCATTGGCCCGATGCACCTTGAAATGCGAAGCGTCGAAGCCCCAGGCCAGGCCGAGCCGGTACACCAGCAGCGCCGATTCGATGGCGGCCGTCGGCGGCACGCCTTGCTTCAGGATCCAGCTGCCCCACGAAAAACTGTCGCCGATCGCGTCGTAGACGCGCACGGTGCCCAGCGGCCGCAACTGCCGGTCGCAGATGATGAAGTAGGCCTGTCCGGTGGACGCTTGGTAGCCGCGGATCCAGGCCCGTTGGCGTTCCACGTCATCCGGCACCGGCGAGAGGAACTGGTTGCGGGCCGGATCGAGCCGCAACGAGAGGATGAACGCCGCGTCGGATTCCTCGACGTCGCGCAGCACCACCGACCACCCCTGGATCGCGGGCGTCCTGCGGATCTGCGGCGCGCCGTCCATGGGCTCAGGCGCCGGACGGCGGGCGGCCCGCGAGCGCGAGGAACTCCCGGTAGTCGCGGATGTAGTCCGCCGGATCGTAGGCATCCGAAGCCAGCACGAGCAGCACGCCGTCGGCGCTGTGCCGATGCTGCACGCCCCACACCATGGGCGGCAGGTACAAGCCCCGGCTCGGGCGGTCGAGCACGAACTCCTGCTGCTGGACGCCGTCGTCGGCGATCACGTGGAGGCTGCCGGCCACGGCGACCAGGAACTGGTGGCAGCGCCGGTGCGCGTGCTCGCCGCGCTGCTCCAGCCGCGGGACGCCATAGACGAGGAAATACCGCTTCACTTCGAACGGCACGTCGCGGCCGACTTCCCCCGCCGACAGGTCGCCCCGCGGGTCCTGGACGGAACGCATTTCATGCAAGGTCACGCCGCGCACGTTCGTGGCGGCCCGGCTGGCTTCGCGCAATCGCGACTCAGCCACCGAACGCCTCCACCCGCAGTTCCACCGCCAGCGGGCGCGCCTTGGAGTTCTCGTAAGCCCGCCAGGCATATGAGCCGACGATGCCCAGGCCCAGCAGGTTGAGGGCGCCGAAGAACATGATGAGGATGGCCGTCATCGCGTAGCCGGGCACGGGAATCCAGCCGGCCAGTTTGCCGATCACGGTCGCGAGGCCGAACAGGCCGGCGAACGCCGCGCCCAGGAACCCCCCGCGGATCAGGAGCCGGATCGGCAGGTCGGTGAACGCGAACACGCTGTCCATCAGGTAGTTGATCTTCTTGCGCAGCGTCCAGGCCGACTTGCCGTATTCGCGCGCAGAACGGACGTAGGGCAAGGTCGCGCGCCGGTAGCCCAGCCAGAACACCTGCGCGATCAGCGAGCTGTGGCTTTCCTGCATGCGCAGCAGCGTGTCGCGGAACTCGCGCGTGCAGGCGAACACGTCGACGCCGCCGGGCGGCATCTCCGGCACCACGTAGCGGCGATACAGGCCCCAGAAGATCTGCGCGGGCAGCCGGCTGGACCAGGGGTCATCGCGGCTTTCTCGCACCCCGACCGCGACGTCGATGTCGCCCTGGCGCAGCACGGCGTCCATGCGCTCCACGAGCTCGGGCGGCTCCTGCAGATCCGCCGCCATGACGGCAAACCGTTCGCCCGTGCCGCGCGCGAGGCCCGCGCGGATGGCGGCGAAGGAGCCGAAATTGCGGGACAAGAGGATCAGCTGCGACCGCAAGGCACGGCGCGGCAATTCGGCGCGCAGGATTTCGTAACTGCGGTCCGGGCTGCCGTCCACCACGAACACGGTCTCCATGCCGCCCTCGATGCGCGCGGCGAGCCCGGCGACCGCATCCAGCAGGTCGGGCAGCGATGCCTCGTTGCGGTAGACGGGGATGACGAGCGTCAGCAAGCGCGCGCCTCCTGGCCGTGCTCCTGGCCGCGGAAGGCGCGCACGGCGGCGATGACCGTGTCCACTTCCTCCTCGCGCATGCCGGGAAAACACGGCAGCGACAACACCGAGGCGCAAGCAGCCTCGGTCACGGGCAGGCGGACGCCGGCACGGCTGGCCGCCAGCACGGCTTGCTGGTGGTCCGGCACGGGGTAGTGGACGTCGCTGGCCACACCGCGTGCCAGCAGGTGCGCGCGCAATGTCTCGCGCTGGGCCGTGCGCACCACGTAGAGGTGCACGGCGTTGTCCGCGCCGCACGAGACGGGCAGCCGCAATGCCAGGCCTTCGAAGGCTTCGGAGTAGCGCCGCGCGATGGCTCTCCGTTCGGCGTTCTGCCGTTCCAGGTGGCCCAGCTTCAGGCGCAGCACCGCCGCCTGCAATTCGTCCAGCCGGCTGTTGCGCCCGCCCCGCTCGCTCACGTGGTACTTGGCCGACCAGCCGTACTGGCGCAAGGCGCGCACGCGGTCCGCGAGACGCGCATCCGGGCTGGTGACGGCGCCGCCGTCGCCCAGCGCGCCGAGGTTCTTGGTGGGATAGAAACTGAAGCAGGCCAGCGGCGCGAAGCTGCCGGCCTTGCGCCCGCCACGCTCGGCGCCGTGCGCCTGCGCGCAGTCCTCGATCCAGGGAACGCCAGCCTCCGCGCAGACCGCGGCGATGCCCTCGACATCGGCCAGCTGCCCATAGAGATGCGTGGCCACCACGGCGGCCGGCTTGCTCGGGCGCGCAGCCAGCGCTTGGCGCAAGGCGGCCGGCGACAAGGTCAGGGTGCCATCATCGACATCGACGTAGCCCGGAACCGCACCCATGGCCAAGGCCGCGGCGCTGGCGTAGAACCCCGCGTTCGCCGCGCACAGCACTTCGCCACCAGGCTGCACGTCGAGCGCCCGCAGGGCGAGTTCCAGGGCGTCGGTGCCGTTCGCCACGGTCACGCAATGCGCCACGCCGCACCAGGCCGCGAATTCGCGCTCGAACTCCCGCACCTCCTCGCCCAGCACGAACCAGTTGCGCTGCAGCACCCGCTGGAGCGTGGCATCCAGTGCCATGCCCGCATGGGCCGCCGCCGCGGAATACAGGGGGATCACGGGAAGACTTCGGCGTCGCGCAACAGCGGGCCGTCGCGGTCCTTGGCCGAGAGAACCGGGGCGGTGCCGGCGTCCGGCCAGGCGATGCCGACCGCCGGATCGTCCCAGCGCACGCAACGTTCGTGGGCGGGGGCGTAATAGTCGGTGGTCTTGTACATGAAGTCCGCCGAAGCGCTGAGCACCAGGAAGCCGTGGCCGAAGCCCGGCGGCACCCAGAGCTGGCGGAAGTTGTCCGCGCTCAGTTCCACGCCCACCCACTGCCCGAAGCGCGGCGAGCTGCGCCGCAGGTCGACCGCCACGTCGAACACGGCACCCGCGGTGACTCGCACCAGCTTGCCCTGCGGCTGCTGGATCTGGTAGTGCAGGCCACGCAGCACCCCGCGCGCGCTGCGGCTGTGGTTGTCCTGCACGAAATCCGCGTCGACCCCGGTGGCTTCGGCGAAGCGGGCGCGATTGAAACTCTCCAGGAAGAAGCCGCGTTCGTCGCCGAAGACGCGCGGCTCGATCAGCAGGACTTCCGGCAGTTCGGTGGGCGTGACCTTCATCGCGAACCTTACTTCAACAGCCGCAGCAGGTATTGCCCGTAGCCGGTCTTGGCCATGGGCTGCGCCAGCTTCTGCAACTGCTCCGAGTCGATGAAGCCGGCGCGCCAGGCGATCTCTTCGGGGCAGCCGATCTTCAGGCCCTGGCGGTGCTCCAGCGTGGCGATGAACTGGCTGGCCTCGAGCAGGCTCTCGTGCGTGCCGGTGTCGAGCCAGGCGTAGCCACGTTGCATGATCTGCACCGACAGCTTGCCTTGCTCCAGATACGCCTGGTTGACCGAAGTGATCTCGAGTTCGCCACGGGCGCTCGGCTTCACGGCGCGCGCGATGTCGACCACTTGCCGGTCGTAGAAGTAGAGGCCGGTGACGGCGAAGTTGCTGCGCGGTGCCTTCGGCTTTTCCTCGATGCTCACCGCCTTGCCGCGCGCATCGAACTCCACCACGCCGTAACGCTCCGGGTCCGCCACGTGGTAGGCGAAGACGGTCGCACCGTCGTCCTGGCGGTCCGCGCCTTCAAGCAGATGGAAGAAGTCATGCCCGTAGTAGATGTTGTCACCCAGCACCAGGGCGCTGGGCGAGGTGCCCACGAAGTCCGCGCCGATGATGAACGCCTGCGCCAGGCCATCGGGGCTGGGCTGCACGGCGTACTGGATGTTCATGCCCCACTGCGCGCCGTCACCCAGCAGTTGCGTGAACCGCGGCGTGTCCTGCGGCGTGCTGATGACCAGCACGTCGCGGATGCCGGCCAGCATCAGCGTGCTGAGCGGGTAATAGATCATCGGCTTGTCGTACACCGGCAGCAGTTGCTTGCTGATGGCCAGGGTGGCCGGGTGCAGGCGGGTGCCGGAGCCGCCGGCGAGGACGATGCCCTTGCGGTTTGTCATGGGGTGTTGGCCGCGGGGGCCCAGCCGATCTCGTTGAGGACACGGTCGACGCCATGTTGCCAGGGCGGCAGCGTCAGGCCGAAGGTGCGTTGCAGTTTCCGAAGGTCCAGCCTGGAATTATGCGGGCGGCGTGCGGCGGTCTTGTAAACGCTGGACGGGACCGCGTCGATGGTGCCCGCGCGGATCTTTTCGCCCTGGACGGACCGGCGTGCCGCCTCGATCACATGGCTGGCATACCCGTGCCAGTTCGTCACGCCGGCGGCGGCCAGGTGATAGGTGCCGCCGTCCGCAGACCCCGCCACGGCCTGGCGCAGCGCGTGGGACGTCACGTCGGCGATCAGCTCCGCGCCGGTGGGCGCCCCGAACTGGTCATCGACCACAGCGAGTTTTTCGCGCTCCTGCGCGAGGCGCAGCATCGTGTGCAGGAAGTTGCCGCCGCGGGCGGCGTAAACCCAGCTGGTGCGGAAGATCAGGTGGCGCGCGCCCGACTGGGCGACCAGCTGCTCGCCTTCCGCCTTGGTCGCGCCATACACGCTGGCCGGTGCGATGGCGGCGTCTTCGCGCCAGGGCGCCGTTCCTTCGCCGTCGAAAACATAGTCGGTCGAGTAGTGGACGAACCAGGCGCCGAGCTTCTGCGCCTCGGCGGCCAGCACGCCCGGTGCCTCGGCATTGATGCGATGGGCGGCATCGCGATCGGATTCCGCCTTGTCGACGGCCGTGTAGGCCGCCGCATTGACGACGACGTCCGGCCGCACGGCGCGTACGGTGGCGGCGATCCCATCGAGCTGCTCCAGCTCGCCGCAGAGCTCGGAACGCCGGTCCACGGCCACCAGTTCGCCCAGCGGCGCCAGGCTGCGCTGCAGCTCCCAGCCCACCTGGCCGTTCCTGCCGAACAAGAGGATCTTCATCGCCGGCGATTGTCGCACCGGCGGCCCCGCGAGCCCCTAGAAGTGGATGCCCCTCATCATCTGTTGCATGGCGATGGCTTCCGGAGACAGCTGCGCTTTGGCGCTCTTGTCCCCCTTCGCCGCCGACGAATCCGGGAACATCCGGAAGCTCGTGTTCATTGCGATCTGGGCGATGCGCGGCACCAGCGCGTGCAGCAGCTGGCCGGCGATGCCCAGGCGCGTGGCGATCCGCACCGGCTTGGAGATGCAGGCGTCGGCGATCATGTCGGCCGCCTCTTCCGGCGCCAGCGTGGGCACGTTGTTGTAGATGCCGGTGGGCGCGATCATGGGGGTGCGCACCAGCGGCATGTTGATGGTGGTGAACGAGATGCCGCGGTCCTGGAACTCGCTGGAGGCGCAGCGCGTCCATGCGTCGAGTGCCGCCTTGGAGGCGACGTAGGCCGAGAAGCGCGGCGCGTTGGTCAGCACGCCGATCGAGCTGATGTTGACGACGTGGCCCTTGCGCTTTTCCACCATCGCGGGCAGCAGGCCCATGGTGACGCGCAGGCAGCCGAAGTAGTTCAGCTGCATGGTGCGCTCGAAGTCGTGGAAGCGGTCGTAGCTGGACTCGATCGCACGGCGGATCGAACGGCCCGCGTTGTTGATCAGGAAATCGACGCCGCCATGGTTTTCCATCAGCACCTGCACGAAACGGTCGGCATCGGCCATGTCGGCGATGTCGGCCGGGTAGGCGATGAATTCGTAGCCCTTGGCCTTGGCTTCCTTGCAGGCTTCGTCGAGCTTGTCCTGGTCGCGGCCGCAGATGATGGTGATGGCGCCCGCCTCGGCGAACTTGTGCGCCGCCGCCAGGCCGATGCCCGAGGAACCGCCGGTGACCAGCACCACCTTGCCGCCCACGGTACCGCGCAGGGAGCGGTCAATATGCAGGTCGGGGTCGAGGTGGCGTTCCCAGTAGTCCCACAGGCGCCAGGCGTAGTCCTTCAGGTTCGGCACCTCGATGCCGGAGCCCTTGAGGATGGCCTGCGATTCGCGGCTGTCGTAGCGCGTCGGGAAGTTGACGAAGGTCAGGATGTCCTCGGGCAGTCCCAGGTCCTTCATCACCGCGGCGCGGATGCGGCGGATCGGCGCCACCGCCATCAGGCCCTTCTTCACGCTCTTGGGGATGAAGCCCAGCAGCGCGGCGTTGATGAACAGGTTCATGCGCGGCGCATGCGCGGCGCGGCTGAAGATGTCCAGCACGTCGCCCACGCGGTAGCCCTGCGGGTCGACCAGGTGGTAGGCCTTCTTGGTGATGCCGTCCTTGTGGCTGATGTACTCGAGCGCGTCCACGACGTAGTCGACCGGCACGATGTTGACGCGGCCACCCTCGAGGCCCACGCCCGGCAGCCAGGGCGGCAGCAGCTGGCGCATGCGCTGGATCAGCTTGAAGAAGTAGTAGGGGCCGTCGATCTTGTCCATCTCGCCGGTCTGGCTGTCGCCGACCACCATGGCGGGGCGGTACACCGTCCAGGGCACCTTGCTTTCCTTGCGGACGATCTTCTCGCTCTCGTGCTTGGTCAGGAAATACGGGTGCTCGTAGTTCTCGGCCTCCTCGAACATGTCCTCGCGGAAAACGCCTTCATACAGGCCGGCGGCGGCGATGGAAGAGACGTGGTGGAAATGGCCCGCGTCGATCGCCTTGGCGAAATCCACCGTGTTGCGGGTGCCGTCGATGTTGACGGCGACCTGGCTTTCCTCGTCCGCGCTCAGGTCGTAAACCGCTGCGAGGTGGTAGAAGTGATCGACCTGGCCCTTGAGCTTCTTGATCTCCTCGGCGGCCACGCCCAGCTTCTTGGACGTGAGGTCACCGAAGACCGGGTAGGCCTTGGAACCGTTGGCCCCCCAGTATTCACGCAAGGCCGCCACCTTGGACTCGCTCTCGGCACGCAGCAGGAAGTAGACGACGGCGCCTTTGCGCTGCAGCAGCTTCTTGACCAGGCGCTTGCCGATGAAACCGGTCGCGCCGGTGACGAAATATTGCATGGGGGAGCCTCCGGGGGTTATTGGTATTTGGCTTGCGGGCATTCTTGCCCAAAGCGCGGAGGCGATCATTCAGCACAAACCCGCGCGCACATAGGGTTCACCGCCTAGGCAATTAGGAACGCGCACCTAAACGGAGCCACCGTTGTGCGCTTAGAGTCGGTTGCAGGCACCGCGCATTTGGGAGCTGCGGTGCGACCCCACTGAAGGAGCGAGAAGCCATGGTCAAGAAATTGCAGAAAACGAGCGATGACGCGGCGAAGTCCGGCGCCCCCCTGTCCGGCACCGTCAAGGATTCGGCGCAGCAGATCTGGCTGGCGGGCCTGGGTGCCTTCTCCAAGGCGCAGGAAGAAGGCGGCAAGGTCTTCGAAGCGCTGGTGAAGGAAGGCATGTCGATCCAGCGCAAGACGCAGGCCGCGGCCGAAGAGAAGATCTCCGAAGCCACGAGCCGCATGGCGTCGATGGCGACCGACATCTCGTCCAAGGCCTCCGGCCAGTGGGACAAGCTCGAAGGCATCTTCGAGGAGCGTGTCTCGCGCGCCCTCAACAAGCTGGGCGTGCCGTCGGCCAAGGACATCGATGTGCTGATCGCGCGCATCGACGAACTGAATCGCAACGTGGCGAAGCTGAGCGCCAAGGGCGGTGGCTCCGCCACCAGCGGCAAGAGCGCCGCGGGGAGCAGCGCCGCCAAGCCGGCCCGCAAGCGCACCAGCGCGCGCAAGGCCGCCGAGTGACCTTCGGGTCGCGGAAACAAGGGGCGCCGCGGCGCCCCTTTTTCGTGGCGCGATGCTGCAACGCAGCAAGCCGTGCGCAACCGTCCACCTACACTGCCCCTTCATGAAAAGCAGAAATGGAAAGCCGCCGCGCATCGCGCTGGCCCTCGCCGGTGGAGGCCCGCTGGGCGCCATCTACGAGATCGGGGCGCTCTGCGCGCTCGACGAAGCGCTGCAGGGACTGGATTTCACGAAACTGGACCACTATGTGGGGGTCTCCGCCGGCGGCTTCATCGCCGCGGGCCTCGCGAACGGCATGGCGCCGCGCGAACTCTGCGCGTCGTTCATCGACAACGATGGGGCCTCCGAGGTGTTTGATCCGGCCTGGCTGATGGTGCCCGCCTACGGCGAATTCGCCCGGCGCGGGATCATGTTCCCGGGCCTGCTCGCCTCCGCCCTCTGGCGTGCCACCTGGGGCCGCAAGTCCGTGACGCACGCCCTGGAACGTCTGGGCCCCGCCCTGCCGACCGGCATCTTCTCCAACGAGGAGGTGCACACGCGCCTGGCCAGTCTGTTCACGCGCGACGGCCGCACCAACGACTTCCGCGAACTGCGCAGCCGCCTCACCCTGGTGGCGACCAATCTCGACAGCGGCGACGCCGCGCCCTTCGGCCGCCCTGGCTGGGACCACGTGCCCATCTCCAAGGCTGTCCAGGCGAGTTCGGCACTGCCCGGGCTGTTCCCGCCGGTGGAGATCGACGCGCACTACTTCGTGGACGGCGCGCTGAAAAAGACAATGCATGCTTCGGTGGCGCTGGAAGACGGCATCGACCTGATGCTGTGCCTCAACCCGCTGGTGCCATTCAATTCGGTCGAGCCGCGCGACGCCGTGATGCAGCGCAACCTGCCGGCCGAGAAGCGCCGCATCCCGCGTATCGTCGACGGCGGCCTGCCTGCGGTGCTGAGCCAGACCTTCCGCTCGATGATCCATTCGCGCATGGAACTCGGCATGAAGCAGTACGAGCGCGCCTACCCCGACACCGACATCGTGCTGATCGAGCCCGACCAGCGCGACCCCGAGCTGTACCTGGCCAACACCTTCAGCTATGGCCAGCGGCGCCAGCTGGCCGAGCACGCCTACCAGCAGACGCGCAGCATGCTGCGTTCGCGCCGGACGACACTCGCGCCCAAGCTGGCCCGGCACGGCATCGTCCTCGACGGCGCGGTGCTGGACGACCCGCGGCGCCACCTGGTCGCGCCGCCGTTGCCACGCACCCGCATCGGGCAGGCAGTGGCCACGCTGCAGGAAGTCGTGGACGACCTCGGCCACGCGCTGCACACCACTCGCGAGGCGGCCTGAGCCCGATGGCCAAGAAAGCGCCCCGCCGGACCGCAGAACGCATCCTGGAGGTGACGCTGGACCTGTTCAACCGCTTCGGTGAGCCCAACGTCTCCACGACGCTGATCTCGGCCGAGCTGGGCATCAGCCCGGGCAACCTGTATTACCACTACCCGGCCAAGGACGAGCTGATCAACTCGCTGTTCGACCGCTATGAACGTGCGCTGTCCGAACTGCTGAATGCCAGCGACGGTGTGCGCGACGTCGAGGACGCCTGGTTCTTCATGCACACGCTGTTCGAGCTGATCTGGCAATACCGCTTCCTGTACCGCGACCTGAACGACCTGCTGTCGAAGAACCGCCGGCTGGAGACGCACTTCCAGTGGGTGCTGAAGAACAAGACGCGCTCGATCAAGGCGCTGCTGGACGGCATGAGCCGCGCCGGCGCCGTCCGCATCGATTCGCGCGAGGTCGAAGCCACGGCCACCAGCATGGTCGTGGTGCTGACTTACTGGTTGAGCTACGAATACGTGCGGGACCCGCGCCGGGCCCTGGAACCCGAGAGTGCGCAGTTCGCCTTGCTGCGCGGCGCCCACCACGTGCTCAATCTGCTGGTACCCTATCTGGAAACCGGCCAGCGCATGCACCTGCTGCAGCTGGCGGGGGCCTATGGAGGCCACGGCAATCCCGGTGAATAGCGGCTGAAGACCGCGCGAGAAACAGGTAGGAGACAAACCGATGGCCAAGTGGACTGCCTTCCCGCACCTGGGTGAGTACACCTTCGACGCGAAGAGCGTGAAGAAGCACTGGGCCCGCCTGCACACCGGCGATGCCGAACCCCTGCCCGCCGACACGGCGGTGCTGGAGGCCTGGGCCCTGTTCCACAACGGCGAATTCCAGAAGGCGGCCGAAGCCGGCCTGAAGGCGGGCGGTGCCGGCTTGTCCGTGGCCAACAAGGCCACCTGCATCTACGCCAACTATCTCGAGAAAAAAGAGAAGACCAAGCTCGACCTCTTCATGGAAGCGGCCCAGCGCGCCGAGGCCGCTGCCGCCGCCGACCCGAAGAACGCCTCCGCCTGGTACTGGCAGGCCTATGCGCTGGGCCGCTACAGCCAGGGCATCAGCGTCGCCAAGGCGCTGGCGCAGGGGCTGGGCAGCAAGGTGAAGGATGCACTTGAAAAGGCCATCAAGCTGGAGCCGCGGCATGCCGACGCCCACATCGCGCTGGGCGCCTTCCATGCCGAGGTCATCGACAAGGTCGGCTCGCTGATCGGGGGCATGACCTATGGCGCGAAGAAAGACACCGGGCTGAAGCTGTTCCAGGAGGCGATCAAGATCCATCCGGGCTCGGCGATCGCCATGATCGAATACGCCAACGGCCTGGTGATGCTCGAAGGTGACAAGCGCATGAAGGAGGCGACGAAGCTTTACGAGCAGGCCGCCGCCACCAAGCCCTTCGATGCCATGGAACGCCTCGACGTCGAGCTCGCCAAGGTCGAGTTGCAGGACTGACCGGGCACTACGCACGGATGAGCCGGGGGCCTACAGCCCGCCGGCGGCGCGGCGCCCAGAATCGCGCTCCATGAACATCTTCGAAGCCCTGCGCCTCAGCCACGAAATCCAGCGCGCCCTCGCGGCCCAGATCCTGGAGACCCAGGGCGACAGCCCCGAACGCAATCACCTCTACACCGAGCTGAAGCACGAACTTGCCGCGCATGCCGCGGCGGAGGAGCGCTGCTTCTACCTGCCCCTGATCGAGCACGACTCCAGCATGGGCCAGTCGCGCCACGGCATGGCCGAACACCATGAGATGGACGAACTCGTCGACGAGTTGAACAAGATGGACTTCGCCTCGTCCGGCTGGCTGGCGCATTTCAAGAAACTGCACCACAAGGTGTTCCACCACCTCGACGACGAGGAAAGCGCGATCTTCCAGCTGGCCGGCAAGGTGCTGAACGAGGCGCAGAAGATTTCGCTGGCGAAAGCCTACGAAGAGGAATACGCGAAGTTCCGGCTGCTGAAGACGCCGGTGAGTTCCGCGGAGTCCTGAGGCGCTATTTCCCCAAGCGTAGGCTGACGGTGAGCGAAGCGAACCCCAGCGATTCAGGCGCGAGCGCTGGGGTTCGGGCTGCGCCGCTCACCCCAGCCTACTCCCCCCAGGGGAGCATCAGCGTGACGAGCGAGAGCTTCGCGAACTCAGGCTCGAACTCGTCGATGATCTCCTGCGGCTCGGGGCACAGCAGCGTGTCGGTGATCACGCCGAACTGCACGCCGCCCCCGTAGCTGAGGATCGACACGCCCAGGCCGATGTCGCCCGACTGTGGGACCCAAAACATGCTTTGCTGCAGCGTGGAGCCCAGCAGCTTGAGCTTCTCGCGCGGGCCCGGCACGTTGGTCATCACCGCCGTGGTCTTGCGGCCGAACAGGTTCAGCATGGCGTCCTGCGCGGGCTTGATCAACAAGCCGGCCACCGCCAGCAGCCCGAAGGCCAGCAACGGCTGCGTGCTGCCCTTCAGCGCGTTCATGCGCCGCCGCACTTCGTAGACCCGCTCGATCGGGTTCGCCATGCCGATCGGCAGCACCAGCGGCACCAGGCCGAAACGGTTGCCCAGCTTGTAGGCCTGGTCCAGCGGACGCAGGTTCACCGGGATCATCGCGCGGATCTCCTGGCCCTCGACGTCGTCGCCCTTGTTCTTCAGGTACTCACCGATGGCACCCGCCACGCAGGACAGCAGGACGTCGTTCACGGAGCAGTTGAGCGCCTTGCCCACCGCCTTCACTTCATCGAGCGGCAGCGGCTCGCACCACGCGACGCGCTTGGCGGCGCCCGGCTTGCCCTTCAGCCTGGTCTTGGAGTCGTCCGGCATCAGCGCCAGTGCCGCCGCGTCGCTCACCACCTGGTAGGCCAGCCGTGCCATGTCCAGCGAGCCGGACATGCCTTTCTGTGGGTCGCGCAGCATGCCCAGCCCCTTGACGGCGCCGTCGCCCGCCGCGCCCAGCGCGCGCACGGTGAGATCGGTGAGCGGCTTGATCAGCGTGTCGGCGATCCAATCCTCGGCGCCGGCCGGCGCCTGCTTGCGCTTGCGCTCCGGCGGCGGCAGGCCGCCATCGACCAGCGACATGGTGACGGAGATGAGCGCGATGCCGTCGGCGATGCAGTGGTGGATGCGCACGAGGAGCGCGCTGCCGCCTTCGTAGTCCTCGACCAGGTGAAACTGCCACAGGGGGCGCTTGTGGTCGAGCGGCTCCATGGCGAGTTCGCCCACGCGCTTCTGCAGCGCCGCCTGCGCCATGCCCGGTTTCGTCTTCGGCAGCTTCTCGCGGATGATGTGTTCCGCGACGTTCACCTTGTGCTCGACCCAGGTGGCCCCGGCCGCGTCTTCCACCACCCGCTGGCGGAAGCGGCCGTACTTCAGCAGGCGGTCCTCGACCCGCTGGCACAGGTCGGCGTACTTGATGCCCGGCGTGAGCGTCCACACGCCGACGATCATCATCAGGTTGCTGGGCGAATCCATGCGCAGCCAGGCGGTGTCCACCTTGGTCATGCGCTCGCCGGTGAGCCCCAGCATGCCGCTGGCGGCGCGGCTGGCGTTCTTGCGCACCGCCTTGGCCGCCCGGCGGGCCGATTGCGTGGCCTGGCTGGCCACTTCCTGCGCGACGATGCGGGTCACCATGCTTGCTCCATCCGTTGTGTTGTCTGATTTGGTGGGTTTGGGAGGTGGCCCCTATTCTGGTGGGGCGCCGGACCTTAAGATAGCGCGAAGTTACCCGCAGTCGAGCTGGCCGGGTAGAGTTCCATCCCAACGAACCGCAGGAGACCTCCTTCCCATGGCCGACCTCAAAGCCGAATTCGAAGCCGCCGTCGCCGGCTCCAAGAGCCTCACCGAGCGCCCGGACAACGCCACGCTGCTGAAGATCTACGCGCTGTACAAGCAGGCCACCGCGGGTGACAACACCGAGAAGAAGCCGGGCTTCGGCGACATGGTCGGCCGCGCCAAGTGGGACGCCTGGAACGGCATGAAGGGGACGTCGAACAACGACGCCATGCAGCAGTACGTCGACCTGATCAAGTCGCTGAGCTGATTCGCACGCGGCGGCTGAAAGCCGCCAGCAGGTCGACGCCGTCCCACACGGCGTCGAATTCCAGCGCCTTTCCCACCGGCACGATGCGGTCCAGCGCGCGCGGCGGCAACGCCGCGGCGAATGCCTGCAGTTCCGCCGGACCGAACCCGAACACCGCCAGAGTCTGGTCGCGGTCGTCCAGTTGCGGCGCCAGCGTGGCCAATGAGGCGAGCGATTGCTCCAGGAACAACCCGTTGCCGCAGTGCAGGTCCCGCAGTTCCCGGTCCGGCGGCCGCTGCAAGTGCAGCCGCAGCGGAAAGCCCGTGGGGGCCTCATTCACCGTGACAGCGCCGCGGGCCGCATAGTCGAAAGCCGCGACCACGCGCGCCATGGTCATCGCAGCGGTGTTGTCGGGTGCGCGGCGCGTCAGCTCGGCGCCGAGCGCGGACCAGAAGCGCGCTTTGGCGGCGTCGATGTCCGCCGCGCTGCCGACCCAGTGCAGCACGCGCGGCGACGAGCACGCCTGCTGGGCGAACCAGAAGGCATCGTTGTAGAAGGCGCCGGCCAGCTTCACCAGGCCCGCATCGTCCGCTGCCAGCACCGCAGCCGCGTCGAAGGCCGCCGCGGAAAAACGATCCGGGAACACCAGCTCTGCCGCCGTGGGACGCAAGGGGATCGCGCGGATGGCGGCCACCGTGGCATCGCCGCCCCAGACCACGCGCAACTGCGCGGCCTGCGAGATCGCCCGGGTGACCTCCGCCTCATGGGGATACGTCAGCAGGAGGAGGCGCCCGGTCATCGCATGGCCCACAGCCGGGTCCGCGAGCGTGGCGTGCAGCGCGGCGACGAACCGGTCGACCTGCGGACTCGGCTTCTGCGAGACCCGCACGATGTTGGCGTTGCCGGCCAGCGCCGAGAGCAGCCAGGAGTACATGAAGATCGAGTCGACGTTCGCCGGCGCGAGATGGAACGCCAGGCCGCGTCCCACGGCGAAACTGGCAGCGTCACCGGCCTGCTGGCGCGCCGCGAGCTCGCGCAACCGGGCGCCACGGAACCAATGGGCCAGCGCCAGCAATTCGGGGTAGGGGCGGGCGGCCGTGTCCATTGCGAGGCGCCGCGAAAACGCAGCGACGAAGCACATGGCCCGATCGTCGAAGGGCCGCCAGGCCGGCAGCGCCGCCATCCGGCCGACGGCCGCGTCCAGCGTCTCGCCTGGCAACGCGCCCAGCAGCAGCGTGGCCTGCGCGGTCACGGCAGCACCCGCGTGTCGCTGCAGCCGCGCAATTCCGCTTCCGGCATCCGGCCCAGCACCGAGAAGTAGCGGCCCAGGCGGCCGCAGGCGCAATCGTCCTCGCCGTGCAGCACGCCCAGGTCTTCCGTCAGCAGCGAATGGCCCGGGTAACTGAGAGGGAGGGCACTGAGCACCTGCAGCACGCCGGGTTGCCCGGCCCCGAGCGGCTGCAAAGTGCGGGCATCGCGCACCACGACATCCGCGAACACGGGGCTGTGCAGGTGGCCCTGCTCGCATTCCATGAAGATGGTGCCGGTCTGTTCGACCATGCCGTAGTAGTTGGCGACGCGCGTGATGCCCAGCGTCTCGCGCACCGCGGCCTTGAATTCCTGATGGCTGACCTGCTGGTCGGCCAGGCGTTTCCAGCCGCCGCCATGCAGCAGCCAGCTGCCCTCAGGGAAACGCAACGCACGGCCCTGCCGGCGCAATGCCTGCACGAGGTGCTGCCACACCAGCGCCGTGAAGCCGAAGAGCAGCACGGGCTGGTCCGCATGGGCGGCGAGCCAGGCATCCAGGCCCTCGGTGTCCAGCAGCAGCAGCTCGTCGAGCGCATGGAAGTGGTCGCGGCCCAGCACCGAAAAGCCGAGGAGCGCCGCGGCTCGCGCATTGAAGCGGGTGCGGTCCCGCAGCAGCGCGGCGCTGTCGGCCACCACCATCGGCAGGCGCTGGCGCCCGAGGAACGCGGTCATGATGGCCGTCAGCACCCGGCCTTGCCGCACCGACGTTTCGCGGTCCAGGTGGATGCGCGAAGGCGTGTGACCGGTCGTGCCGCTCGACACCAGCGTCTTGACGATGGCTTCGCGCGGCACGCTGAGGAGGTCGAGCGACTTGAACAGCCGCACCGGCAGGTACGGCAACGCCTCGATCGTGCCGGCCGGCCCTGCCGGGAACAACGTCTCGCGCGCGGCACGGTAAGGCGCGCAGCGTTGCGCATGCCAGTCACCCAGCGCGTTCAGCGTGGCGAGCATCCCGGCGCGCTTGACCGCCGCGGGCACGTCGTACATGCGCGCCAGGTCGAATGGCAGGGGCACACTCATGCGGCCCCCGCTTGCTGCTGCAGCGCCGCGTAGTCGGGCTTGCCATTGGGCAGGCGCGGCAGGGCCTGCAGCGCGGTCACCTGGAACATCGAGGGATGCAGGCGCAGCTGCTGCACCAGCACGTCCTTCGCGGCGGAGGCGTCCGGTGCTTCGATCGCGGCCAGCAACCGGTCGTCGCGCCCGGTCACCGCCACCGCCACCCCCAGCGCTCGCGCCAGGATGGCTTCGACCTCGTCCAGCCCGACGCGGTGCCCAGCCAGCTTCACGAAGCGGCCCAAGCGCCCCGTGACGTAGAAGAACCCGTCTTCATCCATCCGGCCGCGGTCGCCGGTGCGCAGGACACCACGCAGCACATCCCCCATGGCCAGGTCGGCGGCGGTTTCGGCGTAGCCCATCATCACGTTCGGGCCCCGATAGACCAACTCACCCCCGTCGAGCGCCAGAGCACCACCGGGGACGGGGATGCCGATGGCGCCCACCTTGCGCGCCAGGTGCTCAGGCGGAACGTAGCTGATGCGCGCCGTGGCTTCCGTCTGGCCATACATGACGAAGAAGCGCCAGCTCCGCGCCGCGGCCAAGGACTGGAAATGGCGAGTCAGCGATTCGCCCAGCGGCCCGCCGGCCTGCGTGAGCGTCCTCAGCGATGGCAAGGCCCGCTGCTCGAAGCCGGTGCGCTGCAGCAACTGGTAGAGGTAGGGCACGCCCGACAAGGACGTGACGCCGTGCGCGTCCACCGTCTCCCAGAACGGGCGTTGGATGATGCTCGCGTCCGTGAGCACCACGGACGCGCCCGCGTGCAGGTGGCTGTGCAGCACCGACAGGCCGTAGGAGTAGTGCAGCGGCAGTGTCGTGACCGCGCGCTCCCCAGCGCCGATCCCCAGGAAACGCGCGATCGATTCCGCGTTGGCGTGCAGGGCGCTGTGCGAGAGCCGCACGAGGCGCGGGCTGCCGGTGGTGCCCGACGTCGTGAGCAGCAACGCCAGATCGGCATGCAGCGGCGGCCCGTCCGTGTCACGCCACCGCAGGCCACCGGACGCATCGAAGATCCACGCGGGGTCGTAACGTTCGACCAGCGCCTGCAACAGCGGCGCGGGGAGCTCTGGCGCCAGCAGCAGCGGCACGTGTCCCGCGCGCAGGCAACCCAGGTAGTGGGCAAGCGCCGGCAGCGTGTTGCGCATCGCGATGAAGCCCAGCCGCCGCCCGCCGGCCGGCCGCAACGCCGTCGCGACGTCGCCGGCGCGTTGCGCCAGTTCGCCGTAGCTGACCGCCGTTCCGCGCTCGTCGATGGCCGCCACCGTGCGGGCGTCATGCGCGAGCTGCCAGAAGCTCACAAGCTCATGCCTCCGTCGATCCCGACCACCTGCCCGGTCACATAGGCCGCGGCATCGCTCGCGAGGAACTGCACCAGTGCCGCCACCTCCTCGGGCCGCCCCGGCCGGCCCATGCGGATGCGGCCCAGCGCGTCCAAGCGCGTCGACTCGCTCTCGCCGGCATGCAGGTCGGATTCGATGTAGCCCGGCGCCACGGCGTTCACGCGGACCTGGGACTTCGCCAGCTCCTTCGCCGCCGCCAGCGTCGCCCCGATCAACCCGGCCTTCGCCGAGGCATAGGCGACCTGCCCTTCGAAGCCGTAGCGGCCGACGATGGAACTGATGTTCACGATGGCGCCGCTCCCGTTGCGCGCCATCAGCCGCCCGGCGGCCTGCAGGTGCAGCACGGCCGCGGTCAGGTTGATCTCCAGTGTTCGCGTGAGCGCCGCATGCGTCAGCGTCCCGAGGGCAGCCGCCTCCATGACGCCGGCGTTGTTCACCAGGACATCGAGCCGCCCGAACTGCTTGAAGATGCGCTGGAAGGCCTCGCGAGCCGGCTCCGGTTGCTCCAGCGGGTAGGCGCAAAGTAGCGGCGTAGGGGCGCCCAGCGTTTGCAGTTCATCCAGCACGGGCTGGAGGTTCGCGTCGCTGCGCGCATGCAGCACCAGTTGCTCGCCGGCGCCGGCGAATGCCAGCGCGCAGGCCCGGCCGATGCCGCGCGAGGCGCCGGTGACGAAGACGACGCGCGCGGCCATCGATGCTCAGAGGTACTTCGCGACGATCCGCTTCGCTTCGGCGAAGCTGCTCATGTCGATCACGTCCTCGGCGTCGATCATGATGCCGAACGCTTCCTCGATCGCCGCCACCAACGCCATGTGGGCCACCGAGTCCCAGGCGGGCGACTCGGCGTACTTCAGCGAATCGCCGACCTGCGCGGGCTCCAGCGCGAGCGCGGTGGCGAAGACTTGCCGCAACTTCTCATTCATCGGCAAAGTATAGGTGGGGCTCATCTGACGATGCCACGCGCCCGCAAGGCGGCGACCTGCTCCTCGTCCAGGCCGATCTCGCGCAACACCGCGTCGGTGTCCTGCCCGAGCTCGGGAGCGTTCCGGTGCTGGCCTCCCGGCGTGAGCGACAGTTTGGGCACGATGCCTGGAACGGTGAGCGTGCTGCCATCGCTCATGCGCACCTGCTGCAGCATGCCCCGTGCCTGGTAGTGCGGGTCGGCGGCGATGTCGGCCACCGTATAGATGCGGCCCGCCGGCACGCCCGCCGCGTCGAGCGCCGCCAGCACGTCGTCCACGCTGCGCGAGCTGGTCCACGCGCCGATGGCTGCGTCGATCTCCCCGACCCGCTTCACGCGGCCCGCGTTGTCGGCGAGGGCGGGGTCCGCCGCCAGGTCGGGGCGGCCGATGACGCCCATCAGGCGCTTGAAGATGCTGTCGCCGTTGCCCGCGACGAGCGCGTACGCGCCTTCGCGGCACAGGTAGGCGTTGCTGGGCGCGATGCCCGGCAGCGCGCTGCCCCCGGGGCCGCGCACGGCGCCGAAGGCGCTGTATTCGGGCAGGAGGCTTTCCATGCAGTTGAACACCGCTTCGTAGAGGGCCACGTCCACCACCTGGCCTACGCCGGACGAATGCCGGTGCTGCAGCGCCAGCAGGATGCCGATGACGCCGTGCAGCGAAGCGAGCGTGTCGCCGATGCTCACGCCCACGCGCACAGGCACGCGCCCCGGCTCCGCCGTGAGGTGGCGCAGCCCGCCCATCGCCTCGCCCACCACGCCGAAGCCGGCGCGGTCGCGGTAAGGACCGGTCTGCCCATAGCCGCTCACGCGCAGCATGATCAGGCGCGGGTTCCGGGCCAGCAGGGTGTCGGGGCCCAGGCCCCAGCCTTCCATGGCGCCAGGACGGAAATTCTCGATCAGCACGTCGGCCTCCCCGGCCAGCCGCCGCACGATGTCCTGCGCCTCCGCGACTTTGAGGTCGAGGGCGACGCTGCGCTTGTTGCGCGACTGCACCTGCCACCAGACCGATGTACCGTCCTTCATCAGCCGCCAGTTGCGCAGCGGATCGCCCTGGAGCGGCGGTTCGATCTTGACGACGTCGGCCCCGAAATCCGCCAGGGTCTTGGCCGCGAAGGGCCCGGCGATCAGTTGGCCGAGTTCCAGCACCTTCAGGCCCGCCAGGGGCCCGGCGGCGGCTGTCATTTCCATGAGGCCCCGCTATTTCTTCTTCGCTGCCGGCGCCTTGGCCGGCGATTTCGCCACGGGCTTCGCCGCCGCCTTCCTGGCGGGCTTGTCGTGCTTCGCCTCGTGCTTGGCGAGCCCCTTGTCGAACGCCTTCAGCGGCTCCTTCTCCTGCAGCAAGGCGTCCAGGTTCTCGACGATGGCGGATTCGATCTTGTCCTTGAAGATGCCGAGCAGCAGGCCCAGCCGGGCGTCCAGCACGAAGCTGTCCTTGGTCACCTTGAGCTCACCGCTCGCCCCGGGGCGCTTGAAGCTCACCAGGTCGGAGGTCTTGCCCTCCTCGTAAGTGCACTCCATGTCGAGCTTGGCCTCGGCCGTCTCGGCCCAGCGGAAGGCGAGCTCGCGCGCCTGCGCCAGGCCCAGGGAATGTTCCCGCGTGATGTGGATGTCAGGCACCTGGGGTCTCCTTCAATTTCTTGTGCCGCTCTGGCTTGGGCAGCGCCGCGAGCGCGCGCGCCGCATCGTAAAACCGCTTCCAGTCCCCGCCGGCCTCGTGGAACAGCGCCTCGAATCCGGGGACGAGTTCGTCGTACGCGGCCTGCGTGCCGAAGAAGGCATTGTTGGCTCGCTCGACCCAGCGGTCGTAACCGCGCCACAACGCTGGGTCGCCCGTCCAGCCGGACCGGAGCTTCGCATAGTCGGCGCGGAATTGTTCCATGGCGGCGCGCTTGCCGGCTTCCTTCTGCTCGTCACTGGTGCCGGGGGTCTCGTAGACAAGCTTCAGGCGGTCGCGGGTCGCCCGCGAAAGCGCGCGAAACGCACGGCGGCGGTCGTCGAAAGCCGCGTAGTCCGCGCGCGCCTGCTCGCTGGCCTCCGTCGCCAGCCAGCGCGCGCCGCCCAGGCGTTCGACGGCGGTGGCGAACGACTCGTTGAACATGGTGTCGTTCTTCGCGTAGACCACCTGGTGCGCCAGTTCGTGGAACAGCAGGCGCGCGAGCTCGCCTTCGGGGTAGTGGATGAAGGTGTTGAGCAGCGGGTCGCCACCGGCCCAATTCATCAGGCCCAAGGTGGAATAGGCGGGTACCGGGTACACGTTGGCCTCGTAGCCCAGCCGCCGCTGGATTTCGGCTTCGGCGCGGGCCGCGGCTTCATCGTAGTAGCCGCGATAGCCGACGCAGCCCGTCACGGGGAAGCACCAGGTCTTCAGCTCCAGCGAGTAGATGGGCGCCGCCACCACGTTCCAGACCGCGGCAGTGCGATGCAGGTCGGCGTAGCGGCGGTAGCTCGGGTTGTCGGGCAGGTGCAGTTCGCGCACCGCGTAGTCGCGGATGCGCTGCGACAGGGCCAGCTTCTGCCGGATGCGCTCGGGTGTGCCCTCGTCCGCCAGCCAATCGCCGACCGGCTTGGCCGCGTTCATCACCTTCAGGTGGCCCGTGACCGACTGCCAGTAGTAGCCCAGGTTGGCGCAGCCCGAGAGGCAGACCGTCGCCGCCACCGCCAATGCCGCCACCGATGCCAATCCCATGAGCAGCCGGCCCTTCTTCACGCGGGCAGGACGTCGACCAGGCAGTCGTAGAAGACCGGCGCCCGCCCGATGTCCGTCAGCCGCTGGCTGGTCAGCTGGTTGACGTTGGTGCCGGCCAGCCCCAGCTTGCGCCACCAGATGCCCAGGCCATGAACCACGCCCGGCCGCGCGCGCGGCGAGACCTTGGCACGCACCACGTATTCGCCGCGGTCGTTGAACACGCGCACCACGGCGCCGTCGGCGATGCCGCGCGCCGCCGCATCGCCCGCGTGGATTTCCAGCAGCGGCTCGCCCTCGGCGTCGCGCAGGCTGTGCACGTTCACGAAGGTGGAGTTCAGGAAGTTGCGGGCCGGCGGGGAGATCATCGCCAGCGGATAACGCGTCGACGAACCAGGCACCTCGTAGTTCGGAACGTGGTCCGGCAAGCCGTCCTGCCCCAGGCGTTGCAGCCGTTCACTGAAGAATTCGCAGCGGCCGGACGGCGTCGGGAAGCCACCTTCGGCGAACGGCGCGTCCGGCACCGCCAGCGGCGCGAAGCCCTGGTCCATCAGCAGCGAGAAATCGACCCGGTCGCCGAAGGCGGTCCGGCACAGGCTGAAGTCGTCCTCCTGCAGGCAGGGCTCGTCCAGGCCCATGCGTGAGGCCAGCGCGCGGAAGATGTCCGTGTTGGTCCGGGCCCCGCCCACCGGCGCGATGGCCGGGCGGTTCAGCATGATGTCCGTGTGGCCGTAGGCCAGGTGGATGTCCCAGTGCTCCAGCTGCGTCGTCGCCGGCAGCACGTAATCGGCGTAGTCCGCCGTGTCGGTCTGGAAGTGCTCCAGCACCACGGTGAAGAGATCCTCGCGCGCGAAGCCCTGCACCACCTTGCCGGACTCCGGCGCGACCGCCACCGGGTTGCTGTTGTAGACAACGAGGGCTTCGATGGCCGGGCCGAAGTCCGGCGACGAGGGCCGCAGCAAGTCGTCGCCGATGGTGCTCATGTTGATGGTCCGCGGCATGCGGCCGGCCAGGAGGTCCGGCCGCTGCAGCGCCGCCTTGTCGACCGGGAACATCCCCGAACTGGAAAGCAGCAGGCCGCCGGCCCGCTCGCGCCAGGCGCCGGTGAGGGCGGGCAGGCAGGCGATCGCGCGGACGGCATTGCCGCCGCCGCGCACGCGTTGCATGCCGTAGTTCAGGCGGATGGCTGCCGGCCGGGTCGTCGCGTAGTCGCGAGCCAGCGCGCGGATTTGCGCGGCAGGCACGCCGCAGACCTCGGCGGCCCGTTCGGGCGTCCATTGCAGCGCGCGTTCGCGCAGGCCTTCCCAGCCCAGGGTGTGGCGCGCGATGTAGTCGTGGTCCAGCCACTCATTCACGATCAATTCATGCATGAGCGCGAAGGCCAGCGCCGCATCGGTACCGGGCAGCAACTGCACGTGCTCGTGGCACTTCTCGGCGGTTTCGGTGCGGCGCGGGTCGATGCAGACCAGGCGTGCACCGTTGCGCTTGGCCTGCTGCGCGAGCCGCCAGAAGTGCAGGTTGCTCGCGATGGAGTTGCTGCCCCAGATCAGGATCAGCTTGGCCTCGGCGAAGAACTCCACCTTCATGCCGACCTTGCCGCCGAGCGTGTACATCAGCGCTTCGCCGCCCGCGGATGCGCAGATCGTGCGGTCCAGCAAGGAGGCGCCCAGCCGGTGGAAGAAGCGCGCCGCGATGCTCTCGCCCTGCACCAGGCCCATGGTGCCGGCGTAGCTGTACGGCACGACCGCCTGTGGCGCGCGCGCCGCGATTGCTGACAGTCGGCTTGCAATGTCGGTGAGAGCCTCGTCCCAGCCGACCGGCTCGAACTGCCCCGAGCCCTTGGGGCCGCTGCGCCTCAGTGGCCGCAGGAGGCGGTCGGGGTGGTAGGTGCGCTCGGTGTAGTGCGAAACCTTGGTGCACAGGACACCGTCCGTCGGCGCATGCGCGGGATTCCCCTGAACCTTAAGCGCTACTCCGTCCTGTACTGTCGTGAGCAGGGCGCAGGTGTCCGGGCAGTCGTGCGGGCAGGCCCCTCGCACCTGGGAAAGCCCGGGTGCCGGGGTGCGGCCCGCAGCAATGGCAGATGTGTCACCCATGTCGTCCATCAGGAAAGTCGTCGTTTGGCCGTCGCCACAAGCGAAGGGCCTTTTGGAGAGATCAAATGAGCTTCGTCCCCAAGCTGGCCCGGTTCACGATGGTAGCCGCCCTGGCCCTGGCCGGGTGGGCCGCCCATGCCCAGGAGGGCGTGACCAAGACCAGCATCGTGCTGGGGCAGTCCATCGCCCTCACCGGCCCCGGTTCCACGCTCGCATCGGCCTTCCACACCGGCGCCAAGCTCTACTTTGACCGGCTCAACGCCGCCGGGGGCATTGGCGGCCGCAAGATCGACCTGGTCACCATCGACGACCGCGGCAACCCGAAAACCAGCGCCGAGAACACCAAGAAGCTGCTGGAGCAGGGGGTGTTCTCCCTCTTCGGCTACTACGGTTCCCCCCAGGTCACGGCCTCGTACCCGCTCATCAAGGAGGGCGACGTGATGCTGTTCGCACCGATGGCGGCGGCAGATGAGTTCCGGGGCGCCCTCTATGCGAATGTCTATTCGATCCGGCCCGGCTATGCCGAGGAAGCTGCCGCGATCGCCCGCCACGCGGAAACCATGGGTGCCCGCAAGATGGGCATCCTGCATGCCGCGGACGGCGAATCCATGGCGGCGCTCGACTCCGCCACCCGCACCATCCCCAGCATGGGCGGCAACGTGGTGGTGAACGCGTCGCTGGCCAGCGGCAGCGTCGCCAACAGCGTCGACAAGACCATGGCGGCCAAGCCCGATTCCGTGCTGGTGATCAGCGATTCGAACACCGCCGCCAATGCGGTGCGCGACCTGCGGGCCAAGGGCTTCCGGGGGCCGGTCTACGGCTTCTCGAACACCGGCGAAAGCCTGCTGGCCGAGGAACTGGGCAAGGACGGTGCCGGCGTGGTGGTGGTGCGGGTCGTTCCCAAGAGCGACACGGCCAAGGTGCCGGTGGTGCGCGAACTGATGGCGGACGCCCTGGCGGCCAAGGCCGGCAAGACCAACGTGTACATGCTGGAGGGCTACATCGCCGCCTGGGTGTACGCCGAGGCCCTGCGCCGCATCCCCAAGGGGGACGTCACCCGGCTGAAGTTCAGGAAGGCCATGGAGGGCCTGGACGATGTCAGCGTCGGCGGCTTCCGGATCCACTTCGCGGAAGAGCGCGTGGCCTCGAAAATGGTGCAGCTGAGCCTGATCGACTCGCAGGGGCGGGTGCGGGAGTAATCCACAAGCGCGCGTTCCACGACAGCCTTCCGCAAGCCCCGATCTGCGAAAATTGTGGCATGCTAACTCGTCGAACCTTCACCCGCGCCGCCGGCGCCCTGGCCTTTCTCGGGGCTCCCGCGATCCGCGCCCAGGGCGACCGCATCCTCCTCGGCCAATCCGCCCCCTTCACCGGCCCCGCCGCGCAGCTGGGCATCCAGTTCCGCCTGGGCGCGAAGCTCTATTTCGACCAGGTCAATGCCCAGGGCGGCATCCACAAGCGCCCGGTCGAACTGGTGCATCTCGACGACGGCTACGAGCCGGACCGCTGCGCGGAGAACACGCGCAAGCTCCTGGCGGACGACCCCGTTTCGCTGTTCGGCTACATCGGCACGCCGACCAGCGTCGCCGCCCTGCCCCTGGCGACGTCTGCGAAGGCACCGTTCTTCGCGCCCTTCACCGGCGCGATGGCCCTGCGCCAGCCGTTCAACCGGTATGCCTTCCACTTGCGGGCGTCGTACAACGACGAGACCGGCGTGATCGTGCGCCAGCTCACCGGGCTGGGCCTGAAGAAGATCGCGGTTTTCCACCAGAACGATGCCTACGGCAAGGCCGGCCTCGACGGCGTGGAGCTCGCGCTCGGCGCCCAGAACATGAAGCCGGTGGCCAAGGCCACGGTGGAGCGCAACTCGGTGGACGTCGCCGCGGCGGTCAAGACCCTGGTCGCCGCCGGGCCCGACGCCATCGTGCAGATCGGCGCCTACAAGGCCTGCGCGGCGTTCATCCGCGCTGCCAAGGCGGCCGGCTACGGTGGCACTTTCTACAACGTGTCATTCGTGGGCACCCAGGCCCTGGCCGACGAGCTCGGCAAGGACGGCGCCGGCATCGTGGTGTCGCAGGTGATGCCCTCGCCGTACAACGCCGCGCGGCCCATCGCGCGCGA
This sequence comes from Caenimonas sedimenti, assembly GCF_007833165.1. Lineage (GTDB taxonomy): Bacteria > Pseudomonadota > Gammaproteobacteria > Burkholderiales > Burkholderiaceae_C > Ramlibacter > Ramlibacter sedimenti. The sequence goes on along the minus strand of NZ_VOBQ01000022.1, from coordinate 93,557 downwards.
ATTCGTCGACGCGGTCAAGAAGGTCGGCGGCGAACACACGGCCAACTTCTCCAGCATGGAAGGCTACCTGGCCGCCAAGGTCATCACCGACGCCCTGCGCCGCGGCCCCGCGAAAGTCACGCGCGAAGGCCTGATCACCGCGCTGGAATCCACCGGCAGCCAGAGCCTGGGCGGTTTCACGGTGAGCTTCTCGCCGACCGACCACGTGGCGTCGAGCTTCGTCGAGCTGTCAATGCTCACCGGCGACGGCCGCGTCCGGACTTAAGGCTCGAGCGTTTCCACCCGCGCCAGGCCTTCCATGAACGCCTGGCAGCGCGCCAGCTGGTCCAGGCCCACATACTCGTCGGGCTGGTGCGCCTGCTGGATGCTGCCCGGGCCGCAGACCACCGTCGGGATGCCGGCATTCTTGAAGATGCCGGCTTCGGTGCCGAAGGCCACTTGCGTCACGCGCTGCTCGCCGGCCAGGCGCAGGGCCAGCTGCGTGACCGCATCGCCCTCCGCACCCAGGAAGCTGGGGATCTCGCAGATGGTTTCGAAACTGAACCCGGTGTCGGGCGCGACGGCCTGCATCGCGGGCTCGAGCGAGCGCGCATAGGCCACCACCTGCGCCTGCATGGCGCGCGCATAGGCCGTCGGCAGGTCGCGGAATTCGTAGCGGAACTCGGCGTCGCGCGGCACCACGTTGTCGGCGATGCCGCCGTGGAACTGGCCCACGCTGGCCGTGGAGAACGGCACGTCGAAGCCCTCGTAGCGCGGCTCGTCGCGTTCGAAGCCTTCGGCCATGCCGCGCACCTGGCCGACCAGTTTCGCGGCCATTTCGATGGCGTTCACCGAATGCGGCGTCAGCGAGGAGTGCGCTTCTTTCCCGCGCACGCAGCATTTGTAGCGGTAGACCCCCTTGTGCGCGATGGCGGGGACCATGCTGGTCGGCTCGCCGACGATGCAGGCCAGCGGCGCGACGCCCGCGTCGCGCATGTCCGCGATGAGCTCCTTCACGCCGAAGCAGCCGACCTCCTCGTCGTAGCTGAAGGCGAAGTGCAGCGCGAACGGCGCCCGGCTGTTCAGGAAGGTTTCCGCGTGCGCCAGCGCGATCGCGATGAAGCTCTTCATGTCGGCCGAGCCGCGGCCGTAGAGGCGGCCGTCACGCACTTCGGCGGACAAGGGGTCCATGCTCCAGGCCTGGCCGTCCCAGGGCACGGTGTCAGTGTGACCGGAAAGTATCAAGCCCGCGGGCTTGCCCTCGCCCAGCGTGGCGAAAAGATTGGCTTTCGTCTTTTCCGCGTTGTACGTCAGCCGGCTGGCCACCCCGAGGCGCTTCAGCTCGTCGCGGATGCAGTGGATCAGGTCGAGGTTGGAGTTGGCGCTGACGGTGTTGAACCGCACCAGCTGTTGCGCGAGTGCGAGGGCGCGCGGGGCCAGGGAAGGTGCCATGCGGCCATTGTCGCGGAATATCCCCGATGCGCCACGGGACGGGGCGGCTTAGACTGGCGGTCTTGCCCTGAGAAAACGATTCATCCCATGAAGTTACTGGATTCCATCGTCACCGAGGCCGCGTCCATCGCCGCCGTGCGCCGTGACATCCACGCGCACCCCGAACTGTGTTTCGAAGAGGCGCGCACCTCCGACCTGGTGGCGGCCAAGCTCACCGAATGGGGCATCCCGATCGTGCGCGGACTCGGCACCACCGGGGTCGTCGGCATCCTGAAGAACGGCACGTCCACGCGCGCCGTCGGCCTGCGCGCCGACATGGACGCATTGCCCATGCAGGAATTCAACACCTTCGCGCACGCCAGCAAGCACGCCGGCAAGATGCACGCGTGCGGCCATGACGGCCACACCGCCATGCTGCTGGCCGCGGGCAAGCACTTCGCGAAGAACCGCAACTTCGACGGCACCGTGTACCTGATCTTCCAGCCGGCCGAAGAAGGCGGCGGCGGCGCGCGCGAGATGATCAAGGACGGCCTGTTCGAGAAGTTCCCGATGGAAGCCGTGTTCGGCATGCACAACTGGCCAGGCAACCAGGTGGGCAAGTTCGCGGTCAGCGCCGGGCCGGTGATGGCGTCCTCCAACGAGTTCAAGATCGTGATCCGCGGCAAGGGCAGCCACGCCGCGCTGCCGCACAACGGCATCGACCCGGTGCCGGTCGCCTGCCAGATGGTGCAGGCCTTCCAGACCATCATCAGCCGCAACAAGAAGCCCATCGACGCCGGCGTGATCTCGGTGACGATGATCCATGCGGGCGAAGCCACCAACGTCGTGCCCGACAGCTGCGAGCTGCAGGGCACGGTGCGCACCTTCACGCTGGAGGTGCTGGACCTGATCGAGAAGCGCATGCAGCAGATCGCCGAGCACGTGTGCGCGGCGCACGACGCGCAATGCGAATTCGAGTTCGTTCGCAACTATCCGCCGACGATCAATTCGGCGGCCGAAGCCGAGTTCGCGCGCGGCGTGATGGCGTCCATCGTCGGCCCGGACAACGTCGAACTGCAGGAGCCCACCATGGGGGCGGAAGACTTCGCCTACATGCTGCAGGCCAAGCCGGGCGCCTACTGCTTCATCGCCAATGGCGACGGCAGCCACCGCGAGATGGGACACGGCGGCGGGCCCTGCATGCTGCACAACCCGAGCTACGACTTCAACGACGACCTGATCCCGCTGGGCGCCACCTACTGGGTGCGGCTGGCCGAGGCCTGGCTGGCGAAGGACCGTGCATGACGGCGAGTGACGCGTTCTCGACCAGCTACGCCGAAGCCCGCCAGAAGTTCCTGCAGGCCGCCGCCGACGCGGGCCTGAGCGTCGAATCGAAGCCGCATCCCCTGCCCGGCCGCGATGGCGAGCAACTTGCCATGGACGTCGCGCGAGATGGTTCGCCCGATGCAGCCAAGCTGCTGATCCTGACCAGCGCCTGCCACGGCGTGGAGGGCTATTGCGGCAGCGGCGTGCAAGTCGATGCACTTCGCAACCAGGCCTGGCGCCAAGCCGCGGCGGACAAGGGCGTGGCGGTGCTCTACATCCACGCGCTCAACCCGTACGGCTTCTCGCACATCCGCCGCACGACGCACGAGAACGTCGACCTGAACCGCAACTTCCACGATTTCGAGAAGCCCCTGCCCGTGAACCCGGCGTACAGCGAGATCCATCCATTGCTGCTGCCCGACGTGTGGCCGCCGGACGCCGCGAACCTGCAAGCCACCGGGCAATACCTCGCGACACGCGGCGAGGCCGCCTTCCAGGCCGCCGTGAGCGGCGGCCAGCACGCGCACCCGGAGGGCCTGTTCTTCGGCGGCCAGGCGCCGACGTGGAGCAACCTGGCGCTGCGCGAGGTGCTTCGTGCGCACGGGCGGCGCGCGGCGCGCATCGGCTGGATCGACATCCACACCGGCCTGGGCCCGAGCGGCAAGGGCGAGCGCATCTACGCCGGCCGCGACGACGCTGCTTCCGTCGCACGCGCGCGGGCGTGGTGGAGCGGCGGCGGCCGCACGCCGGTGACGTCCATCTACGACGGCTCCTCGACGTCAGCCTTCCTCACGGGCCTGATGTGGGGCGCGGTGTACGAGGAATGCCCGCAGGCGGAATACACCGGCATCGCGATGGAGTACGGCACCGTCCCGGTGCTGGAAACCTTGCAGGCCCTGCGCGGCGAGCACTGGCTGGAGCAGCACCCTGAAGCCCCGCCCGAGCTCGCCAAGGCGATCAAGCAGAAGATGCTGGATGCGTTCTACACCGACACCGACGAGTGGCGGGAGCAGATCGTGGCGCAGGCCCGCGAATCGCTGGAGCAGGCGATCGCAGGCCTCTCGGCCTAGCCCGTCACTCGACTTTGATGTTCCGCATGGCGATGACGCCACCCAGCAGGTTGGTGTCGGACTTCATGCGGTTGGCCAGGCCCTCCGCCGAAGTACCGGCCACCTGCCAGCCCTGCTGAAACAGCTTCTGCCGCACGTCCGGCGAGCGGGCGATCTCGCTGATCAGCGCCGACAGCCTGGCCACGACCGGCTTCGGCATGGAGGCCGGCGCAGCGGCCGCCGTCCAGATCTCGAGCTGGAAGCCGCGGATACCGCCTTCGTCGAGGCTTGGGTATTCAGGGACCAGCGGGCTGCGGTTGACCGAGGTGACACCCACGGCCTTGAGCTTGCCCGCGCGGATCTGCGCGGCCGCCAGCCCCGGGGGCAGCAGCGAGAGCTGGATCTGCCCGCCGATCATCGCGTTGATGACCTGCGGGTTGCCGGGGTAGGGAACGTGCACCGGAGAAATGTTGGTCTTCGTCTTGAGCAACTCCATGCCGATGTGGCCGACGGTGCCGACGCCGGGCGTGCCGTAGCTCCACTTGTCGCCACCGTTGCGCGCGGCCAGGAAGAACTCCTGGGCGTTGGTGAACGGCAGGCTCGCCGGCGCGGTGAGCAGCAGCGGCGCCGTGCCGATCAGGCTGATGGGCGCCAGGTCCCGCGCCGGGTCGTACGGCGTCGCCGGGTTGAGCATCCTGGCGATGGTCAGGTTGCCGTTGATCATCACGCCGATGGTGTGCTCGTCGGTGGCCTTCGCCACGATGTCGGCGGCGATGTTCCCGCCGGCACCGGGCCGGTTTTCCACGACCACGGGCTGGCCCAGCGCGCGCGAAAGCGGCTCGGCGATCGTGCGGGCGACGAGATCGGGGGTGGAGCCGCCCGGGAAGCCCACCATGATCTTGACGGGCTGGGTGGGCCAGGGCTTGCCGGGCGTGGCGGCCGCAGGGCGCGCGGGGCGCGAAGGCGTGGGCGCCTGGGCCTGCACCCCGGCGGCGGCCAGGGCCAGCAGCAGGAGGGCTCGGCGAGGGATGGATTGGGTCACGACAGGTTCCTTCCAGGTCGATTCATTGCGCGGCGGCGCGGCTGCGGGCGATGACCAGCAGCCCGTCGAAGATCAGGCTCTCCACCAGTTCGAAGCCCTCCAGCAAGTGGGGCGCCATCTTCCAGCCCGCGCCGCCGGTCATGATGCAGACCGGGTCGGTGCCGGACCGCCGGCGCAGGTGCTGCACCATGCGTTCGATCGCGCCGGCGATGGCAAACGTGCCGCCGCTGGTGAGCGCATCACTGGTGTTGGTCGGGAATTCGCGCACCTCGCCAGTCGGCACGTGCAGGCCCGCGGTGCCGCTCTCCAGCGCGCGCAGCATGATGCCGTGGCCGGGCAGGATGAGGCCGCCGAGGAAGTGGCCGTCGGCATCGAGGGCCTCGACCGTCACGGCCGTGCCCACCATCACCACGACCGCGGGCCGGGCGGCACCCGCCACCAGCACGCGCTGGCGCGCGCCGATCATCGCCACCCAGCGGTCGGCGCCCAGGCGTGTCGGATGGTCGTAACCATTCGAGACCCCGGCCTCGGCACCGCTGGACACCACCCAGTGGGCGGGGATGTCCCATAGTTCTTCCATCTGCTCTTCGACCCGGCGCTTGACGGCGTCGGCGGCGACGCAGCATCCCAGCATGCGGTCGGGCGGGGCCAGTTGCGCCCAGGCGCCGTCGGCGAGCTTGTCGATGTTTTCGAGGAATTCCGCGCCCTGCGCCAGCGGCGCGGCACCTGGCTCCGTCGTGGCGTAGAGCGCCCACTTCAGGCGCGTGTTGCCAATGTCGATCGCCAGCAGTGGCATGTCAGGGGCGAGCCCGTCCTAGACGGCTTCCTGCAGCGGCTTTTCGAGCGCGGCCAGCTCGTCGACGAGATCCTTCTCGTAGAACTGCAGCTGGTTGCAGTCGCGGCTGGCCCGCTTGAGCGCCTTCATGAGCTCGTCGTGCGCCGTCCGCGCCGGCTCGAGGTCGACGCCGGGGCCGCCTTCGGCGACAGCCTCGGCGACCAGCCGCAAGCGGGAGCGCCAGGCTTTCACCTCGCCATCGAGCATGGACTGCAACGCGCCCAGGGCGCCCTCGCGCTTGCCGGCCGTGGTGTTCACGCGCTCCTTGGTGTGTTGCGCCGCCGACCGCGCGAAGCCGAGGTGCTTGAGCCGGCCCACCAGCAGTTCACAGCGCTTGGTGTCTTCGTCGATCAGCTTCTGCGCTTCGACGTCGGGCCCGCTGAACTGGCGGGTCTTCAACTGGGCGCGCATGTCCTGCAGCCAGCGGCTGCCCTGGCCGACGATCTTGTCGATCGCGCGCTCCTCCACCTCGAATTCGACGAGCGAACGCTCCGTCACCGGTGTCAGCGCCTGGTGCTTCTTGTGCGCCTCCTTGACTTCGTCGGCCAGGTCCTCGATGGCGCGGCCGATGCGCTCGTACTGCGCCACGAAGCCCGCGCCCTCTTCCTTGCCCTTGCCGGTGGCGCGCGCCAGCCAGCCCTTGGGCTGCAGCAGTTCGAAGTCCAGCTTGGGGAGTTCGGCCGATAGTGACTCCAGCGCCGTCGCCACGCCGTTGTAGTTGCGCTCGCGCGCCTGCACCTCGAGTTGCTTGCGCAGATCGACCAGGCGGCGCACGTGGCCGCTGCCCGCGTCCGCCGCGAGCTGGTCCAGGTACGCGGTGGGCGTGCCGGCCGGCTTGGCGGGCTTCATGCGCAGCTGCGCGAGGCGCGCAGGCGTCATGAGCGATGCCGTCTGGTCGGGGTCGTCCGTCATGGCTCGACTATATAAACGTTTTCACGCCCCGCGCACCCCGCCGGCAACCAAGACCTGCAAGCATCTGTATCAGGTCAATTGCCCGTGGCAGTGCTTGTACTTCTTGCCGCTGCCGCACGGGCAGGGGTCGTTGCGGCCGACGCGCGCCATGGCCGAGGCCGGCGCACGAGCAGTCCCTTCGTCGACGATGCTTTCGACCTCGCCCGTCTCGGTCGGCGCGGTGTAGGTCACGTTCGCGATGCGCTCGGCGCGGTTCTCCAGCTCATCAGCCGCCTGCTCCAGCTGTTCGCCGGACTGCACCTTGACCGTCATCAGGATCTTGGTCACCTCGTTCTTCACCGCGTCCAGCATCTGGCCGAACAGCTCGAACGCCTCGCGCTTGTATTCCTGCTTCGGCTGCTTCTGGGCGTAGCCGCGCAGGTGGATGCCCTGGCGCAGGTAGTCGAGGGCGGACAGGTGCTCACGCCAATGGGTATCGATGCTTTGCAGCAGCACCATGCGCTCGAACTGGGTGAAGTTCTCGGCGCCGATCTGCGCCACCTTGGCGTCGAAGGCGGCATTGGCCGCGGCCACCACTTTTTCGGCGATCTCGTCGTCGGTGATCGTGCTGGAGGCCTCGACTTCCTGCCGGAGCGCCAGCTGGATCTCCCATTCCTCGGCCAGCACTTTTTCCAGGCCCGGCAGGTCCCACTGTTCCTCGACCGATTCCGGTGGCACGTACTGGTGGGCCAGGTCGGTGAAGCAGCCTTCGCGCAGCCCCGCGATCTGGTCGCCGAGCTCCTTGGCGTCGAGGATGTCGTTGCGCTGCTGGTAGATGACCTTGCGCTGGTCGTTGGAGACGTCGTCGTACTCCAGCAATTGCTTGCGGATGTCGAAGTTGCGGCCTTCGACCTTGCGCTGCGCGCTCTCGATGCTGCGCGTGACGATGCCGGCTTCGATGGCTTCGCCATCGGGCATCTTCAGGCGTTCCATGATGGCGCGCACGCGGTCGCCCGCGAAGATGCGCATCAGCGGATCGTCCAGGCTCAGGTAGAACCGCGACGAGCCCGGGTCGCCCTGGCGCCCGGACCGGCCGCGCAGCTGGTTGTCGATGCGGCGGCTTTCATGCCGCTCGGTCGCGATGATGCGCAGCCCGCCCTGGGCCACCACGAATTCGTGTTCCTTCTGCCACTCGGCGCGCATCTGCGCGATGCGTTCCTGCTTGCCGGCGGCTTCCACCGTCTCGTCGGCCTCCAGTGCCTCGATCGCCTTCTCGACGTTGCCGCCCAGCACGATGTCGGTGCCGCGGCCCGCCATGTTGGTGGCGATGGTGATCATCTTCGGGCGGCCGGCCTGCGCCACGATGTCGGCTTCGCGCGCGTGCTGCTTGGCGTTGAGCACCTGGTGCGGCAGCTTCGCCTTCTCGAGCAGCTGGGCGATGATTTCCGAGTTCTCGATCGACGTGGTGCCCACCAGCACCGGCTGGCCGCGCTCGTGGCACTCGCGGATGTCGATGATGGCGGCTTCGTACTTCTCGCGCGCGGTCTTGTACACGCGATCGAGCTGGTCGTCGCGGCGGCTCGGCTTGTTCGGCGGGATCACGACGGTTTCCAGGCCGTAGATCTCCTGGAATTCGTAGGCTTCGGTGTCGGCCGTGCCCGTCATGCCGGCGAGCTTGCCGTAGAGGCGGAAGTAGTTCTGGAACGTGATCGAAGCGAGCGTCTGGTTCTCGGGCTGGATCTGCACGCCCTCCTTGGCTTCCACGGCCTGATGCAGGCCGTCGCTCCAGCGGCGCCCGCTCATCAGCCGGCCGGTGAACTCGTCGACGATGACGACCTCGCCTTCCTGCACGACGTAGTGCTGGTCGCGGTGGTAGAGCTTGTTGGCCCGCAGCGCCGCGTTCAGGTGGTGCATCAGCGAGATGTTCGCCGGGTCGTACAGCGTCGCGCCCTCGGGAATGAGGCCCAGGTTGAACAGGATGCGTTCGGCGTTCTCGTGGCCGGCCTCGGTCAGGAACACCTGGTGGGTCTTCTCGTCCACCGTGAAATCGCCGGGCTTGGTGACGCCCTCGCCGGTGCGCGGGTCGGCCTCGCCTTCCTGCTTCGTGAGCAGCGGCACCACCTTGTTGATGGCGACATAGAGGTCCGTGTGGTCCTCGGCCTGGCCGCTGATGATCAGGGGCGTGCGCGCCTCGTCGATCAGGATCGAGTCCACCTCGTCGACGATCGCGTAGTTCAGCGCCCGCTGCACGCGGTCGTTGGACTCGTAGACCATGTTGTCGCGCAGGTAGTCGAAGCCGTACTCGTTGTTGGTGCCGTAGGTGATGTCGCAGCGGTAGGCCGCCTGCTTCTGCTCGCGCGGCATCTGCGGCAGGTTCACGCCCACGGTGAGCCCCAGGAAGTTGTACAGCTTGCCCATCCACTGGGCGTCGCGATTGGCCAGGTAGTCGTTCACCGTGACCACGTGCACGCCCTTGCCGGTGAGCGCGTTCAGGTACACCGGCAGGGTCGCGGTGAGGGTCTTGCCCTCGCCGGTCCGCATCTCGGCGATCTTGCCCTGGTGCAGCGCCACCCCGCCCATCAGCTGGACGTCGAAGTGGCGCATCTTCATGACCCGCTTCGACCCTTCGCGGACGACGGCGAAAGCTTCGGGCAGGATCGCGTCGAGCGCCTCGCCGCCGGCGACGCGATCGCGGAACTCCTGGGTCTTGGCGCGCAGCTGCTCGTCGCTCAGCTGCTCGAACTGGGGCTCCAGCGCATTGATGGCCGTCACCGACTTGCGGAACTGCTTGAGCAGCCGGTCGTTGCGGGAGCCGAAGATTTTGGTCAGGAAGTTGTTGGCCATGAACGCGGCCGATCCGGCGGGCTCAAGCCCGGCGGACGGCGCCATCCTCTAGTTGTCGGTGCAGGTGAAATGGAGCCGCCGCAGCGCCTTTGCAAGGCTGGGCTGTGGCGGCAAAGCCAGGGATTTTACCTGCGGGAGGGCATCTGGAGGGCCGGCGCCGGTGCGACCGCGGCCGGGGCCACCGCCGCCAAGGCAGGCAGGGCCCGCCCGGCGGTCAGGAACTTGTTCGGGTCCTGGTAGACGCCCTGCACCATCACTTCGAAGTGCAGGTGGGGGCCGGTCGAGCGGCCCGAAGAGCCGACTTCGGCGATCTTCTGGCCCCGTTTGACGAGATCGCCCTTCTTCACGTGCAGGCGGGACGCATGCGCATAGCGCGTGATCAGGTCGTTGCCATGGTCCACCTCGACCATGTTGCCGTAGGCGGGGTGCACCTCGGCCGTGACCACCACGCCGCCGGCCGCGGCCAGGATCGGGGTGCCGGGGTCAGCCTGGAAGTCGAGCCCGGTGTGGAGCGCCGAACGCCCCGTGAAAGGATCGATGCGCCAGCCGAACGCCGAACCCAGATTGCCGGCCTGGACCGGCTGCTGGGTCGGGATCATCATCTTCTTGATGCGCTGGTCGAACAGGCGCGATTCCATGACCGTGAACAGGTCGTTGCGCTGGTTGGAGAGCTGGTCCAGGTCGGACAGGGTGGCCTGCAGCTCCTCCATCGTGAGCGACCGGCCTTCGACCAGCACGCCGCCACGGCCCGGAGCGCTCTTGATCTCCTCGGGGTTCACGCCCGCCAGGCCGGACACCCGGACGCCGAGCGCCTCGAGCTGGGCCATCTTGGCCTGCATCTCGCCCAGCTTGCGCGCCATGGCGTCGAGGTTCTCGCGCATGAAGCGGTCGCGCTGCTCGAATTCGTCCTTGACGACCAGTTTCACCAGCGTGCCGATGACCGGCCAGCCTTCCCGCGCGCCCTTCAGGAACACCCAGTGGTAGAGACCCGCGGCCAACATCATGAGGGCCAGCGACAGGGTGAAAAGCGCGAGGACGAGTTTCGTTCCGCTCAGGTGGACCGCGCGGCTTTTGGCGAGCCACGCATCCGTGATAATGAAATGCACCGAAGTCCCCTCATCTTTTTGCGACACTGCCCATGAACCGACGCCTTCCAGCCGTGCCCGTGCACGAGGCGGCCGAGGCATCGCCAACGCTGGCCCGGCTCACGCAGCTGGCGCGCGAATCCGGCGAGCGATTCAAGGCGATCGAACCATCCATCCCTGCTTCGCTGCGTGCCAGCATCCGGCCGGGGCCCATCGAGGGGACCTCCTGGTGCCTGCTGGTCGAAGGCAGCGCCGCGGCCGCCAAGCTCCGCCAGATCCTGCCGATCCTGCAAAGCCAGCTCAACAGCCGGGGATGGGAGGTTACCTCAATTCGCCTGAAACTGGAAAGCCCCCGAAAGTAAGCAAGAGCTTCGGTGGCGTGCGACCAACGGCGCAGTTCGGGTCCTGGGAGGCAGGGAGATTGGTGCCGATTGTCCGAATCGAACGGACGACCTACCGCTTACAAGGCGGTTGCTCTACCAACTGAGCTAAATCGGCTTCGCTTCACTCTGAAAACGCTGCGCGTTTTCAGAGTGGCTAATTAGATCAGATGACGAAGGCCGGAGTGAATCCGGCCTTCGTCATGGAGGGACCGCCCTGCGCGATGCTACGGTCGGTCCGGGTGCCCCTGCGGGGTTTAAAACCTACTTCACGCGCTTCAGAGCGGGGCGCGGTCCGGTTGGGGGACGCGGCGGTTCGTCATCAGGAGGCGCACTGGCCTCCGGCGTCACGAGCTGGACGACCTTGCCCTCGTCCTGCGCCGTGCCCGCGGCCGGGACGCTGGTGAGCGGCGAGGGCTGCTTGGGGGGTTCCTCGCCGCCGGCCGACGGGACGGGCACCGGAAAGGCCATGCCCTGCCCGTTCTCGCGCGCGTAGATCGCGATCACCCGGTTGACGGGCACCATGATTTCGCGCGCGGAGCCGGCAAACCGGGCCTTGAACTCGATGAAGTCGTTGCCCAGCTTCAGCGAACTGGTCGCGTCGAAGCTGATGTTCAGGACGATCTCGCCGTTCTTCACGTACTCGCGCGGCACCTGCACGGTGTCGTCGACCAGCACCGCGACATAGGGCGTGAAGCCGTTGTCCGTGCACCAGTCGTACAGGGCGCGGATCAGGTACGGGCGGGTCGACGTGGATTCCAGGGCGTTCATGCTCGGTGGCCGCGGCACGCCCAGGTTTACTTGCGCATCACCTTCTCGGACGGCGTCAGGGCCTCGATGTAGGCCGGCCGGGAGAAGATGCGCTCGGCGTACTTGAGCAGGGGCGCGGCGTTCTTGGACAACTCGATGCCATAGTAATCGAGGCGCCACAGCAGGGGCGCGATGGCGACGTCGAGCATCGAGAAGTTCTCGCCCAGCATGTACTTGTTCTTCAGGAACACGGGCGCCAGCTGCGTGAGGCGGTCGCGGATGTGCGAGCGGGCCTTCTCCAGCGCCTTCTCGTTCGACTTGGCCGCGCGCGACTCGAGCGTGGACACGTGCACGAACAGTTCCTTCTCGAAATTGAGCAGGAACAGGCGCACGCGGGCGCGATCGACCGGGTCGCCGGGCATCAGCTGCGGATGCGGGAAGCGCTCGTCGATGTACTCGTTGATGATGTTCGACTCGTACAGGATCAGGTCGCGCTCGACCAGGATCGGCACCTGGCCGTACGGGTTCATCACGTTGATGTCTTCCGGCTTGTTGTACAGGTCGACGTCGCGGATCTCGAAATCCATGCCTTTTTCGAACAGCACGAAACGGCAGCGGTGGGAGAAGGGGCAGGTGGTTCCCGAGTAAAGCACCATCATTTTGTGTGTCCTTTAAAGCTAAAAAGAGTGGGTCCAAAGAAGGAGCCCACTCCGACAAGTCCGCGTGTCCGGCAACGCCGGACCGCGTTTTCGTCCGTTACCTATATATTTTTCCAGAACGCCGCGTTCAGGCGCCAGGCGATCACGGTGAAGACCCCGAGGAAGAGCAGCACCCACACGCCAACGCGCACACGCGTGTTCTGGCTGGGTTCGGCCATCCACTGCAGGTAGCCCACGAGGTCACCCACGGCTTCGTCGTACTGCAACGGCGTCATGGTGCCGGGGCTCACCTGCTTCCAGCCCTTGAACACCTTCACGTCGTGGCCATGGCTCTTCATGGTGTCGAACTGCGGCTGGCGCTCGCCCTGCAGTTCCCACAGCGCGTGCGGCATGGCGACGTTGGGGAAAGCCAGGTTGTTCCAGCCGGTCGCCTTCTCCGGATCCCGGTAGAACGTGCGCATGTAGGTGTACAGGTAGTCCGCGCCGGTGCCGCCGTGGCCGGCGCGCGAGCGGGCGATCAGCGTCAGGTCGGGCGGGGTCCCGCCGAACCAGTCCTTGGCGTCCTTCGGGTCGATCGTCGCCTTCATGACGTCGCCGACCTTGTCGGTGCCCTGCAGCAGGTTGTCCTTGATCTGCTGCTCGGAAATGCCGATGTCCTGCAGGCGGTTGAACCGCATGTAGGCGGCCGAGTGGCAGTTCAGGCAGTAGTTGACGAACAGCTTGGCGCCGTTCTGCAGCGCCGGCAGGTCGTTCACGCGGCTGGGCGCCTTGTCCCAGGCCACGCCTTCGCCGCCGGCCGCGTGCGCCCCGGCCAGCAGGCCGCAGGCGAGCATGAGGGAGAGGATCAGTTGCTTCATTCCGGTCGCTCCCGCTTCAATGCGCCGCATAGGTGATGCGCTCGGGCACGGGCTTGAAGGTGCCGAGCTGGCTCCACCACGGCATCAGCAGGAAGAAGCCGAAGTAGTAGAGGGTGCCGGCCTGCGCCACGATCGTGCCGAGGTCGGACGGCGGCTGGATGCCGAGGTAGCCGAGAACGATGAAGTTGACCACGAAGACCCCGTACATCCACTTGTGCCACGTCGGGCGGTAGCGAATCGATTTGGCCGGGCTGCGGTCGAGCCATGGCAGGGCGAACAGGATCATGGTGGAGGCGCCCATCACGACCACGCCCCAGAACTTGGCGTCGAACACCTTCAGCAGGCCGATGGCGACGAGCGCAAACACGACGACGGCGACCTTCGCCATGCCCGGCATGCGCACCTTCCAGACCGCCAGCAGCGCGCCCAGCGCGGCGATGACGCACAGCACGTCGATCATCACGTCGGTGGTCGCGCGCAACATGGAGTAGTAAGGCGTGAAGTACCAGACCGGCGCGATGTGCGGCGGCGTCTTCAGCGGGTCGGCCGGGATGAAGTTGTTGAACTCCAGGAAGTAGCCGCCCATTTCCGGGGCGAAGAAGATGATGGCGCTGAACACCATCAGGAACACGGCCACGCCGAAGATGTCGTGGACCGTGTAGTACGGATGGAAGGGAATGCCGTCCAGCGGCTTGCCGTTCTCGTCCTTGGGCGCCTTCGGGCCCTTGATCTCGACGCCGTCGGGGTTGTTGGAGCCGACGTCATGCAGCGCCAGGATGTGCGCGGCGACCAGGCCGAGCAGCACCAGCGGGATGGCGATCACGTGGAAGCTGAAGAAGCGGTTCAGCGTGGCGTCGCTCACCACGTAGTCGCCGCGGATCAGCAGGGCCAGATCCGGACCGATGAAAGGAATGGCGGCGAACAGGTTCACGATCACCTGCGCGCCCCAGTAGGACATCTGGCCCCAGGGCAGCAGGTAGCCGAAGAAGGCCTCGCCCATCAGCAGCAGGAAGATCGCGCAGCCGAACACCCACACCAGCTCGCGCGGCTTGCGGTAGCTGCCGTAGATGAGGCCGCGGTACATGTGCAGGTACACGACGACGAAGAAGGCCGAGGCGCCGGTGGAGTGCATGTAGCGCACCAGCCAGCCCCAGGGCACGTCGCGCATGATGTATTCGACCGAGGCGAAGGCCATGCCGGCGTCCGGCTTGTAGTGCATCACCAGGAAGATGCCGGTGACGATCTGGATCACCAGCACCAGCAGCGACAGCGAGCCGAAGAAGTACCAGAAGTTGAAGTTCTTCGGCGCGTAGTACGCCGACATGTGGTCGCGGTAGAAGTCGAAGGCGAACGGGAACCGGTTGTGGAACCAGTTCTCCACCTTGTCGACCGCGCTGGCGTTGGGGGAGATTTCCTTGAATTCAGCCATGGTGGTCAGGCCTTCTTGTCTTCGCCGACCAGCAGGCGGGTATCCGACAGGTACATGTGCGGCGGCACCTCGAGGTTGTCGGGCGCGGGCTTGTTCTTGTAGACGCGGCCGGCCAGGTCGAAGGTCGAGCCGTGGCACGGGCACAGGAAGCCACCTTGCCAGTCGTCGGGCAGCGAGGGCTGGGGGCCGGCCTGCAGCTTGTCGGTGGGTGAGCAGCCCAGGTGCGAACAGATGCCCACGGCAACGAAGATTTCCGGCTTGATCGAACGGGCTTCGTTCTTGGCGTACTCGGGCGTCGGGTAGGCGGTCCGGTCCGACTTCGGGTCGGCCAGCTGGCCATCGAGCTTCGGCAGGGCGGCCACCTGCTCCGGCGTGCGGCGCATGATCCACACCGGCTTGCCGCGCCACTCGACCGTCATCTTTTCGCCGGGCTTGAGCGCGGAAATGTCCACTTCGACCGGGGCGCCGGCAGCCTTGGCGCGTTCGGAGGGCTGGAAGCTGCTGACGAACGGCACGGCCGTGAAAGCGCCGCCGATCGCGCCAGCGCAACCGGACGCGATCAGCCACGTCCGTTTGCTGGCGTCCACCGTGGAATTGCTCATGGGGTCCTCGAGGATCTTCGCTGAATTGGGGTCAACCCGCGATTGTAGCGGAGCGTTTCGGCCTGGTTCCACCCGCCCGCGCCTGCCCCATACTGCGCGCCAGGTTGCAAACCAGGAGGGCTACATGGGCATGCTGCAGGAATTCCGGGAATTTGCCGTCAAGGGCAACGTGGTCGACCTTGCCGTCGGCGTCATCATCGGGGCGGCATTCGGCAAGATCGTCGACTCGCTGGTCAACGATCTGGTCATGCCCAGCATCGGCGCCGTCGTCGGCAAACTGGATTTCTCCAACTTCTTCTTCGTGCTGGGCTCGGTGCCGCCGGGCACGGCGATGACGCTGGACGCGCTGAAGAAGGCGGGTGTGCCGGTGTTCGCGTGGGGGAACTTCATCACCGTTGTCGTCAACTTCATGATCCTGGCGTTCGTGATCTTCCTGATGGTCCAGCAGATCAACCGGTTGCGCCGGGAACACGCGCATGCCGAAAAGGCGGCGGAACCGGCGCCGCCGCCGGAGGACGTGCTGCTGCTGCGTGAGATCCGCGACAGCCTGCGCAAGCCTTAGGAAGCCGAGCCGGACAGCTGGCGGGCCACGCGGATGGCCTCGATCAGGCTGGCCGCGCTGGCCCGGCCGGTGCCGGCGATGTCGAAGGCCGTGCCGTGGTCGGGGCTGGTCCGCACCAGCGGCAGGCCCAGGGTGACGTTCACGCCCTGCTCCACGCCCAGGTATTTGACCGGGATCAGGCCCTGGTCGTGGTACATCGCGATCACCGCGTCGAATTCGCCCGTGCGGGCGCGCATGAACACCGTGTCCGGCGCGAACGGGCCGTGGGCATCCATCCCTTCGCCCCGTGCCGCAGCGATCGCGGGCGCAATGATCTCCAGCTCCTCGCGCCCGAACAGGCCCCCCTCGCCCGCGTGAGGATTGAGGCCGGCAACCCCCAGCCTGGGGGACCGGCCAAGAGCCGCGGAAAGGGCTTGATGGGCAATACGCAAGGTGACCAGCACGTTGTCGAAAGTGACCGCCTCGATCGCCTCCCGCAGCGAAACGTGGATGCTCACGAGGACCGTGCGCAGCTCGCGGTTGGCCAGCATCATGCGCACCGGCATCTGCGCCGCCGTCATGCCGCGGTGCGCCGCGGCCTCCGCCTGGAGCAATTCGGTATGGCCGGGGAACGCCAGGCCCGCGGCCGCCAGGGCCTCCTTGTTCAATGGAGCCGTCACCAGCGCCGCGATCTCACCGCGCAGCGCGGCCCGCGCCGCCCATTGCACGGCCTGCGCCGCGGCGCGCCCGGCTGCGGGGTCGACCCGGCCCAGCGGCGGCAGCGGCCGGCGGCCAGCCTCCACCGGCAGGACCGGGATGCAGCCCGGCGGCACGGCCGGACATTCCGCCGAGGCGGCGATTGCCGCGACCGGCAGCGCGATCCGCCCCATCGCGGCCAGCGCGGCGCCGCGCCGCATGCACTCGACATCGCCGGCCACGAAGCAGCCTTGCAGCAACTCGGGCGCTTCGGCAAATGCCTTGGCAATGATCTCCGGCCCGATCCCCGCCGGATCGCCCATCGTGATGGCGATCGGGCGAGTCATGCGGGGTTGTCGATGTCGATGAAGCTGTGCGCGAGGCCCAGCTGCGCAGCCACGTGCGCGGCGACGGCCGGTGCGCCATAGCGCTCGGTGGCGTGGTGGCCGCAGGCCAGGAAGCTCACTCCGCACTCGCGCGCGTAGTGCGCCTGCGGCTCCGAGATCTCGCCGGTCAGGAAGGCGTCCGCGCCGGCCGCGATGGCATCTTCGAAATAGGACTGCGCGCCGCCGGTGCACCAGGCGACGCGGCGGATCGGCCGGTCGGTACCAGCCACCAGGACCACCGCGCGGCCGAGGACGTGTTGGGCATGCGCCGCCAGCGCCGCGCCGTCGCCGAAGCTGCCGCCATCGGCGCGTCCACCCAGGAACCCGAGGTCCTGCTCGCCGAAGCGCGCGTCCGCACGCAGGCCCAGGCGCTCGCCCAGCTGGGCGTTGTTGCCCAGCACCGGGTGGGCGTCCAGCGGCAAGTGGTAGGCGAACAGGTTGATGTCGTGCGCCAGCAGCAAGGCGAGGCGCTGCTTCAGCCAGCCGGTGACGCGCCCGTCGTGGCCGCGCCAGAAGAGGCCGTGGTGCACGAACACCGCGTCGGCGCGCTGCGCAATCGCCTGCTCGATGAGGGCGCGGCTTGCCGTGACCCCGGACACGATGCGCTCGATGCCGTCCTTGCCCTCCACCTGCAGGCCGTTCGGCCCGTAGTCCTTGAACCGTTCCGGCGCCAGCAGGGCGTCGAAGGCTTGCAGCAGGGCTTGGCGTTGCGTCATCTTGGGGAGTGGTCGGAAGTCACCCATTTTGCAACGGCTACTTCCCTGGAATGCACCGCCTGGCCATCGAACAATCGTCCGCAAGACGAGGAGATGCAGATGCGCGCCATGGAACTGATGATCTGGAGCATGTCGCTGGGGGCCATCGCCGCCGTGGCGGCGACCCGGCTGGCGGACCTCGCGGCCCGCCCCAGCCTTTCGCTGCTGCGGGGCGCCACCTACCACGTGATCGTCTTCGTGTTCGTGCTCATCCTGAGCGGCGTCCTGGCGCCCACACTGCGGCCCGATCCGCACCGCCTGCACGTGCTGCAGGTGCTGGCCGGCCCCTTGTGCGTCGGCCTCTCCACCTTCTGGATCCGCGGCTGGCTCGGCGCCCGCCAGCGCGACCGGCTGATGTCGGTCGGCCTGCGCCTGTCGGCGTTGGCATTGCCGCTGGCGGCCGTGGCCGCGTTCACCCTGCCCCGCGCCCAGCAGTTGCCGGCGGCAGCGGGGCTGTCCCTGCTGGGCAGCGGCATGATGCTCTGGTTCGCCGTCCGGGCCTGGGGGATGGGCGACCGGCTGGCGCCGGTGATGGCCGCCGGCTGCCTCCTCACCCTGCCGGCGATCGCCGGCCTGTACGCGCAGGCCATGCACCTTCACGTCGGAATCGCCGCCCAGGCGGTGTTCGCGTTCTGCGCGGCCCTGAGCAACGCCTTCACCGGCTTCGTGCTGTGGCGGCGCGACCGCCACGAATGGAAGGCCAGCCGCGAGCCCGGCAGCAGCCTCCTGCCGCTGGATCCCGTGACACGGGTGGCGAGCGGGCGAGCCGTCGTGCACCGGCTCATCGAAGCCTTGCGCCGCCGTCAGCGCACGCGGCGCGACGGCGCGGTCATCGCCGTGCTGGTGTTCGACGTCGACCGCATCGCCGCCCAGGTGGGCGCGAGCGGCGTGCACGAGATGCACATCGCCATCGCCGGCCGCATCCAGCGCCAGGTGGGCGTGGTGAACCCTGTCGGGCGCTACTGGGACCGCTGCTTCATCTGCCTGGTCGAGACCATCGATTCGCCGGCCTGGCTGCGCACCCTCGGGCTGCGCGTTTCCTCCAGCCTGCGGCGGCCGATCGAAGTGACCGGGCTCGGCGGCGAACGCGTCGAAATCCGCCCGGACATCGGCGTCGGCGTGGTGCACCTGCCGCCGGGGCGGGCGGAAGCCGAGGATGTGCTGCACGATGCCGAACACCTGGCCGAAGCCGCGCGGGGCATGCGCTCGCGCGCCGCGATCCTGAATCCGGCGACGGGATACGCCGTCCCGGTCGAGCAAGCCGACCTGGGGCCGCGCGGCCGCCCGGCGAAGGAGATTCCGCACGCCGCCTTGCGGCGCGCCGCCGGCTGAAGCCCGCGGCGGGCAAGGCCCGTCTACACTTGGGGTTTCCCCTGGACATCGAGCGTATGCGTCGCTTCTGGCTGGTCTTTTCGCAAGCGGTCACGGTGCTGCTGGCGGCCTATTTCGTCGTCGTCACGCTGAAGCCCGACTGGGTGGCGACGCGATCCGTGGCCAGCGGCGCAGCGGGCGTCCCCCTGATCGAAGCCCCCAGCGCACCGAGCGCCCCCGGCGCGGCGGCGCCTGTCGGCAGTTTCCGGCAGGCCGCGCAGAAGGCTTCGCAGGCGGTGGTGAGCATCAACACCAGCAAGGGCGCCGAGCGCGGCAATTCCAACGACCCCTGGTTCCGCTTCTTCTTCGGTGACCAGGGCGGCGCACCGCAAGCCGGGCTGGGCAGCGGCGTGATCATCAGCTCCGAAGGCTTCATCCTCACCAACAACCACGTGGTCGAAGGCGCCACCGAGATCGAGGTGGCCCTGAACGACAGCCGCAAGGTCAAGGCCAAGGTGATCGGCACCGACCCCGAAACCGATCTCGCCATCCTCAAGGTCACGCTGGACCGCCTGCCCGTGATCACCCTCGGCAACTCGGACGCGCTGCAAGTGGGCGACCAGGTGCTGGCCATCGGCAACCCCTTCGGCGTCGGCCAGACGGTGACCAGCGGCATCGTCAGCGCGCTGGGCCGCAACCAGCTGGGCATCAACACGTTCGAGAACTTCATCCAGACCGACGCCGCGATCAATCCCGGCAACTCGGGCGGCGCCCTGGTGGACGTGAACGGCCACCTGATGGGCATCAATACCGCCATCTACTCGCGCTCGGGCGGCAGCATGGGCATCGGCTTCGCCATTCCCGTGTCCACCGCCAAGCTGGTGCTGGAAGGCATCGTGAAGGACGGCGTCGTCACCCGCGGCTGGATCGGGGTCGAGCCGGCCGACCTGTCGCCGGAGCTGATGGAGACCTTCGGCGTGAAGGCGCGCAAGGGCGTGCTGATCACCGGCGTGCTGCAGAACGGCCCGGCGGCCCAGGCCGGCATGCGCCCGGGCGACGTGGTCGTGCAGGTCGGCGGCAAGGACATCGGGAACGTGTCCGAACTGCTCAGCACCGTGGCCGGGCTGAAGCCCGGGACGGCGACGCAGTTCAAGGTGCAGCGCCGCGATGAAGGCACCGAGATGACGGTGACGCCCGGCAAGCGGCCCAAGCCACGGCAGCAGCAGACCCCACAACGCTAGCCGCGTCCAGCGGCACGGCGAAGGCTCAGGTTTTCGCCTCTTCGGCGGCCTTGTCTTCCGGCGCCTTGGTGTGCTTGATGAAAATCTGCGCGGCCCAGATGCCCACCTCGTAGAGCAGGCACATCGGGATCGCCAGCGCGAGCTGCGACACGACGTCCGGCGGCGTGATCACCGCCGCGATGATGAACGCGAGCACGACGAAGTAACCGCGGAATTCCTTCAGCTTCTCCACCGGCACGATGTTCATGCGGGCCAGGACGATCACGACGATGGGCACCTCGAAGGCGCAGCCGAACGCGATGAACATCGTCAGCACGAAGGTGAGGTAGGCCTCGATGTCGGGCGCCGCCGTGATGCTCTTCGGCGCGAAGCTCTGGATGAACGAGAACACCTGCCCGAACACGAAGAAGTAGCAGAACGCCACGCCGATGAAGAACAGCAGCGTGCTGGAGACCACCAACGGCAGCACCAGCTTCTTCTCGTGCGAGTAGAGGCCTGGCGCGACGAAGGCCCACACCTGCCACAGCACCACCGGCAGGGCGATCAGGAAAGCCGTCATCAGCAGGATCTTCAGCGGCACGATGAACGGCGAGATCACCGAGGTGGCGATCAGGGTCGCGCCCTTGGGCAGGTGGGCGATCAGCGGAGCGGCCAGGATGTCGTAGAGCGCGCCCGGGCCGGGGTAGACGCCGAGGACCACAGCCACGATGGCGATGGCGATGACGGCCTTGATGAGCCGGTCGCGCAGCTCGACCAGGTGGGCAACGAACGGCTGTTCGGTGCCCGCGAGCTCATCTTCGGGTTCAGTAGCCATTTTTCAGATTTCGAGGGCCACCGCGGAACCGGCTTTGCCGGGCCGCCGGTGGCGCCCCCAGAGGGGGGAGGCGCCGCAGGCGCTTCGGGGGGGATTCACAATTGATGCGGGCGGTACTTTGCCACACGAGCGGCGCCGGAAAGCGCCTTGGTCCGGACGCCGGCCCGGGCCTTGTACCAATTGGGCATGGCGCCCTGCTTCAACCGCCACTTCTTCTTCGGGTGCTTGTACTCGGGAAACGAAGGCGGTGGCGCCAGCGCCGTGCTGGCCGTCGACGTCGCGTCCTGCCAGTCCTTCTCGAAGTCGGAAGCGGCCGTGGAGACGGAAGATTCGACGTCGCGTGCCGCGCTCTCCACGGTCTCCTTCATCTTCTTCAGCTCATCCAGCTCCATGGAGCGGTTGACCTCCGCCTTGACGTCGGCCACGTAGCGCTGCGCCTTGCCCAGCAGCGTGCCCACGGTGCGGGCGACGCGCGGCAGTTTCTCCGGCCCGATGACGATCAGGGCCACGGCGCCGATCAGCGCCATCTTGGAGAGGCCGAGGTCGATCACGGAAACCGGATCAGGACTTGTTCCTGGCTTCGACGTCGATGGTCGTCTTGTCGGCCTGCGGCGGCTGCGCGCCTGTCACCTGACCCGACGGCGGCACCGCCGCATCGGCCGTGGTGTTGCCGTCGCGCACGCCGTCCTTGAAGCCCTTCACGGCCCCGCCGAGGTCGGTCCCGATGTTCTTGAGCTTCTTGGTGCCGAAAACCAGCACCACGATCAACAGCACGACCAGCCAGTGCCAAATGGAAAATGAACCCATGGATCTCTCCTAACAACCGGTTGATTCTAGTCGGGCGGGGGAAGTTCAGCCCCAGGGGCCAGGGGCCTTCAGCCCTTGAGCCAGGGACGCGGGCCGCCGATCACATGGAAGTGGAGGTGCTTGACCTCCTGGCCGCCGTCGTCACCGGTGTTGCACACCAGCCGGAAGCCGCCTTCCGGGTAGGGCCGGCAGCCCTCTTGCGCGGCCAGCTGGGGCACCAGGCTCATCATGCGCCCCAGCATGGCGGCGTGGGAGCCATCCACGTGCGTCATCGACTCCACATGCTGCTTGGGGATCAGCAGGAAATGGACTGGCGCCCAGGGGTGGATGTCGTGGAACGCATAGATGTCGTCGTCCTCGTAGACCTTGCGCGAAGGGATCTTGCCCTCGACGATCTTGCAGAAAATGCAGTCGGGATCGTGGCTCATCTTGGGGGACGGTTGTCATTGAAACGCAGCCAGCCCCGGATGCAGCGGTAGAGATACCACAGCCCCACGATGGCGTAGGCGATGAAGCCCGGGAAGACGAACAGCAGCCACAGCGGCATCGTCACCAGCAGCCACAAGACGGTCCACCAGAAGGTGCTGATCATGTAGTTGTGGTGGCTGGCGTAGATGGCGTCCGTTTCGTCGGACCGCTTGATGTAATTGACGATCAGGGCAATGACCGCCAGGGTGCCCCCGCTGACCCACGCGATCGTGTGCAGGCCGTACAGGACGTGCATGATCGTGCGGTCCTCGGGGGACTTGGTGGTGAACGCCGCGAAATCGGTTTCCGACATGTCCGCTCCTCATTGGGGGGAGTTATTCCCCGCTGCCTTCACGCGCGCGCGCCTTGCGCAACGCCTTTTCTTCCAGCCCGCCCAGCCCCTCGCGGCGGCGCAGTTCGGCCACCACGTCAGCGGGCCGCAAGCCGTAGTGCGCCAGCGCAATCATGCAATGGAACCACAGGTCGGCCACCTCGCCCACCAGCTTGGCGCGGTCGCCGCCATGGTCGGCGTCCTTGGCCGCCATCACGACCTCGGTGGCTTCCTCCCCGATCTTCTTCAGGAAGGCATCCGGGCCCTTGGCGAGCAAGCGAGCGACGTAGCTGGCCTCCGGGTCGCCCCCGTTGGACGGCTTGCGGGCCTCGATCACGTCGGCCAGGCGGGCCAGGGAATCCACGTCGTTCATCGATTTCACTTGTAGATGGCCGCGGGGTCTTTCAAGACCGGCTCCACGGATTGCCAGGCGCCATCCCGGTAAAGCTGGAAGAAGCAGCTGTGCCGGCCGGTGTGGCAGGCGATCGACGGGTCGTGGCCATGCTGCGTGACCTTCAGCAGGACGACGTCGTTGTCGCAGTCCAGCCGGACTTCATGGACCTGCTGCACGTGGCCCGACTCTTCGCCCTTGAACCACAGCTTGGCGCGCGACCGGCTGTAGTAGACGGCCTGGCCGGTCTCGGCCGTGCGCCGCAGCGCCTCGCGGTCCATCCAGGCGAACATGAGCACATCGCCCGAGGACGCCTCCTGCGCGATGACGGGCACCAGCCCCTGGCTGTCCCACTTGACCTCGTCGAGCCACTCCATGGCCCATTGTCCTAGATTCTCACTGGGATGCCGCGTTCCGCCATCCGGGCCTTGGCCTGGCCCACGGTGAATTCGCCGTAATGAAAAATACTCGCTGCCAGCACGGCATCTGCGCCGCCCTGCTGGATGCCGTCGGCCAGGTGCTCGAGGTTGCCCACGCCGCCCGAGGCGATCACCGGCACCGGCACGGCATCACTGACCGCGCGCGTCAGCGCCAGGTCAAATCCCGCCTTCGTGCCATCGCGGTCCATGCTGGTGAGCAGGATCTCGCCGGCGCCGCGGCGCGCCATTTCCGTCGCCCAGGCCACCGCGTCCAGCCCGGTGTTGCGGCGCCCGCCGTGGCTGTAGACGTCCCAGCCCGGCCCGCGCGTCGCCGCCTCTTCGTCGCTGCGCCGCTTGGCGTCGATGGCGACCACGATGCACTGCGCGCCGTACTTGGCGGACGCCGCCTCGATCACGTCCGGATTGGCGATGGCGGCGGAATTGAAGCTGGTCTTGTCGGCGCCGGCGTTCAGCAGCCGGCGGACGTCCTCGACGGTGCGAACGCCACCGCCGACAGTGAGCGGAATGAAGACCTGCGAGGCCACCGCTTCGATGATCGGCAGGATCAGGTCGCGGCCGTCGCTGGTGGCCGTGATGTCGAGGAAGGTGAGTTCGTCGGCACCCTGCAGGTTGTAGCGGGCCGCGATCTCCACCGGGTCGCCGGCATCGCGCAATTCGACGAAGTTGACGCCCTTGACGACGCGGCCGCCGGTGACGTCCAGGCAGGGGATGATGCGTTTGGCGAGCATGTCTGGATTCTAGGCGGCACCTCTAGCGGGCCGGCCATTCCCAGCGGGGCACGTCCTCGTCCTCCAGGTTCAGGATCCGCGTCTCGCCGAGCTCCTTCTCCAGCACGATGGAGCGGCAGTCTTCCGGCGCGGCGTCTTCCAGCGATGCGATCAGGCGGGCCGCGTGCGAAACCACGACCACCTGCGACTCGCGCGCCGCGCGCGCGACCAGCCGCGCCAGCGCCGGCAGCAGGTCGGGATGCAGGCTGGACTCGGGTTCGTTCAGCACCAGCAGCGGCGGCGGGCGGGGCGTCAGGAGGGCGGCGATCCACAGCAGGTAGCGCAGCGTGCCGTCGGACAACTCGGCGGCGCGCAGCGGGCGCAGCAGGCCCGGCTGGTGCATCAGCAGTTCGAACTGGCCTTCCAGCACGCGAACTTCGATGCGGGCCCCCGCGAAAGCGTCGTCCACCGCGGCGTCGAGTGCGTCGTCGTCGCCGACCTCGCAGATGGTGGCCCAGGCTGCCGCCAGGTCGCTCCCCTCGTGCCCCAGCACCGGCGTGCGCGTGCCGACCTGCGGCCAACGGGCGGGCGCCAGCGCATCGGAGCGGAAATGGTCGTAGAAGCGCCAGCCGCGGATCTGTTCGCGCAAGGTGAGCATTTCGGGCGCGGTGCGCGGGTCGGCGAACTCCGCCAGCATGCTCGCGTAGGGTGGCACGAGGCGTTCCACGCCATTCCAGCGACCCTTGTCACCACGCGTCTCGATCAGGGCACCGTGCCGCCGGACCAGGCTGGTGGCGGGGCGCAGCAAGGGGCCGCTCCACACGGCTTCGGTCTTGATTTCCGGGTCGCGGTCGAACAACGAGCCGCCGGGAATCGGCACCGGCAGGCCGATGTCGATGGCGTAGCCATAGTCATCGGCCGCCTCGCCCGCGAAGCCCATTCGCAGCTGGATCGGATGGCGGCGCCGTGCGCCCTCGACCGCCACTTCGCCGCGGCGCATGGCGGGGGAGATCTGCTCCGGCCCGGCCCACAGGACCGATTCCAGCCCGCCTTCCCGCGCCAGGGAACGCGTGACACCGCCGTGTGCCGTTTCCGCGAGCAGCCGCAAGGCCCGGTAGACGCTGGATTTTCCGCTGCCGTTGGGCCCCGTGACCAGGGTGAGCCGCCCGAGCGGCACCAGCAGCTGCCGCAGCGAGCGGTAGTTGGCGATGGCCAGGGTCCGCAGCACGCCCGGCCGCTCCGCCCGTCAGCCGTTCAATTCGTCCGCGCGGGCCTGGGCCTGGGCAAAATCCAGGTCGCCCGAGTAGACGGCGCGACCGCAGATGACGCCCTCGATGCCGTCGCCCTCGACGGCGCACAGCTTCTCGATGTCAGCCATGTTGGACAGCCCGCCGGAGGCGATGACGGGGATCGTCAGCGACTGCGCGAGCTTGACCGTGGCCTCGATGTTGATGCCGGTGAGCATGCCGTCGCGGCCGATGTCGGTGTAGACGATGGATTCGACGCCCCAGTCCTGGAACTTGCGGGCCAGGTCGACCACTTCGTGGCCGGTCAGCTTGCTCCAGCCATCGGTGGCGACCTTGCCATCCTTGGCGTCGAGACCGACGATCACGTGGCCACCGAACGCCGTGCAGGCATCCTTCAGGAAACCGGGGTTCTTGACCGCCGCCGTCCCGATGATCACGTAGCGCAGGCCGGCGTCGATGTATTTTTCGATGGTGTCCAGGTCGCGGATGCCCCCGCCCAGCTGGACCGGGATGTCGTCGCCCACCGCCTTCAGGATCTGCCGGATGGCCGTCATGTTCTGCGGCTTGCCGGCGAAGGCGCCGTTCAGGTCGACCAGGTGCAGGCGGCGGGCCCCCCGTTCCAGCCAGGTGCGCGCCATGGAAGCCGGGTCCTCGCTGAAGGTGGTGGCCTGGTCCATGTCGCCCTGTTTCAGGCGCACGCAGTGCCCGTCTTTCAGGTCAATCGCGGGAATCAGAAGCATAGAGGGAAGAGCCGGCGCCGCCCGGGCGACGCGCCGGGAAGGGGCGTCAGGGGGTCCAGTGAAGGAAGTTGCGGTAGAGGGTGAGTCCCTGGTCGGCGCTTTTTTCGGGATGGAACTGCGTCGCGAAAATATTATCGCGTGCCACCGCCGCGGTAAAGCGCGTCCCGTACTCGGCTTCCCCTACGCTGTGGCGCGCATCAGACGGCCGCGCGTAGAAGCTGTGCACGAAATAGAAGTAGCTGGCGTCCGGAACGCCCGCCCAGAGGGCGTGCGCCCCGGACTGATGCACCGGGTTCCAGCCCATTTGCGGCACCTTGAACCGGCTGCCATCGGGCTGCAGGCGGCCCGCCAGCTCGAATTTGCGCACGGCACCATGGATCAGCCCCAGACCGTCCGTCGGGCCCTCGTCGCTGCGATCCAGCAGCATCTGCATGCCCACGCAGACGCCGAAGAGGGGTTTGGCGGCGGCGGCTTCCAGCACGGATTCGAGCAGGCCGGACTCGCGCAGCTCCCGCATGCAGTCCGGCATGGCGCCCTGCCCCGGCAGCACCACCCGTTCGGCGGCACGCACTTCTTCGGGGCGCGAGGTGACGATGGCCTGCAGGCCGCTGCCCTGCGCCACGTGCTGCACGGCCTGCGACACCGAGCGCAGGTTGCCCATGCCGTAGTCGACGACCGCGACGGTTCTGGTCAAAGACTGCCCTTCGTCGAAGGAATGACACCCACGGCGCGCGGGTCGAATTCCAGCGCCGAACGCAGCGCCCGGGCAAAGGCCTTGAACACCGTTTCGCACTGGTGATGGGCGTTCTCCCCCTTCAGGTTGTCGATGTGCAAGGTCACGAAAGCGTGGTTGCAGAAGCCCTGGAAGAATTCGTGCGCCAGCTGGGTGTCGAAGGTGCCGATCATCCCGCTCTTGAATGGCACGTTCATGACGAGCCCCGGGCGGCCGGAAAAGTCGATCACCACCCGCGACAGCGCCTCGTCCAGCGGCACGTAGGCGTGGCCGTAGCGGCGGATGCCCTTCTTGTCGCCGACGGCCTGCAGGACGGCCTGGCCCAAGGTGATGCCGACGTCCTCCACCGTGTGATGGCCGTCGATGTGCAGGTCCCCGTCCGCGTGGATGTCCAGGTCGATCAGCCCGTGGCGGGCGATCTGGTCGAGCATGTGGTCGAAGAAACCGATGCCGGTGGCGAGCTTGGCCACACCCGTGCCGTCGAGGTTGACCCGGACGGTGATCTTGGTTTCCGCGGTGTTGCGGGCGACGGTAGCGATGCGTTCGGTCATAGGGAGGCTTGCAGGGCGGCCAGCATGCGCTCGTTCTCGCCGGCGGTGCCGACCGTCAGGCGCAGGCAGTTCGCCAGCAATGGATGCATTTTAGAAACGTTCTTGACCAGCACGCCGCGCGACTTCATGCCATCGAAGGCCTTCGCGGCGTCGGGCACGCGCACCAGGATCATGTTGGCGTCGCTGGGCCAGGCTTTCACCTGGGGCATGGCCGCCAGCACGGCCTGGATCACCTGCCGCTGGCGCCGGATGTCTTCGGCCTGCCGGGCGAATTCGTCCTGGTGCGCCAGGGCGAACAGCGCCGCCTCGCAGTTGAGGACGCTGATGTTGTACGGCGGCCGCACCTTGTCCACCTCGGCGATCAGCTGGCGCGGACCCATCATGTAGCCGATGCGCACGCCGGCCAGGCCGAATTTGCTCATGGTGCGCATCAGGAGCACATGCGGATGCTTCGCCACTCGGTCGATGTAGCTGCGGCCGGCGAACGGCTGGTAGGCCTCGTCGATCACCACCAGGCCGGGTGCCGCGGTGACGATGCGCTCGATCACCGCGTCGTCCCACAGGTTGGCCGTGGGGTTGTTCGGGTAGGCCAGGTAGACGACGGACGGCCGGTGCTGCTCGATCGCGGCCAGCATGGCGCGCTCATCGAGCTCGAAGTCGGGCGTGAGGTCCACGCCGATGAACTTCAGGCCCTGCAACTGGGCGCTCATCCCGTACATCACGAAGCCGGGCAGCGGCGCCAGGATGGACGCGCCGGGCACGTCACAGGCCATGGCCAGCAGCGAGATCAGCTCGTCCGAGCCGTTGCCCAGCATGATGTCGAAGCCGTCCGGCATGCCGGCGTGGGCAGCCAGCGCGCGGCGCAAATCGTTCACACGGTCGCCCGGGTAGCGGTTCAGTGCGAGTTCTGCCAGCCGTTCACCGAGTTGGCGCCTCAGTTCCGGCGGCAGCGTGTGCGGGTTCTCCATCGCATCGAGCTTGATCAGCCCGCGGCTGTCCTGGATGGCGTAGGCGTGCATGGACTGCACGTCCTGGCGGATGCGGCGGGCGATGAGGTCGGTCATGCGGGGTCCAGCAAGGTTGGCGAGACGAGAAAAGGATTGATCACCTGGACGTGTCCATAGCGCTGCTCGTGACCCAGGTCCTCGCTCAACAACAGGCTGCAACCCATGTGCTGCGCGGCGGCGACGACCAGGCTGTCCCAGAAATGCAGTTGAAAGCGCGCTTCGATCGCCCAGGCGGACTCCAGCGTGGCCGCATCCACCGGCCAGGGATTCCAGTCCACATAGCGGCGCACCTTGGCGCGGGCATCGCCTCGGGGCATGGGAGGGGAGATCTTCCGCGTGACGTTGACATAGAACTCGTTGAGCACCTGGGTGCTCAGCCGCCCGATGCGCCGCTGCCACAGAACATCCAGCCAGGCGAGCGCGGCGTCCTGCTTCGCCTTGTCGACCGGATCTTCCCCGTAGATCAGCACATTGGAGTCGACGAATACGGTGCCGGTCATTTGCGGCCGTACGCGCGGTCGTACAGTTCGTCGCGCTTGGGATATGGCGTACCGTCGGAACGCCACGTGCGGTCGTCGTTCAGCCAGGCCTGGTACGCCCGCTCGTACGCGTCCTCGTGCCGCATCTTCTCCGCCAGCATCTCACCCACCAGACGCGAGACGCTCGAATTGCGCTTGGCAGCCTCGACCCGCACCCATTCCAGCACGGGTTCTTCCACGGTGATCGTGACGTTCTTCATGCCGCCATGCTACACGAACTTCGTGCAACACGAAATTCGTGTCAGCGCTTCAGGCGCATTTCCGCGGCACGGGCGTGCGCCTGCAGACCTTCGCCACAGGCCAGCTCGAACGCGATGCGACCGAGTTTGTCAGCGCCCGCTTCGCTGACTTCGATGATGCTGCTTCGCTTCTGAAAATCGTAAACGCCCAGCGGACTGGAGAAGCGGGCCGTGGTGCTGGTCGGCAGCACGTGGTTGGGGCCGGCGCAGTAGTCGCCCAGCGACTCGCTGGTGAAGGCGCCCAGGAAGATCGCCCCCGCATGCTTGAGCAGCGGTTCCCAGCGGTGCGGGTCCGCGCTCGCAACTTCCAAGTGCTCCGGCGCGATGCGGTTGCTGATCTCGCAGGCTTCTTCCATGCTGCGCGTCTGGATCAGTGCGCCGCGCCCGTTCAGCGAGGCCGCGATGATCTCCGCGCGCGGCATCTCCGGCAGCAGGCGGTCGATCGCGGCCTGCACCTGGGCGATGTAGCCGGCGTCCGGACACAGCAGGATGCTTTGCGCCAGTTCGTCGTGCTCGGCCTGGGAGAACAGGTCCATGGCCACCCAGTCGGGCGGCGTGCTGCCGTCGGCCAGCACCAGGATCTCGCTGGGGCCCGCGATCATGTCGATGCCGACCAGGCCGAAGACCCGGCGCTTGGCGGCGGCCACGTAATCCCGGCCCGGACCGGTGATCTTGTCGACGGCGGGGATGGTCTGCGTGCCGTAGGCCAGGGCGGCAACAGCCTGGGCGCCACCCACCGTGAAAGCCCGTGTCACGCCCGCCAGGTGCGCCGCCGCCAGGACGAGCGCATTCTTTTCGCCGCGCGGCGTGGGCACGACCATGATGATCTCGCCGACGCCGGCCACGTGGGCAGGCAATGCATTCATCAGCACGGACGACGGGTAGGCCGCCTTGCCGCCGGGCACGTAGATGCCGACGCGGTCCAGCGGCGTCACCTTCTGGCCGAGCAGCGTGCCGTCATCGTCGCGGTAGCTCCAGCTTTCGCCGCTCGCCTTCTTCTGCGCCTCGTGGTAGGTCCGCACGCGCGCGGCGGCAGCTTCGAGCGCGGCGCGCTGGGCCGCGGGCAATCCGTCGAACGCGGCCTTCAGTTCGGCCTGCGTGAGCTCCAGCCCGGCCACGGAGGTGGCTTCCAGGTGGTCCCAGCGGGCCGTGAATTCGAGCACCGCCGCGTCGCCGCGCCGCTGCACTTCGGCCAACACGGTCGTGACGGTGTCTTCCACCTGCGCATTGACCTCGGCCGACCAATGCAGGCGCTGCGCCAGCGCGGCGTCGAAGCCGGCATCGGCGGTGGAAAGACGCAGTGGGCGGGCCGCGAACGTCATCGTCTCAAGCCGTCGCGGCAACGGTATTGGCGAACACGTCGATCAGCTTGCGGATCGGCTCCTGCTTCAGTTTCAACGCCGCCTGGTTCACCACCAGCCGCGAACTGATGTCCATGATGCGCTCGACCTCGACCAGGTCGTTGGCTTTCAGGGTCCCGCCGGTCGAGACCAGGTCGACGATGGCGTCGGCCAGGCCCGTCAGTGGCGCCAGTTCCATGCTGCCGTACAGTTTGATCAGGTCCACGTGCACACCCTTGGCGGCGAAGAACTCGCGTGCGATGCCCACGTACTTGGTGGCCACGCGCAGGCGTGAACCCTGGCGGACCGCGCTGGCGTAGTCGAAATCGGCGCGCACGGCCACGCTGATGCGGCACTTGGCGATCTGCAGGTCCAGCGGCTGGTACAGGCCCTGGCCGCCGTGTTCGATCAGCGTGTCCTTGCCGGTCACGCCGAGATCGGCGCCGCCGTATTGCACATAGGTGGGCACGTCGGTCGCGCGCACGACGACGACCCGCAAGTCCGGCTGGCTGGTGGCCAGGATCAACTTGCGGGATTTTTCGGGGTCGTCCAGCATCTCGATCCCCGCCGATTGCAGCAGCGGCAGGGTTTCGTCGAAGATGCGACCCTTGGAGAGGGCCAGGGTGATCAAGTTAGGGCCTGCTAGTGCTATTTTTAGCGATGCGTTGCTCGCCAAAAAGGTCATGCGCAAGGCGCGAGTCCGCAGACGCAGTGACCTGCGTCAAGGACTCGTAACGCGGCGCATGGCCTTTTTGGCCGCAACCCGGAGGGAACGTGCCTAAAACCGCGCCATGCGTCGTTCCACTCCTAGCCAAGGCGAGAAGCCTTGGCGTCGTCGTGCGCCTAGCCTGGCGCGGTTTTAGACACGTTCGCATCGCCAAAAATAGCATTAGCAGGCCCTATTTGATTCGCTCTATGTCGGCACCCAATTGTCGCAGTTTGTGCTCCATCTGCTCGTAGCCCCGGTCCAGGTGGTAGATGCGGTCCACCAGCGTCTCGCCGTCGGCCACCAGGCCGGCGATGACGAGGCTGGCCGAAGCCCGCAAATCCGTCGCCATGACGGTGGCGCCCGAGAGCCGCTCGACGCCCTCGCTCACGGCGACTTTTCCATCCACCTGGATGCGCGCGCCCAGGCGCACCATCTCGTTGACGTGCATGAAGCGGTTCTCGAAGATCGTCTCGGTGACTTCGGCAGGACCTTCCGAAATGATGTTCAGCGCCATGAACTGCGCCTGCATGTCGGTCGGGAAGCCGGGGTATTCGGTGGTGCGGAAGCTCTGCGCCTTCAGGCGGCCGGAGGCGCGCACGCGAATCCCACCCTCCACCGCCTGGATCTCGGCGCCGGCGGCCCTCAGCAGATCGATGACCGCACCGAGGTGATCGGCACGGGCATCGCGCACGAACACGTCACCACCGGTCGCCGCCACGGCGCACAGGAACGTGCCGGCTTCGATGCGATCCGACACCACGCGATGCGTGGCACCGTGCAGCTTGTCGACGCCCTGGATGCGGATCCGGCTGGTACCGTGGCCCTCGATCTTGGCGCCCATGGCGATCAGCATCTCGCCCAGGTCGGTGATCTCCGGCTCCTGTGCCGCGTTCTCCAGCACCGTCTCGCCCTCCGCGAGCGACGCGGCCATCATGAAGTTCTCGGTGCCGGTGACCGTGATCATGTCGGTGGTGATGCTCGCGCCCTTCAGGCGCTCCCGGCCCTTGGGCAGCTTGGCGATCATGTAGCCGTGTTCGACGACGATCTCGGCGCCCATGGTCTGCAGGCCCTTGATGTGCTGGTCCACCGGCCGCGAGCCGATGGCGCAGCCGCCGGGCAGCGAGACGGTCGCCTCGCCGAAGCGCGCCAGCAGCGGACCCAGTGCCAGCACCGAGGCGCGCATGGTCTTCACCATTTCGTAGGGCGCTTCCGGGAAGTGCAGCTCCTTCGAGTCGATCAGCACGCTGTTGTCGGATCGGAACTCGGCCGTGACGCCCATGTTGCGGATGAGCTTGAGCATGGTGGCCACATCCTGCAGGCGCGGGATGTTCTGCAGCGTCATCGGCTCGTCAGTCAACAGCGCGGCGCACAGCTCCGGGAGGGCGGCGTTCTTGGCACCGGAAATGCGCACCTCGCCGGCAAGCGGCCGGCCACCGCGAATCAAGAGCTTGTCCATGGGCAGGTGTCAGTGAGGGTGGGCCGCCCACTCCGTGGGCGTGAATGTCTTCATCGACAAGGCATGCACCTCGTCGGTATGCATTCTCGCACCCAGGGTGGCGTAAACACGCTGGTGCCGCTGGACCGGACGCATTCCGGCGAAGTCGGCTGACACGATCACCGCACTCCAGTGGCGCCCGTCCCCCTCGACCTCGAGGTGGTCGCAAGGCAGGCCGGCGGCGATGATGGTGCGGAGTTCTTCGGCGGTCATGGTTTCAGCTCCGGATTTTGTAGCCGATGCGCAGCAAATGGACAGCAATGGCGCTCACGAACAGCATCGCGGTCGCCACGATCCCCAGGCTCAACCAGGGCGACACGTCGCTCACCCCGAAGAAGCCATAGCGGAAGCCGTCGATCATGTAGAAGAACGGGTTGAGGTGGCTCACGCCCTGCCAGAACGCGGGCAGCGAATGGATGGAATAGAACACGCCGGACAGGAAGGTCATGGGCATGATCACGAAATTCTGGAACGCCGCCATCTGGTCGAACTTCTCGGCCCACAGGCCGGCGATGACGCCCAGTGCACCCAGCATGCCGGCGCCCAGCAAGGCGAATACCAGGATCCAGAGCGGGGCGGCGAAGCGCACCTCCGCGAACCACATGGTCACCAGGAACACGCCCGTGCCAACGGCGAGGCCGCGCGCGATCGACGAGCCGACGTAAGCCACGAACCAGCTCCAGTGCGACAGCGGCGTCAGGAGCACGAACACCAGGCTGCCCATGATCTTGCTCTGGATCAGCGACGACGAGCTGTTGGCGAAAGCGTTCTGCAGCACGCTCATCATCACCAGGCCGGGCACCAGGAACGCGGTGTAGCTGATCCTGTCGTAGACCTTCACGTGGTCGGACAGGACGTGGCCGAAGATCAGCAGGTACAGCAAGGCCGTGAGCACCGGCGCGGCGACCGTCTGGAAGCCGACCTTCCAGAAGCGCAGGACTTCCTTGTAGAGGAGTGTTTGCCAACCGGTCATTCGAACGTCCTCCGCGCTGCGCGCTGCGGAATTCGCCTTGGGGCGGCCCGGCGGCTCATGCCGCTGCTGCCTCATGCCCGGCCGACATCACGTCGATGAACACGTCTTCCAGGTCCGCCTTGCGGATCTCGACGTCTTCCACCCGCAGGCCGGCCTGGCGGATGACGGCCAGGTGCTGCTCGATCTCGTGGGCATCGTGGGCCGGCAACTGCACGATGCGCCCGGTGACGCGCGCCTTGCCTTCGAATTCCCGCGGCAGCGCGCCATCCAGCTTGAAGCGCAGCACATTGCTCGACGCTGCCTTCAGCAGCTCGCTGGTGCGCTCCAGCGCGACCACCTTGCCCGCCTTCAGCATCGCGATGCGGCCGCACAGCGCCTCGGCTTCTTCCAAATAGTGCGTCGTCAGCAGCACGGTGTGCCCCTGCTTGTTCAGGCGGGCGATGAACTGCCACAGCGTCTGGCGCAACTCGACGTCGACCCCGGCGGTGGGCTCGTCCAGCACGATCACCGGCGGCCGGTGCACCAGCGCCTGCGCCACCAGCACGCGCCGCTTCATGCCGCCGGAGAGCTGCCGCATGTTCGACTGCGCCTTGTCGGCCAGCCCCAGGCTGGCCAGCAGCTCGTCGATCCAGGCGTCGTTGTTGCGCACGC
This sequence comes from Caenimonas sedimenti, assembly GCF_007833165.1. Lineage (GTDB taxonomy): Bacteria > Pseudomonadota > Gammaproteobacteria > Burkholderiales > Burkholderiaceae_C > Ramlibacter > Ramlibacter sedimenti. The sequence goes on along the minus strand of NZ_VOBQ01000022.1, from coordinate 59,286 downwards.
CGAAATAGCCGGACTGGATGCGCAGGGCCTCGCGCACCGTGAAGAAGGGATCGAAGACAAGTTCCTGCGGGACCACGCCGAGCTGGCGGCGAGCTTTCGCGTAATCGTCCTGCACATGGTGGCCGTGCACCAGCACCTGGCCGGCACTGGCCCGGGTGAGCCCGGCGAGAATGCTGATCAGGGTCGTCTTGCCGGCACCGTTCGGGCCGAGCAGGCCGAAGAACTCGCCCGGCTCGATGTCGAAGGTGACACCGTCCAGTGCCTGGAAGGGCCCGCGCGGGGTGGCATAGGTCTTGGCGACCGACTGGAACGAGATGGCGGGCATGGAAGGCAACCCGCGATTTTAGCGAGCGGCCCCCAAGGACGCGCCGCGGGGCGCCGGGAGGCCCTACGGCGCGGCAGGCAGGAGTTCGGCCACGCCGTAGAGCGAGGCCAGGTCGCGCAGGCGTGCCGGCAGGCGCTGGACCGCGAAGCCCTTGCCCAGGGCCAGCGCCTCGCGCCGGCACTCCAGCAGCACGGCCAGCGCGGACGAATCGAAGGAGCTCAGTTCGCTGGCATCGGCCACCGCCAGCGGCCCCGGCTCGGCCCGCAAGGCGTCGGCGAGCATGCGCACGCAGGCGGGCGCCTGGGCGTGGGTCAGTTCCGCCGGCAGGACGAGCATGAAGCCTGCGCCCTCAAGCCTTGCGGGAATTGGACTTGTTGCGCTCCGCCAGGGACGCGATCAGGCCGTCGATGCCCTTGTTGTTGATCTCCTGCGCGAACTGGCTGCGGTAGGTTTCCACCAGCCAGACCCCCAGCACGTTCAGGTTGTAGATCTTCCAGCCGGTCCCCTGGCCCGGGGTCTTCTCCAGCCGGTAGTCCAGCTGGATCGGCTCGCCGCGGCCACGGATTTCCGAACGGACGACCACCTCGGTGTCGGCCGGCGCGGAGCGCATCGGCTTGATGCTGATGACCTGGTCGTCCACCTGCGCCAGCGCGCCGGAGTAGGTGCGCACCAGGAGGATCTTGAATTCCTCCTGCAGGCGCTTCTGCTGCTCGGGCGTGGCCTGCCGCCAGGCCGGGCCGACAGCCGCGGACGTCATGCGCTGGAAATTGACGTTCGGCATGATCTTGCTGTCCACCAGCGCGATCACCTTGGCGATGTCACCCGCCTGGATGCTCTTGTCGGCCTTGATGGCGTTCAAGGTCTCGTCGGAGAGGCGCTTGATCATCGCCTCGGGCGCTTCGTCGGCCGCGTGAACCGCAGGCACGAGTGCGCCGAACAGGCTGAAGGCGAAAGTGGCGGCGGCCAGGCGGCCGATGAATCGTCGTTGCATGGATTTCCTTTGCTGGCTTCCCGTTCAACGCGCGGGAGTGGCCGGAGGTTGATTGGGCGTTGCGGGACGCGTCCCCGTCTGCTCCTCCGGGAGCGGAGGCGGGATCGCGCGCGGATCGTCTTCCCGTTCGAACACCTGCGCGCGGCGGCGCTGCAGGTGCGAATCACGCACGAAGCTGTATTTGTCCAGCGCGGCCTCCTCCACCACGTCGCCCACGCGCAGCAGGTTGGCCCGCTTGTCCACCGCGCGCAGGAAATAGGTGGCGTTGCGCGTGCTGTCCGGATGGATGCGCTGCACCAGGTCGAGCCGGCGGTCGATCGGCATGGCCGCGGTATCGCGCAGCGTCGAGGGCCCGAAAAACGGCAGCACCAGGTAGGGCCCCGCGGGCACGCCCCAGTGGCCAAGCGTCTGGCCGAAGTCCTCGGTATGCCTGTCGATGTTCAATTCACTCGCGACGTCGAAGATGCCGAATACACCGAACATGGTGTTGATATGGAAGCGGGCAAGGCTCTCCTCGGCGTTCAGCAGCTTGAATTGCAACAGGTTGTTGACGAACGACCAGGCATCGCTCAGGTTGCCGAAGAAGTTGGCCACCCCCGTGCGCACCAGCGGCGGCACGCCCTGCTTGTACAGCGTGGCCACCGGCTTCAGCAGCACGGCATCGAGGCCGTCGTTGAACTGGCTCACGCCCCGGTTCAGGGGCTCCCAGGGATCGCGCGCCGTCAGCTTTCCCGAAACGGTGGCGCAACCGCCCAGTCCGAGCAACAGGGCTGCGGCGAGCAGCGGGCCGGCGACACGCCGTGCGAATGTGCGAATGGTGTTCATTTCTTGGGAGACGTCCCTGGGTTGGCCGGCCCTTCCGCCGCCTTGTTGTAGAGGAACTGGCCGATCAGATTTTCCAGCACCACGGCCGACTGGGTGGTCGTGATGGTATCGCCCGGCGCCAGAACCTTCTCGTCGGCGCCCGCTTCGATCCCAATGTACTGCTCGCCCAGGAGCCCGCTTGTCAGGATTTTCAGCGAACTGTCCTTCGGGAATTGGTAACGATTGTCCAAAGCCAGCTGGACATTGGCCTGGAAGGTCTTGGTGTCGAAGCCGATGGATTCGACTCGCCCCACCACCACCCCGGCGCTTTTCACAGCCGCTTTGGGCTTCAGCCCGCCGATGTTGTCGAACCGCGCGCCCAACTTGTAGCTCGACTGGAAGCTCCAGCTCAACAGGTTCGCCGACTGCAGCGCCAGGAACAGGAGTGCGGCTGCGCCCACCAGCACGAACAGGCCGACCCAGACATCGTTCTTGGAGTGTTCCATTTGCTCGCCTCTTTCAGATACTGAACATCAGTGCCGTGAGCACGAAGTCGAGCCCCAGCACGGCCAGCGACGCGACCACCACGGTGCGGGTGGTCGCGCGCGACACGCCCTCGGGCGTGGGATGCGCCGCGAAACCCTGCAGCAGCGCGACGAACGTGACCGTGATGCCGAACACCATGCTCTTGACCACACCGTTGCCGACATCCTTCAGCACGTCGACCCCGCCCTGCATCTGGCTCCAGAAGGCACCGGGATCGACGCCGATCAGCAGGACGCCGACCACCCAGCCGCCGATGATGCCGACCGCGCTGAACACCGCCGCCAGCAGCGGCATGGTGATGACGCCGGCCCAGAAGCGCGGCGCCAGGATGCGCTGCACCGGATCCACCGCCATCAGCTCCATGGCCGAGAGCTGCTCGCCGGCCTTCATCAAGCCGATCTCCGCCGTCAGCGAGGTGCCCGCTCGCCCCGCGAACAGCAAGGCGGTGACCACCGGGCCCAGCTCACGCACCAGGCTGAGCGCCACCAGCAGGCCCAGCGCTTCTGCCGATCCATAGCGCTGCAGCGTGTAGTAGCCCTGCAGGCCGAGCACGAAACCGACGAACAGGCCGGACACCGTGATGATGGCCAGCGAATAGTTGCCGAGAAAGTGGATCTGGTCGCGCACCAGCCCGAACCGGCGCAGCGTGGGGCCGAACAAGGCCACCAGCCGCAGGAAGAGGCGCGTGCTCTGGCCGATGCCGGCCAGCTTGGAGCGCACGGCGAAGCCCAGGGCTGCCAAGCTCATCTCCCAAGCCCCGCGCTGAAGTCCTCGGCCACGGTCGGGCCGGGGTAGTGGAAGTGCACGGGCCCGTCCGCTTCGGCATGGACGAACTGGTGGACCAGGGGATCGACCGAATTGCGCACCTCCTGCGGCGTACCCTGGGCCGCGATGCCGCCGTTGGCCAGGATGATCACCTGGTCGGCGATGCGGAAGGTCTCCTCCAGGTCGTGCGAAACGACGATGCTGGTGATGCCCAGGGTGTCGTTGAGGCGGCGGATCAGTTGTGCCGCCGTGCCCAGCGAAATCGGGTCCAGGCCGGCAAACGGCTCGTCGTACATGACGAGGTCCGGATCCAACGCGATGGCACGCGCCAGCGCCACCCGGCGGGCCATGCCGCCGGAGATCTCGCTGGGCATCAGGTCGCGTGCGCCGCGCAGGCCCACGGCGTTGAGTTTCATCAGCACGATGTCGCGGATCAGGCCTTCGGGCAGGCCCGAATGCTCACGCAGCGGAAAGGCGACGTTGTCGAACACGCTCTGGTCGGTGAAGAGGGCGCCGAACTGGAACAGCATGCCCATGCGCCGCCGGATGGCGTAGAGGCCGCTGTGATCGAGCGCGGGGATGTTCTGGCCGTCGAACAGCAATTCGCCGCCCTGGGGCCGCACCTGGCCGCCGATCAGCCGCAGCACCGTCGTCTTGCCGCCCCCGGACGCACCCATCAACGCCGTGACCTTGCCGCGTGGAACGGTGAAGGTCAGGTTGTCGAGGATGCGGCGCTCGCCGTAGCCGAAAACCAGGTTTCGGCATTCGACCAACGCGCTGGGATCGGGTGGGGTCATCCGGTAGGGCAAAAGGCCGGATCATAAGTCCCCCCGAAGCGCCTGCGGCGCCTCCCCCGAGGGGGCGCCGCCAGCGGCCCGGCGAGGCCGGTTCCGCGGCGGGCGCGAAAGGGCCTCAGCGCGGCAGGTCGCTGAAGCCCATCAGGAACTCATCCACCGAGCGGGCCGCCTGGCGCCCTTCCCGGATGGCCCAGACCACCAGCGATTGCCCACGGCGCATGTCGCCGGCGGCGAAGACCTTGGGCACGTTGGTCGCGTAACCACCGGTAAAGTCGGTCGTGGCCCTGGCGTTGCCGCGGGCGTCCTTGTCGATGCCGAAGCCCTCGAGGATGGAGGCGACCGGGCTGACGAAGCCCATGGCCAGCAGCACGAGGTCGGCTTTCAGCACTTGTTCGCTGTTGGCCATTTCGCTCATCTTGCCGTCCTTCCACTCGACGCGGACGGTCTTCAAGCCGGTGACTTTGCCTTTTTCACCCAGGAATTCCTTGGTGGCGATGGCGAACTCGCGCTCGCAGCCTTCCTCGTGGCTGGAACTGGTGCGCAGCTTGTAGGGCCAGTAGGGCCAGGTCAGCGGCCGGTTTTCTTCATCCGGCGGCTGCGGCATCAGCTCGAACTGGACCACGCTGGCGGCACCGTGCCGGTTGCTGGTGCCTACGCAGTCGCTGCCGGTGTCACCGCCGCCGATCACGATGACGTGCTTGCCGTCAGCGCGCAACTGGCCCTTGACCTTGTCACCGGCGTTGACCTTGTTCTGCTGCGGCAGGAATTCCATGGCGAAGTGGATGCCGTCGAGGTCGCGGCCAGGCACCGGCAGGTCGCGCGACTGCTCGGCACCACCGGTCAGCAGCACGGCGTCGAAGTCCTGTTGCAACTGCGCGGGCGTGACCGTTTCCTTGGCCCAGTTGGTGACCCTGGAGTCCTTGGGCAGCTCGCCCACCATGACGCCGGTGCGGAACACCACGCCCTCGGCCTTCATCTGGTCGACCCGGCGGTCGATGTGCGACTTCTCCATCTTGAAGTCGGGGATGCCGTAGCGCAGCAGGCCGCCCACGCGGTCGTTCTTCTCGAACAGGGTCACGTCGTGGCCCGCGCGCGCCAGTTGCTGGGCAGCCGCCATGCCGGCCGGGCCGGAGCCCACCACCGCCACCTTCTTGCCGGTGCGGATTTTCGAAGGCCGCGGCTTCACGAGGCCCAGCTCCCAGGCCCGGTCGATGATGGCGTGCTCCAGCGACTTGATGCCGACGGCATCGTCGTTCACGTTCAGCGTGCAGGCCGCCTCGCACGGCGCGGGACAGATGCGGCCGGTGAATTCCGGGAAGTTGTTGGTCGAGTCCAGCACCGCGAAGGCGTTGGCCCAGTCCTGCCGGTACACCAGGTCGTTGAAGTCCGGGATGATGTTGTTGACCGGGCAGCCGCTGTTGCAGAACGGCGTGCCGCAGTCCATGCAGCGCGCCCCCTGCACCTTGGCCTGTGCGTCATCGAGGCCGATGACGAATTCCTTGTAGTGCTTCACGCGCTCGGGCACGGGCTTGTAGCCCTCCTCGACACGCTCGAATTCCATGAAGCCGGTGACTTTGCCCATGATCTCGTCCTCTTACTTGGCCAGGGCCGGTTGTTCCTGCTGCATGGCCACGTGGGCATTGGTGCCCGCGCTCGCCAGCTCCACCTCGCGCTCGTACATCTCCGCCAGGGCCCGCTTGTATTCGTTGGGGAACACCTTGACGAACTTGAGGCGTGCCTCGGGCCAGGTGTCCAGCAGCTCGCGGGCGCGGCGGCTGCCCGTCCAGCGGTTGTGCTCTTCGAGCAGCTTGCGCAGCAGCGATTCGTCGGCCTCGTCGCGGTGCCACTTGGTCTTGCCGGCCCCCGTCTTCTGCTCGTCGGCCGTCGCCACCCGGTCGAGCGACACCATGGAGGTGTTGCAGCGGCTGGCGAACTGCCCATCTTCGTCGTAGACGTAGGCGATGCCGCCCGACATGCCCGCGGCGAAGTTGCGGCCGGTCTTGCCCAGCACCACCACCGTGCCGCCGGTCATGTATTCGCAGCCGTGGTCACCGGTGCCCTCGACCACCGCCGTCGCGCCGGACAGCCGCACCGCGAAGCGTTCGCCGGCCACGCCGCTGAAGAAGGCTTCCCCGGTGGTCGCGCCATACAGCGCGGTGTTGCCGATGATGATGTTCTTGGTCGCCTCACCACGGAAGTCGATGCTGGGCCGGACGACGACGCGGCCGCCGGACAGGCCCTTGCCGGTGTAGTCGTTGGCGTCGCCGATCAGGTACAGCGTGATGCCGCGCGCCAGGAAGGCGCCGAACGACTGGCCACCCGTGCCTTCGAGCTGGATGCGGATGCTGTCGTCCGGCAGGCCGTCCGGATGCACGCGGGTCACTTCGCCGGAGAGTTTGGCGCCCACCGTGCGGTTGACGTTGCGTGCGACCTCGATGAACTGCACCTTCTCGCCGCGATCGATGGCCGCGCGCGACTTCTCGATCAGTCGCGTGTCCAGGTTCTTCTCGATGCCGTGGTCCTGCGACTCGACGTGGAAGCGCGGCACGTCCGCCGGCACCTTGGGCTGCGCGAACAGGCGGCTGAAGTCCAGGCCCCGGGCCTTCCAGTGCGACAGGCCCTTCTTCATGTCGAGCAGGTCGGCGCGGCCGATCATGTCGTCGAACTTGCGGATGCCCAGCTGCGCCATGATCTGCCGCACTTCTTCCGCGATGAAGAAGAAGAAGTTGACGACGTGCTCGGGCTTGCCCGTGAACTTCTTGCGCAGCACCGGGTCCTGCGTGGCCACGCCCACCGGGCAGGTGTTCAGGTGGCACTTGCGCATCATGATGCAGCCCTCCGCCACCAGCGGCGCGGTGGCGAAGCCGAACTCGTCGGCACCGAGGAGCGCTCCGATGGCGACGTCACGGCCGGTCTTCATCTGGCCGTCCGCCTGCACGCGGACACGGCCGCGCAACCGGTTCAGCACCAGCGTCTGCTGGGTCTCGGCCAGCCCGATTTCCCAGGGGCTGCCCGCATGCTTGATCGACGACCAGGGCGAGGCGCCCGTGCCGCCGTCGTGCCCGGCGATCACGATGTGGTCGCTCTTGCACTTGGTGACGCCGGCGGCGATCGTGCCCACGCCCACTTCGGAGACCAGCTTGGTGCTGATGCTGGCGTGCGGGGCCACGTTCTTCAGGTCGTGGATCAGCTGCGCGAGGTCTTCGATCGAATAGATGTCGTGGTGCGGCGGCGGCGAGATCAGGCCGACACCCGGCACCGAGTGCCGCAGCTTGCCGATGTACTTGGAGACCTTGCCCCCGGGTAGCTGGCCGCCCTCGCCGGGCTTGGCACCCTGGGCCATCTTGATCTGGATCTGGTCGGCCGACGACAGGTACTCGGCCGTGACGCCGAAGCGGCCCGAGGCCACCTGCTTGATGCGCGAACGCAGCGAGTCGCCCTCCTGCAGCGGGATGTCGACCTCGACGACGTCCTTGCCGATGATGTCCGCCATCGTCTGGCCGGTCTTGATCGGGATGCCCTTCAGCTCCTGGCGATAGCGCGCCGGGTCCTCGCCGCCTTCGCCGGTGTTGCTCTTGCCGCCGATGCGGTTCATGGCAATGGCCAGCGTGGCGTGGGCTTCCGTGGAGATCGAGCCCAGCGACATGGCGCCTGTCGCGAAGCGCTTGACGATCTCCTTGGCCGGTTCGACTTCATCGACCGGAATCGCCTTGGACGGGTCGATCCTGAACTCGAACAGCCCGCGCAGCGTCATGTGGCGGCGGCTCTGGTCGTTGATGATCTGGGCGTATTCCTTGTAGGTGTTCCAGTTGTTGGCGCGCGCGCTGTGCTGCAGCTTGGCGATGGCGTCGGGCGTCCACATGTGTTCCTCGCCGCGGACGCGCCAAGCGTATTCGCCGCCGGCGTCCAGCATGCTGTGGAGCACGGGATCGTCGCCGAAGGCCGCCTTGTGCATGCGGATCGCTTCCTGCGCGATCTCGAACACGCCGATGCCTTCCACGCGGCTGGCGGTGCCGGTGAAGTACTGGGCCACGGTGTTGCTGTTCAGGCCGATCGCCTCGAACAGCTGGGCGCCGCAGTACGACATGTACGTGCTCACGCCCATCTTGGACATGATCTTGGACAAGCCCTTGCCGATCGCCTTGATGTAGTTGTAGATGGCCTTGTCGGGGTTCAGGTCGCCCGGCAGGTCCTTGTGGATGGAAACCAGGGTCTCCATCGCCAGGTACGGATGGACGGCTTCAGCGCCGTAGCCGGCCAGGACGCCGAAGTGATGCACCTCGCGCGCCGAGCCTGTTTCCACCACGAGGCCGGCCATGGTGCGCAGGCCTTCGCGGATCAGGTGCTGGTGGATCGACGACAGCGCCAGCAGCGCGGGAATCGCCACCTGGTCGGCGCCGACGCCGCGGTCGCTGATGATCAGGATGTTCTTGCCGCTCGCCAGCGCGTCGACGGCTTCGGCGTTCAGCGACGCGAGCTTGGCCTCCACGCCCTCATGGCCCCAGGCCAGCGGGTACGTGATGTCGAGCGTGTAGCTGCGGAATTTGCCGTAGGTGTGCGCCTCGATCTCGCGCAGCTTCTGCATGTCGGCGAAGTCGAGGATCGGCTGGCTCACCTCCAGCCGCATCGGCGGATTCACCTGGTTGATGTCCAGCAGGTTCGGCTTGGGGCCGATGAAGGACACCAGCGACATCACGATCGCTTCGCGGATCGGGTCGATCGGCGGGTTGGTCACCTGCGCGAACAGCTGCTTGAAGTAGTTGTAGAGCGGCTTGTTCTTGTCGGACAGCACGGCCAGCGGGCTGTCGTTGCCCATGGAGCCGATGCCTTCTTCACCGGCCTGCGCCATCGGCGACATCAGGAACTTGATGTCTTCCTGGGTGTAGCCGAAGGCCTGCTGGCGGTCCAGCAGTTCCACCGGGCTCTTGGGCGCGTGGCCCGAGGTGTCGGACAGGTCGTCCAGGCGGATGCGCAGGTTCTCGATCCACTGCTTGTAGGGCTTGGCATTGGCGAGCGAGGCTTTCAGTTCCTCGTCGTCGATCATGCGGCCCTGCTCCAAGTCGATCAGGAACATCTTGCCGGGCTGCAGGCGCCACTTGCGCACGATCTTGTTCTCGGGCACGGGCAGCACGCCGGACTCGGAACCCATGATGACGAGGTTGTCGTCGGTCACGCAGTAGCGCGAGGGGCGCAGCCCGTTGCGGTCCAGCGTGGCGCCGATCTGGCGGCCGTCGGTGAAGACGATGGAGGCGGGGCCGTCCCACGGCTCCATCATCGACGCGTGGTATTCGTAGAAGGCCTTGCGGCGCTCGTCCATCGTCGTGTGCTGTTCCCACGGCTCCGGGATCATCATCATCACGGCCTGCGCCAGCGGGTAGCCCGCCATCGTCAGCAGTTCCAGGCAGTTGTCGAAGGTGGCGGTGTCCGACTGGTCGGCGAAGCTGATGGGATACAGCTTCTTCAGGTCAGCCTGCAGCACGGGCGACGACATCACGCCTTCACGCGCGCGCATCCAGTTGTAGTTGCCCTTGACCGTGTTGATCTCGCCGTTGTGCGCGACGTAGCGGTAGGGGTGGGCCAGCGGCCACTCGGGGAAGGTGTTGGTCGAAAAGCGCTGGTGGACCAGGCCCAGCGCGGAGATGCAGCGCGGGTCCTGCAGGTCACGGAAGTACACGCCCACCTGGTCGGCCAGCAGCAGGCCCTTGTAGATGACGGTGCGGCTGGAGACGCTGGGAACGTAATATTCCTTGGAGTGCTTCAGGCGCAGCTTCTGGATGGCCGCGCTGGCCGTCTTGCGGATCACGTAGAGCTTTCGCTCCAGCGCATCCTGCACGATCACGTCGTTGCCGCGGCCGATGAAGACCTGCCGCATGATCGGCTCCTTCTTGCGGACCGTCGGCGACATCGGCATCTCGCGGTCCACCGGCACGTCGCGCCAGCCGAGCAGCACTTGCCCCTCGGCCTTGATCGCGCGCTCGAATTCCTGTTCGCAGGCCAGGCGCGACGCATGCTCTTTCGGCAGGAAGATCATGCCGACGCCGTATTCGCCGGGCGGCGGCAGGTCGACGCCCTGGCGCTTCATCTCTTCGCGGTACAGCAGGTCGGGCAGCTGGATCAGGATGCCCGCGCCGTCGCCCATCAGCTTGTCGGCACCGACCGCGCCACGGTGGTCAAGGTTCTCCAGGATCTTCAATGCCTGGCGGACGATGTTGTGGCTCTTCTCGCCCTTGATGTGGGCGACGAAGCCGACGCCGCAGGCGTCGTGCTCGTTGGCGCCCGAATACAGGCCTTGTTCTTGCAGATGCTTGATTTCGGCAGCCGTGGTCATGGCGCGCTCCTGAGATTCCGGGGAAACCCGAATCTACTGCAGCGCACCAATCGTGCCAAGCAAATTAATTGGGGTCAGATTCCAATTAATCGACCCGTCGTGACGTCAACCATCAATTAGGGACAGATCATTTCTTGACGGGTCGTCCGGCTTGGCTGCGGCTGACGCGACGCTCCGTCCGGCGCTGGAGATCTGCCACATAGTCCGGCTCCCCCAGCGCCCAACCGCGCAAGGCAGAGTCGGTCAGCGCTCGCTGTTGCTCGGCCCCAATGCCAGCGCGGACCAGCTCCGCATACGCCTGCTCGCGCGCGAACGGCGTGTTGCCCAGCGCCCAATAGAGTGGGTGCGGAGCGACCAAGCGGTCCGACCGACGCCCGATGGAGTGCGCGTGGCTCGACCACGGGTACTCCGCCGCCTCCGCCACCATGCCCGCGCGCACCGGGTTCAGATCCATGTAGGCCATGCAGGCGAGCAAGTGCCGCTCGGCCTGGATCAACGTGGACCGGTATCGGCCTTCCCAAAGGGTGCCCGTGCGGCCGTGGCGCAGATTGAAGTGACGGACGTAGCGCCGGCCGACCGCCTGCATCATTTGCGGGATGCCCTCCGCCGTTTCCGGCGTGGCCAGCAAATGGAAATGGTTGCTCATCAACACGTAGCCGTGCACGGCGACCTGGTTCTTGCGCGCGTATTCGTCCAGCATCGCGAGGAGCAGCTCATAGTCCGCGCTGCCGACGAAGATCGGCTGGCGATTGTTGCCGCGCTGGATGATGTGATGCGGGTAGCCCGGGACGGTGAGGCGAGGCAGGCGGGCCATAAGCGCATCATAAATTGGAATCTGACCCCAATTTCTGGTGGGTTTTCCGACGTCCGGGGGAGCGGGGGGCCGACAAGGGAACGCCAGGCCAGCCCGAACAATGGCTCATCCATCCCATCTGGAGAGCACACAATGTCCTTCGCGCTTTACATGGTCGGTTTCCTGGTCTTCCTGGCGGGGGTCGTCTGGGCGGCCGTGGTGGCCGGCGTTCCGCAGCTCTACATCATGATCGGGGCGCTCATCCTCCTCGGCATCGGCATCCTGTCGGCCGTGAAGCGCACCCGCCCGAAAGACCCGCCGACGACCTGAGTCAGCGCAGCCTGCGCTCCAACTCGGCGCGCAGGGACTGCACCAGGGCGGGGCCGGGCTCGAGCAAGCGCGCTGCGCCCGGCTCGGCACCGGCGGGCGCCCACAGCCATTGCGAGCGGCCGATCGTCAGCGTCCCCACGGGCCGTTCGCCCTCCAGCAGGCGCACCCGGATCTCAGGCTCTTCCGCCAGGGCGGCGCTGCCGCCTGGCGCCCGCAGGACGCCTTCGATGTCCTGCGCGAGCCGGCCGGCTTCCGCACGCGACAGCGACAACGTCCGGCCAGCCCCCTCCACCTGCAACTGCGTCCACGCTCCCGCCACGGCGGACTCATTGAACGCCCGCCGCTGCAGGTTGGCTCCGGCGCGGGAGTCGGCCGCCGCCGTCGCGGCGCGCGGAGACGCGGGCGCGGCGGCAGCCACCGCAGGCGGCGGGCGCGCCGCTGCACCCGCGGCCAGAGGTGGCGCTGCCAGCGGTGCAGTCGGCGGCGCTTCGGCGAGGTGGCCAGGGCCGGACGCCGCCCGATCCTGCAGCGGCGTCGTCTGCTTTTCCTCGCGGGCCGGCTGCTTGGCCAGCTCCGCCGGCGCCGGCGGCGGCGCCTCCGGCGGCGCGGCTGCCGCCGCATCCTGCCGTTCGCGCGCAGCTCGCGACTCGCGCGCACCCCGCAAACCTTCGGCCTCCGGCGCGGCCTTCGCTTTCGACGGCGCCGGCACTGTCGCTGGCGCACCCGAACCTGGCACGGCCCCCGCTATCGGGGGCGCGGCAGGCGCCGCACGCTCGGCCACGACAGCGCCCGACTCCGCCGACTCCTTCTTCGCCGGCGCAGCATCCTGAGCTGCCGGCGCGGCCGCAGGCGCCGGCCGGGCCACACGCTCCGGCTGGGCGTCGGGCACCTCCTGCCCCTGCCACAACACCGAGACCAGGCCGGCCACCAGCACGGTCGCAAATGCTGCGTTCCATTGCATGCGCGATGCCCCCGCTGCCGGCGCCCAAAGGCGCCGCCACCACGGCCGGGGCGCGGCCTGCGAGCGCGCGGCCTCCAGCACCGCCTCGCGGGTGCGCGGCAACGGCCGCAACGATGCGTCCGGGGCTTCGTCGAGCGCCCTTCGCAAGCGCGCGTCACGCAGGTCCGTCACGGCGCCCCCACGGGCAGCAGGTAGTCGCCCATGCACCCGCGCAGCTTCTTCAGCGCGTAGCGCAGCCGGCTCTTGGCGGTTTCGAACGGCAGCTTCAGCCGTTCGGCCAGGTCTTCCACGCTCGCGCCGTCCTCGTGGTGCAGCAGGAAGGCGGCCCGCTGCGCCACCGGCAACGCGTCCAGGCAATGCAGCAGTTGCGCGCCGGCGGCACGCCAGAAGGCGAGGTCTTCGCTGGAGGGCGCCACGCGGTCCAGCGAAGCCATCAGCCAGTCGAGCGGATCGTCGCCGCTGCCATCTCCATCGACGGCGATCTCCCGGCCGCTCACGCGCAGCCGGTCCATCGCCAGGTTGTGCGCGATGGTGAAGGCCCAGGTGCGCCAGGCGGCGCCCTGCGGCCGGAAGCTGGCGCGCGCGGCGACGATGCGCAGCCAGGTGTCCTGGAACACCTCGTCGGCCTGTGCCGCGCCGGCCGAACCGAGCAGCCGCCGCACGAAACGGAACAGGCCGGCCTCGTGCCGCTGGTACAGCACGTCGAACGCCGCGGCGTCGCCCCCTGCATAGGCAAGCATCAGGTCCTCGTCGGGCATGTCGCGGTGGGCGCGGGGCATGGGCAGATTTTCACATCACGTTCTACGGCGGACCGCGGCGCCCGGGGTTAACCGGCAGCGAATTGATTGACCCCATCGCGCGGTGCCGGCCGTGTCAGCTTGTACCGCAACCCCGGAGCGTTCCATGTTCGAGCACCGCCGTCTTCCCCGCCTGCTGATGATCGTCCTCAGTGCCCAACTGGCCCTCAGTTCCTGCAGCGCCGTCGCGCACAGCCCGCGCGAACCGCTGTGGCCGGACCCGAAGCCGGAGCCGATGACACCGCCCCACTGGCCCCACGCCCGCAGCACGCCGAATTTGCAGGCGCCATCCGCCACGCATTGCGCGCGGCCGGTGAGCACGCGCGAGGTGCCCGGCCTGCCGCCGGAGCAGGTGCGCCAGCATGGCGTCCTGCGCGACGATGCGGCCAAATCCGCGCGCGAGGAGCGGCATCGCGACCTCGCGTCCCGCGGCGCCGCCGTGGCCGAATCCGCGGCGCCCCACCCGGGACCGCCCGCCGCGCTGGCGAAGCCTTCCACCGGCGCGGCACTCCAGCGCATGGCCCCGCAAGACAGCATGCAACCGCCGCCGCATCCCTCTTCCACCGTCACCGCCGGCGTGGTGGACGACAACGCCGACTTCAACGCGTACCTCTCCTTCCGCCAGCGAACGCGCGTCGAACACCGGCCGCGCGACATCCGCGAGCGCTACCTGCTGGAAGTGAAGGACACGCGGGGCCGCGTCGTCAGCGACGCCGAAGTCGCGGTGCACGCGCCCAGCGGCCACGCGATGTGGGCCCGCACCGATGCCGGCGGCCGCGCCTGGCTGCACCCCAACGCTTTCGATCCGTCCCACGCATCGACCTACGAGGTGATCGTGCGCAGCCAGGGCCGGCAGACGTCTGGCCGCCTCACCCGCGGCCAGAAGAGCAGCGTCGAGGCGGTGCTCGATGTCCGGTCGGCCGAAGCCCGCGCCCGGCTCGACCTGGTGTTCCTGATCGATGCCACCGGCTCCATGGCCGACGAGATCGACAAGCTCAAGGCGACGCTGCGCACGATCACGGCGGAAGTCGCGCAATTGCCGAGCCGGCCCGACATCTGCCTGGGCCTGGTGGCCTACCGCGACCGCGGCGATGCCTTCCTGACCCGAACCCACGACTTCACCAACGACGTCGGCGCTGTCCTGCAGGACGCGCTGGGCCCGCTGCGCGCCGGCGGCGGCGGCGACTATCCGGAGGCGATGAACGAGGCCCTGCACGAAACCGTGCACCAGCTCAGCTGGCGGGGCGAAGGCGCGACGCGGCTCGTCGTCCTGCTGGCCGACGCACCGCCCCACCTCGACTACGGGGCGCCGCACTACGACGACGCCATGGTGGCCGCCCTCGGCAAGGGCATCAAGATCTTCGGGGTCGGCGCCAGCGGCCTGGACCGGCAGGGTGAGTTCATCCAGCGCCAGATCGCCCAGTACACGGGCGGCCGCTTCGTCTTCCTGACCTATGCGCAGGCCCACCACCCGGGCAGGGGCCCCGGCCGGGAAACCGTGCACGACGTGAAGAATTACTCGGTCGACACGCTGGACCGGCTGATCGTGCGGCTGGTCAGCGAAGAACTCGCCCGGCGGGGCGGCACCGGCAGCTGACAAGCCTGGTGTTCGCTATAATCGTGGGCTTTGGCGCTTTAGCTCAGCCGGTTAGAGCGACGGAATCATAATCCGCAGGTCCGGGGTTCGAATCCCTGAAGCGCCACCACTCATGCGAAGGGTTAGCAGGCAGCCGCCGCTAACCCTTCTTCGTTTCGACCCGCAGCCGCGAAGCCGACGCCTTGAACGCCCCACTCGCACCCAGCCCCGACGAGACCCGGCGGGCGGTCGGCCTGTTCCAGGCGGATGCGCTGGCGGAGCTGGAGCCGCTGGCGCGCGGCTTCACGCAACGCTACGCGCAGCACCCCCTGGGCTGGATGCTGCTGGGCGCGCTGCTGAAAAAACAGGGCCGCCTGCCCGAAGCCCTGGCCCCCATGCAGCGGGCCGCGGAACTGCTGCCCGACAAGGCGGAACTGCACAACAACCTGGGCAGCACCTACCAGGGCCTGCAGCGCTTCGAGGAGGCCGAGGCCTGCTACCGCCGGGCGCTCGTCGCGCAGCCCGCCCACTTCGACGCGCTCTACAACCTGGCGCAGCTGCAGTCCGGGCTGAACCGGCTGCCCGAGGCCGAAGCCAACTACCTGGCCGCATTGCGCCTGAACCCCGACGACGCGCAGGCCTGCTTCAGCCTCGCCGTCGTGCTGGCCTGGCAGGAACGCTGGATCGACGCCGAGCCCTGGTACCGCCGTGCCATCGCGCTCAAGCCGGGCAGTGCGATGGTGCACGACACCCTGGGCCACGCCCTCCTGGAGCAGGGCCGAGCTCTCGATGCACTGGCGGAGGGCCGGCGCGCCTTGGAGATCGATCCAGACTCGATGCAGCTCCTGAGCAACTTCCTGTTCACCGCGAACTACGCGCCCGCCACCGAAGCGACGGGCCTGCGTCCGCAGGCGCGCCGCTTCGGCGAACTGGCAGCTCTGGCGGCGCCGCGCCCCTACACCACCTGGCGTTGCGATGCCCAGCCGAAGCTGTTGCGCGTGGGCCTGGTCTCGGGCGACTTCCGCCGGCACGCCGTGGCCACCTTCCTGCAAAGCGTGCTCGCGCATGCGGACGCGCATGGCGTGGAATTGGTCGCCTATTCGACCAACGCCCACGAAGACGACGTGACGGCGGCGCTGAAGCCGCGCTTCGCCCGGTGGCGCTCGATCGCGACCTCGAGCCTGGCCGATGCCGCCAAGGCCATCCGCGACGACGGCGTGCACATCCTCATCGACCTGGCCGGTCACACCGGCCACCACCGGCTGGACGTGTTCGCGCAGGCGCCGGCGCCGGTGCAGGTGAGCTGGCTGGGCTCGATCGCCAGCACCGGCGTTCGGCAGATCCGCCACGTCCTGACCGATCCCCACGCGACCCAGCCCGGCGACGCCGTCCACTTCGCCGAGCAACCCTGGGCGCTGCCGGAGAGCTGGGCCTGCTACGCGCCGCCGGGCGGCGACCAGCCCGTCCACCCGCTGCCGGCGCGGGCGAACGGCTTCATCACCTTCGGCAGCTTCAACAACCTGCCCAAGCTGTCGGAGCCGACGGTCCGCACCTGGGCGGCCGTCCTCCAAGCCGTGCCGGGGGCGCACCTGTATCTCAAGAACCGGCAGCTTGGCAGCCCCGGGATGCAGGCCCAGGTGCGGGCGCGCTTCGAAGCGCATGGCATCGCCGCCGAACGGATGACGCTGCAGGGGCCGGTGGCCTCCACCGCCGGCCACCTGAGCGAATACAGCAAGCTGGACATCGCGCTCGACCCCTTCCCCTACCCGGGTTGCACGACGAGCGTCGAGGCGCACTACATGGGGGTCCCGGTGCTCACGCTGCGGGGCTCCGGCGCGCTGCTGCGCCTGGGCGAAAGCATCGCCCGCAATCTCGGCCTGGAGGACTGGATCGCTTCGGACGAAGCCGACTATGTGGAGAAGGCGGTGCGCGCGGCGCGCGATCTGGATCGCCTCGAACAACTGCGGCGGGAACTCAGACCGCGCATGGAGGCCTCGGCGCTGCTGAACGCGCCGCGCTGGGCCGGCGGCTTCTTCGCCGCCCTGTGGGAGATGTGGCGCCGGCGCTAGTGGAGCAGGTTCACCTCTTCGATGTCTTCGAAGAACGGCGCCATCAGTTTTGCCGCGATGCCGACGCGGTCGCCATGCGCCTCGACGCGCACCACGCGGGCGTCGCACTGAAGCTCATGCAGCTTGCCGCCGAGGCGGTACCGCATGGTGAAGCTGACGACGGGCCCGATCTCCTGCAGTGCATCGGTTTCGAAGTAGATGCCGGTGGCGCTCACGTCGCGGGTGAAGCCGGGGACACCTTCCATTTCCAGCGGCAACTCGGTCTCGAACCGGATCGCCTCGCGCTGGTCGGCAGTTTGCGCATGTTTCATGAACGCCACTCTAGCCCGGCCTGGCCCGGGTTGGGCCCGGTGCCGAGTAAGCAAGGGTCAGACCCGCTACCAATGGGTACTGCCGGCCCGCTAAAATCGGGTCAACTCAGCCACTGGATCTACACCATGCAACGCTGGAAACTGTGGGCCGCCGCGGCCCTCGCCTGCTTGAGCACCTTCGCGCAGGCGCAGGGCATCATCCGCGACGCCCCCAAGGACGTCAGACCGGCCGTGATGGCGGTCAGCGCAACCCCTCCCGATGTCATGCTCGACGGCAAGGCCGATCGGCTTTCCCCGGGAGCCCGCATCCGCGACCTCAACAACATGATGGTGCTGAGCGGCAGCCTGGCCGGCAAGTCGGTCTACACCGTCTACAAGCGCGACAGCGCGGGCCTGGTCCATGAAGTCTGGCTGCTGACGGCCGATGAATATGCCAAGCTCGGCGGCACCGGTGCCAGCGGCGACGGCGAGGGCTACAAGCGCTTCATGGAACTGCTGAACATCGTCTGGGCGGCACGCGCGCTGGCTGGCCTGAAATGACGCGCAAGGTCTTCATCAAGACCTTCGGCTGCCAGATGAACGAGTACGACTCCGGCAAGATGGCCGACGTGCTCGGCGCCGCCGAAGGGTACGAGCCCACGCAGGACGTCGAACAGGCGGACCTGATCCTGTTCAACACCTGTTCGGTGCGCGAGAAGGCGCAGGAGAAGGTGTTCTCCGACCTGGGCCGCGTCAAGCACCTCAAGAGCAAGGGCGTGCTGATCGGCGTGGGCGGCTGCGTCGCCAGCCAGGAGGGCGCGGCCATCATCGAACGCGCTCCGTATGTGGACGTGGTGTTCGGCCCGCAGACCCTCCACCGCCTGCCGGAGATGCTGCGCCAGCGCGAGCGCCAGCAGCGGCCGCAGGTCGACATCAGCTTCCCCGAGATCGAGAAGTTCGACCACCTGCCGCCAGCCCGCGTGGACGGCGCGAGCGCGTTCGTCAGCATCATGGAGGGCTGCTCCAAATACTGCAGCTATTGCGTGGTGCCGTACACGCGCGGCGAGGAAGTGTCGCGCCCCTTCGAAGACGTCCTGACCGAAGTCGCCGGCCTGGCCGACCAGGGCGTGAAGGAAGTGACGCTGCTCGGCCAGAACGTGAACGCGTATCGGGGCACGATGGGCGGCACCAGCGAGATCGCCGACTTCGCGCTGCTGCTGGAATACGTCGCTGACATTCCGGGCATCGCGCGCATCCGCTACACGACCAGCCATCCGAACGAGTTCACGCAGCGCCTGGTCGAGGCCTACGGCAAGGTGCCGCAGCTGGTGAACCACCTGCACCTGCCGGTGCAGCACGGCTCCGACCGCATCCTGATGGCGATGAAGCGCGGCTACACCGCCATGGAATACAAGAGCACGATCCGCAAGCTGCGCGCGGTGCGTCCGGACATCTCGCTGTCCACCGACTTCATCGTGGGCTTCCCCGGTGAAACCGACGACGACTTCGGCAGGATGATGAAGCTGGTGGACGATGTGGGCTTCGACGCCAGCTTCTCCTTCATCTTCAGCCCGCGCCCGGGCACGCCCGCCGCCGCCTTGCATGACGACACCCCGCACGAAGTGAAGCTGAAGCGCCTGCAGCACCTGCAGGCCGTGCTGGAAGACAACGTGCGCCGCATCAGCGAAAGCCGCGTGGGCACGGTGCAGCAGATCCTGGTGGAAGGGCCCTCGCGCAAGGACAAGTCCGAACTGATGGGCCGCACCGAGTGCAACCGAATCGTCAATTTCGCGGGCCCCGCGCGCCTGGTGGGCCAGCTGGTGGACGTGACGATCACCGAGGCCCTGCCGCATTCGCTGCGCGCGCGGGTCGTGACGACGACCGAAGCACCGGTGCTGGCCGCGGCGTGAGCGGCCCATGGGGTCGTTCCGGCAGCTGCTGCTGATCGCCTTCATGCTGATCGCCGCGCTGCTGAGCGCGACGGCGCTGCGGGCGGTCGTCATCCTCGAGCGCCTGGTCGCGCAAAGCGGCCTCGAAGCAGCGCGCGCGCTCGAACTGAACGGCGCGGCCCAGGCGCTCGACGCGCACACGGCCGGCATGGAACGCGCCGGGCGGCAATCGCTGGTGCTCAACGATTCCGTGCTGCGGCGCCGGTTCGAGGAAGAGTGGCGCGCCGCGCTCGGTGCACTCGACCAGATGCATGCCTCCGGCCTCGCGGGCCCGGACTTCGCCATCTGGCGCTCGCAAGCCGATGGCATCAACCGCCAGCTGGAGGGTCCGCTCTTCAGCGCGCTGGACCGGGAACGCGCCGTGGCCGGTGAATTCCGCGATCTCGACGCGGTCAACGACCGCATCCGCGCGCAGGCCCAGGCGCTGATCGAAAGCCGCAACGCGGCGCTGGCCGGCAAGCTCGATGCCGAGCGCAGCCGCCTGATGCAGCAGGTGCTCGCGGCCATCGCGCTGGCGTTGCTGCTGGCAGTCGGCTTCGGCATCTGGCTCGCGCGGCCCTTCAAGCGGCTGGAACACGCCATCGTGCAATTGGGCGAGAACCGCCTGGCTGAGCCCATCGACATCTCCGGCCCGTCGGACGTGCGGGCGGTGAGCCAGCAGCTCGACTGGCTGCGGTTGCGGCTCACCGAGCTGGATGCCGACAAGGCGCGCTTCCTGCGCCACGTCTCGCACGAGCTGAAGACACCGCTGGCGGCGCTGCACGAAGGCGTGGCGCTGCTCCAGGACGGCGTGGCCGGCCAACTGGTCGGCCACCAGAAGGAAGTGGTGGGCATCCTGCGGCAGAACACGCTGGCGCTGCAGGCGCAGATCGAGGCGCTGCTGCGCTTCAATGCCGCCGCCTTCGAGGCGCGCCAGCTGCAACGCCGCCGCACCGACTTGCTGGAACTGCTGCGCGAACAGGTGGAAGCGCAGCGGCTGCAGTGGCAGGCGCGCGGGCTCAATGTCGAGATCGAGGGCGAGCCCCTCCACCAGATGGTGGACCCCGGCAAGCTGGGCGCGGCCATCGGCAACCTGCTGTCCAACGCGATCCGTTTCTCGCCGCGCGGCGGCACCCTCCGCATCCAGCTGTCGCAGACGGACGCGGCCGTGCGCATCGACGTGCGCGACCAGGGACCGGGTGTCGCGCCCGCCGACCGGGAGCGTGTTTTCGAACCCTTCTACCGCGGCGCGCGCCAGCCCGAAGGCGCGGTGCGTGGCACCGGCATCGGCCTGTCCATCGTCCAGGAGTACGTGACCGCGCATGGCGGCCACGTCCGGCTGGAGTCCGACAGCCAGGCCGGCCATTTCCGGATAGAACTGCCCCATGCGAACTGAATCCCGCCTGGCCTTCATGGGCCCGGTCTTCCTTGTTGTGTGCGCCCTGGCAGGATGCACCACGCCGCCGGCGTCCACAGCCGTGGTCCCGCCGCCGCCGGCAGCCGCCACCGCCCCGGCACCGGTTCCGCCGGCACCCCGGCCGGAGCCCGCCCAGGCCGCGGCACCGCCGGCCCACCCCCTGGAGCCGGTGCTGGCCTATGCCGATCGCGTGCGCAGCCTCCCGCCCGCGGACCTGGCCGCCGAAGTCCAGCGGCTGGGCGACAGCGCGTATTCGCCCGAGCGCGCCCTGCAGTTCGCCGTGGCGCTGACCCAGTCCCGCAACAGCGCGCAGACTGCCCGGGCGCAAGCCTTGCTGCAGCGGGTGCTGGCCCAGGCCGACGCCGAAGCCCGGCCCTTCCAGCCCTTCGCACGGCTGCTGGCGGCGCAATTGGCGGAACAGCGGCGCGTCGAGGAACAGGCGGAACGGCAGGCGCAGCAACTGCGCGACGCGCAGCGCCGCATCGACCAGCTGAACGACCGGCTGGAGGCGGTGCGCGCCATCGAGCGCAGTGTGCCGGCCGCGCCCCGGCGCGACAACGATGTGCCGCCGCCGGCCCGTGGGCCAGCGTCGCGGCCCACGGGCCCTTGACCATGACCGCTGCCACAACTTCGAGCGCGTCGGCGTCGCGCCTGCTGGTCGTCGATGACGACGCCGACCTGCTGCGGCTGCTGTCCATGCGGCTGGAATCGGCGGGCTACCGCGTGCACACCGCGGGCTCGGCCGAGGCGGCCCTGGCGCAGCTCGAGGTCGAGCGGCCGCAGCTCGTGATCAGCGACGTGCGGCTGCCCGGCCGCGACGGCCTGGCACTGTTCGACGAGGTGCGGCGCCGCCATCCCTCGCTGCCGGTCATCCTGCTCACGGCCCACGGGACCATTCCCGATGCCGTCGAAGCCACGGCACGCGGCGTGTTCACCTATCTCACCAAGCCCTACGACGCCAAGGAACTGCTGGACAAGGTCGCGCAGGCGCTGGCCCTGGGCACGCCGGCCGCGGAACCCACGCATGGCGACGAAAGCTGGCGCGCCGAGATCATCAGCCGGTCCGGCCGCATGGCGGACCTGCTGGCCGAAGCGCGCATGGTCGCGCGGTCCGACGCCAGCGTGCTGCTGCGCGGCGACAGCGGCACCGGCAAGGAGCTGCTGGCGCGCGCGATCCACCGGGCCAGCCCGCGCGCGGCGCGTCCCTTCATCGCGGTCAACTGCGGCGCCATCCCGGAGGCCCTGCTGGAGTCCGAGCTGTTCGGCCACGTCAAGGGCGCCTTCACCGACGCGGTGGCCAACCACAAGGGCCTGTTCCAGGCGGCGGACGGCGGCACCCTGCTGCTCGACGAGATCGGCGACATGCCGCCGGCGCTGCAGGTCAAGCTGCTGCGGGTGCTGCAGGAGCGCGCGGTGCGGCCCGTGGGTTCCAGCCAGTCGCATGCGGTCGACGTGCGCATCGTCTCGGCCACGCACCGCGATCTCGACGCCGCCATGGCGGCGGGCCAGTTCCGCGAGGACCTGTACTACCGGTTGAATGTCGTCACGCTCACCCTGCCGGCGCTGGCGGAACGTCGCGAAGACATCCCGCTGCTGGCCAATCACTTCCTGCACAAGCTCGCCGCGAAGTACACGCGCCGGCTCTCCGGCTTCGCGCCGGAAGCCTTGAAGGCACTGATCGCCGCGCCCTGGCCAGGCAACGTGCGCCAGCTTTACAACGTGGTCGAGCAGGTGTGCGCCCTGACCAGCACCCCGCTGGTGTCGCTGGCGCTGGTGCAGCGTGCGCTGCGGGTGCCGTCCGTCCAGGTGCTGACCTACGCCGAGGCCAAGCAGCGCTTCGAACGGGACTATCTGGTCGGGCTGCTGAAATTGACGGACGGCAGCGTCGCCGACGCTGCGCGGCTCGCGGACCGCAACCGCACCGAGTTCTATCGCCTGTTGCAAAAGCATGAGCTGACGCCCGGGCACTTCCAGTCCCCGGCGCCGGCGCAGCCGCCGTCGCCTCCCGGCGACAGCGGCAAGTGATTGATTCCACTGGAGATTTCTGGGGCTGACCGGCTGAGCTGTCGCCGTCTGGCGACAAAAGCGCTGCGATTTCGTCCTGAGAACGGCATCCGGGCCAGCTCAACATTGAATTTCCATCGCAAGCCGTTGATCTAGAACAGTTTTTTGGAGCTGGCACAGGGTTTGCCCTAGTGCCTGGATGCTCCAGCTGCTACGGCTTCTCCGATTGCTTTGCCTGGGCCTCCTGACGGGAGGTTTGTGGCACTCCGTGCACGCGCAAACGGCCGCTGCGGTCGACTTCGAAACCGTGGCCGGGCTGGCCCGTGCACGCGCCGCCGCACCCGATGCCGCCGCAACTTCCGCGCTGCCGGCCGAACTGCAGGCCCTCGACTACGACGGCTATCGGGACATCCGCTTCCGGCCGGCGCGCGCCCTGTGGCGCGACGCGCAGCTGCCGTTCGAGACGATGTTCTTCCACCGCGGCCTTTACCAGCAGGAAGCGGTCCGCATCCACGAGATCACGCCGCAGGGCGTGCGGCCGCTGGCCTACGACAGCGGCGACTACGACTTCGGCAAGAACGCGCTGCAGCCGCAGGGCTGGGGCGACCTGGGCCATGCGGGGCTGCGGGTGCACTACCCGCTGAACTCGCCCCAGTACAAGGACGAACTGGTCGTCTTCCTCGGGGCCAGTTACTTCCGCGCGCTGGGCGCCGGCCAGCAGTACGGCCTGTCCGCGCGCGGGCTGGCGATCGACACGGTGGGTGGCGGCACCGAGGAATTCCCGCGCTTCACGCAGTTCTGGCTGGAGCGGCCCGCGCCTGACGCGCGCCAGGTCGTGCTCTACGCGCTGCTGGAGTCGCCCCGCGCCACCGGCGCCTACCGCTTCGAGATCGTGCCCGGCACGCAGACCGTCACGCGCGTGCGCTCGCGCATCTTCCTGCGTGCCGGCGGCTCGCCCATCGCGACCCTGGGCGTCGCCCCGCTCACCAGCATGTTCTTCTTCGGCGAGAACCAGCCGCGCGCCGGCGACTTCCGGCCCGAGGTGCACGACTCCGACGGCCTGCAGATCGAGACCGGCGACGGCGAATGGTTGTGGCGGCCCTTGCAGAATCCGGCGCGCCCCACCGTCAACACCTTCACGGCGAACGGGCTGCGCGGCTTCGGCCTGATGCAGCGCGACCGCGCCTTCACGAGCTATGAGGATGTGGAGGCGCGCTACGAGCGCCGGCCCAGCGCCTGGGTGAAGCCGCTCGGCGACTGGGGGCCGGGCCGGGTCGAGCTGCTGCAACTGCCGACGCCGGACGAGACGCATGACAACGTGGTCGCTTACTGGGTGCCGGCGCGCCTGCCCGCGCCGGGCGAACCGCTGGAGCTGGCCTACGAGATCGCTTGGCAAGGCGACACCCAGCAGCGCCCGCCCGGCAGCTGGGCCGCGCAATCGCGGCGCGGCATCGGCTATTCGAAGCTCGACGCGAGGGCCCAGGCGCAGCAGGTCCAGTACGTCGTCGATTTCACCGGCCCGGCGCTGGACGCCCTGCCGCCGGGCGCGCAGGTGCGCGCCGTCGCCAGCGCCGATGCCAACGGCCGCGTCCTCGAGCAGAACGCCTACCCCAACCCCGCCGGCAAGAGCTGGCGCATGACCTTGCGCGTGCAGCGCATCGACCCGGCGCGGCCGGTCGAGCTGCGCGCTTTCCTGCAGCACGACACCCACATCCTGAGCGAGACATGGACCAACATCATCCTTCCCGAATGAACGCCACGCGCGCGGTGCGCAGCGCGCTGCGCGAGGAACGCCACCCCAACTCGGTCACAGCGCCACCGGTGCACCGCGGCTCGATGGCGCCGCTGCCCTGGCGCGGCTTCTGGAACGGCGTGGGCACCGCGCTGTTGTCGGGCGCCAATCGCATGCTGCCCGGCGGCGCGAGCGCGGCGTCCGTCGACGAGCCGCATGAGCCCTGGCAAGCCGCGGCTACGCGCCGCCGCCTGGTCTTCCTGCTGTTCACGGTGCTGAGCACCGGGCTGGCGAGCTGGCTCTTCGCGCAGGCGCAACCCGACTACGGCAGCGCCTGGCTGGAGTGGGGGCAGATCGCGCTGTTCGCCGTCCTGTCCACCTGGGTGGTCACCGGCTTCGTCACCGCACTCATGGGTTTCTGGGTGACGTTGCGTGGTGACCCGCATTCGCTGTCCGCGCGCGACGTGCAGGGCCATGCCGTGGACCCTCAGGCGCGCACCGCCATCATCATGCCCATCTGCAACGAAGATGTCGCCACCGTCTTCGCCGGCCTCCGCGCCACCTGCGAATCGGTCGCAGCCACCGGCCACGCGACGGTGTTCGACGTGTTCGTGCTCTCCGACAGCAATCAGCCCGACGTCATCGCCGCCGAGCGTGCCGCCTGGGCGGCGCTGCGCACGGCGCTGGCCGCGCATCCCGACCAGCCGCAGATCGAGGTGTATTACCGCCTGCGCCAGCGCCGCACCCATCGCAAGGCCGGCAACGTCGCCGACTTCTGCCGGCGCTGGGGCCGCGACTACCGCTACATGGTGGTGCTGGACGCCGACAGCGTGATGAGCGGCGACTGCATCGTCTCGCTGGTCAAGCTGATGGAGGCGAATCCGCGCGCCGGCATCATCCAGACGGCCAGCCAGGCCGTCGGCCACGCGACGCTGCACGCGCGCGCCCAGCAGTTCGCCTCGCGCGTCACCGGCCGCCTGTTCACGCTGGGCATGCAGTTCTGGCAGCTCGGCGAGTCGCACTACTGGGGCCACAACGCGATCCTGCGCATCGAGCCTTTCATGCGGCACTGCGCGCTGGCGCCGATCCGCGGCAGCGGCGGGCTGGCCGGCCCCATCCTGTCGCACGACTTCGTCGAAGCCGCCTTGATGCGCCGCGCCGGCTGGCATGTGTGGCTGGTGGGCGACCTCGCGGGCAGCTACGAGCAGCAGCCGCCGGACCTGCTGTCGGAGCTGCAGCGCGACCGCCGCTGGTGCCAGGGCAACCTGCAGAACTCCCGCCTCATCGCCGAGCCGGGCCTGCATCGCGTGCACCGCGCGATGTTCGCCATCGGCGCGATGTCATACCTGTCCGCCCCGCTGTGGCTCGCCTTCCTGACCTTCGGCACCGCGCTCTGGGTGACCGGCGCCGCCGTCGCGCCCGACTGGCATGCCCTGCCCTCGGAGCTGCGCAGCCTGTGGGCGTGGACGCTGCTGATGCTGTTCATGCCGCGCGTGCTCGGGCTCGCCGCGGTGTTCCTGCGGCGCGGCGCGGCCGGATTCGGCGGCAGCTGGGCGCTGCTGCGCAGCGCAGCCGTCGAGACCGTGCTGGCCGTGCTGCAGGCGCCGGTGCGCATGCTGGCGCATTCGTTCTTCGTGCTGGTCGCGCTCACCGGCTGGAAGCTGGAATGGAAGTCGCCACCGCGCTCGGCCACCGGTGTGTCCTGGCGCGATGCCGCGCTGCGTCTCGCGCCCATGACCGCCGTGATCGCGCTGCAAGGCGCCGCCGTGGCGGTGGTCCAGATGGGCGCGCTGGTGTGGCTGGCCCCGGTCGGGCTGCCCCTGCTGCTGGCCGTGCCGCTGGCGGTGCTCACCAGCCATGTGGCCTTCGGCGGGCGGATGCGCTCGCGCGGTGTGCTGCTGATCCCGGAGGAGGCGCGTTCGCCCGCCGTGCTGCGCCGCGCGTGGCGGCACGCCGGGCAGTGAGCCTTATTCGATGCGCGCGCCGGACGCCTTGACGATCGCGCCCGCGGTCTCGTAGTCCGCGCGGAGCAGCTTCTGGAAGTCGTCGGCCGAGGTCTGCGGGCCGACTTCCACGCCCAGGCGCGTCAGGCGCTCCTGCACTTCGGGCATCTGCAGCGCCTTGTTGATGGCTGCGTTCAGCTTGTCGAGTTCGGCCTTGGGCATTCCGGCCGGCGCCAGCACGCCGATCCAGGAGTCGAACTTGTAGTCGGGCACGCCGGCCTCGGCGACCGTCGGCAGTTCCGGGAAGAAACGCGAACGCTGGTTGCCCGTGTACGCCAGGATCTTGATGCGCGGATCCTGCTTGAAGGGCACGATGCCGATCAGCGACGAAGTCACCCCCTGCACCCGGCCCGCCAGCACTTCGTTCACGGCGTCGCCGGTGGACTTCATCGGCACGTGCTGCATCTGCGCGCCGGCCTTGGCCAGGAAGTACGCCATGCCCATGTGGGTGGCACTGCCGTTGCCGGCGGATGCGTAATTGAATTCACCCGGCTTGCTCTTGGCCAGCTTCACGTAGTCGGCCAGCGTGTTCACGCCCATGTTGCCGGGCACGGCGATGGCATAGCCCGAGCTGCCGATGTAGGCGACGCCCTGGAAGTCCTTGATCGGCTCGTAGGGCAACTTGGCGTACAGGTGGCCGCCCAGCGTGTGGCTCGCGGCGGCCAGCACCAGCGTGTTGCCGTCGGCCGGCGATTTCGCAACCGCAGCGGTGCCGATGGTGCCGCCCGCGCCGGCGCGGTTTTCGACCACGACGGACGCGCCGAGGATCTGCCCCAACTCGGCGTTGAAGGTGCGCGCCACCGTGTCCTGCACCGCGCCGGGGCCGAAGGGCACCACGATGCGGATGACGCGCTGGGCGAAGGCCGGCGCCGTGGCCGCCGCTGTCAGGGCGAGGGCGAGGACGAGGTCTCGGGCGTTGCGAAAATTCATGTGCGCTCCTGGGGTTGTGCCAGCCATTCCTGCGCCAGCCGCACGAAGTAGCTGGCGCCGACCGGGATGATCTCGTCGTTGAAATCGAACGAGGTGTTGTGGATGATGCAAGGTCCGGGCCCATGGTCCGGCAGGCGGTGGCCGCCATCGCCGTTGCCGATGAAGGCATAGCAGCCGGGCCGCACGCGCAGCATGTGCGCGAAGTCCTCGGCGCCCATCACGGCGGGGAAGGCCTCGTCGACATTGTCCGAGCCCACGATCTTGCGCATCACTTCGGCCGCGAAGCGCGCCTCGCGCTCGTGGTTCACCACCGGCGGCGACGCCCGGCGGAAGTTGACTTCGGCGGTGCAGCCGTGCGCCGCCGCCACGCCGGCCGCCACCTGCCGCAAGCCGGCTTCGATGCGGTCGGTGGCGTCCACGGCGAAGGTGCGCACCGTGCCGCCGACCCAGGCGGTGTCGGGGATCACGTTGGGGGCGTCCGAACCCTGGATCTGGGTGACGGCCAGCAGCGCTCGCTCGGTCGAACTCACCACGCGCGGCAGCAGCGAGCGTAGTTGCTGGGCGAGATCGACTGTCGCGGCCACCGGGTCGATGCCCGTGTGCGGCATCGACGCATGCGTGCCCCGGCCCGTGAGCGTCACGCGCCAGGTGTTGCTGGACGCCATCAGCGCGGCATGGTTCAGCGCGAAACCGCCGACCTTGCCGATCGGGAAGTTGTGCAGCGCGAACACCGCCTCGCAGGGGAAGCGCTCGAACAGGCCGTCCTCGATCATCTTCAGTGCGCCGGCCTTGCCCATCTCCTCGGCGGGCTGGAAGATGAAGTGCACCGTGCCGTCGAAGTCGCGCGCTTGCGAAAGATGCCAGGCCGCGGCCAGCAGCATCGTGGTGTGGCCGTCGTGGCCGCAGGCGTGCATGCGGCCGTCGTGCTGCGAACGGTGCGCGAACTGGTTGGCCTCCTGCAACGGCAGTGCATCCAGGTCCGCGCGCAGGCCGATGGTTCGGGGGCCGTTGCCGCACTTCAGCACACCGACCACGCCGGTGCCGGCAATGCCCGTGTGGACCTCGATGCCCCATTCGCGCAGCCGGTCCGCCACGATCTTCGAGGTGCGGTGCTCCTCGAAGCCCAGCTCCGGGTGCATGTGGATGTCGCGGCGCAGCGCGACGAAGCGCGAGGTGTCGGCGAAGGAATCGACGATGTGCATGGCGGCCTCTTCAGAAAGGTAGCTTGGGCATGCCGCCACCCTTGCCGCCACCACCCATGCGCTTCATCATCTTCATCAGCCCGCCGCCCTTCATCTTCTTCATCATGGTCTGCATCTGCTCGAACTCGTTGAGCAGGCGGTTGACTTCCTGCACGTGAACGCCCGCGCCGGCGGCGATGCGGCGCTTGCGGGTGGCTTTGATGATCTCGGGCTTGCGGCGCTCATGGGCCGTCATGCTGCAGATGATGCCTTCCTTGCGGCGGATGTCGCGCTCGGCCTTGTCCATGTCGACCTGGCCGGCCTTGGCCTGCATCTGAGCCGGCATCTTGTCCATCAGGCTGGACAGGCCGCCCATGCTCTTCATCTGCTGGATCTGCGCCAGGAAGTCGTTCAGGTCGAAGCCGGTGCCGCTCTTGAGCTTGGCGGCCAGCTTCTGCGCGGACTCGACATCCACGCCCGCCTGCACCTGCTCCACCAGCGCGACGATGTCGCCCATGCCGAGGATGCGGCCGGCATGGCGCTCGGCGTCGAACACCTCCAGCCCGTCGATCTTCTCGCTGACGCCAGCGAACTTGATCGGCGCGCCCGTGACCTGCCGCACCGACAGCGCGGCGCCGCCGCGCGAGTCGCCGTCGAGCTTGGTCAGGATGATGCCGGTGAGCGGCAGCGCCTCCTTGAAGGCCTTGGCGGTGTTCACCGCGTCCTGGCCCTGCATCGCATCGACCACGAACAGCGTCTCCACCGGCTTCAGGATGCCGTGCAGCTCCTGGATCTCGCGCATCAGCACTTCGTCGATCGCCAGCCGGCCGGCGGTGTCGACCAGCAGGACGTCGAAGTACTGCTTCTTCGCGTAGTCGATGGCGGCCCGGGCGATGTCGGCCGGCTTCTGGTCCGGCGTGCTGGGAAACCACTCGGCGCCGGCCTGCTTCGTCACCGTCTTCAGCTGTTCGATGGCGGCCGGCCGGTACACGTCGCCCGACACCGTCAGCACCTTCTTCTTGCGCTTCTCGATCAGGTGCTTGGCCAGCTTGGCGGTGGTGGTGGTCTTGCCGGCGCCCTGCAGGCCGGCCATGAGGATCACCGCCGGCGGCTGCGCCGCCAGGTTGATGTCGCTCACGCCCTCGCCCATGGTGGCCGCCAGCTCGCGATGGACGATGCCCACCAGCGCCTGCCCGGGTGACAGCGAGCCCATCACCTCCTGGCCGAGCGCCTTCTCCTTCACGCGGGCGACGAAATCGCGCACGACGGCCAGGGCGACGTCGGCCTCGAGCAGGGCCATGCGGACTTCGCGCAGCATCTCCTGCACGTTGTCCTCGGTGATGCGGGCCTGGCCGCGCATCTGCTTGACCAGGCGGGAAAGTTTGTCGGAAAGGGCGGAGGCCATGGGGGATCCCGGGAGAAGGCCGAACGCGCGCGGCGTGGCTGAGGCGAAGGACTAAACTGTCTGCATGATTCTAGCCAGTGCGTCTCCCGCGGGCGTGGCGCTCGCGCTGGCGGCGGCCGCGGCGTATGCGGTGCCGGCCGCCGCCGCTGCGCGGTTGAGCGAGCAGGCCTCGCGGCTGGCCCTGCTGGCCGCGTGGGTGCTGCACGCCCTGGTGCTGGCCTGGAGCCTGCTCGGCGAGACGCCCCGCTTCGGCTTCGCGCCCGCGCTGTCGGTCACGGCCTGGCTGGTGCTCACGGTCTACGCGATCGAGCGCAAGGTGTTCCCGCAGTTGCAGGCCCGCTGGGCGCTGGCCGGCCTGGGCGCGGCCGCGGTGCTGCTGGCCCTGGTGTTTCCCGGTGCGCCGTTGCAGCAGCAGGCGTCCGCCTGGCTGCCGCTGCACTGGGCGCTGGGCATCGCGTCCTACGGGTTGTTCGCCGCTTCCGTGGTCCACGCCTGGCTGATGATGCGCGCCGAAAAGACGATGCGCCGGGCGGCCGAGGCCCAGCCGGGCCTGCCGCTGCTCACCCTGGAACGCCTGACCTTCCGCTTCGCCGCCGCCGGCTTCGTGCTGCTCTCGGCCACGCTGATGGCCGGCATGCTGTTCGCCGAAGTGCTGTACGGCCGGCCCTGGAAGTGGGACCACAAGACCGTGTTTTCCGTGCTCTCGTGGGTCGCGTTCGCCTTGTTGCTGCTGGGCCGCGCGCGCTTCGGCTGGCGCGGGCGCAAGGCGGTCCGGGTGCTGTACACCGGTTCGCTGTTGCTGCTGCTGGCGTACGTGGGATCGCGCTTCGTGCTCGAAGTCGTGCTGGGGCGCACATGAAATACCTGGTCCTGTTCGCGGTGCTGGCGGTGGCGTACCTGTGGTGGCGCAACGCGCGGCTGGAGCGCAAGGCGGCCAAGCCGCCACCCGCCCAGGCCGCCGCGCCGCCGGGCCAGCCGCAGGACATGGTGGAGTGCCCGGTCTGCCTGGTGCACCTGCCGCGCGCCGACGCGCTGGCCGGGCCCGACGGCTCCCACTATTGCAGCCAGGAGCACCGGCGCGCCGCCGGGGGCTAGAGCAGGAACAAGTGACGCCCGCCGCCGTCTGGGACACCGACAGCTTCACCTCCTACCGCCTCTGGCGCGGGTTCATGGCGGCACGGGTCGGCATCGGCCTGGTGCTGCTCGTCCTGCTGGCCAGCCTGATGATGCTGGGCCTGGCGCCCGCGGTGGACCGCTGGCAGGTCGGCTTGTGCGGCGCCTACCTGGCCGCCGCCCTCACCGCGCGGTTCTTCACGCGGCCGGCGATGCCGGGAGACGCGTTCGACCCCCAATGGGTCTCGACCATCGGCATCGACCTCGTCGCGTTCTCCACGCTGCATTTCCTGCAGGCGGCCGGCCTGAACTACTCACCGCTGTTCGCGCTGCCGGTGCTGACGGCCTCCGTGCTCGGCTCCGGCCTGCTCGCGCTCGGCACCGCCGCGGCCGTCACGCTGCTGCTGCTGATCGAGGCCTGGCTGCAGGCGCTCCAGGTGCCGCAGGATTACGCGGCGCGCTTCGTGCAGGCGGGGCTCACCGGCGGCGGCTACTTCGCGGTCGCGTTGCTGGCCAACCAGCTGGCGGCGCGCCTGGCGCGCGAGGAGCAGGCCGCGCGGCGCAGCCTGTCGGCGGCGCGCACCCAGGCCTACGTCAACGAGCTGGTGATCGAGACACTGAGCGAAGGCGTGCTGGTGGTCGGTTCGGACTACAGCATCCACGCCGCGAATCCGGCCGCGCGCAAGCTGCTGGCCTGGCACGCACGCGAAACGCCGGCATCGCTGGCGCTGGCGTCGCGCCCCGGCTGGCAACCCCTGGTGGAGCTGGCGCACCGCACGTTCATCGACCAGGCGCCGCAGGGCACCGAGGCCGCGCTGGAACTCGCGCCGGAGGAGCACCTGCACGTGCGTGTGCGCACCCGCCTGACGCCGCCGCACGACCTGCAGTCCGACGCGCTGTGCGTGATGTTCCTGGAGGACTTGCGCGAGACCGAGGCCCGCACCCGCACCGAAAAGCTGGCCGCGATGGGCCGCATGTCGGCCGCCGTGGCGCACGAGATCCGCAACCCGCTGGCCGCGATCGCCCAGGCCAACGCGCTGCTGTCCGAAGAGCTGACCGAGCCCACGCAGGTCCAGCTGAGCGCGCTGGTGCGCAAGAACACCCAGCGCCTGGCGCAGATCGTCGAGGAGATCCTGAACCTGGCGCGTGTGCAGCAGCAGGCCTCGCCGACCTGGGTGGACGTGGGGCAGGAAGTCCTGGGGGCGTGCGGCGACTGGTCGCAGCACCAGCAGGCCGGCGAGCGCCTGCTGGTGTTGCCGCCACCCGACAACGTGTCCGTGGTGTTCGAGAGCGAACACCTGCGCCGGGTGCTGATCAACCTGCTGGACAACGCGTGGCGTTATGCCACCACGGCGCCCGCCGCGATCGTCGTCGCCACCGAGCGCGAAGACGACCTGGCCTGGCTGCGCGTCTGGAGCGACGGCCGCGCGCTGGACCAGGGCGTGCAGCGCCACCTGTTCGAACCCTTCTTTTCCTCGGAAAGCCGCTCCAGCGGCCTGGGCCTGTACATCTGCCGCGAGCTGTGCCAGCGGCACGGCGCAAGCATTGCCTACCGACGCGCGCCCGCACCGGACGGCAGCGGCCGCGATGGGAACGAGTTCACGGTCCGCGTCCGCAGCCGCGCCCAGCCGGTCCCGGGGCCCGCACCCTTTGACACAATAGGCGCCTGAACATCCCACCGCATGGCCCAGTCCCCGAACCCCTCCGCGCAAGTCCTGGTCGTCGACGACGAGCCGGACCTCCGGACGCTCTATGAGCTGACGCTGCTGCGCGAGGGCTACCGCGTCGACGCGGCGGGCACGCTGGGCGAGGCCTGGCAACTGCTGGAACAGCGCAAGTTCGACGCCGTGATCACCGACATGCGGCTGCCCGACGGCCTGGGCCTCGAGCTGTTGCAACGGATGCTGGCGCAGCAGCGGCCGGAACGCTGCATCGTGATGACGGCTTATGGCTCCGCCGAGAACGCCGTCGATGCGCTGAAAGCG
Source organism: Caenimonas sedimenti (assembly GCF_007833165.1). Lineage (GTDB taxonomy): Bacteria > Pseudomonadota > Gammaproteobacteria > Burkholderiales > Burkholderiaceae_C > Ramlibacter > Ramlibacter sedimenti. The sequence goes on along the minus strand of NZ_VOBQ01000022.1, from coordinate 26,216 downwards.
GGCGCCTTCGATTACCTGACCAAGCCGGTGGACCTGAAGCAGTTCCGCACCGTCGTGGCTTCGGCGATCCACGACACGCAGCAGCGGATCAAGCCCGCGGCGGGGCCGGCCCGCGCGGGGGCGGCGACCGCCTCGGCGGCACCGGCGGCCCATGGGTTCGAGCGCGGTGCGGCCTCGAACGCGCTGCATCGCCTGGTCGGCGACTCGGCCCCCATGCGGCTGGTGAAGGAGCGGATCGAGAAGGTTTCGCGCAGCATGGCCCCGGTGCTGGTGCGGGGCGAGTCCGGCACCGGCAAGGAGCTCGTCGCGCGCGCGATCCATGCCTGCAGCCACCGCTCCGACGGGCCGTTCGTCGCCGTGAATTGCAGCGCCATCCCGGAGACGCTGCTGGAAGCCGAGTTCTTCGGCGCCCGCAAGGGCTCCTACACCGGCGCCACGGCGGACCGCGAAGGTTATTTCCAAGCGGCGCGCGGTGGCACCCTGTTCCTGGACGAGATCGGCGACCTGCCGCTGCCCATGCAGTCGAAGCTGCTGCGCGCGATCCAGGAACGCCAGGTGCGCTCGCTCGGCTCCACCCAGGAAGACGCGGTCGACGTGCGCATCGTCAGCGCGACCCATCGCGACCTCGCCTCCGACGTGCAGGCGAACCGCTTTCGGCAGGACCTGTTCTACCGCTTGAACGTGATCGAGATCCTGGTGCCGCCGCTGCGCGAGCGCCGCGAGGACCTGCCCGCGCTGTGCGCCGCGCTGCTCACCCGCATCGCGCTCGAATCGGGCATGCCGGCGCCGGTGCTGTCGCCCGAAGTGCTGCAGCAGTTGCAGGAACACCCGCTGCCCGGCAACGTCCGCGAGCTCGAGAACCTGCTGCATCGCGCGCTGGCCTTGAGCGACGGCTCCCAGCTGCAGGTGGACTTCGCGCCGTCGGCCATGGCGCCGCCGGCGGGCGAGCTGTCGGCGAACGGGGTGGCCGGCGCCATGGAACCCGCGGTCCCGAACGACCTGCAGGCCTACATGGATCAGCGCGAGCGCGAAATCCTGGTGAAGGCCTTGCGCGAAACCGGCTTCAACCGGACCGCCGCGGCACAGCGCCTGGGCCTGAGCCTGCGGCAGATCCGCTACCGGATCGCGCGGCTGGCCATCGCAACACCGGGAAGCGAAGACGCGGATGACACCGCCGGCTGAGAGCGGAGGCGACGCGCTGTGGGCGGACGGCTGGTACCGCTTCGCGCGGCGGCTGGATTCCCCAAACTTCGGCCCGCGCCCGGCTGGCGCCCTGGTCGACCTGATCGTGGTGCACTCGATCAGCCTGCCGCCCGGTGTGTACGGCGGCGACGAGGTCCAGCGGCTGTTCACCAACACGCTGGACTGGGAAGCGCACCCCTATTTCAAGAGCATCGAAGGCATGCAGGTTTCGGCGCACTTCTACATCCGCCGCGATGGGGCGTTGTGGCAGTTCGTCAGCTGCGACGATCGGGCTTGGCATGCGGGGCCGTCGTCCTACCGGGGCCGCTCCAACTGCAATGACGATTCGGTCGGGATCGAGCTGGAGGGGCTGGAGGGCGAGACGTTCGAGGCTGCGCAGTACGAGGCGCTGGCCGTGCTGTCTTCTGCCATTGCTCAGCATTACCCGGTCGTGCATGTCGCCGGGCATGAGCACATTGCGCCGGGGCGCAAGGGGGATCCTGGCTCGGGGTTTGAGTGGGCCGAATTGCAGCGCAGTCTTGGGTGGGCGGACGAGCGGTTTGCGTTCTTGCGCTCATAGGCTTTTTGCAGGCACCTCGCGGGCAAAGCCGCACGCGGGCGGGCTGTGGCGCGCTGGCACGGCGTTCGTCGGGCCGCGCGCGGCCCTACCGAATTCCCTGCGCCGTCCGGTCATGCGGCCCCGCGGGCGAACTCGCTCCGCGCCCTACGGGCGCTGCGCTCAAACAGCGCCCGCGAGCATGAAACGGTCGCACGGCTCGATACGCGGCCCTGCGGGCCGCTCTCGTAGCCGCGCTGGGCCGCAAGACCGGCCGTCGCAGGCGCCTGGGCCCTTATGCGCGCCACAGCCCGCCCGCGTGCGGCTTTGCCGGCGCCATCGGAGCGCGCCAACCAATCGCAGGGCGGCTCCTCGGCTTTCAGTCATGGAAGCGGCGCGCTGCTGGTGGAATGCTACGACGCATCTGCAACGCCGCGCGTGGCCGGGCTGTGGCGCGCATCAGGGCCCAGGCGCCTGCGGCGCACGCCCTCGCGGCCCAGCGGGTCTACGAGAGCGCCCGCAGGGTGCGTATCGAGACACGCGACCGTTTCATGCTCGCCGCCGCTGTTTGAGCAGAGCGCCCAAAGGGCGCGGCGCGAGTTCGGCGGCGGGGCCGCGAGGGCGTGCGGCGCAGGGAATCCGGTAGGGGCGCGCAGCGCCACGACGGACGCCGTGCCAGCGCGCCACAGCCCGGCCACGCGCGGCGTTGCCGCGAGGAAGAGGCGCGAAGAACGGCGGAGAGCCATCCACTGCGGCGCCCCAACCACACGCGTTTCAATCTCTTGCAATTACGAGCGGACGATCCAGGCCTGAAGCGGCGCCATGAACCAAACCGCGCCAGCAACTGCGCCACCACTTGCCTGTGCACGGCGTCATGTTGAATCCACGCGGCCCGCAGCCCTTCCGTAACCCGCGCTGCACATCCTGTCCACAGGGATGTGCACCGCGCCAACCCAAGGAAACCACTACCCGTAGCGGCTTGTAATGGCCCCAGACCCTATATATAGTGTCCCGGAGCCGCGAGCCCAGGTACACTCCGCTTCGCGAAAAAAGAAGTCACCGACGAGGAAACAAACGCATGCAACCTGCATTGAGTACCCCCGCTGCATCCGCTGTCACCACGGCCCGCCCGCTCAGCACGCCCGAATCCACGGGCCCCGCTTCCAACCCCCTCTCCCACTACCAGATCATCCGCCGCAACGGCGCTGTCGTGCCGTTCACGCCCGACAAGATCGCGGTCGCCATGATGAAGGCGTTCCTGGCCGTGCACGGCACGCAAGGCGCCGCTTCGGCGAGCGTGCGCGAGCAGGTCGACCAGCTCACCCAGTCCGTCATCAAGGCGATGGCGCGCTCGCGCCCGGGCGGCGGCACCTTCCACATCGAGGATGTGCAGGACGCCGTCGAACTCGGCCTGATGCGCGGCGGCCATCACGAAGTCGCCCGCGCCTATGTGCTGTACCGCGAGCGCCGCGCGCAGGAGCGTTCCAAGCAGGCCCAGACCGAAGCGCCCAAGGCGCCCCAGCTTCACGTGCTCGACGGTGGCCAACGGGTGCCGCTGGATTCGGCGCACCTGCAAAGCCTGATCGTGTCGGCCTGCGAAGGCCTGGGCAACGATGTCCGGCCCGACCCGATCGTCGCCGAGACCATGCGCAACCTGTACGACGGCGTGCCGCTGGACGAGGTCTACAAGGCTTCCATCCTGGCCGCCCGCACGCTGATCGAAAAAGATCCGGACTACACCTTCGTGACCGCCCGCCTGCTGCTGCACACGATCTTCAAGGAGATTCTGGGCCAGGAAGTCGCGCCGGCCGACCGGGCCGTGGCCTACGCCGACAGCTTCCCGCTCTTCATCAAGAAGGGCGTCGAGAACGAACTGCTCGACGAGAAACTGCTGCAGTACGACCTGCAGCGCCTGGGCGCCGCGCTCAAGCCTGAGCGCGACCTGAAGTTCGACTACCTCGGCCTGCAGACGCTGTACGACCGCTACTTCCTGCATGTGCGCAAGAGCCGGATCGAGCTGCCGCAGTCCTTCTTCATGCGGGTGGCCATGGGCCTGTCGCTGAACGAGATCGACCGCGAAGCCCGCGCCATCGAGTTCTACGAAGTGCTGTCGAGCTTCGACTTCATGTCCAGCACGCCGACGCTGTTCAATGCCGGCACGCTGCGCTCGCAGCTGTCTTCCTGCTACCTGACGACGGTGCCGGACGACCTGGACGGCATCTACGAATCGATCAAGGAAAACGCGCTGCTCTCCAAGTTCGCGGGCGGCCTGGGCAACGACTGGACGCGTGTGCGTGCCCTGGGCTCCCATATCAAGGGCACCAACGGCGAATCGCAGGGCGTGGTCCCGTTCCTGAAGGTGGTGAACGACACGGCCGTGGCGGTGAACCAGGGCGGCAAGCGCAAGGGCGCGGTCTGCACCTACCTGGAATCCTGGCACCTGGACATCGAAGAGTTCCTGGAGCTGCGCAAGAACACGGGCGACGACCGCCGGCGCACCCACGACATGAACACGGCCAACTGGATCCCCGACCTGTTCATGCGCCGCGTGATGGAAAAGGGCGAGTGGACGCTGTTCTCGCCGTCGAACGTGCCCGACCTGCACGACCTGTTCGGCGTCGAGTTCGAGAAGGCCTACGTCGCCTACGAAGAGAAGGCGAAGCGCGGCGAGATCAAGCCCAGCAAGACGGTGCAGGCCACCGACATGTGGCGCAAGATGCTCTCGATGCTGTTCGAGACCGGGCATCCCTGGATCACGTTCAAGGACGCCTGCAACGTCCGCTCGCCGCAGCAGCACGTGGGCGTGGTGCATTCGTCCAACCTGTGCACCGAGATCACGCTGAACACCAGCGACACCGAGACGGCCGTCTGCAACCTGGGTTCCGTGAACCTGCTGCAGCACCTGAAGGATGGCGGCGTCGACCACGCGAAGCTGAAGAAGACGATCGCCACCGCGATGCGCATGCTCGACAACGTGATCGACATCAATTACTACGCCGTCAAGAAGGCCCGCGACTCCAACATGAAGCACCGGCCGGTCGGCCTCGGCATCATGGGCTTCCAGGACGCGCTGTATGAGCTGCGCATCCCCTACGCGTCGGAGCAGGCCGTCCAGTTCGCCGACCAGTCGATGGAAGCCGTCTGCTACCACGCCTACTGGGCCTCGACCGAGCTCGCCCGCGAGCGCGGCAAGTACTCCAGCTACAAGGGCTCGCTCTGGGACAAGGGCATCCTGCCCCTGGACACGCTCGACCTGCTGCAGAAGGCCCGCGGTGGCTATGTCGAGGTCGACCGTTCGTCGACGCTCGACTGGGACGCCCTGCGCAAGAAGATCGCCGCCGACGGCATGCGCAACAGCAACTGCCTGGCGATCGCGCCCACGGCCACCATCTCCAACATCATCGGCGTGGACGCCTCCATCGAGCCCTGCTTCGGCAACCTCTCGGTCAAGTCCAACCTGTCCGGCGAGTTCACCGTCATCAACCACTACCTGGTGCGCGACCTGAAGCGCCTGGGCCTGTGGGACGACGTGATGGTCATGGACCTGAAGCACTTCGACGGGTCGTTGCGCCCGATCGACCGGGTGCCGCAGGAAGTGAAGGCGCTCTACGCCACCGCTTTCGAAGTGGAACCGGTGTGGCTGGTCGAAGCCGCCGCGCGCCGCCAGAAATGGATCGACCAGGCGCAGTCGCTCAACATCTACATGGCGGGCGCTTCCGGCAAGAAGCTCGACGAGACCTACAAGCTCGCCTGGCTGCGCGGCCTGAAGACGACCTACTACCTGCGCACGACCAGCGCGACGCAAGCCGAGAAGTCGACGGTGTCCTCCGGCCGCCTGAACGCGGTGGACTCCGGCGGTGGGGCGAGCAGCGGCAACGCGCGCGGCATGAGCCCGATGGAAGCGGCGGCTGCCGCCGCGCAAGCGCAGATGAATGCGGCGCCGGCGACCGACATCAAGTTCTGCGCGATCGACGATCCGACCTGCGAGGCCTGTCAGTGATGGATGCGCGTGCGATGCGCGCGCGCACGAACAGAGAGCATGTTGTCGGCGTTCTCTGACAAGAAGCCGATGCGATCAAGCAACAAAATGCGAGCGTGATGTGAACGAACACTTTTCATTCGTCATCACAGCTCGCATAATTCGAGCACTGGAAAACTTATGTTGACCTGGGACGACGAAGTCAAGCCCACACCGTCAAATTCCGTGAGCAGTGGTCTCCAAGCAGACCGCATGGCGGGTCTTTCACCCGCGCTGCAACCGGTCACCGCCTCCGCCGCCCAACCCGCGATGCGCACGCTCGACGACGTCGCGCTCGCACCGGCGGCCACGCAGGCGGCGCAGGCGCCCCGTGCTGCGACCATCGAGCGCCGCGTGACCGCCGCCGACAAGCGCATCATCAACGGCCAGACCGACGTCAACCAGCTCGTCCCCTTCAAGTACAAGTGGGCCTGGGAGAAGTACCTGGCCACCTGCGCCAACCACTGGATGCCGCAGGAAGTGAACATGAACCGCGACATCGCCCTGTGGAAGGACCCGAACGGTCTGACCGAGGACGAGCGCCGCCTGGTCAAGCGCAACCTCGGCTTCTTCGTCACCGCCGATTCGCTGGCCGCCAACAACATCGTGCTGGGCACCTACCGCCACATCACGGCGCCCGAGTGCCGGCAGTTCCTGCTGCGCCAGGCGTTCGAAGAGGCGATCCACACGCACGCCTACCAGTACATCGTGGAGTCGCTCGGCCTGGACGAGTCCGAGATCTTCAACGCGTACCACGAAGTCCAGTCGATCCGCGACAAGGACGAATTCCTGATCCCGTTCATCGACGCGATCATGGACCCCAACTTCCACACCGGCACGCCGGAAGCCGACCAGAAGCTCCTGAAGAGCCTGATCGTCTTCGCCTGCCTGATGGAAGGCCTGTTCTTCTACGTCGGCTTCACGCAGATCCTCGCGCTGGGCCGGCAGAACAAGATGACCGGCGCCGCCGAGCAATACCAGTACATCCTGCGCGACGAGTCGATGCACTGCAACTTCGGCATCGACCTGATCAACACCATCAAGCTCGAGAACCCGCACCTGTGGACGGCCGAATTCAAGGCCGAGATCAAGGGGCTGTTCCAGCAAGCCGTCGAGCTCGAGTACCGCTACGCGGAGGACACCATGCCCCGCGGCGTGCTCGGGCTGAATGCGTCCATGTTCAAGGGCTACCTGCGCTACATCGCCAACCGGCGCGCCACGCAGATCGGCCTGGAAGCGCTGTTCCCCAACGAGGAGAACCCCTTCCCCTGGATGAGCGAAATGATTGACCTGAAGAAAGAGCGCAATTTCTTCGAGACCCGCGTGATCGAATACCAGACGGGTGGCGCTCTCTCTTGGGATTGATAGGCAACTGCGAATGAGCTTGGATTGGTCCGCATGACCTTCGACGCCCGCTAGAGGCTGAAGGCATCCGGACAAATGGTGTTCGTGGGGCTGGGCCTAGGCCCAACCCCACGGATCGCTTCGCGAACCAACAACCGCGAAGTGCTTCTTTGGTTGATGTTGATCAACTTGAACAGGAGATAGTGAAATGGCAACTGCGAAGAAATCGGCCGCCAAGAAGGCGCCTGCGAAGAAATCGGCTGCGAAGAAGGCCCCGGCCAAGAAGGCGGCGGCGAAGAAGGCTCCGGCGAAGAAGGCCGCTGCCAAGAAGGCCCCGGCGAAGAAGGCCGCGGCGAAGCGCCCCGCTGCCAAGAAGGCGGCAGCGAAGCGCCCGGCGGCCAAGAAGGCCACCGCGAAGAAGGCGGCCAAGAAGGCCCCGGCGAAGAAGGCAGCCAAGAAGGCGACGGCGAAGAAGGCCACCGCCAAGAAGGCGCCTGCGAAGAAAAAGCCTGCGGCGAAAAAGGCGGCGAAAAAGCCCGCTGCGAAAAAGGCCGCGAAAGCGCCTGCTGCGAAGCCGGTTGCCAAGTCGGCACCGGCGGCTGCGCCTTCTGCGCCTGCGGCGCAGACGACGCTCAACCCGCAGGCCGCCTGGCCGTTCCCGACGGCATCCAAACCTTAAAACGCGCGCAAGCGCCTCATCAAGGTTCGAAGCCGCGATCGCAAGGTCGCGGCTTTTTTTGTGTTCACTCGGAAATCGCTGCGCGATTTCCGAGTGGTCTGATTGGTTCTGGATTCGCGGGGGACCCGCAAATCCAGAAAGGGGGATCGCTCTGCGCGATGCTCCGATCGATCCGGGTGCCGCTAGCGGATTTGAACTCCCCTCTTTTCTTCCTCCCTCCCCCTCTGGGGGAGGGTCGGGGTGGGGGCACGCGTGGCACTCCTATGTTGCAGGCACGGTATCCCCACTCAGAAACGGCCCCCGCTGCGGCCATTCGACATCCGTGATCGGCGCCGCGCTTGCCTCCGCCTTCCCCTGGCTGGCCTGCCATGCCAGCTGCCTTGCGCACCGCTGCGTGTCCTCCAGCGTGTGGATCTCCGTGATGCGCCCCCAGCGCATCACCATGCGCTGCATCACCACGTTGCGGTAGGGCGTGCCATCCGGCAAGGGCTTGCGGAATTCCAGCTGCGTGAAGATGCGGGTGTGCCACGGCCCGCCACTCACCACGACGTCCTGCACCTCGAACGACAGCCCCGGGAATAGCCGGTACATGCGTTCCCACCACAACTGCATGCTGACGCGGCTGGAACGCACGCCGCCGATCGCCGAATCGCCCTCGAAGCGGTAGACGAAGCCGGGCGCGAGGCTGTCGATCATGGGCCAGAAATCGCCCTGGCCGAGGCGGGCGAAGACACGGCGCAGCTGGTGTTCGACGATGGCGTGGTACATGGATTTCCTAGATCACTTGCATAATGCAAGCAAGCTGCCGCAATCACTTTCGAAAAGCAAGCCATGGCCGCCTTCTCCGATTTCGCCTGTTCCATCGCCCGTGCCGTCGACCTGGTGGGCGAGTGGTGGACGCCTCTGATCCTGCGCGACCTGTTTGCCGGCATGTCGCGCTACGACGAAATCCAGCGCGACCTGGGCATCGCCTCCAACGTGCTGGCCGCCCGGCTGCAGCGCCTGCGCGAGGCGGGACTGGTGGAGCGTGAGGCCGATGCCGAGGACGCCCGCCGCTGGCGTTATCGCCTCACCGAACAAGGGCGCGAGCTCTATCCGGTGCTGCTCGCGCTGATGGCCTGGGGCGACAAATGGCTGGCGCCGGCCGGCGGCCAGCCGGTGCTGGTGCGCCACGCGACGTGCGGCCAGGTCACCGCGGCCGTGCCCTGCTGTTCAGTCTGCCGTGAACCCCTGGCGCTGGGTGAGCTGGAGTTCCTGGTGGGCCCGGGCGCACGACAGGGCCCCGGCACCGCGGAAGTCGGCCGCTACCTGGGCCAGCGGCCGCGCGATACTGCGGCATGAATGAAAGCAAAGGCAAGCTGCCGCGCACCTGGTTGTTCGGTGCCGGTGCCGACGAGACCAACCATGCGGCGATGGCGGCCAGTGGGGCCGACGCGCTGATCCAGGACCTGGAAGACTTCACGCCGCCGGCATTGCGGCCGCAAGCCCGCGCGCTTGCCTCCGGCTTGTATGCCCGCTGGCGCCAGGCGGGTGCCGTGGTGTGCGTACGCATCAATGCGCTGGACGGTGGCGGCGTCGACGACCTGGAGCACGCCGTCGCCGCGCGGCCCGACATCGTGTCGTATCCGAAGGCATCGACGGCGGCGGACATGCGGGCGCTCGACGCGGCCATCGCCGCGCAGGAGCAGCGGCACGGCCTGCCGCCGGGCGCCATCGGGATCTTGCCGGTCTGCGAAACGGCGCTCGGCGTCGTCAACGTCCGCGAGATCGCAGCCGCCAGCGCGCGCATCCGCTTCGCCCTGCTCGGTGCCGAAGACCTGGCGGCCGACCTCATGGCGGAACGCAGCCGCGAAGCGGTGGAGCTGGACCATGCCCGCCGCCGCTTCGTGCTGGAGTGCCGGGCCGCGGGCATCGAGCCGATCGATGCCCCTTACACCTTCAGCGACGCCGAAGGCGCGGTGCGCGAGGCGCGCTACGCGAGGCGGCTGGGCTATCGCTGCAAGAGCCTGGTGCGGCCGGACCATGCCGGGCCCATCCGGGCGGCGCTGGTGCCCGACGCGGCCGAACGCGCTGCCGCCGAACGCCTGGTGACCGCATTCGAAGCGGCGCGGGCGCGCGGCGAGGAACGCGCGCTCGTGGATGGGCTCTGGGTCGAAGTGCCGACCTACCTGAACGCGCGGCGGCTGCTGGCGCAGGAATAGCCGGCGCGGCGGGAGGCTGCGGCCATGCAAGCTTCACTGTTCGCCCCGGCGGAAGCCCAGCTGCCTCCCGGCCTGCGCTACGAGGCGGATTTCCTCTCGCCCGCCGAAGAAGCCGCGCTCGTCGCGCGCATCGAGCAACTGCCGCTCGCGCCCATGCGCTACCAGCAGTACACCGCCCGCCGGCGCGTGGTGAGCTACGGCGGGCAGTACGACTTCAGCGCGCAGAAACTCGAAGCAGCGGAGCCGCTTCCCGATTGGTTGGCGCCTCTGTGCCGGCGCGCGGCCGGCTGGGCCGGCTTGGCGCCGGGCGCCTTCACGCAAGCGCTGGTCGCGGAATACCAGCCCGGCACGCCACTCGGCTGGCATCGCGACGTCCCCGATTTCGAAGACGTCGTCGGCATCTCTCTGCTGAACGCGGCGACCCTCCGGTTTCGCCCCTATCCGCACGAAACTGGGAGCAAGGCCCGCTCGCTCAAGCTCGAAGTGCTGCCCCGTTCGATCTACCTGCTGCACGGCCCGGCCCGCTGGGAATGGCAGCACCACGTGCCGCCCACCAAGGCGCTGCGCTATTCGATCACCTTGCGCACGCCCTCGCACCGCCGCGGCACGGGACGGTAGAAGTCAACGCTCCTGCGCAGCCAGCGCCATGCGGCGGCGCAGGCGCCGGGCCTCCTCGGTGGCGCCGGCCTGCTCGGCACGCAGTGCCTGCGCGCCCAGCCAAGCCAGCACGGCGCGCCGCCAGCCCTGTTCGGAGGCAGTGTCGGCGGCGAGTTGCAAGACCTGCGGATCGGCCCGGCCCGCGCGCAGCAGCGCCCCCGCGGCGATCACGCGCGAGACCGGATCCTTGATCGCCTGGACGGCAGCACCGGCATTGGCAGCACCCGGAACCGCCCGGTACTGCTCCGGCAAGGCCTTGGCGCTCTCCGGTGCGAGGGTCCCGGCGATGAAGTCCGCGTAGGCCCGCTCGGCCTCCGGCGCGTCCGCGCGCAAGGCCTCGAAGCCGGTGCAGGGGGCGAAGTCCAGGCTGGCCACGCGCAGGGCGCAGCGCGTCAGTTCGACGCGCGCCACCAGCCCGGGCTGGCCGGTGCTCGTGACTTCAGCCCGCAGCCGTGCGAACTCGGAATCCGCCACCCGGTCGTTCCCGGAGAGATAGGCCCGCACATAGCGGTCCTGCGCGCCGTCGGCATTCACCAGCCAGTCGGGCTGCCGCGGCTTGTTGCCGCAGCCGGCCAGCAGCAGCACCGCGACGGCAGCAACGAACAGCTCCCTCATGGCACCTGCACCTCGCGCTCCTTGGCGAACGGCCATTTGCGGTTCAGGTCGTTGATCAGGTCCTCGATCTTGCGCAGGTTCGCCTCCACATCGCCACGAAGGGCCCCCAGGTCGGCGGTGCCGGCTTTGACGTTCGCGGCCACACCCTGGGCCTCGGTGAGCACTGCATCCACGCGCCGCAGGCTGCCCTGCGCGTCGGTCAGGATGCCCTGCATCTGGCGGATGGCCGCGCGCGTCTCCGTGGACAGTCCGTTCGGCCCGAACACCTCCCGGTCGGCGTTGCCGACAAGGCGGTCCGCGCTCGTCATCAGGCGGTTCGCCCGCCCCATGGCGGCGTTGGCGCTTTCGACGGCCTGCACCAGCTTGCGCGCGTCCTCCTCGTTGCCGAACACCGCGTGCAGCGCGCCCTGCCGGCTCTGCAGCTTCTGCGTGAACACCTTCAGGTTCGCCATCGCCTGGTTCATTTCGGACGTCGCCGTCGTCATGTCGTTCAGGTTGTCCAGCACGTCGCGCGTGGCGCCGATGACCCGCTGCAATTCCTCGTTGGCGTCGCCGCGCAGCACCGGCCGCTCGGCGCCGTCCGCCAGCGGCGGGTCGGTCAGCACGCCGCTGTAGGCGCGCAGCTGCGGCGCGCCCAGCAGGCCCTTCACCAGCGTGAACACGCTGGAGGTGCGCAGCCATTTCGCGTCGCGCTTGATCACGGCGATCTGGATCCGCACATTGCCTTGCTCGCCCAGCGCGACCTTTTCCACGGTGCCGATCGGGAAGCCGGAGAAAGTGAGGTCCATGCCCGCCGAAACGCCTTCGGAGTTGTCGGTGATGAGCACCAGCGTCTGCTTGGGTTCGAAGTAGCCGCGCGCGCGAAGAAGGAATAGCGCCGTGCCGATGATCAGCGCCACCGTGAACAGCAGGAGCAGCGTGGCCTTGATGGCGAGGTTCGGCACGGCCTGGGCCTGGGCGGTGGGCTCCGACTTCTGCACCGGCGTGTCGGGCTGCGGCGGCGGCGTCGCGGGCGGTGGGGATTGCTCGGCCATTCCTGCCTTCAGATGTAGTTGCCGACCAGCGAGATGCCTTCGAGCGCCAGCAGCACGATGAACATGCGCACCAGGCCCTGCAGCGCAGCGGTCTCGCGGGAACTGACCCCGTCGACGTTGTTGAGGCCGGAGGCCATCGGGATGATGGAGACCGCCAGCGCGAAGAACAGCGTCTTCAAGGCGAAGATCAGCGTGAAGAGCGGATCGAAGACGCGCCCGAACATGTGCGTGTAGGCGCCCGCGCCTGCCGGCGTCGCGCCGTAGACCGCGAGGTAGGCCACCACGCCGGCGACCACGCAACTGAGCGCCGCGAGCGTGATGCAGGAGAACACGCCGGCCAGCATCCGCGGCAGCACTTCCACGGCGATCGGGTCCAGCCGGCGCCGGCGCAGCTTGCGGAAGTGCCCGATGCGCCGCATCTCCACCAGCGCGGCGCCACTCGGGATGGTGCAGCGCAAGGCGACAAACAGCGCGGCCGTGAGGGGGATCAATTCGATCACCAGCACTCGGATCACCATCTCGAGCGCGTAAAAGGAGAGCCCGTAGCTCGTCGCCGTGACGATGACGATGCGGGTGATGATCAGCGTGAAGAGCGCGATCATCACCGTGAACCACCCGAGGATGGGCGCCGTGTCCACGTAGGCGTGGCGGGCCAGGTTGTAGCGCGTCTGCGGGCTGTAGCTGGCCGGCGACAGCGCGCGCACCAGCATGACGGCGCCGAAGAAGGTGATGCGGGCCCATGCCGCCAGCCACCGCACCGGCGTCAGGCTGGTGTGGCCGACCTTCCGATACAAGGCCGTCATGTGCGTCATCAGGAAGCCCCCGCCCTTCGGGCTGCGGCATTCGCCTTCGGAACGGCCGTGCGTCTCATGCGCCGATGGTAACGGCGTCGCCGCTATGGCTTCGTAAGGCGGCGCCTACAGCTGAGCCAGGGGCAGGCCGCCGCTCACGCGGCGGGCCGCGGTGATCCGCAGTTTCAGCAGCCGTTGCGCTCCGGGAATCGCGGCGACCTCGGGACCGTCCCACTGCAAGCTGGCCGTGGCCGCGAGGTACAGCCGCTGTCGGCGGGCCGCGTCCAGGAACAGCAATCCGCAGCGCGGCTCCAGCTGCAGGTTGCCCAGCGTGTTGAAGAAGGCGTTGCCCAGGTAGTCGGGCACCAGCAGCTCGCCTTCGCGCCCGATCCGGACGAAGCCGGCCGGACCGCCGCGGTGCGAAACGTCCACGCCTTCCGCCGGATCCGACGAATCGCGGGCGCGCGGATGCGCGGTGGCGATGTAGAAGGTGGTGGCCGCGCGCACGATCGCGCGTGCAGCCTCGTCCAGGTGCTCACCCTCGGTCACTTCGGCTGGCGCCGCGCCAGGAGGTGCGTGGCGGAATTCCCTCGGGTCGATGTACTTCGGGCAGTTGCCGAAGCTTTGGCCGACCTCGACGGTGAACCCGCCCGGGCCGCTGTCGCGCACCCAGCCGTTCATGCGGTTGCGCCGGCGGGTGTGGTGCTGGATGCCGAGCAGGCCGATGGCCATGCCGTCGGCGATCGCGCCGTCCAGCGGGTCGTGCCGCAGTGGTGCCGCGTCCACGCGCAGCAGGTGGGGTTCGGGCGAATGCGCGAACCCGGGCCGACCGGCCAGCACGGAAGCCCAGGGCTGGCCTTGCGCGTCGAGCGTGCCGGCCAGCACGAAGGGCAGCTCGGCGAAGAACTCCCGATGCTGGTCCGGCATGTGGTCGCGCAGCACGCGCGGTCCGGCGGCGGCCAGGCGCTCGGCACTGCCGACCCGCTGTTGCAGAGCGACCTCGCCCGCATGCCACGCAGGAGTGGTCATGCGTGCAGGCCCACCGGCGAGCGCACCATGGGCACGAAGCCGGACAAGCCCTCCACGCGCCGCAGCCAAGCCTGCAGCTTCGGATAGTCATCCAAAGCCACTCGGCCTTCCGGCGCGCTCACCACGTAGCTGTAGTTCGCGATGTCGGCCAGGGTCGCGCTGTCGCCGGCCAGCCAGTCGGTCTGCGCCAGCGTCTGCTCCATCAGGCCGAACAGCAGGTGCGCGCGCGCCACCAGGGGCGCTGGATCATCCGGGCGCTGGAACAGTTCGATGACGCGCGCCGCGGCCGGGCCGAAGGCGAGCGGCCCCGCGGCCACCGAGAACCAGCGCTGCACACGCGCCGCCCCGAGCGGATCGCGCGGCAACCAGCGGCCTGGCGCATAGCGGCCCTCGAGGTAGACCAGGATGGCGTTGGAGTCCGCCAGCGTCACCTCGCCGTCCTCGATCACCGGCACCTGCCCGAAGGGGTTGCGAGCCAGGAAGTCCGGTTGCTTGTGGTCGCGCGCCGCGAAGTCGATCTCGACCACTTCATAAGGCAGGCCCAACAGGGACAGGAGCAGTTCCACGCGGTGGCAGTGGCCGGAGATGGCCGCGCGATACAGGCGGATGGGCTGGGCGGGGATGAGGTTTTGCATGGGCTGCATTGTGTTTTGCTGCGCCAGCCGGATCAATGCCGGACATCACAGGACACTACTGCAGCAATCGCAGTAATATGTTGCCATGGACAAGTTGCGCGCCATGCAGACCTTCACGCGCATCGCCGACGAAGGCAGCCTGACCGCGGCCGCGCGGGCCACGGGCGCCTCCTTGCCAGCCGTGGTGCGATCCCTCGCCGCTTACGAAGCCACCCTGGGCGTGCGGCTGTTCCATCGCACCACGCGTCGCATCTCGCTCACCGAGGACGGCCGCCAGCACCTGGAACGCTGCCGGCAGGTCCTGGCGGCAGTGGACGATGCGGAGTCGGCGCTGCGCGCGGGCGCGGCCGTCCCCGCGGGCCACCTGAGCATCACCGCACCCGTGCTGTTCGGCCAGATGTACGTGGCGCCGGCCGTCACGCGCTTCGTGCAGAAACACCCTCAGATGCGCTGCACCACCATGCTGCTCGATCGCATGGTGAACCTGCTGGAGGAAGGGCTGGACCTCGGCATCCGCATCGGCCGGCTGGAGGATTCGTCGCTGGTCGCGCAGCCGCTGGGCGAAATCCGCCGGGTGGTGGTGGCGACGCCCGCCTTGCTGCGCAAGCAAGGCACGCCGCGCCATCCACGCGACCTGCAGGAAGTGAATTGCGTGCGCGTCCTGTCCGGGCGTGCCGGCTGGGGCGATTTCCAGGAGCAGGGCCGCGTGTTCCAGGTGCCGGTGACGGGGAACCTCGAATTCAATCACCTGCTTCCCGCCGTGGAGGCTTGCGCCGCCGGCGCCGGCTTCGGCATGTTCTTCTACTATCAGGTCGCGCCCTACATCGAACAGAAGAAGTTGCGCGTGGTCCTGGAAAGATTCGAGCTGCCGCCGCGACCCATCAGCATCGTCTACCCTCATGCGCGGCTGCTGCCGGCGCGCACGCGGGCCTTCATCGACTTCATCCGCGCGGAGATCCCCCAGTTCCGCGCCCCCAAGGACCAGCCATGAGCGACTTCGACTGCGACCTCTTCGTCATCGGCGGCGGCTCCGGGGGCGTGCGCGCCGCGCGCATGGCGGCGCAACGTGGCGCCCGGGTGCTGCTGGCCGAGGCGGCGGCGCTGGGCGGCACCTGCGTCAACGTCGGCTGCATCCCGAAGAAGCTTTACAGCTACGCGGCGCATTTCGCCCAGGACTTCAGCGATGCCGCCGGCTTCGGCTGGGACGTGGGCCGCACGCGGCTCGACTGGCAGCGCCTGAAGGCGAACCGGGCGCGCGAGATCGCGCGGCTGAACGGCATCTACGAACACCTGCTGCGCAGCGCCGGGGTCGAGATGCTGCGGGGCTGGGCCAGCCTGGTCGACGGCCACACGGTGAATCTGCGAACCACGGACGGCGCGCGGCGGGTTCGCGCGCGCCACATCCTGGTGGCCACGGGCGGCACGCCCTCCGTTCCCGAATTGCCAGGGCGCGAGCTGGTCGTGACGTCCGATGCCATGTTCGATCTCGAACCGTTCCCGGCGCGCCTGGTGGTGGTGGGCGCAGGCTACATCGCCTGCGAATTCGCCTCCATCTTCCAGGGACTGGGCGCGCAGGTCACGCAGGTGGTGCGGGGCGCGCAGGTGCTGCGCGGCTTCGATGAAGACGTCCGCCAGTTCGTGGCCCAGGAGATGGGCAAGCACGGCATCGACCTGCGGCTGGGCGCCGAAGTGCGAGCCGTGCAACGCGCCGGCGCCGGGCTC
Organism: Caenimonas sedimenti; assembly: GCF_007833165.1. GTDB lineage: Bacteria > Pseudomonadota > Gammaproteobacteria > Burkholderiales > Burkholderiaceae_C > Ramlibacter > Ramlibacter sedimenti. The sequence goes on along the minus strand of NZ_VOBQ01000022.1, from coordinate 9,753 downwards.
GCCGTCACGCTGGCTGACGGACGGGTGGTCGAGGCTGATGCGGTGCTCTACGCCACGGGACGCGTCCCCAATGTCAACGGCCTGGGGCTGGACGCCGCGGGCGTGCGGCAGGCGCCCAGCGGCGCCATCGAGGTCGATGCGAACTACGCGACCTCGGTGCCCTCCGTCCACGCCCTGGGCGATGTCACGGCGCGGGTGCAGCTCACCCCGGTGGCGCTGGGCGAAGCCATGGTGCTGGTGGACCACCTCTTCGGGGATGGCAAGCGCCAGCTGTCGTATGAATTCATCCCGACCGCCGTCTTCACCCATCCCAACATCGGCACCGTGGGTCTGACGGAGGACCAGGCGCGCAAGGCGCATCCGAAAGTGCGTGTGTTCCGCAGCGAGTTCAAGGCGCTGAAGCACACGCTGAGCGAGAACACCGAACGCACGCTGATGAAGCTGGTGGTGGACGGGGACACCGACCGCGTCGTCGGCCTGCACATGGTCGGTGCCGACGCAGGCGAGATCGTCCAGGGCTTCGCCGTCGCCCTCAAGGCGGGCGCGACCAAGGCGGTGTTCGACAGCACCGTGGGCATCCACCCGACGGCGGCGGAGGAGTTCGTGACGATGCGCGAGCCGCTGCCCGGTTGAGGACGGGCGGGCCGCGCGTCGCGTGGCCCCGCCGCCAGGCCAAAAAATTCACGCGTTGACGCCCACCTTTACACGGCGTTAGCGGACACCGCGGGTGGCTCATGCGTTGATCGGGAAATGAACGCATTCGACCGAGCAGCCGGCGGCACGGCCCCCCGCTGGCACGCACTGGGCAAGATCACAGCGGCCTGCCTCCTCGCCGGCGCCGCACAGGCCCAGACTTCGTCCGGCGCCCAGCTGAACCATGCGGAGGGCACGGTGGCGCACGCCCCGAAGGGCGAGCAGGAATGGCACGACATCCAGCCCCGCCGCGTGCTCAAGCGCGGCGACCGGCTGTGGATCGACGGTGGCTCCCGCGCCGAAGTCCAGGCCGGACCTCACGTGCTGCGCCTGGACAGCCACACCCAGGTGACCATTGAGAACGCCGGGGAAACCGCGACCCAGCTCAGCCTGACGCAAGGTCATGTGGCCGTGAGCGTGACTCGCCTGAACCCCGGCGAAGGCTTCGAGCTGGGGACGCCCAACCTGGCCTTCCGCGCGCGCATGCCGGGGGAATACCGCATCGACGTGGACGCCAAGCAGGGCACGACACGCGTCAGCGTGCTGGCGGGGCTCGGCATCGTCTACGGCGAGCGCGGCGAGAGCCTCGAGGTGCGCAACGGCCAGCGGCTCGTCTTCCGGGAGCGGGCGCTCACCAAGGTGAACCAGCCGGCCTTCGCCGTGATGGACGATTTCGACCGCTGGTCGACGGCCCGGCGCAAGGGGGAGCCGACGGTCACGATGCCCGCCATGGCCGCCGCGTCGGCGCCGGTCCCCACGCCGCCCATGAGCGGCCGCGCGCCCATCATCATCCCCGCGCCCCCGGGCTCACAGCTGGCCGGCAGCGCGCCTCCCGCCGCGAAGGCCTCCGCGACCACCGCTTCGCCCCTGGCGGCGGCCGCGCCGACTGCGGCCTCGGCGATCCGCGTTGGCGTGCCGGCCGGCGGCGCGGCGAACGCGGCCCAGGTGCAGGCGGCCGCCCAAGCGGCAGCAGCCCAGGCCGCCGCGCAGGCCGAGGCGGCGGCCCAAGCCAAAGCCGCCGCCCAGGCGCAGGCCTTGGCCGCCGCGCAGGCCAAGCGGGATCAGGAAGAACGGCAACGTGTCGCGCAGCTGCAGGCCGCCGAGCAACGCCGGCTGGCCGCCCAGCGGGCGGAGGAGGACCGGCGTCTGGCCGCGCAACGCGCCGAAGAAGACCGGCAGCTCGCCGCGCTTCGCTCCGGCGCCAAGGCGCGGGCGGTGCCCGCTCCGATGCAGGCGGCGCCTGCAGCGCCTGCCGCGGCCCCGGAAGCCGCGGCGACCGCCGTCAAACCTGGCGCTGACGCGGCACGCCAGCTCGCCCAGGCCGAACGCCGCAGCGCCAATGTCAACGCCAGGCGCGTGGAAGAAAAGCGTGCGGCCGAAGAGGACCGCAAGGCCGCGATCGTCAAGCGGGCGGAAGAGGACCGCAAGGCCGCCGTGCTCGCGAAGCGCGCGGACCAGGACCGCAAGGCCGCCCTGGCCAAGCGCGCGGCGGAAGACAAGCGGCTGGCCCAGGTGCGGCGCGCCGATGACCAGCGCCGCGCCGTGGCTTCACGGCGGGCCGAAGAGGAACGGCGCGCCCTGCAGGCCCAGCGGGCCGAGGAGGAACGCCGCGTGGCCCAGGCCAGGCGGGCGGCTGAGGACAAGCGTGTGGCGCAGGCGCGCCGGCAGGAAGCAGAAAAGATCGCAGCGGCACGGCGTGAACAGCTGGCGCGGCTGCAGGACCAGGCGCGGCGCGATGAGTTGCAGGCACGCGAAGCGGCACAGGCCCGCCGCGAGGAGCAAGCACGCCGGGAAGACCTGGCCAGGCGAGACGCGCAGCGGGAAGAACAGGCCCGGCGCGATGACGATGCACGCCGCGAAGTGGCTGCTCGCCAACGGGCCCTGAACGACCAGCGGCAACGCGATCACGAAGTCTGGTTGCGGCACCAGCAGGTGATCCCCGCCAACCAGCCCACGAGGCCGGCGCCGATGGGCTTTCCGCTGCGCCGGGTCAGCTGACGGGGCGCCGTCGGATCAAGTGTGCTGGAAGCGCCCTAGTTGACGCGCCGCGGATAGGCGGAACGCACCACGGGGGACGGCTTCTCTTCTTCCGGCGGCAGGTAGATGGTGGTGCGATCGATCTTGGCGTCGTAGGCGGCAATTTCGGCACTCGCGCAGCGGATCACGGCGCGGTCGAGCGGGTGGCATTGGCGCTGGCTCAGTTGGCTCAGTTCGGCCGACCCGGCGATCATTTCGCGCACTTGCGCTGGGTCGACCATCAAGGCGAAGGGGTTGGCGGCCACTGCTGTCGTCATTTTCTTGAACTCCTTGAAAGCGCGCTGCGACGCGTTGTTCTTGATGAAGCAGACTGTGGCCGGTGGTCGCAAGATGTAACGTCGGGTGAGTTCGTCACGCCTTGTAGGACGGTGGCGCACGGCAAAACGGGACACAACGCCTTGTCACATCGGAGTTGCACAATAGGCGCATGCCGTTCATGCCGCCCTTCATCGCGCCCACCTACCACGCGGATCCCGAGCAGGCCCTCGGGCAGGTCCGGACGATCTATGCGCAGCAGATCAACCACTTGCGCGAAGCCATGCAGCGCTTTGTGGCGGGCGATTCGCTTCCCGGGCGCGTGCGCGCCTGCTATCCGTTCGTCCGGATCCACACCGACACGGTCGCGCCGCAGGCGGCGCTGGAGAATTCCGGCCTCAGCTATGGCTTCGTCGCCGACGCCGGCCGCTTCGAGACCACGCTGACGCGGCCCGACCTGTACGGCAACTACTACCTGGAGCAGTTCCAGTTGCTGCGGCAGAACCACGGCATCAACCTCGAAGTGGGCACCAGCGCGGAGCCGATCCCCGTGCACTTCTCCTTCGCGGAGCACGACCACATCGAGGGCAGCCTGTCGCCCGCGCGCCGCGCGCTGATGCGCGACCAGTTCGACCTGCCGGACCTCGGCGCCATGGACGACGGCATCGCCAACGGAACCTGGCGCCAGGGGCCGGGCGAGCCGCAGCCGCTGTCGCTCTTCACCGCCTCGCGCGTCGATTACTCGTTGCACCGGCTGCGCCACTACACGGGCAGCGCGCCGGACTGGTTCCAGAACTTCGTGCTGTTCACCAACTACCAGTTCTACATCGACGAATTCGTGCGCCTGGGCCATGAGGAAATGGCCAAACCGGACAGCGAATACGTCGCTTTCGTGGAGCCGGGCAACGTGGTCACGCGGCGCGTGGGCCTGCCCCTGGAGGCGCATGACACCCTGGGGGCGCCGCCGCCGCGCCTGCCCCAGATGCCGGCCTACCACCTGATGCGCGCCAGCCGCGACGGCATCAGCATGGTGAACATCGGCGTCGGGCCTTCCAACGCGAAAACGATCACCGACCACATCGCGGTGCTGCGGCCGCACGCCTGGATGATGCTGGGGCACTGCGCCGGACTGCGCAACAGCCAGCAGCTGGGCGACTACGTGCTGGCCCACGGCTACGTGCGCGAAGACCACGTGCTGGACGAGGAGCTGCCGCAGTGGGTGCCCATCCCCGCGCTGGCGGAAATCCAGCTGGCGCTGGAGCAGGCCGTGGCCGACGTCACCGGCTTCAAGGGCGCGGACCTCAAGCGCATCATGCGCACCGGCTCGGTGGCGAGCACCGACAACCGCAACTGGGAACTGCTGCCGGGCAACGAGCCGCAGCGGCGCTTCAGCCAGAGCCGGGCGATCGCGCTCGACATGGAAAGCGCCACCATCGCGGCCAACGGCTTCCGCTTCCGCGTGCCTTATGGGACCTTGCTTTGCGTGAGCGACAAGCCGCTGCACGGGGAGATCAAGCTGCCCGGCATGGCCAATCACTTCTACCGGGAGCGGGTGGACCAGCACCTGCGCATCGGCATGCGCGCCATCGAGCTCCTGCGCTCGCAGGGGCCACAGCGGCTGCACAGCCGCAAGCTGCGCAGCTTCGACGAAGTCGCGTTCCAGTAGGAAAGGGCCTCTTCAGCCCTTCGTCTTGTTCAGAGGCGCGGAATTCGTGGAAAGCGGCGCCGCGCCGGTGGGCGCGGCCACCTTGCGCTTGCGGATCGGCCGGTACGGGGTGGCCCGGCCCAGGAGGATCAGCACCACGATCCCGGTGAGCATGCCGATCGACAATGCATAGCCGCCGGCCACGTAGTTGTCGTTCAGGCGGTTGGTGAGGATGTAGAGCGAGCTGAGCGCCATCACCATCATGGACACGGAGGCGACGAAGAAGGCCAGGAAATCCCCGAGCACCACCTTCTGAGCGCAGTTCTTGCATGCCGAGATGTCGCTGAAAAACAGCTTGGGCACGCTGAGCGTGTTGCGGCACTGGGGACAACGGTAGTTCATGGTGGCGGGTGGCGGCCTCGGAAACGGACTACTTTATATCTGCATCGTCCGGCGATGCCAAGCAAATTCCGGTCCCGCGCTGCGCACTTCCGCGCACTTCCACACGCTACAGGGCCGCTTCGCTCTCGATCACCGTGCCCATCGCCTCCCCGAGCCGCACCGGCCGGGTGGGGGCCCAGTCGGGCGTGAAGGTCAGGATGTTGGGCGGGAACAGCAGGATGACCGTGCTTCCGAGCAGGAAGCGCCCCATCTCAGCGCCCTTGGCCAGCACCACGTCCTGGTCGTCGTAGCGCCACTCGCGCACCGCCCGCGTGCGCGGCGGGTTGACCACGCCGTGCCATACGGTGGCCATGCTGCCCACGATGGTGGCGCCCACCAGCACCAGCACCATGGGCCCATGCGGGCATTCGAATTCGCAGACCACCCGCTCGTTGCGCGCGAACAGGCTGGGAACGTGGCGCGCCGTCACCGGGTTCACCGAAAACAGGTCGCCCGGGACATAGATCATCCGCTTCAGGCGCCCGTCGCACGGCATGTGGATGCGGTGGTAGTCCTTGGGTGCCAGGTACAGGGTGGCGAAGTGGCCGTGGTCGAAGCGGTGCGCCAGCGCCTGGTCACCGCCCACCAGCGCGCGCGTGGAATAGCTGTGGCCCTTGGCCTGGAACAGCTGGTCGTGTTCGATCGGGCCGAACTGGCTGATCGCCGCGTCCACCGGGCAGACGAAGGGCGCGGCGGCGATCGGCCGCGCGCCTTCGCGCAGGGGCCGGGTGAAGAAATCGTTGAAGCTCGCGTAGCTTTCGATGCGCGGGTCCACCGCCTCTTCCATGTTGACCTTGTAGTGCGCCACGAACTTGCGAATGATCGCGTGCGTGATCGCCCCGCCTTTCATGCCGGCGATCAGCCCGCCGAACTGCGTCATGAGTTTCTTTGGCAGGAGGTACTGCTTCTGGATGGCCATCGGTGGGAGCATGGCCCTGATAATAGCCAGCCTTCCATGATCGAAACGCTGTTCCGCGCGCACCAGCTCACGAAACGCTACGGCGACGCAACCGTGGTGAACGACGTGTCGTTCGAGATCGCCCCCGGCGAATGCCTGGGCGTGATCGGCCCCAATGGCGCCGGCAAGACCACCACCATCCGCATGTGCCTCGGGCTCACCGTGCCCGACAGTGGCGAGATCCACGCGCTCGGCCTGCACATGCCGCGTGACGCGCTGGCCATCAAGGCACAGCTGGGTGTGGTGAGCCAGTTCGACACGCTCGACCCGGACTTCACCTGCGCCGAGAACCTGCTCGTCTATGGGCGCTACTTCGGCATGCGCGAAGCGGCCATCCGCCAACGCATCCCGATGCTGCTGGAATTCGCGGCCCTGACCCACAAGGCCGACGCAAAGCCCAGCGAACTCTCGGGCGGCATGCGCCGCCGGCTGAGCCTGGCACGCGCCCTGGTCAACGACCCCAAACTGCTGCTGCTGGACGAGCCCACCACCGGCCTCGACCCGCAGGCGCGCCACCTGATGTGGGAGCGCCTGCAAGTCCTGCTGCAGCAAGGCAAGGCGATCCTGCTCACCACCCACTTCATGGACGAAGCCGAGCGCCTGTGTTCACGGCTGCTGGTGCTGGACCACGGCCGCAAGATCGCCGAGGGCCGGCCGCGCGACCTGATCGGCGAACACCTGGAGCCCGATGTGGTGGAGGCCTATGGCAACGGCGCGCTGGCCCTGGCGGATTCGCCCTTGAAATCGCTGGCGGCGCGCACCGAAGTGAGCGGCGAAACGGTGTTCTTCTATACGCAAGATGCCAAGCCGCTGCTCGACGCGCTCGCTGCGCACCCCAAGATGCGCACGCTGCACCGGCCGGCCAATCTCGAAGACCTGTTCCTGAAACTGACCGGCCGGCAGATCCGGGAGGAGGCATGACCTTGTCTCCCTGGCGCCCGCCAACCATCTCGATGCGCTGGTGGCCGGTGTTCCGCCGCAACCTGCTGGTCTGGCGCAAGCTGGCCGTGCCCAGCCTGGTCGGCAACATCGCGGAGCCGCTGATCTGGCTGGTGGCCTTCGGCTACGGCATGGGCATGCTGGTGGGGCAGGTGCGGGTGGGCGGCACCGAGGTGCCCTACATCCTGTTCCTGGCCAGCGGCTCCATCTGCATGAGCGCGATGAACGCGGCGTCCTTCGAGGCGTTGTATTCCGCCTTCTCGCGCATGCACGTGCAGAAGACCTGGGACGGCATCATGAACGCGCCGGTGAGCCTGGACGACGTGGTGCTGGCCGAGATGCTGTGGGCCGCCTTCAAGGCCATCCTGTCGGTCACGGCGATCATGGGTGTGATGCTGGCGCTGGGCATCAGCCACAGCCCCAAGCTGTTCGCCGCCTGGGGCGTGCTGCTGGCCGCGGGCATCACCTTCTCGTGCATCGCGCTGATCTTCAACGCCCTGGCCCAGGGCTATGACTTTTTCACCTACTACTTCACGCTGTTCCTCACACCCATGATGTTCCTGTCGGGCGTGTTCTTTCCGAGCGAGCAGTTGCCCGGCGCGGTGCGCGCCGTCGCGCAATGGCTGCCGCTGACCAACACGGTGGACCTGGTGCGGCCGATGTTCCTCGACCAGTGGCCCGAACAGCCCTGGCGTCCCGCGCTGGTCCTCGTGGCGTACACCGTGGCTGCTTTCTGGGTGGCGCTGGCGCTCACGCGCAGGCGTTTCGCCAGCTGAAGGCGTTCCATGCCGGCCGTCCACCTGCCGCCCGACCTGCTGGCCATGATGGCCCGCGGCGTGTCCGTGATCGTCGGCTCGCGCGATGCGAACCTGCGGCCCAGCGTGATGCGCGGCGTCGGCAGCCGCGTCGAGGCCGATGGCACGTCGGTCACGGTCTATCTGTCGCGGCCGCAGTCGCGCCAATTGCTGCAGGACATCGCGGCCACCGGCCACATCGCGGTGGTCTTCAGCGAACCGTCGACGCATCGCACGGTGCAACTGAAAGCTTCGCGCACCGTCCAGCGTTCCGCGCAGCCGGATGACGCCCCCGTGCTGGCGGCCTATCTCGCTTCGATGGAACGAGAGATCCAGGCCGTGGGCTTCCGGCCGGAGCTGACGCGGGCGATGCTGGCGCACCGCCTGGAAGACGTGGTCGCGCTCACCTTCACGCCCGAACAGGCCTTCGAACAGACGCCCGGCCCGCGCGCCGGCGCGCCGTTGGGAGACGCGCGGTGAACGGCACCGCGCTGCACGAAATCCGCGCCTGCTTCGAAGGTGCGATTCCGGCCGTCGTGGCCACCTGTGGCGCGGACGGCGTGCCCAACGTCGCCTACATCTCGCAGGTGTTCTACGTGGACGAACGCCACGTCGCGCTCTCGTTCCAGTTCTTCAACAAGACGCGGCAGAACATCCTGGCGAATCCCTGCGCGACAGCGCTGCTGCTGCATCCGGGCACGGCGCAGTTCTACCGCCTGCACCTGCGCTACCTGCGCACCGAGACGTGGGGCCCGCTGTTCGAAGGCATGAAGGCGCAACTGGCCGGCATCGCCTCGCACAGCGGCATGCAGGACGTGTTCCGCCTGCTGGGCTCGGACGTGTATGAAGTGGTCCGGATCGAGGTGCCGGAGAGCCATCCGTTGGCGGCACCGGCGCCGCGCGCAGGATGGCTGGGCGCGGTGCGGCGCGCCAGCGAGCAACTGGTGCGCTGCGTGAGTCTCGACGACGCGTTGAGGGCGGTGCTGACGACCTTGTCGGATTCGCTGGGGGTTCCGCACGCGATGGTGCTCATGGTGGACTCCGCCAGGCAGCGGCTCTACACGGTGGCGAGCAGCGGCTATGCGACGTCCGGCGTCGGATCGGAGGTGCACATGGGCCAGGGCGTGATCGGTGTGGCCGCCCGCGAGCGCACGCCGGTGCGCATCGGCCACATGACCAACGCGGCGCTGTACAGCCAGGCCATGCGCAGCAGCTTCGAAGCACAGATTCCGGATTTCGACCCGGTCACCGACATTCCCTACCCGGGGCTGGAGGCACCGCACAGCCAGCTGGCGGTGCCGGTGCAAAGCGCTCGCGGGCTGTTGGGCGTGCTGTTCGTGGAGAGCGCGAGCGACCTGCAATTCAGCTACGAGGACGAAGACGCCCTGGTTGCGATCGCAGGCCAATTGGGGGCGACGATCGAGCTGTTGCAGGCCACGGCGGACAGCGCGGATGCCGCGGCGCCGCCGCTCGCGCCGTCCGTCGCGGTCGGCACGCCGCTGAAGCTGCGGCATTTCGGCAGCAACGACAGCGTCTTCCTGCAGGACGCCTACCTGATCAAGGGCGTGGCCGGCGCCATCCTCTGGAAACTGCTGCGCGATCACCAGCAGTCCGGCCGCGTGGAATTCAGCAACCGCGAGTTGCGGCTGGACCTCGCGCACAAGCTGCCCGACGTCGCGGACAACCTCGAGGCACGCCTGCTCCTGCTGCAACGGCGGCTGGCGGAGCAAGGCGGGCCGATCCGCATCGAGAAGACCGGCCGCGGGCGGTTCCGGCTGGTGCTGGGCCAGCCGGTGGAACTCGAGGAAGCCTAGGAGCCCTGTTCTCGGCCCAACGCAGGCCCGTTTCCCTGCCGCCCAGGCTCCTAGGTGTGAAGTGTCAAGAGGTTGTTTGTAGCTGAGAGCCTGGAGATTGGCGGTTTGCAGCCGATCCCATGGTGCTGTCGGTGCCAGTTGTAGAAGTGGTTCCACTGCGGCAAAGCGGCTCGACGC